>NZ_CP166813.1:4960000-6466516 GCF_059716215.1 Pseudomonas sp. LBUM1643
AGTGTCAGTATCAGTCCAGGTGGTCGCCTTCGCCACTGGTGTTCCTTCCTATATCTACGCATTTCACCGCTACACAGGAAATTCCACCACCCTCTACCATACTCTAGCTCGACAGTTTTGAATGCAGTTCCCAGGTTGAGCCCGGGGATTTCACATCCAACTTAACGAACCACCTACGCGCGCTTTACGCCCAGTAATTCCGATTAACGCTTGCACCCTCTGTATTACCGCGGCTGCTGGCACAGAGTTAGCCGGTGCTTATTCTGTCGGTAACGTCAAAACACTAACGTATTAGGTTAATGCCCTTCCTCCCAACTTAAAGTGCTTTACAATCCGAAGACCTTCTTCACACACGCGGCATGGCTGGATCAGGCTTTCGCCCATTGTCCAATATTCCCCACTGCTGCCTCCCGTAGGAGTCTGGACCGTGTCTCAGTTCCAGTGTGACTGATCATCCTCTCAGACCAGTTACGGATCGTCGCCTTGGTGAGCCATTACCTCACCAACTAGCTAATCCGACCTAGGCTCATCTGATAGCGCAAGGCCCGAAGGTCCCCTGCTTTCTCCCGTAGGACGTATGCGGTATTAGCGTCCGTTTCCGAGCGTTATCCCCCACTACCAGGCAGATTCCTAGGCATTACTCACCCGTCCGCCGCTCTCAAGAGAAGCAAGCTTCTCTCTACCGCTCGACTTGCATGTGTTAGGCCTGCCGCCAGCGTTCAATCTGAGCCATGATCAAACTCTTCAGTTCAAACATCTTTGGGTTTTTAAGAAACCCTAAACTTGGCTCAGCAATCGTTGGTTACATCTTTGATTTCTCGCGGAGTAACTTGTGATGCTGATAATCTTGTTGACTATCAGTCTGACTCCACAAGCACCCACACGAATTGCTTGATTCAGTTGTTAAAGAGCGATTGGTTAAGATCTTTCGTCTCAACCGAGGCGCGCATTCTACAGCAGCGCTTGTTGCTGTCAAGCGGTTATTTTCAGAAGTTTTCAAAGTTTCCTTTGTAACTTCAACCACTTGCGCTTTCGATCTCTCGTTAGCGGGAGGCGAATTCTACAGCGTTACTCGCTGCTGTCAACACCTCTTTTTCAACTCCTTTCGCGCTTCGATGACCTGAAGCAACTCACTGCCGAAAACTTCGTAACTCTTTGTTTACCAAGGAGTTTTCCGTTTCGACTGCGCCGGAAGTGGGGCGAATTATAGACATCCTGAATCTGCCGTCAAGCACTGATTTTGCTTTTCTATCAGAAACTCGAATAGTTTCCTTATATAAGGAAGGGATCCGACCTGACAGCTTACGCGCGACATAAAAAAGCCCTGCCTGAGTGAACCCAGCAGGGCTTTTCGACTTCTGCAGTAACCTCAAGATCTTGATGAACATCACCGAACAAGAAACGGGCCGGCAGAAGGAGAAGTCATGGTGTCCCAGGGCAGGTTCGAACTGCCAACCTTCCCCTTAGGAGGGGGATGCTCTATCCAATTGAGCTACTGAGACATTCGTCATCCGGAAAACTGCCAAGAGGCATCATGCAGCGACGGCGTGCATGTTAACGGGCAACCCTTCTTTTGTCATGTCGTCCGCATGCTTTTTAAGCGTAGGCAATGTTCCCCTCATTTGCCGATGTTGGCCGGTCGTGCAAATAACCTCCCCCCAAAAAGCCATCATTGCAAAATGCACGAACAAAACCATTCAGTTGACCCCTAATTCCCTGTATTTGAGGGACTTATCCCATTTAGACTGTTGGCATGCTCGCTGCTTTAGTAACCTGCAAAGCATCGGAGATCATTCCCATGAACAACATCCTTCTTCTTTCGAACGTGATCGCACTGGCGCTTCTGCTGGGATTCACTTTCACACCCGAGAAGGATGAAGAGTCGATCGTCCAACGGATGCCGCATTATCTTCAGCTGCAAAAAGCCCCTCAGCTAGCGGTCATAAATACCGATTCAGGCTTTGCAATTCAAAGCGGTAGTCAGGGGACGGTCGGGTTGTCCACTCATTCTTCAGATCGCTTGGTATTTTGAATCATTCAGGAGCATCAGTATGTCCAAGTCCGCCGCAGGATTATTCGTCCTGGCCCTAATAAGCGGCATCTACCATTTTTCATCAGCACAAGAGACGTATCTCACCGTCCCACTGATTGCTTGCGGCGCTTTTTCCTCGCTTTTCATCCTGGCATTGATCGCCGGTCGTAAGATCAAGTTCGACCCGGTATTTCGCTAACACACTCGTAGCAACGTCAAAAGGCGAGGACCACCAGAGTGACCTCGCCCAACCCCCTCACGAAAATGAATCCAGAATCGCAAAATCAACCGCGCCAATTTTATGGCCACGGTATCTGATCAGCGCGACTTCCCGTGGAGCCTCCTCCCCGGCTAGCGGCCTCGTTAAAACTCTGCCATCCATCCTGAAACTGCCTACTTCACGAACCTTCAACTAGCGAATCGGCCATTTGCCACTATTCTCTAAAAGGAAGGTTTCCGCAGAACCTCGCATAGCTAGCGACTTCAGGTGGCACTTGGGAAATCGTTTTGCAAGCACGAGGACGCGCCGGCAGGACAGCCGGTCAAAGTTTCAAACCAGTCCGCATTTCTGATGATTGGTGCTGGCAGAACGCCTTTATCCAGTTCAATATTTGTCACAGAATTGGCGCCAACGAACTGGCAATCTTGAGGCATGATGCGAGCCTCTATCAATTCAGGTTGAACATTTGGCCAGAGCGCTTGTCCTATCAGACATCCTGCGGCCAATCCCGAGAACCGCTCCCCTGAACTAACCGGTTAAATATATGCGCCCATTGAAACAGGCAATTTATTCCAGCCGTACGGCTGACAAGTTCGTCGTACGTCTGCCAGACGGAATGCGTGAACGCATTGCCGAAGTGGCTCGCAATCATCATCGCAGCATGAACTCCGAAATCATCGCGCGCCTTGAGCAAAGCCTTATTCAGGAAGGTGCGCTGGGCGAAGAACTAAGCATGCGCCTGGACAGCCCGGAGCTGTCACTGCACGAACGCGAACTGTTGCAACGTTTCCGCCAACTCTCCCATCGCCAGCAAAACGCGCTCGTTTCGCTGATCGCCCATGACGCCGAGATGGCCACAGACGCGTCCTGATTGAACTGATTCCCAAGCCAGCGTAAAGCTGGCTTTTTTTTGTCAAAATTTCAGTAGTAGAGGTGCATTGCCCGCCCCTCGCCCACTGTAATACCTGACTACTTTGGCGCCCTGATTATGCAAAGAGAACCGTCTTGGATTCAGAGTTCCACCGATAAAAACGAGAAAAGCCCTGCAGGCGTAACTTGCAGGGCTTTTCGGTGAGACTGGCCATCGAATTAGACCCGTCGAATGACGGATCTTAAAAACGGTAAGTCAGAGCAAGAATATCGTCGCCAAGCCCAGAAATATGAAGAAGCCCCCACTGTCCGTCATCGCAGTGATCATGACACTCGCTCCCATTGCAGGATCACGTCCTAGTCGAGCGAGTGTCATGGGTATCAACACCCCCATCAATGCAGCAAGCAGGAGGTTAAGTGTCATGGCAGCAGTCATGACCACCCCCAGGGACCAGCTCCCATATAGGAGGTAGGCCACGATGCCAATGACGCCTCCCCAAACCAAGCCATTGATCAGGCCGACCGCCAACTCCTTGCGCATCAATCGCGAGGTATTGCCTGTACTCACCTGATCCAGCGCCATCGCCCTTACAATCATAGTGATGGTCTGATTACCCGAGTTACCGCCAATACCGGCCACAATCGGCATCAATGCCGCGAGTGCTACCAGCTTTTCAATAGAACCTTCAAACAGGCCAATCACTCGCGAGGCAATGAACGCAGTAACCAGGTTAACCGCCAGCCAGGCCCAACGGTTACGCAGAGACTTCCAGACCGACGCGAAAATGTCCTCCTCTTCACGCAGACCCGCCATGTTGAGAACTTCGTTCTCGCTCTCTTCACGAATCAGATCGACCATTTCATCGATGGTCAGACGGCCGATCAACTTGCCGTTCTTGTCGACCACGGGGGCCGAAATCAAATCGTAACGCTCAAATGCCTGAGCAGCATCGTAGGCATCTTCATCCGGATGAAAACTTACCGGATCGCTGGCCATGACCTCCGCGACCTGTTTGTCCGGATCGTTGACCAACAAACGTTTGATGGGCAAAACGCCCTTCAGCACGCCGTCGTAATCCACGACGAACAGTTTGTCCGTATGACCTGGCAACTCTTTTAGGCGACGCAGGTACCGCAAAACCACCTCAAGACTGACATCCTCACGGATCGTCACCATCTCGAAGTCCATCAGCGCACCGACTTGTTCCTCGTCGTAGGACAACGCGGAGCGAACGCGCTCACGCTGTTGACCATCCAGAGTTTCCATCAGCTCGTGAACAACGTCTCTCGGCAACTCGGATGCGAGGTCCGCCAATTCATCGGCGTCCATGTCCTTGGCTGCCGCCAACAGCTCGTGATCGTCCATGTCGGCGATCAGGGTTTCACGAACCGAGTCGGACACTTCAAGCAGGATGTCACCGTCGCGATCGGCCTTGACCAATTGCCAGAGCGTTAAACGATCGTCCAGCGGCAAAGCTTCAAGAATGTAGGCGACGTCGGCGGAGTGCAGGTCATCGAGCTTGCGTTGCAGCTCGACGAGGTTTTGGCGGTGAACAAGGTTCTCGACCCGTTCGTGATGCGGGCCTTCCTGGCGATGAGTCAGGTCTTCGACCACTCGCTGACGATGCAGCAGCTCAACGACCTGAGCGAGGCGGTCTTGCAGGCTTTCTTGCGTTTTCTTTACTTCTACTTCAGACATAGGCGAACTCCACTCCCAGCAGCGGGGCACGCCGGAAGGATCAATCAGTTAATTCATGATTGGAAAAATGGGGTACTGAGTAACTACTGGGTAAGTCCATGGAGGTTTTCCACAAGCCCCGGCGGGGCTGACGGGCGCAATGATACACCGCCCGAAGGTTTTAAACGTTAAAAAATCGCGGTTGAAACAAGCGCTTGCAGAACAAACCTGAGTGACGCCCTGATCCATTCAATCTGCGACGACTCATTCGGAAAAGAAAACACACCCTCACCGGAAAATGTAGCGACTACCCTGCAATAGGACCGTCAAGGAGGATGATCGATGCTTTCGAATAGACATTATTTTTTGCTGGCCGCTTTGCTCTGCCTTCCCCAGACCGCGCTTGCAGTGACCATTCACCGCTGCGAGGCGCCTGACGGAAGCATCACCTTCACCACATTGAGCTGTAACGCCGGGGAGGACCTCTCAATGCAAGAGGTGCGCACTTCGGTGCCAGGTACCACGATGGCACTGCTGCCGGAAGCTGATATCCGCGACAGGACAAGCTCAACCGGGATGAGGAATCTGACGATCGTCGGCCATGCCGAGGATAAATGTGGAAATCAGTTGAGCGCACGCGAGAGACGTGAAGCGATCATCAGTCAGCGCATCGTCGCCGGCATGACCCAACAGGATGTGGAAAGTGCCTTGGGTAAACCGGACAAGATCACTATTCGAAATTTTGCCACGAGCTATCGCTACGACACCAAACGAGGTCGTAACGCGCAAATCACATTTGACGAAAGAGGATGCACGAAAGGAAAAGCCAAATCCCAGACGGCAAAAAGCCCGCTGTAAAAGCGGGCTTTTTGTTGTTTGGTGCACTCGACAGGATTCGAACCTGTGACCGCTCGGTTCGTAGCCGAGTACTCTATCCAGCTGAGCTACGAGTGCATGTGTGTTTTTATACCAGATCACAACTGGTTGGAGCCAAGTCATTCGCATTACTGCAAACAACTCTTAAATGGTGCACTCGACAGGATTCGAACCTGTGACCGCTCGGTTCGTAGCCGAGTACTCTATCCAGCTGAGCTACGAGTGCATTTGTTGCCGCGCATTATAGGCCGTCTAATCTCTATGTCAAACACTTTTTCTAGTAATTTCAACAACTTACCGAAGAAGCCAGATTACAACGTACTACGCAAATAATGGCGGAGAACGGGGGATTCGAACCCCCGACACCCTTTTGAGGTGTACTCCCTTAGCAGGGGAGCGCCTTCGGCCACTCGGCCAGCTCTCCGCAACACGGGGCGTATCTTAACCAACCTTTTCCCCGTTTGCAAACATAAAAAGCGATAAAAATTAATGGCTTGGTTCTTCGTCCTTCTCTTTCTTTATACGCAGGTAAATTTCCTCACGGTGGACCGCAACCTCTTTCGGGGCGTTGACACCGATACGCACTTGATTTCCTTTGACGCCGAGCACGGTTACGGTGATTTCGCCATCACCGATAATCAGGCTTTCTGCGCACCGACGAGTCAGAATCAACATACCTTTCTCCTCACGCATTACATTTCAGGGACAGCAGTCTGCAAAAAAAAGGCACTCGACCTACAACCAAAATGGTCGAAGTCCTACATGCCTGAGTATTGACCAGCGCGAGCAAAAGAACAGCCTCGAGTCACGCCATTCAAGAAAACAAAAGGCGCGGTCAGACCGCGCCCTTTGGCAAACGCATCACTCGCCCTGACGGGCCGGCGCGTCCAGTTCGAAAGCCGTGTGCAGAGCGCGCACAGCCAGTTCCAGATACTTCTCTTCGATCACCACGGAGACTTTGATTTCCGAGGTCGAGATCATCTGAATGTTGATCGTTTCCTTGGCCAGTGCTTCGAACATCCGACTGGCGACGCCTGCGTGGGAGCGCATGCCAACACCGACGATCGACACCTTGGCGATCTTGGTGTCGCCGATGACTTCACGGGCACCCAACTCGCTAGCGGTTTTTTCCAGCACCGTCTGCGCCGCCTGGTAGTCATTGCGGTGCACAGTGAAGGTGAAGTCAGTGGTGTTATCGTGCGCGACGTTCTGCACGATCATGTCGACTTCAATGTTCGCGCCACTGATCGGGCCCAGAATCTTGAACGCAACGCCCGGGATGTCTGGCACGCCACGGATAGTCAGCTTGGCTTCATCGCGGTTGAAAGCGATACCGGAAATGATCGGCTGTTCCATGGTTTCCTCTTCATCAATAGTAATGAGGGTGCCCGGCCCCTCCTTGAAGCTGTGCAGTACGCGCAGCGGAACGTTGTACTTCCCGGCGAATTCCACCGCACGGATCTGCAACACCTTTGAACCGAGGCTGGCCATTTCCAGCATCTCTTCAAAGGTAATCTTGTCCAGGCGCTGAGCCACGGACACCACTCGTGGATCCGTGGTGTAGACGCCATCGACGTCGGTGTAGATCTGGCACTCGTCAGCTTTCAAGGCCGCTGCCAGCGCCACGCCAGTGGTGTCGGAACCGCCACGACCGAGGGTGGTGATGTTGCCATGCTCGTCGACGCCCTGGAAACCGGCGACAACCACCACACGTCCTGCTTTCAGATCACCACGAATCTTCTGGTCATCAATCTGCAAGATACGCGCTTTGTTGTGCGCACTGTCTGTCAGGATCCGCACTTGATTGCCGGTGTAGGACACCGCTGGCACGCCGCGCTTGATCAGCGCCATGGCCAACAGTGCAATCGTCACCTGCTCACCAGTCGAGACAATCACGTCCAGCTCACGAGGAACCGGTTGATCGTCGCCACTGATTTTCTTGGCCAGATCGATCAGACGGTTGGTTTCGCCGCTCATTGCAGACAGCACAACCACCAGGTCATCGCCGGCATCGCGGAATTTCTTAACCTTGTCGGCGACCTGCTCGATTCTCTCGACAGTGCCGACCGAGGTGCCTCCAAATTTCTGTACGATCAAAGCCATTTCAAAGCCGCCTCTGCCCCTGAAGGGCGCCCAAATAATCACTCAAACAGCGTTCTGGTCCGCCACTAGACTGCGGATCGGAAACAGTTGCCTTATAAACCCTGCTCTACAAACGGAACAGTCAGGGCCAATGCCGCGTCCAGTGCGCCAGCGTCAGTACCACCGCCCTGCGCCATGTCTGGACGACCACCGCCCTTCCCGCCCACTGCCGCAGCGGCTTGCTTCATCAAATCACCGGCTTTGAGTTGGCCAGTCAGGTCTTTGGTTACGCCTGCAACCAGAACGACCTTATCCTCATGGACACTGCCGAGCAGGATCACTGCGCGGCCGAGTTTGTTTTTCAGTTGATCGACCAGCGCCAGCAGCGCCTTGCCATCCTGGCCGTCCAGACGCACGGCCAGGACCTTCACACCCTTGACGTCCAGCGCAGAAGCCGACAGATCGTCGCCCGCCGCGCTGGCAGCCTTGGCCTGCAACTGCTCGAGTTGCTTCTCCAGCAGACGGTTGCGCTCCAGCACAGCCGAGAGCTTGTCGATCAGGTTGTCGCGACTGCCCTTGACCAGGTTGGCCGCTTCCTTGAGTTGTTCTTCCGCAGCGTTCAAGTAAGCCAGTGCCGCAGCACCGGTGACGGCTTCGATACGACGCACACCCGAAGCCACACCACCTTCGCTGATGATTTTCAGCAGGCCGATGTCACCGGTACGGTTGGCATGGATACCGCCGCAGAGCTCGACGGAGAAATCACCGCCCATGCTCAGTACGCGAACGTTGTCACCGTACTTTTCGCCAAACAGCGCCATGGCGCCTTTTTGCTTGGCGGTTTCGATATCGGTTTCTTCAGTCTCAACCGCAGAGTTCTTGCGAATTTCAGCGTTGACGATGTCTTCCAGTGCTTTCAGTTGCTCAGGCTTGATCGCTTCGAAGTGGCTGAAGTCAAAACGCAGGCGCTGACTGTCGACCAAAGAGCCTTTCTGCTGAACATGTTCGCCCAGCACCTGCCGCAGTGCTGCGTGCAGCAAGTGGGTCGCCGAGTGGTTCAGCGCGGTGGCGTGACGCACTTCGGCATCAACATGAGTGTCGACCGGCGCGCCAACGAGCAGGCTGCCCGAAGCCAAAACACCGTGATGCAGAAATGCACCTCCAGTCTTCGTCGTGTCGCGCACGTCGAAACGCGAAGCGCCCGCTTGCAGGTAACCGCTATCGCCAATCTGGCCACCGGATTCCGCATAGAACGGGGTCTGATTGAGGACGATGACGGCCTCTTCGCCTTCACTCAATACGTCGACCGACTGACCATCTTTATAGATGGCGACAATTTTGGCCGAACCGCTGGTGGCTTTGTAACCGGTGAACTCGGTGGCCACGTCAACCTTGACCAGCGTGTTGTAATCCAGGCCGAACGAACTGGCCGAACGGGCACGGACGCGCTGGGCTTCCATTTCACGTTCGAAGCCGACTTCGTCGACGGTCAGATTACGTTCACGGGCGATATCCGCCGTCAGGTCCATCGGGAAACCGTAGGTGTCGTACAACTTGAACACCACGTCGCCAGGCACGACGGTGCCTTTGAGCTCCAGCAGATCCTGCTCGAGGATCTTCAGGCCGTGCTCAAGCGTCTTGGAGAACTGCTCTTCTTCAGCTTTAAGCACGCGTTCGATGTTGGCTTGCTGCTGCTTGAGTTCCGGGAAGGCCTCACCCATCTCGGCAACCAGTGCCGCGACGATCTTGTAGAAGAAGCTACCGGTTGCGCCCAGCTTGTTACCGTGACGGCAGGCACGACGAATGATCCGGCGCAGCACATAGCCCCGACCTTCGTTGGACGGCAGCACACCGTCTGCAATCAGGAAACCGCACGAGCGGATGTGGTCAGAGACCACCTTGAGCGACGACTGGTCGTCATTGCTGCAACCGATGGCCTCGGCCGAAGCGCTCAGCAGATTCTTGAACAGGTCGATTTCGTAGTTGGAATGGACGTGCTGCATGACCGCACTGATCCGTTCCAGGCCCATGCCGGTATCGACCGACGGCGCTGGCAACGGATGCAACACGCCATCGGCGGTGCGGTTGAACTGCATGAACACGTTGTTCCAGATTTCGATGTAGCGATCACCGTCTTCTTCCGGCGAACCCGGCGGGCCGCCCCAGATGTGGTCGCCGTGATCGTAGAAAATCTCGGTGCAAGGACCGCACGGTCCGGTATCACCCATGGTCCAGAAGTTATCGGACGCATACGGCGCGCCCTTGTTGTCGCCGATACGGATCATGCGCTCGACCGGCACACCGATCTGCTTCGTCCAGATGTCGTAAGCCTCATCGTCCGACGCATAGACGGTGACCCAAAGTTTTTCCTTGGGCAGCTTCAAGACATCGGTCAGGAAGGTCCAGGCGTACGTGATCGCGTCATGCTTGAAGTAATCGCCGAAGCTGAAGTTACCCAGCATTTCAAAGAATGTGTGGTGACGAGCGGTATAGCCGACGTTTTCCAGGTCACTGTTCTTGCCACCGGCACGCACGCACTTCTGGCTGCTTGTCGCACGGGTGTACGCGCGCTTTTCCTGGCCCAGGAAACAGTCCTTGAACTGGTTCATCCCCGCGTTAGTGAACAGCAGGGTTGGGTCGTTGCCCGGAATCAAAGAGCTGGAGGCTACACGGGTGTGGCCTTGCTCTTCGAAGAAGCGAAGGAAGGCTTCACGGATTTCTGCGCTTTTCATTAGGTTCTTCCACGGAGGCTGCGGCCAAAGGCCTGTGCGAAACGTCAACAGACGAAGCGACGGCAAAGGGCCGTATTATATCGGCGTTAGTGACTAGGTACAGTGTGTTTGTACGATACAAACAGTCAATTGGACGGCTAACACGGTCAGTTGCGAGAAAAGTCGGCAAATGTCGCGACGACCTGCTCGATTTGAGCACGACTAACGTCCATGTGAGTCACCATACGGAGCCGCCCGGCAGCACTCAATTTGATCCCTCTCTCGGCGGCGAAGGCCTTGATCGCCTCGGCTTTTTCGCCCATTTGCACATAAACCATGTTGGTCTGAACGGGCTCGACCTCATAACCAGCGGCTTTCAGGCCGTCAGCCAGGTGTTGTGCGTTGGCATGATCGTCGGCCAGACGCTCCACGTTGTTTTCCAGCGCATACAACCCAGCCGCCGCCAATAGACCCGCCTGACGCATACCGCCCCCCACCATTTTGCGCAATCGCCGGGCCTTGGCAATCAGTTCCGTCGAGCCACACAACACCGAACCGATGGGCGCCCCGAGTCCTTTGGACAGGCAGACGGACACTGAATCGAAATGCTGGGTAATTTCTCGCGCATCCACCCCCAATTTGACCGCCGCGTTGTAAAGACGCGCGCCATCCAGATGCAACGCCAAGCCATGCTCTCGGGTGAACGCCCGAGCCCGAGCCAGATACTCCAATGGCAGTACTTTGCCTTGCATGGAGTTCTCCAGCGCCAGCAAACGGGTGCGGGCGAAGTGGAAATCATCCGGTTTGATGGCGGCGGCCACGTGAGCCAGATCCAGCGAGCCATCGGCCTGCACCTCGATAGGCTGCGGCTGGATCGAACCCAGAACCGCAGCGCCGCCACCCTCGTACTTATAGGTGTGTGCCTGCTGGCCAACGATGTATTCGTCACCACGCTCGCAGTGGGCCATCAACCCCAACAAGTTGCTCATGGTGCCCGTTGGAACAAACAGCGCCGCAGCAAAGCCCAACCGATCGGCAAGCTCGGCTTCCAGACGATTGACCGTCGGATCTTCACCGTACACGTCATCACCCGTGGCCGCTTTGGCCATCGCGTCGAGCATACCGGCGGTGGGTTGGGTGACGGTGTCGCTGCGAAGATCGATAACGCTCATGAATCTGGCCTCGGTAAGCAGGGGAAATCCCTTTCATGTAGGAATTACTGCGGTCTTGGCGCCGAATAATCAACCCCGCGTCGAGGAAAAGTCTCGTCGACACAACTGAAAACTCGATCGCAATCATCAGATAGCAGCGATGCACCAGTCAGAAATATGTGTTAAAAACGCTTCGCCGCCAGACAATCTGGCGGCAAAACGTTCTCAGGGCGGGGTGCAACTCCCCACCGGCGGTAATTGCGCGCAATGCGCATAGCCCGCGAGCGCTTGGCGGCAGGCACGGCAATAGCGGTGCATGACGGCAAGGTCAGCAGACCCGGTGTGATCCCGGGGCCGACGGTCATAGTCCGGATGAAGAGAGAACGGGATTGGCGCCAAAGGGCCGTCCGCATGCCTTAGTGCGAGCGTGCGTACCCTTAAATCCCATTCGATTCATATGCCCTGTTTTTTACACAAACAGGAGTCAGAACATGCAACCCACCGCAATCGATAGCAAAAGCAAACACCATCACGGCGAGCGCGTAGCGTTCATCCAGGCCTGCTGGCACAAGGAAATCGTCGATCAGAGCCGGAAAGGCTTTTTGGCGGAAATGATTGCCCAGGGTTATCAGGAATCCGACATCGACTTCTTCGAGGTCGGCGGCGCCTTTGAAATGCCTTTGCACGCCAAGTTGTTGGCCAAGACCGGTCGCTATGCCGGCATTGTCGCGGCAGCCCTGGTAGTAGACGGCGGGATCTACCGTCACGAATTCGTTGCCCAGTCGGTGGTCAGTGGCCTGATGCAGGTTCAACTGGAAACCGAAGTGCCAGTGTTCTCGGTCTCCCTGACCCCGCACCACTTCCATGCCGGCGAAGAACTGCATCACACATTTTTCTTCGAGCATTTCGTGCATAAAGGCCAGGAAGCGGCGAAGACCTGTGCCGATACGCTGCACAAGATACGTGCATTGCGCCGTACTGAACCGCGTGCGGTAGCGGTCTAATCACCGACTGACCCTCACCCTCACCCTGTAGGAGCTGTCGAGTGAAACGAGGCTGCGATCTTTTGATCTTGTTTTAAAGAAAAGATCAAAAGATCGCAGCCTCGTTTCACACGACAGCTCCTACAGTGGATTTTATGTCGGGCCAAGTATTGTAATCAGACCAGATTTTCGTCGGTCGTCGGCACGATCAGGATGCCGGCACGCAGTCCGTTCTTGACTTTGGGATTCGGGAAGATAATCCGGGCGCCCTCCTCCTCGATGATCCAGCGCGTCTGGGCGATGTCTTCGGCCAGCAGATAACCCACCTCCAACTCCGAAAAATTTTCGATGTCTGCTGGCAAGTTCAGGCGGAAGCTATCGCTGTGCTTGATGATTTCCCGCGCCACGCTGAACAGCTGCAAACCCTCCAGCGAGGCTTCGCTGAGCGGCGGCTCATTACCCTCGATAATCTGCTGAAGACGGGTTTCCAGCAGATCAACGTTGACCCCGTCGTTCTGCCCGAACGGCCGCGCCTTGCCCAATTCAAGCGTGAAAGACTCGGCGCCAAGCTTGTCATAGGTGTAGGAACTGAAAACGATGGACGGCTTGTTCTGCAGCAGCACGGCCTCCATCCCGGCGGCACGCAAGCGCGCCAGCTCCAGGCGTGAATGCGGACGACCTTCCTTCCAGGGGTACAAGGCAAACTGCTCGATTTTCGAGCCGCGAATCGCCGTGTGAAGATCGTAGTGCAGACGGCTGCGATCCGGCAGGCTGAAGAAACTGGCCGCCAGCCGCTCCAGTTCACAGGCGCGCAGGGCCTCGGCACCACTGCTTTGTTCGTGACGGCCGTTGAACAGCCGATTGACGTCCTGCTCGATGAAGCGCTCGCCTTTGCGAATCGCATCCGGGTTGCCGAACAGGAACAGAATGCGTGCACGCGGCTTCAAATCGCCGCGGGCGATGTCATGCAACAGGCGGTCGAGCAACTCGATCGGCGCTGTTTCGTTGCCATGGATGCCGGCCGACAGCAGCACGTCCATGCCATTGTCGCGGGCTTCAGGTGGCCGGACTTCCAGCGCACCTTCGCTCAACCAGCGCATCCGCACGCCTTCGACAGTCAGTTGAGTCTTCTCCGCCGGTTCACGGCCGGCGAGGGTCAGTTCAAGCAATTTGCCGAGGGCGAGCATAGAGCGTTTCCTTAGTGGTCGTGTGCGCAATCCGGGCCGTGCACGTGGTCTTCGTCACCGACTTCAGCCGGCTCCATTTCCAGTTGCAGACTTACCAGATTAGTCGCCAATGGGCGCAGCAGCAGGTTTGCGTATTCAGCGTCACCTTCTTCGACGTCCACGCCGATCAGCAGCTGGCCACGGCCATCGTGCTGAATCCACAGCTCTTTGCCTTGCCAAATGACCGCGACGCGGGTGCAGGATGTTTCCAGTTGCGTGCCGTCGGTGTCTTCAAGGATCAGCTGCAGGGTATCGCTCATGTTTTTACGCTCTCGACTTTCAATTGATCTGGAAAGGATAAACCGCGCCCAGTTTAAGGATTTGTGTCAGTTCATCCAGTGCCGTCCGGCACTCAAGCAACAATTGCGGGTCCGCAAGATCGTTTTCGGTCATGCGGTCGCGGTAGTGCTTGTCGACCCATTCGGTCAGCGTGCCGTACAACGGTGCCGTCATGATAACGCCTGGGTTGACCGCCGCCAGTTCGGTTTCATTCAGCGCAACGCGCAACCTCAGGCAAGCCGGGCCACCGCCGTTCTGCATGCTTTGCTTCAAGTCGAAAACCTTGACTTCACGGATCAGGCCACCGGAGCTGGTCAGGCTTTGCAGGTACTGCCAGACGCGCTCGTTGCCACGGCATTCTTCCGGCACGATCAACAGCATCGAGCCATCCGGACGTGTCAGCAGCTGACTGTTGAACAAGTAGGACCGAACCGCATCCTCTACGGTTACGGCAGAACGCGGTACGCAGATCGACTGAAATTTCCCGCCGACCTTCGCGAGTTTGCCGTGCAATTCAGCCAGCATCTGCTCGGTGTCGAGGAACGCGTCCTCGTGATAAAACAGCACCTCGCCGTTACCCACCGCAATCACGTCGTTGTGAAACACGCCCTGATCGATCACCGAAGGGTTTTGCTGGCCATACACCACACCGTCATCGCTCAGGCCATGCAAACGCGCAACCGCCTGAGACGCTTCGAGGGTCTGGCGCGCGGGATATTTCTGTGGGGCCGGATAACGGGTGTCGAACGCACTGCGACCGAACACGAAAAACTCGACGCCCGCCTCACCGTATTCGCGGCAAAAGCGGGTGTGGTTGGCAGCCCCTTCGTCACCGAACTGCGCAACCGCCGGCAACGCCGCATGATGAGCGAAGTGCTTCTGATCGGCGAACATCGCGCCCAGCACGCGACTGGTGGTCGGGTGCTCGATGCTGCGGTGATATTTACAATTGAGGTTCGCGGCGGTGAAGTGCACACGCCCGTCTGCCGTGTCCGCACTGGGGCTGACCGTGGCGGCGTTGGCCACCCACATGCTCGACGCCGAGCAGCTGGCCACCAGTAATGGCATGGCTTCTTTGGCTGCGCGCTCGATCACTTGAGCATCGGTGCCGCCGAAACCCAACCGGCGCAACGCCGCGACATCAGGGCGTTCTTGCGGTGCCAGAACGCCTTGCTGGAAGCCCATTTCCATCAAGGCTTTCATCTTCGCAAGGCCTTGCAGGGCCGCTTCCTTCGGATTCGAAGATTGCTGGCTGTTGCTCTGGGACGCGACGTTGCCGTAGGACAAACCGCCGTAGTTATGGGTCGGCCCCACTAGACCGTCAAAATTGACTTCATAGGATTTCATCGGCGAGGCTCCACGAGAATCTGTTGTATAGGCTTCAGTAACTAACTGTTCAGTGCGACCGGGTCGCGGCCATCGCCAGCAGGCTGGCTCCCACAATGGTTGCGTCGAACACTAAATGTGTGAGCACCACTAAACCTGTGGGAGCCAGCCTGCTGGCGATGGGCGTTACGCCATTTTCACGCCCGGCGTAAGGGTCGCCGGCAACGTCAGGCTCGGCGTTTCCAGCGAAGCCACCGGGTACGCGCAGTAATCTGCCGCGTAATAGGCACTGGCGCGGTGGTTGCCCGAAGCGCCAACGCCACCAAACGGTGCGCTGCTCGCAGCACCCGTCAGCTGCTTGTTCCAGTTGACGATACCGGCACGGCTTTCCAGCCAGAACTGTTGATAACGTGCTTCGGAATCCGACAACAAACCGGCCGCCAGTCCATAGTCGGTGTTGTTGGCTTCAACGATCGCCGCCTCGAAATCAGCGTAGCGAATCACCTGCAACAACGGCCCGAACAGCTCTTCGTCAGGACGATCGGCCACCGCCGTCACGTCCAGAATGCCTGGGGTCAGCAATGCGGCCTGGGCCTGAGGCTGAGTCATCTCCAACAGCGCCACGGCGCCATTCGCCAACAGATGTTCCTGAGCATCGATCAGCGCTTTCGCCGCGCCAAGAGAAATGACCGAGCCCATGAACGGTGCAGGTTGCTGGTCAAACGCGCCGACTTCGATGGTCGCACTAACCGCCACCAGTCGCGCCAGCAGCGCATCACCCCAGGCACCTTGCGGCACCAGCAAACGACGAGCGCATGTGCAACGCTGACCGGCGGAAATGAATGCCGACTGGATGATGGTGTAAACGGCCGCATCAAGATCAGCCACCTCATCGACCACCAGCGGGTTGTTACCGCCCATCTCCAGCGCAAGAATCTTGTCCGGGCGACCGGCAAATTGCTGGTGCAGATGATTACCGGTACGACTCGACCCGGTGAAGAACAACCCGTCGATGCCCGGGTTCGCCGCCAGGGCGATACCGGTTTCGCGAGCGCCTTGCAGCAGGTTCAACACGCCTGCGGGCAGCCCCGCTTCGATCCAGCACTTCACCGTCAGTTCGGCGACTTTCGGGGTCAGTTCGCTTGGTTTGAACAGCACGCTGTTACCGGCCAGCAGCGCCGGCACAATGTGACCGTTAGGCAAATGACCGGGGAAGTTGTAAGGCCCGAACACCGCGACCACGCCGTGCGGCTTGTGACGCAACACCGCGGTGGCGTCGCCCAGCGGGCCGCTCTTCTCGCCGGTGCGCTCACGGTAGCTCTGCACCGAAATCGCAATTTTGTTAACCATGCTGGTGACTTCGGTCGCGGACTCCCACAGGGGTTTACCGGTTTCCTCGCCAATGCAACGGGCCAGTTCGTCAGCGTGGTTTTTCAAGGCCGCGGCAAAGGCTTCCAGCACCGTGATGCGCTCGTCGAGGGTACGACGGGCCCAGCCCGGGAATGCCTGGCGCGCAGCTTGCACAGCCGACTCAACCTGAGCAGCCGTGGCGCCCTCGCCCGCCCACAACACTTGCTGGGTCACCGGGTTCAACGATTGAAAGGCCTCGCCCTGACCGGCCAGCCACTCACCTGCGATGTATAGCGAATTCATTATTTCGACTCCCGAGCAGCAGACAACGGTACGGCGCGCACTTGGTCGCCAGCGTTGAGTTGAAGGCGTTTGGCGGTCATTGGATCGACGACCAATGTGCCGGCAGCGAAGCGTGCCGGTGCAGCCGTGATTCGACAGTCTTCGCGCTTGCGGTTGTGAATCAGGAACGGCGTGGCGTCATCACCGGGCGTGCCAATGGCCAGCACCAATGCCTGGCTGTCGCGCACCGCACGGATCTTGCCGGTTTCGCACTCCACCGCCGGGCCCGCATCGAAGATGTCGACGTAGCCTTGATAGCTGAAACCTTCGCTCTTGAGCATGGACAGCGCCGGCTCGGTGTCCGGGTGAACCTGACCGATCACGTTGCGCGCATCAGGCGACAGGAAGCAGGTGTAGAGCGGGAATTTAGGCATCAGTTCGGCGATGAACGCTTTGTTGCCCACACCCGTCAGGTAGTCGGCCTGGCTGAATTCCATCTTGAAGAAGTGACGGCCCAGGCTCTCCCAGAATGGCGAACGCCCGGCTTCGTCGGACACACCGCGCATCTCGGCGATGATCTTGTTGCCAAACAGTTGCGGGAACTCGGCAATGAACAGCATCCGCGCCTTGGCCAGCATCCGGCCGTTGAGACCATTGCGGTAATCGGCGTGGAGGAACAGCGAGCACAACTCGGAATTGCCGGTCAGGTCGTTGGCCAGAAACAGCGTCGGGATTTCGCGATAGATGTTCAGTTCTTGCGAAGCACTGACCGTCAGGCCAACCCGGAAGTTGTACCAGGGCTCACGCAGGCCAACGGCGCCTGCGATGGCGGAAATGCCGACAACACGGCCATTGTCATCTTCGAGCACAAACAGGTAGTCCGCATCGCCACGCCCGGCTTCGCCGCGAAAGGTCTTCTCGGCCCAGCCGACCCGATGGGCCAGACGTTCTTCATTGGCCGGCAAGGTAGTCAGGCCGGTGCCGGTGCTGCGGGCCAGGTCGATCAGAGCGGGTAAATCGCTGCTGCGTACGGGACGAACGATCATGCTATCTCCTCAAACGGGCCACTCACGCCACCCGCAAAACTTCGCTGCTTTCTAGGCATTCTTTCCAGGCTGTGCAGCAGTCGCTAGACCGCTACCAGGCGCACGCTGGCGCCTTCACCGACACCCAGGGCTTCGGCTGTTTCAAGATCCAGAACCACGGGTTTGCCCGGCGCATAATCGAGCTCGAGCAATACCGCGCGGTAATCTTGCAACTGGGCGTTGGCCACCAGGTACTGACGACCGGCACCTTTGGCCGGCTCACCGATTTTCACTGGTACCAGGCGGCTCTGGGCAATCGAACGAATCCCTGAAACGCGGGCATGCAAGGTCGGTCCACCGTCGAAAATATCGATGTAGTGATCGGTCTCGAAACCTTCGCGCATCAGGATGTCGAACGTGATCTGCGCCCGTGGGTGTACCTGGCCCATCGCTTCTTGCGCGGAATCCGGCAGCAACGGTACATAGATCGGGTAGTGCGGCATCAGCTCGGCCAGGAATGTGCGGCTTTTCAACCCGCACAGACGCTCGGCAGCGGCGTAATTGAGGTCGAAGAAGTTGCGGCCGATGGCATCCCAGAATGGCGAGTCACCGTTTTCATCGCTGTAACCGACGATCTCGGTCACCACGGAATCAGCAAAACGCTCCGGATGGCTGGCCACGAACAACAGGCGCCCACGGGAGTTTAGTTCCGCCCAAGGCGAGCCGACCAATTCGCGCTGCACATAGAAACTGGTCAGCAAGCTGTTGCCGGTCAGGTCGTGGCACTGGGAAAGCACGTGGATCTTGTTGTGAATCTTCAGCTCGCGGGAGGCGTGCACGAAGGTTTCATTGCGGAAGCTGTAGAACGGCTCCGAATAACCTGCCGACGCCACGATCGCCGAGCAGCCGACCAGTTTCCCGGTGGCGGTGTCTTCGAGCACGAAGAAATAGCTCTCTTCACCGTTGAAGCTGACTTCAGCGGCAAACGAGGCTTCGCTCGCGGCGATCTTGTCGCTCAGGCGTTCAACGTCATCCGGCAAGGAAGTGACACCAATCGGGCTGTCCGCAGCCAGACGCTGTACCTCGCCCAGATCAGCCATTTGCGCGGGGCGCATCACCAGCATGGTGTCACTCCTTAATCTCAGAACTTACAAAAGAAAAAATCCCGGGCCATCCCTGAAACAACTCAGAGTCAACTGTGGGAGCCAGTCTGCTGGCGATAGCGTCCTGTCAGGCAACAATGATGTTGGCTGTCAGGCCCTCATCGCCAGCAGGCTGGCTCCCACAGTTTGATTCGGTCCGAAACAAAAATTTGGGTTCGACGCCCGAACAATAAGACGTCGAAGGGTCAATCAGGCTTGCGTCAGTGTCGCTACGGCGCGCTCGAAGCGATCCAGACCGGCATCGATATCGGCGTCTTCAACCACCAGGCTTGGGGCGAAACGCACCACGTCCGGGCCGGCTTGCAGGATCATCAGGCCTTCTTTTTCAGCGGCATTGAAAATGTCCTTGGCCTTGCCTTTCCAGGCATCGCTGAGCACGCAACCGATCAACAGACCCAAACCACGAACCTGCGTGAACACGCCGTACTTCTCGCCAATCTGCTCAAGGCGCGCCTTGAACTTGTCGTGCTTGGCGTTGACGCCGGCCAGCACTTCAGGGGTGTTGATCACATCGATCACCGCTTCCGCCACCGCGCACGCCAGCGGGTTGCCGCCGTAGGTGGTGCCGTGAGTGCCAACGACCAGATGCTTGGCCAGTTCTTCCGTGGTCAACATCGCGGCGATCGGGAAACCACCGCCCAGGCTCTTGGCACTGGTCAGGATGTCCGGAGTTACGCCGTAATGCTGATAGGCGAACAGCTTACCGCTGCGCCCCATGCCGGTTTGCACTTCGTCGAACACCAACAGCGCGTTGTGCTCGGTACACAGTTCACGGGCACCTTGCAGATAAGCCAGCTCGGCCGGCAACACACCGCCCTCGCCCTGGATCGGCTCCAGCACCACCGCGCAGGTCTTGTCGGAAACAGCTGCTTTCAAAGCGGCCAGATCGTTGTAAGGCACGTGCGTGATACCGGTGATCTTCGGACCGAAGCCATCGGAATACTTCGACTGACCGCCGACGTTCACGGTGAACAGCGTGCGACCGTGAAAGCTGTTCAGGGCGGCGATGATTTCGTACTTCTCGCTACCGAAACGGTCGAACGCGACGCGACGGGCCAGCTTGAAAGCGGCCTCGTTGGCTTCTGCGCCGGAGTTGCAGAAGAACACGCGCTCGGCAAACGTGGCGTCGATCAGCTTATGGGCCAGGCGCAAGGCCGGCTCGTTGGTGAACACGTTGGACACGTGCCACAGCTTGTTCGCTTGCTCTGTCAGTGCACCGACCAGCGCTGGATGAGCGTGGCCCAATACGTTAACGGCGATCCCGCCAGCGAAGTCGATCAGCTCGCGGCCAGACTGGTCCCACACGCGGGAACCGGCGCCACGCACGGGAATGAATGCGGCAGGCGCGTAGTTGGGAACCATTACCTGGTCGAAATCGGCGCGTTCTACTGCAGCGTGCTCAACGGACATCGGAGTCTCCTGAAGAGGAACACCCGCCTGAAACTGGCGAGCGATGGGGGGATTGTAAGGAGAGTTTTCAGCTTGGCCTTGCCGCCAAGCGACAACTTCTTATAGCGCAAACCCCGGTTTTCACCGGGTTTACGGCAATGCGACAAATAGCGTCGCAAAGGCGCAGTTTAAACTGGTGGCGAGGTTAGAGGCAGGGTTACCGGGATTTGATTTATGAGGCCAGCCTCACCTTACGTATGTACCGCACCCCGCTCGCCACTTCCTGATTTGCTTTGCCTTTCTTTAAACGCTCAAGGATTGGCACGATGCAACTGTCTGAAGGATGGCAACCCACGGCCGCAAGCGACACGAACGAATCGCAGCACCCCGACAGCCACTATCAACACCTCCAAAATTCAATGCCCCACTGGCTCGGCAACGCCTCGCCCTCAAGACGCCTGGCCCTGAAAAACACTCAGCCCCAACTGCTCGACCTTCTCAAAGCTGCACCGGTCGCCCAGCATCAACAGCTGATGGCACTCAACGCCGAACACTGGACTGCACAAAGTGAGGTCGACAAAACCCTCGCACACCTGCAAGACGTTAACGCCTTCGCCGAACCTTTGCTCAGAGCCGCCTTGAAACGTCGCTTCGGCCTGGACCTTGACGTTAAAACAACCTTCCTGCGCCTGTACGTTCCGGCAACTACGCCGTGGTTTCCGGTCAAGACCGGCACCCGCGCCTGGACCGTCTCATTGCTGGACGCCGCGCTGCATAATTTCGAAGAGACGGAAACCCAGGGCAGCGCCTACGAATCCGATTCGACCTACATCACCCAGCCCTCTTCGACAGGCCAGTTCGACACCCTGCCTTTGATCAAGGCCCAGATGAGCATCCCGGCGTTTACCAAACTGTGCCGGGAGCTGGACATCGGCCGCCAATACACAAGCTACCTCGAAGACAACCTCGGCTTTTCCAACCCGACCGCCGCCTCGGCGTTGCGGCTTCAGGTCGACGCCAGCCAAAAAGCCGCGTTGAAAGCCGCCCTGCAATGGGCGCGGATGACCGGTGACATCACACCGAACTACTCGCGCCTGATCGAAGGGTTGCTCGATGGACTGCAAGGCATGCGGCTCAATGGCCAGTCGGTGCTCTGTCATGACCTGACCATGATGTCCGCGCCCCTCACCGGTATCGTCGTGTTTGCCCCTGACCTGGATCGGATTCAAACAACGGCACGTGTTGTCGCCTACGTTCCGGACGACCCCGAGCATCCGATCAAGGAATACGCCTCGGCGCTCGACATGGTCATCGAACTGACCCGTCAATTGCGTTCCAAGGATTACCAGCACTTCTTCAGCCGATTCGTGAACCACGAGCAACGCGGGTTTTTCTTCGCCAGCCTCAATGACCGCCTGAGCAAAGTGAAATGGCACCCGCCCGTGGCTGGAAGCTCAGCGCCGACCTGGCGGGAAATGCCCCTCGACCGGCCCAACCTGCAGACTGCCTTTGTGCCGTTCAATGACAACCTGTGGCAGCACCTGTATCAGGCCAGGCTCAACAAGATTCTCAACGACGCTCGCGTCATCGCTGTCCCCACCGCCGCCGTCGACCAGAAAGCCCGTTGGGCTTTGTGGGACTCACTGATCAACATCGCCTCGTCGATTATCCAGACCGCCGCCTTTATCATTGCGCCGTTCGTGCCCGTGCTGGGTGAAGCAATGATGGCTTACATGGCTTATCAACTGCTCGACGAAGCCTTCGAAGGGATCATCGAGTGGGCACAAGGTCGAACCCGCGAGGCGTTCGAGCACTTCATGGGCACCGTCGAATCACTGGTCCAACTGGGGGTGTTTGCCGCAGGCGCGGCCATCGGCGCCGGGGAGTTCCGCAAGGTGTTGCCCAAAGAAATCGTCGCGTTCATCGACCGTTTCAAACCGGTTAGGCTACCCAACGGCCAAACCCGCTACTGGGAACCGGAGCTGAAGAACTACGAGCAGCAATCCATCCCCGCAAAGGATTCCAAACCCAACGAACTGGGTCTTCATCAACACCAGGGAAAACAGCTGCTGCCCCTCGAAGACGCCCACTTTGCCGTGAACGAAAGTGCGCTCCCCGGCAGCTACCAGATTGAACACCCCACCCGGCCTGACGCCTACACACCGACGGTGCGGCACAACGGTGACGGCGCCTGGCACACCGAGCTCGAACAACCGCTGGCATGGGACAAGCCTACGGCCTTGCGCCGCCTCGGCCATACCGTTGAATCGTTCACCCCCGAACAACTCGAGACAATTCTGCAAGTCAGCGGCTACAGCGAAGATGCGCTGCGCAAAATGCACGTCAATCAGGAACCGCTACCGCCCTTGCTGGCCGACACCATCAAGCGTTTCAAGATCGATCAGGACCTTAAACTTTTTGTCGAGCAACTGGACAGTGAGCTGCCCGAGCACTACCTCAGCGCTGATCCGGTGACTCAGCTGCAACTGCTGACGGATCAAGGCCGATGGCCAACGAACCAACGACTGCGTTTTGTAGATCAACAGGGGGAAATCGTTTGGGAATCCTCGACCAATCAAACCCTGCCTTTGACAGACATTCATCAAGACAGCCTGATCGACGGCGACCTGCTCAAAACGCTGCTGCTTGCGCTTGACGAAAGCCAAGCCAAAGCGCTGCTCGGAGAAGAGTTCGGCGGTCCGACTCCAGCACTGCAAATCCGCGCTCGAACGTTGAGAAAACAACTGGTCGAGCTCGCCTGGCAAAAACGAACGCCCATGTTCGAATCACGTTACCGGGCACTTGAACGACTCGAAGACCCGCTGGCGCAGCCCATCACCCAATACGACCCACAGCTGCCGGTCAGCATCACGCGGGAGCTACTCAACACCGCCACCGGTGATGAGCTGATACAGATCAGCGAAGGGCAATTGCCCCAGCGCCAACAAGACCTCGCTCAACGGGCCAATCAGGAAGTACGCCTCACCCGGGCTTATGAAGGGCTGGAACTGGATTGCGTCAGCAATCCGGACACCGACACCCTGGCACTGCACAGCCTGCAACGCTTGCCCGGCTGGACCGGCGAAGTCCGCATCGAGATCCGCGACCAGCATTACGAAGGCCCGATGCTCGACAGCACCGGACGCGCAGACGCCCCCGCACAAAAAGTCCTGGTGCGACAAAATGACGGCACCTATCAACCCTACGATGACCGCGGTCAGCAACTGCATTCGGCAACCGACTTCTACTCCAGTGTCCTGAACGCACTGCCAGACTCAGAGCGCCAAGCCGTGGGCATCCAGATCGGCCAGGGAGCCGCGCTGAAAAGTGCGATTCGCGAGCGCCCTATGGCGCGAAGCGAACTTCGATTGGCAATGTCGCTTCCTGACGTTGCAGTACCGGTCATAGACACCCTGCGCTTGGTGGGACTGGACGGTTATCGACGACTCTCGCGAACTGTGCGAACCCACAGGAGCGAGCCAACTTTCACGCTAGAAGACAGGGTGCGAGAACTATATCCCCGGCATACCCCCGCCGAAGTCGAAGCATTGATTTCCAGGCTGCAGAATCACCCGGCAGGGGTACGCGGTGAACTGTCCCGCCTGGGCAATGAATACACCCGACTCAGAATTGACCTGCATCGCTGGGCAAACGAGATACCGCCTGTCGACCCCGAGAGCGGGCTCGCGCTGACAGCAGACCAGCGCCGTGCAGCACTGCGCAATCGCAGGCTGCTCAAGGACGCTATCCAACAGGCCTGGCGCAGGGAAACACGTGGGCGTGCCGGCTACACGCTCTACCTGACGGAGCCGATAGTGGGCGATCTCCCCGCTCTGAACGCCGACTTCAGTCATATTGCCGCTCTGACGATCAATGGCAGCGCCAGCACCCTGGGTTTCGAGCCGTTTTTACAGAATTTCCCCGGGTTGATGTTCCTGGACGTTCAACACATCCCCTTGCCGGACCTGCCTGTTTCCATCCTTTCTATGCCGATACTTCGGCAACTGGTCGTGCGCAACTGCGGCATCACACTCTCCCCGGCCAACCAGCAATTGCTCGCTTCGTTATCCGAGCTCTCTCTGCTGGATCTGCAGGACAATCCGTTGGCGATTACCCCTGACATTCGGGGCATGCGCTCCTTGAATCACCTCAATCTCGCCAATACGGGCCTCACTGCACTGCCGATCGGTCTGCTGGATCATCCGCAATTTATCGTGGGCCGATTTGACGGCAACCAGATAACTGACCTGCCCGCCGCGCTTTTCACGGCATCCAGCAATCGTACCCACGGATTGGATTTTGCAAACAACCCATTGTCGGCCGCTACTCGGGCGCGAATAAAAACTCACTACAATCAAACCGCAAGCCACTTCGGGGTCTTGGCCGAGCAAGCGGATATCGATCGCGCGATTAACCTGTTTCCAGAGCTGAACGCCTATCAGGCGACTGACCTTCTGTATCGTTTACCAGGAACTCTGGCTCAAGGTCGAAACCAGCTTGGGAGTTGGGAAACCGAGATTCTTCGGTTAAACAACGACCTTGCGCAGTGGGCCCGAAACGTTCCTGAACGCGCACCGTCGACAGGCCAAACCCTGAGCATCAATGAACAAGTCGGTGAACAGCTTGCAAGGGAACGCTTCAGGCAACAATTGGACCAGGCATGGCGCAGCAGATTGAACGACCAGATGGTCATGACACTGGAATTCATGGGGGACATGCCGGCAGTGACCGCGGATTTCAATCATGTTTCCTACCTGAGCCTGACCGGCAACACCGCCATTTCTGCAACGACTCCATTCCTGCAGCGCTTCCCGAATCTGCGGCACCTGGGTTTGCGTAAATTTGCGCTGGAACAGGTGCCCCAGGCAATCACCCGCATGCCGCAGCTCAACACTTTGATACTGGACGATTGCGGCGTGGTATTGAATCGCACGGGGCAAACAGCACTGTCCTCATTGCCCCACCTGGATACGCTGGAACTGACTAACAGCCCATTAGGTGCGACACCCGATGTCACTTCGCTGCCGGCATTGAAGTATATCGACCTGTCCAACACCCGCATTTCCAACGTTCCCGTCGGTCTGGCGGAACATGCAAACCTGAGCACTGCCATTTTCAATGGCAACCTGATTACCGAACTGCCCGAGGCCCTTTTCACGCTTCCCGCCAACCGCAGCGACGGGTTTGATTTCGCCGACAACCCATTATCGTCAGCGACCCGGGAACGGATAAAAACGTATTTCCGTGAAACCGGACAAGACTTTGGGGTGACAGCCGACCCAGCCGACATCGATATGATGAAAACGCTTTTCCCAGCGCTGGACTCACAGGACGCCAGCGATGCGATCTATGACTTGCCCGGCACACTGCAAGATAGCCGCCGCCAACTGCTGCGCTGGAGAGCAGAACTGAGCAAACTGACCGCAGACCTGACGGCATGGGCACCTCGGGTTCCTGACCAACATCCCGTCACCGGTGAGGCGTTTACTGCCCCACAGCTATACGAGCAATACGCATCGAGGTCAGCGTTCGGGCAAAAACTTGAGCAATTCTGGCGCCGTCGACCAGAGATGTCCCGGATGCGCGATGACCATTTCGCAGCCAGCCTGACATTCTCAGGTGACCTGCCACTGCTGACAGCGGATTTCGGCCATGTGTCCACCCTCACCCTCGATGGCAATCAAGCAATCCTTGCCACCGGCCCATTCCTCGACCTCTTCCCGAATTTGCAACGACTGGAGATGCGTAACTTCGCGCTCAACCAGGTGCCCCAAGCCATCACAAACATGCCCACCCTCAAGGAGCTGAATTTAAGCAATTGCCGATTGGCACTCACCCCAGCGGGTCAGGCAGCACTTTCATCTCTTCGCGAGCTCGAAGTCCTGAATCTCAGTGACAACCCACTGATGATCGCTCCCGATATAGGAAACCTGCCGTTACTGAACAACATTCAACTGTCCAATACCGGAATCAGCGAACTGCCGAATGGATTAACCAGCCGTCAACATCTAGGAACCGCCATTTTCAATGGCAACCGAATAACCGAACTGCCCGACGATTTCTTCGATCTTGACCTTGATTTCGCCGAGGGTATTAACCTCGCCAACAACCCGTTGTCTTCAATCAGCCGAGAACGGATAAAGGCCTACTATGCAAAAAAAGGAAAAGACTTCGCCGTATTGGCCGAGCAGGCCGACATCAATCGCGCACGCGCACTGTTTCCAGGACTGGACACCGAAGACGCCAGTCATGTGATTTACACGTTAGCCGGAACACTGGAAGACGGTCGCACCCGGCTCTCCCAATGGGAAACAGAAATCTCCCGTCTAACCAGCGACCTCAGGGCCTGGAATGATGACGTTCCCTCGCATAACCCGTTGTCCGGTGCCCCTTTAAGCACCCTTGAAATGACCGCAGAGCGCACCGAGCGAGTCGAGTTCAGCCAAAAACTCGAGCAATTCTGGCGCCAAAGACTGGTAGGCAGGTCAGACTTGAGGGCAGACTCGTTCATTGCAGACCTGGCCTTTATTGGTGAAACGCCAGCGCTGACAACCGATTTCAGCCATGTCTCGGCACTGGCCTTCAACGGCAACAACGCGTTGAATGTCTCTTCCCGCTTCCTTGAATGTTTTACGGGCTTACAGCATCTGGAATTACGCGACTTCGCCCTGGATCGCATACCTCGGTCGATCACCGGCATGCCGTTTCTCGAAAAACTGATATTAAGCGATTGTCGCGTCGTACTCGGGGCCGAGGGACAGGCCATACTTTCCTCGCTCGCTCGCCTGGATATGCTGGACCTGTTCAATAACCCACTGGGCAACGTTCCGGACGTTACCGCAATGCCAGCGTTGACGTTTATCGACCTGTCCAGTACTGGAATAGACCATGTACCCGATGGCTGGTCGAATCATCCTCGACTTCAAACTGCCATCCTGAGCAATAACCGGATAACCGACATCCCGCTCGACATCTACACCCTGTCCACCGAGGCTGGCGATGGGTTTGATTTTGGCCGCAACCCGCTGTCCGAAATGACCCTGGAGCGGGTAAAAAGCTATCACCGACGCACCGGATTGGACCTGGGCGTACTGGCCGATCAAGCCGATATCGATCAAGTAAAAGACCTATACCCGAGTTTGAGCAACGACCAGGCAAGCGAGTACATCTATCGACTGCCCGGTACGCTGGCTGATGGACGTATCGAACTGGCACGTAAACGGGCCGAGTTTGACACCATGAGCCGCGACCTTGCCGTGTGGATGACCGATATCCCTGACGACCCCGTCACGGGTGAGCCGCTGGGGTCAGTGCCTCTGCTGCAAGAGCAATACAAAAGAATGAAATTCAAGGACAGCCTGGAACGGTGCTGGCGGCAGATATCGGCAGACGGTGCAGCCATGGGCGAACACAGCTTTACATCCGATCTGGCGATCATCGGCGACTTGCCTGTTCTTACGACCCAATTCCCTCATGTCAGTGAACTCTACCTGAGGAGCCCGGGGGCCATCGCGCCAAGGGCAAGCCGGTTTCTGAGTATTTCCCCAACCTGGAAAGCCTTGGCATGCGGGGTTACCAACTGGACAACCTGCCTGAGGCCGTCTTCAAGATGAAAAGACTGACGGCTCTGAGCCTGCCCAACTGCCGCATCACCCTGACCCGGCCAACCCTCAATGCACTCAATGGAATGGAAAATCTCGACAGCTTGAATCTCAGAAACAACCCGCTAGGCCTGACGCCCAACCTGAGCAACATGCGGGACTTGTTCACACTGGACCTGAACAACACCGGGCTCACCGAAGTGCCCATCGGATTGTTCAACAGCACAGGTTTAATGAACGCTGACCTTTCCAACAACGCCATCACTGACATGCCCATCGAGTTGCTGGAAGCCAATCCCGACAACACGGAACACTTCTACTTCAGTGGCAACCCACTCTCCGCACGAAGCCTGGAACGCGTCGCGGCTCACTTCCACGATACGGGGAACACGCTGGGCATCGCCGCCGTTACGGGGATGCCGCGCCCTGGTGACATTGCACCTGACGTTGATATGGAAAGCTGAAGGATCACTTGAGCACCAAGGCCGTGGACGTCATTCCACGGTCTTTTGCGCTAGCGACTAGCCGCGCTCGGAAGGCACCGACGACAATTCAAACGGACTGCTGCTGCGCCGCTGGTTGCGATCTTCGCGCGGTGTGGCGCCGAAGAAGTTGCGGTAGGCGCTGGAGAAATGCGGCCCCGAGGAGAAGCCACACGACAGGCCGATCTGGATGATCGACTTGCTGGTTTGCATCAACATCTGCCGGGCCTTGTTCAGGCGCAGTTCCAGGTAATACTGGCTCGGCACACGGTTGAGGTACTGCTTGAAGATCCGCTCCAGTTGCCGACGGGACACGCACACATGCTGGGCGATTTCGTCGGTGGTCAGCGGTTCTTCGATGTTAGCTTCCATCAGCAACACCGCCTGGGTGAGCTTCGGATGACTGGAGCCCAAGCGGTTCTGCAATGGAATGCGTTGGCGCTCGCCGCCCTCGCGAATGCGTTCGACCACCAGTTCTTCAGAGACCGCCCCGGCCAGTTCCGCACCGTGATCCCGGGCCAGCACGGCCAACAACAGATCGAGTACGGACAGACCACCACAGGCAGTCAGGCGATCGCGATCCCAGTCGAACAGATGGCTGGTGGCAATGACTTTCGGGAATCGCTCGGCGAAATCATCCTGCCAACGCCAATGCACCGCAGCGCGATAACCATCGAGCAAACCGAGTTGCGCCAACGGATAGACACCGGCGGACAAACCACCAATCACACAACCGGCTCGCACCAGTTGTTTCAGCGAACTGCTGAGCGCCGGCGCGAGTGTGGTCGGCGGCTCGTCGGCGAGCAGAAACAGCTTCTGGAAATTTTCCAGCTTGCCGGCCCAAGGTTCACCCGGCAATTGCCAGGCACCTTCAGCAGGCGGTTCGGCCTGCAGGAACGACAGTTCGTAGACAACGTCCGGATGCACACGCTGGGCAACACGCAAGGCCTCCTCAGCCAGCGCAAGCGTCAGTGCTTTAGTGCTGGGCCAAATCAGGAAACCAATTCGATGGGCAGTCATGGCGGGCAATCCGAAACGAAAACAGTGATGAAGGCACGGGCCAATGCTAGCCCGAAAGTGAACGCAGTTCTCAAAACCAGCGGCAATCTACTGTAGGAACTGTCGAGTGAAACGAGGCTGCGATCTTTTGATTTTAAAAACAAGATCAAAAGATCGCAGCCTTCGGCAGCTCCTACAGGGTTATCCGGGCCAGCCTTCAGGTTGCGAAGCATGCACCATCCAGGTGCACAACGGCAGCCCTGATTACTTGAGGCTGCCCGACAGGAACTGCTGCAAACGCTCGGACTGTGGATTGACCAGCACTTCGCGAGGATTACCACTTTCTTCGACGATGCCTTTATGCAGGAACACCAACTGGTTGGACACCTCACGGGCGAAGCCCATTTCGTGCGTCACCACCACCATGGTCCGGCCTTCCAGCGCCAGGGCCTGCATCACCTTCAACACGTCACCGACCAGTTCCGGATCGAGGGCCGAAGTCGGTTCGTCGAACAGCATCACTTCCGGTTCCATCGCCAAGGCACGGGCAATCGCCACACGCTGTTGTTCGCCGCCGGACATGTGGCCCGGATAAGCGTCCTTGCGATGCGCCACGCCCACCTTGTTCAGGTAGTGCTCGGCCTTCTCGCGGGCTTCGGCCTTGGACATGCCAAGTACGTGGACCGGCGCTTCCATGATGTTTTCCATCGCGGTCATGTGCGACCACAGATTGAAATGCTGGAACACCATCGACAGGCGCGAACGCATGCGTTGCAACTGTTTCGGATCGGCCGCTTTCATAGCGCCGTCCTTGTTCGCCACCAGTTTGAGCTCTTCGTTATTGAGCAGAATGCGGCCCGCGTGCGGCTGCTCCAGCAGGTTGATGCAGCGCAGGAAAGTACTTTTGCCGGAGCCACTGGAGCCGATGATGCTGATCACATCGCCAGCCGCCGCTTTCAGGGACACGCCCTTGAGCACTTCGTGACTGCCATAGCGTTTATGCAGGTCTTGGACTTCAAGTTTGTACATGCGGTCGGTTCTCACAAAAACAGTCAGTCAGTCGTTGAGCAAGCGCCCGTGACGCAGCGCTTCGCGCCCCGCCACCTTGGCCAGCCAGAAACCGGGTTGGGCATAACGCAGCCGTTCAATGGCAAACAGCACCCCGGACGTACCAGCACACACCGTGCTGACCTGATCCGATAACGGATCGATCACTTCGAAAATCTCGTCGCCGGCTTCGATCCATTCACCGGGCCGGCGCAAAAAGCTGATCACCCCAGGGTGCGGCGCGAACAACAATTCGGTGCCCTCGAACGGCATGCCTTCGCACGCCTCCTGAGCAGGCGCTGGCCACTCACCGCTGATCAAGCCCTGCTCGGCGAGGAACGCCAGTATGCCCTCAGCGTAAGCCTGCGCCTCGTGGCGACCGGTGTCGGCCTGACCACCCAATTCAATGGTAGTCGCCAGGCACGCCAGTGGAATCTGCGCATCCGGGAACAGACGCGAGAGTCGCAACCAGGGCAGCGAGCAAGCCTCGTCGAACGAACTGCCGCCGGAATCTTCCGCCAACAGCCCCACCTTCACACCCAGGTGCGCGGCCAGCGAGCGCCATTGCGGCCAGTGTTGCGGCAAGGCGTACATGTGCAGCGCCGCTTCGGCATCGCAATGCAAGTCCAGCACGACGTCGGCCGTGCAGGCATGGCTGAGCAAGACACGCTGCATGCCTTGCAACTGACTCGCTGCCGGCGGCAAGGCGGCCAGCGCATCGCTCATGGCATGACGAATCAATTGGATGTTGGCGTGCGGATCATCGCCCAGGCGCCCCGCCAGCTCAGCGGCGACTGGCGCACTCAGCTCGACGAAATCGCGATTGAAGTTCTTGCCGCTGCCCGCCTCGAAACGCCCCTGATGATTGCCTTGAAGCAACTGACCCAGCCCCAGTGGATTGGCCACCGGCACCAGTTCGATCACCCCGTTCAGCAAGCCTTGGGCTTCGAGTGCGGTGAGGCGCTTTTTCAGCTCCCAGGCGGTGCGCATTCCCGGCAGCTCATCGGCGTGCAAGCTGGCCTGGATGTAGGCCTTGCGCTCGCCGCTACCAAATCGGAATACCGAAATCTGGCGTTCGCTGCCCAGGTGGCTCCACGGTAATGAATGATCGATGCGTTCCATATCAGTGCTTCCGCGGGGCCATGTAGCCCAGCCAGCGGCGCTCGGCCATTTTGAACAGGCGCACCAGAATGAACGTCAGGCACAGGTAGAAAACACCGGCGGTAATGTAAGCCTCGAACGGCAAGTAGTACTGGGCGTTCACGGTACGCGCGGCACCGGTGATGTCGATCAGGGTCACGATGGACGCCAGACTGGTGGTCTGCAGCATCATGATCACTTCATTGCTGTATTGCGGCAGCGCACGACGTAGGGCCGACGGCAGCAGGATGCGCTTGTACAACTTGTAGCGCGACATACCCATCGCCTTGGCGGCTTCAATCTCGCCGTTCGGCGTGGCGCGCAGGCTGCCGGCAATGATTTCGGCGGTGTAGGCGCTGGTGTTGATCGCAAACGCCAGGCACGCACAGAACGTCGCGCTGGACAGCCACGGCCACAGGAAGCTTTCACGCACTGCTTCGAACTGCGCCAGCCCGTAGTAGATCAGGAACAGCTGCACCAGCATCGGCGTGCCGCGGATCACGTAGGTGTAGAGCCACGCCGTCATGTTGACGGCCGCGTTCTTGGAGACGCGCATCAAGCCCAGGGGCAACGCGCACAGCAGGCCGAAAAACAGCGACAGCGCGAGCAGTTTGAGGGTGGTCACCAGGCCGCCGAGGTACAGCGGCAAGGCCTCCCAAATGACGTTGTAGTCGAAGATCATAGATCAGCCGCCCTTACGCCTACCGAGTAGCGCTTCTCAAGGTGACGCAATGCCAGCAACGAGACACTGGTGATGACCAGGTACATCGCCGCCACTGCGAGGAAGAAGGTGAAAGGCTCGCGAGTGGCATCTGCCGCCTGCTTGGCCTTGAACATCATGTCTTGCAGACCCACCACCGAAATCAGCGCGGTGGCCTTGGTCAGTACCAGCCAGTTGTTGGTGAAACCCGGAATCGCCAGACGAATCATCTGCGGCACCAACACCCGGAAGAACACCTGAAAACTGCTCATGCCGTACGCCATGCCGGCTTCCGCCTGACCTTTGGGGATCGCCATGAACGCGCCGCGGAAGGTCTCCGACAGGTACGCACCGAAGATGAAGCCCAGGGTGCCGATACCGGCGGCCAACGGGTTCAGGTCGATGTAGTCGTCATAGCCGAGCATCGGCGCTACGCGGTTGAGCAGGTCCTGACCACCGTAGAAAATCAGCAGGATCAGCACCAGATCGGGAATTCCGCGGATTACCGTGGAATACAGGTCGCCCAGCCAGGCCAGCCAGCGCACCGGAGACAGACGCAACGCAACGCCGATCAGACCCAGAACGATGGCCAGGGCCATGGACGACAAGGCGAGCTGAAGCGTCAGCCATGCGCCATCGAGGATGACAGCCCCGTAGCCTTTCAACATGATTCAGGTCCTCGAAAGTTGGGATGAAAAAATGGCGCAAACCTCAGAGATCCTGTTGCTTGCGCCATTTCGGACTTGCCGCCTGGACGTGTTACTTGCCGTAGATGTCGAAGGCGAAGTACTTGTCCTGGATTTGCTTGTATTTGCCGTTCTCGCGAATGGCCGTGATCGCGGTGTTGATCTTGTCTTTCAGCGCGTCGCCTTTGCGCACAGCGATGCCGACGCCGTCGCCGAAGTATTTGACGTCGGTGAAGGCAGGGCCGACAAACGCGAAACCTTTGCCAGCGTCGGTTTTCAGGAAACCGTCGTCCAGCAAAGTGGCGTCAGCCACGGTGCCGTCGAGGCGACCGGCAGCCACGTCGAGGTAGATTTCGTTCTGCGAGCCGTACGGCTTGATTTCAGCACCCAGCGGGGCCAGGACTTCACGAGCGAAACGCTCGTGGATCGAACCACGTTGCACACCGATGTTCTTGCCCTTGAGCTCGGTCAGGCCTTCGCTGACCTGAGTGCCAGCCTTCATGACCAGGCGAGCCGGAGTGTTGTAGTACTTGTTGGTGAAGTCCACGGATTTCTTGCGATCTTCAGTGATCGACATGGACGACAGGATCGCGTCGATCTTGCGTACTTTCAAGGCCGGGATCAGACCGTCGAACTCTTGCTCGACCCACACACATTTGACCTGCATCTGCTCGCACAGAGCGTTGCCGATGTCGTAGTCGAAACCAACGATGCTGCCGTCCGGTGCTTTGGAAGCAAACGGAGGGTAAGCCGCTTCGATACCAATTTTCAGAGGCTTTTCATCGGCGAAGGTTGGCAGGGACAGCACGGACAGTGCCAGGGCGCCAAGCAGCACGAGTTTCTTCATCTTGGGACTCCATCGGTAAAGGGCTAAAAGGCAGAGTGAGCGACAGCCCAATATGCGAGTGAGTAAAACCGGAAAGCGATTGCTGCGTCTTGTGTAACACACGTTATTTTCAACGCACGCAACGACGAGCGAGTGATCGGCATTCTAACGACAGGCCCGAAGCCGATATTTCTTCAATGCGACAACAAATTACAGAAGCACCGAGAAAGCCGCTTGGGCACGTTGACAGCCCTGCATTTTCATGCAGGAGCAAAAGACAGTGAACCGATCCATGCTGCAAATTGCGGGCCTATTATTGGCAAACCCTTCTAATCCGGCAAGCGTAGCGTGGTGTCTTATTTTTCAGAGGGGCTGGAGACGCCCAAGCATGGGGCTTTGCGTTTCTCAATGCCCCGTATCGGCGCGAGCGGTTACACATTTAGTTACTCCAAGGGTGGCGGGTAACAGTAGGAAAAGGATGACAGGGGATGCCGATAATTATTGGCTGATGTTCGTCTAGCGTCTGACTGATCGCCATCGCTAGCAGGCTAGCCCCCACAGGGGGACATGCGCTGGACTCAGATTTTGAATCCACTGGAGATCCTTGTGGGAGCTAGCCTGCTAGCGATGAGGCCCGAACAGCCCCCACAAAAACCCCAGACAAAAAAAACCCATCCGGCACAACACCGGATGGGGGTTTTACTGACTCAGAGAAGGCGGTTAAGCCACATTCATCGTCTTATGCGTATCAATCAAATGCTGCACCACACCTGGGTCCGCCAGGGTCGAAATATCACCCAACCCATCGTACTCAGCCGTCGCAATCTTGCGCAGAATCCGGCGCATGATCTTGCCCGAACGCGTCTTCGGCAGCCCCGGTGCCCACTGGATCACATCGGGTGAAGCAATCGGCCCGATCTCTTTACGCACCCAGTTCTTCAACTCCAGACGCAGCTGCTCGGTCGGTTCTTCACCATTTTTCAGAGTGACATAGACATAAATGCCCTGCCCCTTGATATCGTGCGGCACACCAACCACGGCAGCCTCGGCGACTTTCGGGTGTGCAACCATCGCACTCTCGATCTCGGCGGTGCCCATACGGTGCCCGGAAACGTTGAGCACGTCGTCCACGCGACCCGTGATCCAGTAGTAACCATCTTCGTCACGACGCGCACCGTCGCCGGTGAAGTACATGCCGCGGAAGGTCTTGAAGTAGGTGTCGACGAAGCGGTCGTGATCGCCATACAGCGTACGCGCCTGGCCTGGCCACGAATCGAGAATTACCAGATTGCCCTCCGCCACGCCTTCGATGATGTTGCCCAGGTTGTCGACCAACGCTGGCACGACGCCAAAGAACGGACGTGCCGCAGAACCCGGCTTGAGGGCATGAGCGCCAGGCAGCGGGCTCATCATGTTGCCGCCGGTTTCGGTCTGCCACCAGGTATCGACGATCGGGCAACGGGATTTGCCGACGTTCTTGTAGTACCAGTCCCAGGCTTCCGGGTTGATCGGCTCACCCACCGAACCGAGCAGACGCAGGCTGCTGCCGTCTGCGCCTTCAACCGCAGCAGTGCCAGCCGCCATCATCGCGCGGATCGCGGTCGGTGCGGTGTAGAGGATGTTGACCTTGTGCTTGTCGACGATCTTCGCCACCCGAGTGATGTCCGGGTAGTTCGGCACGCCTTCGAACAGCAGCGTGGTCGCGCCGTTGGCCAATGGGCCGTAGACAATATAGCTGTGGCCAGTGACCCAGCCGACGTCGGCGGTGCACCAGTAGACTTCACCTGGACGGTAGTCGAACACGCGCTCGTGGGTCATCGCCGCGTACAGCAGGTAACCGGCGGTGGTGTGCTGCACTCCCTTCGGCTTGCCCGTGGAACCGGAGGTGTAGAGGATGAACAGGGCTTCTTCGGCACCCATCTCTTTCGGCGCGCAGACACTGCCCGCCACTTTCATCAGGTCTTCGAACCAGATGTCGCGATGCTGGTTCCACTTGATGTCGCCACCGGTGCGCTTGCACACGATGACTTTCTGGATGCTGCTGGTTTCCGGGTTGGTCAGCGCGTCGTCGACGTTGGACTTGAGCGGGATTTTCTTGCCGGCACGAATGCCTTCATCCGCAGTGATGACCACTTTGGAGCGGCAGTCGATGATCCGACCGGCCAGGGCTTCCGGCGAGAAACCACCGAACACCACCGAGTGAATCGCGCCGATCCGGGTGCAGGCCAGCATGGCAACCACGGCTTCAGGGATCATCGGCATATAGATAGTCACCACGTCGCCGCGGTGCACATCCTGGCCGCGCAGGGCGTTGGCAAACTTGCAGACTTGTTCGTGCAGCTCGCGGTAGGTGATGTTGCGGCTTTCGGAAGGGTCATCCCCTTCCCAAATGATCGCGATTTGATCGCCGCGCTCGGCCAGATGACGGTCGAGGCAGTTGTAGGAAACGTTCAGGGTGCCATCGGCAAACCATTTGATATCAACGTGGTGATCGTCAAAGGAAGTCTGCTTCACCGTGGTGAAAGGCTTGATCCAGTCGAGGCGCTTGGCTTGCTCGCGCCAGAAGCCGTCCGGGTTGACGACCGACTGCTGGTACATGGCTTTGTAGGTTGCCTCGTCGGTCAGCGTGTTGGCTGCTACCTCGGGACGAACGGGATACAGGGAAGCCGCACTCATCTTTCTTACCTCGGTGAAATAGTTGTTTTTGTATGACCCAGTTGTAGCCGGGCCAGCCGTATAGAACCATTCGACGATGGTAGTAACAAGCCCCTACAAATTATCGTGATAAGCCTCAAACGCCCGCCACGACGCCTGTAGGAGCAAGGCTTGCCCTCGAATGCGATATCACTGAAAACTTAAACCTGAAGATCAATAACGCTCGCCTTGTAGCAGCTGGCGAAGCCTGCGTCCGGCTGCGAAGCAGTCGTGAAATCTGATAGCGCAGTTTCGCCTGACACACCGCATGCCCCGAAATGACGACTGCTTCGCAGCCGGACGCAGGCTTCGCCAGCTGCTACAAGTCGTGTGTTACCGCTGGGAAACACCGATTGTTACGAAATCTGTCAAAGGTGTTTATCAAAACCCCACCTATATGAATCCAACACCCGCGCCTAAAATCCAACTCGCCAACCAGGCAAGTGATTAACCCAGTTGCAGCCCCCACGAAGGCAGTTAATCCAAGACTCTTGTTAAAGCTCCACACGCAACCCCAAAAAGGTTGCGTGACCCCATTCGACCTCTAAAAGGTAAATTTGAAATGAAAGCTTTATTAGTTCTGGCCCTCTCCAGTCTGTGCGCAACCGCCATGGCAGACGAGGTCCCGACTGATGTCGCACAGCAAAAACCAGCCATCGAGGAATACACTTACTCCACTCACCTGGACATCGCTAAAGTTGTCTCCATGAGTGAAATCCCCAATGTGTGCGAAGTGGTTCCAATGAAAATGGAATACGACGACTCCACCGGTCAACGCCACATCCTGCGTTACAGCGTTATGGGTAACGGCTGCTCCAACGGCTGATCACCCGCTCCCCTTTATACGGTTTGACCCGTCCGCCAGTTTGTTTAGGCAGATGAAGCGCCAAACCTTATAGATCGATTTATACGATTGTTTTAAGCACTTATTTGCGCTTTTTAATCGATTTATCAGGCGTAGTATGAATTCCACACCCAAGGCACAAAACGCCAACGAACCTGGAGCCACTACCATGAAAACCAAACTGATCTTCGCCCTGACCCTGTCTGTACTGGCTGCAAACACCTTTGCCGCCGACGGTTATGACCGCACCGGCTCGGCCACCTTCACCCACGAAGCAGCCGTTGCTGCAGATGGTTACGACCATACCGGTTCAGCGTCTTTCGCTGCCGATGGTTCGGATCACGTCGGTGCAGGCAAACTGGCTTCTGATGGCTTCGATCGTACTGGCGCCGCCAAAGTCGCTGCCGACGGCTTCGATCACACCGGTGCAGCGAAAGTCGCAGCGGACGGTGCAGATCACGTCGGTGCCGCTCGTTACAGCTGATCCTCGAGCGTGACTTTACAGCCCGACCTCGGTCGGGCTTAGTTGTGTCTAGGGCTATCGAAAAACGCCTTTAAACACAACATGTAGTGAAAAAATGGGTTTTCTGACTATTTTTTGAACAAAAAATTGTCTACCCAAAATTTATGAAAAAAAATCTGCACCCTCGATATCCAGCCAAAGCCCTGTAAACCCTCGCTCCAACCGAAAAACCTCCCCCGTCGACCCTTCCCAGCGCCATTTCGTCGCAGCACACGGCTGTTTTTTTCCCTATAATGCGGCCTCAAACGGGCCTGCAATATTCCCTTACAGGGGTGAAAAGCCAGTCTGAAGTCCACGCAGAAGCCGTAATCGCTATTTGCGCCCATCAGAGGCTTCGGAACACCCGTACGATTTTCTGTTTATTGCCTGCGTATAGCTGCAAAAAACGATTCCTTTAGATCCAACGCGGTCAGACCCGACCGTGTGAAAAACCATCACACGGGCATCTGGCCCTCACGCAGGAGACGACACGTCATGCTGAGCTGGGACGAATTCGACAAAGAAGACAGCGGCGAAACCGTGGTTAAAGGCGCCAACGCCGGCCACGCGACTGAAGCCTACATGGACCGCCTCGACACCGCAGGTGGTGTTGCCGCTCAAGAAGCTCGCGCTGTGACCGCGTCCGACTCCGCCGCCATCGCTCGCGCCAAGGCCGCCCTGGACAACCTCGACGTTGCCGAAGGCCTCGCCGAACTCGAAGGCGCCTCCGCCCGTGTGGCCGTCGACGAAAAGCGCATGATCAACTGCCGCGCCGACCTCAACCAACTCGTACCTTTCAAGTACGACTGGGCCTGGCAGAAGTACCTGGACGGTTGCGCAAACCACTGGATGCCGCAAGAAGTCAACATGACCGCCGACATCGCCCTCTGGAAAGATCCGGAAGGCCTGACCGACGACGAGCGCCGCATCGTCATGCGCAACCTCGGCTTCTTCTCCACCGCCGACTCCCTGGTTGCCAACAACCTGGTCCTGGCCGTGTACCGCCTGATCACCAACCCGGAATGCCGCCAGTACATCCTGCGCCAGGCGTTCGAAGAGGCGATCCACACCCACGCCTACCAGTACTGCATCGAATCGCTGGCCATGGATGAAGGCGAGATCTTCAACATGTACCACGAGATCCCATCGGTCGCGAAAAAAGCCACCTGGGGCCTCAAGTACACCCGTTCGATCTCCGATCCGAAGTTCGAAACCGGCACCGTCGAAACCGACAAAGAACTGCTGCGCAACCTGATCGCCTACTACTGCGTTCTGGAAGGCATCTTCTTCTACTGCGGCTTCACCCAGATCCTCTCCATGGGCCGTCGCAACAAAATGACCGGCGTCGCCGAGCAGTTCCAGTACATCCTGCGCGACGAATCCATGCACCTGAACTTCGGCATCGACGTGATCAACCAGATCAAAATCGAAAACCCGCACTTGTGGGACGCCGAAATGAAGGAAGAAGCTTCGCAGATGATTCTGCAGGGCACTCAGCTGGAGATCGAATACGCACGCGACACCATGCCTCGCGGCGTGTTGGGTATGAACGCGGCGATGATGGAGGACTACCTGAAATTCATCGCTAACCGTCGTCTGTCGCAGATTGGTTTGAAGGAAGAGTATCCAGGGACAACTAACCCGTTCCCTTGGATGAGCGAGATTATGGACTTGAAGAAAGAGAAGAATTTCTTTGAGACTCGGGTTATTGAGTATCAGACTGGTGGGGCGTTGAGCTGGGATTGATGGCTGAGTTCGCCACGATTTGACGATTTGAATCTGAATCATTAAATCAAAAATCTGAAAGCCCCGATCTTATCGGGGCTTTTTTATTGAGTAAGAAAACTCTTACTCGCGCTCTCAATAGCGGCCAAACCTCCCACAGCAATTTCAGCTTCGTCCGTATTGATGACCAATTAATGCGTCGTTAAGCTCTGTTACAGGTGCCTAAGAAACGCCCAACGTAGAAGCTGCTCACTGACTCAAAATCGCGCATGTCTCGAAGACACGTGTGCGACATATTGTTTGTAGTGAGTGCTTGTTGGGATTTTCTTCAATCCTCTACGTCGGGTTTTTGGCCCTATCCAAAACAAACGTAGAGGTAATGGAAGATGCCCATATCGACTCCCCTCCGCTTCTCCATCTCGGAGTTCGGTCATGCTTGATCCATTCATACCAACGGAATTCACCCGCCATCACCTTCGTCTCCACGCCCTTCTCCTAGAAAACCAACCGTGGTTTTGTGCTCGTGATCTGGGTCGGTTAATGGGCTTCCATCTCAGTGATCGTGCAGTCAACAAGTTGGACGAGGATCAGCGGCATATGCTGTTGATTAACTACAACGGCAAGCCTGAGAACCAACTGATGATTAGCGAGTCCGGTTCGTATGCCTTGTTGGTGTATCACTACGTGCCGGGGAATCGGTTGTTGCGTGAGTGGTTGACGCATCAGGTCGTCCCTGCCCTGCGCGATGCGGGAATGTCGAAGAACTCGGATCGGCCGATGTTGAGTTTGTTGGATTGGCCTGAGATGTCGCTGAGTCTGTTGCATTGGCAGGATGAAGGTTGGATTCGGCTGCGGGACATGCCCTATCTGTTGCTCAACCGGACGCGGCGGCGGGTGCAGGTGGTTAAGCCCTGGTGGCGGAGAGTTTGGAAGGCGCTTCAGTCTTCAATGCGTTCAGTTGGTTAGCGCTTGTAGGATCGAGTGAAGGACGCGTCGCTCTTTTCTGTAGGAATTTTCGTAGACAGTCGTAATGGCCACTCAGTATCGTCCGAGGGTTTTCAACCCTCGGCGATGCTATGAGCGTAAAGAAGAAAGAAAGCGATTGGAGTGTTCCTGAGATTAGGGCTGCGGTGGATGCCTATCTGAAGATGCTCGCGCTAGAGCTAAGCGGTCAGAAATTCGTGAAGACTGAAGAGAATCTTGCTCTGCGCGAAGCGGCCTTGCCCACTCGCACCGAAGGCTCTGTTGAGTTCCGGATGCAGAACATCTCCGCTGTTCTGATGAAAATGCATCGGGAATTCATCAAAGGATACAAGCCTGCCAGAAACGTTGGCTCGAACGTTGAGCAGTCAATTCGAGCGGTGCTAATTGAAAGAGGCGTTAAGCCTGGAGATCCTACAGCTCCGACCGCTGACGAAGAAACACTAGAGCGAAGAGCCGCGGCACTAGAAAAAATGCCTCTTCAAGATGAACCTGCGGGGATTTTGAAGCCAAAGCGTGCTCTTGCCCAAGGCACCGCCTACATACGCGATCCAAAGGTTAGAGCCTGGGTTCGTAAGAAAGCCAAAGGTATATGTGAAGGGTGTGGTCAACCGGCGCCATTCACTAAAGATGACTTGCCCTACCTTGAAGTTCACCACGTTAAGCACTTGGCGAATAAGGGTTCTGATCGAACTAGCAACGCTGTGGCGCTTTGTCCGAACTGCCATCGACGCTGTCACCACTCGAATGACAGTGAGGAATTCACTGAGTCGCTTTATCATCAAGTGAAGCGATTGAGACGTGAGTAATTGGACTGCATAGAACCTGTGGCGAGGGGATTTATCCCCGTTGGGCAGCGTAGCGGCCCCAAAACCGCCAAATGCGGTCAATCAGAAAGATCAATTGATTCGCTTTTCGACTGCTCCGCAGCCGAACGGGGATAAATCCCCTCACCACAGGTTCGTGCCTGGCTTGGTTGCTGCGTTGATCTGGGAATCGCGAGCAAGCTCGCTCCCACAGGTTTGGTGTGTTGCTGCAGATTTTGCGGTGTGTTGAAAACAGTCAGTGCAACCCGCCCCACCTCTCGCTATTAATACCCTTCCCCCTCAAGGACCCTAGCCCCGCCATGAAATTCGACCTCGCCTACTGCCTCAGCCTCGACGACAAGCTGTCGATCTACGACGTGCGAGATTTGAATTTCGACGAGACCATGGCGTTCGATTCCGCAAAAGAACATTTCCAATGCCCCAATGACGCCTGCAGGGCGGCGTTCGATGGGATGAATGTGTTGACGACGTTCAACGCCAAAAACGTGAATTACGTTCGCACCCCGCATTTCAAAAATACGCCAAGCACCCGGCATGTCGCGGATTGCCCTTATGTCAGTCTCAAGTCGCCAACGACTGGAGTGGACGCGGACGGCGCGGAAACAGATGACAGTCGCGAGGAGCATTTCCCGTCGGAGTTGTTGCTGACTCGACGTGAGTATGTGCGTAAGCCTTCGAATCCGGCGGTGGTGGCGGATGTTGTGCGCGAGGAATCAAAACCGTATTTAGCCGCAGAAGATGTCGAAAAACCTGCCCACGATTCTGCGCCAGACAAGACCAGCATCTTCGCCCATCCAGTGGAGTGTTTTGTCTCGAACTTCGAAGACAAAGACCTGCTCAAGCGCATGCCTTTGAAGATTGGCGAGCACACGGCGCCCTACGGGTCATTCTTCAAGAAGATCGAATACCTGACGGACAATAAGGGGCTGATTTACTGGGGCAAGATCAAGGAGATCAAGGATTACACACAGAGCTTTCGCATCGATTTCGAGCAGAAGGTCTGGTTCAAACAAGCGGATGAGGCGAAGAAGAAGCCGTATTCAGTCAACGTTTATCTGAGCAAAAAGTTGATCGAGAACTACCGCAAGCGCAAAGCGTTTCTGGAAGAGATCAAGAACGCCATCGAGAGCGGGAAGGACTTGTATTGCTTCTTTTATGGCGTGACGCCGGAGTTGAAACAGGTGCCGAGCAAGAAGAACCCCGAGCAGACGTTCGGGGTGTTCAGTGCAAATATCGAGAACCTGGATCACTTCATTATTCGGGAAGCGCCGGGGTTGGGGCAGCAGTGATCAACTTTGTTGGAGTTGTCGCTCAGTCTTTTTGACCTTTAATGCCTCTGAGGAAGTCGTTCGCGTACTCATCCGGCTAGCTGACGCACATGCTCAGCATTACCAACGTTAACAAACCAACATAAACCCGCGCATGCACCCGATCCGGAATCCGACCGATCCATGGCGTAGCCAGTCGAATACCCAACAACGACCCCATCGTCAAAACTGCAAACGCCAGCAGATCTACGTATCCGATGAACCACGCCCCCAGATCAAACTCGGTGAACCCCGCCATCGTCATGTAAGTTACTGTTCCGGCCACTGCCACGGGCAGGCTCAGCGGATTCGCCATGGACGTCGCCTGGCTCATGCTCAACCCACAGCGCCGCAATAAAGGCACAGTCATGACGCTACCGCCTACGCCAAGAAACGTAGCAATTGCGCCGATTCCTACACCTCCACCAGAAACCTCCGCCCTCCCCAATCCACGTGGAATTTCGTTATCGGTTTGCGTAAGAAATCCACGTCTGAGCAGGCAATCCAAAATGGTTACGCCCAAATAAGCGATGAAGGCATAGCGAATCACTTCGCTACTCACCCACATCGCCGCGACCGCGCCAATGACTGCACCCACTCCGATGAACCCGCCCAACGGCCACAAGTAGTCTCGGATCAGATTGCCGGCGCGACGGTGTTTCGCGGTGGCAACCAGTGCGTTGACGATCATTACGCAGGTCGAGGTAGCGACAGCAATGTGCATCGCCGATTGGCCGATGGAGTCGTCTGCGCCGTTGCTGGTCATAAGCATGCAGTACAGCAATGGCACGACCACGAAGCCGCCGCCAAAGCCAAACAGCACAGCGGTAGCGCCCGTCATGCAGCCGAAAAGTGTCAGCAGTAAATAGAACATCGCGTGTCGTCCGCTGGTTGAGGGGGGACGACGATAAACCGACCGGGGTTGGCTCGCTTCAGCAAGCCAGCCAATAATGTTCGCGTTTACGCCAATCGCCGGATGTCTCAATGCGCAATGTTTCAATTGATCTGCTGGATGACACGCCGCGACCCGTAGTAGCGACCGGCTCGGATTATTCCTACGGGCATCTTTTACCCCGTCATACGCACCGGCGCGCACAACTGTTGTATGGGGCAACCGGGGTGATGCAGGTGAGTACGCACGACGGCAACTGGGTCGTGCCACCGCAGCGTGCGGTGTGGATACCAGCGGGCATTGCCCACGAAGTGGTGATGTTAGGGGTGAGCACCCGCAGCCTTTACGTCGAACCGGGGACTGTCGATCTGGGAAGTCGTTGTCAGGTGATCAATGTTTCGCCGTTGATGCGGCATTTACTGATGGAGGCGGTGGAGATTCCCTTAACGTACGACGAGGCCGGGCGCGATGGAGCGCTGATCGATTTGCTGCTGCACGAACTGGCACGCAGTACTCATTTACCGCTGCACATTCCGTTGCCTGTGGACGCCCGGCTCCTCGGGTTGTGCCAAGGTTTCGTGCAGCATCCCGATGCACACCAGTCGCCGCAGCAGTGGGCTGATCATTTGCATATCAGTCTGCGCACGTTCAATCGCCTTTTTCGCCAGCAGACCGGCTTGAGTTTCAGTCAGTGGCGACAGCGCGCCTGCGTGGTGTTAGCGCTGGCGCGGTTGGCGGAAGGTGAACCCGTAACGCGGATTGCACTGGACTTCGGTTACGACAGCCCCGCGGCGTTCTCAACGATGTTCCACCGCGTCCTGGGACAGGCGCCGTCCGTCTGGTTGAACGGGACGAAATAGGAAAATCGAAAAAATCAATTTGATCCGGGCGCAAAACAACTGTACAAAAACACAGTACATTTAAAACCAGCACTCTCGAGCCCGGAGAACACCATGGCCTCTCACGCGATCAAAATCACCCTGGAACGCATCGCCCTTTTTCAATTCACCCCCGCCCACTGTGCCCAAGCCCGGGCAATGCTGGGTTGGAGCATCGAAGAGTTGTCCCGCGAATCCGGGGTGTCGGTGGAGGCCATTCAGCGATTCGAGAATGAGCAAACCGTGCTGGATGTCACCCGATTGGCGTTGGCTTATCGGCTGGAATCCGAAGGCCTCGCGTTCTTCCCAGGGTTTGCGCCGGGTAGAGGCATGAACGTGCGAGGGTCTACACCTAATCCAGTTGGGCGGGCGGATTATGCGATGGTGGAGTGAAGGGACTCAGCGCTAAAGCGGGATCTGCGTTAGCGCTAAAAATCTGATTGAGTGAGTCAGTAACTACGGCTTGAATTGAGGCACTTGCCGCGGATGTGACGCTTGTTCATAGCCATAAGCCAATGCCAACAGCGTGGCTTCGCTCCACCGTGTTCCGAAGAAGAATACCGACGTTGGCACCCCGCTTTCTTCTGCGCCGGAAGGCATCATGATGCCGGGATATCCAGCCAGGGATATGACGTTCAACCCAGGTGAACCGACGTCCATGACCACGGCATCCAGTTGATGCGTTGCCAGCAATTCATCGATGACCGCTGCGTTTTCCCGTTGAATGTTCTGCCACAACTCGTTGTAGGTACGCTCGTCAAAAACAACGTTTTCGACCTGCTTCAAGAAGGCTTGCCCATGGCTCTCTTCGCCCGGAGCGTTTTCGTTGAAGCGCACAATCTCTTCGACGCTATTGGCGGCGAGACCCGTTCGCGTCGCAAGGTATTTCGGAACATATTTTTTGAAGCTCATAGACATCGCCTCCTCTACCCGTTGGGAGTCAGGGTCTTTGAACTCGACCGGAATCAACGTGGCTCCTGCGGCCTGCATGACCTCCAACGCTTCGGAAAACTGCGGGTCGTCTTTCATGGCTTGACCGCTGGCGTCGAACTTGACCGGATAGCCGATCCGCCGCGCTACCAGTGAATCGGGCTGCAGCAGTGCCGTGTAATCCACCCCTTTCAGGGCTTGAGGTTGTTTAACCAGGTCGGCGGCATCACTGCCCGCCATGGCGTTCAGTAGCAATGCGGCGTCCCTGACGGTTCGTGTCATCGGCCCGGGTGTGTCGAGTCTGGGCGCCAAAGGGACGATGCCACTGCGACTCAACAACCCAGTCGTGGGTTTGAGGCCTACCACGCCATTGAGGGAGGCTGGGCAGATGATCGAGCCAGAGGTTTCGGTTCCAACGGTTAACGGTGCAAAACCTGCAGCCACGGCCGCGCCGGAGCCAGAGCTTGAGCCGCAGGGTGTGACACTGAGCACATGGGGATTTTTAGTCTGTCCACCGCGTCCGCTCCAGCCCGGCGGGATTTCGGGATCGCGGAAATTGGCCCACTCGCTGAGATTGGTTTTCCCCAGGATGACCGCACCCTCCGCTCTGAGACGTTGTACGACAAAGGCATCCTGCGCGGCGGGTTGCCCCACCATTGCCAAAGACCCGGCACTGGTCTGCATCTGGTCGGAGGTGTCGATGTTGTCCTTGAGCAGCACCGGAATGCCGTGCAACGGGCCACGAATGCGCCCCTGCTGTCGCTCCTGGTCCAGTGAAGCGGCGATTTCCAGCGCATCAGGGTTGAGCTCGATGATCGAATTGATTGCCGGCCCGTTTTTATCCAGCGCCTCGATACGCTGTTGCAGGTGCTGCACGATTTTCACAGCAGTTAACTGGCCACGGTCCATTCTTTTGCCGAGTTCATCGACACTCAGGTATTCCAGCCTCGATTCGGGTGCCGGTGTTTGCGCATGGGCGGCGCCAGCGATTGAAAGCAGGACAATGACGGACAGCCGCGTCATGCGGCCTTTACGGTTTACATCCATGTGAAAGTTATCCTTGTGATGACTGATGGCGAGTGACAAAGCTCACTCGCTTTCCAGCCTACCGACGCTGCCGATAATGTTTGTCATCACTGATCGTCAGATCACGTATGAAAGCGCCCTTTACGCTGTAGTCGCTTTATCCAACGCTTTGCTGATTCTGATACACCTGCTGCTCTACGTCATACCACCAGGCTGCGCCACGGGACGGGTACTTCACGTTAAATGCAGCTCCCATCTGCGGCGTAGTAATCGACACATTGCGCTCCCACGCCAACGCCAGAATGCGGTCGAACGGTTCATACCAGGCATGCATCGATAAATCGAAAGTCCCGTTGTGAATCGGCAACAACCAGCGCCCTTTCAGGTCGATGTGCGCCTGCAGGGTTTGCTCCGGTTGCATGTGCACATGCGGCCAGTCGACGTTGTACGCCCCGGTTTCCATGAGCGTCAGGTCGAACGGGCCGTACTGTTCACCGATGCGTTTGAAGCCATCGAAATAGCCACTGTCACCGCTGAAGAAAATCCGCGTATCACCATCGATCATCACCCACGACGCCCACAGCGTACTGTTGCCATCGAACAGTCCCCGACCGGAGAAGTGCTGCGAAGGGGTTGCGATGAACTGAATGCCTTCCACCTCGGTGCCCTGCCACCAGTCCAACTGGCGGACCTTGCCGGCATCGATGCCCCACTTGATCAAGGTATCGCCGACACCCAGTGGCGCGAGGAAGTAGTTGGCCTTGTCCGCGAGCCTGAGCACGGCCTGATAATCCAGATGGTCATAGTGATCGTGGGACAGGATCACGGCCTCAATGGGTGGCAACTCATCAAGACTGATAGGCGGCTGATGAAAGCGTTTCGGCCCGGCCCACTGAACCGGCGAGGCGCGTTCGGCGAAGACCGGATCGGTGATCCAGAATTTATCCCGCAGTTTGAGCAACACCGTGGAGTGGCCCAGGCGGTAAACGCTGTGATTGGGCGCGGCGATCAACGCATCGCGTGTCAGGGTTTCCACCGGCACGGCAGCGGTCGGGCGAGTGTTGCGCGGTTTGTGGAAAATCACGTTCCACATGATGCGCAAGGTTTTACGAAAGCCTTCGCGTTTGACCGGCGCATGGTTTCGAAAAAGCCCTTCGACCTGCCGCGAAGATTCAGGGGGTTGGGCGTTGTCCGCCTCGGAATTTGAAATGGCCATGAATGAATGACTCCAGAATGACCGCAATCAATACGGTGCTTCTCGGTGGAACGGTAAATGGCCAAGCATGCACGCATCAGCCGAAGTTTCTATTTTTGACCGCGCAGCATTAACAGAACATTACACTGCACAGTGTAGTTTCAAGGTTGCATCAAAGTGGATCACAAGTAAACTACCGAGTGTAATTCTTCTCTCTTCCTGCCGAAGCGTACTTATGACAGCTCCAAAGCGCCTGACCGACCGAAAACGTGAAGCCATCATCTTGGCGGCGATTGCCGAATTCCGTGCCAACGGTTTCGACATCACCAGCATGGACAAGATCGCTGCTACGGCGGGCGTTTCGAAGCGCACGGTGTACAACCACTTCCCGAGCAAGGAAGAATTGTTCGCCGAAATCCTCAATCAGTTGTGGGCGCGGGTGACGGAGGAAAAGGAAACGTCCTACCACGCTGATCAGCCGTTACGCGGCCAGATGCGCCTGATGCTGATGGCGAAGTTGCAAACCCTCGGCGATGAAAACTTTCTCGACCTGGCACGCGTCGCCATCGCCGCGACTATTCATTCCCCCGAACGCGGGCAGAACATGGTTGCGCGCATGGGCGAGCGGGAAGAAGGCCTGACGGTGTGGATTCGCGCAGCTCAGGCGGATGGTCGTTTGAAACCGGTCGACCCGGCATTTGCCGCGCAGCAAGTGCAGGGAATACTCAAGTCCTTTGCGTTCTGGCCGCAAATTTCCATGGGGCTACCTGGCCTTGAATCCGACATGCAAAACACGGTCGTGGACGCTGCGCTGGACATGTTTCTGGCCTGTTACGAGCTGCGATAAATGACAATATCCGCGGCAGGGTCAAGGTTTCGCCAACGCTAAATTAATCATCACGATGTGTTTCGGAATGAAACGGGCGCGGGCGCTATAGTGATCTTCAGTCCCACCGACCCGTAGAGAGCATCATGACCACGCCAACCGAAACCCAGCCCGCCCCCCACGTCGATCACCGGCGTTTTCTGCGCCATCACGATCATTTGGCGCCGACCTTTGGCAACGACAAATTTGCCTTGCGCGCCGAAGCCTTTGCCCGGTTCTTCGGTACGCCGATCTTCCTTGGCGCGCAAACGTTGATCGTCGTGTTGTGGGTGTGCCTCAATCTCTTCGGTGTGGCGCACTTCGATCTGTATCCGTTCATCCTCCTGAACCTCGCGTTCAGCCTGCAATCGGCCTATGCCGCGCCGCTGATTCTGCTGGCCCAGACCCGCCAGGCAGCGCGGGATAAGGCCCAGTCGGACGCCGACGCGCAGCACCGTGAAGCGCTGGCCGTGGCCAATTCCGAACGCCAGGCACAAGCTGCGCAGAACTCCGCTCAACTGCTGGAACTGCTTGAGCAAAACACCCGACTGACCGAAATGACCAAGTCGCTGACCGAGCGCATCGAAAGCCTCACCTCGCAAATGCACCAGCACTTTGTGCTCAAGGATCAGCCCAAGGCTTGATGCCCCTCACGGCAACTTCAGCGCTTGCCCCAGCTCATCGAACAAAGTCACCACCGAGCGCAATGCACGGCAGTCCGGTCGGGTGAGCAGCCAGAGGGCCGTGTCATACCCTTCGAGTGGGCCGGTCAGCGGCTGCAGTTCCTCCCCCATCAAAAAGTCTGGCAGCGCTGCAACACCGAGTCCGGCGCGCACCAGCTCAGTCACCGACAGCATGCTGTTACATCGATAACCGGGCATTACGCCGGGCAACTGCTGACGGCGCCAGGCGACGGTGGGGTGATCCGGCAGGAAGTCGTCCGGGGCAATCCAGGTGAGCGAGGCGAGGTCCTGGTGAGTGACCGTTTTCAAGTAAGCACGGCTGGCACAGACGCGATAGGACACGTCAGCCAAACGCCGGCCCACTAGATGCTCGGGCGCAGTGCGGGTCAGGCGCAAGGCGATATCGGCATCGCGGCGACTGAGGTTGGCGAAGTCGTTGGACGTGCTCAGTTCGAGGGTCAGCGCTGGATAGCCGGGCATGAACCGCGCCAGCGCCGGCAATAACAAACCCTGCAGGACCGAATCGGTGCACGTCAGGCGAACGGTGCCGCTGATCACCTCTGCACCCTGCTCCACGCCAATGCGCGCCGCTTCAAGCGCCTGTTCGGCTCGCTCCGCCTGCTCGGCCAGCGACATCGCCAAGGTGGTCGGCAAATAGCCGGCGCGGCTTTTTTCGAACAACTGCTGGCCCAACGCGGCTTCCAGTCGGCGTACGGCGCGAAACACCGTCGAAACGTCGACCCTCAACAGTGCCGATGCCCGTGCCAAAGAGCCTCCACGCACAAGCGCGAGAATCAGGGACAGGTCCGGATAGTCCAGTCGATAGTGCGCGGGTGCATTGATCACTTGGGATAACGCCAATATTGAGTGCGTGAACGCCAATCTATAGTGGGCACCAGGAATCAACAAGCGTGGAGCGCACTCATGGAAAACCGCCCGATTCGCATCGCCCTGATCGGCGATTACGACCCGCACGTCACCGCACACCAGGCCATCCCCGTCGCCCTTGGCATGGCGGCCGAACAGTTGCAACTCGACGTGCACTTCCAATGGCTGGCCACCGATGGCATCAACGCCGACACCGCGCTGGATGACTTCGACGGCTTCTGGTGTGTGCCCGCCAGTCCCTACCGCAACATGGAGGGCGCGTTGCGGGCGATCCGCTTTGCCCGCGAACACCAACGACCTTTCCTCGGGACTTGCGGCGGCTTTCAACACGCCGTGCTGGAGTACGCCCGCCATGTTCTGGGTTGGGCAGACGCCGAGCATGGCGAAGCATCGCCGGAGGGACCCCGGGTTCTGCTGACGCCATTGACCTGTTCACGGGTGGAGGTGGTCGACAGCATCCATTTGGTCGATGGCTCGTTGATCGCCACGGCGTACGAAAGTACCGACATTCATGAAGGCTATCGCTGCAGCTACGGTGTGAATCCTGAGTTCGAAGGGGCATTGTTCAAACAGGCACTGCGCCGCACCGGCCACGATTCAGCGCAAGACGTACGCGCCGTAGAACTTCAGGGTCATCCTTTCTTCGTCGCGACCTTGTTTCAACCGGAGCGAGCCGCGCTCAAGGGCACACTGCCGCCGCTGGTCCGCGCATTGATCGAAGCCTGCGTGAGACAGCCATCATGATGGCCGATACGCCAACTGCGCCGTATTACGCGGTGATCTTTACTTCATCGCGCACGGAGGGTGATCAGGGTTACGCCGCGGCTGCGGAGCGCATGGTTGAATTGGCCCGGGAGCAACCCGGTTTCCTGGGGGTGGAATCGGCTCGAGGTGACGATGGACTCGGGATTACCGTGTCCTACTGGGACAGTGAAGCGGCGATTCTGGCGTGGAAGCATCATCCCGAGCACAGTGCGATCAGAGAGCGTGGGCGGTCGACCTGGTATGCGGCGTGTCATACACGGGTGTGCAGGGTTGAGCGGGCGTATGCGTTTAAACCGTGAGTGATGCGGTGTTCTTCTGGCCGTCATCGCGAGCAGGCTCACTCCTACAAGGGTTTGGGGTTGGACACCAAACAGGTGATCAACGCAATCCCCTGTAGGAGTGAGCCTGCTCGCGATGAGGCCAGCACATACACCGCAACTCTCACCCCTGCACTAGACTCCGAACCGCCGCAATCTCCGGCACATCCCGCCGATTCATATACACCCGCAACGGCTCGGTAATGTTGATTCGGTCATCAATGTTCTGGTCCAGCAACAACTGAATCAACTCGCGTTTAAGTGTCATGCCCTGCTCCGAATCAGCAGCCCAGACGAATTCACTGGTGGGAATAATGCCGTCGTCCGCCACGTCCATCCCGAAGGAATCTTCGCTGAAACGCACGATGTAGTGGCCGGTTTTGCGATTGAGGCCGACAAAGCCTTTGAGTTGGTCGGCGGCCTGGCAGATGAGCTGGGAAGTGATGCGCATGATAAACCTCACAAAAGGTCGAAAAGGACCGGTGATCGATGGTTTACACGCAGGGCAAGCGAACGGATTTCCCTCTGCCGGGGAAACGCCTGGGGCAAGAGTACTGCAAAGAACCGCACAAACGTGCTGAAAAAATCTGCTTTAAACAGGTTTATGTCGGTCTGGCGATAGCGCTCAAAGTCCTCAGTTGTTAAAAGGGACGTCTTTGAATCTCTGCGAAAGGACCTCGACCATGCCTGTCACCTTCACCCAAAGCGCCCTGCTGCTGAGTGTACTGCTCGGCCTCGGCCAGGCTCAGGCTGCCAACGAGCCAAGCCCCACGGCGCTGGCGACCCGTATGGGTATCCCGCACCCGGCGGTGATCGCCCATCGTGGCGCCTCGTTTGATGCGCCGGAATCCACCGCCGCGGCCTATAAACTGGCCCGTGACCTGGGGGCTGACTATCTGGAAATGGACCTGCAGCGCAGCAAGGATGGCGTGCTGTTCGCCCTGCACGATGACAACCTGCAACGCACCACTGACGTCGCCACCAAATTCCCTGAGCGCAAGGACAGTCCGGCCAACGCATTCACCCTTGCCGAGCTGAAAACCCTCGACGCCGGCAGCTGGTTCAACACCGCCTACCCGGACCGAGCACGCCCGTCCTTCGTCGGCCTGAAAATCCTGACACTCGACGAAATCATCGACATCGCTCAAGGCAACCCGCTGCATAAGCCCGGGCTGTACATCGAAACCAAAGAACCGAAACAATTTCCCGGCCTCGAACGCGACCTCAAGGAAAAACTTCAGGATCGTGGCTGGTTGAGTCCTGCCGGTTCGAAACTGGCGAAAAGCGAACTGGCGGTCGGCCAGGGCAAAGGCAAAGTTGTGTTGCAAACCTTCGAGAAGAGCAGCCTCGAACTGCTCGAAAAGGAAATGCCGCAAGTGCCGAAGATCCTGCTGCTGTGGGTCGGCCCAGGCAGTATCGAGCCGAAATCCAGCGTGACGTTCGCTCAGTCCGGCGACAAGGACAAAGCCACGTACTACGCCAAACAGGAACCGAAGAGCAAAGCCGAATTCCAGCAGTGGGTCGAGTACGCCAAGGCCCAGGGCGCCATCGGCACCGGGCCTTCTGCGGCACTGACCAAAGGTGGCGATCAGAGCTATTCCGATCTGGTGCAGCCATGGATGAATCAGTACACCCACGATCAGGGCCTGTTGGTGCATGCCTACACGGTCGACGATGCCGTGGATTACCAGAAGGTCATGGACGCCGGTGTGGACGGCATCTTCACCAACCGCGCCAGCGAACTGCTGAAGTTCTACAAACGCCCGGCGGCAGCGAGTGTTGCTCAGTTGCTGCAGAACAACGGGTATTGATTGAAGACCGAGTTGCCCGCGAGGGCCGCACCTCAATCGTGGGAATTAAGGCTGAATTAAGTTGCCACAGTTAATCTGATCCCACTTAAACAGCTCATCCAAGGAAAGAACCTCATGAAAACTTTGACTGCCCTGTTCACTGCTGCTGCCCTGACCCTCACCGCTGGCCTGGCCCAGGCTAAAGATGTACCGGTCGATCAGATCCCTCAGTTGGAAAAAGACGGCAAGATCAAGCCGCTCAAAGAGCTGAACGAGATCGTTCTGAAGTTGCACCCGGGCGCCACGATTACCGACAGCGACCTGGACAACCACATGAACGGCCAACAGTACGAATACGAAGTCGAACTCCGTGATGCCCAAGGCGTTGAATGGGATGTGGACTTGAACGCTGCCACTGGCGAAGTGCTGAAGAACAAGAAAGACGACTGATTAAACACCGAAAAAAAAGCCGCACGATCTTCGGATCGTGCGGCTTTTTTGCATCCAGTGCCTCGTCCTGAATAACCCGGCACCTGTAGGAGCTGTCGAGTGAAACGAGGCTGCGATCTTTTGATTTTGTTTTTTTAAACGCAAGACCAAAAGATCGCAGCCTCGTTTCACTCGACAGCTGCTACGAGGGGTTAAGTCTCTGCTCCAATTCGGTAGTGCGCCGGGCGTAAGGGTGAAACAGGTGTAAACCTATTTCAGGACTAGACACAGGATGTGGTCAGGCCAACGCCCGAACCACCCTGCTATCAAGCGCTCAGTCGCGCCGTCACTTCATTCAGTTGACCCGACAACCCGTGCAGGTTGTGGCTGGCCGCTTCGGTGCGCTGCACGTTATCCAGGTTGGTGCTGGCGATGCTGGTGATTTCCGTGAGATTGCGCGAAATGTCTTCGGCCACTGACGTCTGCTCTTCGGCAGCCGTGGCGATCTGACGATTCATGTCGCGAATCGCTTCCACCGCGTGGGTGATGCGTTCGAGCATCGCACCCGCCTGGGTGACTTGCTCGACGCTTTCCTCACTGCGCGACTGACCGCTTTCAATTGCTTGGGCCGCGTCCACCGCACCGGTTTGCACGGTCTGGATAATCTGGTTGATTTCGATGATCGACGCCGCCGTGCGCTGGGCCAGGCTGCGAACTTCATCGGCCACCACGGCAAATCCGCGCCCGGCTTCACCGGCACGGGCCGCTTCGATGGCAGCGTTAAGCGCCAGCAGGTTGGTCTGTTCGGCGATACCGCGAATCACTTCCAGCACCTTGCCGATACGTCCACTGTCGGTTTCCAGCTGACGGATGACCGTGGCGGTGCTGGCGATTTCACCGCGCATCCGGGTGATGGTATGAATGGTGCCCTGCATGACTTTTTCGCCCTGCTGCGCTGACTGGTCGGCATCATCGGCGGCGCGTGCTGCATCGGCCGCATGACGGGCGACTTCCTGCGCGGTGGCGGACATTTCATTCATGGCCGTGGCCACCTGATCGGTGCGGTTGAACTGCTCGTTGGTGCCGCTGGCCATGAGACTGGCGATGGACTTCAACTCGCCGCTCGCGCTGTCCAGATCCGAGGCGCTGCGCTGCAAGCGAGTGAACGTGTCAGCGAGAAAATCGCGCAGCACATTGGCCGCGACTGCCAGCTTGCCCAACTCATCCTGACGGGTATTGGCCACTCGCTCGGCAAAGCGCCCCTGGCTGAGTTGCGCCACGTACTCGATCAGTTTGCGGATCGGCTCGACCAGGTTGCGATTGACCAGCCACAGGCTCAACAGGCCAATCAACAGGCCCGACGCCAACATCACCACGATCCCCAGCAACACCGTGCGATCGGCACTGGCGCTGATCACCGTCGACTGCTCGGCGCCCTGCTTTCGCAACTCGCCGACCAGTTCGCTCATCTGTTCGCTGGCCGCACGGTCGACTCCTTTGACGGCAGCGTCGCCGGCCGCTGGATCAGCACCCGCGGCCACATAGGCATCGCGCCCCTTCTGATACGCCGCGCCTAACAGGCGATGCTCATCACGCAGGCGTTCGATGCGCGTCTTGAGTGGTGGCTCGATACCTTTCTGCCCGGCCAGTTCACCGAGGATGTTTTGGACATCGCGCTGGCGGTCTTCGAACTGCTTCCAGTACTTGTCCAGGTCGGCTGGTTGCTTGCCACGCAGCAGGACGTTTTTCCATTCCTGAACCTGCACCTTGAATTGCAGGTTGGCTTCATCAATCAACTGCGACGTGTGCAAAGGTCCTTCGATCAGGTTTGCATAGCTCTGAACGCCATTGGACAGAAAGTGAAAGCAGGCCAGGGCGATCAGCAACATCGCCAGCAAGCTACCGCTCAACAAGGCAAGGATTTGTGCTCTCAGGGATTTTTGCAAAAACATCGAGGGGAGTCTCATGACAGGGGTAAGACACGCCCGGCAGGCGTGCAAGATGTCCGGACCTCCCTGTCGGCGACGCTGGTCCACGATCACATCGCGATATTCAGCATCACCGTCATCGGCGTGCCAGAGCCTTTCTTTAATGCTTTCGACCATCGGTAGTAACCCATCATCCGCGACATCTGACTGTCACAAAACGGTCAGAAGTCCTTGCGATGATCCGGCTCAAGTGAACCTGTAAAACCCGCAACAACCGCCTTCGCGCAGCGAGACCTCATGAACCACAGCATCGACCATAGCCATCGTGATCCGGACCTGTTCGGCTTACTCTACGGTTTCAGTTTTCGCCCCGGTGAGCGTGGTCGGGAAATCGATTCGGCCATGGCGTTGCAGTGCCTGGAGCATCCGCAAAGCAGCGACGACTTTCTCTGGTTGCACCTGAACCTTGCGCACGCGGCTTGTGAGCGCTGGATGAAAAGTCACCTGGGATTGCCCGACGAATTTTTCGAAGCGCTGCATGAAGGCTCGCGTTCGACGCGCATCGAACATGTCGATTCCGCCTTGCTCGCGGTGGTCAACGACGTGGTGTTCAACCTCAGCAGCATGGTGTCTTCGGACGTGTCGACGCTGTGGGTGTGCGCACGCAGCCGGTTGATCATCAGCGCGCGCCTGCAACCCCTGCACTCGGTGGACAAGCTGCGTACGTCGGTGAAGTCCGGCGAACGTTTTCGCTCCCCGCTGGAATTGCTTGTGCACTTGCTGCGCGACCAAGGTGAAGTCCTGACGCAAATCGTGCGCAGGACCAGCCTGAGCGTCGACCAGATCGAAGACGAGTTGCTGTCTTCACGGCTGTCGACCAACCGCGCCGAGCTGGGCGCCAACCGGCGGGTGCTGGTTCGCTTGCAACGCCTGCTGGCGCTGGAGCCAGGCTCGTTATTGCGTTTGCTCAATCGTCCGCCGCAATGGCTGCAGAAGGAGGACGTCAAGGAGTTGCGCAAGTCCACCGAGGAGTTCGCACTGATCATCAACGACCTCACGGCCCTGGGCGAACGGATCAAGTTGTTGCAGGAAGAAATCGCCGCCAACCTTAATGAACAAAGCAACCGCACGCTGTTCACGCTGACCGTGGTGACGGTGCTGGCGCTGCCAATCAACATCATCGCCGGCTTCTTCGGCATGAACGTCGGTGGTGTGCCGCTTTCCGGGGATCCGGAAGGGTTCTGGATTCTGGTAGCACTGGTGGCCACGTTCACCGTCATTGCGGGGCGCTGGGCGTTCCGTAAGCGCCAGGATTACTAAGATCAAAAGATCGCAGCCTGCGGCAGCTCCTACATTGATCCAGTTGGCCGCAATACCCGGATCATCGCAAAAACGGTTGGCCGCAATACCCGGATCAACACGAACCCTGTAGGAGCTGCCGAAGGTTCGGGTCGCGTTCGGACAATCTTTTGACGTTGCTTTTAAATGAGCGATCCCGCAAAAACCCCATACCCTGATCTGAAGCAGCTCCTCTGTAACATTTAGCAACGATCATGGACGGCACTCCTTCCCTCCTCAGGATTGTCCGTCATGGCTACGCCTTCTTACAGCCCCGATGTACAGGCTCGCGCGAGTAGCGCCAAGCCGCAGTTCGATAAAAAACCCGGCCTGTTCACCCTGGTGATTTTTTTCGGTGTGTTGGCCAGTGGGCTTCTGTTTACGGCCTACAGCCTGATGCAGGACATGCATGAACTTGGCACCGTGGTCACCACCTGGACGCCCTTCCTGCTGCTGGGTGTTGCCCTGCTGATCGCCCTTGGCTTTGAGTTCGTCAACGGTTTCCACGACACCGCCAACGCCGTGGCCACGGTGATCTACACCAACTCGTTGCCACCGAATTTCGCAGTGGCCTGGTCCGGCTTCTTTAACTTTCTCGGCGTGCTGCTTTCCAGCGGTGCGGTAGCGTTCGGCATCATTGCCCTGCTGCCGGTGGAATTGATTCTGCAAGTCGGTTCCTCTGCCGGTTTCGCAATGATCTTCGCCCTGCTGATCGCCGCGATTCTGTGGAACCTCGGCACCTGGTGGCTGGGTTTGCCGGCGTCGTCTTCGCACACCCTGATCGGTTCGATCATCGGCGTCGGCGTGGCCAACGCCCTGATGCATGGCCGCGACGGCACCAGCGGCGTGGACTGGGCGCAAGCGACCAAGATCGGTTACGCGCTGCTGCTTTCGCCTCTGGTCGGTTTTGGTTTCGCCGCGTTGCTGCTGCTGGCGTTGCGCGCCTTCGTCAAGAATCGTTCGCTGTACAAGGCCCCGAAAGGCAACACGCCGCCACCGTGGTGGATTCGCGGCCTGTTGATTCTGACCTGCACTGGCGTGTCATTTGCCCACGGTTCCAATGACGGCCAGAAAGGCATGGGCCTGATCATGCTGATTCTGGTGGGCACGTTGCCGATGGCTTATGCGCTGAACCGGACCATGCCAGCCGATCAGGCCTTGCAGTTTGCTGCGGTGGCGCAAGTGACCCAACAAGCGCTGGTACACAGCGCGCCACAGCCGGCGCCTGCCGATCCAAGGCCGATCCTGTCTGACTATGTGCGCAGCAAGGAAGTGACGCCGCAACTGATCCCCGCCCTCGCCGCCCTGACAGGCCACATCGGTAACGAAGTGAAGGGTTATGGCTCGCTGTCGAAGGTCCCGGCCGAAGCCATGGGCAACGTGCGTAACGACATGTACCTGACCAGCGAAACCATTCGCTTGATGGACAAGAACAAGGTCGGCAATTTCGACGCCGACACCGCCGGCAAGCTGCAACTGTTCAAGCAACAGATCGACAACGCCACGCGGTTTATTCCGCTGTGGGTGAAAATCGCCGTGGCCATCGCGCTGGGGTTGGGCACCATGGTCGGCTGGAAGCGCATCGTGGTGACCGTCGGCGAGAAGATCGGCAAGACCCATTTGACCTATGCACAGGGTGCTTCGGCGGAAACCGTGGCGATGCTGACGATTGGCGCCGCCGACCTGTTTGGCCTGCCCGTGTCGACCACGCATGTGCTGTCTTCGGGCGTCGCCGGGACGATGGTCGCCAATGGTGGCGGCTTGCAAATGAAGACCATCCGCAACCTGCTGATGGCCTGGGTACTGACATTGCCAGCGGCGATTTTGCTGTCGGGCAGTTTGTATTGGTTGTTCACGCAGTTGTTCTGATCAACGCAGATCCCCTGTGGGAGCAGGCTTTGTGGTGAGGGGATTTATCCCCGTTGGGTTGCGAAGCGACCCCAAAAAAAGGGACTGCTGCGAAGTCCAACGGGGCGGTGCGACGTTTCGCTGAATCCCCTCACCACAAGCCCGCTCCCACAGGGGTTTTGGGTTATGCCTCACAGGCGCGGCGCATCACTACTCGCTCACGCACCACGTCATATACCCAGTGGTAAACGTAGGTGTACGGCAGGAAAAACAGCAGTACACCGATATCCAGCACAAACGCCTGCCACAGGCTGACGTTCAGCCACCAGGCAATCAACGGCACGCCCAGCGCCACCAGCCCGCCTTCGAACAGCAGCGCATGCACCACGCGAACCCAGGCGTTATGCACAATGTTCAGGCGTTTGAGCAGCCGATCGAACAGGCCGTTGAAGATCACGTTCCAGGCCAGCGCCAGTGCTGCGATAACGATGGTGACGACGCCCATTTCCAGCATCGGTTTGTCCATGATCCACGCCAGCAGCGGGGTACAGATCAGGATGGCCAGTGTTTCGAAGCCGACGGCCTGCAGGAAACGTTCAGTGATGGATTTGTTAGTGCTCATGACCAGACTCCTCTGAGTGACTGTGGTTGCCATGATCCGGCACTACCCCGATACTTCATAATCAATAACCATCGATCAAGGCGATAGTTCATGGCCTCGCACGAAGTGTTGCTGGCGTTCGTCCAGGCAGCCACCCAAGGTTCGTTTTCCGCCGCGGCACGCAAGCTGGGTCGCAGTCAGTCGACCATCAGCGCCGCCGTGGCCAGCCTGGAAATCGATCTGAACCTGATCCTGTTTGACCGCAGTAGCCGCAAGCCCACCTTGACGCCAGCCGGACACGTCATGCTGCAGCGGGCCGAGGACATTCTGGCTGCCACCAGCCGGCTGGAAATGTCCGCCAGTCAACTGTCCGAGGGCGTCGAAGCCAAGCTCACCGTGGCGATTTCCGATACGTACCAGTCCGACCGATTCGAAGCGGCCCTGAGTGCTTTCGAGCAACGCTATCCCGACCTGGAGCTCGAATGCCTGATTGCCGAATGCGACGACCTGGTGGCGTTGGTGCAACGAGGTCGGGCGCACGTCGCGTTTGCCGAGATGCAGGATAGTTATCCGCCGGACCTGGTCAGTTCAACCGTCGAAGAGCGCACGGAAATTGCGTTGTTCGTATCCCGCGCGCACCCGTTGGCGACGCTGAGCCATATCGATCAGGAGGTGTTGCAGCAGCACCGCGAGCTGCGGCTGGCGACGATCGTCAATCCGTATGAAAGCCGTGCGAAAGGCCGCGTCTGGTCGGCGCCAAGTTACTTGATGCTGCTGGAAATGGCTCAGGGCGGATTTGGCTGGGCGCCGTTGCCCCGCTGGCTGGTGGGACGTTTCGACGCCGGGGCGTTAGTGGAGCTGAAGGTGCGCGGCTGGCCGAAACCGTTGTTTGTCGATGCATTGTGGTCACGCCTGCATCCGCCGGGACCGGCGGGGAGTTGGTTGCTGGGCAAGATGCTGGAGTAAACACAGATCTCTCTGTAGCAGCTGCCGAAGGCTGCGTCCGGCTGCGAAAAAGTCGTAATTTCTGACCACACGCTATAACTGGAACACCTCATCGCCTGATTTCACGACTGCTTCGCAGCCGGACGCAGCCTTCGGCAGCTGCTACAGGGGTGACGTTTCACGCAGCGTCGATATCTATCGGCCGATTGCTCTGAAAATACGCATGCAACCCTCGCATCATTGGCAATTCCAACGCCTGCGCCGCGTAACACAAACCCACTCGCCGGGTCGGTGCCGGCAGGTGCAGCGCGCGGGTCACCACCCGGTCATTCCCACTCACCAATGACTGCGGCAACATCGCCACACCGACCCCGGCCGCGACCATGTGCAGTGCCTGTTTCAACGAACCGGCATGCCCGGCCACCGCTTCCGGCGAACGCCCGTACAACGCCATCAAACGCTGATGGGAAGGATGCTGCGGACAGGTAATCCAGTCAACGATCGGCGTCCAGTGCTGGCCCGCCTCCCCGTTGGCCATCGGGTGCCCGACCGGCAATGCCATCACGTAGGACTCCTCCCACAACGGCAGGAACAATTCGTCCTCGCAGCACATCTCCTCCACCGCCAAGCGACCGTCGCCATGGCAACCCTCCTCCAGTGTCAGCAGCAAATGAGGTAGCGCCTGATGGGCCATGCTGCCTCACGTTTAGTTATTAGTTTTTCCAATTCCAGGAGTCAAGCATGAGCAAGCCATTGATCATCATCACCGGGGCCAGTTCCGGCATTGGAGAAGCGACTGCGCGTCTGTTGAGCGCTGCGGGTCATCCTCTGTTGCTGCTGGCCCGTCGGGTTGAGCGCCTGGAAGCGCTGGAACTGCCGAACACCCTCAGCCGTCGTGTCGACATCACCGACCGCGTATCGCTGCTCGCGGCGGTGGCCGAGGCTGAAGTGCTGTTCGGTCCCGCTGATCTGTTGATCAACAACGCCGGTGTCATGCTGTTGGGCGAGATGACTAAACAGGATCCGGCGCAGTGGGACCGAATGCTCGATGTCAACGTGAAGGGGTTGCTCAATGGCGTGCACGCGGTGGTCGCGGGCATGGTTGAGCGCAAACACGGCACGATCATCAACATCAGCTCGGTGGCCGGTCGCAAGACGTTCCCGAATCACGTTGCCTACGTCGGGACCAAGTTCGCGGTGCATGGCTTGTCCGAGAACCTGCGTGAAGAGCTGTCGCCGCACAATGTGCGGGTGATCACGATTGCGCCGGGGGCCGTGGAAACCGAGTTGCTCAGCCACACCACCGATGACGCGATCAAGACCGGTTACCAGGCCTGGAAACAGGACATGGGCGGCACGGTGTTGAGCGCAGAGGATGTGGCGGCGGCGATCAGCTATGCCTATCAGCAGCCGCAGAATGTGTGCATTCGGGAGATTGTGTTGGCGGCTACGCGTCAGCAGGCCTGAAATTTTTGGGCAGGTTTCAAGGGCCCCATCGCGGGCAAGCCCGGCTCCCACAGTTGACCGAGTTGCCAGGCGGACACGATCAAATGTGGGAGCCGGGCTTGCCCGCGATGGCGGCCCCGAGGTCGCCTCACTTTAATGCCCGCAACCGCCCTTCAAGAAACCGCCGCTCCGGCAGTTGCTGCGTCAACTCCAGCGCACGCCGATACGCCCCCCGCGCCTCCTCCGCCCTGCCCAGCTGCCGGCAAAACTCCGCCCGCGCTGAATGCGCCAGGTAATAGTCCAGCAGCTCACCGCGCTGCAGAATCCCGTCAACCAATGCCAACGCCGCCAACGGCCCATCCCGTTTGGAAATCGCTGCCGCCCGGTTTAGCTCGATCACCGGTGAAGGCACAGCGGCCAGCAATACGTCATACAAACCCACTATCTGCAGCCAGTCCGTTTCCTGAGCGCTCAGCGCCTCTGCATGCACTGCCGCAATCGCTGCTTGCAGGCAATACGGCCCGAACCGCCCCGTCGACAGCGCCCGTTCAATCAGCTCGCAACCTTCGCCGATCAGCTCGTTATTCCACAGCGCGCGGTCCTGTTCATCCAGCACAATCAGTTCGCCGTCGGCAGATGTCCTGGCCGGACGCCGGGACTCGTGCAATAGCATCAGCGCCAGCAGCCCCATCACTTCCGGCTCAGGCAGCAGTTCCATCAACAAACGACCCAGGCGAATGGCTTCGCGGGTCAGTTCTTCACGGGTCAATTCGGCGCCAATGGACGCCGAGTAACCCTCGTTGAACACCAGGTAAATCACCCGCAGCACGCTGTCCAGACGTTCGGGTAATTCCGCCAGGGTCGGTACTTGATAGGGGATTTTTGCATCTCGAATCTTGGCTTTGGCCCGAACGATGCGCTGAGCAATGGTGGTCGGTGTGGCGAGAAACGCTCGGGCGATTTCTTCCGTGGTCAGGTCGCACACTTCCCGCAGCGTCAATGGCACCTGCGAATCCGCCGCGAGTGCCGGGTGACAACAGGTGAAGATCAGGCGCAAGCGGTCGTCTTCCACGTCCTCATCACTCCAGTCCGACTGCTCCAGCGCCTCCAGCTGTGCGATCAGCAGGGGTCGCGACGCATTGAATCGCGCACGTCGGCGCAACACGTCAATGGCCTTGAAGCGACCGGTGGACACCAGCCACGTGCGTGGATTGTCTGGCACACCGTCTCGTTGCCAGCGTTCGACCGCGACGAAAAAGGCCTCGTGCAGCGCCTCTTCCGCGAGATCGAAATCACCCAGCAAGCGAATCAGTGTCGCCAGAATTCGCCGCGACTCTTCGCGGTAAACCTGCTCGACCCGAGCGCTGACCGACACGCCCGACATCAGTCCGGCATGCCTTCAGTGACCAACGTCACCAGCCTGTCCAGGCTCTGCCCCCAACCGTCCTCGAACCCCATGGCTTCGTGAGCCTGACGGTCCTCTTCGGACCAATGCATGGCGCGCGCGGAGTACAGCGTCTTGCCGTCGCGCTCTTCTAGAGTTACCTCTGCCGACATGAACGGTTTGCCCGAAGGGATCCAGCCAGGAATGAAGGCATCGGTGAACACCAGACGCTCGGGGGCGACGATTTCCAGAAACACGCCCAGGGTCGGATACTCCGAACCATCCGGTGCTCGCATCAGGGTGCGAAATTGGCCTCCGACCCACAGGTCCATTTCGCACTCGGGCGTGGTCATGCCGTGCGGGCCCCACCACTGGGCGAGCAAGGCTGGCTCGGTCCAGGCGCGGAAGACTTTGCGACGTGGCGCATCGATCAGGCGACTGATGGATAACTCGAACGGTGCAGGCTGTCGTTGAAGGAGTGTCGGACTCATGCAGGATCTCCTGTTGTCTTTGTTATTCAGGGATTCAACTGGCGAACGGGGCGCACCTCGACACAGCCCACCCGTGCCGCCGGAATATTTCCGGCGACCTGGAGGGCTTCATTAAGGTCCTTGGCATCGATCAGGTAGAAGCCGGCCAACTGCTCCTTGGTTTCGGCAAAGGGGCCGTCGGTAATCGACAGCTTGCCGTTGCGCATGCGTACGGTGGTCGCGGTCTGCACCGATTCCAGCGCCTCGGCGGCGATCATTCGCCCGCTGCCCTGGATCGACTCGGCATAGGCCATGCACTCGGCATCTTTGGGGCTCTCGGGCAGCGAATGCAGTTCGCGCTCACTGCTGTAGACCAGGCACAAATACTTCATGGGATTCTCCCGGATCGAACGGATCAACTATGGCTGCAGTTTGGCGTTTGGGTGTTTTTTCCCGACGACCAGCCTGATGATCAAGGTTGCAAGTCGAACAACGTGGCGCCGCTTTCCATGTCGAACGGGGCAGAAAAGTGTTCGTGGACGATGCGCCATTGGCCCGCGTCGCGACGATAGCCGGCTGTACCGCGCATCCAGCAGGCCTGGGTTTCACCCTTGTCATTGGTACCGCCGCAATGGGCCAGCCAATGGGCGAAAGCGATCTGTTCGCCGGTCACGATGTTGATCTGGTGAAACTCGAAAATGTGCGGGCCCGGGCACATTTCCATGCACGCCTGCCAATGCGCGCGGTAGGCGGCCTTGCCCTTGAATTGCAGGGCTTTGACCGCATCGAACGAGACGATGTCATCAGCATACAGAGCCATGACTTTATCGATATCCTTGGCGATGACGGCCTGTTGGTAGGTATCAATCAGGCTCTGGATTTCGGCGTGTGCGCTCATGAGGGTTCTCCGTGTTTATTGTTGTGAAGACACCCTTAGTCGTCTGAACCGACGCCAATTCGACACGCCAAATAAAAATAATCCACGGACACAAACTCGCTAGAATTCGAGGCTCAATTCAGTTGGAACAAGGACACTCCAGTGGCAGCCCAGCTTGTGCCTTACGAAAGCCTGAACACGCTCCAGCGCCAACAGGTCGAGGCCATCGAAGTGCATCAGGAACAAATCAGGTTCTGCGGCGACATCCACGGAGCGCTGCATTCCCTGCTGTCCAAACCCGGCCCCGGCGTCAAAGGATTTGCCCTGCTGGTCGAAGGTGTTCCCGTCGCGTTCCTGCTGCTCAAGCGCCCGCCGGTATTGCCTGCCTGGGCTAACGAACACAGCGCCACGCTGCATGCACTGCAAGTCGATCAACGGGCCCAGGGCAAAGGCTACGGCAAGGCTTGCCTGCAAGCGCTGCCGGACAGGGCGCGCCAGGCCTGGCCGGAGATCAAGGGACTGGAACTGTCGGTGGACGCGGACAATGAAGCGGCGATCGCGCTTTACGTAAAATTCGGCTGGGTCGATACCGGCGAAGCGTACAAGGGCCGTATCGGTTTTGAACGGCGCATGGGTCTGTTTTTTCAAGGAGATAATTATGCTCAATAGCATCGAAGCACTGGAGGCCATTTATGGCCAACCCCACGATCGCGCTGTGCGCAAACAAATCCCTTTCTTGAACGAAGATTATCAGGCGATGGTCCGTGCTTCCCCGCTCGTGATCATCAGCTCGGTCGGCCCGGATGGCATGGACGGTTCGCCAAGGGGTGACATGCCGGGTTTCGTGCGGATTATCGATTCGCGAACGCTGGCCATTCCGGACCGTCCGGGCAACAACCGCATCGACACCCTGCGCAATGTCGTGCTGGATTCAAGGGTGTCATTGCTGTTCATCATTCCGGGGATTGGCGAGACCTTGCGGGTTAACGGCACCGCGCAGATAAGTGCCGAGCCGGAGCTGTTGAACAGCTTCGCGGTGAACGGCAAACCCGCGCGCACAGTGATGCTGGTGACAGTGGAGACGGCGTATTTTCATTGCTCGAAGGCGATGGTGCGTTCCGATGTGTGGAACCCGCAGACCTACCTCGACCGCTCTGCCCTGCCGACTGCGGGCGCGTTTCACAAGCGTTTGAATGATGGGGAGTTCGATGCCGAGACCTATGACCGGGAAGCGCCGGCGAGGGTGCGCGACAGTCTTTACTGACACATCGGATTCACTGGATCTGCTGGATATGCTGGATATGCTGGATATGCTGGACTCACCCGATCCACTGTAGGAGCTGCCGCAGGCTGCGATCTTTTGATCTTGTTTTGAAGAGCAAGATCAAAAGATCGCAGCCTGCGGCAGCTCCTACAGGGAAATGCGATGACAACGTCAGCGGCAGCGCCGACGGGGAAACGGGATGACAACGTCAGCGGCAGCGCCGACGGGGAAACGGGATGACAACGTCAGCGGCAGCGCCGACGGGGGATTGGGTTTACAACGTCAGCACCATCTCATGCCACGCCATCCCGCCGTGATCCGACGTCGATGGCTTGACGTACGCAAACCCGAACCCGGCGTAAAACGGCACATGCCGCTCCTTGCACATCAGGTTGATGCTGACCTTGCCCATGGCCCGCATGCGCTCGATGAAATCTTCCATCAAACGCTTCGCCACACCCTGCCCCTGATAATCCGGATGAACCACCACTGACATGATCACCACATGAGGGCCTGCCGGGTCGTGGCCGATCAGTTCCTTGAACGCCTCGTCCGACATTTCCACTTCAAACGCCGCACCGGAATTGATGAAACCGGCGACAACGCCCTCCACCTCGGCGACGATGAAACCTTCGGGCCAAGTGGCAATGCGGGTCGCGATTTTTTCACGAGTCGCGGCTTCGTCGCCTTCGTAGGCGACGGTTTCGATGCTGTAGCAGCGGTCCAGGTCAGCAGGCGTGACGTGGCGAATAACAAGTGTCATGGCAACTCGAAGTCAGCGATGAAGAAGGTTGGCGATCATAAATTATTACGCCTTGAGCGGCAGCCAGATTTCCAGCACGCCGGTGTTGAGTTTCGGATTGTAGTCTTCGCTGTAACGCTCGAATTCCGGAGCGTCCGCCGCCTCGTATCCGGATTGCGGCAGCCAGGTATGCCAGATGTATTGAAAGACCTCCGGCAGTTTATCCAGCGAGCCCTTGTGCTCGAATACCGCATAGTACTGAGGTTGAACTTCGACCCAGCGATATTTCTCGGGCAGGTCATCGAGCTTGCTGATTTCGACACCGGCGATGTATTCGAAACCACCCTTGCCATCCGGATTGCAGCAGATGCCGTAGGTCACTTCGCTTTTTTGACCGGGAATCTTGCCGATCTCGGGGATGAATTGTTCCCACAGATCGGGGATGCCGCTGGCGGTTTGCTGGGTAAAACGTCCGCCAAGTCCTGCGATCAGCAGGAAATGCCCATTTTCAAAGCGAGGCTCAGCCAGATCCACGCGTGCTTGCTCGTCCATGACTCGACTCCTGGAATGAAAAAAGTGGGTTCGGCTGGGAGTATAGAAGCCAAATCCGATTCGCCAAATTACAAGGTGTGCAATTGCTCGACGGCACCGCTGCCGACAAACTCGTTGTAGCCCGATAGGATCACGTACACCGCGAAATAGCAGAAGATCGCCGCTGATGCCATGTAGGAATAGCGCAGCAATTTGTCACCCAGCAACTTGCCGCCATGGCTCGCCGCGAAGCACAGACCGGCACTCCAGAGCAGTCCGGCAAAGAAGAATCCACTCAAGAACAACGCCGAACTGACCGGGCCAGCAGCGCCGGAACGGGCGATCAAGGTGCCACCCACCGCCGCGAACCAGAGAATGGCGCTAGGGGACGACATGGCGAGGAAGATCCCGCGGAAAAACTCCTTACGATGTGAGTTCTGCCCCACCTCCGCCGTTTGTGCCAGCACCGCTTCGTGATGAATCGCCGAATAGATCATCTTCGCCGCGAAATACACCAGCAGTGCCGAACCGCCAATCCACAACACCCAGCGCACGGTTTCGTATTGCAGCAAAACCGTCATGCCCGCCAGCGCCAGCACGGCGTAAATCAGGTCGCCGACGCACGTGCCCAAGCCCAGCGCAAAGCCTTGAAAATAGCCGCGTTGCATGGCCAGGGTGATCATCGCGATATTGGCTACGCCAATGTCCAGGCACAGCGAAAGGCTCAGCAAGAAGCCACTGGTGAATTCCATCGACGGGTTTCCTTGGGAAAAATTTGTTTACAAACTCGCTGGACAGTTTGCCACAGCTGCCCTTACATTCCGCCACAGGCCACCGCAGTGGCCAGCGTCGCTCGGACGGTTCCGGGCGCTTACGTTATCCGAGGCAATAATGGCCGAACAAGGTTCGCCGCGCCGCTTTGCGCGCATAGATCGACTCCCCCCTTACGTTTTCAACATCACTGCCGAGCTGAAGATGGCCGCCCGCCGCCGTGGCGAAGACATCATTGACTTCAGCATGGGCAATCCTGACGGCCCGACGCCGCCGCACATTGTCGAAAAACTCGTCACCGTCGCTCAGCGCGAAGACACCCACGGGTATTCCACGTCCAAGGGCATTCCGCGCCTGCGTCGGGCGATTTCCAACTGGTACAAGGATCGCTACGAAGTCGATATCGACCCGGAAAACGAGGCCATCGTCACGATCGGTTCCAAGGAAGGCCTGGCTCATCTGATGCTGGCGACCCTTGATCAGGGCGACACCGTGCTGGTGCCGAACCCAAGCTACCCGATTCACATCTACGGTGCCGTGATTGCCGGCGCCCAGGTGCGGTCGGTGCCGCTGATTCCGGGTGTGGATTTCTTCGCTGAACTCGAACGCGCCATTCGAGGGTCAATCCCGAAGCCGAAAATGATGATCCTCGGCTTCCCGTCCAACCCGACGGCCCAGTGCGTGGAGCTCGATTTCTTCGAGCGAGTGATCGCACTCGCCAAGCAGTACGATGTGCTGGTCGTGCACGACCTGGCCTACGCCGACATCGTCTACGACGGCTGGAAAGCCCCGTCAATCATGCAGGTGCCGGGCGCCAAGGACATTGCGGTGGAGTTTTTCACCCTGTCCAAGAGCTACAACATGGCGGGCTGGCGTATCGGCTTCATGGTCGGCAACGCGGAACTGGTCAACGCCCTGGCGCGGATCAAGAGTTACCACGACTACGGCACGTTTACCCCGCTGCAAGTCGCGGCCATTGCGGCGCTGGAAGGCGATCAGCAGTGCGTCAAAGACATCGCCGAACAGTATCGCCAGCGTCGCAACGTGCTGGTCAAAGGCCTGCATGAACTGGGCTGGATGGTCGAAAACCCGAAAGCCTCGATGTACGTCTGGGCCAAGATTCCTGAGGCGTATGCGCACATGGGTTCGCTGGAGTTCGCCAAGAAACTGCTGGCCGAGGCCAAGGTCTGCGTCTCGCCGGGTGTGGGGTTCGGGGAGTACGGGGATGATCACGTGCGCTTCGCACTGATCGAAAACCAGGACCGGATTCGCCAGGCGGTACGCGGGATTCGCGGGATGTTCAGGGCAGATGGGTTGGTCACAAAAACCAACAACTGATAGATGCCACCTGACACTGACATTTGACACTGACACCTGCCCCTGTAGGAGCTGTCGAGAGAAACGAGGCTGCGATCTTTTGATCTTGCTTTCACCGGATAAAGATCAAAAGATCGCAGCCTCGTTTCTCTCGACAGCTCCTACAGGAGATTTAATCGCGCATAAAAAAACCGCATCGCTGCGGTTTTTTTATGTCTGGCGATACCCTTAAACGAACATCGACAACAACAGAATAAAGCTCAGCGCCACCACGGACAGGATGGTTTCCATCGCGGTCCAGGTCTTGAAGGTTTCTGCCACGGTCATGTTGAAGTACTGCTTCACCAGCCAGAAACCGGCGTCGTTGACGTGGGACAGCACCAACGAACCGGCACCGGTCGCCAGCACCAGCAGCTCACGGTTCACACCTGGAATCATCCCCACTACCGGCACCACGATGCCCGCGCCAGTGATGGTTGCCACGGTGGCAGAACCGGTTGCTATACGAATCACCGCGGCTACCAGCCAGGCCAACAGGATCGGCGAGATCTGTGCGTTGACCGCCATGTGGCCGATCACATCGCCCACGCCGCTGGTGACCAGCATCTGCTTGAAGCCACCGCCCGCGCCGATGATCAGAATGATCGCCGCCGTCGGTGCCAGGCTCGCGTCGAGCAATTTGAGAATGCGTTTGGAATCGATGCCCTGACGGTGACCGAAGGTGTACAGCGACAGCAGCAAGGCCAGCAGCAACGCCGAGATCGGGTGACCGATCATGTCCATCCACGTGCGGAAGAAGTGGCCATCCGGCAGCGCGACGTCGGCAAATGTTTTCAGCAGCATCAGGAACACCGGGAGCAGCACGGTAATCAGGGTGATGCTGAAGCTTGGCAGGTTGGTCGCTTCCGGCTCGCGAGCCAGTTGATCCACCAGTTCCTGGTTGGCATGGCCCGGGATGTACTTGGCGATGAACGTACCGAAAATCGGCCCGGCAATGATGGCGGTTGGCAGCGCCACGATCAGCCCGTACAGAATGGTTTTACCGATGTCGGCACCGAACACGCCAATGGCCAGCAACGGACCCGGGTGTGGCGGAACCAGACCGTGCACCGCCGACAGACCGGCGAGCAGCGGGATACCGATCTTGATGATCGACACGCCGGTACGCCGCGCAACGATGAACACCAGCGGAATCAACAGCACGAATCCGATTTCGAAGAACAGCGGAATGCCGACCAGGAAGGCGGCGAACATCATCGCCCACTGCACCTTGTCCTTGCCGAACGCACGAATCAGGGTCTGGGCAATCTGATCCGCCCCGCCCGACTCCGCCATCATTTTGCCGAGCATCGTGCCCAGCGCCAGGATGATCCCGACGAAACCGAGCACCCCACCGAAGCCGTCCTGGAACGCCTTGATGATGGTGCCGATCGGCATACCGGAGGTCAGGCCGAGGAATGCTGCGGCGATAATCAGGGCAATGAACGGGTGAAACTTGAACTTGGTGATCAGGACGATTAGCCCGATCACCGTCACCACTGCATCGAGCAGCAGGAACGTCTCGTGGGACATGCCAAACATTAGGGGTGTCTCCTGGTTGTTGTTGTTATTAAAGCGGGTAATTCGCAAGCCATCAGGACAGGGCTATCTTTTTGAGCAAAACTCATACGGCGAGTTTCAGGCCGTGTTCGAGCCACCAGCGGTGCGCTTGAACGGCCAACTCATCGACGCTGTGAATGGAAGCGTCCAGTGCCAGGGTCAGAGGCTCGCCCTTGGGCGACTCGAGTGTGGCGAACTGGCTGTCGATCAGGGTCGAGGGCATGAAGTGGCCGGGCCGATGAGACACACGCTCGGCGGCAACTTCAGGCGTTAACTCGAGGAACACGAAACCCAGGCCCGGCAAGGCACTGCGCAACACTTCGCGATAACTGTGTTTGAGAGCCGAGCAGGTCAACACCGGGCGTTCGCCCTTGGCATCGACGCGGCGCAACTCGACGCACAGGCTGTCGAGCCAGCCGGCACGGTCTAGATCGTTCAGGGGGATACCCGCGCTCATCTTTTCGATGTTGGCGGCAGGGTGGAAAGTATCGCCTTCAATGGCAGTCGCGCCGCTGAGCTGGCACAACGCTTCACTGACGCAAGTTTTGCCGCAACCGGCAACACCCATGATGACCAGGGCGGTGATGGGATGATTCATGTAACACCTCAGCGCGCAGACAGCGCTACCTTTGTCAGTTAGGACACTCGACTAAAAGTAGAAGTTGCCGACGCCTTCTTGTCATTTTTGTGGGTTGCAGCATTTTCGTTCCCAACGCCGAAAAGCGAGGTTCAGGCAAAACTCGCTTACGCATTTGCAGCTGCTTCGGGACAGCGCTACCTTAGTGCCTCGAATTTTGTTTGGCAAGCCGTCCGATGATCTCCTCTAAAAACGATAAAAATACGCGCACCACTGGCCGCCCTACCCTGAACGAAGTCGCCCGGCTGGCCGGCGTCAGCCCGATCACGGCCTCCCGCGCCTTGCGAGGAGTCAGTACCGTGGCCACCGAACTGGTGGAAAAAGTCCAGAAAGCCGCCCTCGAACTCAACTACGTGGTCAACCCTGCCGCCCGTGCGCTGGCCTCTGCCCAGGGCCATTCGGTGGTGGTGCTGGTGCCGTCGCTGTCCAACCTGTTGTTCATCGATACGCTGGAAGCCATTCATCAGGTTTTGCGCCCCAAGGGCTTCGAAGTGCTGATCGGCAACTTCCACTACTCCCGCGACGAAGAAGAAAACCTGCTGCGCAACTACATGGCGTATCAGCCTCGCGGCTTGCTGCTGACCGGTTTCGACCGCACCGAAAGCTCGCGACGGATGATCGAAGCCAGCAACATTCCGTGCGTGTACATGATGGAACTGGACAGTGCGGCCGGCTTGAACTGCGTGGGCTTTTCGCAACTCGCGGCGGGCGAAACCGCGGCGCAACATTTGCTGTCCCGCGGCCGCAAGCGCCTGGCCTACATCGGCGCGCAGCTGGATCAACGCACCTTGCTGCGCGGTGAAGGCTTCCGCAAAGCGCTGCAAAAGGCTGGCCTTTACGACCCGGATCTGGAGATCCTGACCCCTCGAGCGTCGTCTGTCGGGTTGGGCGGGGAGTTGTTTCTGCAACTGATGGCCAGTCACCCGGATGTCGATGCGATTTTCTTCGGCAACGACGACCTGGCTCAGGGTGCGCTGCTGGAGGCGATGCGCTGCGGGATCAAGATCCCCGAACAAGTGGCGATCCTCGGCTTCAACGACCTGCCGGCTTCGGCCCACATGGTCCCGCGCCTGAGCAGCATCAGCACGCCGCGCGAGGCCATTGGCCGTCGTTCGGCAGAGTTGATGCTGACCTTGCTGGCCGGCAACACGGTGGCCAAACCGGTGCAGGACATGGGGTTTGAATTGAAGGTGCGCGAGAGTACGTAGTGTCTTCGTAGGAGCTGAGCTGCGTAGGAGCTGCGTAGGAGCTGTCGAGTGAAACGAGGCTGCGATCTTTTGATTTTGTTTTTTAAAGTGCAAGATCAAAAGATCGCAGCCTCGTTTCACTCGGCAGCTCCTACAGGGATAGGGGCGGATCCAGGGTCAGGCGTCTGGTGGCAGGAGTCATCAGTCGTCAGGACTTCGCGTTCGCCAAGCGCTCCACAAACGCCAACGCGCCCTTCTGCAACGGCTGACTCTTGAGCCATACCGCATGCACCGGCAGCACCAACCCGTTCTCGATGTTGCGAAAACTCAGGCGCTTGAGCCGCCCCGCGTCGAGCAATGGCTGGACCACTGACAACGGAAAATTCCCCCACCCCAAGCCGGCCTCGACCATGTCCAGCGCCATCGCCAGTGTGTCGGTGCGCCAGCAGGATTCGGCCACCAATGGCCGTGTATCGCTGATCGGCAAGTCGCGGCTGGCGACGATGATTTGCCGCACGTTCACCAAATCCTCCAGATACAGATCCTGCCCCTGGAACAGCGGATTGTCCGCCGAGAGCGTGGCGATCATCCGTTCCGTGCCGACAAACTGGAAACGTTCAAGCACGTTCATGCTCAACCCGGCGAAGGCCAGGCAAACGCTGACCCTGCCGCTGTGCAACATGGCCAACACATCATCCTGCGGTGCGCTGAGCACTTCGATTTCCAGCAGCGGGTGTCGTTCGGTGATGACCTTGATCGCCGCCATCAGTCGACGCTTGTCGATGTCTGCCACCACGCCAATCGACAACTTGCTTTCCAGGCCCAACGACAACTCAATGGCATGCACCTGCAACTGCTTGAGCTGCTCGGCGATCAGGCGTGCATGGGGCATCAGCGCATGGGCCATGGCAGTCGGTACCGGTTCCCGATGGCTACGATCGAACAGCAAGTAACCCAATTCTGCTTCGAGGTTGGCGATGCCCATGCTCACCGCCGACGGCACTTTGCCCAACGCGCGAGCGGCGGCAGAAAACGAGCCGCGCTCGATCACCGCGAGAAACAGTTCGATGCTGTCACTGTTGAAATTCATTACTCTTCCTATCAATAAAACTGAAAGCTTCTGACTTTTTCTGTCAATACCATTGAAGCTATCTTGCGCCGCCTCTGCCAGTCAGTCTTCAGAAAACTGGCATCACGTTGTCCGAAAGAGGCCGTCCCCCATGCAAGGTGTTAAACGCAAACTAGTTTATGTATCGCTGTACGAAATCATCGGCATGACCTTCTCGGCGCTAGGCCTGGCCTTATTGTCCGGCACATCTCCCGGGAGCACTGGCCCGCTGGCCGTGGTCATTACCACCATCGCCGTGACCTGGAATTTCATTTACACATCGCTTTTCGAACGCTGGGAAAGCCGTCAGTCTTCGCGCACCCGCACGGTTAAACGACGCATCGCCCATGCGGTGGGATTTCAACTAACCTTGATAGTGTTTCTGATCCCGCTGATTGCCTGGTGGATGAACATCAGCCTGGTACAAGCCTTCCTGCTGGATCTGGCATTGATCCTCTTCATTCCCTGCTACACCTTCGCGTTCAACTGGCTGTTTGACCGTACGTTTGGTTTGCCAGCCTCGGCGTTACCGGACCCGGCCTGAGTCGCATCTTGGCCGACACGCTGTTAGATTCCTGAAGCGTCGAATCGCTAAAGGAGTAGCTCAATGGAACACGCACTGAAAATTCTCGGTAAAGCATCCTCGATCAACGTCAGAAAAGTCCTGTGGACCTGCGACGAATTGAGCGTTTCCTACGAACGCGAGGACTGGGGCAGCGGTTTCGCATCGACCCACAGCCCCGAGTTCATCAAGCTCAACCCCAACGCCCAGGTGCCGGTGATCATTGATGACGCCGGCGTGTTATGGGAGTCCAACACCATCTGCCGCTACCTGGTCGGCAAACACCACCACACCGATCTGCTGCCCACCGAGCCTGCCGCTCGCGCCCGGGTCGAACAGTGGATGGACTGGCAGGCCACCGAGCTCAACCCCTCCTGGAGTTATGCGTTCACGGCGCTGGTGCGCAAGGATCCGGAATATCAGGACCCGCACCGTCTAGCCGTCGGCGTGCGCGGCTGGAACCAGAAGATGGCCATCCTCGAACAGCAGCTCAAGGCAACCGGTGCTTATGTCGCCGGTCCTCACTTCACCTTGGCCGACATCGTCGTCGGTCTTTCAGTCAACCGCTGGCTGATGACACCGATCGATCGCCCCGACTACCCCGCCGTCGACGAATACTTTCAACGGCTGGCCCAACGTCCCGGATTTCTGAAACATGGCTGCAATGGCTTGCCCTAGCGCACCCGAAACACCCTTCTGTACCGACTTGAAAAGAGAGACACATGAACGGACTCAACGTACTGCTGACCGGTGCCTGCGGCAGAATCGGCAAAACCTTTTTTGAAGCCTCGAAAGACCGCTACAACTTTGTCCTGACGGATCGCATTGAACCCGACTTCGCAGTCGACGCTCCTCATCGTTTCCTGCGCCTGGACCTGGCTGACGCTTCAGCCGTAGGCAATGCCCTGGAAGGCATCGAAGTAATCGTGCACCTGGCCGGCATCCCGCACGCCACCGCATCGTTCGATGAGTTGCTGCCCAACAACATTCTCGCCACCACCTACCTGTTCGAAGCCGCCGTCGCCGCCGGGTGCAAGCGGCTGGTGTTCGCCAGCAGTGCGCAAACCATCGAAGGCTATCCGGTGGATCGGCAAATCACGCCGGGCATGCAGGTGATGCCGGCCAATCTCTACGGCGTCAGCAAGTGCTATGGCGAGGCGTTGTGTGGGTACTACGCCGCCAAACGCGGGCTTTCGACCATCGCCCTGCGCATCGGCGCTTTCGAATTCCCCGACCGCCATGAACTGACCAATGCCCGTGATCTGAGTGCCTGGCTCAGCCCTCGAGATGCGGTGCAATTGCTGCAACGCTCGGTGGAAGTTGAAGGTGTGCAACACCTGATTGCCCATGGCATCTCCAACAACCGCTTCAAGCGGCTGGACCTCAGCGAAACGACGCGAGTGCTTGGCTATGAGCCGGTGGATGACGCGTTTCAACAGTTCGACATCCCCATTGCGCCATAAATCGCCAAGACGAGTACTGTTCTTGCAATAAATCAGCGAATTCTTGTGTAAATGCGCCGGGATTCGCATACACCTGATTCCGATAGCAGGCTAAGCTTCTCCATCAACAAAAATTGGATCAGCATATGTCTGCGCGCACCCTCGCCTCCTTCAGCCAAGCGGACGGTATCGATCCCGTCCACGCCGCTCAAATCTCCGCTCGCATCGACCGTCTGCCTGCCGTTTCAACGATCTGGAAACTGGTGGCGCTGCTTTCTATCGGTGGTTTTTTCGAGCTGTACGATCTTTTCCAGACGGCCTACATCAGCCCGGGCCTGATTCGCGATGGCATCTTCGCGACAGGCAGTCAGGGCGTGTTCGGTTTTTCCGATCAGGCAGCGTTTGCCTCGGCGACCTTCCTCGGGTTGTTTCTTGGCGCAAGCCTGCTGAGTCCACTGGCGGACCGCTTCGGTCGCCGCGCGATCTTCACCTTTGCCTTGATCTGGTACACCGTCGCGACAGTCGCGATGGGGGTTCAGAGTTCGGCCCTGGGGATTATCTGCATGCGCTTTCTGGTGGGCATTGGGCTGGGCATCGAACTGGTGACCATCGACGCGTATCTCTCGGAACTGGTCCCCAAACGCATGCGCAGTTCCGCGTTTGCCTTCGCGTTTTTCGTGCAGTTCCTGTCGGTGCCAGCGGTGGCATTGATGTCGTGGTGGCTGGTGCCGCAAGCGCCCTTCGGTGTCTCGGGCTGGCGTTGGGTGGTGTTGGCGAGCGCAGTGTTTGCCTTGTTTATCTGGTGGCTGCGTTCGCGCTTGCCGGAGTCTCCGCGCTGGCTGGCCCAGCACGGTCGATTCGACGAGGCCGGCAAGATTCTCGATGACATCGAAGCGCGTTGCGTGAAGGATCAAGGCAAGGCGCTGGACGAGCCGGAACCGGCTGAGGTGGACGTTCAAGGCAAAGGTCGTTTCGCCGATATCTGGCAGCCCCCGTTTCGTCGCCGGGCTCTGATGCTGATTGTGTTCCATGTGTTTCAAGCCATCGGTTTCTTCGGCTTTGGCAACTGGCTGCCGGCGTTGCTGTCCGGGCAAGGGGTGAGTGTGACCCACAGCCTGATGTATGCCTTCATCATTACCCTCGCCTACCCGCTCGGGCCTTTGCTGTTCGTGAAGTTCGCCAACCGTTTTGAAAACAAATGGCAGATCGTCGGTTCAGCGCTGGGCGCGATGACGTTCGGTACGCTGTTCGCGTGGCAAACCAGTGCGTTCGGCCTGATTTTCTGTGGGGTGATGATCACCTTCTGTAATGCCTGGTTGAGCTTCAGTTATCACTCTTATCAAAGCGAACTGTTCCCCACCAACATCCGCGCCCGTGCGGTCGGGTTCTGTTATTCGTTCAGTCGATTGTCGACGGTATTCAGCAGCCTGCTGATCGGGATATTTCTCGAGCACTTCGGCACGCCTGGCGTGTTGGCGTTCATCGTCAGCAGCATGCTGATCGTAATGATCACTATCGGCTGGTTCGGCCCACGGACCCGCAACCTGGCACTGGAAAACATTGCCCATCGTTGACCGCAACGCGGACGAGGGATGCCGCCAAGCGGCAACCGGCCTCCGCCTTCGTTGCACGGCATCGCGCTGGCCCCTTGAAAACAAGGGGCTCGGCTGACGGCATGCAAATTGCTCCTACCGTTGGATCAGCCATTACCTGCAGGTTTATCCATCATGTTGGTCAGTGCAAAACAGACACACATCGTTCAACCCCCGCAACGCACGGACATGGACCCTACGACGGCGGCCGCCAGCGCGCTGTACAGCGGGTTGATCCAGAACGTCCAGAACAATGCCGTTACGCCCACCGCGCAGGCCAGCGACACCAGCAAGATCAGCGACAACGTCAATGAAGCGTTCGCGAAAACCCGCATCAACCTGCAAGCGACCGACGCGTCGACAGTACCTGCGTCGAGCGATAGCACGGCCATGAGCGACTTCAAGGACTACATGAGCAAGACGCCGGAACAGCGTCTGCGCGACAGCCTTTTGAAAGAGATGGGGCTGACGGAAGAGGAGGTGAAAGCCATGCCACCGGAGCAGCAAAAGGCGATCGGCGAAGCGCTTGCACAGCGCATGGAAGACCGGATGAAACTGGCGAAAACCGAGACCGCCGATAGCAGTGCCGACAAGGACGATGGCCAAGTGGTAGACAAGTTCCTGGCCGCGCTTTGAATGCGCACGTAAAAGCCCTGTAGACGCCTGCAAGACCCCTGTAAGATTCCTGTAAGACCCCTGTAGGAGCTGTCGAGTGAAACGAGGCTGCGATCTTTTGATCTTGTTATTTCCAAACAAAGATCAAGATCAAAAGATCGCAGCCTCGTTTCACTCGACAGCTCCTACAGGGATCAGGGGATCTGAGAATCTGGGGTCACGAATCCGCATTCAGAGTTCAGGAATCAGGGGGCATAGCTCGCGTCTCGGGGTTCAATTCAACTGCAACGTCGAGTTGAACTGGCTGATCGCATCCACCACATGCCGCGAGCCTTGTTGGATCTCCAGGATCACCTCGCCCGCCTCGTTCGCCAGTTCAACGCCAAGCCCGGTACGGCTCAAGCTCGATTGCATGCTCGTGACCGCACTCAGCGACAGGTCGTGGTTCCTGCGCACCACCTCGACAATCTCCAGTGTCGCCTGACTGGTTCGCGCCGCGAGGCTGCGGACTTCGTCGGCCACCACCGCAAACCCGCGCCCGTGTTCGCCTGCCCGAGCCGCCTCGATGGCGGCGTTGAGTGCCAACAGATTGGTTTGATCGGCAATTCCGCGAATGGTCTGGACGATGGTGCCGATGATGTCGGACTGCTTGCTGACCGCATCAATACTCAGGGCGGCTTCGTTCAAATCGCGGGAAATGTCCTGGATGATCTGCACGGTTTGTTGCACCACCTGCGATCCCTTCTGTGCGCAGGCATCGTTTTGAACTGACGTGCTGTGGGCCGACTCTGCGGCGGTTTGCAAGGTCGTGACCTGTTGGGTGATGTCACTGGCAAACTTGACCACTTTGTACAACCGGCCCTTGGCGTCGAACAACGGGTTGTAGGAAGCTTCCAGAAACACCGTATGACCGTACTTGTCTTTGCGCTCGAAACGGTGCGAGTGATATTCGCCACGGTTGAGTGAGGCCCAGAACGCCTTATACGTTTGCGAATCACTTTCGCTGCGATGGCAAAACAGGCTGTGGTGCTGCCCCACTACTTCGTTGAGCGAGTAGTGCATGGTTTTCAGAAAGTTTTCATTGGCCGTGATGACCTTGCCATCCGGGGTGAATTCGATGACCGCCATGGAGCGGCCGATGGCGGCGAGCAGGCTGTCGTTCTCGTGTTCCTTGTTGATTCGATCGGTGATGTCAGAGGCCACTTTCATCACGCTCTTAACCTGGCGATCGGCATCGAGTACCGGCATGTAACTGGCTTCGAGCCAGACCTCTTTGCCCCTTTTGTCCAAGCGTGAAAAAGTGCCGATCACCGGTTCGCCACGTGCAAGGTCGCGCCACAATTTTGCGTATTCCTCGCTCCGATAAAACGCCTCTTCGCAGAAAATCCTGTGGTGTTTGCCGCGCACTTCTTCAACGCTGTAACCCATGACGCTGCAGAAGTTGTCGTTGGCGTCTATCACTACGCCTTCAGGGGTGAACTCGATGATCGCCATTGAACGGCTGATAGCAGCCAACTTGCTGTTGGCTTCAGTCAATGCGCAGCTGAAGCGTTCGATTTCCAGCAAATCAGACTTGTGATGTAGGTTAAACATGGTTGTATCACCCTAAGCGCGGTCTTTTGAATGAAGAAAGTTCAACGGTCTTTCAACGTATCCACCACAACGTTCCATGGAACAGGCACACGCATCCCCCAAAAAGGAAGGAAGTGTCAGGTGATAAATGATGTTCAATCGGAGAGTCCTGACTGCAACGCTCTTATCAAGACATCCTTCTCTTGATAGCCCCGGACAGGGCCAACCCTGATGTTTTCATGGGTAACTCCTTCTACGTAAAGACTCCTTGCTGGCTAGCGTCAGCATAGACAGCCCTTATCGTGAATCAAGGCCACTAGTCGGCCAGCATCCGGGACAAAATCGATTCAGCTGGATAAGGCATCGGGGGGAATGAGAATGGCTATTAACGATCAACAGAAAAGACAACGCGAGCAGGGTTGCTCGCGTCTGTGGTGCACTGTTTCAACCTGCAGCACTTACAATTTCGCGGTCACCCGAGTGGCAACGTCTGCGGGCACCCAGCCTTTCCAGATTTGCGGTTGATCGCGCAAAAAGGCCTCGGCGACCTGACGCGGTGCCTGGCGTTTTTCGCTCATCTGGCCAAGGGTCTGGTTGAGCAGATCAATGGGCAGGTCGACCTTTTCAAAGAAGGCTACCAGGTCCGGATACTGCGCCTTGAACGGCGCCGACACACCAATGGCCAAACTGGCCGGCATCGACCGCGTGCCTTTTGGGTTTGGGTTCTTCGCATCGGCCAGGGTCTTCCAGGCTTCGGCGTCGAACGGTGGCTCTTCGAGCTTCACCAACTTGAAGCGGCCCAGCAACGGTGTTGGCGACCAGTAGTAAAACAGCACCGGTTTGCCGCGTCGGATCGATGAAGCCACTTCCGCATCCAGCGCCGCGCCGGAACCGGTGCGGAAGTTGACGAAGCTGTCGGTCAGGTCATACGCCTTGAGCTTCTGGCTGTTGACGATCTCCGAGGTCCAGCCGGTCGGACTGTTGAGGAAGCGCCCACGGCCTGGGTCTTCAGGATCGCGGAACACCTCTTTATAGCGCGCCAGATCGGCCACTGATTTCAGCTCCGGCGCCAGTGGTTTGATGCCGCGCTCGGGGTCACCCTTGATCACGTATTCCGGCACCCACCACCCTTCTGTCGCCCCTTTGACCGTATCGCCCAACCCGAACACCTTGCCCTCGGCTGATGCCTTGACCCACGCCGGACTGCGCCCGGCCCATTCCTCGCCGATCACCTGAATGTCGTTCCTGGCCAATGCCGCTTCGAGGCTGACCGTGCTGCCCGGCAGGGTGTCAGTCGGGTAGCCGTAGCCTTTTTCGACAATCAATCGCAGGATTTCGGTGATCAGGCTACCGCTCTCCCACGTGATGTCGCCAAAGTGAATGGGCGTATTTTTTTCGGCGGCAGGCGCTTGCGCTGATAAAAGGCTCAGGGCCAGCAACGAACTGCCGAGCAGGGTTTTGATCGATCTCATGCGGACCTCAGGTTCAGGGGTTGGTTGGCACTGTGTCGGGCACACAACGCCTTGGTACGCGTCATGTAGTCGCTGACCGAGCGCTGGGAAATACCCAGTTCGGCAGCGATCTGCGGGTAAGTCAGGCCATCGACTCGCGACAACAGGAAGGTCTTCCGGACCTTTCCCGGCAGACGTTCGAGGGTGCGGTCGAGGCCTTGCAGCGCCTGGCTTAATTGCGTCAGCTCTTCAGGCGAATTCGCGTACGGGGGATCGAAATTTTGCGATTGATCACGGTGCTGGCGCTCCAGATCACGCCGGCGCCAGAGTTGGTAGACCAAGCGTTGAGCAATAGTTGTGAGTAACGCCCGAGGCTCGCGAATCGGCGTCAGGCCAGGGGATTCGAGTAACTGCGTGAAGGTTTCCGCGGCGATGTCTTCGACGCTGGAACTGGGGCCCATGTATTGACGCAGCCGTGTGCACAGCCAGGGGTAATGGGCGCGGAACAATCCGCCCACGGCATTGCGATGGTAAAGGTCGGTGCCGGACATAAAGGGCTCCAAGGGTTAGGGTCGCTGAATGTCCGGCTGTCCGGTGGCGCGATCCTAGCAAGGAGCCTTATTCATTAATAATACTTAAAAGGCATTTTTATATTCAATTAAAGAATATAAGAATTAAAAGATCGCAGCCTGCGGCAGCTCCTTCAGGATGTACGTCGATCCCAATGCAGAAGCTGCCGCAGGCTGCGATCTTTTGATCTTGTCCTAACCCAAACGCCCAAACCCCAAACGCTCTGCCTCCTGCTGATAATCAAGCACAACCTGATAGTCGCTTTCGGTCGCCGGCAGAATTTCGTGCAGCCCCAACAACTCAGCCACATCAGGCAATTCCCGGAGCGACGTGTTCATGACCTGACGCAGTCCCTCGGCCTGCTCATCAGTGATGGACGCGGCGGTGATATAGGGCAATGTCGGACTGGCTGCACTGCGCGCAATGACGTGCAGACCGGCCACTTCGTGCGCAGCGTGGCGGGCCAGATAGGCGAATGTGACGCTGTCGATTGCCGCCAGGTCCGCTTGATCTTCGCGCAGCCACCGCAGGCTCTCGCGGTGGCTGCCGCTGATGCTGACACTGCCGAAGAATTGCCCGTCGGTGTGCAGCGGCGCCAGGCGGTGCCGCAGCAAGTTCATGCCGCTGTTGGAGTCTTCACCGTTGATCACGCCTCGACTGTCGCGAAACGCTGGCAAGGTACGCCGTAGATCATCGACACGCCCCAGCAGCAGGCTGCAATGGTTGCCGCCATTGCTGTCCGGCAGTTCATAACGCGGACGACCGAGCACTCGAACCTGGCCGCGCAATGCAGTCATCAGCGGATAGCCGCAGGTTTGGGTCAGCAACAAATCCGGGGACAACCACAGGTCCATCAACGACAGCCCTTCAGCATCGCGACGGGTGGCGCCCAAACGCTGCAGGATCCCTTTAAGCCAGCGCTCGTTGGCCTGACGGATGGGTTCGGGGGCGACGTACATCAGTAATTCAGCGAAGTGGTTTGTCATCGAAATACTCTAATACAACGACATTCAAATGTGGGAGCGAGCTTGCTCGCGATGACTATTTCTCATCCAGCACACCTGTTGACTGATCCAACCCCATCGCGAGCAAGCTCGCTCCCACAGGGGGGTGGTGTCGCTGATGAAAATCAATGAAATGGATGCCGCGGGCTGTCTATCGCCCTGACTCCGTGCTGCCGAATCAACTGACCATAGCCCTGCACCAGGAACCCGCCACTGCGCGCGAGCCATTGAGTGCGGCGAGCGTGGTAGGCGCGGGGCAAGTCGTACCAGGGCAGGCCTGGCAAGTCGTGATGCACCAGATGCAGATTGAGGTTCAGGAACAGCCAGCGCCATGGCCAGGCGGCTTCGTTGATCACGGTACGTTGCTCGGGGGCGGCATGAGGACGGTGCTCGTAGTACGAGCGGATCATCGCGACCGACAGCGCCGGCACACTGATCAGCAGCAGGTAATGCCACACCGGCAACACGCTGTAGCGGGCGATAAACACCAGCATCAGGAGGGTGAGCGCGCCATGGGTCAGCCACATCAACCAGGCTTGTCGATCTCCGGTTCTCAGCCGCTGCAGTTCTTCCCGGGCGAGGTCCAGCAACGCCAGCGGTGCGCCGACGATGAAACGTCCAAGCACGGTTTTGTTCAGCCAGTGCAGGGATTGTTTGAGTCGAGAACTGTGGGCCCAATGCTCGCGGGTCAGGTAACGGCTTTCCGGATCGCGACCGGGCAAGGTCAGGTTTTCGTCGCGGTGATGCAACAAATGGCTGTCGCGATACAGGGTGTAGGGATACCAGACGGCGAAGGGGGCGTAGCCGAGGATTTTGTTCAGTGTCGGCCAGCGGGTCGGATGGCCGTGCAGCAGTTCGTGTTGCACCGAAAGCCAGAGCACCACCAGCGGGATCAACAGCACCGTGCTCCACCAAAGGCCCAATCGGTCACTGGCCAGAACGATGCCGAACCAGCCCCCATACACGCCAATCAATAGCAACCAGGTCGGCCACTCAGTACGCGCGGTCAGGCGTTGGCGCAGGTTGTCGATTTCTTCACGGTGGGCGTTGTCGAAGTAGTGAGGCATGGCGTTGCTCAGATCGAGGATCAATCCCCTTCTGTGCATGAGCGCAGGGTTTTCTTGCAGATTATTTGGTGGGTTAGACAGGCAGCAGGAGCCCGAGGGCCGGGCTCCCTTGTCGCGGGATCAATGGCCGAACACATCCACCTTCTTGGCCTTCTTGTCCGCGCGCTTTTCATCGGCGGTTTTTGCCGGTTTTTTCTTCGCTGCTTTCTTTGAATCCATGCCTTTGGCCATGATACGTACTCCACTCATACGGGATGTGGGATCAGGTATACACCTATCGCCGCACGCATGTTCTTTTATAATCGCCCGTTTTACGTATCGACAGACCAACCCTATGCCCGACACCCAGTACACCTTGCTCGACGAGCCGTTGTGGCCACTGATGAACAAGTTTTATCGCGCTCATCAATCGTCGATGAAAGCCGTTCGCGACGCACAACTCTGGGTTGCCAGGCGCGAAGGGATCGTCGGCGCGCTGTGCCTGCGACCGGTGGCGGACGGGCATTGGTTGACCGGGTTGTTCGTTGATCCGGCCTGCCGCGAACAGGGCATCGCCGCGACGCTGATCGCCCACGCGATCAAGGACGCTGAAGGTCCGGTGTGGTTGTTTTGTCATCCGGACTTGCGTGAGTTTTACGAACGGCGCGGATTTGCTTTTGATCCGCCACTGCCCTATTCCATGGCTGAACGCCTGAGCCGCTACGCACGCAGCAAGCCGATGATTGCCATGGGCTTAGAACCGTTGGTGAGGTCGTCCATCGATAATGTGTGATCGGTCGCTGAGGGGCAGTTCTTTAAGCTGGGTGCGAAACCGTTATTACCGGATGACATTGCGGTTTATTAAGCCCGGAAACTGAAGCAATTCTGAAGACTTGCAAAGCTCAAATGTGGGAGCCGGGCAAGCCCGGCTCCCACAGATTTATCAGAGGATTCAAAAATCTTGGGTTAATCGTCAGCGTTCGGATCAAGCTCCGGGAACATCACTTCGGTAAACCCGAATTGGGTGAAATCCGTGATGCGCGACGGGTACAGCCGCCCGATCAGGTGATCGCACTCATGCTGCACGACCCGTGCGTGAAAGCCTGAAGCAATGCGCAGGATCGGCTGCCCCTTGGGGTCGACACCTTCGTAGCGAATATCCCGATAACGATCCACCGCACCGCGCAGCCCCGGCACCGACAGGCAACCTTCGAAACCCTCTTCCAGCATCGGGCTCAGCGGAGTTATCAGTGGATTGATCAGAATCGTCTGCGGCACGGCTTCGGCGTCCGGATAGCGTTCGCTGTGTTCGAAACCGAAGATCACCAATTGCAGGTCGACGCCGATCTGCGGCGCAGCCAGGCCGACACCACCAACGCTTTCCATGGTCTGGAACATATCGTCGATCAGTTGCCACAGCTCAGGGCTGTCGAACATTTCAGCCGGAACCGGCGGGGCGATGCGCAGCAAGCGCTCATCACCCATTTTAAGAATTTCACGGATCATTAGATGGCTTCGTCAGTGGGCGACTTGATCGAGTGGTCCCGACCCAGTCCGGAAACGTGTTGTTTAGGCTCGTGGTCCAGCTCGCCAGGGACCTTCTCACCTGGGTCCTTGCCTTCGGTGGACATGTGCTCGATCACTGCATTCATTTCTGCGCCGAGCAATAGTACCGCCGCCGAAATATAGAAATAGAGCAGCAACACGATGATCGCACCGATACTGCCGTACATGGCGTTGTAGTTGGCGAATTCCTTGACGTACAGGCCGAAGCCCACGGAGGCCAGAATCCACACCACGACCGCCAGCACGGACCCCGGCGTGATGAAGCGAAACTCCTGCTTAACGTCGGGCATGACGTAGTAAATCAGCGCCACTGCCACCATCAGCAGAATCACCACCACCGGCCAGCGGACGATTGTCCACAAGGTAACGATGAAGTCTTCGAGGCCGACCTGCGCGGCGATCCAACCCATGAGTTGCGGTCCCAACACCATCAAGGCAGCGGCCACCAACAGCATGCCGGCGATGCCAATGGTGTAGATGATCGACAGGGGAAAACGCTTCCAGACCGGGCGACCTTCCACCACATCGTAGGCCGCGTTCATCGCGCTCATCATCAAGCGCACGCCGGCCGAGGCGGTCCATAACGCAATCACGATACCGACCGACAGCAACCCGCCTTTGGACTGCTGAAGCTGGTCGATCACCGGGTTTACCTGCTCCAGAGCCTGGGGCGGCAACACCAGTTCCGACTGCAGGCGCAGCCAGGAAAAAAAGTCCGGCAGGTGCAGGAAACCGATCAGCGCGATCAGGAACAGGATGAAGGGGAATAACGAGAACAACATCTGATAGGCCAGTGCCGAAGCGTAAGTCGACATCTCGTCGTCAACGAACTCAGTAACCGTGCGCACCATCACGCGATGGATGGGCAGACCTTTCATGTCCGGGAAAATCATTAGCGTCTCCTTTCGCCGCAAAATTGGGTTGAAGTCGAGGCGACTCAGGGGCCGTTTTCTACATCAAAGTAGCCTACTTGGCGACTTTGAAACAATTTCTGTGCTCAAGTTCAAGCTGACACAAAAACGGCCATCCGTGGATGGCCGTTCGTAAAGCACGTCATGGCCTGGATCAGGCCTTGTCGACACCTTTCTTTACCGCGTCTTTGGCTTTGCCAACCGCTTGTTGAGCTTCGCCTTTTTTCTCCTGCACGACGCCTTCAGCACGCATTTTGTCGTTGCCGGTGGCCTTGCCGACGCCTTGCTTGACGTTGCCAGCGGCTTCGTTGGCCATGCCTTTTACTTTATCGCCAGTGCTGCTCATGGTGTTTCTCCTGTGAACAATTGAACGAGAAAAGTCGTTACACAAAGATTGACCGGAGGCGTTTGCAGGGAGTTTCATTTATTTTCAGCAGGACATTTCATCGATCGACGCAGGTTGGGCTTTATGTTTGCCGACCAACCCCCGAGAATGCGCAACGTATTCAGGCTCAGGCGCTGAAGATCCAATCCCGTAGGAATGTTATGAAACTCGATAAAAAGCAGGCCATTGCCCGCAGAAACCAGGAACTCGGCGGTGCTGTGCTTGGCGTCAACAACTGCCATTTCACCGAATTGAACCGTAACCGCAACATCTGGTGGTTCGATATTCCGGTAGCGCGCCTGGCCATTGGTCAGTACGAATGGGTGCACCTGCTGATGCACACGCCGGACACCGACGAACTGCTGCACCTGAAAGTGCCGACGGTGTTCCTGCGCGAAAAGCTTGAAGGGCTGGTGGTGCGCAATGAAGGCAAGCGCAAGGCGGCGTTGAGCCTGGAACTGAGTGCGGACAAGGATTCGTACTTGCAGGACATGCGTCCGGCGGGCACCAACGTGAACTTCGCGCCGTTCCGCCTGTAACACCACACATCCCCTGTGGCGAGGGGATTTATCCCCGTTGGGCTGCGAAGCAGCCCCAATAGCTGCAACCGGGGTGTACCCGGCACGCTGCGTACGCTGGTTTTACGACTGCTGCGCAGCCGAACGGGGCGGTGCGACGGTCGCTAAATCCCCTCGCCACAGGTTGCAGCCGCTAAACTTACAAACATGCGCAACAAAAAAAACCCCGCATCGGCGGGGTTTTTTGTGGGTTACGCGGTGGCTTTCTTCGTGTTGATTTTTTTCAGTTCTTCATCCCGCAATTCACGCCGCAGGATCTTGCCGACGTTGGTGGTCGGCAGTGCGTCGCGGAACTCGACGGAACGTGGGACCTTGTAGCCCGTCACGTTCGCACGCATGTGCTCCATGACCTGCTCTTTCGTCAGGGTCACGCCCGGTTTGGCAACGATGAAGATCTTGATCGCCTCGCCCGACTTCTCGTCCGGGATGCCAATGGCTGCGCACTGCAGCACGCCTGGCAAGGTCGCAAGCACGTCTTCCAGCTCGTTCGGGTACACGTTGAAACCAGAGACCAGGATCATGTCTTTCTTGCGATCGACGATACGCATGTAGCCATCGGGCTGGATCAGCGCGATATCACCGGTTTTCAGCCAGCCTTCGCTGTCGAGGATTTCGTCGGTGGCATCCTGGCGCTGCCAATAGCCCTTCATGACCTGCGGACCTTTGACGCACAGCTCACCGATTTCGCCCAGCGGCTGTTCGACGCCCGCATCATTGATGATCTTGCACAGCGTCGACGGAACCGGAATGCCGATGGTCCCGATCTGGATGTGCTGGATCGGATTGACCGTCGCCACCGGGCTGGTTTCGGTCATGCCGTAACCTTCGCAGATGGAGCAACCGGTGACCGCTTTCCAGCGTTCAGCGGCGGCCAATTGCAGGGCCATGCCGCCCGACAGGGTGACTTTCAGCGCGGAGAAATCCAGCTTGCGGAAGCCTTCGTTGTTGCACAGGGCAACGAACAAGGTGTTCAGGCCGACAAAGCCGCTGAACTTCCACTTCGACAGTTCCTTGACCATCGCCGGCAAGTCGCGCGGGTTGCTGATCAGGATGTTGTGGTTGCCGATCAGCATCATCGCCATGCAATGAAAGGTGAAGGCATAGATGTGGTACAGCGGCAAAGGCGTGATCAGGATCTCGCAACCTTCGTTCAGGTTGGAACCCATCAGCGCCTTGCATTGCAACATGTTCGCCACGAGGTTGCGGTGGGTCAGCATCGCGCCCTTCGCAACCCCGGTGGTGCCGCCGGTGTACTGCAGGACCGCCACATCGCCGCTGGCCGGGTTGGCTTCAACCACTGGCTGGCCGTGGCCCTTGCTCAGCACGTCATTGAACTTGACGGCTTTGGGCAAGTGGTACGCCGGCACCATCTTCTTCACGTACTTGATGACGCTGTTGATCAGCAGGCGCTTGAGCGGCGGCAACAGATCGGCCACTTCGGTGACGATCACGTGCTTGACGCCGGTTTTCGGCACCACGGTCTGGGCCAGGTGCGCCATGTTCGCCAGGCAAACCAGGGCCTTGGCGCCAGAATCGTTGAATTGGTGTTCCATTTCCCGCGCGGTGTACAGCGGGTTGGTGTTGACCACGATCAGCCCGGCACGAATCGCCCCGAAGACGGCGACCGGGTACTGTAAAACGTTGGGCAGCTGCACGGCGATTCGATCGCCCGGCTGCAAGTCGGTATGCTGTTGCAGGTAAGCGGCAAAGGCACCGGACAATTCGTACAGTTCACCGTAGGTGATTGTCTTGCCCAGGTTGCTGAATGCCGGTTTATCGGCGAAGCGTTGGCAGGACTGCTTGAGCACTGCCTGAATATTCGGATACTCGTCCGGATTGATGTCGGCAGCAATCCCGGCAGGGTATTTATCCTTCCAGAAGTCTTCGATCATGGAAGCCCACTCCTCAGCAACGCGAATTCATCACCGCATTTGATGCGATTATTATTGGTGTTTGTTTATTGGTGAGTCTGGCTTTTTTCAAGGCCGAGAAGTCACAAAGCGCGCCGAGAGTAGCAGCTTTGCCAAGGGTCGACTAGAGCCAAAAGCGGCCTCTACGGTCACGTTAGTGACTCATGAATATACAATAGTCAGTTTTAGAGCAAAAATTCTATACCGCTGTAAAAGGCCCCGTGAAATAGGGCTTTGGCCTCGTTAAAAGCATCGCGGGCAAGCCCGCTCCCACAGGTTCGATGTTGTTCACAAAAGGGTGAACGACGCGAAACCTGTGGGAGCGTGGCTTGCCCGCGATCCGCGCAGAGCGCGGCCATTCACCGATCAGGCGATATCTCGCAACTCCCGCCGCAAAATCTTGCCCACCGGCGTCATCGGCAACGAATCACGCAACACAATATGCTTGGGCACTTTGTACGCTGTGAAATTTTCCTTGCAGTAAGCCTTCAGCTCTTCAAGGCTGACACCGGATTCGCGGGCCACCACGAACAACTTCACCGCCTCCCCCGAACGCTCGTCAGGCACGCCGATCACCGCGCAATTGGCAACTTTGGGGTGAGCCATCACCACGTCTTCGATCTCGTTCGGGTACACGTTGAAGCCCGAGACGATGATCATGTCTTTCTTGCGGTCGACAATGCGCACGAATCCGTCCGGATCGATCACCGCGATGTCTCCCGACTTGAACCAGCCCTCGGTATCCAGCACTTCGGCCGTTGCCTCCGGTTTCTGCCAGTAGCCCTTCATGATCTGCGGGCCCTTGATGCACAACTCGCCACGCTCGCCCAAAGGCTGCTCGACGCCGTCATCGTTGATGACTTTGAGCGTGGTGCCCGGCACCGGCAGGCCCACCGTGCCGATGCGGGATTTGTCGCCGTACGGGTTGGTGCAGGCGACTGGCGACGTTTCGGTCAGGCCATAGCCTTCGGTGATGCGGCAACCGGTCAGTTTTTCCCAGCGTTCAGCAGTGGCCTTGACCAGCGCGGTGCCGCCGGAGTTGGTCAGCTTGAGGCTGGAGAAGTCCAGGGTCTTGAAGTCCGGGTGATCCATCAGCGCGACGAACAGCGTGTTGAGCCCCAGCAGCGCCGAGAAGCGCCAGTTCTGCAGCTCCTTGATGAAACCTTTGATGTCCCGGGGATTGGTGATCAGCACGTTGTGGTTGCCGGTGACCATCATGCACATGCAATTCGCCGTGAATGCATAGATGTGGTACAGCGGCAGCGGCGCAATCATCACCTCCTGCCCTTCGCGCAACAGCGGCTGACCGTCAGTGCCAAACTGCCCCAGACATGCGCGCGCCTGCTGCATGTTCGCCACCAGATTGCCGTGGGTCAGCATGGCGCCCTTGGCAAGGCCCGTCGTGCCGCCGGTGTATTGCAGCACGGCGATGTCGTCGAGGCCGGCGTTCAGCGGCTTGATGCCCTGCCCTTTGCCCATGCGCAGCGCACTCTTGAAGGAAATGGCTTGCGGCAACGAATAGGCCGGGACCATTTTCTTGACCTTGCTGACCACGGTGTTGATCAACCAGCCCTTGGCGGCGGGCAACATGTCGCCCATCTTCGCTTCGATCAGGTACTGGATGTCGGTGTCCGGCAGCACTTCCTGGACCTTCTGTCCGAACATGTTCAGGTAGACCAGCGCCCGGGCACCGGAATCCTTGAACTGATGACGCATCTCCCGCGCGGTGTACAGCGGGTTGGTGTTGACCACGATGAGGCCGGCGCGCAAAGCGCCGAACACGGCAATCGGGTATTGCAGAACGTTGGGCATCTGCACCGCAATGCGATCGCCCGGCACCAGGTCGGTGTGGGCTTGCAGGTAGCCGGCGAACGCGGCGCTGTAGCGTTCCAGTTCGGCGTAGGTCAGGGTCACGCCCATGTTGCTGAATGCCGGGCGGTCAGCAAATTTCTTGCAGGAACGCTCGAACACCTCGATCACCGACTTGTAGGCACCCAGATCAATGTCGAGGGGCACGCCGGCCGGGCGTTTGTCATTCCAGAAATCAGGTTGCATTGTTCTTGTCCTCTTTACCTGAACCTATCCGGGCCGCTGTTCTGTCATTTGTAAAACAAAAGGCAGAAGGCGGAGCTTCACGGACACTAGCAGTTATGGCCTATCAGGCAAATACGCGAGCGACTCTCATTGACCGTGTGAATCTTGATTCCGTGGTCCGGCCTGATCAGCCTGATCAGACGGCAAGCGCGCGATGCGCTATACAATGCATCGGAGCTGTTTTCCACCTGGCAGCCCCATAGCAAAGGAATCGCCATGATCCACGACACTTTCTGGCTGACCGCGAGTGACCGCAGCCGCCTTTACGTCAATCAGTGGCTGCCCGCTGCCCCGTTGAAAGCAGTCATCCTGCTGGCACACGGCATGGCGGAACACAGTGGTCGCTACGCCCGTCTGGCGCAAAAACTCTGCGATCAGGGCTACGGCGTCTACGCCCCGGACCTGCGTGGACATGGCAAAACTGCCGAAAACGGGACGCTCGGTTTCTTCGCCGACGACGACGGTTGGTGCAAGGTAGTTGGAGATCTCGCCAGCCTTAACCAGCACATCGGCCAACAGCATGCAGGCGTACCGATCGTATTGCTCGGCCACAGCATGGGCAGCTACATCGCCCAGGCCTATCTGCTGCATCACAGTGCCAGCCTGCATGGCGCAATCCTTAGCGGTTCAAATTTCCAGCCCTTGGCGCTTTATCGTGCTGCGCGGCAAATTGCTCGTCTCGAACGCCTGCGGCAGGGGCCGAAGGGGCGCAGCGCGCTGATTGAATGGCTGACATTCGGTTCGTTCAACAAACCCTTCAAACCCGTGCGTACGCCGTTCGACTGGCTCAGTCGTGATCCGGCTGAGGTCGATCTGTATGCCGCCGATCCGCTTTGCGGCTTTCGTTGCACCAACCAACTGTGGATCGATTTGCTCGGCGGCTTGCAGCAAATCAGCAAAGCGTCCAATCTCACGCAAATTGATCCGGGCCTGCCGCTGTTAGTGATTGGCGGCGAATGTGATCCGGTGAGCGAAGGTAAGCGTCTGAAAGATCTGGCTAACGCACTGCGCGAGGCCGGCAGCCAGAATCTGCAGCTGACGATCTACCCACAGGCTCGGCATGAACTGTTTAACGAGAGCAACCGCGATGAAGTGATCAACGACGTGTTGAACTGGATCGCGCTGGCATTGGCGCACCGCCGGCCACTGAGGTCGGAATAGTTTTTTGTACATTTATTTATTCGTGACAGGAATTGAAACAGATGACCCAGGTTACCAACACCCCGTACGAAGCGCTCGAAGTCGGCCAGACTGCCAGCTACAGCAAATTGGTCGAAGAGCGCGATATCCAGCTGTTCGCCGCCATGTCTGGCGACCATAACCCGGTCCATCTGGACGCCGAATTCGCCGCAGGCACGATGTTCAAGGAGCGTATCGCCCACGGTATGTTCAGCGGTGCGCTGATCAGTGCCGCCGTGGCCTGTGAGCTGCCTGGGCCAGGCACTATCTATATCGGCCAGCAGATGAGCTTTCAAAAGCCGGTGAAAATTGGCGACACGCTGACCGTGCGCCTGGAAATCCTCGAGAAACTGCCGAAGTTTCGTGTGCGCATTGCGACCCGCGTTTTCAACCAGCGTGATGAGTTGGTAGTGGATGGCGAAGCTGAGATTCTGGCACCGCGCAAACAGCAGACAGTGACGCTACCTACCCTGCCGGCCATCAGCATCGGCTGATACCGTTAAAGCCTTTCAAGAAGTTTTAAAGTGAACAAGCATGTGTGGCGAGGGAGCTTGCTCCCGCCGGGTCGCGAAGCGCCCCTCCAAAAGAGGGACTGCTGCGCAGTCCAGCGGGAGCAGGCTCCCTCGCCACAGTTACAGCTGTATCGGCAAGGCGCTTACGAACGGGCGCGAGCCTGATTACGCAGGGCTTTCACCTGGTCATGATTGCGTTGCACGCCGTGGTACTGACGTTCAACCAGATCACGAATACCGACCAGGTTGTGCTTGTTGATTTTTTCGATGGCTTCTTTGTAAGCCTTCAGTGCATGGTCTTCCCCGCGCTCGGCTTCGTTCAACACGGCTTCTTCATCCTTGCCGGTGAACATCGACTTCACGTCTACCCAACGGCGGTGCAGGTCACCACTCACACTGGTAGAGGTTTCCGGATCGCCACCCATCGAACGCACGGCAGACTGCAGTTCAGCAGCAGCGGTTGCACAATCGGCAGAACGAGTCACGAAGAGGGTTTTGAGTTCTGGGTGCTTGATGTCTTCGGCGCAAGTCTTGAACCCTTCCTGACCGTCTTTGCAGGTTTCGATCAGGTCGTTGAGTACAGAGATGGCTTCTTTATTCATGTCGGTCATTTTTCAATTCCTTGCGGGTTGATGAAAGATGCAATAGCTATTGCACCCTGCATGCCAGCTTTGGATTGATAAATTATTCGTTATTTATCAATAACTTATCTTTTAACAATAAATCGGTATCCGCTTGTTTTGCATGATCTGTCATTTGGCCTGCATGCAGAATGCCTGTATTTTCCAGACTGACTGAATCAAGACGACCTATCGATGAACCCGGAAAAGCTCGAACTGTTGGTTACCCGCGAAATGCCCTTCGGCAAATACAAAGGCCGAATCATTGCCGACCTGCCCGGCCAATACCTGAGCTGGTTCGCACGTGAAGGTTTTCCTCACGGAGAATTGGGCGGTTTGCTGGCCTTGATGCAGGAAATCGATCACAACGGTCTATCGGACCTGCTCGAACCGCTGCGCGCCAAACACGGCAGACCCGCTCCGCGCCACTGATCTGGCAACCCTGACCACCGCCCTATCGAGAAGCCCATGCCCGATAACACGCTGCGCGCCCGTGATGAAGCATTCTGGCAAACCTTTGCCGACCGCTACGCTGTCGAACCTGGCCCGATAAACCTGGAAAACGGTTACTTCGGTCGCATGTCGCGCACGGTCGTCGAGGAGTATCAGCGCAACATCGAGTTGATCAATCGCAGCAACTCGGTGCACGTGCGTCGGCGGTTTGAACAGGGCGAGAGCCTGGACATTCGCGCCCAGCTTGCCGAGATGGTGGGTGTGCGCGCGCAGACCATCGCCCTTACTCGTAACGCAACAGATGGCCTGCAGTCGCTGATCCGCAACTACAACCGCCTGCAGCCGGGTGATCAGGTTCTGATCAGCGACCTGGAATACGACACCGTCAAAGGCGCCATGCGTTGGCTGGCGCGCCATCGCGGTGTTGAAGTCATCGAGATTGACCACCCTCACCCGGCCACCTTTGACAATCTACTGGCCAGCTATCGCGAGGCGTTCGCGCGCCATCCAAGACTTAAACTGATGGCCCTGACGCACGTCACCCATCGCACCGGTCTGGTCATGCCTGTACAGGCCATTGCCGCCGCAGCCAAGGAACACGGGATCGACGTGATCCTCGATGGCGCTCATGCACTCGGGCAGATTGCGTTCGATCTCGAAGCGCTGGGTATCGCCTTCGCGGGCTTCAACCTGCACAAATGGATCGGTGCGCCGCTGACGCTGGGCTTTATGTACATCGCCGAGCAGCGTCTGGCCGATATCGACCCGGACATGGGCGAGATGCATTTCCCGATCAACGATATTCGCGCACGTACGTCCTACAGCACGCCCAACATCCCCGCACTGATGACACTGCCGCTGGTGTTCGAAGAGCACCAGTCCATGGGCGGTTCCCCGGCGAAGGGGTCGCGGTTGAATTACCTGCGCAACCAGTGGGTGAAGGCCGTGCGCGACCTGCCCGGTATCGAAGTCATGACCCCGGATGATCCCCGCCTGTACTGCGGCATCACCGCGATGCGCTTCACCCGGCACACCGATCAGCAGGTCATGGCCGAGCGGCTGCTCAATGAGTACAACCTGTTTACGGTGGTGCGTACCGGCGCGGCGTGCGGGCCTTGTATCCGGATTACACCGGGCCTTACCACGACGGCAGCGGAGATGGCGTTGCTGGTCCGGGCGCTGGATGAATTGCGTTAATGTCTGTCGGGGACCACCTCTGTAGCAGCTGGCGAAGCCTGCGTCCGGCTGCGCAGCAGTCGTAATCCAGTGCACGCAGTGTGTCAGGTAAATCCTACATTCTGGTTTTACGGCTGCTACGCAGCCGAACGCAGGCTTCGCCAGCTGCTACAAAAAGCGTGTAGGCAGCCTCAATATTCAAGGCAAAAAAAAACGGTGCACCGACCAAGCGCACCGTAAAGCCGTAGAACACACAACGAAGTGTTTGGGATCGATCAGTCCAGCAGCGCCAAAGCCTCGGCGGTGCATTCCTGAATGCGGGCCCAGTCGCCGTTCTTGATCCACTCAGGATCAAGCATCCAGCTACCGCCCACGCACATCACGTTTTTCAACGCCATGTAGCTCTTGATGTTGGCCGGGCTGACGCCGCCAGTCGGGCAGAATTTCACTTCGCCGAACGGGCCACCCAAGGCCTTGATGGCCGCGACACCGCCGCTGACTTCCGCCGGGAACAGCTTGAAGCGGCGATAACCCAGGCCGTAGCCTTCCATGATGCCCGAGGCATTGCTGATACCGGGCAACAGCGGAATCGGGCTGTCGACACTGGCTTCGAGCAAATCACGGGTGATGCCTGGCGTGACGATGAACTGCGAACCGGCCGCTTCGGCCGCCGCCAGCATGCTGCGATCCAGCACGGTACCGGCACCGGTCACCAGCTCCGGACGCTGCTCGCGCAGAATCTGGATGGCTTTGAGGCCGAACTGCGAACGCAGGGTCACTTCCAGGGCGGTCAGGCCACCGGCAGCCAGGGCATCGGCCAGCGGCAGAACATCCTGTTCGCGAGCGATGGTAATCACCGGCAGGATCCGCGCTTTGGCGCAGAGGCTGTCTATCAGGGCAACTTTGTCCGCCATGGAAAGGGTCGGGGAAGTGTTTTTCATAGCGGCTGATCCTTGGCTCATGGGCACCAGTAAATCTCTAACGTAGGTTGCAGAAACGCGCGAATCGGCATGGCGGCGACATCGTCACCGGCCAATGCGGCACTGAGGGTGGTCAGCTTGGACTGACCGGAAATCGATAGAACAGTGTTCTTGGCCGAAGCCAGCAATGCACGACTCATGGTCAGGCGTTGATGCGGAACAGTCGGCGCCAGCATCGGATAGCAACGACGTGTGCCGTCGACTTTCAGTGCGTCGCCCAGGTTCGGGCTGTTGGGGAATAGCGAGGCGGTGTGGCCGTCGTCGCCCATGCCCAGAATCAGCACGTCGATCGGTGGCAGCTCGGCGAGCAAGCGATCGGCCTGCTCGGCGGCCAGTTCAAGGTTGGCCGTGGCGCTGTATAGGCTCAGAAACTTCGCCTTCGCCGCCGGTCCTTGCAACAGATAACGCTTGAGCAAACCGGCATTACTGTCGGCATGTTCCACCGGCACCCAGCGCTCGTCGGCCAGGGTCACTACAACCTTGGACCAGTCCAGTTGCTGTTTGGCCAGGTGCTGGAAAAACGCCACCGGGCTGCGCCCACCCGAGACCACCAATGTGGCGGTGCCAGTGGCATCGATGGCTTCGCTCAGCTGCCTGGCGACGGTCAGTGCCAGGCCTTCAGCCAGCAACACCGGGCTCTTGAACTCATGAGCGCTGACGCCCTGAGGCAGTTTCAATTTAGATATCGCCATACCACGACCTCCCATCCCGCGTGATCAGTGCAATGGAACTCATCGGTCCCCAGGACCCGGCCGCGTACGGCTTGGGCGCATCACCGGATTTTTTCCACCCGGCGATCAACTGGTCGCACCACTTCCACGCGGCTTCGATTTCATCTTTACGGACAAACAGGTTCTGATTGCCGCGCATCACTTCCAGCAATAACCGCTCGTAGGCATCGGGGATCCGCGCGCTGCGATAGGTGTCGGAAAAATTCAGCTGCAACGGACCGCTGCGCAGCTGCATGCCCTTGTCCAGGCCTTGTTCTTTGGTCATCACACGCAAGGAAATACCTTCGTCCGGTTGCAGGCGGATGATCAGTTTGTTGCTGATCTGCAGGCGCTGTTCCGGGGCGAAGATGTAGTGGGACGGTTCCTTGAAGTGGATGACGATCTGCGAGAGCTTTTGCGGCATACGCTTGCCCGTGCGCAGGTAAAACGGCACACCGGCCCATCGCCAGTTGCGGATATCGGCACGCAGCGCGACGAACGTTTCGGTGTCGCTCTGGGTGTTGGAATTCGGTTCTTCCAGATAGCCCGGTACCGGTTTGCCTTCGCTGTAGCCGGCGATGTACTGACCGCGCACTACCTGAGTGGTCAGGCCTTCCGGACTGATCGGCGCCAGCGCCTTGAGCACTTTGACTTTCTCATCGCGGATGCTGTCGGCGGACAGGTCGGCCGGCGGGTCCATGGCGATCAGGCAGAGCAGCTGCAACAGGTGGTTCTGGATCATGTCCCGCAGCTGACCGGCCTTGTCGAAATAACCCCAGCGACCCTCGATTCCCACCTTTTCGGCCACGGTGATTTCCACGTGGGAGATGTAGTTCTGGTTCCACTGGGTTTCGAACAGGCTGTTGGCGAAGCGCAGGGCGATGAGGTTCTGGACCGTTTCTTTGCCCAGGTAGTGGTCGATGCGGTAGGTGCGGTTCTCCGGGAAGAACTGCGCCACGGCGTCGTTGACCTTGCGCGAGGATTCCAGGTCCGAGCCAATGGGCTTTTCCAGCACGACGCGGGTGTTTTCGGCCAGGCCGACCCTTGCCAGGTTCTCGCAGATCGCGCCATAGACAGCGGCCGGCGTGGCGAAATAAGCAATCACTCGTTGCGCGGTGCCGGCCTGTTCGGCCAGGGCGACGTAATCGTCAGCCTTGAGGAAGTCGACGTGCAAGTAGCTCAAACGGGCAAGGAAGCGTTCGACGACGGTTTCGTCCAGCTCTGCGGCACCGACATATCGGCGCAGTTCGGTGGCGATGAGCGCCAGGTGCTCCTGCTCGCTGCCGGGCTCACGGGCCAGGGCGATAATGCGTGTGTCCTCGTGCAACAGGCCTGCGCCATCGAGCTGATAGAGCGCTGGAAACAGCTTGCGCAAGGCCAGATCGCCGAGGGCGCCGAACAAGGCAAAGGTGCACGGTTCAACCGTAATCGAAGGCATGATGTTTGTTCTTTTATCAAGTTAAGCTACAAATACCTTTTTTTAAGGTATCGCTCAAGAGAAAATGTAGTAATAACCACAACATTTTCGCAAAATGTGGATTCCGAGTGGTGGTCGGTCGGAGCCATCAGTAGGATAGGCCACCGTGACCGGCCCGATCAAAGTCCCAATTTGCATAGCCGGGGCCCTAATTTGCATTGCTCTCTTGTTTGCGGAGCTAAGGAATCAATATGGACCGCGTGCGAAATTTACTGGAGCAGATCCAGAATCGCCTTGAAGACCTGAACAAGGCCGAACGCAAAGTTGCCGAAGTGATTCTGCTCAATCCACAGCAGGCCACCCGCTTCAGCATCGCCGCCCTCGCCCAGGCCTCAAAGGTCAGCGAGCCGACGGTCAACCGTTTCTGCCGTTCGTTCGGTGTCAGCGGCTACCCCGAACTCAAGCTTCAATTGGCCCAGAGCCTGGCCAGCGGCGCGGCGTACGTCAGCCGCGCAGTCGAGGCGGATGATAATCCAGAGGCCTATACCAAGAAGATCTTCGGCAGTGCCATCGCCTCTCTGGACAGCGCGTTGCAGGCCCTGGACCCGAACTTGATCAGTCGCGCCGTCGACCTGTTGATTCAGGCCCGGCAAATCCACTTCTTCGGCCTCGGCGCCTCGGCCCCGGTGGCACTCGATGCGCAGCACAAGTTCTTCCGTTTCAACCTGGCTGTCACCGCCCATGCCGACGTGCTGATGCAGCGCATGATTGCGTCCGTGGCGCACACCGGTGAGTTGTTTGTGATCATTTCCTACACTGGCCGCACTCGCGAGCTGGTGGAAGTGGCACGCATCGCCCGGGAAAACGGCGCTTCGGTATTGGGTCTGACGGCGGAGGGATCGCCATTGGCCAAGGCCAGCACCCTGAGCCTGAACATTCCGCTGCCGGAAGACACGGACATCTATATGCCGATGACGTCACGGATCATTCAGTTGACCGTACTGGATGTGCTGGCAACCGGCATGACATTGCGCCGCGGCGTGGATTTCCAGCCGCATCTGCGCAAGATCAAAGAGAGCTTGAATGCGAGCCGGTATCCGGTGGGTGACGAGTTCAACTAGGGCATTTTGTTAAAAGATCGCAGCCTCGAAAAGATCGCAGCCTCGTTTCACTCGACAGCTCCTACACACCTCTACACGGGATAGCGTGAACCTGTAGGAGCTGTCGAGTGAAACGAGGCTGCGATCTTTTGATCTTGCTTTAGATCCCAACCCGCGCCTGCAAACTCAGATGAGCTTTCTGCCCCGGCGCCAGGCTCCGGCTTTCACCGCCACCGCTCGCGGCCTCAACGCAGACAAACTCGCAGACTTCATTCCAGCTCACCCCCAGCAACGGCCGCGTCCCGGGATGCCAGACCACCGTGTCCGCATCGTCGCCCGTGTCGATACACAATTCCCGCTGCCAGGCATGATCCTTGAGCTGCAATTCGCCGTCGTGCTGGAACACCCGCTGACAACCGCCCTCCACCCGCAATTCACCTTCCTGCTGGCAAACCTGGCGACTCAACTGATCGTAACCGTGTGCCCCGTCGAGACCAGACAGCGCTACCTCACCCACATCACCAATACGCCAGTACGCGTGCAAAGCCTGGCTCAACTGGCACGGCAGGCTGTCCTGATGTTCGGTGCTCAGACGCAGATTCATGCGCTCACCGAGGTGCGCATGCAAATCCACCTGCCAATCGCATAACTGCAGCTGCCAGTGCAGGTGCACGCCCTGTTCATCGGCGCTGCTGTCGAGCAGCTTCCAGTCAAGCAGCCGGGCCCAACCATGGGACGGCCAGGCGTTTTCGCTCGGGTGGCGGCCGTACCATGGCCAGCACACCGGGACACCGCCGCGAATCGCCCCCACGTGCGGCCACTTCGCTGCACACCAGAGCCAGGGTTTCTGCCCCTTCGGCTGGAAGTGCAACAGCTGCGCCCCCTGACGGCTGAACACCGCCTGGCACAACGGATGGTCGATCACCAACACGTCGCGCATCTGATAGCGCTCCCACGCGAACACCGGACGTTCGCGCAAGGATTTGAAGAAGCGTTGTAGCGGATGCTCATGCATGTGCCGCGGTCCTGGAAATCATGGGGTGTACTCAACAATCTAAACAGTCTTGCATACTGCTTTTGTGGCGAGGGAGTTTACTCCCGCTGGGGTGCGAAGCAGCCCCAAAACCAGCCATCGCAGTTTTTCAGGCAAACCGCGTTCACCGGGTTTACGACTGCTTCGCACCCGAGCGGGAGCAAGCTCCCTCGCCACAATTTCGTCAGACATGACATTCCCTGTCAGCCCCCAAAAAAAAGCGGACAGCCTTGGCTGTCCGCAAATATGCGCACATAGAGAGGAGCTTATCGCAACAGCGTTAGAACACCGACTGAATTTTCAGGCCGGCCACCAGCGCGTTATCCACTTCATCCACACCGCCCGGGTGAGTGATGTATTGCAGGTTCGGACGCACGGTCAACCAGTTGGTCACGTGGAAGCCGTAGTTGATCTCGTAGTTGTATTCGGTGTTACGCAGTGGTGCGAACAATGGGTCCTGATAGTCAGTGACGTTGTTGGAAGCGTTGACCAACTCGGCGTTTTTCTTCACGTCATCGTTGACGTGGATACGCGCGGCACCGATACCGACGTCATCTTTCGGACGCGCATCGAACGGGCCCTTGTACACAAACATCAGCGACTGGTAGTTGTCGACGATGTTGGTGTCCTTGTCGTGGAAAGTAGCGTTCGCGGCGATGTTCAGACCACGCGTCGCGTCACCGTTGTGGCTGGTGAGTTGTTGCTGCGCAACGAACCAGTAGCCGGACTTGCTGCTGTGGCTGCGATAAGCGTTGCCGCTGGTGGCGGCATTATTGCCATTGTCGTCTTCAAGAACGTCATCGGCCTTGGCCGTGCTCTTGTAGTAACCGACACGGTATTCGCCAGGCAGTTTGTTCGGGTTCGGCAGCCAGACCAGTTCAACCGGCAAGACGGTGCCCGCAGTGCCACTGCCGCTGAGCTTGAAGCCGTTACCGTGTTCCAGCTGCGACGGGTTCTGGTTGTACGCACCGATCTGCGCATAGAACTCAGGCGAGATGTTCCACTTCAGGCGGATCGCCGCCTGGCTGACCGGCCAGTTGTACCAGATGTTGGTGGCCCAGTTACCCACTTGGGAGCCGCAGAACGCCAGGTTCTGGAACTCGCATGGGAAGGTGTTGAAGTCTTCACCTTCGCCGAAGTAACCGGCTTTCACGTCGAGCTGGTTATCGAAGAACTGGTGCTTGATCCACAACTGGGTCAGTCGGACCATATGACCACGGCCGTAGACTTCCTGGGAGGAACTCAAGGTCCCCGCGCGCGGGTCGCCGACACGGTCATTGGAGATGTTTTCACCATTACGGTTGGTGAGCTGGATCTTGGCCTGGGTGTTGTCCCAGCCCATCAGTTTTTGCAGGTCCAGTGCCACGCCCAGGCCAAACTGGTCGGAGTATCGCGCCGTCTTGTCGTTGTTGTAGCCGCCGTGAAGGTTGCCGCCGACTTCACCGACGTAGTCCATTTTGATGTCGACGCCCTGCTCGATCAGCCGGGTCCGCTCGCCACCCCAATCACCGGTCATCCATTCGGAGTCGGCGCTAAACGCGTCAGCCGCGTGCACGCTACCGGCCAGCATCATTGCCGCAACGGCTGACAACTGGCAGACAAGCTGAGCGTTGTTGTTCTTCTTCATCCCTACATCCTCGTTTTATTGTTATTAACTGTTTTTATCTAACGCGGTTTACATAAGTCGCGCCGGGCGACAGGCCGCCCGACACAGGTTCCCTTGTAAGCGCTGGCATTTGTGGAAGCTGGCCTGCCGGCGATGCAAACGACTCGGTTTAATGTCGAACCGATTTGATGCTATCGCTGGCAGGCCAGCTCCCACACAACCGCATTCCCACCCTTGATCTTCAGCGGCCTTTGAACTGGGTCACGTTGCCCGCATGGGTTTCCGCTTTTGGCACGCCGGCCACGCCCAGCCGCTCCCCGGTCTTGGCATCGAACAGCAGCACTTTCGACGGATCGAATTGCAGGGTCAGAGTCTCGCCCACAGCCGGCGCAACATCCGGCGCCAGGCGGCAGCAGACTTTGGTGTCGTTGAGATTCACGAATACCAGCGTGTCCGGACCGGTCGGTTCGGTGACCTGTACTTCGGCGCGGATGGTCGGCAGCGCGTTCGGCTCGTTACCCGCCAGTACGATCTGCTCCGGACGCAGACCGAGGATCACTTCACGATCTTCCAGGCCAGCGTCCTGCATGCCCAACGGCAACTCGCAACGGGCCTGGCCACTGTCGAGCAGCGCCACCAGACGGCCTTCCTTGCGCTGCAAACGCAGGGGGATGAAGTTCATCGGCGGCGAACCGATGAAGCTCGCCACGAACAGGTTGGCCGGATTGTTGTAGATATCTTTCGGCGTGCCGAATTGCTGGATGATCCCGTCCTTCATCACCGCCACTTTGTCACCCAGGGTCATCGCTTCGATCTGGTCGTGGGTCACGTAGACCGTGGTGGTTTTCAGGCGCTGGTGCATCAGTTTCATTTCGGTGCGCATCTCGACGCGCAGCTTGGCGTCGAGGTTGGACAGCGGTTCATCGAACAGGTAGATCTTCGGCCGCCGCGCCAGGGCACGGCCCATCGCCACGCGCTGTTGCTGACCGCCGGAGAGTTGGCCCGGCTTGCGATTGAGCAGGTGCTCGATCTGCAGCAGCTTGGACACGCGCGCCACTTCGGCGTCGATGTCGGCGGCCGGCATTTTGCGAATCTTCAAACCGAAGGCGATGTTCTCGCGCACGCTCATGGTCGGGTACAGCGCATAGGACTGGAACACCATGGCGATGTCGCGATCTTTCGGGCTCATGCCGCTGACGTCCTGGTCATCGATCATGATTGCGCCGCCGGTGATGCTCTCGAGGCCGGCGATGCAATTCATGAGCGTCGACTTGCCGCAACCCGAAGGCCCGACCAGGATCAGGAACTCGCCGTCCTTGATCGACAGATCGATGTCCTTGAGGGTGTCCGGCAAGCCCGGGCCATAAGTCTTGTTTACATTGCGAAGTTCGAGCGTAGCCATGATTACCCCTTGACTGCGCCGGCCGTCAGCCCGCGCACGAAATACTTGCCTGCGACCACATAGACCAGCAGGGTCGGCAGCCCGGCGATCATCGCCGCCGCCATATCAACGTTGTATTCCTTGGCCCCGGTACTGGTGTTGACCAAGTTGTTCAGCGCTACCGTGATGGGTTGCGAATCACCGCTGGAGAACACCACACCGAACAGGAAGTCGTTCCAGATCTGGGTGAACTGCCAGATCAGGCAGACCATGATGATCGGCGTGGACATCGGCAGGATGATCAGGCGGAAGATGGTGAAGAAACCCGCGCCATCCAGCCGCGCCGCTTTCACCAACGCATCGGGAACGCTGACGTAGTAGTTGCGGAAAAACAGCGTGGTGAACGCCAGGCCGTAGACCACGTGCACGAACACCAGGCCGGTGGTGGTGCTGGCCAGGCCCATCTTCCCTAGTGTGAACGAGGCTGGCAGCAGGACGGTCTGGAACGGCAGGAAACAACCGAACAGCAACAGGCCGAAGAACAACTGCGAGCCACGGAAGCGCCACATCGACAACACATAGCCGTTCAACGCACCAATCGCGGTGGAGATCAGCACCGCCGGAACGGTGATCTTGATCGAGTTCCAGAAATACCCGTCGACTGTGGCCCAGGCCTTGATCCAGCCAATGCCGGTGACCACGGTCGGCCAGCTCAGCAGGTTGCCGGTATTGATGTCTTCCGGCGTCTTGAAACTGGTCAGCAGCATGACCACCAGCGGTATCAGGTACAGAAATACCGCAAGGATCAGCACCGCGTAGATCGCGATGCGACTCAGGCTGATGGAAGGTTTGGCAGCGAAACTAGTCATGACGCTTGGTCCTCAGCTCGGAGTACAGGTAAGGCACGATGATTGCGAGAATCGCACCGAGCATCAGAATCGCACTGGCCGAGCCCATGCCCATCTGCCCGCGGCTGAAGGTGAAGGAATACATGAACATCGCAGGCAAATCGGAGGAGTAACCCGGGCCGCCGGCCGTCATGGCCGCCACCAGGTCGAAGCTCTTGATCGCGATGTGAGCCAGGATCATCACGGCGCTGAAGAACACCGGACGCAGGCTCGGCAGCACTACTTTCAGGTAGATGCGCGGCATGCTCGCGCCATCGATTTGAGCGGCACGGATGATCGATTGATCAACGCCACGCAAGCCGGCGAGGAACATCGCCATGATGAAGCCCGAGGCTTGCCACACTGCGGCGATCACCAGGCAATACACCACGCGATCCGGGTCGACCAGCCAGTCCAGGCGAAAGCCTTCCCAGCCCCAGTCACGCAACAATTTGTCCAGGCCCATGCCCGGGTTGAGCAGCCACTTCCACGCGGTACCGGTGACGATCATCGAGAGCGCCATCGGGTACAGGTAAATGGTGCGAATGAAGCCTTCGCGACGAATGCGCTGGTCGAGGAACACCGCCAGCAGCACACCGATCACCAGGGTGATACCAATGAACATGCCGCCGAACACCGCCAGGTTCTTGCTTGCTACCCACCAACGGTCGTTGTCGAACAGCCGCTGGTATTGCGCCAGGCCTGCCCATTTGTAGGTTGGCAGGAAGGTCGAACTGGTGAACGAGAGAACGAACGTCCAGAGGATGTAGCCATAGAAGCCCACCAGGACGATGAACATGCTCGGCGCCAGCACCAGTTTGGGGAGCCAGCGCTGCAATGCATCGAACGGCGAGGCTTTGCTGAACACAGCAACAGAACTCATGGGAAGATCCAGTACGTAGAGAAAGGATTACTTGAGGAACGCTTCCCCTTGTAGGAGTGAGCCTGCTCGCGATGACGGTGTATCAGTCGCTCAATCGTTGACTGACAGATTGCAATCGCGAGCAGGCTCACTCCTACAGGGGCCAAGCATTACTTGGCAGCCTTGACGGCCGTGCCGAGTTGCTTGGCAGCCGTGGCCGGATCGGCTTTCGGATCGTTGATGAAGTTGGTCACGACATCAAAGAACGCACCCTGTACCGCCAGCGAGGTCGCCATGTTGTGCGCCATACTCGGTTGCAGGCCGCCGGACTTGGCGTCTGCCAGGAAATCCTTGGCGGCGGTCTGGGCGCAGGCGTCAAAACCGTACTTGCCCATGTCGTTCAACATGTCGATTCGAACCGGAATCGAACCTTTGTTGATGCTGAAGACTTTCTGGAAGTTTTCACCCAGCACGATCTTGGCAATGTCCTGCTGAGCGGCCGCAGTGCCCGCGTCTTTCTGCTTGAACACGGCCAGGGAGTCGATGTTGTAGGTGAACGCCTTGTCGGTGCCCGGGAAGGCTACGCACTCGTAGTCCTTGCCAGCGATTTTCTTGGCTGCGGTCCATTCACTCTTGGCCCAGTCACCCATGATCTGCATGCCGGCCTTGCCGTTGATGACCTTGGCCGCTTCCAGGTTCCAGTCCTGGCCCTTGCCGTCGGCGTCCATGTAGGTCGAAACTTTCTTCAGTTCGGTCAGCGCCTTGACCATTTCCGGACCGGTCAGGGTGGCGTTGTCGAGGTCGACCAGGGCTTTCTTGTAACCGTCGACACCCATGACCGAAAGCACTACCGCTTCGAACACAGTGCTGTCCTGCCAAGGCTGGCCGCCGTGGGCAAGCGCGATGAAGCCCGCAGCCTTGAGCTTGTCGCCCGCTGCGTAGAATTCTTCGAGCGTGGTAGGTGCCTTGTCGATGCCGGCTTTCTTGAAGACTTCCGGATTGATCCACAGCCAGTTGACGCGGTGAATGTTCACCGGCACGGCCACGTAGTCACCTTCGTACTTCACGGTATCGGAGACTTTCTTGTCGAGCAGGCTGTCCCACTTTTCCGATTTGGCAGCGTCTTTCAATACGTCGGTGTCGAGCAGGCCGGTGGACGCCCATTCCTGGATGTCCGGGCCTTTGATCTGCGCGACACCTGGCGGGTTACCGGCTACGGCGCGGCTTTTCAGTACGGTCATGGCAGTAGCGCCGCCACCGCCGGCGACTGCGCCGTCTTTCCAGGTGAAGCCGTCTTTTTCGACTTGGGCCTTGAGTACATCGACCGCTGCTTTTTCACCACCCGACGTCCACCAGTGAACAACTTCCACCGAACCTTTGGCATCGGCGGCAAGAGCACTGAGAGGAAGCGCAGACAGGGAGGCAAGAGAAATGAGCGTAGCGAGGCGAGAAATCGCGTTCATCTAGAAGTACCTTTCTTGTTGTTATGCATGCAAGTCTGGTGCTTGCGCTGCACGGATTTTAAACAGGAGTCATCCCCTCGCAGGTAACGAAGGGACGTGCGAATGTCACCACATGGTTACACAGGAGCGCTCTGGGATAACTGCTTCAGAGCGGTCGCCATGCTCGGCGCCAAGGGCAGGCGCGGGATCAACACCGCCTGCCAAGCGTGATACAGGTCGGGTTTACCGGCCCAGATGTCGGCACTCGGGCGGTTTTGCGGGTCGAGTTCGTGGTGCCAGCTGCCCTGTTCACGGTCGATGAAATGACTGTCACAAAAGTCCCAGAACAGCCGGTACCAGGTTTCGTATTGCGCCTCGAAGGTGCGTTTGAGCAGTGCGCTGGCCGCCGCGCTGGCTTCGCAATGCGTCCAGTGCAGTCGATGACGAACCACCGCGCGATTGTCCCAGTCGAGGGTGTAGACAATGCCCGGTGCACCGTCGACCTCCCAACCCGACAGGCAGTTTCGGTCGAAGAGCTTCTGCGCATCGGTGGCCAGCCAACCCGGTGTGAGCATACCGGCCTGAACCCGCGCAGCTTCGAGGTGCAACAATAACCGCGCCCATTCGAAACCGTGGCCCGGCGTTGTGCCGTAAGGGCGGAAACCATCGGCGCGATTGTCGTGGTTGTAATCGCGCAACGGCTGCCAGTCGCGGTCGAAATGCTCGACCACGCGGTAATCGTTGGCCGCCGCGTGACCGTGAATGACACGCTCGACGATGCGTTGGGCGCGGCACAGCCAGCGGTTGTCTTCGGTGACATCGGCCAAGGCAAGGAATGCTTCGGTGGCGTGCATGTTGCTGTTGGCACCGCGATAACGTTCTTCTTCGCCCCAGTCACGGCTGAAGGATTCGCGCATGGCGCCCTCCTCCTCGCTCCAGAAATGTTCGTCGATGATGTCGATCGCATCATCAAGCAAGGCTTGGGCGCCGGGATGCTGGGCGACGACTGCGGAACTCGCCGCCAATGCGACAAAAGCATGCAGATACGCAGCCTTGCCGGTGTTGCCATCCCGATGATGTGCGACCGCAAACCAGCCCCCGTGCTCGGCATCACGCAACGGGCCACTGAGGGCTTTTACGCCGTGATCCACCAACTCTGCATAGCCCGGCAAGCCCTGGATATGAGCCATGGCGAAACTGTGGGTCATGCGTGCGGTGTTCATGGTTTCGGCGCGGGCATCAGCCGCGAGACAGCCTTTGTCATCGAGGTTGCCAAAGCCTTCGGGGAGTCTGGACGCCTTGGCAAACGCCAGCAGACGCAAGCCTTCGGCAGCGAGCCATTGATGATGGGCAGGTGCATTCAGCCAGCTGCTGAAGGCGGGTTGGAAGCTGTGCATGGGGTGCCTTTTTTGTTGTTATGACTGGGGGCAGTCTAAACAACGGGCGGGGACGGGCTTGTAACGAAGGGGGCGAGTTATGTCACCATGTGGTGACATTACTTTCCCTAGGATGGAAAAATGATTACTCGTGGCGAGGGGATTTATCCCCGTTGGGCTGCGAAGCGGCCCCAGAAAATAGGGCCTGCTGCGCAGTCCAACGGGGATAAATCCCCTCGCCACAAAGATGCAATAACTTCAGGACGAGATGCAATAACTACAGGACCGTGTGTCAATCGACCGGACGAGGCAACTGCAACGTCACCCGCAACCCACCTTCCCGCAGGTTCTGCAAACTGACTTCCCCGCCATGGCTATGGGCAATGTTGCGCGCAATCCCCAACCCCAGCCCATAACCCTGCTGCTGTCCCGCCAACCGAAAGTGCGGTTCGAAAACCTGCTCCAGCCGCTGCTCCGGAACGCCTGGCCCCTCATCATCGACATGCAGGATAAACGCACTTTCATCGTCATCGATGTGCAAATGCGCGTTCTGCCCGTACTTCAACGCGTTGTCGATCAGGTTGCCAATGCAGCGCTTGAGCGCCAACGGTTTGCCGGGATACGCCGCCAGCGCCCGTCCATGCTGAGTGACCCGGCCATTGCCGTTGGGCGCCAGATACGGTTCGACGAGGCAATCGAGTACATGGTTGAGGTCTACCGGCTCGATGTTTTCGTGAATGTCCGTGTCTTTCACGCATTGCAGCGCGCCTTTGACCAATAGCTCCAGCTCGTCGAGATCACGGCCGAACTTGGCTTGCAGCTTCTCGTCTTCAAGCAATTCAACCCGCAGCCGCAACCGGGTAATCGGCGTGCGCAAGTCATGGGAAATCGCGCTGAACAACTGGCTGCGCTCGGTCAGGTAACGGCTGATGCGTTCACGCATGGCATTGAAGGCGCGGCCCACCTCGACCACTTCACTGCCACCGCCCTCTGCCACGGGCTCGACTTCCGCCCCCAGCGACATGTCCCGCGCCGCTCGTGCAAGACGCTTGAGCGGACGGCTCTGCCAGTGCACCAGCAGGCCAATGAACAACAGCAGAAAACCGCTGGTGAGCACGATGAACCAGACCTGTTGCGCCGGCAGGCCCTGCTCTTCAAGGCTGGTGTAGGGCTCGGGCAACAACGAGGCGATGTACAGCCACTCGCCCGGCGCCATCTGGATCTGCGTGACCAGTACCGGCGGGTTTACCGGTTCCAGGGTCAACGCGTAATGCGCCCAGGAACGCGGCAACTCATCCAGTTTCAACCCACTGTTGAAGATTCGCAGGTCTTCGGGGCTGACGAAGGTCACCGAGATATCAGTGTCGTGGCCCAGGGACTGGCGCAGCACTTCATCCACCGCTTTGAGCACGGCTTCCTTGCGCGGGGTGATCGGCAGCACTTCCATGCCCAGCGGTTTGTCGTTGAGAGTCACGACGAAGCGGGTGCCGCCCATGCTGCGCAACTGGTCGAGCACCAGTGGCCGGAACGCCACCGGCAACGAGCGAAAGTAACTGACACTGGCGGTCATCGAATGCGCGAGGCTACGAGCACTGGTGACCAGGCCTTCGAGCTGAGTGGCGCGCAATTGCGACACCCAGATCACGCTCGACAACGTTTGAGCGAACAGCACCGCCAACAGGGTCAGCAGCAACATCCGCCCGAGCAGCGAACGTGGCACCGGGACACGGGCGGCCAGTTTACGGAAGAACTCAGTGACCATTGCTGGCAACCACGTTGGCTGCCAGTTGGTAACCGCTGCCGCGCACGGTACGGATCAGTCGAGGAGGTTTTTCGGTGTCACGCAGGCGTTGCCGCAGACGGCTGACCGCCATGTCGACGATGCGATCGAGCGGCATCAGGTCGCGCCCCCGGGTGGCATTGCCGATGGTGTCGCGGTCGAGGATTTCCTGAGGGTGATCGAGGAACAGTTTCAGCAACGCGAAATCAGCGCCGGAGAGGATCACTTCTTCACCGTCGATGTGGAACAGCCGATGGCTGACCATGTCCAGCCGCCAGTCATCGAACGCCAGCACTTCACTGCCGGAGCGTTCCTGACCGAACTGCGCACGGCGCAACAATGCCTTGATGCGTGCTTGCAATTCACGGGGGCTGAAGGGTTTTCCAAGGTAGTCGTCAGCGCCCAGTTCGAGGCCGATCACGCGGTCGGCTTCGTCGGAACTGGCGGTGAGCATGATGATCGGCACCTGCGCCTGGCGCGGGTGCTGGCGAATCCAGCGGCACAGACTGAAACCGTCTTCGTCCGGGAGCATCACGTCGAGGATCACCAGATCGCTCGGGGCCTCGTTCATGGCCTGGCGAAAGCCAGCACCGTCGGGCGTGGTACGCACCTGGAACCCGGCGCGGGTCAGGTAAGTGTCCAGCAACTCGCGTATCTCTTGATCGTCATCGACCAACAAAATCGACTTGTTGACTGAGCTCACGGGGCGGCGTCCTTGTTGTTTGAATGGGGCGGATTATGCCTTAAGCACCGATTTCACAAACACCAAAAAACCAATGTAGGAGTGAGCCTGCTCGCGATAACGGTATGCCAGTCAACACAAATGTTGCCGGTAAAACCGCAATCGCGAGCAGGCTCACTCCTACATTTTGATCGCATTTCAGGCCGGAATGGATTGATCCAGCGCCACACCCGCGCCAACAAGCCCGGAATACGGCGCCGTCACCAGCCACACCGGAATGCCTTTGAAATAATCGCTCATGCACCCCTTGTCGGCGAAGCACCGGGCAAATCCGCTTTCAATGAAGAAATCGGCAAACCGTGGTATCACCCCGCCCACGATGTACACGCCGCCCCGCCCACCGGTGGTGAGGACGTTGTTGCCGGCCACGCGGCCGAGCCAGCAGCAGAACTGTTCAAGCACTTCCAGCGCAATCGGGTCGCCCGCCAACCCGGCCGCGGTGATCGCCTCCGGTGTTTCGAGCACCGCTTCATGGCCGTCCACCGCACAAATCGCCCGGTAAACACGCGGTAAACCGCTGCCGCTCAACGCCGTTTCAGCGCTGACATGCCCGATCTCATTGAAGATGTGCTGCCATAGCTGGGTTTCCCGCAGACTGCTCAAAGGCAAATCAACGTGACCGCCCTCTCCCGGCAAGGCAGCAAAACGGCCCTCTCCCAGGTCCAGCAAGGTGCCAACGCCCAGGCCGGTGCCCGGACCAATGACCACCGCAGGCCGCAATGGCTCGGGCGTCCCTTCGCACACGACTCGAAACTCTTCCGGCTGCAAACGGGTCATGCCCAGCGCCATAGCGGAGAAGTCATTCACCAGCAGTAGCTGATCCACCTGCAAAGTCTTGCAGAACCCCTCGCGGCTCAGGCGCCAGTGATTGTTGGTGAACTTGAATTCATCGCCGCTCACCGGGCCGGCGACCGACAGGCACACCGAACCGATCGAACCCGGCTTCAGCCCCAGCCCACCGAGGTAGACGCCAATGGCCTCTTCCGGACTGGAGTGGTCCGCGGTCGGCAGCACCTGGATCGATTCCAGCTGCTGGTTTTTCCACAACGCAAAACGCGCGTTGGTTCCTCCGATGTCACCGACCAAAGCCAGTTTCAATTAAGCGTCTCCAGGGCAGAAGTAAAGGCGCTGGCGCCCTGCTCCGCCGAGCTGAAGGCCATGCGCATGAAACCAAACAATTCGCGACCGCTGCCGATGTTATTGCCCAGAAGGCCCTTGGCCGGTTCGCGTTTGGCGAATTCGTCGGCGTCTACCTTAAGCTCAAGAGTGCCTTTGACGCCATCGACGCGGATGATATCGCCCTCTTGCACCCTCGCCAAAGCGCCGCCCACATAGGCTTCGGGGCTGACGTGAATAGCTGCCGGGATTTTCCCCGAGGCGCCGGACATGCGCCCATCAGTCACCAGCGCGACTTTGAAGCCTCGGTCCTGCAACACACCGAGGAACGGCGTCATCTTGTGCAGTTCCGGCATGCCATTGGAGCGCGGCCCCTGGAAGCGCATCACGGCGACAAAATCTTTCTCCAGCAAACCTGCCTTGAAAGCATCGGCCAGGTCCTGCTGATCCTGGAACACCATTGCCGGTGCTTCAACGATCTGGTTTTCCAGCGCTACGGCGGAGACTTTCATCACGCCACGTCCGAGGTTGCCTTCCATCACACGCAAGCCGCCCTCCGCCGAAAACGCACGTGCCACCGGACGCAGAATCTCTTCGTCGAGGCTGTCAGTCGGGCCTTCGCGCCAGACCAGCTCGCCGTTATCGAGGAACGGTTCCACGGTGTAGCGGCTCAGGCCGTGGCCGAGCACAGTGTTGACGTTTTCGTGCAGCAACCCGGCGTCCAGCAGCTCGCGGATCAGGAACGACATGCCGCCCGCCGCCTGGAAGTGGTTGATGTCGGCTTTGCCGTTCGGGTAAACGTGGCTCAGGGTCGGTACCACCTCGGAGAGGTCGGCCATGTCTTGCCAGGTCAGTTGAATACCCGCGGCCATGGCGATCGCCGGCATGTGCAGGGTGTGGTTGGTCGAACCGCCCGTGGCGTGCAGCGCCACGATCGAGTTGACCAGCGAACGCTCATCGACGATTTCGCCGATGGGCATGAAATCGCCATTTTGCTTGGTCAGTCGGGTGACTTGGTGGGCGGCTTCACGGGTCAGCGCATCGCGCAGCGGCGTGTTCGGGTTGACGAAAGAAGCGCCCGGCAGGTGCAGGCCCATGACTTCCATCAGCAGCTGGTTGGTGTTGGCGGTGCCGTAGAACGTGCACGTGCCAGGGCTGTGGTAGGACTTCATCTCCGATTCCAGCAGCTCTTCGCGAGTTGCCTTGCCTTCGGCGTAGCGCTGGCGCACATCCGCTTTCTGCTTGTTGGAAATGCCCGAGACCATTGGCCCGCCCGGTACGAAGATCGTCGGCAGATGACCAAAACGCAGCGCGCCCATCATCAGGCCCGGCACGATCTTGTCGCAGATGCCCAGCATCAGCGCGCCGTCGAACATGTTGTGCGACAGCGCCACGGCCGTCGACATCGCAATCACTTCACGGCTCGGCAGGCTCAGTTCCATGCCTGGCTCGCCCTGGGTCACGCCATCGCACATGGCCGGTGTGCCGCCCGCGAACTGGCCGACCGAGCCGATTTCGCGCAGGGCCCTTTTGATCTGTTCAGGGAAGACTTCGTATGGCTGATGCGCCGACAGCATGTCGTTATATGACGAAACAATTGCAATGTTTGCGGAGTTCATCATCCGCAAGCTGTTCTTGTCGTCGGTGCCGCAACCGGCGACGCCGTGGGCGAAGTTGGCGCATTGCAGCTTGCCGCGCATCGGACCGTCGCTGGCCGCACCGCGAATCAGTGCAAGGTAGGCCTCACGCGTGGCGCGGCTACGGGCGATAAGCCGTTCGGTGACCTCAAGGACGCGGGGATGCATGTGTAGAACTCCAGGCTAACGGATGTGGCGACCTGATTGTCTATGCTGAACAAGCACCGCTGTGATTGGGATGACAGGCGGTTTTCTTGATCATTCGGACCAGTTGATTCAGGTCACTCGTTGTAGATTGAACAAAATATTGCCATTAAAAAGGCTTGTTTTCTATTTTTATGCGAATAATCTTGTAATTCCAACAACAAAACGACGGCGGCCCATTTAAATGACTCTACGAATTGCTATCAATGGTTTTGGCCGGATTGGCCGCAACGTCCTTCGTGCACTGTATACCCAAGGCTATCGTCAGGATCTGCAGATCGTCGCCATCAACGACTTGGGTGACAGCTCGATCAACGCGCATTTGCTCAAGTACGACACTGTTCACGGCACGTTCGACGCCGATGTTCAGCATGACCAGGAAAGCCTGACCGTCAACGGCGACCGTATTGCTGTCAGTGCCATTCGCAATCCGGCGGACCTGCCTTGGGCAGCTGAAAAAATTGATGTGGTGTTCGAATGCACCGGTCTTTTCACCGACCGGGCCAAAGCCGCCGCGCATATTACGGCCGGCGCGCGCAAAGTCATCATCTCGGCCCCGGCCAAAGGCGCCGACGCCACCGTGGTGTATGGGGTAAACCACGACATTCTGCGCCAGTCCCACCAGATCATTTCCAACGCGTCGTGCACCACCAACTGCCTGGCCCCGGTGGCTCAGGTGCTGCATCGCGAACTGGGCATCGAAAGCGGCCTGATGACCACGATTCACGCCTACACCAATGACCAGAACCTGACCGACGTCTATCACACCGACCCGTACCGCGCCCGTTCGGCCACCCAGAACATGATCCCGAGCAAGACCGGCGCCGCAGAAGCGGTCGGCCTGGTGCTGCCGGAACTGGCCGGCAAACTGACCGGCATGGCAGTGCGTGTGCCCGTGATCAACGTGTCGCTGGTGGACCTGACCGTTCAGCTCAAGCGCGAAGCCTCGGCCGACGAAGTGAACGCCCTGCTCAAAGAAGCCAGCCAGCATTCGAAGATTCTGGGCTACAACACCCTGCCGCTGGTTTCCAGTGACTTCAATCACAACCCGCTGTCGTCGATCTTCGACGCCAATCACACCAAATCCAGCGGCAAGCTGCTCAAGGTGCTGGCCTGGTACGACAACGAATGGGGCTTCTCCAACCGCATGCTCGATAACTGCCTGGCGTTGTGTAACGCGGAGTAATCGATTCTTCAGATCAAAGAAACCATTTCCGCCTGATCACGGCCCCCTGTAGGAGCTGCCGCAGGCTGCGATCTTTTGATCTTGGTTTTAAAAGACAAGATCAAAAGATCGCAGCCTGCGGCAGCTCCTACACGGGATTGCGCAGTCTTTCACAATTCTATGCTTGACCACTCGAGCGGATGATAAGCATTATCATTCGCTCGAAATGGATCAGGTCCTCCCGTGAGTCAATCGCGTTTCAATCATGTCTTCATCGCCCAGCGGGTTTCGCTGCTGCGCACGCTGGAGCGGATGGTCAACAATCACAGCACCGCCGAAGACCTCTTGCAGGAGACCTACCTGCGAGTCACGCGGGCGCTCAGTGAGCGCGCCATCGATCACCTTGAACCCTTTGTTTTCCAGACAGCCCGCAATTTGGCGCTGGACCATTTGCGTGCGCGCCGCATTCAGTCCCGCACCCTGCTCGACGATGTGCCGATGGACGTGGTGGAAAGCGTCGCCGCCCCGGTCAGCAGCGCCGAGGACGCCGCTCATGCCGAACAGTTGCTGGAGCATTTGAACGTGAGCCTCAACGAACTCAGCGCCCGCCAGCAGCAGATCTTCATTCTCAGCCGTCTGCACGGGCACAGCTATCTGGAAATTGCCCAGAAGCTCGACGTGTCGTTGAGCACCGTGCAAAAGGAACTGAAGCTGATCATGGCGATCTGCATCGGTGTTGCCGAACGTCTGAACGGCGACTGAGTTCGTGAGGCTTTGCTACCCTTGCCTCCTTTTCATGCTCCATCCAAAAAACAGCGGTGCACAGACACTGCCGAGGAAATACCGTGACGGACACCCGCCGCCCGCCTCCGCCCGCCCCGGCGCAGGACTGCGCAAGCGCGATGGACCAGGCCCTGGACTGGCTGATCGTGTTGGGCAGTCCGAGCGAGGATCAGACCCGAGAGTTTCAAGACTGGCTTGCTGCCGATCCCTTGAATGCCGAAGCGTTTGCCAAAGCCCAGGCCATCTGGAACGGCCCGCAGGTGGTGCAATGCGCGCAAACCCTGGCCGCTCGACCGCCGAAGGTGACGGTGCTGTCGCGCCTGCGTCCGCACTGGAAACCCCTGGCCACTGCGGCCGTCCTGATCCTCGGCCTGTTCAGCTTCAGCAATCTGCCCATGCGCTTGCAGGCCGATCACCTGACCGTGGTCGGTGAACGCCAGCGACTGCAATTGGAGGACGGTTCGAAAGTCCTGCTGAATACCAACTCGGCCTTTTCCAGCACGATCAATGATCAGCAACGCGTGGCCCGTTTGTATCAGGGCGAGGCGTTTTTCGAGGTGCAGGCCAATCGGGGCGAACCGCTGGAAATTGACGCGGGCCCGGTCAGGGCCAGCGTGCGCGATACGGCATTTGCCGTGCGCTACCTCGACGGCGTGGCACAGGTCCAGGTGCAGCGCGGGGATGTCGATTTGCGCGCCACCCGTGACGATGCCCGGATTCGCTTGTCCGCCGGGGAAAGCATCCGCATCGGCCCCAACGGCTTTGATCGTCCGGCCAAACTCGACGCCGCCACCGAGCTGGCCTGGGTTCAGGGCAGGCTGGTCTTCGAGAACTGCCCACTGAGCCAGGTCCTGGCCGAGCTGCGCCGCTACTACCCCGGCTGGATCATCAACAACAATGAGCAGTTGGCCGACGTCTCCGTTACCGGCAATTACCGGCTCGATCAGCCGCTGGACGTGGTGCGTTCCCTTGCCCACATCACCTCGGCACGCCTTCAGGAATTCCCTGCGCTGGTGATCTTGAACTAAATGAGAATTATTTTTACTCGATAGCTGAAGCTCGTTCGTCTCGTTATAGCCAATGCAATTGATTCGCATCTCTAAATGCCAATCAGCACCTATAAAGATTCGTGCGACACGGAGCGCTATCGATGTCCTCTCGCCTTACCCGCCAGTCCTCTTCACCTTCACGCGTGCTGTCGCTGCTGACCGCCGCCATCCTGATGGCCGGCAGCGCGCCACTGATGGCCGCCACCGCCGCCGAGAAATCGACCCGCAACATGGGCGACTACTCGTTCGCCATTCCTCAGCAATCGCTGGTGTCGGCACTCAACGCGTTTACCACCGTGACAGGGTGGCAGGTCGGGTTCTCCGCCGAACTCGCGCAGGGTGTGGCCTCGCCGGGTGTGCGCGGTTCCTTGCCGCCGGAGAAAGCCCTTGATCGCCTGTTGGTGGGGACCAACCTGAGCTATCGCAAGCTGGGCAATAACAACATCGTGCTTGAGCTGCGCACCAATACGGGCTCGCTCAACCTGCAACAGATGACCATCAGCGCGACCCGTCAGGAACAGGACGTAAGCAGCGTGCCGAGCACGGTCACTGTGCACACCCGTGAAGAACTGGACCGCAACAATGTCAATTCCATCAAGGATCTGGTGCGTTACGAGCCCGGCGTTTCCGTGGGCGGCGCAGGTCAGCGCTCCGGCATCACCGGGTACAACATCCGTGGCATCGACGGTGATCGGGTGTTGACCCAGGTCGATGGCGTACAGGTCCCGGACGGTTTCTTCAACGGTCCGTATGCCCAGACCAACCGCAACTATGTCGACCCGGAAATCGTCAAGCGCGTGGAAATCCTGCGCGGTCCGGCATCCGTGCTGTACGGCAGCAATGCCATCGGTGGCGCTGTCAGCTATTACACCCTGGACCCGGACGACATCATCAAACCCGGTGAAGACGTGGGCGCGCGCCTGAAGACCGGTTACAGCTCGGCCGACGAGAGCTGGCTGACGTCCGGCACCGTGGCCGGCCGTACCGGTGACTTTGACGGTTTGTTGCACCTGAGCCAGCGCAACGGCCATGAAACCGAGTCCTATGGTGAAACCGGCGGCACCGGCCTCAATCGCACCGAAGCCAACCCTGAAGACGTGCGCACCACCAATATCCTGGCCAAGCTCGGCTGGAACTACGCTGACGATGCGCGTTTCGGATTGACCTACGAGCACTACAAGAGCGACACGGACACCAATCAACTGAGCGCAGTTGGTGGACCATTCAATGGGGGCCGCGGTTTCGGCTTTTACAAAGCGCGCAGCGGCAACAACACCATTACTCGTGAGCGCTTTGGCCTCGATCACAGCTTCGGCATCGACAGCGTCCTGGCGGACAACATCAAGTGGACACTGAATTACCAGATCGCCAAGACCGACGAAAGCACCGAAGAAATCTACGCGCCTTCGCGCACGGTGCTGCGCAACCGCGACACCACCTACAAAGATCGCCAATGGGTCTTCGATGTTCAGGCTGACAAGGCGTTCGCCATCGCCGACACCGATCACGTCTTCACCTACGGCACCACCATCAAACAGGACAAAGTCACAGGCCTGCGTACCGGTAATGGCACGTGCCTGACCGTGTTCGGTGCCTGCCGCGCTGTCGGTGCTGTCAGCGCCTCCGATACCCTGACCCCGGCCAGCGACTTCCCGGACCCGACCATCAACACCTACAGCCTGTTCGCCCAGGATCAGATCAGCTGGAACAACTGGACCTTCGTGCCCGGCCTGCGCTACGACTACACCCAGCTCAAGCCACACCTGACCGATGAGTTCCTGGCCACCGCCGACCAGAGCGGCAACGGCGAAGTGAACGATGACACCAAGACCTGGCATCGCCTGTCGCCGAAGTTCGGCACCACTTACCAGTTCAACGAACACTACACCTGGTACGGCCAGTACGCGGAAGGCTTCCGTACACCGTCCGCCAAAGCCCTTTATGGTCGTTTCGAAAACATCAACGGTGGCTATCAGGTCGCGCCTAATCCGGACCTCGAGCCGGAGAAGAGCAAGAGCTATGAAACCGGCCTGCGCGGACAGTTTGAAGCAGGCACCTTCGATGTCGCGGTGTTCTATAACAAGTACCGCGATTTCATCAATGAAAACGCCATCACCCCCGGTTACAACGAACTCACCTTCCAGAGCAACAACATCAAGCACGCCACCATCAAGGGGCTGGAGCTCAAGGGTCGCCTGAACCTGGATACGTTCGGGGCGCCAAACGGCCTCTATACGCAGGGTTCGTTGTCCTACCTCTACGGTCGCGACGATGACAGCGGCGAACCGCTGAACAGCATCAACCCGCTGACCGGCGTGTTCGGCCTGGGTTACGACCAGGACAAATACGGTGCGCTGATGAGCTGGACACTGGTCAAGCGCAAGGACCGAGTCGACAGCACCAACTTCAATACGCCTGACGGCACCAGCACCCAGTTCAAGACGCCGGGCTATGGCGTGCTCGACCTGGCGGGCTTCTACAAAGTGACCGACGACGTGACCGTCAACGCCGGTTTGTACAACCTGACCAACAAGAAGTACTGGCAGTGGGATGACGTACGCGGCTACGACAGCGTGGGCGAAGCCTCGGTGACTCAACCGGCAAACCTCGACCGCCTGACACAGCCAGGTCGCAACTTCTCGGTGAATCTGGTCTGGGATATCTGATCCTGTGCACCTCATGGCGCGGCCGTTTAAAAGCCGCGCCATGAGGTTTTTTTACTGTCCGGCGCCTCCCCGTTCGTCTCGTTACCAAGCGCCTCTTTCCCTCAAGGACTTCTCATGACCACTCAGGACACCAATCAACGCCCTGCTCTGCGTTCGCAACGCTTGAACCAGATCACCAACGAGCCTCACACCAAACTCGATGCGCTGGTCAAAGCCCACGCACCGTTCGAAACCCAGGCCAATTTTGCCCGCTTCGTGGTGGCGCAGTACTTGTTCCAGTCAGAACTGGTGCCCCTGTACAACGATGCCGAACTGACCGCCATCGTGCCGGACCTGCCGGCTCGCTGCCGTGCCGAAGCGGCCAAGGCTGACCTGGCGGATCTGGACACCGAAGTCCCTGCACCTGTTGCAGGCGCGGTGAAAAACCCGTCCAAAGCCGAGGCCCTGGGTTGGCTGTTCGTGTCCGAAGGGTCGAAGCTGGGTGCGGCCTTCCTGATCAAGCGCGCAGTGGGTCTGGGCTTGAGCGAAACGTTTGGCGCTCGTCACCTCGCCGAACCGGCTGGCGGCCGCGCTGAAGGCTGGAAAAGCTTCGTCAAAACCCTCGACGGGCTGGAGCTGAGCACACAGGAAGAAGCGGAGCTGGATAAAGGCGCGATCGACGCCTTCAACCGCTTTACTGTGTTGCTGGAGCAGGCTTACTCGAACGTAGCCGAACCCGCCTGACACAACAAATCCCTTTGTAGGAGTGAGCCTGCTCGCGATAGCGGTTGATCAGTCAACATCACTGTTGGATCTGAAACCCCTATCGCGAGCAGGCTCACTCCCACAAGGGAACTGCTTCAACCTGTAAGATCCCGATTTCGTCCCACCTGCGTTTCCGAGCCCTATGCCTCACCCATCCTCCTCAAAACTCGTGCGCGTCCTCTTCGGCCTGCTGGCTTACGTCAGCCTGGGCATAGGCTTGGTCGCCATTGTCGTGCCCGGCCTGCCGACCACCGAGTTCATCCTGCTCGCCGCCTGGGCCGCGACCAGGAGTTCGCCGCGTCTCAGTGCCTGGATGGAGAACCATCGGCTGTTCGGACCGATCCTCAGCAACTGGCGCAACGGCAAAGTCATCGCGCGCCGGGCCAAGGTCAGTGCCACCGCCAGCATGCTGCTGTGTGCCGGTCTGATGTTGATCATGCTCGACCACGGCTGGCCGGTTTATCTCGCCATCGCCGGCATGAGCCTGGGTAATCTCTGGATATGGTCAAGACCCGAATCCTCACCACAACCCTCCTGAACCACTCCCAACTAGTGGCGAGGGAGCTTGCTCCCGCTGGGTGGCAAAGCCGCCCCTCTTTTGCCTGTTCCCCTCACATCGAACTCCCGCTCGCCCACACCGACGCGCCCCCGCAAAATGCCTTCAAATCCCACGCAAACGCTTGCGACGACCGTTCATCGGCTTTTACTCATGCAAACTTCCCCCACGCCGATGTTTCTCCAATGGCGCTGAATGGACTTGGCGAACCGGGTCGACCCCGACTCATAGCCAACACCTCATCCATTTGCGAGTTCGCCCTATGTTCGACTCTCTTTCCATCCGCCTGAAAATCGTTCTGCTGTCCGGCCTGTGCCTGCTTGGCGTGGTCGCCCTGATCGTCAGCATGAACATCTACCAGACCAATCAGAACGATGAACTGGTCAGCGCCTCCAGCAGCAAAATGCTCACTGACAGCGTGCAGGACCTGCTGCAGGCCAAGGCAGCAGAGCAAGCCGTGCGGGTGCAAAAGACCTTCGGTGAAAGTCTGATGGTGGTGACCGCGTTGGCCGATCAGGTCAAGGACATGCGCACCATGGCCGCCAAGCGTTCGCTTGACGCCGGCGCGGTGCGTGAAGAGTTGAATCAGAGCCTGAAAACCGCCTTCGAACGCAACAGCAAAGTGCTCGGCATCTGGCTCGCGTTCGAACCCAATGGCCTGGACGGCAAGGACAGCGAGTTCGCCAATGACACGGCCCGTCAATCCAACGAAGCCGGTCGTTTCGCCACCTACTGGAGCCGTGCCGGCGGCGCCGGGTTAAACACGATCATGGTCGAAGACGACATGACCAAGACCACGCAGAACATCAACGGCACCCCTTACAACAGCTGGTACACCTGCCCTCGTGACAGCAAACGCACCTGCCTGCTGGACCCGTATGCCGATACGGTCGGTGGCAAGGAAATGCTGATGACCACCATTTCCGTGCCGCTGCTGGTGGACGGAAAATCCATCGGCGTGGTGGGTATCGACATTGCTCTCGACGCCCTGCAAGCCGCGGCCGTTGATTCCCAGCGCGACCTGTTCGACGGCGCCGGCCACATGCTGATCGTCTCCGGCACCGGTGTGCTCGCCGGCTTCAGCGTTGACGCCAGCAAGGTCGGTAAAAGCATCGGTGACACCCTCGGCGCTGACGGCAAGGAAGTGCTGCAACTGCTTAACGCTGGCACCCCGAAGATTCTCGAACAGGGCGAGTTGATCCGCGCGGTTTATCCGGTCAGCCCGATTGCCGATTCCAAGGCCTGGGGCATCGTGATCGATCTGCCAAAACAGGTGCTGCTGGCCGACTCGGTGAAACTGCAAACCGTACTTGATGACGCCCAACAAAGCGGCACGATCAAAGCCGTACTGGTGGCTGTGGCTGCCGGACTGGTCGGCCTCCTGCTGATCTGGCTCACCGCCTCCGGGGTGACTCGCCCGATCAACAGCGTCGCTGAAATGCTCAAGGCCATTGCCAGTGGCGACGGCGACCTGACGCAGCGCCTGCACTACAGCAAGAAAGACGAACTGGGGGAATTGGTCAGCTGGTTCAACCGTTTCCTCGACAAGCTGCAACCGACCATCGCGCAGATCAAACAGAGCATCACCGATGCCCGCGGTACCGCCGATCAGTCCTCGGAAATCGCCCGCCGGACCAGCGAAGGCATGCAGGTGCAGTTCCGCGAGATCGACCAGGTGGCCACCGCCTCCAACGAAATGAGCGCCACCGCCCACGATGTCGCCAATAGCGCATCGAACGCAGCGAATGCGGCAAAGGGTGCCGATCAATCGGCCCGCGATGGCATGTCGATCATCGAGCGCAGCACCCGCGACATCAATCAGCTGGCCGACGAAGTCAGCAAAGCAGTGACCGAAGTCGAAGCCTTGGCGGTCAACAGTGAGCAGATCGGTTCGGTGCTGGAAGTGATCCGCAGCATTGCCGAACAAACCAACCTGCTGGCCCTCAACGCAGCCATCGAAGCCGCCCGTGCCGGCGAGAGCGGTCGTGGTTTTGCGGTGGTGGCCGATGAGGTGCGCAACCTGGCCAAACGGACGCAGGATTCGGTGGAAGAAATTCGCAGTGTGATCGAGCGCATTCAGACCGGTACTCGCGGCGTGGTGGCGACCATGCATTCGAGCCAGACCCAGGCCCACAGCAACGCAGGACAGATCCAGCAAGCGGTTCAGGCTTTGAGCAAAATCAGTGATGCGGTCACCGTGATCAGCGACATGAACCTGCAAATCGCCAGCGCCGCCGAACAGCAAAGTGCCGTGGCCGAAGAGGTCAACCGCAATGTCTCGGCCATCCGTACCGTCACCGAAACCCTGACCGGGCAAGCCACCGAATCGGCGCAGATCAGCAGCCACCTGAATTCGCTGACGACCCAGCAGATGAAACTGATGGATCAGTTCCGCGTTTAAGTTCGCAACGCGGTTTCTTTGTAGGAGTGAGCCTGCTTGCGAACGCTTTTACATTCAACAGTGATGTCGACTGATGAACCGCTATCGCGAGCAGGCTCACGCCTACAAGGTTTTCATCCGGCTTCTCGCCTGATTGACCCTGCCACAGGTTTCATCCGGCCTGTCATCTGATTTGTTCTATGATCGGGCTCTCGTTCCGGAGGGCCTTCGATGACTGATTTACTCACGTCCATTCAAGCCGCACTCGGCTTGCCTCACACCCCGATTCCCTTCACGTCGAGCGGCGCGCTGCCCTCGGCGTTCGCGGTCACCGAGCTGGCCTGCGCCAGCATTGCCGCCGCAGGTCAGGCTGTCAGCGAGCTATTGCAGCAGCACACCGGCCGCCTCCCCCACCTTGAAGTCGATCGACGCCTGGCGTCCTTCTGGTTCGCTACCTCGATTCGCCCGCTGGGCTGGAGTGTTCCGCCGATGTGGGACCCGGTTGCGGGCGACTACGCGACTCAAGACGGCTGGATCCGCCTGCACACCAATGCGCCTCATCACCGAGCGGCGGTTGAAACAGTGCTCGGCGCCGTCGACAACCGCGCCGCGATGGCCAGCAACGTGGCGCAATGGGCCAAGTCCGATCTGGAACAGGCGGTGGTCGACGCCGGTGGTTGTGCGGCCGAGATGCGAACCTGGGCTCAGTGGCAGGCGCATCCCCAAGGGATGGCGGTCAACGCCGAGCCTCTGCTTCACTTCGAAAACAACGGTCATTCACCTGGAAAACCCTGGCAAGGTTCGGTGGCAAGACCTTTGGCCGGGATCAAGGTATTGGACCTGACCCGCGTCCTCGCCGGCCCCGTTGCCAGCCGTTTCCTCGCGGGTCTCGGCGCCGATGTATTGCGCATCGACCCGCCCGCCTGGAATGAACCGGGTGTGATTCCGGAAGTGACTTTGGGCAAACGCTGCGCTCGCCTGGACCTGCATGATCCGGCAGATCGCGCCGCTTTCGAACACCTGCTCAAGGACACCGACATTCTGCTCCACGGCTACCGCGCCGATGCTCTGGAACGTCTCGGCTACGGCATTGCTGAACGCCAGCGACTGGCGCCCGGCCTGGTCGACGTCTGCCTCAATGCCTATGGCTGGAGCGGCCCGTGGCAGAACCGCCGAGGTTTCGACAGCCTGGTGCAGATGAGCAGCGGCATCGCCGAGGCGGGCATGCAATGGAAGCGCGCAGACAAACCCACGCCACTCCCTTTGCAAGCGCTCGATCACGCGACCGGGTATTTGATGGCGGCCAGTGCGATCCGGTTGCTGGGAACGGAAGGATCTGCACGCTTGTCATTAGCGCGCACGGCGAAGTTGTTGATTGAAGCCGGTGCCGGGACGGATGAACCCTTGCGCGCGGAAGACGAGAACGATCAGGGGATACTGGTCGAGCAGACGCCTTGGGGTCCAGCGCATCGATTGCAGGTGCCGCTGAGAATCACCGGTACGCCGGTGCAGTGGGAGCGTCCTGCCTCTGAATTAGGCTCACATCGCGCGCAGTGGTGGTGATCTTGAGATAGCTATCGCGAGCAGGCTCACTCCCACATTCAGATCTCCAGCGCACGCAGATTTTGTGTACGACATGATCCAATGTAGGAGCGAGCCTGCTCGCGATGGGGCCAGTAAGAGCAACAGTTATCGCTGACCGCGAGCACGCTTTGCTCCTTCGCAAATCCTTGCCGGATTTCACCATTTGCCCGCCCCAAGGCATACTTGCGTCCCTCCGCACGCCAGAATCAAAAACCGTCCCATGCGTATCCACGTCAGCTTCATCGACCGAGTCGGCATTACCCAGGAAGTCCTGGCCTTGCTGGGTGGGCGCAATCTGAATCTGGACGCGGTGGAAATGGTGCCGCCCAACGTCTATATCGACGCGCCGACCCTGAGTCCGGAAGTACTTGAGGAGCTGCGCGACGCGCTGTTCAGCGTGCGCGGTGTGCAAGCGGTGACCGTGGTGGACATTCTGCCTGGCCAGCGCCGGCACCTGCAGCTCGATGCCCTGCTCGCCGCCATGACCGATCCGGTGCTGGCACTCGACAGCGCCGGCAATGTTTTGCTGGCCAATCCGGCAATGATTGCGCTGTATGGGCGCGAACCGGCCGGTGAAAGCGTCGCCGAGCTGTTTGCCGATCCGGCCCTGCTCGAGGCGTTGCTCGAACAGGGCTTTCGCCTGCCGCTGCGCGAGATCACCGTCAACGGCCAGACCCTGTTATTGGACGCCACGCCTATCACCGACGCTGGCGCCCTGCTGACGCTGTATCAACCCAATCGCATCGGCGAACGCCTCTCTGCATTGCACCATGATCACGCCGAAGGCTTCGATGCGTTGCTCGGCGAGTCCCCGGCGATTCGTACACTCAAGGCCCGCGCCCAGCGAGTTGCCGCCCTCGATGCGCCCCTGCTGATTCAAGGTGAAACCGGTACGGGTAAAGAACTGGTAGCCCGCGCCTGCCACGCCATCAGTGCCCGGCACAGTTCACCGTTTCTTGCGTTGAATTGCGCGGCACTGCCGGAGAACCTCGCCGAAAGCGAACTGTTCGGCTATGCCCCTGGCGCCTTTACCGGCGCGCAACGCGGGGGTAAGCCAGGGCTGATGGAACTGGCCAACCAGGGCACGGTGTTTCTCGATGAAATTGGTGAGATGTCGCCTTATCTGCAGGCGAAACTGCTGCGGTTCCTCAACGACGGCAGCTTCCGGCGCGTGGGCGGTGATCGCGAGGTCAAGGTCAACGTGCGCATCCTCAGTGCAACGCATCGCGACCTGGAAAAAATGGTCAGCGAAGGCACCTTCCGTGAAGACCTGTTCTATCGCCTCAACGTCTTGAATGTCGAGGTGCCGCCCCTGCGCGAACGGGGTCAGGACATTCTGCTGCTCGCTCGCTATTTCATGCAGCAGGCGTGTGCGCAAATCCAGCGCCCGGTGTGTCGTCTCGCGCCGGGTACTTATCCGGCGCTGTTGGGCAACCGTTGGCCGGGCAATGTGCGGCAGCTGCAGAACGTGATCTTCCGCGCCGCGGCGATTTGCGAAAGCAGCCTGGTGGACATCGGCGATCTGGACATCGCCGGCACCTCGGTGGCGCGTCAGAGCGACAACGATATCGACAGCCTGGAACAGGCCGTCGACGAGTTCGAAAAATCCCTGCTGGAAAAACTCTACGTCAGCTATCCCTCGACCCGGCAGTTGGCCAGTCGCCTGCAGACTTCACATACCGCGATTGCCCATCGGTTGCGCAAGTATGGGATTCCGAATAAGCCCTGAAATCTCCCGAACGCCGGAGCCCCTGAGGGAGCCAGCCGGCTGACGATTGCGGTGTGACAGTTAAAAAGGTTTCGACTGAGATGGCCTCATCGCCAGCAGTCTGGCTCCCACAGGTTTTGTGTTTTTTCAGGTAATGCCTTACAAAAACGACCTCCATCCGTACTGAAAGCGCTACAGCGGAACGATATCGCTACACTCTCTTCATCCCCCCGCATTGCAAAGCTTTGATCCCCAAAGCGTTTTTTCTCCTGCCTGCAGTGTAGCGATATCGCTACAGCGAACAACCTTTGCCGTTATTTAAAACCCTTTAAACACTTGATTTATATGGATTACACAACGTTGGCCGCGATATTGCTAAGTAACCCCCCATAAAGCAGGGCTTTGCCCCAGCATTCAATCGCGTCCACCAGACGAGTCTGGCCCCCTTAGGAGTTTCCATGAGCGAGTTGCGTTTTACTGAAGATCACGAATGGCTGCGCACCGAAGCTGACGGCACCGTCACAGTCGGTATCACCGCTTTCGCGCAGAACGCCCTGGGCGACGTGGTTTTCGTACAACTGCCCGAGCTGCAGTCCTACGAAAAAGGCGCTGAAGCCTCCACCGTGGAATCGGTCAAAGCCGCCAGCGGCGTGTACATGCCGCTGGACGGTGAAGTCCTGGAAGTAAACCCGGCGCTCGACAGCAGCCCTGAGTTGGTCAACGAAGACCCGATGGGCGAAGGCTGGTTCTTCCGCTTCCAGCCAGTCGATCCTTCGGCTGTCGCCAAACTGCTGGATCAGGACGCCTACGACCGCCTGATCAAAGCCAACGCCGAAGCCTGAGGAGCGCCGACATGACTCAAATCAATCTCACCACTGCCAACGAATTCATCGCCCGCCACATCGGCCCGCGTTCCGGCGATGAGCAAGCCATGCTCAACAGCCTCGGCTTTGATTCCCTGGAAGCCTTGAGCGCCAGCGTTATCCCGGAAAGCATCAAAGGCACCAGCGTCCTGGGCATGGACGACGGTTTGAGCGAAGCCGACGCCCTGGCGTTGATCAAAGGCATCGCGGCCAAAAACCAGCTGTTCAAAACCTATATCGGCCAGGGTTACTACGGTACGCACACGCCGTCGCCGATCCTGCGCAACCTGCTGGAAAACCCGGCCTGGTACACCGCTTACACCCCGTACCAACCGGAAATTTCCCAGGGCCGTCTCGAAGCGCTGTTGAACTTCCAGACCCTGATCAGCGACCTGACCGGCCTGCCGATTGCCAACGCTTCGCTGCTGGATGAAGCCACCGCGGCTGCCGAAGCCATGACCTTCTGCAAGCGCCTGAGCAAGAACAAAGGCAGCCACGCGTTCTTCGCGTCCGTGCATTGCCACCCGCAAACCCTGGATGTATTGCGTACCCGCGCCGAGCCGTTGGGCATCGACGTGGTCGTCGGCGACGAGCAAACACTGACTGACGTGACGCCATTCTTCGGCGCCCTGCTGCAGTATCCGGCGAGTAACGGCGACCTGTTCGATTACCGCGAGCTGACCGAGCGCTTCCACGCGGCCAACGCACTGGTGGCGGTCGCGGCTGACCTGTTGGCCCTGACGGTGCTGACCCCTCCGGGCGAATTCGGTGCTGACGTCGCCATCGGCAGCGCGCAACGCTTCGGCGTACCGCTGGGTTTCGGTGGCCCGCACGCCGCGTTTTTCTCCACTAAAGACGCGTTCAAGCGCGACATGCCTGGCCGTCTGGTCGGTGTCTCGGTGGACCGTTTCGGCAAGCCGGCCTTGCGCCTGGCGATGCAGACCCGCGAGCAACATATCCGCCGTGAGAAAGCCACCAGCAACATCTGCACCGCACAAGTGTTGTTGGCCAACATCGCCAGCATGTACGCCGTGTACCACGGCCCGAAGGGCCTGACGCAGATTGCCCAGCGCATTCATCACCTGACCGCGATTCTGGCCAAGGGCTTGAACGCTTTGGGTCTGAGCGCTGAACAGGACAGCTTCTTCGATACGCTGACGATCAACACCGGCGCGCAAACGACAGCCGTGCATAGCAAGGCGCACGCGCAGAAAATCAACCTGCGCGTGGTCGATGGCGAACGTCTGGGCCTGTCCCTCGACGAAACCACTTCCCAAGCCGACGTTGAAAGCCTGTGGAGCCTGCTGGCCGACGGCAAGGCGCTGCCAGACTTCGCCGCCCTCGCCGAGTCGATCGTCAGCACGATCCCGGCCTCGCTGGTTCGCCAGTCGCCGATCCTCAGCCACCCGGTGTTCAACCGTTATCACTCCGAAACCGAGCTGATGCGCTACCTGCGCAAGCTGGCCGACAAGGACCTGGCCCTGGATCGCACCATGATCCCGCTGGGTTCGTGCACCATGAAGCTCAACGCCGCCAGCGAAATGATTCCGGTCACCTGGGCTGAATTCGGTGCGCTGCACCCGTTCGCCCCGGCCGAGCAAAGTGCCGGCTACCAGCAGTTGACCGATGAGTTGGAGGCCATGCTCTGCGCTGCCACCGGGTACGACTCGATCTCGCTGCAACCGAACGCCGGTTCCCAGGGTGAGTACGCTGGCCTGCTGGCCATCCGTGCGTACCACCAGAGCCGTGGCGAAGACCGTCGCGACATCTGCCTGATCCCGTCGTCCGCCCACGGCACCAACCCGGCAACTGCCAATATGGCCGGCATGCGCGTGGTTGTGACCGCCTGCGATGCTCGCGGCAACGTCGACATCGAAGACCTGCGTGCCAAGGCCATCGAGCACCGCGAACACCTCGCCGCGCTGATGATCACCTACCCGTCGACCCACGGTGTGTTCGAAGAAGGCATCCGCGAAATCTGCGGGATCATTCATGACAACGGTGGCCAGGTGTACATCGACGGCGCCAACATGAACGCGATGGTTGGCTTGTGCGCGCCGGGCAAGTTCGGCGGCGACGTGTCCCACTTGAACCTGCACAAAACCTTCTGCATTCCCCACGGCGGTGGCGGCCCGGGCGTCGGCCCGATTGGCGTGAAAGCGCACCTGACGCCGTTCCTGCCGGGCCACGCCCAGATGGAACGCAAAGAAGGCGCGGTCTGCGCGGCACCGTTCGGCAGCGCAAGCATTTTGCCGATCACCTGGATGTACATTCGCATGATGGGCGGCGCCGGCCTCAAGCGCGCTTCGCAGTTGGCGATCCTGAATGCCAACTACATCTCCCGTCGTCTCGAAGAGCACTATCCCGTGCTGTACACCGGCGCCAACGGCCTGGTGGCCCACGAGTGCATCCTCGACCTGCGTCCATTGAAAGACAGCAGCGGCATCAGCGTCGATGACGTGGCCAAGCGCCTGATCGACTTCGGTTTCCACGCGCCCACCATGTCGTTCCCGGTGGCCGGCACGTTGATGATCGAACCGACCGAAAGCGAATCCAAAGAAGAACTGGACCGCTTCTGCGACGCCATGATCCGCATCCGCGAAGAGATTCGTGCAGTGGAGAACGGCACGCTGGACAAGGACGACAACCCGCTGAAAAACGCCCCGCACACCGCTGCGGAGCTGGTCGGCGAGTGGTCGCATCCGTATAGCCGCGAGCAAGCGGTATATCCGGTAGCGTCGTTGATCGAAGGCAAGTACTGGCCACCGGTCGGTCGTGTCGACAACGTGTTTGGCGATCGCAACCTGGTTTGCGCCTGCCCGTCGATCGAAAGCTACGCTTGATCTACAGGGGGCGAGTTCGCTCGCCCCCTCAAAATCACCGCCTATCCTTTGTGCCCTGTGGCTGTAAATGTACGTGTAGCTGTACCTGTCGCTGTATCTGTACCTGTCGCTGTACCTGTAGGAGCTGTCGAGTGAAACGAGGCTGCGATCTTTTGATCTTGCCTTTAAAAACAAAATCAAAAGATCGCAGCCTCGTTTCACTCGACAGCTCCTACAGAGGCAACGCAGCGGCAGGGGCAGCGGTAACAGGGCCGTATCGCCCGCACTAGTGCGCCTATAACAAGAAACCGGAGAACAACCATGGCTTTAAGCGTGTTCGACCTGTTCAAGATTGGCATCGGCCCCTCCAGTTCCCACACCGTCGGCCCGATGCGTGCTGCCGCACGGTTCGTTGAAGGCTTGCGGCGTGACGCGCTGCTTTCAGCAACCACCTGCGTCAAGGTCGAGCTCTACGGCTCACTCGGCGCCACCGGCAAAGGACATGGCAGCGACAAAGCGGTGCTGCTCGGCCTGGAAGGTGAACACCCGGACACGGTGAACACTGAAACGGTCGCCACCCGCCTGCTGGAAATTCGCAGCAGCGGTCGCCTGAACCTGCTCGGTGAACACACCATCGAATTCAATGAAAAGCTGCACCTGGCGATGATTCGCAAGCCCCTGCCCTATCATCCCAACGGCATGATCTTTCGCGCTTTCGACACCGCCGGCCTGCAAATACGCAGCCGCGAGTATTACTCGGTCGGTGGCGGGTTCGTGGTCGATGAAGACGCCGCGGGCGCGGACCGAATTGTCGAAGACGCAACAAAACTGACCTTCCCGTTCAAAAGCGCCAAGGATTTGCTCGGTCACTGCACCACCTACGGTCTGTCGATCAGCCAGGTGATGCTGACCAACGAAAGTGCCTGGCGACCGGAAGCGGAGACACGCGCCGGTCTGCTGAAAATCTGGCAGGTGATGCAGGACTGCGTGGCCGCCGGTTGCCGCAACGAAGGCATCTTGCCCGGCGGTTTGAAGGTCAAGCGTCGTGCCGCCGCACTTCATCGGCAATTGTGCAAAAACCCGGAATCATCATTGCGCGACCCACTGTCGGTGCTGGACTGGGTCAACCTCTATGCGCTGGCGGTGAACGAAGAAAACGCCAATGGCGGACGTGTAGTGACGGCGCCCACCAACGGTGCCGCGGGCATTGTTCCAGCGGTACTGCATTACTACATGCGCTTTATTCCCGGCGCGAATGACGACGGCGTGGTGCGCTTTCTGCTGACCGCCGCGGCTATCGGCATCCTCTATAAAGAAAACGCTTCGATCTCGGGCGCCGAAGTCGGTTGCCAGGGCGAAGTCGGCGTAGCGTGCTCCATGGCCGCCGGCGCACTGTGCGAAGTCCTGGGCGGCAGCGTGCAGCAAGTGGAAAACGCCGCCGAAATCGGCATGGAACACAACCTCGGCCTGACCTGCGACCCTATCGGCGGGCTGGTGCAAGTCCCTTGCATCGAGCGTAATGCCATGGGTTCGGTCAAGGCTATCAATGCGGTACGCATGGCTTTGCGCGGGGACGGTCAGCACTTCGTCTCGCTCGACAAGGTCATCCGGACAATGCGCCAGACCGGTGCAGACATGAAAAGCAAATACAAGGAAACCGCCCGTGGCGGTTTGGCGGTCAACATTATCGAGTGCTAATGCGCTTACCTGCATCTGCACACTTTTTCAGGAGCTGAATATGTCCACCGAACACCTGTTGAAAACCCCACTGCATGCCTTGCACATCGAACTCGGCGCCCGCATGGTGCCGTTCGCCGGCTATGACATGCCGGTGCAATACCCGCTTGGCGTGATGAAAGAACACCAGCACACCCGTGATCAGGCCGGGTTGTTCGATGTGTCGCACATGGGCCAGATCCGTCTGACCGGCGCCAATGCTGCCAAGGCACTGGAAACACTGGTTCCGGTCGACATCATTGACTTGCCGGTGGGCATGCAGCGCTACGCAATGTTCACCAACGACACCGGCGGCATTCTGGACGACCTGATGGTTGCCAATCTGGGTGCCGATGAACTGTTCCTGGTGGTCAACGCGGCCTGCAAGGATCAGGACCTGGCGCACCTGCGCAAGCACATCGGCGACCAGTGCACCATCGAGCCGCTGTTCGAAGAACGCGCCCTGCTGGCGCTGCAAGGCCCGGCAGCGGTGACCGTACTCGCGCGACTGGCACCCGAAGTAGCGAACATGACGTTCATGCAGTTCACTCGGGTAAAACTGCTGGGTGTTGATTGCTTCGTCAGCCGCTCCGGTTACACCGGTGAAGACGGTTTCGAAATTTCCGTACCGACGGCCAGTGCCGAAGCCCTGGCTCGCGCACTGTTGGCCGAACCGGAAGTCGCCGCCATTGGCCTGGGCGCTCGCGATTCGCTGCGCCTGGAAGCCGGCCTGTGCCTTTATGGCCATGACATGAACACCGAGACCACCCCCATTGAAGCGAGCCTGCTGTGGGCCATCTCCAAGCCTCGCCGTGCCGATGGTGCACGTGCTGGCGGCTTCCCTGGCGCTGAACCGATATTTGCCCAACAGCAATCCGGTGTCAGCCGCAAACGCGTTGGACTATTGCCCCAGGAACGCACTCCGGTGCGTGAGGGCGCGGAAATCGTCAACGAAGCAGGCGATATCATCGGCACTGTCTGCAGCGGCGGTTTCGGACCGACGTTGGGGGCGCCACTGGCAATGGGTTACCTGGACAGTGCATACGTCGCCATCGATACCCCGGTCTGGGCAATCGTTCGTGGGAAAAAGGTGCCTTTGCTTGTAAGCAAAATGCCATTTGTTCCACAACGCTACTATCGCGGTTGATTGACTGTTCCTATAAGTAACGCGGTTGCGTTAACAGTGCACTAATGTGTAACGCAATCGCCATAAAAGAGTGCATGGTTAAGCCTCAGGCTTCGATTATGAACTTTGCTTATAACGATCGAAAACAATTGAACAACGCTAACGAATAAGCGCGCACTAGTGCGCTGACTATTGCCGTCAACCTGAGCAAAACCGGGCCCTCGCGGGGGCTTGTTTTTTCTCCCTTAGTTGGCGTAGAGTTTGTTCACTGTGTTTGCATGGGTCGCTTGGAATCGTGACCTGGGCAGTAGCCTACAAGTTAGCTACATCCCGTTCGACGTCTTCTTACTCTCCTGCAACCAGCCCCAGTACTCTTTCATTAGAAGGAGGCTGTCATTAATTTTTGCGTGATAGGAAATAAGAAATGTCCCAACGTCAGAGCGGTACCGTCAAGTGGTTTAACGACGAGAAAGGTTTTGGTTTTATCACTCCAGAAAGCGGTCCGGATCTGTTCGTGCATTTCCGCGCTATTCAGGGCAACGGCTTCAAAAGCCTGAAAGAAGGCCAGAAAGTGACTTTCGTTGCTGTGCAGGGCCAGAAAGGCATGCAGGCTGACGAAGTACAAGCAGAAGCCTAATCTTCTGTTACGAAAAAGCCCCTGATGCTGACATCAGGGGCTTTTTTGTGCGCGTAAATCCGTAAAATGGCTTCTTTTTCCGCCGAGAGCCTGCCATGTCGAAACACCTGCTGAATCCCCAGGGCGATTTTCCCGCGGCTGGCCTGGGTCGTCGCTTGGCAGCGATGTTCTATGACTTCCTGTTGTGCACCGCCCTGCTCATTGTTACCAGCGGTATCTACAAGATGATTCAGATGGCGATCATTGGTGAAGACAGAATGCGCACACTGACCGAAGCAGGCGCGCTGGATGGCGATCCATTGCTGTCTACTGTGTTGGTGTTTGTGCTGTTTGGTTTCTTCGCCAAGTTCTGGACCTGGTCTGGTCAGACACTGGGCATGCAAGTCTGGTGCATCCGCGTGCAAAATGCCGATGGCTCATCCATCAGCCTGTGGCAGGCGCTGTTGCGCTTTGTTGTATCGATTGCGTCACTGCTGTGCGTTGGCATGGGATTCGTCTGGTCACTGTTCGATAAACAGAAACGCAGCTGGCATGACATGTATTCAGGAACCCAGCTCGTTCGAATTCCGAAGAAAACCAAATAACGGCCCAAAAAAAAGATCGTCCGAAGGCCAGGGCAGCGTTCGGACGATCTTTTGATCTTTCGATACCGATCTTAGGCGTTACCCGCCAGCCTCATCCGCGCAGCCTGGGTGAAATCCAGCATTCGCTTCAGAGGGCGGATCGCTTGGGGAATCAACGCCGGATCAACAAAGATCTCGTTAGTCCCTTCCTGCAAGCTCTTCAGCGTGCGCTCAAGCGTGTTCATGGCCATCCACGGGCAATGTGCGCAACTGCGGCACGCTGCCCCGTTACCGGCTGTTGGCGCTTCGATGAACACCTTGTCCGGACACAGCTGCTGCATCTTGTAGAAGATGCCGCGGTCGGTGGCGACAATAAACGTCTTGTTGGGCAGGCTCTGAGCCGCGGCGATGAGCTGGCTGGTGGAGCCAACGGCATCGGCCAGCTCGATCACCGACGTTGGCGACTCCGGATGCACCAAAATTGCTGCGTCCGGGTACAGCGCCTTCATGTCTTCGAGCTGCTTGGACTTGAACTCTTCGTGGACGATGCAGGCACCGTCCCACAGCAGCATGTCCGCACCGGTCTTGCGTTGGATATAGGTACCCAGATGTTTGTCCGGGCCCCAGATAATCGTTTCGCCGTTATCCATCAGGCTTTCGACGATTTCCAGCGCACAGCTTGAAGTCACGACCCAGTCCGCCCGGGCTTTGACGGCGGCCGATGTATTGGCATACACCACCACCGTGCGTTCCGGATGCTGATCGCAAAACGCTGAAAACTCGTCCACCGGGCAGCCCAGGTCCAGCGAGCAGGTCGCTTCCAGGGTTGGCATCAGGACGCGCTTTTCAGAGTTTAGGATTTTCGCCGTCTCCCCCATGAATTTCACACCGGCAACCACCACAGTCTTGGCCGGGTGAGCATTGCCGAAGCGGGCCATCTCCAGCGAGTCGGAGACACAGCCCCCAGTCTCTTCGGCAAGCGCCTGGATAACCGGATCACAATAGAAGTGGGCGACCAGCACCGCGTCCTGAGCCTTGAGCTCGGCGGCGATAGCGGCGCGGTAATTGGCCTCTTCCTCGGCAGTCAGCGGTTTGGGCTGCTTGGCGTCGAGGTGGGCTTGAACCAGAAGGCGTTCAGAAATCTGCGTCATGTTCGCAAGACCTGCAAGCGCTTACGCGCGAAAGTCGAGTATACACCCGGCTCCAGCCCCCTTGAGGGCACCGCCGGGAAAGTGAGTATCATCAGGCACGGACAACGTTGAAGAGGCGCAAGGCTACAGAATATCCATTGGATGCAAAAGATGATTCTGACCTGTGCCATGCGATACGGCTCGCGCGGCGGCAAACACAAATCGCGGGCAAAAAAAAATCCGGAAATCCTCACTTTCGTGGGCCTTCCAGACTTTTAAAACTGCTATAAAAATGGTGGGTCGTGTGGGATTCGAACCTACGACCAATTGGTTAAAAGCCAACTGCTCTACCAACTGAGCTAACGACCCGCTGTGTGGTGGCGCGTATAATACTGATTTTTAAGGACTATTCAACACCTAATTTGAAATAAATCAAAAATAAGGTGTTGGGTCGTCGATTCCGGCCGCTGCGAAGCCTTCTGCGCGCAGTCGGCAGCTGTCGCACTTACCGCATGCCCGGCCGTTATCGTCGGCCTGATAGCAGGAAACGGTCAGACCGTAATTCACGCCGAGCTTCACCCCTGCCTGGACAATCTGTGCCTTGCTCAGGTTTTGCAAAGGCGCCTGGATGCGGAAACCATTCCCCTCTACCCCAGCCTTGGTCGCCAGATTAGCCATACGCTCGAACGCCTCGACGAATTCGGGACGGCAATCCGGGTATCCGGAATAATCCACCGCGTTCACGCCGATAAAGATGTCACGCGCTTCCAGTACTTCAGCCCAGCCCAGCGCCAGGGATAGAAACACCGTGTTGCGCGCAGGGACATAAGTCACCGGAATGCCTTCACCGGCAACCTCAGGCACGTCGATGCTGTTGTCAGTCAACGCAGAACCGCCGATGCCGTTCAGGTTTATGCCAATCACTTTATGCTCAACCGCGCCGAGGTCTCGGGAGACGCGCGCAGCGGCGTGCAACTCTGCATGGGAACGCTGACCGTAATCGAAGCTCATGGTGTAGCAGGTGTAACCTTCTGCGCGAGCCATGGCCACGACAGTCGCCGAGTCCAGCCCGCCGGACAGCAGGATAACCGCACGTTTTTCAGCAGTGTTCAGGTGATCAGTCATTTCAGCGCCCCGGCTCGTCATTCCAAAGATATTTATGCAGCTGCAGTTGCAGACGTACAGGAAGATTGTCCGCCACTACCCAATCAGCCAGGTCCCGAGCATTCAGGTCATGGTGACTTGGTGAGAACAGCACTTCGCCGGCCCGTCGATCCAGACCGTACTGGATCAGTTTGGACACAGCCCAGTCGTAGTCCTCACGGGAACAGATGACAAACTTCACCTGATCATTGGGCGTGAGCAGCTCGATGTTCTCGTAGCGATTACGGTGCGCTTCCTTCGAACCCGGTGTCTTCAGATCGACAACTCGACTGACCCGCGAATCTACTGCCGAGATGTCGAGAGCACCACTGGTTTCCAGTGACACTTCGTAACCGGCATCACACAAGCGCTTGAGCAAAGGAATGGCGTTGGGTTGCGCCAAAGGCTCGCCGCCTGTGACACACACATAGCGCGGACGAAAGCCGGCGACTTGTTCGATGATGTCATCGAGCGGGCGGACCGTGCCGCCAGTGAACGCGTAGGCGCTGTCGCAGTATTGGCAGCGCAGTGGGCAACCGGTCAGGCGCACAAAAACAGTGGGCAGCCCGGCAGTTCGCGTTTCACCCTGCAACGAGTAAAAAACTTCGGTGATTCTCAATGTGTCTTGCATAGTCGCCACGGGCGTAACAGCTAAACAGGCTGTCCGCCTCCGTCAGGCACTTCAAGGAACCCCGCCATCGCGCGAATCCCAAAAAGCGGTATTACAGAAAAAGGGCGTGAATTCTAACGAAAAAACCCGCAACAAGTGCGGGTTTCTTCAAAACGGGTCCAGCAAGCTTACATGCGTTGCAAGTCGCGCTGTGCCAGCTGAGCGGCGGAAGTCCCCGGATACTGGGCGACCACCTGCTGCAGAATGCCTTTGACCTTGTCGGTATGACCCAGGCGGCGCTCTACATCAGCGAGCTTGTACAGCGAGTCAGGCACTTTTGCATGCTTGGGATACAGCTGCGAAACCTTGGCAAACGCTTGACCCGCGCCTTGCAGGTCACCCTTTGCCAGGTTTACCTCGCCCAACCAATACTGAGCGTTACCCGCGTATTGGCTGTTCGGGTACTTGCGCAGGAAAGCGGCGAAGGCCTGACTGGCCTTGTCGAAATCCTTGGCCTTGATCAGGTCGAAAGCTGCATCGTAATACAGTTTTTCCTTCGCTGGATCAGCTGGCTCGCTACCGGCCGCCGGTGCTTGAGCGGCAGCCGCTCCGGCACCTGCGCCTGCTGCTGCGGGGGCATTCAAATCGCCACCGCTTGAAGAATTCTCAGGACTCGCGGCTGGTGCACCGCCGGTTCCTATGCGCCGATCAAGATCCTGATATCGCTCCAGGCTTTCTTGCTTCATGCGCGCTACATCATTTTGCAGAACTTCGATGATGCCTTGTTGGCGCGAGATCTGCTCCTGCATCGATTGCAGTTGGTTGAACAGCTCGCCCTGTGCCGAGACAGGGGCCGAAACCCCTCCCCCGGCATAGGCGCCGTTCGTACCGTAACCCGCAGGCGGATAACTACTCCCGCTATTGTTATAGCCGGAGTTGTCCTCGACCACAGGAACCGCAGCCCACACCGCAAGCGGTGCGAGGCTGAGAGCCAAAACAGTTACAGCACGACGGCACGTTCGCATGACGAATTACTTACGCAGTTCGACGCGACGGTTTTGAGCCCAGGACTGCTCGTCGTTGCCGGTAGCAACTGGACGCTCTTCGCCGTAGGAAACCAGTTCCAGCTGAGCTGGGGAAACACCTTGCAGTACCAGGTAGCGCTGAACGGCTTTCGCACGACGCTCGCCCAGTGCCATGTTGTACTCACGAGTACCACGTTCGTCGGTGTTGCCTTCCAGAACAACGCGAGCGCCGTTTGCTTTCAGGTCTTTGGCGTGAACGTCCAGAGCGCGCATGGCTTCTGGCTTCAGGTCCGAACTGTCGTATTCGAAGTAGAAAGTGGTGATAGCGCGCAGAGCAGCTTCTTCGCTCAGGGAGCCGTCAACTGCACCAGTGTTTGCGCCATAACCAGCGTTTGGATCAACAGCTGCGCCTTCACCGGCATTGTCGCCGCCTTTAGACGAGCAACCAACGGCTACGGACAAAGCCAGAGCCAGAGCAGCAAACTTACCAAACTTCAGCATTTCCATCGTGAAACTCCTAATGAACCCCAATGTGTTAAGTACAACGTGTAGCGCCGCGTCAGTTCAGGTAAGGGGACCAGGAAGGTTCTCTGACTTCGCCTTGTGCGGTAGGAAGCGGGAGCCTTACGCGTCCATTAATGGACACGAGCATCAAGACTCCCCGGCCCTGCTGGCGGGTGGCGTAGATTACCATGGTGCCGTTGGGCGCAACAGTAGGCGACTCGTCCAGAGTGCTATCAGTGAGGATCTTTACACTACCTCGCTGCAAATCCTGGGCCGCCACCTTGAAATTGGTGAAGCCTTCCTGGCGGTGAATCATCACCAGGGTCTTTTCGTCGGCCGACAGTTTAGGGTTGGCGTTGTAGTTACCAATGAAGGTCACACGCTCTGCACCACCGCCACCGGCGCTGGTTTTGTAGATCTGTGGCTTGCCGCCACGGTCGGAGGTGAAGTAGATGGTTGAACCATCTTTACCCCAGAACGGTTCGGTGTTGATGCCAGGACCGTTGGTGACACGCGTGATCTGACGCGAACCCAGGTTCATCACATAGATGTCCGGGTTACCGTCCTTCGACAGGACGAACGCCAGGCGATTGCCATCCGGCGACCAGGCTGGCGCGCCATTCAGGCCTTCGAAGTTGGTAATTTGCTCACGGCGACCGGTGTCGATGTTCTGCATGAAGATGCGCGGGCGCTTCTGCTCGAACGAAACATAAGCGATGCGTTTGCCATCCGGTGCGAAACGCGGCGACAGGATTGGCTCGCGCGATTGCAGCAGAGTTACGGCGCGGGCACCGTCATAGTCCGAACGTTGCAGCGTGTAGCGAGTGTTCTTCTCGGAGAAACGCTCGGCCGTCACGTACAACAGACGAGTCGAGAAAGCACCTTTGATACCGGTGAGTTTTTCGAACGACTGGTCAGCGATGTAGTGCGACATGTCACGCAGCTGATCAACGCTACCCGACACGCTACCGGTCAGCACTTGCTGCTCGGTGGCGACGTTGAACAGCGCGTACTGAACCTGCAGGCGACCGCCCGCAGGGGTAATGCTGCCGACCATGACGTACTGGGCACCCAGCGCCTTGAAGTCACGGTAGATGATTTCGCTGGCCTGACTTGGCTGGCTGATCATGTTCTGCTTGGGAATCGGCGAGTAGTAACCCGAGTTACGCAGGTCGTTACCGATGATTTCGGCCATATCGTCCGGCAGCACGCTGCCGCCCTGGTTGCCAAACGGCACGACTGCAATCGGGGTGGCCCGGTCACTGCCGCTGGTAACCAGAATGTTTTTTTCATCTGCTGCCGCCATACCTGCCATGCAGCAGATAACGACAAGCATTCCTCGAAGAAGGTTTCTCACAAGGCTAGATCCTCAGGTGTGAATGTCATCTTGAATGAACGATACGGAGCGAAATCGCTCGGCTTCATTCCCTGCATTTCTGTCAAACGACCAATATTTTTCACTGCCGCCACTGCCGAAGCGTCAAACGGACCATCGCCGCTGGATTTGCCGACACTGACCGAAGTCACCGTACCATCCGGCAACATGCCGATTTGAAGCACGACCGTCATGCCCTTGCGTGCTGAAGGTGGACGAGCCCAGCCTTCTGCTGCACGAGCACGAATCAAGTCATCGAAGCTGCCGGCGACTTCATCGCCCTGCTCATCCGCCAAGGCCTGCTGACGCTGAGGCGTGTCGGAAAGCAAATCTGCCAAGGCCTGAGCCTTTTTCTCTTCGGCGGATTTACGTGCTGCTTCCTGCGACTTTTTCTTCGCAGCATCGGCAGCAGCTTTCTTCTTCGCGTCTTCGGCGACTTTCTTCTTCGCGTCTTCAGCTTCAGATTTCTTCTTGGCGTCTTCCGCGGCTTTCTTCTTCGCGTCTTCGACGATCTTTTTCTTCGCTTCTTCAGCGGCCGCTTTCTTGGCCTCTTCTTCAGCAGCCTTCTTGGCTTCTTCTTCAGATTTCTTCTTGGCTATATCAGCCAATTGTTTCTCTTCTGCCTTTTTGGCTTCGGCGGTCTTCTTCGCTTCGTCGGCTTTCTTGGCTTCATCAGCCTTTTTAGCCTCTTCCGCTTTCTTGGTCTCGTCGGCCTTCTTGGATTCTTCGGCTTTTTGAGCCGCATCTTCCTTCTTTTGTTCCGCGGCTTTGATCGCTTCCTGTTCGATCTTCTTCTGTTCCATCTGTTCGACTTCGGTCTGGCGCGCAGCGGATTTCTTCGCCTCACCCGCAATCTTCTGATTGGTCTGGGTGGTTGCCTGACTTTTCGATTTCAGCTGGTACAAGGTCGCCTGGACGATCGGCCTGGCCGGCGGCAACTCCGGCGTCATGGCGAAACTGACAAACAACATGCCGAATACCAGCACGTGCAAGCCAATCGCCCAGACACTAGGCCAGAAGTAGCTTTCCGAGGCTGTCGGCTCTCGCTGTTGCTGCATCAGGGCGCCTCGGTAATCAAGCCAACGTTCCCGACCCCGGCTTTCTGGAGACCGCCCATGGCGCCCATGACCGATCCGTAATCGACGGTCTTGTCGCCTCGAATGAAGACCTGGGTGTGCTTGCCACCTTCAGTGCCGGTCCGAATGATCTTGGTCACGGCGTCAGTCATCTGCGGCAAGGTCATGGCCTTGTCCTGCTGCTTCTGGGTATCGACTTCGCTGCCAAGGTTCCAGTAATAGGTCTTGTCAGCCTTGATCGAAATGGTCAGGACCTGGGTGTTGTTGTCCTGCGGCAAGGCTTCGCTGGAAACCTTCGGCAGATCAACTTTCACGCCCTGATTGAGCATCGGCGCGGTCACCATGAAGATGACCAGCAGTACCAGCATCACGTCGATGTAAGGCACTACGTTCATCTCGGCGACCGGCTTGCGCTTTTTGCGAGCTCGAGCGATTAAAGCCATTGGAAATTACCTGCTTATTCTTCGCTGGTGTGCACTTTGCGGTGCAGGATCGCCTGGAATTCATCGGCGAAGGTGTAGTAGCGGCTGATCAGCGTTTCGCTGCGGGCAGCAAAACGGTTGTAGGCGATAACGGCAGGGATCGCGGCGAACAGGCCGATTGCGGTAGCAATCAGTGCCTCGGCAATACCCGGTGCCACAGTGGCCAGGGTTGCCTGCTGCGCGGTGGCCAGGCCACGGAAGGAGTTCATGATGCCCCAAACCGTACCGAACAGACCGATGTACGGGCTGACGGAACCGACGGTCGCCAGGAAAGGCAGGCTTTGTTCAAGCTTTTCTTCTTCGCGGGAAATGGCAACGCGCATGGCGCGGGCCACGCCTTCCATGACCGCTTCAGGATCAACGCCTGGCTGCTGACGCAGACGGGAGAACTCCTTGAAGCCGGCACGGAAGATCTGCTCCACACCCGAATCCGGGTCAGGATTGCTGCCGGCCTGACGGTAGAGTTTGGACAGGTCGATACCCGACCAGAAGCGCTCTTCAAAGCTCTCCAGGGCACGTCGACCCGCGCGCAGCAAGTTGCTGCGCTGAAAGATCATGATCCATGAGGTCACCGATGCGGCTACCAGGATCAGCATTACCAGTTGCACCACGATACTGGCATTGCTGACCAGGCTCCACATGGAGGAATGGTCGACGACGTTAGCTTCCACGCTTTATCTCCTGCTTTGAGTGTGTACCCGCGCCGCTCACGTCGGCAAAGGCCGCACGTAGAGCTTCGGGAATGGCCCGGGGTTTCAAACTGTCAGTGCGCACACAGGCCACCAAAAACTGCCCTTCACAGAGCAGCGCATTATCCGTTGTCCGCCTGACCTGCTGCTTGAAACGCAGGCTGACCCGGTTCAATTCGATTACTTCAGCACTTACCAGAAGCTCGTCGTCCAGTCGCGCCGGCGCGTGGTAGCGCGCTTCGCTGGAATGCACGACGAATAACAGGTCCTCCCCTGCCAGCTGGGATTGGGCAAAGCCCAGCTCCCGGAGCCGCTCGGTTCGAGCCCGTTCCATAAACTTGAGGTAATTAACGTAATACACGATGCCTCCCGCATCGGTGTCCTCGTAATAAACGCGACAACGATGTGCGAAAGGCTCAAGCCCGTTTTGCGCGCGCATACTCTAGTGCTTACTCCTCAGGTTGCCAATCCGGCCAGGCAACTGTTTTTCAATGTTCTGCGGCTTTCTCGCGAAAGCACGGTCCTAGGACAGCGCAAACCTCGAATTGATCAGCCCGCAGAGGTGATTAATCGTCTACGGCATCGAGGGATTCGTCTACTACGGGCATCTCGCCCATTCGTGACGGGATGTTTAAACCAAAATGCAGGTACGCATGCCGCGTAACCACCCGCCCCCGGGGTGTCCGCATGATATAGCCTTGCTGAATCAGGTACGGCTCCAGCACATCTTCAATGGTGTGGCGCTCTTCGCTGATCGCGGCTGCCAGGCTATCCACCCCGACCGGGCCACCGTCGAATTTCTCGATCATGGTCAACAACAGACGTCGATCCTGATGATCAAAGCCACGCTCGTCGACATCCAGCAGGTTCAAGGCCAGGTCGGCGATCGGCTTGGTGATATGGCCCTTGGCACGCACTTCAGCGAAGTCACGCACCCGACGCAACAAGCGGTTGGCGATTCGTGGAGTACCACGGGCCCGACGGGCGATTTCAAAGGCGCCCTCCGGATCAAGCGGCAAGCCAAGGATGCTCGCTGAACGGCTGACAATCGTTGCCAGGTCCGCGGTGCTGTAGAACTCAAGGCGCTGCACGATCCCGAAACGATCCCGCAACGGGTTGGTCAGCATGCCGGCGCGAGTCGTCGCACCCACCAGGGTGAAGGGTGGCAGATCAAGCTTGATCGATCGCGCAGCCGGTCCCTCGCCGATCATGATGTCCAGCTGGAAATCTTCCATGGCCGGGTACAGCACTTCCTCGACGATCGGCGACAGCCGATGGATTTCGTCGATAAACAGCACGTCATGAGGTTCTAGATTGGTCAATAACGCCGCCAGATCACCCGGACGCTCCAGCACCGGACCCGAGGTGCTTTTGATCGACACCCCCATTTCCTGGGCGATGATGTTGGCCAAGGTTGTTTTACCCAGCCCCGGCGGACCAAAAATCAATGTGTGGTCCAGGGATTCGTTACGCCCACGAGCAGCCTGGATAAACAATTCCATTTGCTCGCGAACCGTCGGTTGACCGATGTACTCGGCCAGGCTGACAGGACGAATTGCCCGGTCCTGGACTTCCTCGCGATCACGAGGGCCCGGCGCGGCGGTAATCAGACGATCAGCTTCAATCACTTAGATCATTCCCTTCAGGGCACGACGAATCATGTCTTCACTGCTCAAGCCTTTCTCCTTGATCGCGGAAATCGCCTTGCTGGCTTCCTGCGGCTTGTAACCCAGGGAGATCAGCGCGCTGACTGCATCATTTTCTGCCGTCGCGACCGGCGCCGGTGCATCCGGACCACCCGGCTGATTGGGCACCAGTGCGAACATCGCCGGCACGGTTTCCCATGCCTTGAAGCGGTCCTTGAGCTCTACCAGCAAACGCTCGGCGGTTTTCTTCCCGACGCCGGGCACCTTGGTCAGGGCCGAAGTGTCCTGGGATTGCACGCAACGCACGAGCTCATCGACTTCCAGACTCGACATCAATGCCAGGGCCAGTTTCGGCCCCACACCATTGAGACGGATCAACTCGCGAAAAAAGTCTCGCTCACGCTTGCCATAGAAACCATAGAGTAACTGCGCGTCTTCGCGCACGACCAAATGGGTGTGCAAGGTCAGCGGTTCACCGACCGACGGCAAGCGGTAAAGCGTGGTCATAGGCACTTCCAGCTCATACCCCAGACCATTTACATCCAGAATCAGGTGCGGCGGCTGTTTCTCAGCCAGGGTGCCGCGCAAGCGTCCAATCACGTTTCAGATCCTTGAGCGTTTGCCAGAGCGGTGCTGGCGACTGACAGAACAAGGGTTTCGTACCGGCAACACAGGCACAAAAACCCTCATTCCCTAAAAATGATTGCTGATGCTATCAGAGACGCAGGCGACCGCCACGACTGCGTGCGGCACCCAGGCCATGCGGCAGCAGACTGGACCGGGTATGAGCGTGACAAATCGCAATGGCCAAGGCATCAGAGGCGTCTATTTGCGGCTTGCTGGTCAATTTCAGCATATGCATGACCATCATCTGCACCTGCTCTTTATTCGCAGAGCCTGTCCCTGTTACCGCCTGCTTGACCTGAGTTGCCGTGTATTCGGCGATTTCCAGGCTTTCCTCAGCGCCGGCCACAATGGCGGCGCCGCGAGCCTGGCCAAGTTTCAGCGCTGAATCAGCGTTGCGGGCCATAAAGACTTTTTCGATACCCATTGTTACAGGGCCATAGGTCTGAATGACTTCACGAACGCCGCGATAAACGATTTGCAGACGCTCATGCAATTCCCCCGAACCGGTACGAATGCAACCCGACGCCACGTACACACAGCCACGCCCGGTATCGCGCACCACGCCATAACCGGTAATGCGCGAACCGGGGTCGATACCAAGAATTAAAGTCATAACGCCTGCAGAAAGAGATCGCGGTGGCTTGAGAATAACCGTGTAGGAGCTGCCGAAGGCTGCGATCTATTAATAAAAAGCCAAAATCAAAAAATCGCAGGCTTCGCCAGCTCCTACAGGGGCCAAGTGAAGGCTGCGATCTTTAATAAATGCATCATCCGAGCTGAGCGGCAACCGACTCCGGTATATCCGCATTGGAGTAGACGTTCTGCACGTCATCCAGGTCTTCAAGCATGTCGATCAGCTTGAGGACCTTCTCGGCGCCCTCCAGGTCCAGCTCGGCACTGGTGGTCGGCAGCATGACGATTTCCGCATCATCACCTTTGAAACCGGCCGCCTCCAACGCGTTACGCACGGAATAGAAACCGGCGAATGAGGTGAACACGTCGATGGAACCGTCTTCGTGGGTGACCACGTCATCGGCATCCGCTTCCATGGCGGCTTCGATCAGCGCGTCTTCGTCGACACCCGGTGCGAAGGAGATCTGTCCTTTGCGTTCGAACAGATAAGCAACCGAACCGTCAGTTCCCAGATTGCCGCCGCACTTGCTGAAGGCATGACGAACGGCTGCAGCAGTGCGATTACGGTTGTCGGTCATGCATTCGACCATTACCGCCACGCCGCCAGGGCCGTAACCTTCGTAGGTCAACTCGACCATGTCGTCAGTGTCGGCAGCGCCCGCACCGCGAGCCACTGCACGATCAATGATGTCGCGGCTCATGTTCGCACCAAGCGCCTTGTCCAGCGCCAGACGCAGACGCGGATTGGAACCCGGATCGCCGCCACCCTGACGGGCTGCAACGGTCAGCTCACGAATCCACTTGGTGAAAATCTTGCCCTTCTTGGCATCCTGACGTTCTTTGCGGTGCTTGATGTTCGCCCACTTGGAATGACCCGCCATAACTCGCTCCGAATTCTCTTTGAAACATTGCCCGCCACGCGAATCGTCGGCCAGCAAAAAAAAATCTCGACCTAAAGAAAAGGCGCACCCCGAAGGATGCGCCTTTACGGTCAGCGTTACTCTGCTTTAGGCGTTTCGCGCAGACGAATGTGCAGTTCGCGCAATGCCTTGGCATCTACCACACCCGGTGCCTGAGTCATGACGCAAGCCGCACTCTGGGTTTTCGGGAAGGCAATGACTTCACGGATCGACTGGGCGCCGGTCATCAGCATGACCAGACGGTCCAGGCCGAAAGCCAGACCACCGTGGGGTGGCGCGCCGTATTTCAAAGCATCGAGGAGGAAGCCGAACTTCTCTTCCTGCTCCGCTTCGCTGATACCCAGCAGACGGAACACCGACTGTTGCATTTCCTTGCGGTGGATACGGATCGAACCGCCACCCAGCTCGGTACCGTTCAATACCATGTCGTAGGCACGAGACAGAGCGGTCGCCGGGTTGGCTTCCAGTTCTTCCGGCGTGCATTTCGGCGCGGTGAACGGGTGGTGCAAGGCGGTGAAGCTGCCGTCGTCGTTCTCTTCGAACATAGGGAAGTCGACAACCCACATCGGCGCCCACTCGCAGGTCAGCAGGTTCAGATCGTTACCGACCTTGATCCTCAGCGCGCCCAGGGCCTCGCTGACAATCTTGGCCTTGTCGGCACCGAAGAACACGATGTCGCCATCTACCGCGCCAACGCGATCAAGGATCACATTGAGGTTGGCTTCAGGGATGTTCTTGACGATCGGCGATTGCAGACCCTCGACACCCTTCGCGCGCTCGTTGACCTTGATGTACGCCAGGCCCTTGGCACCGTAGATGCCGACGAACTTGGTGTAATCGTCGATCTTGCTGCGCGGCATGCTCGCACCGCCTGGAACGCGGAGAGCGGCGATGCGGCTTTTCGGATCGTTGGCCGGTCCGCTGAAGACCTTGAAGTCGACTTCTTTAAGCTGGTCGGCAACGTCAACCAGTTCCAGCGGGTTACGCAGGTCTGGCTTGTCGGAACCGTAACGGCGCATGGCCTCGTCCCAGGTCATGTGCGGGAAGTCGCCGAAGTCCAGATCCAGCACTTCCTTGAACAGGTTGCGGATCATGCCTTCGGTGAGGCCCATGATGTCTTTTTCATCGAGGAAGCTGGTTTCGATGTCGATCTGAGTGAACTCAGGCTGACGGTCGGCACGCAGGTCTTCGTCGCGGAAGCATTTGGCGATCTGGTAGTAACGGTCGAAGCCGGCCACCATCAACAGTTGCTTGAACAGTTGTGGCGACTGCGGCAATGCGAAGAACGAACCCGCGTGGGTACGGCTCGGCACCAGGTAGTCACGAGCGCCTTCTGGTGTGGCACGGGTCAGGATCGGCGTTTCGACGTCGAGGAAGCCGTTCTCGTCGAGGTAGCGACGGATGCTGGTGGTCATGCGCGAACGCAGACGCAGCTTCTCGAGCATTTCCGGACGACGCAGGTCGATGAAGCGATAGCGCAGACGAGTCTCTTCGCCGACATCCGAGAACTCGTTGAGCGGGAACGGCGGGGTTTCCGCTTCGTTCAGGACTTCGAGTTCGTAGCCCAGCACTTCGATCATGCCCGAAGCCATGTTGGCGTTGCCGGCACCGGCCGGACGCAGACGCACCTTACCAGTGACCTTGACCACGTACTCGCTGCGCACGCGATCGGCGGCGGCGAAGGTTTCTGCGCGATCCGGGTCGAACACCACCTGGGCCAGACCGTCACGATCACGGATATCGAGGAAAATCACCCCACCGTGGTCACGGCGACGGTGAACCCATCCGCAAAGGGTAATTTCCTGGCCTTCCAGGCTTTCGTTCAGTTGGCCGCAATAATGGCTGCGCATCATGGTAGTGGTTTCACTTCTCGTAATTCGAAATTCGGTTGGAGGCCTTGTGTGCATCGGTCTGCCGATGATGCAAGAACTCGCTCGTGTCGTTCAACTCAGGTTCCAGACCTTAGTCAGCTTTGTCGCCGCCAGCCAGATTCTTCTTGGAACCGGTCTTGAAATCGGTTTCGTACCAGCCGGTACCGCTAAGGCGGAAGCCTGGCATGGACAGCATCTTTTTTAGCTCTGGCGCCTGGCAGGCAGGGCAGTCGATCAGCGGTGCTGCGCTGATCTTTTGAATGGCTTCCAACTGATGACCACAGGAAGCACATTGATAGTCGTACATCGGCATGGGGTTGTCTCGGCGATCAGATTGCTACCGCATACGCAGGGTTTTGCGGAAAAGTGCGGGATTATATCCATTAAATGCAGCCAGTGCAGCCGTAAGACTGCACAGACCGACACTCTGCCACTTTTAGCGCACTTGCCCAGTCAGGGTCACGCGCGCCCTTCCTTCAAGCTATGTACAACGCAGACAACCCGGACCAGCCCGCTGAAATTCTTCACCCCTCCATGGCGCAAATGCACTTCGCGATCCACGTGGGACAACAACGCACTGATCGAACATCGATTGGCCCTGGCCATTTCGCCCAGAATATCCCAGTAAACCTGCTCCAGCCGCAAACAGGTCGCAAAGCCATTTAAACGAACAGACCGTGATAATGGCTGGGCAAGCCCCATATCGAATTCACTGACAAACGGATCGATCCCGATACCTTTGAGTGGATCGAACCTCCCCTCTTTGCCTCTGACAACACTATCCATACTGTTGACACTCCTTTGTCATCCCGCCACTTGCAAGAGCAATGCAGGCTCTTATCAAAGCGCAGGCGCAAAGGTATATCCAGATGACTTTATGACCGTCGACGTAGGATAAGCCTGCAACTGACAGGCGATCTCGGAGCGGGTCTTGCTGAAGACGTTTTCCTACATACTTGGGCAAAAGATCATTCAGCCCGAAGGGAAAAGGATGGCATCGCGCGGACGACATCGACCAGACGTCATCCGCGCTCGTATCTTCTTTATTACTGATCCAGCAATGAGCGCAACATCCACGCGGTTTTCTCGTGGACCTGCATACGCTGGGTCAACAGATCAGCCGTTGGCTCGTCGCTGACCTTGTCGAGCAATGGGAAAATACCGCGAGCCGTGCGAGTGACAGCTTCCTGCCCCTCGACCAACTGCCGGATCATGTCCTCAGCCTTGGGAACGCCCTCTTCTTCCTTAATGGAAGACAGACGCGCATAAATGGAATAGGCGCCCGGCGCCGGAAATCCCAGCGCGCGAATGCGCTCGGCAATCGAATCGACGGCCAGCGCCAACTCATTGTATTGCTCTTCGAACATCAGGTGCAGGGTCCGAAACATGGGCCCGGTGACATTCCAATGGAAGTTATGGGTCTTCAAATAAAGCACATAAGTGTCCGACAACAGACGCGAAAGTCCGTCGACGATCGACTTGCGATCTTCTTCGCTGATACCAATATCGATTGCCATGCGTTTCCCCTAAAGGTGATGAAAATTCATCCAACAGGTGCAGGACCACTCTAGCAAGCCTGTCGCCACACCGCAGCAACGGATGCCCTTGGGGCGTGCGACAAATCGACCGCCCAGTGCCGCTGGACTCCCTGATTTGAGTAGCTACGGGCTTTGCTGTTAAATAGGCAGTGTGTCGCTAGCGCCTATTTTTCCGGGCACTGCGCATAGGCTGATATCGGGAACGTGCCCAACGCCTCTTATTGTTCTGAAGCGAACCGTGCTCCATCAGCTCTTCCTTGTGATCCGTCTTAACGTGAGTTAATCAAAATGTTGAAAATCGTCCACCTGCTAATGGGCGCAGCAGCCTTGCTGCTGTCCTTCATCCCTAGCCTGCAAGCCGAAGCTGTTCCTTACCTGCAACACCAAGATGCGCTGTACCTGGCCTTTTTCGGCCTGCTTAATCTGACCCTCGCTCCTGTCATTCCTTACTGGAACAAAGGCACGCGTCATCAATTGCAAAACCTCGTCAGCGCCTTGCTGGTTCTGGCTGTCGTCTTGCAAACCCTGACGTTGTTCGCGCCAATGCCTGTCATTGCCGGCCAGCCTGCCGTTCTGTTCAGCCTGATCGCTGCCGTCATCGCCGTTCTGCTGCACCTGGCGATCAGCTTCTACAAATCTTCACCGGCTGCCGCCTCGCCAAGCTATGACATGACCAACCGCGATACCGGCACCGTCAAGTGGTTCAACACGTCCAAAGGCTTCGGCTTTATTTCCCGTGATTCCGGCGATGACATCTTTGTGCATTTCCGGGCTATTCGTGGCGAAGGTCACCGCGTACTGGTTGAAGGCCAGCGCGTGGAGTTCTCCGTCATGAATCGTGACAAGGGCCTGCAAGCCGAAGACGTGATCGCTGCTCTGCCGCGACGCTGATCCAAGGCTAAAAAAAACCGCGAGCAGCCAGGCTGATCGCGGTTTTTTATTGCCTGCGGTTTATCAATAGTGCGGAGGTGGCGCCTCTTCTTCGGACGAATCGAAGTGACCCGCCATTTCCTCCTGGCGCCTGAGCAAGGCGGCCATCTGCAACTGCAAGCGCTCAACCACGCGCTGTTGTGCTACCAGCACATCATTCAACGCCTGAATGGTGTCATCCTGAAACGCCAGTCGGCTTTCGAGATCGTTGACGCGTTCTTCCAGGCTCATGATTCAACCCTCCAGAAACGTGAAGTCATCAGCCAACACCAGCTGCAGTCGCTCGCGAATGGTCGCAACCTGCTCCTCACTATAAGGAATGGCAGGGTGCTTGCCCCACACCGGCGCCGGCCATGCAGCATCTTCGCGCTTGCGCACGATGACATGCATGTGCAACTGACTGACCACGTTACCCAACGCCGCGACATTCAACTTATCGGCGTCGAACGAATCCTTGAGCACCTCCGAAAGCGCTGTCGTTTCCTGCCAAAGCTGCTGTTGATCGGCGACATCCAATTGAAATATCTCGCTGATATCGTTGCGGCGCGGCACCAGAATGAACCATGGGTAGTTGGAATCGTTGGACAGCAGCAGCCGGCAAAGCGGGAAATCCCCGATCGGTAACGTGTCTTGTTGAAGTCGTGGATCTAAAGCGAACACTGCGCGCACTCCCGGCTGGTCATCAGTTTTCAGCTTAGCGTCCGCCTCCAGAGACGACGCGCCAAGCGACAGGACGGCAGCATACCCGCGAACGCCGCCCGCTTCACGATGATCGACAATTCGCCGGACGCATGCTCCGACATAGAACATTTTTGCCCAGAGCGCACCACTACAGAACCAACGACTTTAAAAAAACCTCGGAAATGACTGAAATACAACGATGTGTTCGCGACAGCTTGACGGGCTTGCTGTATGAATTCAGCACAGCGATTGAAATTTATTGCACCAAAATCGCACAGTGCGTCTACGCTGATGCGTCGGGCATCCGCCGTTTACTCACTGACGGGGTGAACCGGTAACGTTTTGGGTTGTCACGCCGCCGACCATCAGGCTAGAACACGATGCCAATGATGGCGTCAAGCCCTGAAAAAAGGCGCTGAACCCCCCGGCTTTATGAGGTTTTTACAGCTGAAGAAGGTGTTTCTGAAAAAAACAGCGGCGTAACCCTGATTTGTGCACGCTTGTTGCATTCACACCCACATAGCTTTTGGCGCCTCCACCGGATGTGGCAGCCTGAAGGCAAATAAAAACAGTGGCAGGGTTGCCCAATGGAGATTCACACGTTTTACCAGGGACTCTTTTTAACGATGCTCAGGCCCTGGAAAACAACGAAGAAGTTGTCAGTCCGCTTGCGTCGGGGCTGTAAATTTGCGACATCGACCTCGCTATTTGCGACATGCTCGTAAAGATGCTGAAAGGTTAGATGGGCAAGTATCGCCAACATGGTCGGCGTGATATAAGTTTGCGCCGACACAAAAAGAAAGAGCCGCCCAGATAATAAAACAGGTGGGACGGCAGTACTCTTATAAAACCAAAGGAGCAAATCACGATGCGCGTGATGAAGTGGAGCATGATCGCACTGGCAGTTGCAGCAGCAGCCAGCACTCAAATGGCTACGGCCGCACCTTTCGTAGGCGACCAGGCCGAAGCCAAAGGTTTTGTTGAAGACAGCACTTTCAACGTGCTGCTCCGCAACTACTACTTCAACCGTAACAAGAAAGACGGCGCAGTCGATGACAAAGACTGGACCCAAGGTTTCCACGGCGTATTCAGCTCTGGTTACACCCAAGGTACTGTCGGTGTTGGTGTTGATGCTTTCGGTTACCTCGCTATCAAACTGGACGGCTCCGACAAGTACTCGGGTTCGGGCAACCTGAGCACTAACGCTGCTGGCGAAAACAATGACAGCCAAGGCAAAGCCGGCGCTGCTCTGAAAGTTCGCATCTCCAAGACCGAGTTGAAAGCCGGCGACATGCAACCAAGCACTGCACCAGTGTTTGCTGTTGGTGGCTCCCGTATCCTTCCGCAAACTGCCAGCGGTTTCCAACTGCAGAGCAGCGAGATCAAAGATCTTGACCTCGAAGCCGGTCACTTCTACTCGGCGACCAGCCAGGACAAAAACGGCCGTGACGGCGGTCTGTGGGCCAACTACGCTGGTGTTGAAGCCGACACCATCAACTACGGTGGTGCGAAATACGGCATCAACGAAAACTTGAGCGTGTCGCTGTATGGTGCCCAGCTCGAAGATATCTGGAACCAGTACTACGCCAACGCCAACTACACCATCCCTATGGGTGGCGATCAGTCGGTGAATTTGGACGGTAACATCTACCGCACGGACGATTCCGGTAGCGCTGAAGCAGGCGCCATCAGCAACACCGCGTTCTCGCTGGCAGCTGCTTTCTCGTTCCTGAAAGCACACACCCTCACCGTTGGCTTCCAGAAAATCAACGGCGATACTCCGTTCGACTACGTCGGCGTGGGTAAAAACAACCGTGGTGGCGACTCGATCTTCCTCGCCAACTCCATCCAGTACTCTGACTTCAACGGTCCTGGCGAGAAATCCGCACAAGTACGTTACGATCTGAAAATGGCCGAATATGGCGTTCCTGGTCTGAGCTTCATGACTCGTTACGTTAAAGGTTGGGACATCGATGGTTCGAACGCTCCAACTAATGGCGCTTACGCTGGCCTGTACGGTGAAGATGGCAAGCACCACGAAACCAACGTTGAAGCCAAGTACGTAGTACAGAATGGCCCAGCGAAAGATCTGTCGTTCCGTATCCGTCAAGCATGGCACCGCGCCAACGCTGACCAAGGTGAAGGCAGCATCGATGAGTTCCGTCTGATCGTCGACTACCCGCTGTCGATCTTGTAATCGAAAGCTGTTAGTTCGCGGTAACCAAAAAAAGGCCCATCTTCGGATGGGCCTTTTTTATTGTTTACGGCTTTAAAGTTATTGCACCGCAGATTCCTGGACCACGCGAATGACCCGCTGTGGAAACGGAATATCGATACCCGCGGTTTTCAAACGATCACGGGACTGTTCGTTGAACATGAACATCACGTCCCAGTAATCTGCTGTTTTAACCCAAACACGCAGGGAAACAGTAATCGAACTATCGCCCAGTGTAGAAATGACGGCTTGCGGAGCCGGCTCTGCCAAAATACGTTCGTCCTTGGCCAGATCCAGCAATACCTCCCGGGCTTTCTGCAAATCCGCCTCATAATCCACGCCCACATCAAAGACGACTTTGCGAGTCGGTTGACGGTTAGTGTTGGTGATAATGCCGTTAGACAGATTTCCGTTCGGGACAATGATGGTTTTGTTGTCGCCGGTACGCAACACGGTGTGGAAGATCTGGATGCTATCAACTGTACCTGCAACACCCTGAGCTTCGATCCAGTCACCAATACGGAACGGGCGGAACAACAGAATCAGCACGCCGCCAGCGAAGTTTGCAAGACTGCCCTGCAACGCCAGACCGATGGCCAGACCCGCGGCACCGATGGCCGCAACGAATGATGTGGTTTCGACACCGATCATCGACGCCACGCTGACGATCAGCAATACCTTGAGAATGATGTTCGCCAGGCTGCTGATAAAGCCTTGAAGGGCCAGGTCGGCATTACGCAGCGCCAGCAGGGCACCGAGCTTTTGCGTGACCTTATTGATCAGCCACCAACCGATGGCCAGGGTAATGATCGCCAGCAGCACACGGCTACCGTATTCCATCATCATCGGAATCCAGGCCTGGGACGCCTTGACCAGGTTGTCCACTTCAGCATTCAAATCCATCGTTACACTCCTGATTTCCGGCTACCCGGCACACGAAAAATGAGCGGCAGAAAGACCGAACCCATGGGGCTCAATCGTTTCTGCCGTTGCTTGGGCCTCGGACGCCGAAAACGCCGAGAGGTTCCCGCCCCCGTCAGTCGCGGAAGTTGTTGAACTGCAGCGGCATGTCGAAGGTTTTGGCGCGCAGGGCCGCAATGGCTTCCTGCAGGTCGTCACGTTTCTTGCCAGTGATACGCACTTGCTCGCCTTGAATGGCGGCCTGGACCTTGAGCTTGGCGTCCTTGACGTGAGCAACGATTTTCTTCGCCAGCTCTTTGTCGATGCCTTCCTTGAGCACAGCTTCCTGCTTCATCAGCTTGCCCGATGCGTAAGCGTCCTTGACCTCAAGGCACTGCACATCGATCTTGCGCTTGACCAGCGCCAGCTTGAGGATCTCAATCATAGCTTCGAGCTGGAAATCGGCCTCGGCAGTCAGGTTGACAGTCAGGTCCTTTTCCTTGAACTCGAAGGTGCCTTTGCCTTTAAGGTCATAACGGCGATCGAGTTCCTTGACGGCGTTTTCGACCGCGTTGGTGACTTCGTGTTTGTCCAGTTCGGATACCACGTCGAACGACGGCATGTAATCTCTCCAATAAAAGGCGTACCGATGGAGTACGCCTGGCTTGCGGTTAAAATCCGCGCTGATTATAACGGGTCTTTCCCATCATTCACTGCGAGCCGCCGATGCACGCCTCAATCCGAGCAAAAAGCTGATGTCCACCACCTGGCATGTTCTGGGCGCCGGAAGTCTTGGCACATTGTGGGCTACACGCCTGGCACGTGCCGGGTTACCGGTCAGGTTGATTGTGCGGGACGCTGTGCGTTTGCAGGCTTACGAAGCGGCCGGCGGGCTGACACTGGTCGAACACGGTGAAGCACACTGCTATCCGGTACCGGCGCAGACACCTGACAACAGCGAACCGATTGCCCGCCTGCTGGTGGCCTGCAAAGCCTACGATGCCGAGAACGCTGTCGCCCAGCTTGTACCCCGAATGGTCCCTGGTGCGGAGATGATCCTTTTGCAGAATGGCCTGGGCAGCCAGGACGCCGTCGCCGCACAGGCCCCACAGGCGCGCTGCATCTTCGCTTCAAGCACCGAAGGCGCCTTTCGCGATGGCGACTGGCGCGTGGTGTTCGCCGGCCATGGTTACACCTGGCTGGGGGATGCGAGTCATCCGGTGGCGCCGTTCTGGCTTGATGATGTCATCGCCGCGGGCATTCCACATGAATGGAGTACCGATATCCTGACCCGACTGTGGCGAAAACTGGCGCTCAACTGTGCGATCAATCCGCTGACGGTGCTGCACGATTGCCGCAACGGCGGCCTTCAGGACCATCATTGCGAAGTCGCTACCCTCTGTGGCGAACTGACCGAGCTGCTTGAACGTTGCGGCCAGCCCGCCGCTGCCGAGGAACTGCAGCAGGAAGTAGAGCGCGTCATTCATGCCACCGCAGCCAACTACTCTTCGATGTATCAGGATGTCAGCAATCGGCGGCGCACCGAAATCAGTTACCTGCTGGGCTACGCCTGTAAAGTCGCCGCCCGGCATCAATTGAACCTGCCGCACCTCAATCAGCTGGAGTCACGGTTGATCGCCCATCTGCACACCCTTGGATTGCCCAGCGACTGAGCAGCGGCTACGCTGCCCACTTGTTCCTTTTCAGCGACGAACCTGATGCCATTGCGCCAGCGCCTCGAAAACCTCCCGGTCGGCCAGAAACTGCTGGCCGCCCTGCTGGTGCTATTGACCACTGTCCTGCTGGTCGCCAACCTGACCTTTATCAGCGCCGCGTATTACATCTCGCAGGAAAGTATGGCACCCCAGGCGTTGCAGACCATCGGGCGGCTGGTGTCCAACCCGAGCCTGGTGTCCGAGGCCTTGCAGTCGCCGGAAAGCGCCGAACGCCTGCTCAACGAACTCAACAGCTATTCACCGTTGCGCGCGGCGGCGCTGTACGACGGCAAGGGCGAACGACTCGCGCAACTTCAACATGGCGAAAAGCTCAAGCTGCCGGAGCGCTACCAGCACATCGAGTCCTGGCAAGCGACTGAATTTCGCAGCAATCAACTGATCACCCTGCCCCGCCCCGGCACTGCTCCCGGCCATTTGCTCCTGGTTGCCAGCAGCGAATTACCGGTGGCCTTCTACACCGGCACTCTGACGGCCAGTCTCGGCATTCTGATATTCAGCGTGCTGTTGTGGCTGGTGATCGCCCGACAGATCAAACGCCTGATTACCCAGCCCATCCATCAACTCGAAGAATTGTCCCGACAGGTCACCCGCGAAGAGAACTATGCCCTGCGCGCGTCCCGGGGCAACCATGATGAAATCGGCAGCCTCGCCGAGGCGTTCAATACCATGCTCTCGCGAATCGAAGCCCGCGAGCAGCAACTCAAGCGCGCCCGGGACGACTCCCAGGCAGCCTATGACCAGGCCCAGGGTCTGGCCGAAGAAACCCGTCACACCAACCGCAAGCTGGAACTCGAAGTCCAGGTGCGCAGCAAGATCGAAAAGAAACTCACGGGCTTCCAGAACTACCTCAACAGCATCATCGACTCCATGCCGTCGGCGCTGATCGCACTGGACGAGCAGCTCTACGTGACGCAATGGAATCAGGAAGCCAGCGCCCTGTCCGGCACGCGCCTCGATGAAGCGTTGAATCAGCCGATATTCCTTGCGTTCGAACCCCTCAAGCCGTTTCTGCCGCAACTCAAGCAAACGGTCGAACAGCACACAGTGGCCAAGATCGAGCGTGTGACCTGGTTCAAGGACGACGAGCCCAAGCATTACGCGTTGACGTTTTATCCATTGATGGGCGGGGCCGGACGCGGCGTGGTGATCCGCATCGATGACATCACCCAACGCCTGTCGCTCGAAGAAATGATGGTGCAGTCGGAAAAAATGCTTTCCGTAGGTGGTCTGGCGGCCGGCATGGCCCACGAGATCAACAACCCGCTGGGTGCCATCCTGCATAACGTGCAGAACATTCGCCGACGCCTGTCCTCGGAGCTGCCAAAAAACCTCGAACAGGCTGAACTCATGGGTATTGAGCTGGAGACCGTTAACCAATACCTGATCGCGCGCGAAGTCCCACAGCTGCTCGACGGTATCCAGCAGGCGGGCGCTCGCGCGGCGAAGATTGTGACGCACATGCTCAGTTTCAGCCGTCGCAGCACCCGCCAAATGGCCCCCTGCGATCTACCGGCACTGATTGATCAGGCAGTGGAAATTGCGGGTAACGATTTCGACCTGGCGATCGGTTTCGATTTCAAAGGCCAGGCCATCGTTCGCCAGTTCGATCCGCAACTCGGCCCGGTGCCTGGCACCGCCAACGAACTGGAACAGGTATTACTCAACCTGCTGAAGAACGCCGCACAGGCCATTCACCAGCGCGAGGATGACCGTGAGCCCGGGCGAATTATCCTGCGTACCAGGTTGAACCCGCCCTGGGCGGAAATCCAGGTGGAGGACAATGGTATCGGTATGAGCGAGAACGTCCGCAAGCGCACCTTCGAGCCGTTTTTCACCACCAAGGAAATCGGTCAGGGCACCGGCCTTGGCCTGTCCGTTTCCTATTTCATTATCACCAACAACCACAAGGGCCAGATGGAAGTGCAATCGACCCTGGGCCAAGGCACGTGTTTCACACTACGCCTTCCCCTGGCGGGCACTCCGCTGGTCTCTCAAGAACTCAATCAGCTATCGAGGTAACCCATGGGCTTTCGCTTGTCGAAGATTTACACCCGCACCGGCGACAAAGGCGAAACCGGGCTGGGTGACGGCCGCCGCGTCCCCAAGGATCACCCGCGCATCGAGGCGATTGGCGAGGTTGATACGCTGAACAGCCAGGTCGGTGTGCTGTTGGCGGGTCTGGCGGCAGAAAGTGACCGTTATCCGGGCTTGAACGAAGTGATCGACGTGTTGGCACCTTGTCAGCACCGCCTGTTCGATCTGGGTGGCGAGCTGGCGATGCCGGTGTATCAAGCACTGAACGCGGCTGAAATCGAACGCCTGGAAGCGGCCATCGATCTCTGGAACGAGGAGCTGGGACCGCTGGAGAATTTTATCCTGCCGGGCGGCTCGGCGCTGATCGCCCAGGCCCATGTGTGCAGAAGCCTGGCACGCAGTGCGGAGCGCCGATGCCAGCATTTGAATGCGATTGAACCGTTGGCCGGGGTTGGGTTGGCCTACATCAATCGGTTATCGGATGTGCTGTTTGTGGTGGCGCGCTTGATTGCCAAGCGCCAGGGCGTTACCGAGATCTTGTGGCAGGCGGCGGCGAAGCCGGAGGTCTAGTCCAAGTCCCTAGCGCCCTCATCCCGGGCAAGCCTTGCTCAAGGCTTGCCCGGGATGAGGCCAGTCGCTACACCAAAGAATCAGGCCAGAATGCCCGAATCCCCGCCACACCTTGCGCCCCTGCTTCCCAAGCCTTCTGCCGTTCAGCCGGGCCAACACCGCCCAACAGGAACACCGGCTTGCTGAACCCCTCGATCAACGTGGCAGCCTGCTGCCAACCCAACGGCTGAGCATCCGGATGCGTCTGGGTCGGCTGTACCGGTGACAACGTCACAAAATCCACGCCCATCTGCTCGGCCAGTGCCAGCTCTTCAGCGTTGTGGCAAGACGCAGCCAACCAGCGCGATGCCGGCAACGGTCGGCCCGCCGCCGCGTGTTTGCGCAATTGTGCCGAAGTGATGTGCCACCCGGCTGACGGAAAATCACCCAGCCATTCGAACGGTCCCTTGATCATCAACTGCGCCTTGCCGGCACACAAACCTGCTGCGTCCACCGCCAGATCGCGGTACTTCGGATCATAGCCGTTGGGCGCCCGCAGCTGAATCAGCTTGATGCCGCCCGCAATTGCTTTCTGAATACCGCGCAGCAGGGCCGGGGTTTCCAGGTCTTCGGGGGTGATCAAGTATTCGGCAGGCAAACGCGCGGCTGCGACGATTGGCTGATTGGCGGCCGGAAACTCGTAATCCAGCAGATCACGGGGTGCGACCCAGGCCAGCGGTTGGCCTTCGGCGCCGTGAGGCTCGCCGCTAAACGCCGACACCTCCCAGACATCCAGCAACACTTGCTTGTCCGGGTAATCGTGCCGGACCTTGATCAGCGGACGCGCAGCGTTGACCACGATGCCCAACTCCTCCTGAAGCTCCCGCGCCAGGGCGATTTCAACAGATTCGTCGGTCTCGACCTTGCCACCGGGAAACTCCCAAAGGCCACCCTGATGCTGGGTGTCCGCACGACGAGCGATGAGGATCTTGCCGCTGCCGTCACGAATAACCGCTGCAGCTACATGAACACGTTTCACTGCCCAACCTCCTCCAGACCTGCTTTCTGCCAAGCCTTAAATGCCGGCCATTGGTAGATCGTTTCGACGTAAGCCTCGTCAACCGCCGGCAACTTCACCTGATAGGTGCGCAGACGAACGGCGATCGGCGCGAAAAAGGCGTCGGCTATTGTCGCATCACCAAACAGAAACGCACCTGTTTCGGTCGCAGCGTTACGGCACTCGGCCCACAACGCCAGCATGCGCTCAGTGTCTGCCTGAACGTCCGCTGGTACCGGCGACAGCGGTGCATCGCGAGACAGGTCGAACGGCATGTTGCCGCGCATGGCGAAGAACCCGGCGTGCATCTGCGCGCAGGCCGAACGCGCCTGGGCACGGGCGGCGGTGTCTTTGGGCCACAGATTGGCATCGGGGAACTGTTCAGCCAGGTATTCAGCAATGGCCATGGAGTCAGCGATGGTGCCGTGCTCGGTTTTCAACAGAGGGACTTTGCCGGTCGGCGAGTGCTTGAGCAGACGTTCGCGAGTATCGGGCTGGTTCAGCTTGATCAGTTCTTCGGTGTAGGAAGCGCCGGCCAGTTCGAGAGCCAATGCGCCGCGCAGGGACCAGGAGGAAAGCAGTTTGTCGCCGATGATCAGGTGCAGGCTCATGTTGGTGACCTTCTGATAAGGGTATGGGCCAGAATATGCAGCGTCTGGTCGTCCGTCATCGCGGGCAAGCCCGCTCCCACAGAGTTCAGTGGAAATCCTGTGGGAGCGAGCTTGCTCGCGATGGCCGCGACTCGATCGAACGAATGATTAAGTACGGTACTCAGCGTTGATCTTGACGTACTCGTGGGACAGGTCGGTGGTCCAGATGGTTTCGCTGCAATCGCCGCGACCCAGCTCGATGCGGATGGTGATTTCTTCCTGCTGCATCACCGCCGATCCCTGGGCTTCGGTGTAAGTCGACGCGCGGGCGCCATGGCTGGCGATACACACTTCACCGAGGAACACGTCGATCTTGCTCACGTCCAGGTCTGGCACACCCGCACGGCCAACAGCGGCCAGGATGCGGCCCCAGTTTGGATCAGAGGCAAACAGAGCCGTCTTGATCAGCGGCGAGTGTGCCACGGTGTAACCAACGTCCAGGCATTCCTGATGATTGCCGCCGCCATTGACTTCAACGGTCACGAACTTGGTCGCGCCTTCACCGTCACGGACGATGGCTTGAGCGACGTCCATGCACACTTCGAACACGGCTTGCTTCAATTTGGCGAACAACTCACCTTCGGCCCGGGTGATTTCCGGCAGTGCTGCCTGACCGGTTGCGATCAGCATGCAGCAGTCGTTGGTCGACGTGTCACCGTCGATGGTGATGCGGTTGAACGACTTGTTGGCGCCGTCCAGCAACAGGTTTTGCAGCACATCGCGGGAGACTTTGGCATCGGTGGCAATGTAGCCCAGCATGGTCGCCATGTTCGGGCGAATCATACCGGCGCCTTTGCTGATGCCGGTGACGGTGACGGTGACGCCGTCATGCTGGAACTGGCGGCTGGCGCCTTTTGGCAGTGTGTCAGTGGTCATGATGCCGGTGGCGGCAGCTTCCCAGTTGTTCACCGACAGGTCATCGAGAGCAGCTTGCAACGCGCCTTCAATCTTCTCGACGGGCAGCGGCTCACCGATCACGCCCGTGGAGTACGGCAGCACCAGGCTGGCATCGACACCGGTCAGCTCTGCCAGTTTGGCGCAGGTGCGCTCGGCGGCGGCCAGGCCAGGTTCGCCGGTACCGGCGTTGGCATTGCCCGTGTTGGTCAACAGATAACGCACAGGGCCTTGCACGCGTTGCTTGGCCAGAATCACCGGGGCGGCGCAAAAAGCGTTCAGCGTAAACACGCCTGCCACTGTCGAACCTTCGGCGCAACGCATGACCACGACGTCTTTGCGCCCGGGGCGCTTGATGCCAGCCGATGCAATGCCGAGTTCAAAACCGGCAACCGGGTGCAACGTTGGCAAAGGACCAAGACCAACAGCCATGAATGCGCTCCTTAAAAAGTAGTCATCACCGTCACAGGACGGCGGTGTTAAATGGCAAAACGCCGCGACGGCATAAGCCGGTCGCGGCGCGGGTATTTCAGCGTATGAAACGGGTTTTACTGGATCTGCCCGTGGCAATGCTTGAATTTCTTGCCCGAACCGCAGTAGCACAGTTCGTTTCGACCCAGCTTCTGCTCGTTGCGTACCGGCGCAGCGGCAAGGGCCACATCGACCTCTTCACCAAGCAGTTCCGGTTGCTCAAGACCAGGCGCTTCGTCGTGCTGGAACTGCATGCGTGCCGCCAGTGCTTCGGCTTCCTGACGCAGGCGTTGCTCTTCTTCGATCGGATCTTCGCGACGAACCTGAACGTGCGACAGCACACGAATAGAGTCGCGCTTGATCGAATCCAGCAACTCGGAGAACAGCGTGAACGACTCGCGCTTGTACTCTTGCTTCGGGTTCTTCTGGGCGTAGCCACGCAAGTGGATACCGTGACGCAGGTGATCCATGGTCGACAGGTGGTCTTTCCACAGGTCATCCAGTACGCGCAGCACGATTTGCTTCTCGAAGGTGCGCAGCGCATCGGCGCCCGCCTGGTCTTCTTTCTCGTGGTACGCCGCAATCAGCTCGTTCATCAGCTTCTCGCGCAGTGTCTCTTCGTACAGATGATCGTCTTCGTCGAGCCATTGCTGAATCGGCAACGCCACACCGAAGTCGCTCTGCAACGACGCTTCCAGACCGGCCACATCCCACTGCTCAGGCAGCGATTGCGGTGGAATGTGCGCGCTGACGGTAGCGTTGAGCACGTCCTGACGGAAGTCAGCGATGGTTTCACCGATGTTGTCAGCGGCCAGCAACGTGTTACGCATGTGATAGATCACTTTACGTTGTTCGTTGTTGACGTCGTCGAACTCAAGCAGCTGCTTACGAATGTCGAAGTTACGGCCTTCAACCTTGCGCTGAGCCTTTTCGATGGCGTTGGTCACCATGCGGTGCTCAATCGCTTCGCCAGGCTGCATGCCCAGGGCTTTCATGAAGTTCTTCACCCGATCAGAGGCGAAGATGCGCATCAGGCTGTCTTCCAGCGACAGGTAGAAACGGCTGGAACCGGCGTCACCCTGACGACCCGCACGACCACGCAGCTGGTTGTCGATACGGCGCGATTCGTGACGCTCGGACGCGATCACCTGCAAGCCACCCGACTCGAGCACCTGCTGGTGACGTTTCTGCCAGTCGGCCTTGATCTGGGCAATTTGCTCAGGCGTCGGGTCTTCCAGCGAAGCCACTTCCACTTCCCAGTTGCCGCCCAACAGGATGTCGGTGCCGCGACCGGCCATGTTGGTGGCGATGGTCAGTGCACCTGGACGACCGGCCTGGGCAATGATTTCGGCTTCTTTTTCGTGGAACTTGGCGTTGAGAACCTTGTGTTCGATGCCTTCCTTGTTGAGCAGATTGGACATGTGCTCGGAAGTTTCGATGGTCGCAGTACCTACCAGCACCGGACGGCCCTGGGTCATGCATTCCTTGATGTCGGTGATGATCGCCGCGTATTTCTCTTCGGCGGTCAGGAACACCAGGTCGTTGTAGTCTTTACGCGCCAGCGGCCTGTTTGGCGGAATAACCATCACCGACAAGCCGTAGATCTGATGGAACTCGAACGCTTCGGTGTCTGCAGTACCGGTCATGCCGGACAGCTTGTTGTACAGACGGAAGTAGTTCTGGAACGTAGTCGAGGCCAGGGTCTGGCTCTCGGCCTGGATGTTCAGTTCTTCCTTGGCTTCGATGGCCTGGTGCAGGCCTTCGGACAAACGACGGCCCGGCATGGTACGACCGGTGTGTTCGTCGACCAGGACGACCTGACCGTCCTGCACGATGTATTCGATGTTGCGATGGAACAGCTTGTGCGCACGCAGACCGGCATATACGTGGGTCAGCAGGCCCAGGTTATGTGCCGAGTACAGGCTCTCGCCTTCAGCCAGCAGACCGACGCGGGTGAGCATGTCTTCGATGAACTGGTGACCGGCTTCGTTGAGCTCCACCTGACGAGTCTTCTCGTCGACGGTGTAGTGACCCGCCTTGGTGACTTCGCCTTCAACTTCCTCGACGTGCAACTCCAGCTGCGGGATCAGTTTGTTGATCTCGACGTACATCTTGGAGCTGTCCTCGGCCTGACCGGAGATGATCAGCGGGGTACGCGCTTCGTCGATGAGGATGGAGTCGACTTCGTCGATCACGGCAAAATTGAGTTCGCGCTGGAATTTTTCTTCCATGCTGAACGCCATGTTGTCGCGCAGGTAGTCGAAGCCGAATTCGTTGTTGGTGCCGTAGGTAATGTCAGCGGCGTAGGCCAGGCGTTTTTCTTCCGGCGGCTGGAACGGCGTGACAACACCGACCGTCAGGCCGAGGAATTCGTAGAGCGGACGCATCCAGTTGGCGTCGCGACGTGCCAGGTAGTCGTTCACTGTCACTACGTGCACGCCCTTGCCGGACAGCGCGTTGAGGTAAACGCCCAGTGTTGCCACCAGGGTCTTGCCTTCACCGGTACGCATTTCCGCGATCATGCCTTCATGCAAGGTCATGCCGCCGATCAGCTGGACATCGAAGTGGCGCATACCCATGACACGCTTACCGGCTTCGCGGGCGACCGCAAAGGCTTCCGGCAGCAACTTGTCGAGGGTTTCCCCTTTGGCGATGCGGGCCTTGAACTCGTCTGTCTTGGCACGCAACTGATCGTCCGAAAGGGCCACCATTTGCTCTTCGAAGGCATTGACGAATTGCACCGTCTTGAGCATGCGTTTGACTTCACGCTCGTTCTTGCTTCCAAAAAGTTTCTTTAACAAAGGCGCAAACATATCGGCAGGATCTTCCACACTAAAGGGATGGAGGGCGGCCCCGTGAGTCGCCCGAGCAGCCCTCATGGCCGCATGCGAACGAGCATTCTACCCGGAAACGATGGTGAGGAAAGTGGCGTTGTTCCACGATGCTGGCACAGCGTTGTAACGGGGCTCACTTAAAATAAGGGCTTTTTGCTGAACTTCAAGTCATTCACGGCAGAAGTTACTTGTTGATTTAATGGGTAAAGCGCTCGCAAAGCAATGGATCGGGTCAATCGGGTGCTTTCTGCTAACATGGCGGCTCTGTTACTTCAGGTGTCTGATCATGGCATTTCGCCCTCTTACGGCCAGAGCACCCGCCGTCCTGCTTCGCGAAGCCAAACCGCTGAAAGCCATCTTCGGCCACGCTCAACGCCTGGGCCATCTCCAGCGTCTGCTGGAAAGCCAATTGCAACCGGCTGCCCGTGAGCATTGCCACGTGGCTTCATGGCGCGAAGGCAGCCTGTTGCTGATCGTCACCGACGGCCACTGGGCGACTCGCCTGCGCTATCAACAAAAACGCCTGCAACGGCAATTGCAGCTGTTCGATGAGTTTGCCAGCCTGACACGCATCCTGTTCAAGGTGCAGCCACCGACTGTCCAGCAAGGGGCGGCAGGGCATACCATCAGCCTATCGGTTGACGCCGGCGCGACCATCCAGGCGACGGCCGATGGCATTACCGACCCAAACCTGCGGGCTGCGCTCGAGCGCCTGGCGGCGCACGCCAAACCCAAGGATTGAAAGCAAGATCAAAGGATCGTCCGACGGCTCAGGTCGCGTTCGGACGATCTTTTGCTTTTAGCGTTTTTTGCTGCCACCCAGCAGCGACCCCATTAACCCGCGCACCAATTGTCGGCCCAACTGGTTAGCCGCCTGTCGCATCGCTGATTTCAGTGCCTGCCCTGCAGCAGTGCCGAGAAACTCCCCGGCCTTGTCGGTAAAGCTAGGCTCTTCAGCGGCAGGTTTGCCCGGCACGGCTTCGGGCTCGGGCGACAATCCCTTGCGCCCCATCAATATTTCATAGGCCGATTCGCGATCGATCGGTTTGTCGTAACGCCCCTTGAACGGCGACCCTGCAATGAGCACTGTGCGCTCCGTCTCGGTCAACGGCCCGATCCGCGATTGCGGTGGCGCGATCAGCACCCGCTGGACCATCTCCGGCGTGCCCTTGGCCTGCAACGTACCGACCAGCGCCTCGCCGATGCCCAGCTCCGTCAACACTGCCAAGGCATCGAATGCCGGGTTCGGGCGGAAACCCTCAGCCACCGCTCGCAGTGATTTCTGCTCCTTGGCGGTGAACGCGCGCAAGCCATGCTGGATGCGCAGGCCAAGCTGAGCCAGCACATCATCCGGCAGATCGCCCGGCGATTGGGTGACGAAATACACTCCGACACCTTTCGAGCGAATCAGCCGCACCACTTGTTCCAGGCGGTCCTGCAAGGCTTTGGGTGTGCCGGCGAACAACAGGTGCGCTTCGTCGAAAAACAGCGCCAGCAGCGGTTTGTCCGCATCGCCGCGTTCCGGCAGTTGCTCGAACAGCTCGGCCAGCAGCCACAGCAGGAACGTCGCGTAGACCTTCGGCGCCTCGTGCACCAGGCGGCTGGCATCAAGCAGGTGAATGCGCCCGCGACCATCGGCGGCCGGCTGCAATATGTCTTCGAGTTGCAGGGCAGGCTCGCCAAACAGCGCTTCCGCCCCCTGCTGCTCGAGCGTTGCCAGGCGCCGCAATAATGCCTGGCTGGAACCGGTGGTCATCAGTGCGGCGTCATCACCCAATGACTCCGGATGGTCGCGCAGGTGATTGAGCAGCGCCTTCAGATCCTTGAGATCCAGCAACAACAGGCCTTCACGGTCGGCCACCTTAAACGCGGCATACAGCGCCGACTGCTGACTGTCAGTCAGTTCCAGCAAGCTGCCCAACAGCAACGGGCCCATCTCGCTCAAGGTCGTGCGCAACGGGTGACCCGACTGGCCATGGATATCCCACAACGTCACCGGATACGCCTGAGGTGTGTAGTTCAGCCAGGGCATCCCGGCGATCCGCTCGGCGATCTTGCCCTGTGGGTTTGCGGCAGCGCCCAGCCCGCACAGGTCGCCTTTGATATCCGCCGCGAACACCGCCACGCCGGCATCGCTGAAGGCTTCAGCCAGGCGTTGCAAGGTGACGGTTTTGCCGGTCCCGGTAGCGCCGGCGACCAGACCATGACGGTTTGCCAGACGCATCGCCTGGGCGATCGGCTGCCCCGCGAGATCGGCACCGATAACGAGTTGCAAGGAGTCAGGCATTTTGTCACCCATGGTTAATCTTTGATCCTTCACGGCCGATAAAAAACTAATCGCGTAGGAATATCCCTACTAAGAGGTCGGAATTTTCCGCTTGTGTTAACCCCAACCCCTTTCGCGTTCCTTTATAAAAGCACGCCCTTGACATTAAGACCTTAGCGGAACCCCAAGCCATGAACAAAAATCTGCGTTTCAGCCATAAAATACTGCTTGCCGCCGCGCTCATTGTCATCGCCGCCTTCGCCTCGTTCACGCTGTACAACGACTACTTGCAGCGTACCGCCATCCGCGAAGACCTGGACAACTACCTCACTGAAATGGGCGATGTCACCGCCAGCAACATTCAGACCTGGTTGACCGGCCGCATCCTGTTGATCGACAACCTTGCCCAGAACATCGCCCTCAACCCCGAGCGGTCCACGGTTGACAGCCTGCTCGAGCAGAAAGCCCTGACATCGACCTTCATGGCGTCCTACCTCGGCGATGCCACCGGCAGCTTCAGCATTCGCCCGGACGCGAAAATGCCCGCAGGTTTCGATCCGCGCGTGCGCCCTTGGTACAAAGGCGCCGAAAGCAGCAACACCGCAACGCTGACCGAACCTTACGTCGATGCCGCCACGGGTCAAACCATCATTTCCATCGCCAGCGCTTCGAAAAAGGCCGGTCAGAGTATTGGCGTGGTCGGTGGCGACCTGAGCCTGCAAACCCTGATCGACACCCTCAGCGCCCGGGATTTCGATGGGATGGGCTACGCATTCCTGGTCAGCGCCGACGGCAAGATCCTGGTGCACCCGGACAAATCGCTGGTGATGAAATCGTTGAGCGAGGCCTATCCACGCAACACGCCGCGTATCAGCAGCGAATTCAGCGAAGTGGAAGTGGATGGCAAGACCCGCATCGTCAACTTCACCCCCGTCAAAGGCCTGCCTTCGGTGAACTGGTACATCGGTTTATCGGTGGATAAAGAAAAAGCCTTCTCGATGCTCAGCGAATTTCGCACCTCGGCCGTCGTTGCGACCCTTATTGCCGTGGCGATCATCATTGCCTTGCTAAGCATGCTGATCCGCATTCTGATCCAGCCGCTGCATGTCATGACCCGCGCCATGGAAGACATTGCCGACGGTGAAGGCGATCTGACCAAGCGCCTGACCATCCAGAACAACGACGAGTTTGGTGTCCTCGGCACCGCATTCAACCGCTTTGTGGAACGTATTCACGGTTCGATCCGGGAAGTTTCATCGGCCACGGGCCAGGTCAACGAAGTGGCCCTGCGCGTACTGGCCGCTTCAAACTCGTCGATGTTCAACTCTGACCAGCAAGCCTCTCGTACGAGCAGCGTAGCCGCGGCGATCAACCAGCTCGGCGCCGCCACCCAGGAAATCGCCCGCAACGCTGCACAGGCCTCGAGTCAGGCCAGCGACGCCCGCAACCTGGCCGAAGACGGCCAGCAAGTGGTAGACCGCAGCATTGCCGCGATGAATCAGCTGTCGAGCATGCTCAGCGCGTCGAGCACCAATATCGAATCGCTGAACAGCAAAACCGTGAACATCGGCCAGATTCTTGAAGTGATCACCAGCATCTCCCAGCAAACCAACCTGCTGGCCCTCAACGCGGCGATCGAAGCAGCGCGAGCGGGTGAAGCGGGACGTGGTTTTGCAGTGGTGGCCGATGAAGTGCGCAACCTGGCGCATCGCACCCAGGAATCAGCGCAACAGGTTCAGACCATGATCGAGGAGCTGCAAGTCGGCGCCCGTGAATCCGTCAGCAACATGAGCGACAGCCAGCGCCACAGCCAGGACAGCGTGGACATCGCCAACCTCGCCGGCGAACGCTTGAACAGCGTCACCTTGCGCATTGGCGAAATCGACGGCATGAACCAGTCGGTGGCCACCGCGACCGAAGAACAGACGGCGGTGGTTGAATCGATCAACGTCGACATCACGGAGATCAATACGCTGAACCAGGAAGGCGTGGAAAACCTGCAATCGACGTTGCGTGCGTGTTCCGACCTTGAACAGCAGGCGGCGCGCTTGAAACAGCTGGTGGGTAGTTTCCGTATCTAGAACGGCTGACGACCCTGTGGGCAAGCGGGCGGCGATCCGGCTTGCCCGCGATGGCGGTCCTGCACTCGCCGCACCGTCCTGACCCTGTAACCAGCAAACCCCAACCGAACATCTATCCTTCATAAAGGTCAACCAAGGGAGAACAACGGACCGGAGGGATGCTCATCGTGCATATCGCTGACATAACCATGTTCTACGCCCCTGCCAGCGGTGGCGTGCGCACGTATCTGGATGCCAAACACCGACGCCTGGGCATCAAGCCCGGCATTCGCCACAGCCTGCTGATCCCCGGTGCCCACCTGAGCGAACGGGATGGCATTTTCACCGTTCCCGCTCCCGCCCTGCCCTTCGGCAAGGGCTACCGTTTTCCCGTACGTTTGGCTCCGTGGCGAAACGTCCTGCAGGATTTGCAGCCTGATCTCATAGAGGTCGGCGATCCGTACCTCACCGCCTGGGCTGCTTTAGATGCGAAGCGTCAACTGGATGTGCCGGTGATTGGTTTCTATCACTCCGACTTGCCGCTGCTGTGCAGCAATCGCATGGGCAACTGGGTGACCCCGAATGTCGAAGCCTACGTCAGCAAACTTTATGGCAACTTCGACCGGGTGCTGGCGCCGAGCCAGGTCATGGCTGACAAACTCAAGGGGCTTGGGGTCAAGAATGTTTACGTCCAGCCCCTGGGAGTCGACCTGCAAACATTCAATCCTGCCGCAAGGGATCCGGAACTGCGGGCCGAACTGGGCATTGCTGAAGAAACCCATTTGCTGATTTTTGCCGGGCGCGGTTCCAAGGAAAAGAACCTGCCGGTGCTGCTCGATTGCATGAAGCTGCTAGGTGCTCGCTATCATCTGCTACTGGTCGGCTCGTCCATGCCGGCAGTCGTGCCGGATAACGTCACCGTCGTCGATGAGTTCTGCCCGGCTGTACAGGTGGCGCGATTGTTAGCCAGTGCCGATGCGCTGGTGCATGCCGGCGACCAGGAAACCTTCGGCCTGGTCATTCTGGAGGCCATGGCCAGCGGCATCCCGGTCATCGCCGTTGACGCTGGTGCATTTAAGGAGATCGTCACTGATCAATGTGGCTTGCTCTGCGCCCCGAACAATTCGTCGGCGATGGCCAGTGCGGTCCGCGAACTGTTCCACTCAGGCAGTTCAGAGCTTGGAAAAAAAGCCCGCGCCCATGTCGAACAGCATTACGCCTGGGACACCGTGGTCAATAGCCTTCTGGGGCACTACCATGCCGTGCTCGGCAACCACTGGCCGCAGGCGTCCAATGGATAAAGCCATGAATGCGACCAGCCTGTTATTGGTGCTGCACGATGTCGCACCGCAAACCTGGGCCGACTACCAACCTTTCGTTGAAGCCGTCGACGCCTTGGGTGATGTGCCGATGACCTGGTTGGTCGTGCCCGATTTCCACCGGCACAACAGTCTCGATGCTCACCCGCAGTTCCGGCAAATGCTCACCCATCGCGTCGCCCGAGGTGACGAACTGGCTCTTCACGGCTACTTTCATTGCGATGACGGCACGAAACCGAGTCATCCACGGGAGTGGTTCATGCGTCGGATCTACACCCATGAAGGTGAGTTCTACACCCTGTCCGAACAGGCGGCCCTTGCCCGATTACGCGCAGGCATCGAACTGTTTGATCGCTACAACTGGCCGCTTCATGGCTTTGTCGCGCCGGCCTGGCTGATGAGCGAGGGGACGCGCGAGGCATTGCGCCAGTTACCGCTGAGCTACACCAGCGACCCGCAGCACCTGTATCGCTTGCCGGACTTCAGCACCGTCGATGCGCCCGGACTGGTCTGGAGCGCGCGTAGCCCATGGCGCCGGAGGGTTTCGAAGTGGGTTTGCGATCAGCGTGAACAACGTTGGCGGCATGCACCCGTGATTCGCCTTGGTTTGCATCCAGTGGACATGCGTCATGGGTTTTCACGCACTTATTGGCTACAAACCCTTAAACGACTGCTCGATGAAGGCCGCGTCCCCATGACCAAAGCCCGCTGGCTTGAACTGCAAAACCAGCGCATCGGTCGCGCGGCATGAGTCGCGGAATTCTTCTGCTCGTCGCGCTGCTGGTTGCGGTGCTGATCCCCTCCCTGCTGGGAGGAAACGAAACCTGGTACCGGCTGCGTAATTTCCCGTTGTATTGGCTTCTCATCATGTTCGGCATGATCCTGCTGTGCTGGGTGCTTAACACCCTGCGTTTACGTCTATTGCTGGGCGATCAGCGCGACAAGGTGGGCCGGGTGAAAAGCCTCGGCGTGGTGATGGCCGCCGAATTCGCTTATTGCGCCACACCCGGGGGCAGTGGTGGACCGCTGACGATCATGGCACTGCTCGCACGTAACGGCGTCCGACCGGCCAGGGGCAGCGCTGTATTTGCGATGGACCAGTTAAGTGACCTGGTGTTTTTTCTCTGTGCGCTCAGCGGAATCCTGATTTATGCACTGTTCCAGCACCTGAGCCAGCGCATGGAGTGGCTGCTGATGGTCAGCGCCCTCTCGATGTTCGGCGGTCTGGTCAGTTGCGTAGTTGTGGCTCGCTACCACCGCTTGCTGATTCGCCTGACCGGTCGTTTGCTCGCACGTCTCAACGTCAATGCCACCACGCGCCTGCGATGGGCGCGAAAACTCCTGCACTTTCTGGCCGCGTTCACTGACACATTGAAGCTACCCCGCAAGACATTGATCACGGTGTTTGCACTGACTTGCCTGCATTGGGCTCTGCGGTACAGCGTGTTGTACCTGGCACTTCGCGGCCTGGGCGCAGACCTGCAATGGGCCTGGACCTTTTTGATCCAGATGCTCTCCCTCAGCGCGGGGCAATTCAGCCTGTTACCGGGCGGCGCCGGAGCGGCAGAACTGACCTCAGCAGCGCTGCTGGCACCCATGGTGGGTAAATCAACTGCCGCAGCGGCGATTCTGATCTGGCGGGCGGTGACCTACTACTTCTATCTACTGGTGGGCGGGCCGGTGTTCCTGTTGATGCTGGGCAGACCGCTGTTGAAGAAATTGATGAGGGTCAAGCAGGCGTAGGGGAGAGTTGGGTTGTATCGGGGCGAATTGAGGAGCCTTCAAGGCCGCCATCGCCGGCAAGCCATCTCCCACAGTTTGATCCGTGGAAATCTGGAAGAAACCTGTCGGCTGTCAGGCCGCCTCGCTTTGGCATTTGATCTGCTTTTGATTTTGATTTTCTTGCCCCCTCGGCAGGCCGAGCGCAGGTTCTGCGCAGTGGGCAACCCGGCATGGATGCCGGGTTAGCCGCGCACGGCCATGGATGGCCGATCGCGGCGGGCCCACGGAGCAGGACCGGAGCGAGGGAATGCCGAGCCCAGGCGAGGCACCGGACGAAAGGGGCAAGAGCGTTTGGTTACTTGGCGCTTCTCCAAGTGACTCGCTGTAAGAGCGAAACCAATAGAAGCCGTAACCGCAGGAATGGATATGTACACTATCAAGAATTTCACCGCCGACCAGGACGCCATCGCCGGCAGGCCAGCTCCCACAGTTTGATCCGGATACATCCGAAGAAAAGGGTCGACTATCAGGACGCCATCGCCGGCAAGCCAGCCCCTACAGTTGATCCGGGTAAATGATCGACTATCAGCTATCCCCCTCAGGCAACCGCTCAGGCTTCGGATGCAACGCGTCCCACAACTGCGCCGCCCCTGGAAACTCCGTACCATTCTCCGCGCTCAATTCTTCAGGATCATAACGACTCAAACACCCCTCCCCCAACGTAGCGGGCGCTTTGGAAGTTGCTTTATCAAGTGGATCAGCCATCAACAAATCCTCAAGTCAGAAACGGCAAAGGGCCTGAAGCGATTGAACGCCCAGGCCCTTCGAATTTCAACACGAATCCGATAGCGGTCAGAAAACCACAGTCTTGTTACCGTGAACCAACACGCGGTCTTCCAAGTGATAACGCAGGCCACGGGCCAACACCATCTTCTCCACATCGCGACCGAAACGCACCATGTCTTCAATGCTGTCGCTGTGGCTGACGCGAACCACGTCCTGCTCGATGATAGGACCAGCGTCCAGCTCTTCGGTCACATAGTGACAGGTAGCGCCAATCAACTTCACGCCGCGCATGGACGCCTGGTGATACGGCTTGGCCCCGACAAACGACGGCAGGAAGCTGTGGTGAATGTTAATGACCTTGTGCGCGTACTCGCTGCACAATTCCGGTGGCAGGATTTGCATGTAACGGGCAAGTACCACCACTTCAGCATCGTGCTGTTTGACCAGGCGCGAGACCTCGGCGAATGCCGGTTCCTTATCCTGCGGATTGACCGGTACGTGGTAGTAAGGAATACCGTGCCACTCGACCATGCTGCGCAAGTCGTCGTGGTTGGAAATCACGCAGGAGATTTCGCAGTCCAGTTCATCACTGTGCCAGCGGTGCAGCAAATCGGCCAGGCAGTGGGATTCACGGCTGGCCATCAAGACAACGCGCTTCTTCTGCGCGGTATCGGTAATGCGCCAGTTCATCGAGAACTCTTCGGCAATCGGCGCAAACGCTTCGCGAAAGGCTTCGAGACCGAAGGGCAGCGAGTCGGCACGAATTTCGTGACGCATGAAGAACCAGCCACTGAGATTGTCCGAGTGATGGCTCGCTTCAGTGATCCAGCCGTTATGTGACGCCAGAAAGTTACTGACTTTAGCAACGATGCCGACGCGGTCCGGGCAAGCAATCACCAGCCGAAAAGTGCGCATGAGGGGGAGACTCCAGAACTTCGCAAAGGCCGCCATTCTAGCGATTGCGCAGCAAAACTGCAGTATTGATGATGCCTTGCCGTGCAAGCGGGCGCTAAAAGAGATTCTGCTGACATAGACGACCCGCGCGATGGTGCTCTTGTGGCGGTTATTCAAGAGTCAATTGTGAATATTCGTTAAGCACGATTCACTAATAATTAACTGCGCACCGGGTTAATGCCCTGTTAGCCGTAAGTGAATTAAATAAAACGACGGTTAAATGTTTACTTGATGAAACACCCTGACTATTATTGGCCCACTGTCACCTGCTATCCAGCGCCCAACATAAGGTAGTCACCATGTCCTTGATCAACGAATATCGCGCCACCGAAGAAGCTATCAAAGAGCTGCAAGCCCGTTTGAAGAACCTGTCCCAAGACGACAAACTGCAAACCGAGCTGGAATTCGAAGGCAAACTGCGCACCTTGATGGGCGAATACTCCAAGTCCCTGCGCGATATCATTGCGCTGCTGGACCCAGAATCCAAAACCAAAGCACCACGTGGCGGCGCAGTAAAAACTACTGGCACCAAGCGCGCTCGCAAAGTTAAACAATACAAAAACCCGCACAACGGCGAAGTCATCGAAACCAAAGGTGGCAACCACAAGACTCTGAAAGAGTGGAAAGCCAAGTGGGGCGGTGACGTGGTTGAAGGCTGGGCAACTCTGCTGGGCTAAGCCGCAGAGCTGTCGCGGACTGATCTGCGATAGAAAAGAACGCCAGCTGACGCTGGCGTTTTTTTATGCCCGGCATTCAAGCCCGGGCATGTTCGTTTTCAAAGATTCAAACGAACGCGTAATGCCTGGACATATTTCTGCCATTCATCGAGCACCGCTCGCTGGGAAGGTGTTGCAGTAAGCATCAACTGGGCTGCGGCTTCTGCAAAAGAATCCAGCGTATTCGGCGCTCCCCACTCGGGTGCCGACAAACGTTGCTGACAGAATAATTGCCAACGTTCCTGCTCTGGGATACTCAAGGTATCGGGGAAGTTACGGGCGCGATATCGAAACAATAATTCAGGCAAGCGTTCATCATCGAACGGCCACTGTTGTTGTGCTAATTGCGCCGGGTCTGCCACCCGGACTTGCTCACATAGACGACGATCCCGATCACCGATAAAACCATCGTATAACTGTTGCTCAGGATCCTCGCTTTGGGCGAAGTCCTCGCGGGCATAGATGGCCTGAACTTTATCTTTCCAAACATCTTGTGCGTCACTTAGCCGCAGTGCACGTGCCTGATAAAGCGCCATATCCAGCCCAAGACGTTGCTGGTCTTGCGTACGCAGAACCGCCAACGGTGCAACCACCGGACATTTGTTGATGTGTATGAGTTTGAGAGGCACCGGCAACTCGCCGCCCTGCAGATCATCTCGTCGGGTGTACAGCCGCTGGCGCAAGGACTCGGCGTCCAGGTCGAGCAGACCCTCAGGGTCCAGGTGCAAATCGCAGACAATCAAGGCGTTTTTGTTGCGCGGGTGCCAAGCCAGCGGCAACACCACCCCGACATAATGACGCGCCGCCGAAAAGCGACCCGATATGTGCACCATCGGCTGCAACAGTCGAATCTGATCCATCACTTTCTGCTTGCTGCGCAACTGGAACAACCAGTCATAGAGCTTCGGCTGCTTTTCCCGTATCAGGCGCGCCAGGGCTATGGTGGCCCGAACGTCCGACAGCGCTTCGTGGGCATGGCCATGATCGATGCCATTGGCAGCGCTCAGGCGTTCAAGCTTGAGCGTCACCCGCCCCTCTTCGTCCGTCGGCCATTCCAGGCCATCCGGGCGCAAGGCATAGGCGGCGCGCACGACATCGATCAAGTCCCAGCGGCTGTTACCGCTCTGCCACTCGCGTGCATAGGGGTCAAAGAAGTTTCGATACAAGCTGTAACGGGTCATCTCGTCATCGAAACGCAAGGTGTTGTACCCGGCGCCACAGGTGCCGGGAGCTGCCAGTTGGGTATGCACGCGGGTCATGAAGTCGGCCTCGCTCAACCCCTTTTCGGCCAGGCAACTCGGCGTGATTCCCGTGATTGCACAGGCCGCAGGATGAGGCAGGATGTCTTCGCTGGGCTGGCAGTAAAGATTGACCGGCTCGTCAATTTCATTCAAATCGAAGTCGGTACGAATACCCGCGACTTGCAGCGGACGGTCGCAGCGAGGGTTGATGCCAGTGGTTTCATAGTCGTACCAGAAGATGGAGGTCACGGGCTATTCCTGAACTGAAGATCGGCAAAGTCTAGGCGTTCACCTCCCGCCCCGGCCAGCATTCTTGTGATTCAGTCATCTCCCGTTACTCACGGCCCGTTACATAGTGATGTCGTTCCCCCCCGAGAGACTGCTAGCATCGGACGCACATCGAATCCCGAACAGGCCACACCAAGGTTGCCCATGCTCGAGACCACAGCACTGCCAAGGAAAGCGACGCTGTCCCCGCCACTGGATACGCGGCACCAGGTCGAAACGCCGGAAGGCATCGACTTGCCATTGCGGCCGGCCGGGCTAATGGTGCGAGCGGTGGCGTTCTCCATCGATCTGGCGCTGCGCGGGCTGATTCTGGGCCTGCTGTTTATCGTGTTGGCGTTTATGGGGAAGCTGGGTGCAGGGCTGGGTTCCATCCTGCTTTTTATGGTGAGTTGGTGGTACATGGTCCTGTTTGAAGTACTCAATCAAGGCCGTTCACCGGGCAAGCAATGCATGGGCCTGCGGGTGGTGCAAGACGATGGCACACCCGTTGGCTGGTCCGCGTCCTTGCTGCGCAACCTGCTGCGATTCGTCGATATGCTGCCGTTCGGTTACTTCCTCGGCGCCATCAGTTGCCTGCAGCACCCCACCTTCAAACGCCTCGGTGATCTCGCCGCCGGCACCCTTGTGATCTACCGCGAACAACCCCTCACCCGACCGCAACTGGCTGACGTCGAACCCCGACGACCCGCCGTGCCACTGACGCTGGTCGAGCAACGCGCCATTCTTGGATTCGCCGAACGCCAACCTGAGCTTTCCGAGGCGCGGATCAATGAACTCGCTTCCATCCTGGTGCAACCGTTACACCTTCCCGCATCAAAGTCTGTCGTCGAACTCAACGGGATCGCCCGTGGCTTGTTGGGCCCCGCATGAAGCAAAGTCTTTTCGAGAGTCGGCACAAAGCCGAATGGGAGCGATTTTCGCTGACGCTTGATGCCTTGGAACGGGGCGGAAAAACGTCTCGGGCTGGCAGCTTTCCAAGCGATTATCGGCGCCTCTGCTGCCAACTGGCCCTGGCTCAGGAACGCGGCTACAGCAGTTTCCTCATCGACTCGCTGCAGCAACAAGTCCTGCGTGGTCATCAACAGCTTTATCGACATCGCAGCCAACTGGGTACCCATGCACTGGCGTTCATATTGGCGGACTTTCCCCGACTGGTGCGCGCGCAATGGCGTTTTGTGCTGGCGGCCGGCCTGCTTTTCTTTGGCAGCCTGATCGGCTTCGCGCTGTTGGTTTATCTGTTCCCGGACCTGGTCTACAACCTGATCCCGGTCGAGCAGGTCAGTCAGATGCAAAGCATGTACGACCCCGATGGCGGTCACTTGGGTCGTTCAGCGGAACGAGCCGCCAGCGAAGACTGGGTCATGTTCGGTTACTACATCATGCACAACATCGGCATTGCCTTTCAGACCTTCGCCAGTGGTGTGCTGTTTGGCCTGGGCAGTGCGTTTTTCCTGGTTTACAACGGCTTGATGATTGGCGCGGTGGCCGGGCATCTCACGCAGATCGGCTATGGGCAAACCTTCTGGTCATTCGTGATCGGCCATGGTGCTTTCGAACTCACCGCCATCGCCCTGGCCGGTGCCGCAGGCCTGCAACTGGGCTGGGCGTTAATTGCGCCGGGTCGTCTGCCTCGCGTCGAAGCCTTGCGACAGGCGGCGCGCAAAAGCGTGCTGCTGATTTGCGGGGTCATGTTGTTTCTGCTGATTGCCGCCTTTATCGAAGCGTACTGGTCGTCGATGACCGCGCCCGCGCCCTTCATCAAATACCTGGTCGGTGCACTGCTCTGGATATTGGTGGCTATGTATTTGCTGTTTGCCGGACGGACTCGCCATGCGTCTGAGTGATGCAAGCGTAGTCATCCGTCCCCGCAACCACTGGGAAGCCATGGACCTTGGCGTACTTCTCAGTCAGCGCCACCGACGCCTGTTGATGACCAGTTGGGCAATCGTGACCTTGCCGATCTTCGCGTTGCTGAGTTGGGCGTTGTGGGATTCGCCATCGCTCGCCGTGTTCATCTTCTGGTGGCTGAAACCGGCGTTCGAACGCCTGCCGCTGTACATCCTCTCCAAAGCCATGTTCGGTGAAACACCCACCCTGAAACAGGCACTGCACCAATGGCCGCACTTGCTAAAACCACAACTGCTGGCCAGCCTGACCTGGCGACGCCTCAGTTTGAGTCGCAGCTTTCTAATGCCCGTGGTGCAACTCGAAGGCTTGAGCGGTCAGGCGCGGCAACAGCGTTTGCAGGTGCTGTTGCAGCGTAATGCAGGCGCCGCCCAGTGGCTGACGATCATCGGCGTGCATCTGGAAAGTGCGTTGTGGATCGGTCTGATGGTGCTGTTCTACCTGTTACTGCCGCAACAAATCGAACTCGACTGGAGCTGGCAAACCTTGATTACTGCCACGCAGCAGGACTGGCGGTGGCTGGAACACCTGACGAATGCCTTTTACGTCCTGGTGCTGGTGGTGTGGGAACCGATTTATGTCGCCTGCGGTTTCAGCCTTTACCTGAACCGGCGCACGGTGCTGGAAGCCTGGGATATCGAACTGGTGTTCCGTCGATTGCGCCAGCGTCTGGCGAACACCGCGGGGGTCCTGCTGATGGCGGCGCTTCTGTGGGTTCCGGCTATGCAAACCACGTGGGCAGCTGAGCCGGTCATATCACCTGACACCCCGCGCCTGCTGGAGCAACCGCTCACCAGCCAGGCCTCTCGGGACAGCATCAAGGCGCTTCTCGATCAACCACCGTTCAAAAACAAGGAGAGTGTCACTCGTTATCGCTTCGGCGAAGAAAACCCCACCGCCGAAAATGCTGGCGATGACAAGCTACCGGCATGGCTGAGGGCACTTCTCAAGTTGCTGGATACTCAACGCTTCGGCACAGTCGCCACGCTGATTGAAGTCTTCTTGTGGGGGACGCTGATCGGCGCAGTGGCGCTGGTCATCTGGCGCTACCGCGACTGGCTGAATACCTTCGTCAGCCGGCGATCGAGTACCACGAAAAAAATCGACCGCCCTTTGCCGCAGCAGGCATTCGGCCTCGACCTCGCCCGGGAAACGCTGCCCGCCGATATCGCCGCCAGTGCCGAAAACCTTTGGCAGAGTCACCCTCGAGAAGCGCTCGGCTTGCTCTATCGCGCATTGCTCAGCCATTTGCTGCATGACTACAACATGGCGCTGAAACCCGCCGACACCGAAGGCCAGGTACTTGAGCGCATCGAACGCCTGCAACAACCGGCTCTGCTGGCGTTCAGCAGAAACCTGACCGGACACTGGCAAAACATGGCCTACGGACATCGCCTGCCACCAGGGCCTGCGCAACAGGAACTCTGTGACGGCTGGCGAGCATTGTTCGGTAAGGGAGCCTCGCGTTGAAACGGGCCAGGTTGATGACGATCGGTGCGCTCATCGCTGTGCTGGTGACTGCGCTCGCTGTGTATCTCTACCTCATGGCAACGCCCTATCAGACCGAGATTGATCACGGCCCCGCTCCCGAAGCCCAGGCCAATCCGTACCTGGCTGCCGAGTACTTTTTGCGTAAACAGGGTCTGACCGTTGGCCACGCCGACAGCCTCGACGTACTGCCTACGCTCGATCCGCGCCAGCACAGTCTTTTGCTGTTCGGGGACCGCTACAACATGACCCCACGTCAGATCGACCAAGTGATGAACTGGACACGGGCCGGAGGTCGACTGCTGTTTGTCGCTCAATCGTTATGGGATGACAAAACCGGTCAAAGCAATGACCTGTTGCTCGACCGGGTTCAGTTGCATCAGTCCCTGAGCAAAAACCTCAAGGAACCGCCGCCCGATCTCGACAACGACCGGTTTCCCAAGCTGACCAAGCTGTACCTGGAAAACGAAGACGCACCGGCCTACGCAAGTTTCGACACGGCGTTTCACCTCGAAGACCCGAACAACCTCGCTCAGTCCTGGGCCAACAGCGCCAAGGCCACGCACATGATGCAGCTGAATCACGGGCTCGGCTCAATCATCGTGGTCACCGATGCAGACCTCTGGAAAGCCCCGGCCATCGCACAGTACGACAACGCCTGGCTGCTCTGGTACCTGACCGCTGACACAAGCGTGACCCTGATGTTCAACACCGATCACGACAGCCTGCTGACGTTGCTGCTGCGCTATTTCCCTCAGGCATTGGTGGCCCTTGTGGCGCTGATCGGCCTGGGCTTGTGGCACGTCGGCATGCGCAGCGGTCCCTTGCTTGCCCCGGCACCGAAAGCCCGCCGACAACTTCAGGAACACCTGCGTGCCAGTGCCGATTTCATGCTGCGCCGCAAGGGTCAGACCCACCTGATGCAAGCCCTGCAGCAAGACATCCTTCGGCGTGTCCGGCGCCGTCATCCAGGTTTTGATCAACTCGGCGTTGCCGAGCAATGGCTGGTGCTTTCACGCCTGACCGGCCAACCCACACGCGCTATCAGCCAGGCCATGAGCCCGCGATCGAAGCAACGGCTCAACAACGCCGACTTCAGCCGCCAGGTTGCCCACCTGCAAACCTTGAGGAACGCCTTATGAGTGAACAGATCGAGCCAGGCTCACCCTCCCACGCCGCCCAGCAACGCCAGCGTGCCAGTCAATTGGCCCAGGCGGTTCGTGTCGAATTGCAAAAAGCCGTGATCGGCCAGAACACTGTCATCGACGACGTGCTGACCGCACTGATCGCCGGCGGTCACGTGTTGCTCGAAGGTGTCCCGGGACTGGGCAAAACCCTGCTGGTCCGTGCCCTCGCCCGCTGTTTTGGCGGTGAGTTCGCGCGCATTCAGTTCACCCCGGACCTGATGCCCAGCGACGTCACCGGGCACGCGGTGTACGACTTGCAGACCGAGCAATTCAAACTGCGCAAGGGTCCGTTGTTTACCAACCTGTTGCTGGCCGACGAGATCAACCGCGCCCCGGCGAAAACCCAGGCGGCGTTGCTCGAAGCCATGCAGGAGCGCCAGGTCACCCTCGAAGGTCGCGCCCTGCCCATCGCGCAACCTTTCATGGTGCTCGCCACGCAAAACCCCATCGAACAGGAAGGCACCTACCCGCTGCCCGAAGCCGAACTTGACCGTTTCATGCTCAAGGTCCGCATGGATTACCCCGACGCCGAGGAGGAGCTGAACATGGTCCGCCAGGTCAGCCGTTCCACGCGTGCCGACATGCTCGACGTACAACCGTTGCGCACGGTGTTGCAGGCCAAGGATGTGCTGGCCTTGCAACGCATCGCCAGCGACCTGCCGCTGGACGACCAGGTACTCGATTACGCGGTGCGTCTGGCCCGCACAACCCGAAGCTGGCCAGGTCTCATTCTCGGCGCGGGACCACGGGCATCCATTGCCCTTGTACGTTGCGCCCGGGCGCGCGCCCTGCTGCGCGGTGGCGAATTCGTGATTCCGGACGACATCAAAGGCTGTGCACTGGCCGTATTGCGCCATCGCGTGCGCATTGCACCGGAGCTGGATATCGAAGGGCTTGAGGTCGATCACGTGCTCAGGCAACTGCTGGATCAAGTCCCGGCGCCGCGGCTGTGATCACTGTCGTGCACAAATACCCTGTGGCGAGGGAGCTTGCTCCCGCGGGGCTGCAATGAAACCCTCGCGGCTGCTGCTGATCTGGCTCGCAACGCTGATGGCCATCGGTATTCTGCTGGGCGCATTGCGGGCACTGGGTATCGCGCTGCCCTCGAGCCTTTCACCGATCAACTGGGGCTTGCTGCTGGCGTTGCTGACCTTGGCAATACTCGATGCCATCCGCCTCAGGCGCCTGCCTTCACCGCGCATACGCCGACAAATGCCCGGCACCCTGGCGCTTGGTCGCTGGAGCGAAGTGCGACTGGAGGTCGAGCACGATCTTTTACAACCGATGAGTGCCCAGGTCTTTGATCATGTACCCGACGGCCTGAGCATCGAAAACCTGCCCCTGACATTCGAACTTCAGCCAGGCCCGATCAGCCAGATCGGTTACCGCGTACGCCCATTGAAACGGGGTCACTTTAGCTTCGAACACTGCGAAGTCAGCCTGCCAAGCCCATTGGGCCTGTGGTCAGAAAAACGCCTGCTGAGCGTCAGCGACACCACCCGTGTGTATCCCGACTTCGCCCGTTTCTACGGAGGGCAATTGCTGGCGGTGGATAACTGGCTTAATCAATTGGGGGTACGCCAGCGACAACGTCGCGGCCTGGGCCTGGAGTTTCATCAGCTGCGCGAATTCAGGGAAGGCGACAGCCTGCGTCAGATCGACTGGAAAGCCACCGCCCGCCAGCGCACGCCGATTGCCCGGGAATATCAGGACGAGCGCGATCAACAGATCGTGTTCATGCTCGATTGCGGTCGGCGCATGCGCAGCCAGGACAGCGAACTTGCGCATTTCGATCACGCGCTCAATGCCTGCCTGCTGCTCAGCTACATCGCCCTGCGTCAGGGCGACGCGGTGGGGCTGAGTACGTTTGCCAGCGATCCACCGCGCTACCTCGCACCGGCCAAAGGTAGCGCTCAGCTCAACGTGCTACTCAACACCGTTTACGATCTGGACACCACCCAACGACCCGCGGATTACCAGGCGGCAGCCAGCCAGTTACTGGCACGCCAGAAACGTCGAGGCCTGGTGGTGCTGGTCACCAATCTGCGCGATGAGGACGATGAAGAATTGATGGGTGCCGTGCAACGGTTAAGTAAACAGCATCAGGTATTGGTCGCGAGCTTGCGTGAGGAGGTCCTCGACACCACGCGACAAATGCCGGTGCAAACCCTGGGGGAGGCGTTGACCTATTGCGGCACGGTGGAATACTTGAACGCTCGCGCAGCACTTCAGGAGCGCTTGAGCGCCCATGGCATTCCCGTGATGGACGTGAGGCCGGGCGAGTTGGGACCGGCTATGGTGACGCACTATTTGAACTGGAAGCGTGGTGGGGGCGCTTGAGGTCAAAAGATCGCATCCTGCGGCAGCTTCTACGGGATCGGTAGTCACTCCGAAGTTCGCAGGCCGTGATCTTTAGCCTTTCTCAGGCCGATGCTGGCAATGGCTGAAAGCTGAAATATTGCCTGATTGCGCTGACCAGTTGCCCATATTCCGGCGGCGCCTGCTGAATGCTGAAACCGGCGTCATAGTGATGCGGTGTCGCATCTTCATGACACCACAAACAACACGCCCGCACATCGATGACCTGGTAGACGCCGTCGCCGGCAGGGATTTTCAGGCGCAGATCAAAATCCGCCCCGATCATCATCGGCAAATGGCTGATAAGCATCAGCCCGTCTTCGGACACGTTACCCAGAAAGCCGATTGGCTTGTCAGTGACGCTGTTGAACACTTTGAGAAAATACGGCAGTTGATGCCGCTTGATTCGGCGGTCAGTGAACATGCTGATTTCGCTACGCAAGGCCCTTAAGCAGGACCGCACTAATGCTTCGGAACGGGCCTCTATACGTTAAAGGCGCGCTCTCCCTGATCCTGGTGCGACAGTCTTTGAACCGCTGCCACTTACTTCTGCCGATCACAGGTAGGACATCGACCCGGGGGCAAACCTCCAAAGCCGCATTATTGGACTATAGCTCACTACCGCTGGTCGGCCAGCCATTAAATGACAACTGCAATCAGAACTGCGTCGGACGTACGACAGCGGCAGAACGCATCGGGTAATGCCCCAGGCTCTGCAAGGTTTCCAGCCGTGCGCGGGCACGAAATGCGTACTCGCTTTGCGGGTAGGACGCGATGATGAACTGGTATGTCTGGGCGGCATCGATAAACAGTTTCTGACGCTCAAGGCACTGGCCCCGCATCATCGAGACCTCCGGTTGTACATAGCGCCGGGCACGGCTGGCGCGGTCGACCTTGGACAGTTCGAGCATCACCTGCTCACAGTTGCCTCGGTCATAAGCACTGTAGGCGTTATTCAAATGATGGTTCATCGACCAACGGGTGCAGCCCGTGACACTGAGGGCCAGGGCGGCAATAAGCACGAATCGCATGAAGGTTCTCCTGTCTTGAGCTCTGTATCGACCCGTTGCCCGAAATCTTCAGGTTTGTTCGTTTAAAGATGCAATTGAATAAAAAAACAAAAAAATAAGTAGTGCACTCGAACAATGACTACACCCACGGAGCATAGTAGCCTCTGCTCAGCGCTTGAACTCAGGAGTCTTTGCATGTCCGTCCGTCGTACCAAAATCGTCGCTACCCTTGGCCCGGCCAGTAACTCGCCGGAAGTTCTAGAACAGCTGATTCTGGCTGGCCTGGACGTCGCCCGCCTGAATTTCTCCCACGGCACTCCCGACGAGCACAAGGCTCGCGCGAAGCTGGTGCGCGACCTCGCCGCCAAGCACGGCCGCTTCGTTGCCCTGCTAGGCGACCTGCAAGGCCCGAAAATCCGTATCGCCAAGTTCGCCAACAAGAAGATCGAGCTGAAGATCGGTGATCAATTCACCTTCTCCACCAGCCATCCGTTGACCGAAGGCAACCAGCAAGTGGTCGGCATCGACTACCCGGATCTGGTCAAGGACTGCGGCGTGGGCGACGAGCTGTTGCTCGACGACGGTCGCGTGGTCATGCGCGTTGATACCGCCACTGCAACCGAACTGCACTGCACCGTGCTGATCGGCGGTCCCCTGTCGGACCATAAAGGTATCAACCGTCGCGGTGGTGGCCTGACTGCACCGGCCCTGACCGAAAAAGACAAGGCCGACATCAAGCTCGCAGCGGAAATGGAAGTGGATTACCTCGCGGTGTCCTTCCCGCGAGATGCCGCCGACATGGAATACGCCCGTCAACTGCGCGACGAAGCGGGCGGTACTGCCTGGCTGGTGGCGAAGATTGAACGTGCCGAAGCCGTGGCCGACGACGACACACTGGATGCGCTGATCAAGGCTTCCGACGCGGTGATGGTTGCCCGTGGTGACCTTGGTGTGGAAATCGGCGACGCCGAGCTGGTGGGCATTCAGAAGAAAATCATTCTGCACGCTCGCCGCCACAACAAGGCTGTGATCGTGGCGACCCAGATGATGGAGTCGATGATCCAGAACCCGATGCCGACCCGTGCCGAAGTGTCCGACGTGGCCAACGCCGTGCTCGACTACACCGACGCCGTGATGCTCTCGGCTGAAAGTGCTGCCGGTCTGTACCCGCTGGAAGCGGTGCAAGCCATGGCGCGCATCTGCGTCGGCGCTGAAAAGCACCCGACCAGCAAGACTTCCAGCCACCGCATCGGCAAGGTCTTCGAAAGCTGCGACCAGTCCATCGCCCTGGCCGCGATGTACACCGCCAACCACTTCCCGGGCGTGAAGGCGATCATCGCCCTGACCGAAAGTGGCTACACGCCGTTGATCATGTCGCGTATCCGCTCGTCGGTGCCAATCTACGCGTTCTCCCCGCACCGCGAAACCCAGGCCCGCGCGGCCATGTTCCGTGGTGTCTATACCGTACCGTTCGACCCGGCATCGTTGCCGCCTGAGCAAGTCAGCCAGGCCGCGATCGACGAGTTGCTCAAGCGTGGTGTCGTGGAGAAAGGCGACTGGGTCATCCTGACCAAGGGCGACAGCTACCACACCATTGGCGGCACCAACGGCATGAAGATCCTGCACGTTGGCGACCCGATGGTCTGAGTGTCCGGCAGCTGAAAAACGAAAGCCCCGCCATGTGAATGGCGGGGCTTTTTGGTTTCGGATCCAGAGTATGTGTTGATGGGGCCTCATCGCGGGCGAGCCCGGCTCCCACAGGGATTGAGCCTGCCCACAACCGTGGTTCAACACAAAACCTGCGGGAGCCGGGCTTGCCCGCGATGAGGCCGGCACTGCCAGCGAAGATTCAATGCCGGTTAATGAACCCCGACAACGCCGCCATCGCCTCCGGCGAGCGCAGTCGTTGGGTGAACAAAGCGCCCTCCTCTTCTATCACCTTGCGCAACAACTCCCGGTCCGGCGCTTTCATCAATTGCTTGCTGATGCGCACCGCCTCCGCAGGCAAGGCTTCGAAGCGCAACGCCATCTCCCGCGCCCTCGCCAATGCCGCTTCGCCACTGTCCAGGGCCTCGCTCGCGATGCCCCATGCCGCCGCTTGCTCACCACTGAATCGCTCGCCCAGCAGCAACAGTTCAGCCGCTTTCGCATGTCCCAACAAACGCGGCAGGATCAGGCTGGAACCAAATTCCGGGCACAACCCAAGATTGACGAAGGGCATGCGCAAACGCGCATCTGCGCTGACATACACCAGGTCGCAATGCAGCAACAGCGTCGTACCAATCCCCACCGCCGCACCCGCTACGCCAGCAATCACCGGTTTGCGGCATTCAAGCAAATTGAGCATGAAGTGAAACACCGGGCTGTCGAGATCACCGGGTGGCTGTTGAATGAAGTCGGCGATATCGTTGCCGGCGGTGAAGCATTCGTGGCTGCCGGTGATCAGCACGGCGTAGATGTCGGGATCGGCATCAGCCTGTTTCAGTGCTGCTGCCAAGGCGCTGTACATGGCGCGGGTCAGGGCGTTTTTCTTGTCGGGACGATTCAGGCGCAGGGTCAGAAGCCCGCGTTCGCGCTCAATCTGGACGGCATCGGTCATGGTGGGTCTCGCGTCTGAAAAGTCAGCGCTCAACCACGAGGCACAAAGACGTCAGCCAGCAGTTGATTGCGCGGCAGTCCCGCCAGGTAAAGGCGTTTGGCAAAGGCGTCGACACTGTCGGGGGACCCGCAGAGTAAGGCTTGGGTTTGCCGCGAAACAAGGCGTAATTGCGCCAAAGCCGCTGGTAACTCGGCCGGCGTCCACAGCTCGATACTGAGGTTTGGACGACCGTCGGCCATGGCCTGCAACGGTTTGGCCAGATAGTGTTCATCGGCGTCATGGGCCAGGTGAATGACGCGGATGGCGCCTTGATGATCCTGACGCAGCGCCTCTCGCAACACACCAAACAACGGCCCCAATCCGGTGCCGGCGGCCATCAGCCACAAAGGCCGGGTGTGCCAGTCAGGGTCGTAATGCAGTGCACCGCCGCGTAACTCGCCGAGCCGGATGTCATCGCCGATCCTGAGCTGACGGGCGGCATCGCTAAATGCCCCCGGCTGGCGGCAATCGAGATGAAACTCCAGAAAGCGGTCCTCTTCCGGCAGGCTGGCGAGGGAATAGGGCCGGGCGACGTGACCTGCCCACAACACCAGGTGCTGCCCGGCGCTGTAGCGAAATGGCCGTTCGGAAACCAGACGCAGACGCAACACCTGAGCGCTCAGCCAATCGACGGCCGCCACCTTCGCCGGGCGTCCGTCCCGCTGCGGATCGAAAGCGTGTACTTGCAGATCCTCGACGACCTGGCACTGACAGGCCAGCCGCCAGCCTTCCCGGCGCTGTTCGGCGCTCAAGGCATCGGGTCGGATGTCGCTTGGCAACCCTTGCAGGCATTGCACAAGGCACGCATGGCAACTGCCGGCACGGCAACTGTAAGGCACCGCCACGCCGTTGCTGTTCAGCGCATCGAGCAAATTACTGCCCGCCGCGACTGACCATTGCCGCTCGCCAACCCGTAGCTCAGGCATCGGCGTTCTCCCAGGCCGCCGCGCAACGATTACGACCATCACGTTTAGCGCGGTAGAGCGCCTGATCGGCCCGGTGCAGGGCATCGTCGAGATCGTCATCCAGTTCCAGCAACGTCATGCCGGCCGACAAGCTGAGGTGACTGACATTGAGGCCAATCAACTCGACATCAGTGAACGCAATGCGCAACCGTTCGCAGCAAGACGTCAGGCGCTCGGCGTTGCAGTCGGGCAGCAGCAACACGAACTCTTCACCGCCGTAACGGGCCAGCACATCACCTTCACGCAAGCACGCAGTGGCCACCGCAGCAAAGGCTTGCAGCACCTGATCGCCGGCAGCATGACCGTGGACATCGTTGATGCGTTTGAAGTGATCGAGATCGATCAGCGCCAGACCGTGCACCACGCCGGCCTCCATCGAATTCAACTCGCGGGAGGCCAGTCGCAGAAAGTGCCGGCGATTGAACAGCCCCGTCAGCTCATCGGTGGCCACCAGGTCTTCAAGCTGACGCATCATCCCGCGCAGCGTGTCCTGATGCGCCTGCAAGGCGAAACGGCGCTGGCGCATGCGTTGGCGCGAGTTCTGAACGTAGCTGGCGTAAAACACCAGCCAGACCAGAACAATGAACAGCACGCAAACCTGCAACGCTGCCAGCGCCGGGTCAGTCAGCTGGAAGTGATAGGCGTCCCACAGCGTGATCGCACTGAAACTGAAAAACACCAACATCGCGCACCGTATAAAGGAACGTCGCGACAGGTGGAACAGGCCAAACAGCAGAATCAACACGTAGAAGACCAGAAACGCACCCCGAGCCTGGTCCAGATGGGCGATCAACCAGGTTTGCCAACCCAGCCCCAGCAGTACTTGGGCTTCGGTCAGGCTGGGATCGGAAAAGCGCAGGTTGCAGCCGCTGTAAAAAACCCCGAACAACGCCACCTGGCTGGTGACGACCAACGCACTGCCGATGGCGACGCTGGATAATGATTCGGCGAAGTGGCCAGTAAAAAATGCCAGCCACAGCAGCAGCAAAGCCAGGGCATAGGTACCGGCGGCGAGGGCAAAGCGTTTGAGCAAAAGTCGTTGGATAGCGTTATGGGTCAATCGTTGACTCACCGTGCAAAAAAAACGCTGTTTGAGTGTCCTACTCTACAGTCCGGTTGCCACTTTAGTGTCGTGCCTGATAAATGACCATTCAATTCTCGGCGCGAAAAACTGGCGTCAAACCACTGACTCCAATCCCCCGCAAACACCTGTCCCTGTCGTCGCTGGCGAAGCCTGCGTCCGGCTGCGACCAATGATTAACGCCCGGCGGGTGTTTACCAAACGGAGGCGCGTTATACTGCCGCGCCTTTTTAGCGTCGCGCCAGCAGCCCCGGCGTGCCTTGTAAAGGTGCTTGCAACCGACCGACACACCCAAGCTGCAAGCACCTTATTGAATGTTCCCGTCTTTTAGAGGAGCGCGACTCATGACCGTGATCAAGCAAGACGACCTGATTCAGAGCGTTGCCGACGCCCTGCAGTTCATTTCCTATTACCACCCCGTGGACTTCATCCAGGCGATGCACGAGGCTTACCTGCGCGAAGAATCGCCGGCCGCCCGTGATTCCATGGCGCAAATCCTGATCAACTCCCGCATGTGCGCCACTGGCCACCGTCCAATTTGCCAGGACACCGGCATCGTGACCGTGTTTGTCCGTGTGGGCATGGACGTGCGTTGGGATGGCGCCACCATGAGTCTGGACGACATGATCAACCAAGGCGTGCGCCAGGCTTACAACCTGCCGGAAAACGTCCTGCGTGCCTCGATCCTTGCCGACCCGGCGGGCGCTCGTAGAAACACCAAGGACAACACCCCGGCCGTTATCCACTATTCCATCGTCCCGGGTAACACCGTGGAAGTGGACGTGGCGGCCAAGGGCGGCGGTTCCGAGAACAAGTCGAAAATGGCCATGCTCAACCCGTCCGACTCGATCGTCGACTGGGTGTTGAAAACCGTTCCGACCATGGGCGCCGGCTGGTGCCCACCGGGCATGCTCGGTATCGGCATCGGCGGTACCGCCGAGAAAGCCGCAGTAATGGCCAAGGAAGTGTTGATGGAATCCATCGACATTCACGAGCTGATCAAGCGCGGCCCGTCCAGCCGTATCGAAGAGATGCGCCTGGAGCTGTTCGAGAAGGTCAACCAACTGGGCATTGGCGCCCAGGGCCTGGGTGGCCTGACCACCGTGCTCGACGTGAAGATCATGGATTACCCGACCCACGCCGCTTCGTTGCCGGTGTGCATGATCCCGAACTGCGCCGCCACCCGTCACGCCCACTTCGTGCTCGACGGTTCCGGCCCGGCCTCGCTGGAAGCACCGCCGTTGGACGCCTACCCGGAAATCGTCTGGGAAGCCGGTCCGTCGGCCCGTCGCGTCAATCTCGATACGCTGACCCCGGAAGACGTGCAGAGCTGGAAGCCGGGCGAAACCGTCCTGCTCAACGGCAAGATGCTCACCGGTCGCGACGCTGCGCACAAGCGCATGGTCGAGATGCTGAACAAGGGTGAAACCTTGCCGGTAGACCTCAAGGGTCGCTTCATCTACTACGTCGGCCCGGTTGATCCGGTGCGCGAAGAAGTCGTTGGCCCTGCCGGTCCGACCACTGCCACGCGGATGGACAAGTTCACCCGTCAGATCCTCGAGCAAACCGGCCTGTTGGGCATGATCGGCAAATCCGAGCGCGGCCCGACCGCCATCGAAGCGATCAAGGACCACAAAGCCGTTTACCTGATGGCGGTTGGCGGCGCGGCTTACCTGGTGGCACAAGCCATCAAGAAATCCCGCGTCGTGGCTTTCGCCGAACTGGGGATGGAAGCCATCTACGAGTTCGACGTCAAAGACATGCCAGTGACGGTTGCCGTCGACAGCAAGGGCGAGTCGGTCCACATCACCGGTCCTGCCATCTGGCAGAAAAAGATCAGTGAAAGCCTGGCAGTCGAAGTGCAGTAAGCTTTCCGACTGACAGAGAAGGCGACAGGACTTACCCTCCTGTCGCCTTTTTTATTACCCCCACATTTCCCTGTAGGAGCTGTCGAGTGAAACGAGGCTGCGATCTTTTGATCTTGCTCTTAAAAAACAACTTCAAAAGATCGCAGCCTCGTTTCACTCGACAGCTCCTACAGGGGGTGGCGCGTGGATGACGTGGGAGGCCCATGCTATCGTGCGCCCCCTCTTCGTCCCTGTGTGTAACGCCCCCGTATGATCGAGTACTCTCGCTCCCTGCGCCTGACGCTCTATACCGTTGTGATCGTCGCCGGTGCAGTCCTTGCGGCCACCCTGGCCATGCGTCACGCCGAGCGCCAGGCGCTGGTGGAAGATGCCGCTCGCGCCAATCAGCAGTTGGGGCTGTACGCCACGTCATTGCATACCCTGATCGAACGCTACCGCGCCCTGCCCCTCGTGCTGGCGCTGGACCCTGAACTGCGCTCGGCGCTCAAGGGAGCCATAAACCCCGATCTGCAGGCTTCACTGAACCGCAAACTCGAGAAAATCAACGGCGCCGCCGAATCCTCAACCCTGGAACTGCTCGACCGCACGGGCCTTGCCATCGCCGCGAGCAACTGGCGCCTGCCCAGCAGTTACGTCGGTCATAACTACGCCTTCCGTCCCTATTTCAGTCAGACCCGCACCCAAGGCACCGGGCGCTTCTACGCAGTGGGCGTCACCAGCGGGATTCCCGGTTATTTCCTGTCCAGTGCGGTTATCGATGACGACGGGCAGTTTCTGGGCGCGATGGTGGTCAAACTCGAGTTTCCGGAACTGGAGCGTGAATGGCGCCAGGGCAACGACACCTTGCTGGTCAGCGATGCACGCGGAATTGTCTTCATCGCCAACCAGCCGGGCTGGCGTTATCGCCAATTGAAGCCGCTCAATGACAGCGATCTCGCTGAACTCAAGGCCACCCGCCAATACGACAAACAGCGGCTGACGCCACTGGATGTCAAAACGCTGCGAAACTTCGACGACAACAGCAATTTGACGCAGGTCGACGGTCCTGACGGAAAAGTGAATTATTTGTGGGAATCCCTGCCGTTGGCGGCCGAGGGCTGGACGCTGCATTTGCTGCGTCGTCCACAAACGGCCTTCGAAGACAGCCGCAATGCAGCGCTGGCCGCTGCCGGGTTGTGGCTGGCGCTGGTGTTCCTGTTGCTGTTTCTCAACCAACGCTGGCGTCTGGCGAAAATGCGCCAGCGCAGTCGCGAAGAGCTCGAGCGACTGGTCGAAGAGCGCACCCGTGACCTGCGCACCGCCCAGGACGGCCTGGTGCAATCTGCCAAACTGGCGGCGCTGGGCCAGATGTCCGCCGCCCTCGCCCACGAAATCAATCAACCCCTGACCGCGCAGCGTATGCAGCTGGCGACGTTGCGCCTGCTGCTCGACCATGGTCGCGTCGATGATGCGTACAAGGCGCTCAAACCGGTGGATGACATGCTGACACGCATGGCCGCCCTTACCGGCCATCTGAAAACCTTCGCTCGAAAAAGCCCCGGCGGCTTGCGCGAATGCCTGGATCTGGCAGCCGTGGTGGACCAGTCGCTGCAGTTGCTCGACACTCGCCTGCGCGACGAACAGGTCAGCACGGTGCTGCACCTGACTCGCCCAGCGTGGGTACGGGGCGATGCAATTCGTCTGGAACAGGTGTTGATCAATCTGCTGCGTAACGCACTGGATGCCATGCAGGACAAACCGTGCAAGCGCCTGGAAATCCGCCTTGAGGCCGACGAACAACTCTGGCGCCTCAGCGTGGCAGATAACGGGGGTGGCATCGCGGAAGAAAACCTGACCAAGGTCTTCGATCCGTTTTTCACTACCAAACCGGTAGGCGATGGCCTGGGCATCGGCCTGGCCGTCTCCTTTGCCATCGTTCACGAATCGGGCGGCCGCCTGAGCGCGGACAATTTGGGTAATGGCGCCGTGTTTACCCTCACCCTGCCGATCGACCTGGAGGCTCATGGCTCATGCTCAATTCAGTGATCGTCGTCGACGACGAAAGCAGTATCCGCAACGCGGTCGAGCAATGGCTGAGCCTGTCGGGTTTCGAGGTGCAGTTGTACAGCCGTGCGGATGAATGCCTGGCGCAACTGCCAAGGCACTTCCCCGGCGTGATACTCAGCGATGTGCGCATGCCCGGCATGACTGGCCTGGAACTGTTGGCCGAAGTGCAGCGGCGCGATGCCGACTTGCCGGTCATCCTGCTGACCGGTCACGGTGACGTGCCGATGGCGGTCGACGCCATGCGCGATGGCGCCTACGACTTCCTCGAAAAACCGTTCAGCCCCGAAACCCTGCTCGGCAGCCTGCGCCGGGCGCTGGACAAGCGTCGCCTGGTCCTGGAGAACCGTGCCCTGCACGAACAGGCGGACCATCGCGCCAAACTCGATGCGACGCTGTTGGGGGTCTCACGTGGTTTGCAGACCTTGCGCAGGCAGGTGCTGGAGCTGGCGGCCCTGCCGGTCAACGTGCTCATTCGTGGTGAAACCGGCAGCGGCAAGGAGTTGGTAGCACGCTGCTTGCACGATTTCGGGCCTCGCGCCGACAAGCCGTTCGTGGCGCTCAATTGCGCGGCGATTCCCGAGCAGCTGTTCGAGGCGGAGCTGTTTGGTCATGAAAGTGGTGCGTTTACCGGCGCCCAGGGCAAGCGCATCGGCAAGCTCGAATACGCTGACGGCGGCACGCTGTTTCTCGATGAAATCGAAAGCATGCCGCTGGCCCAACAGGTGAAACTCCTGCGGGTATTGCAGGAGCAAAAGCTCGAGCGGCTGGGTTCGAATCAAAGCATCCGCGTGGACCTGCGGATCATCGCCGCGACCAAACCGGACTTGCTGGACGAAGCCAGGGCGGGACGTTTCCGCGAGGATCTGGCCTATAGGCTGAACGTCGCCGAGCTGCGCCTGCCGCCATTGCGCGATCGCCGCGAAGACATTCCGTTGTTGTTCGATACCTTTGCCCAGAGCGCCGCCGCGCGCTTGGGACGCACATTCCCGCCATTGACCGGCGCGCAGTTGAGCCATCTGTTGAGCCATGACTGGCCAGGCAATGTGCGCGAACTGGCCAACGTCGCCGAGCGCCAGGTGTTGGGGCTGGATGAACCTGCACCGGCGGGCAGCGAACCGGGCCAGTCGCTGGCGGCCCGACAGGAAGCGTTTGAAGCGCACTGCCTGCGAGCAGCCTTGACCCGCCACAAAGGCGATGTGAAAGCCGTGCTCGAAGAGTTGCAACTGCCGCGCCGTACCTTCAATGAAAAGATGCAGCGGCATGGACTGACGCGCGAGATGTTTTTGTAGCGTTCTAACGGCCCCATCGCGAGCAGGCTCGCTCCCACCTTAGTTCTGTAGTGTTCACAAATTTTGCGTTCACAGAAGTTCCACTGTGGGAGTGAGCCTGCTCGCGATGAGGCCAGTAAAGCTAACGCAAACCTTTGGACCTACTAAGCAATTTTCCGCTCAAGCCGGCTGCTCGATGAGCGGATTTCCGCTCACAAAGTCCCTTAGCCCCCTCTAAACCGCCCCTCTCCCGGTTGGCACACCTCCTGCTATAGCCCCGGCAGGCTGCGTTTTTACGCGCTCCAAAAAAACAATTAAATGAAGGATCCTTCAATGGATAACTCCAATACCCTGCCCGCAGGGTCGGCTGCCGTGCCGGCCAAGCCTAGAACCACCTCCAGCCGCATCAAATCGATCTTCAGCGGTTCCGTCGGCAACATGGTCGAGTGGTACGACTGGTACGTCTACGCCGCCTTCTCCCTCTATTTCGCCAAAGCGTTTTTCCCTAAAGGCGATACCACTGCCCAACTGCTGAACACTGCTGCGATTTTCGCCGTCGGCTTCCTGATGCGTCCGATCGGGGGCTGGCTGATGGGCTTGTACGCCGACAAAGTCGGTCGCAAGAAGGCGCTGATGGCGTCGGTCTACCTGATGTGCTTCGGCTCGCTGGTGATCGCCCTGAGCCCTGGTTATGAAACCATCGGCATCGGCGCGCCCATCCTGTTGATTTTCGCCCGTTTGCTGCAAGGCCTGTCGGTCGGTGGCGAATATGGCACCTCGGCAACGTACCTCAGCGAAATGGCGACCAAGGAGCGTCGCGGCTTCTTCTCCAGCTTCCAGTACGTGACCCTGATCTCCGGCCAGCTCATCGCGCTGGGTGTCTTGATCGTCCTGCAGAATGTCCTGACCACCGAAGAGTTGTACGCCTGGGGCTGGCGCATTCCGTTCGCCATCGGCGCGCTGTGTGCAATCGTCGCGCTTTACCTGCGTCGTGGCATGGAAGAAACCGAGTCGTTCACCAAGAAAGAAAAGGCCAAGGAAAGCGCCATGCGCACCTTGATGCGCCATCCGAAGGAACTGATGACGGTGGTCGGCCTGACCATGGGCGGTACGCTGGCGTTCTACACCTACACCACGTACATGCAGAAGTACCTGGTGAACACGGTGGGCATGAGCATCTCCGATTCCACCACGATCTCGGCCGCCACGCTGTTCCTGTTCATGTGCCTGCAACCGCTGGTGGGCGGGCTGTCGGACAAGATCGGGCGCCGACCAATCCTGATCGCTTTCGGTGTGCTCGGGACGCTCTTCACCGTGCCAATCCTCACCGCGCTGCATACGGTTCAAAGCTGGTGGGGTGCGTTCTTCCTGATCATGGCGGCGCTGATCATCGTGAGCGGATACACCTCGATCAACGCGGTGGTGAAAGCCGAACTGTTCCCGACTGAAATCCGCGCCCTGGGCGTTGGCTTGCCGTATGCACTGACCGTATCGATCTTCGGCGGTACCGCTGAATACATCGCGCTGTGGTTCAAGAGCATCGGCATGGAAACCGGTTACTACTGGTACGTGACTGCGTGCATCGCGGTGTCGTTGCTGGTGTACATCACCATGAAAGACACCCGCAAGCATTCGCGGATCACCACGGACTGAGTTCGCAAGCTCCGTACAAAAGGGGCAGACCTTACCGGGTCTGCCCCTTTTTCGTTCAATTGACACAGCCCTTATGGGAGCGAGCCTGCTCGCGATAGCAGTGTGTCATTTAGCATTGATGTCGACTGACACACCATCGCGAGCAGGATCGCTCCCACACTTGATCGCGTCGCTGGAAATCAGGTGGTAGTCCTTGCACTATTGGCGCATCCAGAACACAGACCAGGAATTCACCCTATGCCCGACGACATCCACTTCTACGAACCCGCCAACGGTCACGGCCTGCCGCATGACCCGTTCAACGCCATCGTCGGCCCCCGCCCTATTGGCTGGATCTCTTCGCAGGACGCCGACGGTCGCTTGAACCTGGCGCCTTACAGCTTTTTCAACGCCTTCAACTACATTCCGCCGATCATTGGTTTTTCCAGCGTCGGGCGCAAAGACAGCCTCAACAACATCGAACAGACCGGCGAGTTCGCCTGGAACCTGGCGACCCGTCCGCTGGCCGAGCAGATGAACCAGAGCTGCGCGATGGTCGGGCCTGAGGTCAACGAGTTCGAGCTTTCCGGCTTGACGCCCGCCGCGTCGAAAATCATTCAGGTGCCGCGAGTCGCCGAGAGCCCGGTGTCGTTCGAGTGCAAGGTTACCCAGATCATTCAGCTGCAACGCGCCGACGGGAATGTGGTGCCGAGCTGGCTGATACTTGGCGAAGTGGTCGCCGTGCACATCGCCAAATGGCTGCTCAAGGATGGGGTGTACGACACCGCCGCGGCAGAACCGATTCTGCGCGGCGGCGGTCCAGCGGATTATTTTCAGCTGGGGCCTGAGGCATTGTTCAAGATGTTCCGCCCGGGGGCGGTCAAGTAGTTACCAGACGAGTTCGGCGTCGTCGCTGACGTCCTTCAGTCCGGTCAATTTCAGCGCCGCGGCTTCGTCGGCGTCATGGGCAGTTTTGAAGACCTTGTCTTCGAGAATCTTGTGAAAGCGCGGTGCACCCGACCCGCCGAGGGCTTTGACAGCGATGGCGGCGTGGTAACCACCTTCAGCCGGTACTACAGCGGAAACAGCTTCAAAGGTTTCAAAGGCTTTACGTGCCATGTCGCGCATCCTGGCTAGTTGAGAATTCAGCCATTAAACCCTCAACCCGCCATTTTGTGTACCCACGACCGGGTCTGGCCGATCGCCTGGACTGCCGACACCTCTTTGAAGGTGTGAAAATCCAGGCTGTTGACCACCAGTTCCTGGACCAGCTCGGCAAAAACCCCCATGGCCGGGGTGCTGAAGTAGGCGGTCATGGCTTGTTGATGGGTCCAGAAACCGGACACCAGCCACAGATCAGAATCGCATTGCGAATGCTGCAGGGTAAAACTCAAGCAGCCCGGTGCGCTGCGGGATGGCTCGATCAGGGCACTGAGCCGCGCACCCAGCTCCGCTGAACGCCCGGCGCGGGCACGTACAAAAGCCATATGACTGACGGGGATCTGCGTAGACATGTTCAACCTCCCAGGTACTCGAGTGGCAGCCGTGGGTCGGGCTGCGACAGGATCAAAGGTTAAGCGCGCCGGTCATAGTGCGGTTAGTCGATTCCTGCCGGCTTGTTGCACAATCCTGCGAAGCTTCATGGCGCACCTGTAACAACCTGTAAATCCGGCCACTGGATTGAAACAGACGTTCGAGCAAGTTTTGCGGTCAATAGCCTGCTAAAGCAACCGGCCTCCTCAACCCCGTGCAGAATCAGGCAATCTTCAGGCAGGATGTGTCTACCGTTGTTGCTTGCACAAATTTAAGCTCGCCTCATTACCCATGCCCCACCGAGGATGCCGCGCATGTCGTCGCTCGATCATTTTCAAGCCCCGCTGGACGCCGAAATGGAACGCCAGCGTGCGGAGCTGGCCGCGATCATTCGCCGCAACACGATGGAGGACGGCACGTATGCTACTGCCGTCGGCTCGCTGTTCATGTCCCGCCACAGCCAGTCCCATGAGTTTGCTCCGGTGCTGGCACAACCCGCGCTGTGCATCATGGCTCAGGGGCGCAAAGAGGTCCGGCTGGCGGACGAGTACTTCAACTACGATCCGCTGAACTATCTAGTGGTGTCGGTGCAGATGCCCTTGAGCGGGCGGGTGGTGAATGTCACCTCCGAAGAGCCGATTCTCGCGGTACGCCTGGACATCGACCCGGCTGAAATCACCGCGCTGATCGCCGACGCCGGCCCCCTCGGCGTGCCCACCCGCCCTACGGGTCGTGGCTTGTATGTCGAGCGGATCGACACGGCCATGCTCGACGCCGTGCTGCGCCTGGCGCGCTTGCTGGATACTCCGAAAGACATCGCGATGCTCGCGCCACTGATTCGCCGGGAGATTCTCTATCGTCTGCTGCGTAGCCAGCAGGGCCATCGGCTGTATGAAATCGCCATCGCCAACAGCCAGAGCCATCGCATCAGCCAGGCGATCAAATGGCTCAACGGCAACTACGAACAACCGTTGCGCATTGATGATCTGGCCAAGGAAGTGAACCTGAGCGTGTCGACCTTGCATCACCGCTTCAAGGCGATGACGGCGATGAGCCCGTTGCAGTATCAGAAGCAGCTGCGTTTACAGGAAGCGCGGCGGTTGATGCTCGCGGAGGGGCTGGAGGCTTCGGCGGCGGGGTATCGGGTGGGGTATGAAAGCCCTTCGCAGTTCAGCCGGGAGTACAGCCGGTTGTTTGGGGCGCCACCATTGCGGGATCTGGCGCGGTTGCGGTTGACCGTTTGATCTGATTTTTGTGCTGGTTTTGCCGGCCTCATCGCGAGCAGGCTCACTCCTACGGGGGCCGGTGTACACCGATCTACTGTAGGAGTGAGCCTGCTCGCGATGAGGCTAGTCAGTCAGGCGCCGAGTACCCGACAAGCCTCAGCCGGCAGTGTCACTGAAACCGGATTGCCAATGCTCAATCCAAACCCCTGACACGGCGTGCTCAATGCCGTAAACGAAACACCTGAACACTCAACCGTGGTTTCAATCGTCGCACCGATATCCCGTACAAACGTCACCTTGCCCAGCAACCGGTTGCCCGCCGTCGCTTGCGGTTGCGACAGCTGCAGATCCTCAGGCCGAATCAGCATCTTCACCTTCTCCCCCACCACGATGCTGCTGCAGATCGGCACTTGCAGCGCATCGCCGCCGGGCAAACCGACCTTTCCATTACCCAGTGCCGTCGCCGGGAAGATGTTGCCGGAACCAATGAAGTCCGCCACGAACTCGTTGGCGGGATGCCGATAAATCTCGATCGGCGTACCCACTTGCTGCACGCGATGCTCACCCAACACCACCACGATGTCCGCCATGGTCATGGCCTCGCGCTGATCGTGAGTCACCATGATGGTGGTGATGTTCAGGCGCTGTTGCAGTTGACGGATTTCCACCTGCATCGACTCGCGCAACTTGGCGTCCAGCGCCGACAGCGGTTCATCCAGCAACAGAATTTTCGGCCGCGAGGCAATCGCCCGGGCAATCGCCACGCGCTGGCGTTGGCCGCCGGACAGCTTCGATACCGGACGGTCGATCATTTCCTGCAACTGAATCAACTGCAGCAACTCCACCACCCGCGCCTGCTGGTCGGCCTTGCTGACCCCGCGCAGTTTCAGCGGGTAAGCGATGTTCTCCCCCACCGTCATGTGCGGGAACAGCGCCAGGGACTGGAACACCATGCCAAAATTTCGTTGATGTGCCGGGGTGTGGCCGATGTCTTCACCGTCCAGGCGAATCTCGCCACCGGTCAGGGTTTCAAGGCCGGCAATCATGCGCAGCAGGGTGGTTTTACCGCAGCCCGACGGACCAAGAAAACACACCAGTTTGCCCTCCGGCAAATGCAGGTTTACATCCTTCACCGCGCAGGCCGAGCCGTAATGTTTCTCGACGTTTTCCAGAATCAGACCAGTCATGTTGCACCTCAAATCAAAAGGAAACGCCGCCCTCGCCCACCAGCTTCTCCAACGCCCAGATCAGGACGAAGTCGATCAGCACGATCAGCACGGCAAACGAAAATACGGTGGGGTCGAGCGATGACACGGTGCGGCTGTACATCCAGATCGGCACGGTCATGACGTCGATGGTGTAGAGGAAGTAGGTCACGGTGAATTCGTTGAAAGAGACGATGAACGCCAGCAGCATCCCCGCCAGAATCCCCGATTTCATCAACGGCACCACCACATCGACAATCGCCCGCGTCGGCGACGCACCGAGCATCTGCGCGGCCTCTTCGACTTCGGTGCCGATGGAGAGCATCGCGGCCGTGCAGTTCTTCACTACGAAGGGCAGCGCCAGGATGACGTGGGCGATCACCAGTCGCGAAGTGGTCATATGGAACGGCAAGCTGTCGAACACCAGCAGCAGCGCCAGCCCCAACACCACCATCGGAAACACCAGCGGCAACGACATCAATTGCATCGCCACGGCCTTGCCACGGAACTCGCAACGGGTCAGCGCATAAGCTGCCGGCACGGCGATGACCGTGGCAAACACCATGGTCAGGCACGCGACCATCAGGCTGGTGGTCATGGCCTTGCCCAGGCTCAGTACGTCACTGGAATCGGGCGAGACGAAGGTGTTCCAGGCGGCCTTGTACCATTGCAGGCTGTAGCTGCTCGGCGGGAAGTCGAGGTTCGAGGCACCGCTGAACGACATGACGATCATGGTCAGGATCGGCAACACCGCCAGCAGCAGGATGAAGCCCGAGAGGATGCCGGCAAATTTGCCGGTGTCGCCCGGCAGCAGCGAATGACGCTTCTTGATCAGCGCGCTCATTGGGAAGCCTCCATCCTGCGCCGACGTCGGCCAGTAAAGTATTCGGACAAGGTCATGATCGCCAACGTGGTGACGATCAACACCACACCGGCAGCGGAGGCCGCGGGCCAGTTCATCAGCGGGGCGATCTGGTCATGCACCATCACCGCCAGCATCGGCACGCGACGGCCACCAAGCAGCAAAGGAACGACGAAGCTGCTGGCGTTATAGGCAAAGACCAACGTGGCGCCAGTGATGATCCCCGGCAAACTCATCGGCAAAACAATTTGGCGGAACACCTGCAAGCGACTGGCGCCCAGGGTGGCGGCAGCCTCTTCGTAGGTGCGGGCGACGCCGCGCATGGCGCTGGCAATCGGCAAGACGGCCAAGGGAAAGGCGGTTTGCACCAGGCCCATCAGCACGCCGTTCTGGTTGTACAGCAGCATGACCGGTCGCTTGATCAGGCCCAGTCCCATCAGTGCCTGATTAAGCATCCCGCCCGGGCCGAGGATCACCAGCCAGCCGTAGCTTTGCAGCAACAGGTTGACCAGCAAGGGCAACAGCACTGCGGCCAGGAAAATCCGGCGCACGAACGGTGAGGTCAGGCGCGACATGGTGTAGGCCACGGGGATCGCCAACAGCACGGCGACGACCGCACTGATCAGCGCCAGTCGCAGGGTCAGCAGCAAGGATTTCAGGTAGTACGGTTCAAGCAATTGAGCGTAACTGGCCAGGCTGAACCCGGTCCATTCCGCCCCTTTGGTGCCCACGCTCATGCGCAGGACCAGCAGACTGGCGGCAATCAATACACCCAGGAACAGCATCGATGGCGTGAGGAAAAGCCAGGCGCGCACCGTGGGCGAAACACCCCGCTTCGCGCGCGGCTCGGCAGCACTGACCGACTGGATTAAAGGTTGGTGTTCCATAGCAAAGGTCTCGTCAATGGAAGATCAATTGCGCAGCGATGCCGAAGTGCTAACCCGATCCCTGTAGGAGCTGCCGAAGGCTGCGATCTTTTGATCTTGTTTTTTAAGATCAAGATCAAAAGATCGCAGCCTTCGGCAGCTCCTACAGGGGATTCGGGTTCCTTCAGGAAGGCGCAGATCAGGAAGAAAAGATTTCCGTGTAGCGACGAATCCATTGGTCATGCACGGAAGCCAGGAAGGCGTTGTCGTGCATGATCGCCTTCTCGGCAATCTGCTCCGGCGTAAGGATGTACGGGCTCTTGCGCGCTTCGGCGGAGATGATGGCCTTGGCGTTGACCGGACCGTTGTAGATGTCCTCGGCCATCTTGCCCTGCACCAGCGGGTCCAGAGAGTGGTTGATGAAGGCGTAAGCCATGTCGATATCGCCCGGACGATTCTTCGGCATCACCGACAGCATCAGGTCGGTGTAGAAACCTTCCTTCATGCCAAACGTCGCGCCCAGACTGTACGCCGGGTCACGAATCTGTTTAGGGAAGAACGCCGGCGCGTACAAACCGCCCATGTCCAGTGAACCGGTGCGGAACAGCTCGGCGATCTGGTTCGGGTTCTCGCCCAGCGTCACCACACGGTCCTTGAGTTCAGCGAGTTTCTTGAAGCCCGGCTCGATGTTGTGTTCGTCACCACCGGCCAGTTTGGCGGCGATGATGATCAGGTCCATGGCCTCGGTCCAGTTCGGCGGCGGCAGGAAAATGTTCGGCGACAAGTCCGCATCCCACAGAGCGGCGTAGCTGTCCGGCGCTTCCTTGATCGTGCGGGTGCTGTAGACGAGGCTGTTGCACCACAACAGGTAACCGATGCCATGACCGTTGGCGCCGGTGCGGTATTTCTCCGGTACGTCGACCAGGTTGGGAATGCGGTTCAGATCAGGTTTTTCGAGCAGATTGGCGGCGGCCAGACCTTCGGCGCCGACGCCTGCCAGGGTGATGATGTCGTACTGCGGACGGTCACCGCCGGCCTTGAGTTTGGCGACCATTTCCGAAGTACTGCCGGTGCGGTCAGCGATGACCTTGCAGCCGTACTTGTCTTCGAATGTCGCGGCGATGTTGCGCAGTGCAGCCAGGCCGGTGTCATCGGACCAGGTCAGCAGACGCAGAGTCTTGCCGGCAAAACGGGTGTCGCTGGCATTGGCCTTGATGAACGGCATGCTCATGGCCGCCGCTGCCACCGAGGCTACGCCCACGGTCTTGATGAATTGACGTCTGTTCAGATCATGCTCGCCCATTACGGACTCCCTTTGTTTTTGTAGGTATAAGGCAGGTCGAAACTGTTGCATCCGCGCGACCGGAGCAGCATTAGCCCCCGTATTTTCGGGGGCTTGGCTGAGCCAGCGAGTTCATCCTGAGGTTGTGCAAAACACCTGACTATCGATAAAAACTCATCGAAGCCATGACGCTGACGCATGCCTCACGGGGAGGCACGCGCTGACCTTTTTCGTGCCTTCAGACGGCCCGAATCACGTGCTTGATTTCCTGGAAAGCCTGCAGGCCCCATGGGCCCAATTCACGGCCGATGCTGCTCTGCTTGTAGCCACCCCAGGCGGTCTGCGGGAAGATCACCTGCGGCGCGTTAATCCACACGAGCCCCGCCTGCAACGCGTTAGCGACGCGATCCGCGGCTTCGGCGTCGCGTGTGACCACGCTGGCGACCAGACCGAACTGACTGTCGTTGGCCAGGGCAATCGCCTCGGCTTCTGAAGCGAAACTGCGCACGCAAATAACCGGGCCGAAAATCTCCTCACACCACAACGCACTGCCCTGGGGCACGTCGGTGAAAATGGTCGGCTGTAAAAAATATCCGCGCGGCAAGTCTGCCGGGCGATTACCGCCGCAGATCAGTTTCGCGCCCGCACTCAAACCACGGTCGATGTGGCCGAGTACGCGCTGGTATTGCGCCTGATTGACCAGCGCGCCCATTTCCACCGCAGGATCGAACGGGTCCGCCACGCGAATCGCTTCGGCACGAGCTTTCAAGCGGATCAGGAATTCATCGGCCAGTTCATCGGCGACCAGCACACGGCTGGTGGCGGAACACATCTGCCCGGCGTTGTAGAAACCGCCGCCACAGGCCACTTCCACTGCCAGTTCGATGTCGGCATCGGCCAGCACCAGCAGCGAGGATTTGCCACCCAGTTCCAGGCTCACGCCTTTGACGGTTTCTGCCGCGCGTTGCATGACCTGCACGCCGACCGCATTGCTGCCGGTGAACGAAATTTTGGCGACGCGCGGATCGACCGACAGCGGTGCGCCTACCGCCAGGCCCGTGCCGCAGACCAGGTTGAACACGCCCTTGGGCAGACCGGCTTGGGCAATGATCGCCGCCAGTTCCAGCTCCGGCAGCGGCGTCACTTCAGACGGTTTGAGCACCACGCAGCAACCGGCAGCCAGGGCCGGCGCCAGTTTCCACGCGGTGGTCACCATCGGGAAATTCCACGGCACGATCAGGCCGACGACACCGCAAGGTTCGCGGCGCACACGGGCGCTGAATTCGTCACTCGGCAGCTCTACGGCGCTGTCCTGCCTGGCGTCCAGGCCTTCAGCGAGCCCTGCGTAATACTCGAACGTGGTGATCACATCGTCGACGTCGATGGCCGCTTCGAACAGCGGCTTGCCGTTGTTGCCGGACTGCAGATGCATCAGTTGTTCACGACCGGCCTGCACGCCCGCCGCGATCTTGCGCAGGACCGCGCCACGTTCGGCGCCGGTGGTTTGCGACCAGTCTTTGAACGCGTTGGCTGCCGCATTGACGGCCTGATCGACCGAGTGCGCATCGCCGCCATTAACGGTGGTCAACAAGGCTTCGGTTGCCGGATTTATCACGCGCAGGTGTTCAGGGCCGGCCGACCATTGGCCGTCGATGAACAGACCATCAAGCGTGGTCGGTAATGTCAAAGCGAAGCTCATTTCGACACCGCCTGCATCCACGCTGTCTGATCGATTTCAATCAGGGTCGGGCCTTGACGATCACTGGCCACACGCAGAGCGGCGCGCAGTTGCTCGACACCGTTGACCGCCTCGGCCGCACAGCCCAGCGCCTTGGCCACACCGATGAAGTCGGGGGTATAGATGTCCACGCCCACCGGTTCGATGTCACGGTTGACCATGTATTTCTTGATCTCTTCGTAGCCCTGGTTATTCCACAACAGGACGATCACCGGCGTGCGCGCTTCAACGGCGCTGGCCAGTTCCGGCAGGGTGAATTGCAGGCCACCATCACCGATCAGGCACACCACCGGAGGACGCGCGCCCGCTGTAACGTTGCCACCGAGCCAGGCGCCAATGGCAGCCGGCAAGGCGTAGCCGAGGGTGCCGTAACCGGTGGACGAGTTGAACCAGCGGCGCGGACGCTCAGGGTTGAATGTCAGGTTGCCGGTGTAAACCGGTTGGGTCGAATCGCCGACGAACACGGCGTTCGGCAGTTCGTGCAGGACGGTTTCGAGGAAGCGCGTTTGCGCCAGCGTCGGGGCATCCCAGGTGGCGGCCAATTCATCACGCAGACGGGCGGCACGAACCTGCCCCCAATCGTTGCGGCGCTCAGCCAGGGATTTGTGCGACAGCGCGCTCAGCAACGCCTGGGCCGCATGGCGTGAATCGGCGACGAGGGCGACGTGCGGCGGGTAGTTGCGAACGGTCTGGTCCGCATCGATATCAACGCGCAGCAGCTTGCCCGGAATTTCGAAACCACCGGCGAAGGTGACGTCGTAATCGGTCTCGGCCAGTTCGGTGCCGATGGCCAGCACCACGTCGGCCTCGGCGACCAGCGCACGGGTAGCGACCAGGCTCTGGGTCGAACCGATCAGCAACGGGTGAGCGGATTCGAGCATGCCTTTGGCATTGATGGTCAGCGCGACAGGCGCGTCCAGCAACTCGGCCAATTCAGTCAGTTCGGCGGCAGCGTCAATGGCGCCGCCACCCGCGAGGATCAGTGGACGCTTGGCGCCCGCGAGCAAGTCGGTCATGCGCGAAACGGCGGACGGCGAAGCACCGGCGCGATCAATCTGCACCGGCACGCTGGTCAGCAAATCGTCGGCGTCTTCAACCAACACATCCAGCGGAATTTCGATGTGCACCGGACGCGGGCGACCCGCCTGGAACAACGCGAAAGCACGGGCCAGAACGCCCGGCAATTCAGCCGCCGACATCAGGGTGTGGGAGAACGCCGCCACGCCACCGACCAGCGCGCTCTGGTTCGGCAACTCGTGCAGCTTGCCGCGACCGCCACCCAACTGGCTGCGCGATTGCACACTGGAGATCACCAGCATCGGGATCGAATCGGCGTAGGCCTGGCCCATCGCTGTTGTGATGTTGGTCATGCCGGGGCCGGTGATGATGAAGCACACGCCGGGTTTGCCACTGGTGCGTGCATAGCCGTCAGCCATGAAGCCGGCGCCCTGCTCGTGACGCGGAGTGACGTGGTTGATGCTCGAACGGGCCAGCCCGCGATACAGCTCCACGGTGTGAACCCCGGGAATGCCGAACACCTGCTCAACCCCATAGTCTTCGAGTAACTTGACCAATACTTCGCCGCACGTCGCCATGTGTTTGCCCTTCTTGTTCGTTTGAGACGCCGGACCTGTGCAATGTTTATGATGCGCAGGCAGGTCCAGGGATGGCCTCATTGAACGGGCGACACCTCGCCTCAACAATGGATAAAAAGTCATACTAGCCATGTCCTCACGTCATACCTTGGATCCCAATGAAACGACTGCCTCCCCTGCCGGCGCTGCACACGTTCTGGATTACCGCGCAGTGCTGCAACTTCACCCGTGCCGCCGAACAGCTGCACATCACCCAAGGCGCGGTGAGCCGGCAGATCGCCGGGCTGGAAGATCATTTGGGTTATGAACTGTTCATTCGTCAGGCACGCGGCCTGGAACTGACCGCTGAAGGACGGGAATGGCTGCCACGGGTGCAGCAGGTTTTCGGGTTGATCGACGAGGCCGTGGAGCAAATCGGCGCGAAGCGCGAAACCCTGCAACTGAAGGCACCGACCTGTGTCATGCGCTGGTTGCTACCGCGTCTGTTGCAATGGCAACGGGAGCGTCCGGACGTGCCGGTGGAGTTGACCACCACGGTTAAACACGGCGTGGATTTCCACCGCGAACAGTTCGATGCAGCTGTGATGTACGGTGCGCCGCCAGACAGCGCGCTGGCCTCGTTTCACTTGTTCGATGAGCAGCTGACGCCGGTCTGTTCCAGACCGCTGCTTGAAGGGTCAGTGCCGTTGCGCATCCCGGATGACCTGGAACAGCACCTGCTGCTGCACCCGACACGGGATGAGCGAGACTGGAAAGCCTGGCTGGCGACCGCTGATGTGCGCTTGAACAATGTGAGTAAGGGTCAGCATTTCGAAACCCTGGACCTGGCCATGTCGATGGCGTCCCAAGGGACTGGCGTGGCGATCGGAGACTGGTCGTTGATTGGCGATGACTTGAGCGCCGGAAGGTTGGTCATGCCGTTTGAACTGAAGGTCAAAACCGGACTGGCGTATTACCTGGTGTTCCCGGAAAAGCCGGGGCCTTCGCCGAAACTGCGCGAGTTGATGGGGTGGTTGGTGGAGCAGGCTCAATCGCGTTGAGCTGTCGCACACGATTTGCTTAACGCGTAGGACCATGTAGGAGCTGTCGAGTGAAACGAGGCTGCGATCTTTTGATCTTGTTTTTAAAAAGCAAAATCAAAAGATCGCAGCCTCGTTTCACTCGACAGCTCCTACAGGGATGGCGGTGTTACTGGATCAGTATCCGACCGTAAACCGCTGGCGCGAATGCTTCGGAGTTTCCACTTCATCCAGCATCGCAATTGCGTAGTCGGCGAAGGTAATCCAGCTGCGGCCTTCACGGCTCACCAGCAAATCATCCTTGCCGATTCGAAACGTGCCGGTGCGCTCGCCTTCGACAAACTCTGCCGATGGCGACACAAACGTCCAGTCCAGATCCTTTTCCTGACGCAGGTTTTCCAGAAACAACGCCCCGGCGCTTGCTTCGGCTTTGTATGCCTCAGGAAAGCCCTTGCTGTCGATCACGCGAGTTCCGTCCGGCATCAACAGCGACCCGGCGCCGCCCACCACCAGCAGCCGTTTGACCCCGGCATTTTTCACCGGTCCGATGACCGCACCGGCCGGAATCGTGGCGAAATGCGCGGCGCTGATCACCACGTCATGCCCGGCCACGGCGGCCTGCAATGCGTTGGCATCCAGCACATCGACATTGCGACTGATCACCTCCTCACGCGGACCCACCTTGGCAGTGTCGCGGGCGATAGCAGTAACGCTATGACCACGACGCAAGGCTTCTTCCAGCAGTTGGCTACCGGCACGACCGGTGGCACCGATGATTGCGATTTTGCTCATGACGTTCTCCGACTCAGTGAATAACTTGATGCGCTACATGCCAGTGAATAACTTGATGCTCGACATGCCAGTGAATAACTTGATGCTCTACCTGTGGCGAGCGAGCTTGCTCGCGCTGGGCTGCGCAGCGGCCCCGAAATCTTGCGAGCGCTGCGCACTCGAGCGGGACGGTGCGGCGGTCCGACAAGCTCCCTCGCCACAAAAGTTTTTCAGCCCGCAGAAACCGGCTACCTCATCACCACTTCATCTCGCCCTTCGCGACTTTCGCACTCAGCTCCAGCGAGCTTTCTTCACCCAGTGTCGGGTAGCGCTTTTTCATCTCGGCGATCAGTGCGGTCGAATCTTTTGCCTTGGCGGTTTCCTCATCAAAAGCCTTGATGTAATCGGCCGTGAACTGCACCGCAGCCAGTGAGCGCGTGCTTTCACCGAGGTAATGACCCGGCACGATGGTTTTCGGGTTCAGGGTTTCGATGGCGTGCAGCGTAGCCAACCAATCGGCATGGGACTCTGCCGTCTGGGTATCGGCCATCCAGACGTGAATGTTTTGCGCGACCACCACGCCACCGACCACGGCCTTGATCGACGGGATCCACACAAAGCTGCGATCCGGTTGTTTGCCGTCCAGACCCAGCACCTGCAACTTCTGCCCCTCAAGCATCAGGCTGTCACCCTTGAGAACGCCCGGCACAATGGTTTTGGCCGGCGCGTCGGCGCCCATTTTCGGCCCCCAGTACGCGAGTTTGCCGTCGACGGTTTTTTTGATGTGATCCACGGTCGGTTGCGACGCAAGTACCTTGGCGTTCGGGAACGCAGCCGTCAGGGTGTCGAGGCCGAAGTAGTAATCCGGGTCACCGTGGCTGATGTAAATCGTGGTCAGTTGCTTGCCACTCGCGCGGATTTTCTCGACCACTTGCTCGGCCTGAGATTGGCCGAACTGTGCATCCACCAGGATCGCGTCCTTCTCGCCACTGACCAGCACCGAGGTCACCGGAAAAATCGCCTTGTCGCCTGGGTTGTAGACATCCAGGGTCAGAGTCGAAGCCGCCGACACATGGGCGGCAAAGCCAAACACGGCCGTTGCCAGCAAAATACGTTTGAGAGAAGTGAAGCCGATCATGTGTTGCTCCGTTGTCGATGGCCTAGCTTGGCCGGTGCCGTGTAGGGAACAGAGCTTAGTTGCCTGACTCAGTACAAAAAATGCGATGCTGAGACATAGTTTGTTTCTGAAATCGGGCAAATCATGGATCGTCTTCAAGCAATGCGTGTTTTCGTCACGGTGGTCGACCTTGGCAGTCAATCCGCCGCCGCTGATCATCTGGACCTGTCGCGGCCAGTGGTGTCGCGCTATCTGGCGGAACTGGAGGACTGGGTCGGCGCGCGCCTGATGCACCGCACCACGCGCAAATTGAGCCTGACCGCCGCCGGTAGCGAGGTCCTGCCCCGTTGTCGGCAACTACTCGAACTATCCAGTGACATGCAAGCCGCTGTCAGCGAGCCGAACGATGCCCCCCGCGGCTCGCTGCGCATCAGTGTCAGTACTTCGTTTGGACAGGCGCAACTGGCGGATGCGATGGCCGCGTACGTCAAGCGCTACCCCGGCGTCAGCATCGACATGCAGATGCTCGACCGGACGGTGAACCTGGTGGATGAGCGGATCGACCTGGCCATTCGCACCAGCAACGACCTGGACCCCAACCTGATCGCCCGACGACTCACCGTCTGTCGCTCGGTGATCTGCGCCTCTGCGGACTACCTGCGCGAGCACCCCGCGCCACAACGGGTCGAGGACCTCAACCAGCACAATTGCCTGACCCATTCCTATTTTGGCAAAAGCCTGTGGCATTTCGAGCAGGACGGTGAGCCGGTGTCGGTGCCAGTGCAAGGCAACATCAGCGCCAACGAAGCCAGCACGCTACTGCGCGCCACCCTGGCAGGCGCCGGGGTGGCGATGCTGCCGACTTATCAGGCTGGCGTGCACATTCACAGCGGTGAGCTGATTCGCCTGTTGCCCCGGGCCGAGCCTCGGCAGATGAACATCTACGCGGTATATGCCTCACGCAAACACATGCCGGCAACGCTGCGCAGCCTGCTGGATTTTCTGGTGCTGAGGTTTCCGCAAGAGCCTGAGTGGGATGTAGGGCTCTAGGGCTGTAATCCATGAAACGGTAGGATATCCAACCTGTGGGAGCGGGTTCATCAGTGTTCTGAATGTCGGGCTACATGCGCATGATGTTTGACTGGCATCCCACCCCGACTGGCCTATGCTGAAAGTAATACCCATGGGTATTCGTTCAGAGGTCAACGCCATGAACATCAAAACAAGAAGATACCTCGCCATTTTCGTCACCTGCGCCGCGACGCTGGCACTTTATGGCACCGCTGCCTGGCGGGTCGAACAGCTGCGGCAACTGCCCCGCGAATACGCGAGTTGTAACTTCGAGCGCTGCATTCCCCACAACGCGACCCTCAACGCCCTTCGCTAGCGAAAGGTGTCAGGTGTCGCTGTCCTGATCGGCCTTCAAACGGTCGCGAAACGCCTTGGGTGAGATCCCGACCCTGCGCCGAAACAGACGCGTGAAGTTGGTCGGATCGGAAAACCCCAACACATCGGACATTTCATAAATGGTCATGCTGGTATAGGTCAGCAGGCGCTTGGCCTCCAGCAGTTGCCGTTCGTGCATGATCTGCAAGGCCGGTTGTCCCGCCAGCTCGCGGCAGGTGCCGTTGAGGTGGGACACGGAAATTCCCAGCCGATGCGCAAGGTCTTCAACCTTGACGTGCTGGCGATACGTCTCCTCCACCAGCTGGATAAACCCGTTGAGGTATTCCCGCGCGCGCTGCGGACGCTGGCTGGCAGACCGCCGCTGCAACGCCTGCCGGCTGGCCCACACCAGGATCACGCTGACCAGCGAATGCATGAGCATTTCGCGCGCCGGTTGATGGCCGGTGTATTCGTCCTGCAATGCTGAAAACAGGCTATTGAGGTAGTCGCTGTCCTTGCCTGCCGGATAACTGTCGGCGTGTGCCAGCGCCTGCAGGGAATTGCCCAGCTGTGCTTGCAGATGACTGAGCAACGGCGCGGCCAGCGTCACGACAAACCCTTCGACGTCTTCGGAAAACCGGAAGCCGTGTACCGATAAGGGCGGCAGGATCTGGATCGCCGGTTCAGTGAGCTTTGTGCGTTTGCCTTCTATTTCAAGCTCTGCTTGACCTTTGAAAACGAAGAGCAACTGGCATAAATCGGCGTGGCGGTGGGGTTTGATCTCCCACTGATGTTCACGGCTGCGCCTGGAAATGGTTTCACAGTGCAGCAAGTCAGGTGTTGGCCAGTCCAGGCTTTCTCCGTAAAGCTTGAACACCGGTATAGAAGGCAGGGCAGGCTTGTTCATAACTTCAATCAGGCCTCGGAGAAGTGGTGGGCGATAATCGCACCGATTGGCAGAATGTACAGGTTTCAGCTCAGTTTTCCCCTTCAATTGACCGACTCGCAAGTGAAAAATGCAAGCACTCGATCCATAAAAATCATTCACCGACCCTGGTCGCGTGAAGCTTGCGAGCCATAAAAACAATGAAAACGCTGAAAACCCAAGTCGCCATTATCGGCGCCGGTCCGTCTGGATTGCTACTCGGCCAGCTGCTGCATAACGCTGGCATCGACACCCTCATCCTCGAACGCCAGACCCCGGATTATGTGCTCGGGCGAATCCGTGCCGGCGTCCTTGAACAAGGCATGGTAGAGCTGCTGCGTCAGGCTGGCGTGGGTCAACGCATGGACGCCGAAGGCCTCGTCCACACGGGGTTCGACCTGGCACTCGACGGGCGTCAGGTGCACATTGATCTGCAAGCGCTGACCGGGGGTAAAACCGTGATGGTTTACGGCCAGACCGAGGTCACGCGAGACCTGATGGCCGCTCGTCAGGTCGCCGGCGCCACGAGCCTCTATGGCGTGAGCAACGTTGTGCCGCACGGGATGAAAACCGAGGAGCCGTACATCACGTTCGACAAGGACGGCGAAACCTTCCGGCTCGATTGTGACTACATTGCCGGTTGTGACGGTTTCCATGGTGTGGCGCGGCAATCGATTCCCGCCACCTGCCTGAATATATTCGAACGGGTTTATCCGTTCGGCTGGCTGGGGATTCTCGCCGACACCCCTCCGGTCCACGAAGAACTGGTCTACGCCCGCCATGAGCAGGGTTTCGCCCTGTGCAGCATGCGTTCAGCCACCCGCACCCGTTATTACCTCCAGGTTCCGGCAGACGACAAGGTCGAGGACTGGTCCGATGAGCGTTTCTGGGAGACGCTCAAATCCCGTCTGCCAACTGCCCTGGCGGACGCCCTCATCACGGGGCCGTCGATCGAGAAAAGCATCGCCCCGCTGCGCAGCTTTGTGGTCGAACCGATGCAATACGGTCGGATGTTTCTGGTCGGCGATGCTGCGCACATCGTTCCGCCCACCGGCGCCAAGGGTCTGAACCTGGCCGCCAGCGACGTGAGTACGTTGTTCAATATTCTGTTGAAGGTGTATCGCGAAGGACGCCTGGACTTGCTCGAGAAATACTCTGAGATCTGTCTGCGCCGGGTGTGGAAAGCCGAGCGGTTTTCCTGGTGGATGACGTCGATGCTGCACCGTTTTGACGATCAGGACGCGTTCAGCCAGCGCATCACCGAATCGGAGCTGGCGTACTTTGTCGACTCCGAGGCGGGTCGCAGAACCATTGCAGAAAATTACGTCGGCCTCCCCTACGAGGCTATCGAATAGCTTGCTATCGACTTACACTGCGAGCATCCCCGCGGGCCTGGCGGCTGGCGGGTCATTCACTGCCCGCAGGTTTTACCGTGACCAATCTCAAGCAGCCGGAAACGCCCAAGCCGGCCATTAAAAGCGTGCTGATTGCCCTGATGCTGGCGATTTTCCTCAGCGCGCTGGATCAGACCATCGTGGCGGTCTCGATGCCCGCCATCTCCGCGCAATTCAAGGACGTCTCGCTGCTGGCCTGGGTGATTTCCGGTTACATGGTGGCGATGACGGTGGCCGTGCCGATCTACGGCAAACTCGGCGACCTGTACGGTCGGCGCAAGTTGATGCTGTTCGGCATGGGATTGTTCACACTGTCTTCTCTGTTTTGCGGCGTGGCCCAGAGCATGGAGCAACTGGTGCTGGCGCGGATTCTTCAGGGCATTGGCGCGGGGGGGATGGTGTCGGTCAGCCAGGCGATCATCGGCGACATCGTGCCACCTCGCGAGCGCGGTCGTTACCAGGGTTACTTCAGCAGCATGTACGCCGTGGCCAGCGTGGCCGGGCCGATGCTGGGGGGTTACATGACCGAGTACCTGTCATGGCGCTGGGTGTTTTTGATCAACTTGCCGCTGGGTCTGATCGCGTGGCTGGTGGCCCATCGCACGCTGGTCGGGTTACCGGTGCCACAACGCAAACCGGTCATCGATTACCTCGGCACCGTGCTGATGATCATCGGTTTGACCGCGTTGCTGCTGGGCATCACCCAGGTTGGCCAGGGCTATGCGTGGCGCAGCAGCGAAGTGACCGGTCTGCTCGGTTGTGCGGTGCTGGTGTTGGCGCTGTTCGTCTGGCACGAACGCCGGGCGCGGGAGCCATTGCTGCCGATGCATCTGTTTGCCAACCGCACAGCAATCCTCTGCTGGTGCACGATTTTCTTTACCAGTTTCCAGGCGATCTCGTTGATCGTACTGATGCCGCTGCGCTTTCAGAGCGTCACCGGCGCCGGGGCAGACAGCGCGGCTCTGCACCTGTTGCCGCTGGCGATCGGTTTGCCGATTGGTGCTTATTTCGCCGGACGCCGGACCTCGGTGACCGGTCGCTACAAGCCAATGATCCTGGGCGGCGCCGCGCTCATGCCGATCTCGATCGTCGGCATGGCCCTGAGCCCTCCACAGGCAATGATGTGGAGCAGCCTGTTCATGGTGCTCAGCGGGATTGCCAGTGGCATGCAGTTCCCCACCTCATTGGTCGGAACGCAGAACTCGGTGGAGCAACGGGACATCGGCGTTGCCACCAGCACCACCAACCTGTTTCGCTCCCTCGGCGGCGCCGTGGGTGTCGCGTTAATGTCGGCGCTGCTGCTGGCCTTGTTGCAGGATTCGAATTTCGCTCACCTGGCTGGCTCCACGCTGATCACTGAAGGTCATTCGGGGAATGTCTTGCTCGATGGCTTGAATGCCGCGCCGGGTGAGGCGCAGGACGCCTTGCGTGCAGAGTTGCTAATGACGTTTAAGCATTTGCTGCTGGTGAGTGCGGCGGTGTCGTTGCTGGGGTTGGCGGCGGCGATTGCCATGCCGAACGCGGTGTTGCGGGGGCGTGAGGATAAGGTTCGGTAGAGGGAACCGAGTCGCTGTTATCGCGAGCAGGCTCACTCCTACAATTGATCTCAATCGTTCACAAAACCGTGATCGATGATGATCTTGTGGGAGTGAGCCTGCTCGCGGTAGCGATCTATCAGTCACTTACCCTCAAGGGCTGTAATACCCCACCGCCACCAGGAAATGCCCGACCTTCTTCAAATAGGCATGCTTGGCTTCAACCTTCCCGGTTACCGGGTTCTTCCATTTATATTCATATTCACCGTAATCCTGCCTGGCGATCAGCGCCAAAATCGGTTCGCCCACCGGTTTACCGTCGGGGTCCTTGATCTTGCTGAAATCGGTGTTGATCAATCGCAGGTTGGTGCCGTGGGCGACATAGCGCTGGGTGTCCAGGTCCACCACGAAGACATACAGGTCATCCTGCAAATAACCGCCCTTGAGGGAGTTGATCGCGGTCAACGTGCCCTTTTCGTCCTTGGCCAGGTCGCCTGCTGCTTTGTTCAGCAGCGCCATGGCTTGTTCCGCCGACGCTCGTGGCAGGTAATAACCTACCGCGAGAATGCGCTGGCCGATCCTCTGGTAGTAGACGTGCTTGCGCTCGATCTTGCCGTCGTTCCAGTTCTGCCAGCGATACTCGGCCTGCTGGATGCCATTGCCTTCAGGCACGCTCAAGGCGTCCTTGAAGGCTTTCTGCAAGTCCGGGCCGAGGACATCTGACACATCTCGACCAATCAACGCTGAAGACGGACCACCGCTGGCGAGCATCACGCCCTTGGTGTCGACCACAAACACGTAACGGTCCTTGTCGACAAACTCACCCTGGCGGCTGAACGCGGCGAAGGCCTTGTCGCCATTATCGTGGTAATAGGCCAGGGCTTTTTCCAGCAAGGCGATGGCGGCCTTGCTGTCGTCTTTTTCCGTTCCGGCAGCGTGTGCCTGGCTCAAGCCGAGTAACAGCAGAGCCCCCAGCAACGCCAATCTATGCAAAACCCCCATTGCGCATCCCTCGTTCCTGTTGGTGTTTCAAGAGCGTAGACGGGATGAGGATATGTAGGAGTATTCAGGAAAAACACGAAGAAATAGATGGAGCGAAGATTTGCTGTCGAGTGAGCTTTTGTGGCGAGCGAGCTTGCTCGCGCTGGGTGGCGAAGCCTCCCCAAATCATTCACCCCGGCTCTTCAGCTAAACCGCAGGGATAATTTGCGACTGCTGCGCAGTCGAGCGCGAGCAAGCTCGCTCGCCACGAAAAGCCCCTTCTTCAAATTCCGATTTTTATGGCCGCGCGTTGAGCTGCTTTGACAGCGTCTGGATCTGCGCCTGCAACGTGTTGATATTGCGGCTGACCTGACTGCGGAAGGCATCGAATTCCGCCGTGTTGCCACCCGAACTCGCGGCCGGACGATTGTCCTGCTCGCTTTTGAGCACAATCATGTCCTGTTCCAGGCGCTCGATCGCCGCACTCGGGTTGCCTTGCTTCTTCAGCGCCGCGATATCGGCGCCAAGGCTTTTGAGCTGCGCATCGATTTTGCTGGTGTCAGCCGGTGCGCTTTTCAGCGCGGCCAATTCGCTGCTCAACGTTTTGAGCTGAGCCTGCAACTGTGTATTGAGGGTTTGTTGCTCGGTAGCCAGCGTGGTGGCCTGCGCCAGACGCTTGTCCTGTTCGGCGGTTTGCGCCGTCATCTGGGCCAGGCGCTTGTCCAGATCCGAGGCCTGACCGACAACGCCTTGCTGCTGTTTGCTCTGATCCTGGAGTTTGCTTTCCAGCTGCTTGATCTGCAGCTTCAACGCCTCGCTATCGCTGGAGACATTGGTCTGGCTGGCGACCACCTTGCCGGAGATATCCTGCAAGCGCCCCGCCGCTTCTTCACTGATGCGCGCAAAACTTTCCTGGGTCGCCACCAACTGCTGTTCCATCAGCGAAATCTGCTGGAAGCTCCACCAGGCAAGGCCGGCGAATGCAAAGAACAAAGCACCGACCAACGCCCACAGCGGACCGGTGCTCGGGCCTTTGACCTTGACCACGGGTGCCGGGCGCGAATGCACCGAGTGGCGAGCGGCGGGTACAAAATCATCGTCATCGAGGCTGTCGGCACGCAGGCTCGGTACATCATCGAAGTCGTCGTTGGCATCGTTACGCATGGACATTGAGTCAACCTTTGTGAAACGCGGTGATGGCTTGATGCGCCGCAGTATAAACCCCACGGCAGCATCGATTGACCCTGAACCCCGAACTCGGTTCAGTGACGGGGCTGTCAGTGAAGATCCTGGGCCTTCCACCAGCCGCAAAATTCATCGAGAGCCGTCCAGAGACTGACTTTCGGATCGTAATCCAGATAATGCCGGGCGCGGCTGATGTCCAGGGTGAAATTTTTGTTCATCACCTGCATACCCAGTCTCGACAAGGTCGGCTCGGGACGGCCCGGCCACAGCTTGCAAACGCCTTCATTAAGCGCCGCCACGCTGTAGGCCAAACCAAAGGAACGGTAGCGGGTAACCTGTGGGACTTCCATCTTGCGCATCACGTAATTGACCACATCCCACAGCGGAACCGGCGTTCCGTTGCTGATGTTGTACGCCTTGCCCAACGCCGAGCCACTGGCCAGCAGGCTGCTGAGCAAGGCTTCGTTGAGGTTTTGCACGCTGGTGAAATCGACCTTGTTCAGGCCATTGCCCACGATAGACAAACGCCCTTTGCGCTGCATTTTCAGCAGGCGCGGGAAGATGCTCATGTCACCCGCACCGGTCACGAATCGGGGGCGCAGCGCCAGGGTTTCGAGTCCGAACTCCTGGGCGCCGAAGACCTTTTGTTCCGCCAGGTATTTAGTGGCGGCGTAGGGGTGCTTGAAGCGCTTGGGGACTTGTTCTTCGGTCAATCCCAAATGATCGCGGCCATCGAAGTAGATCGACGGCGAAGACAAATGCACCAATCGCCGGACCCGTTGTTTCAGGCAGGCTTCGACCACGTTTTCAGTGACCTGGACGTTGCCTTGGTGAAAGTCCTGATAGCGTCCCCATAAGCCCACTGCGCCGGCACAGTGAACGACGGCTTCGACATCGGAGCACAAATCACGGGCCAGTTCCGGGTCACTCAAGTCGCCTTGAATGAACTCGGCGCCACGACGCACCAGGTGTTCGACGCTTTCGGCCCGGCGACCGTTGACCCGCACGTCCAGGCCTTGCTCCAGCGCGAAACGCGCAAAGCGCCCGCCAATGAAGCCGCTTGCGCCGGTGACCAGAATTTTCATGTAGAGCTCCGATGTGTTTCGTTTTGCGTAATGCGTGTGTCTTGACGCTGCCCGTCAGTCCAACGGCACCAGCCATTGCTTGGATGAATGCACCAATTGATCGGTCAGTAACCCCAGCAACTGACCGCCATTGCGCCAATGATGCCAGTACAGCGGCACATCGATGGGCTTATCTGGCAACAACTCCACCAGAACACCGCGCTCCAGTTGCTCGCGCACCTGCAATTCAGGCACCAGCCCCCAGCCAAGACCGGCCTCGGTCAAACGAATGAAGCCTTCGGAGGATGGGCATAAATGGTGTTCGAAACCGCCATCGACGCCCAGCGAAGCCAGGTAGCGGTGCTGCAGAAAATCGTCCGGACCGAACACCAGCGCTGGCGTTCGGGACAACAGTTCGGCGCGCACGCCTTCGGGAAAATGCCGGGCAATGAACGCAGGGCTGGCCAACGCCCGGTAACGCATGGCGCCGAGGAGCACGCTGCGCGCACCTGCCACGGGACGCTCACTGGCACAGACACACGCGGCCACCTCGCCCGCGCGCATGCGCTTGAGACCCACCGTTTGATCTTCGACCACCAGGTCCAGCAACAAATGTTGTTGCGCACAAAACTCGCCCACCGCTTCAGCCCACCAGGTTGCCAGGCTGTCAGCGTTCAACGCGATGCGCAGGCGCTCGGGCAGACCTTCTTCATCCAGCGCCGGCACCAGCGTTTGCAAGTCTCGCTCAAGCAAGCGCACCTGCTGCACATGGTTGAGCAAGCGTCGGCCAATCTCGGTCGGCGCTGGCGGCGTTACTCGCACCAACACCGGTTGGCCGACCCGCGCCTCCAGCAGCTTGATGCGTTGTGACACCGCCGATTGCGACAAACCGAGCACTTGAGCGGCGCGCTCGAAACCGGCCTGCTCGACCACGGCGGCCAAGGCAGAAAGCAATTTATAGTCGAACATCAGTTTTCCTAATGAGCGATCAGTATGATTGGTTTTTCTTATACAACGTTCACGACGAGAATGCCCAGCAAGAACTCTCGAACAAGGAACACTCCACATGGCTGGCGAAACTTCATTGGCAACACTGCTGCGCAGCATGAGCCCGCAACTCAACGCCGGCGAATACGTGTTCTGCACCCTGCGCGACGGCCAGTTGCCGGCGGGGCTTGAGATCGTCGGCAGCTTTCGCGAGCAGGAAGGCCTGACGGTCATACTGGAAAAGTCCCACGCCGAACGGGCAGGTTTCAACTTCGATTACGTCGCCGCCTGGATCACCCTCAACGTGCACTCGGCCCTGGAAGCGGTCGGCCTGACAGCCGCCTTCGCCACTGCCCTGGGCAAGGCAGGGATCAGTTGCAACGTGATTGCCGGCTATTACCACGACCATTTGTTTGTCGGCCAGGCCGACGCCGAGCGCGCCATGGGCGTGTTACGGGATCTGGCAGCCAACGCGGAGTAATTTTTTATGTGGCAAAGCTATGTAAACGGCCTGCTGGTGGCCGCGGGGCTGATCATGGCGATTGGCACGCAGAACGCCTTTGTACTGGCGCAAAGCCTGCGACGTGAACATCACCTGCCGGTGGCGGCACTGTGCGTGGTGTGCGATGCATTGCTCGTGGCGGCCGGGGTCTTTGGCCTGGCGACGGTCCTCGCGCATAACCCGACGCTGCTGGCGGTCGCTCGCTGGGGTGGGGCGGTGTTCCTGATTTGGTACGGCAGCCTCGCGCTGCGCCGAGCCTGCTCGAAACAGAGCCTGCAACAAGGTGAAAACCAGACGGTGCGCTCACTTCGGGCGGTGATGCTCAGCGCGCTGGCCGTGACCCTGCTCAACCCGCACGTTTATCTGGATACGGTCCTGCTGATCGGCTCCCTCGGCGCGCAACAGACCGAGCCCGGGGCTTATGTGGTGGGCGCAGCGAGTGCCTCATTGCTGTGGTTTTTCACCCTGGCACTGGGGGCTGCGTGGCTCGCACCGTGGCTGGCCCGACCGAGCACCTGGCGAATCCTCGACCTGCTGGTGGCGGTGATGATGTTCACCGTTGCCTTTCAACTGATAACCAGCGCCTGAATATTCCAAACAGCTCTGGAACCTCTATTCCACACAGTTGTTGCGTGGTTATGCCGCACCCCCGGTGCTATGATCCGATCCGATGCGCCGCAAAGAGTACAAACTCCCCCGGCGCTTGTCTGGCCGCCCGTGATCGGCCTTGCGCTCACCGCAACTGACCTGATTAGGAGAATCATCATGGCTTTCGAATTGCCGCCGCTGCCTTACGCACACGATGCCCTGCAGCCGCACATTTCCAAGGAAACGCTGGAATACCACCACGACAAGCACCACAACACCTACGTCGTGAACCTGAACAACCTGGTGCCAGGCACCGAGTTCGAAGGCAAAACCCTGGAAGAAATCGTCAAATCTTCCTCGGGCGGTATCTTCAACAACGCCGCTCAAGTCTGGAACCACACCTTCTACTGGAACTGCCTGGCGCCAAACGCCGGCGGCCAACCAACCGGCGCACTGGCTGAAGCCATCAACACCGCGTTCGGTTCGTTCGACAAGTTCAAGGAAGAGTTCAGCAAGACGTCCATCGGCACCTTCGGTTCCGGTTGGGGCTGGCTGGTGAAAAAGGCTGACGGTTCCCTGGCCCTGGCCAGCACCATCGGCGCCGGCAACCCGCTGACCAACGGCGACACCCCGCTGCTGACCTGCGACGTCTGGGAACACGCCTACTACATCGACTACCGCAACGTTCGTCCGAAGTACGTCGAAGCGTTCTGGAACCTGGTCAACTGGAAATTCGTGGCTGAGCAGTTCGAAGGCAAAACCTTCACCGCTTAAGATCGAAACCAGTCAAAAAAACCCGGCTTTTTAGCCGGGTTTTTTTATGGGTTATGCCAGTAGATCCCGGAATAACCTTGCACCTGTAGGAGCTGTCGAGTGCAACGAGGCTGCGATCTTTTGATCTTTTAAAGACAGGGGCAAAAGATCGCAGCCTCGTTGCACTCGACAGCTCCTACAGGGATCAAAAACAAACCAACACCCACCACCCGCCCCTCACCACTCAAGGCCGAGCATTAGCTCGCCTGCAAGCTTCTGATCTTGATCTGGCTTTTGACCTGCCCGCCCCTTCGGGAGGCCGAGTGGAGGTGTTCATCTGGGGGTCAGGCGCGAAGCGCCGTGCGGCGAAGCCGCACACATCGAGAGGAGGTCGTCGCGAAGCAGACCGTAGGCGATGCCCCCAGATGAATACCGGAGCGAGGGAACACCGAGCCTAAGCGAGGTGCCGTACGCTTGGGGCGAGCCTTTTTGGGTACTTGTCCTGCAAAAAAAGGGTCGGCTGTCAGACCGACATCGCTGGCAAGCCAGCTCCAACAGTGGATCGAGGTATATCCGCAAGAGGCAGGTACACCGCCAATTTCGCACAATGAAACCAGCCGCTGCCCCCTTGCCCCACCGCCACACCCGTCTACCATCAATCAAAGGAAAATAGTTCTCGCCCCCCCTCAAGTTCAGGGACCCGACTACCGACACAGTACGAATAGGAAAAGACCTCAGACAACCGCAAATCGGCCAAGCTGCAGGCAAAATCTCCTGTGGATGAATGTCCCTTTGACTGACATCACCGGATTGCCAATACTCATGGCAACTTGATGCTACTCGCACGGAACAAGGAATAGCCTTTTGAAGCTGGAACTCAAGAACAGCTTGTCGGTGAAGTTGCTCCGGGTCGTGCTCCTGTCGGCATTGATCGTCGGCGTAGTCTTGAGCTGCGCGCAGATCGTTTTCGATGCTTATAAAACACGCCAGGCCGTGGCCAATGATGCCGAACGCATCCTCGACATGTTTCGCGACCCTTCGACCCAGGCCGTCTACAGCCTGGACCGCGAAATGGGTATGCAGGTGATAGAAGGGCTGTTTCAGGACGACGCCGTACGCCAGGCCTCCATCGGCCATCCCAACGAAGCCATGCTCGCGCAAAAGTCCCGTGACTTGCAGCAGTCCGACAGTCGCTGGCTGACCGACCTGATCCTCGGTAAGGAACGCACTTTCACCACCCAACTGGTGGGTCGCGGCCCGTACAGCGAGTATTACGGCGACCTGAGCATCACCCTCGACACCGCCACCTATGGCCAGGGTTTCATCGTCAGCTCGGTCATCATCTTTATCTCGGGCGTGCTACGCGCGTTGGCCATGGGACTGGTGCTGTACCTGGTCTATCACTGGCTGCTGACCAAGCCCCTGTCGCGAATCATCGAACACCTGACTGAAATCAACCCGGATCGCCCCAGCGCGCACAAGATCCCGCAACTCAAGGGTCACGAGAAAAACGAACTGGGTATCTGGATCAACACCGCGAACCAGTTGCTCGAGTCCATCGAGCGCAATACGCACCTGCGCCATGAAGCTGAAAACAGCCTGCTGCGCATGTCCCAGTACGATTTCCTCACCGGCTTGCCCAACCGCCAGCAACTTCAGCACCAGTTGGACAAGATCCTGGTCGACGCCGGCAAACTGCAACGACGGGTGGCGGTGCTGTGCGTCGGACTCGATGACTTCAAAAGCATCAACGAACAATTCAGCTACCAGACCGGCGACCAACTGTTGCTCGCCTTGGCTGATCGTCTGCGGGGACATAGCGGTCGACTCGGCGCCCTCGCCCGTCTTGGCGGCGATCAGTTCGCCCTGGTCCAGGCCGACATCGAACAGCCTTATGAAGCCGCTGAATTGGCCCAAAGTATCCTCGACGATCTGGAAGCGGCGTTTGCCCTCGGTCACCAGGAAATTCGTTTGCGCGCCACCATCGGTATCACCCTATTCCCTGAGGACGGAGACAGCACCGAGAAGTTGCTGCAAAAAGCCGAACAGACCATGACGCTGGCCAAGTCCCGCTCGCGCAATCGGTATCAGTTTTACATCGCCAGTGTCGACACCGAGATGCGTCGTCGTCGCGAACTGGAAAAAGACCTGCGCGACGCCCTGACCCGTGACCAGTTTTACCTCGTTTACCAACCGCAGATCAGCTACCGGGAAAACCGTGTAGTGGGCGTCGAAGCGCTGATTCGCTGGCAGCATCCCGAGCATGGGCTGGTGCCGCCAGACCTGTTCATCCCGTTGGCCGAACAGAACGGCACCATCATCGCCATTGGCGAATGGGTACTGGATCAGGCCTGCAAGCAATTGCGCGAATGGCATGATCAGGGTTTCATCGACCTGCGCATGGCGGTGAACCTGTCGACGGTGCAGTTGCACCATGCCGAGTTGCCGCGAGTGGTCAACAACCTGCTGCAGATGTACCGCCTGCCGCCACGCAGTCTGGAACTGGAAGTCACCGAAACCGGCCTGATGGAAGACATCAGCACCGCCGCCCAACACCTGCTGAGCCTGCGTCGCTCCGGTGCATTGATTGCGATTGATGACTTCGGCACCGGCTACTCGTCGCTCAGCTATCTGAAAAGCCTGCCGCTGGACAAGATCAAGATCGACAAGAGCTTCGTTCAGGACCTGCTGGACGATGACGACGATGCAACCATCGTCCGGGCCATCATCCAGCTGGGCAAAAGTCTGGGCATGCAGGTCATTGCCGAAGGCGTGGAAACCGCCGAGCAAGAGGCCTACATCATTTCCGAGGGGTGTCACGAGGGTCAGGGCTATTTCTACAGCAAGCCGCTGCCGGCCCGGGAACTGAGCGCCTACCTGAAGCAGGCGCAACGCAGCAATGCGGCTATTTTGTAGAAGGTCAAAAGATCGCGGCCTCGTTTCACTCGACAGCTCCTACAGCCGCACACGTTTCTATGCGGACACCCTGTAGGAGCTGTCGAGTAAAACGAGGCTGCGATCTTTTAAATGCACCACACTTCTTCGCGCGAATAAGAAATATTTCCACCTACAACCCTTTACACATAATGCGAAAGATTTGCATTATGTGGCAGTTTTGCGCGCTGACAGCGCCATTCCACCCCCTCTCGAAGCAGGATGTTCGCCATGATTCGTATGCCTCTGGCTACCGCCAGTCTGTTGGCCATCGCTATTTCCCTCGCCGGTTGTGGCGAAGGCAAGGACAAGAACGCCGCGGCACCAGCGCCGACTCCAGCCGCCAGCACCACCGCTCCAGCCACCCCGGCTGCTGCACCTGCCGCTGCCGGTAAAGTCGACGAAGCCGCTGCCAAAGCCGTTGTCGCCCATTATGCCGACATGGTTTTTGCCGTTTACAGCGATGCCGAATCTACCGCGAAAACCCTGCAAACCGCCGTCGACGCCTTCCTTGCCAAACCGAACGCCGACACCCTGAAAGCCGCCAAGGCTGCCTGGGTCGCCGCTCGCGTTCCGTACCTGCAGAGCGAAGTCTTCCGCTTCGGCAACACCATCATCGACGACTGGGAAGGTCAGGTGAATGCCTGGCCACTGGACGAAGGCCTGATTGACTACGTCGACAAATCCTACGAACACGCGTTGGGTAACCCGGGCGCGACGGCCAACATCATCGCCAACACCGAAGTTCAGGTCGGCGAAGACAAGATCGACGTGAAGGACATCACCCCGGAAAAACTCGCCAGCCTGAACGAGCTGGGCGGTTCCGAGGCCAACGTTGCCACCGGCTACCACGCGATCGAATTCCTGCTGTGGGGCCAGGACCTGAACGGCACCGGCCCTGGCGCTGGCAATCGTCCAGCGTCCGACTACCTGGAAGGCGCCGGCGCTACTGGCGGCCACAACGACCGTCGTCGTGCCTACCTGAAGTCCGTGACCCAGCTGCTGGTCAGCGACCTGGAAGAGATGGTCGGCAACTGGAAGCCGAACGTGGCCGACAACTACCGCGCCACTCTGGAAGCCGAACCGGGTCAATCCGGCCTGCGCAAAATGCTGTTCGGCATGGGCAGCCTGTCCCTGGGCGAACTGGCGGGTGAGCGCATGAAGGTTTCCCTGGAAGCCAACTCCCCGGAAGACGAACACGACTGCTTCAGCGACAATACGCACAATTCGCAGTTCTACGATGCCAAAGGCATTCGTAACGTATACCTGGGCGAATACACCCGCACGGACGGCACCAAAATGACCGGCGCGAGCCTGTCGTCACTGGTGGCCAAAGCCGACCCAGCCGCCGACACCGCGTTGAAAGCTGACCTGGCCGCGACCGAAGCCAAGATGCAGGTCATCGTTGACCACGCCAACAAGGGTGAGCACTACGACCAGCTGATCGCTGCCGGCAACACCGCAGGCAACCAGATCGTCCGCGACGCCATCGCTTCGCTGGTCAAGCAGACCGGTTCGATCGAAGCGGCCGCTGGCAAACTGGGCATCAGCGACCTGAACCCGGACAACGCTGATCACGAGTTCTGATCAACGCTGGCTGAACAGAAAGGCGACCTGCGGGTCGCCTTTTTCTTGCCTGCCAACCACCGATCCCTGTGGGAGTGAGCCTGCTCGCGATGGCGGTGTATCAGTCGAAATCGCTGGCGACTGACACACCGCCATCGCGAGCAGGCTCACTCCCACAGGGATGGTGTTGGCCAAATAAACCATGCCCCACATCAACCAAACGATAATTCCTCTTATTCAATCCCCCCTGCCCTGTTAGACTTTGCGCCCTTGTTTTGCTCGTCTTGCAGGATGTCTGATGCCCCCGCTGCTTCTTCGCTTTTCCGCACTGTTTCTGGCCCTGGGCCTGAGTGCCTGCGATGACGCCCCCCGTTTTACCAAGGCCGAACCCGGTGAAGCCCGGTCCGGTGGCAGCACGACCGTGCGCAAGACCGATCAGAATTCCTTTTCCCTGCCGTCCGCCAATCTGCCGCCCTCACGGCGGGTGGATTTCAGCGTTGGCAACAGCTTCTTCCGCAATCCCTGGGTGATCGCCCCCTCGACCACCACCGCGCGGGATGGCCTCGGCCCGTTGTTCAACACCAACGCCTGCCAGAACTGTCACATCAAGGACGGCCGCGGTCATCCGCCTGCGCCCGGCGCGTCGAATGCCGTTTCAATGCTGGTAAGGCTGTCGATTCCCGATGCACCGGCGTATGCCAACGTCATCGAGCAACTGGGAGTGGTTCCCGAGCCCGTCTACGGCGGGCAGTTCCAGGACATGTCGGTGCCCGGCGTAGTCCCGGAAGGCAAAGTGCGTGTCGACTACACGCCGGTGACGATTCGCTTCAAGGACGGCACCGAAATCGAACTGCGCAAGCCGACTCTGCAGATCACTCAGCTCGGCTATGGCCCAATGCACCCCGACACGCGTTTTTCCGCACGTGTCGCCCCGCCGATGATTGGCCTGGGACTGCTGGAAGCCATTCCCGAATCGGCAATCCTGGCCAACGCCGAGGCTCAGGCGAAAGACAACAAAGGCGTCAGCGGACGCCCGAACCAGGTCTGGGATGACGCCCAACAGAAAACCGTCCTTGGCCGATTTGGCTGGAAAGCCGGCCAACCGAATCTCAATCAACAAAATGTTCACGCGTTTTCTGGTGACATGGGCCTCACCACGAGTCTGAGGCCGATTGATGACTGCACCGACATGCAAACTGCTTGCAAGCAGGCCCCCAACGGCAACGGTCCCGAGGGCGAGCCGGAAGTCAGCGACAATATTTTGCGCCTCGTACTGTTCTACAGCCGCAACCTGGCCGTACCGGCGCGCCGTGATGTCGGCACGCCCGAAGTGCTGGCCGGCAAGACCCTGTTTTTCCAGGCCGGCTGCCAGTCCTGTCACACGCCCAAATACACCACTGCCGCCAATGCCGCGGAACCTGAGCTGGCCAATCAAGTGATTCGCCCGTACAGCGATCTGCTGCTGCATGACATGGGCGAAGGTCTGGCCGATAACCGTAGCGAATTCCAGGCCAGTGGCAGCGAGTGGCGTACGCCACCGTTGTGGGGCATGGGCCTGACGCAGGCGGTCAGTGGTCACACCCAGTTTTTGCATGACGGCCGCGCACGTAATGCGCTCGAAGCCGTGCTCTGGCATGGCGGCGAGGCGAAAGCGGCGCAGCAACAGGTTTTGTCTTTCAATGCCGAGCAGCGCGCCGCGTTGCTGGCATTTTTGAATTCCCTTTAATACGCGTTCAATCAGCGGGAGCCCTACATGTTCCGTCCCAAACTGCTATTTACCAGCCTTGCCGCACTCGCCTTGGGTGCGTGTTCGCCACAGGATCCGCAAGCGGTCACGTCGGCGGCGATCGCCAAATCCGTGATCCTGCCGACCTACACTCGCTGGGTTGAAGCCGACCGCCAACTGGCCGTCAGCGCGCTCGCCTATTGCGAAGGCAAGCAAGACCTCGACACCGCTCGCGCCGACTTCCTGCACGCGCAAAAAGCCTGGGCCGAACTGCAACCGCTGTTGATCGGTCCGCTGGCTGAGGGCAACCGGGCGTGGCAAGTGCAGTTCTGGCCAGACAAGAAAAACCTCGTCGGCCGTCAGGTCGAGCAACTGGTCACGGCGCAACCGCAGATCGACGCCGCGGCCCTGGCCAAGTCGAGTGTTGTGGTTCAAGGGCTCTCGGCCTACGAATACATCCTGTTCGACAGCAAGCCTGACGTCGCCAACGACGCGCAAAAAGCCAAGTACTGCCCATTGCTCAAAGCGATTGGCGAGCACCAGAAACTGTTGGCCGAAGACATTTTGAAAAGCTGGAACAACACCGACGGCATGCTCGCGCAGATGAGCAAGTTCCCGAACCAGCGCTACGCCGATTCTCACGAAGCCATCGCCGATTTGCTGCGCGTGCAGGTGACCGCTCTCGATTCCCTGAAGAAAAAACTCGGCACCCCGATGGGCCGTCAGAGCAAAGGCGTGCCGCAACCGTTCCAGGCTGATGCATGGCGCAGCCAATCGTCGCTGACAGGTCTCGAAGCCAGCCTCGCCGCCGCCAAATCCGTGTGGGAAGGTGTGGACAACAAAGGTCTGCGTGGCCTGTTGCCAAGCGATCAGAAGCCCTTGGCCGACAAGATCGATGCCGCCTACGCGGCGTCATTGAAACTGTTCGCCAGCAACCAGCGCTCGCTGACAGAAATGCTCAATGACGATGCCGGCCGTCAGCAACTCAACGATATCTACGACAGCCTCAACGTCGTCCACCGCCTGCACGAAGGCGAACTGGCCAAGGCCCTGGGCATTCAACTGGGCTTCAATGCCAACGACGGTGACTGATGAGGGCAAGTGCGATGCTGCGACGTCAGGCTCTGACTTTAGGTAGTTTGCTGCTGGGAGCAGTGACACTGGGCGGCTGGACGCTGTTCAAGCAAAAGGACAAGAGCCCGCTATTGCTGTCGGCGCGGGACGATACCGATGGCAAGCATTACGCCGTCGGCTACCGACTGGATGGCACGCGGGTGTTCGCCACCCAGGTCGGCCAGCGTTGCCACGACATCATCAATCATCCGACGCTGCCCATTGCACTGTTTGTCGCGCGTCGTCCGGGCACCGAAAGCTACTTGATCGACCTGCGTGACGGTGCCTTGCTGCAAACCGTGACGTCGCGGCCGAATCGGCATTTTTACGGTCACGCAGTGATTCACAAGAGCGGCGACTGGTTGTACGCCACCGAGAACGACACGTCCGATCCGGGCCGTGGCTTGCTCGGCGTTTATAAATTCGAAGGTGAACGCCTGGTTCACAGCGGTGAGATTTCCACTCATGGCATCGGCCCGCATCAGGTGTCATGGATGCCCGATGGCGAAACCCTGGTGGTGGCCAACGGCGGGATTCGCACCGAGGCCGAAAGCCGGGTCGAGATGAATCTCAATGCCATGGAACCGAGCCTGGTCCTGATGCAACGCGACGGTACCCTTCTCAGCAAGGAAACCCTCGCCCAGCAGATGAACAGCGTGCGCCATCTGGGGATCGCCAGCGACGGCACCATCGTCGCCGGCCAGCAGTTCATGGGGGCTTCCCATGAATCTTCGGAGTTGCTGGCGATCAAGCGTCCCGGTCAACCGTTCGTGGCTTTCCCCGTGCCTGAGCACCAGCTCCAGGCGATGGGGCACTACACCGCGAGCGTTGCGGTGCACAGCGAATTGCGCCTGGTCGCGTTGACCGCGCCAAGGGGCAATCGATTTTTCATCTGGGACCTGGACAGCGGCGAAGTGCGCCTGGATGCGCCACTTCCCGATTGCGCCGGAGTCGGAGCAGTGGCCGATGGTTTCGTCGTGACCTCCGGCCAGGGGCGTTGTCGCTACTACGATTGCCGCCAGGACGAACTGGTCGCAAAACCGTTGGAGCTGCCTGCAGGGCTCTGGGATAACCATCTTCACCTCATGTAAACGCGGTCTCTGTAGCAGCTGGCGAAGCCTGCGTTCGGCTGCGGAGCAGTCGTAAACCCTGGCACCTCGGTATACCGGATATACCGCAAAGCCTGATTTCACGACTGCTTCGCAGCCGAACGCAGGCTGCGCCAGCTGCTACAGGTCAGGGTGATGGTTACCTGTCAAACCTGCCAGTTGGAAACACCCCTCCACTCGGAGTAATGTGCCGGACTGTATGCCCTGATTTTCTCCAAGGAAGTGGAAATATGCTGCGTCGCCGCATGCTGATCATGTTGGGTGTTGTCCTGCTAATTGTGCTGGTCCTGGCCGCCTACAAAGCCTTTTCCATCTACACGATGATTCAAGGCTTCACTGCGCCAAAACCGCCAATAAGCGTCGCCGTGGCCACCGCCACCGAACAACCCTGGCAAGCCCGTCTACCCACTGTCGGCACGCTCAAGGCGCTGCAAGGCGTGGACCTGAGCCTGGAGACCGACGGCACCGTTATCGAGCTTCAGTTCGAGTCAGGGCAAAAGGTCAAGGCCGGCCAACCTCTCCTGCGACTCGACAGCGCCGTGGAAAGTGCGTTGCTGGAAACGGCGCAAGCCGACCTCGGGCTGGCCCAGCTCGATTACGGGCGCGGAAGCCAACTGGTCGGCAGTCAGGCCATTTCCAAAGGCGAATTCGACCGACTGTCGGCGGTGCAGAAAAAGAGCAAGGCTACGGTTAATCAACTCAAGGCTGCACTCGGCAAAAAAAGCATGGTCGCCCCCTTTAGTGGAACCATCGGTATTCGTCAGGTGGACATCGGTGACTATCTGGCCACTGGCACCATGATTGCCACCCTGCAAGACCTCAGCAGCCTCTATGTGGATTTCTTCGTGCCCGAGCAGTCGGTGCCGAAGATCGCCGTTGGCCAACCCGTGCAGATCATCGTCGCGGCCTATCCGACGCAAACCTTCCCCGGCCTGATCAGTGCGATCAACCCAAAGGTTGAGAACTCCACCCGCAACGTTCAGGTTCGGGCAACTTTGGCCAGCCCCGACGGCAAACTGTTGCCGGGCATGTTCGCCAGCCTGCAAGTGTTGCTGCCTGACCCGCTGCTGCGAATCGTCATCCCCGAAAGCGCGATTACCTACACGCTCTACGGCAATTCGCTCTACGTTGTCGCACAGAAGAAAAGCGAAGACGGCACGCCGGAAAAAGACGACAAGGGCCAACCGGTCCTCATCGCCGAACGACGTTTCATCGAAACCGGTGAGCGCCGTGACGGGCTGGTGATGATTACCAAAGGTGTGCAGAACGGCGAAAAAGTGGTGACGGCCGGCCAGATCAAACTGGACAACGGCGCACATATTGCCATCAGCGACGACAAGACTTTAGCCGAGCAGAACAGCCCGCCGCGCGCGGACTGATCAAGGAATTCCCATGGCTTTTACCGACCCGTTCATCCGCCGCCCGGTGCTCGCCACCGTGGTCAGCCTGTTGATTGTCCTGCTGGGTTTCCAGGCCTGGAGCAAGCTGCCACTGCGCCAATACCCACAGATGGAAAACGCCCTGATCACGGTGACCACCGCCTACCCCGGGGCCAACGCCGAGACCATCCAGGGCTACATCACTCAACCGATGCAACAGAGCCTGGCGAGCGCCGAGGGTATCGACTACATGACGTCGGTCAGTCGCCAGAATTTCTCGGTGATCTCGATCCACGCCCGTATCGACGCCAACACCGACCGTCTGTTCACCGAATTGCTGGCCAAGGCCAACGAGGTCAAGAACCAGCTGCCACAGGATGCTGAAGACCCGGTGCTGAGCAAGGAGTCCGCCGACGCTTCGGCGCTGATGTACATCAGCTTCTTTAGCAAGGAACTGAATAACCCGCAGATTACTGACTACCTGTCGCGGGTGATCCAGCCGAAACTGGCCACATTGCCCGGCATGGCCGAGGCCGAGATTCTCGGCAACCAGGTCTTCGCCATGCGCCTGTGGCTGGACCCGGTCAAGCTCGCTGGCTTCGGTCTGACCGCCAGCGACGTGACCAACGCGGTGCGCCAGTACAACTTTCTCTCCGCCGCCGGCGAGGTGAAAGGCGAGTACGTGGTCACCAGTGTCAACGCCAACACCGAGCTCAAATCAGCTGAAGCCTTCGCCGCCATTCCACTCAAGATCGAAGGCGACAGCCGAGTGCTGCTCAGCGATGTCGCGCGGGTGGAAATGGGCGCGGAAAACTACGACACCATCAGTTCCTTTGGCGGCACCCCTTCGGTGTACATCGGCATCAAGGCGACGCCGGGCGCCAACCCGCTGGACGTGATCAAGGAGGTGCGCAAGATCATGCCGGAGCTGGAAGCACAGCTGCCGCCGAACCTCAAAGGTGAAATCGCCTACGACGCGACGCTGTTCATTCAGGCGTCGATCGATGAAGTGGTGAAAACCCTGTTCGAAGCCGTACTGATCGTCATTGTGGTGGTGTTCCTGTTCCTCGGCGCCCTGCGGTCGGTGGTGATTCCGGTCGTGACCATCCCGCTGTCGATGATCGGCGTGATGTTCTTCATGCAAATGATGGGTTACTCGATCAACTTGCTGACCCTGCTGGCGATGGTGTTGGCCATCGGCCTGGTGGTGGATGACGCCATTGTGGTGGTCGAGAACATTCACCGGCACATCGAAGAAGGCAAGACGCCGATGGATGCTGCCATCGAAGGCGCCCGGGAGATCGCCATGCCAGTGGTCTCGATGACCATCACCCTGGCGGCGGTCTATGCCCCCATCGGCTTCCTGACGGGGCTGACCGGGGCCCTGTTCAAGGAGTTCGCCCTGACCCTGGCCGGTGCAGTGGTGATCTCCGGCATCGTGGCCCTGACTCTGTCGCCAATGATGTGCGCCTTGCTGCTGCGCCACGACGAGAATCCCAGCGGACTGGCGCATCGACTGGACCGGATATTCGAAGGTCTCAAACGCCGCTACCAGCGCATGCTCCACGGCACGCTCAATACCCGGCCAGTGGTGCTGGTGTTCGCCGTCATCGTGTTGTGCCTGATTCCGGTGATGCTCAAGTTCACCAAATCCGAACTGGCACCTGACGAGGATCAGGGCATCATTTTCATGTTGGCCAACGCACCGAAACCCACCAACCTCGACTATCTGAACGCCTACACCGACGAATTCATTGCCATTTTCAAGGAGTTTCCCGAGTACTACTCCTCGTTCCAGATCAACGGATTCGACGGTGTGCAATCGGGCATTGGCGGCTTCCTGCTCAAGCCGTGGAATGATCGTAGCCGCACTCAAATGGAAATCCTGCCGGAGGTTCAGGCCAAGCTGGAGAACATTTCCGGACTACAGGTTTTTGGTTTCAACCTGCCCTCCTTGCCAGGCACGGGCGAAGGGTTGCCGTTTCAATTCGCCGTCAACACGGCTAATGACTACGAGATGCTGGCGGAGGTAATGGGCCGGATAAAAAAACGCGCCATGGAATCGGGCAAATTCGCCTTCATCGACGTCGACCTCGCGTTCGACAAACCCGAAGTCGTCGTGGATATCGATCGCGCCAAAGCGGCACAGATGGGCGTGTCGATGCAGGACCTGGGCGGAACGCTGGCAACGTTGCTGGGTGAGGCGGAGATCAACCGATTCACCGTTGAAGGTCGCAGCTACAAAGTCATCGCCCAGGTCGAACGGCCTTTCCGGGATAACCCGGACTGGCTGAACAACTATTACGTAAGAAACACCAAGGGGGAGTTGCTGGCATTGTCGACCCTCATCACGGTGACAGACCGGGCGCGACCGCGACAGCTCAACCAGTTCCAGCAACTCAACTCGGCGCGCTTGTCCGGCGTGCCTTTAGTGAGCATGGGCGAGGCGCTCGACACTGTGCGCCAGATCGCTCGGGAAGAAGCGCCGGTGGGGTTCGGAATCGACTATGCCGGCGCCTCCCGCCAGTTTGTCCAGGAGGGCACTGCCCTGTGGGTGACGTTTGCCTTGGCACTGGCGATTATTTTCCTGGTGCTGGCAGCGCAGTTTGAAAGCTTCCGCGATCCGCTGGTGATCCTGGTGACGGTGCCGCTGTCGATTTGCGGGGCGTTGATTCCGCTGTTCCTGGGGTGGTCGAGCATGAACATCTATACCCAGGTCGGACTGGTGACACTGATCGGGTTGATCAGCAAACACGGGATCCTGATCGTGGAATTCGCCAACCAGCTGCGCAAGGAAAAAGGGTTGACGGCACGCGAGGCAGTGGAAGAAGCAGCGGCGATTCGTTTGCGGCCTGTATTGATGACCACGGCGGCAATGGTGTTTGGCATGGTGCCGCTGATCATTGCCACGGGTGCAGGGGCTGTCAGCCGTTTCGACATCGGCATGGTGATCGCCACCGGGATGTCGATCGGGACGCTGTTTACGCTGTTTGTATTGCCGTGCGTGTATACGTTGCTGGCGAAACCTGACAAGCCAAAGGAAAACACATAACCCTGTGGGAACAGGTTGGTTCCTGTAGCAGCTGCCGAGGCACGAGGCTGCGTTTACGGTCCGCAGGACCGTCCTCGGGGGCCGCTTCGCAGCCCAACGCAGCCTCGTGCCTCGACAGCTGCTACAGGGCTCACCCGCTTCCACCCTCAAGCCCAAATAAAAGGCCTCGCATTTGCGAGGCCTTTTATTTGGGCTTCAATTTGTTCAACTCTGCGGCCTCATTCCCTGGGAAAGTCCGAACATGAACAGCAACAGGTCATGATCGGGTTGGGACGCTTCGGATGCTTTCGCGACCCGTGGCAGCGGACAGTGAGCGTCGCCGCTCACCGAACTGAGGACCTGCGTGCGGGGCTGCTCCCAAGCCGCCACCGCAATTGAAGCAACTGCCAAGGCTCCTATCAGAAACACACCTCGCGCAATTTCGAGTTTCATTGCTATAAACCCTTGATAGCGCTGCCAAACGCCGTCTCATAAAGGTAGACCAGTTTTGTCCAATCCGCCGTGCTGAACGACGAGTGGCGGCGCAGTTGCTTCATGTCATGGGCGGCTGCCTGGCGAGCCGTCAGGCGCTGTCGGCACTTCTCCAGATCGATCAATGCGACCTCTACTTTGGCCGCCTCGCCTTCACCCGTGACACGGACAAAAACGTGCTTGATGTAAATACAACTGTGCTGCCAGCGACCCTTGTGCATCCGCGCCAGATTGTCGGCCAGATCTTTCAGCACTCGGTCGTGCACTGCCTCGCCAGAACGCTCGCGACCACCGCCGGCGTACCAGTGTTCGATTTCTTCAAAGCCGTCCAGTGACTTGGTCACCAGCAAGGCGCGCCACTTGTGCACAGGATCCCGTTGAGCTCCGCAGAAAACGACTTCCGGAACGCGTACGCCGATCTTGCGCAAACCGGTCAGCGCATCCAGTTCGCGCAAGACGGTCGGCCGTCCGAACGGGTGCAGCCAGCTGCGGTAGATATGCCCGGTCTGACGCTTGGCGTACAGCAATTGACCGTCGCTGCCCCGAACACGCTGAACGCCGCTTTCACCACCGCGACGCACGTTAGGTTCTTCTACCCATTCACCGCGCTGATTCCAGAAATAGTCGAACCGATCGCCGGAAGCGACCTCCGTTTCTGGTGCACATTGCACTGCCATCCTGTTACCTCTTGCGTAATACGTAAACTCGCCACATGGCATAGAGCGGTAAAAAATCCAGTTGTTCCTGGATGCGGAAACCCGCTTGCTCAAATTCTTTCTCTAACGTAACAGCTGGTAACACAAATCTATTTTGGTAACCTTCTTGCCCACGCGTTCTCTCGGAGCGCTTGCGTTTCCAGGCTTTGAAGTTGCCGTCCACCCACAGTGAAATGATCACGCTGTCACGCGTGACGCGCTCGAATTCACGCAAAATGGCCAATCGATGCTCGGCTTCACCAATGTGGTGCAGCAAGCGCATACAGAAAATGCTGTCGACGGCGTTATCGGGTAAGGCGATGTCGAAAGCAGATGTGTGCAAGGGTTGTACCCGTTTCACCACATCGGCAGGTTGCGCGCTCATAGCGATCTTGAGCATTGACTCGGAGTTGTCGGCTCCGATGATTGCCCGATTGGATTTTTCCGCCAGTAACGGCCAGAAACGTCCTGCGCCACAGGGTAGATCCAGGACTAGCCCCGGTTCTCCGACCAGAGACAGCGCCTTTCGTGCCATTTGCTCGTCACGCCAGTGAGACAGGCGACGGCCCAGGCCATCCTTGTGTTTGCGCAGATACCGTTGCGCATGTTGATCGTCATACTTCTCGGAAAAATCAAGTTTGATCGGCTTGTCCATCATCAAGTCTCCTAACTGCTGATGACGACCACCTTAGGTAGCGCCATGTCAGCGTCAGGTCATGACTTTGTGAAAGATTTGTCATGTAAATCGGGGATGTATTTCGAAGTTTTACAGGATCGAGTGGCGGCTATGGGCCACCACCCTTTTTAATATCTTCTCATCTCGGGTCCGAAGGTCGAAGTTCGACCTCGAAACGACAGCCATTGGGCTCCATGGTCGTCAAGCTGACGACCCATCCCTGGTTTTCACAGATCCGTTGCACCAACGAAAGTCCCAACCCCAAACCTTCCCCACGTTTCTCGGTCCCTCGCACGAAAGGCTCGAACATCGCTTCGCGCTTTTCCTCGGGAATCCCCACACCACTGTCTTCGACCAGGAAACCGGTAGGTGTCAGGGTCAAGCGGATAAAGCCGTATTCGGTGTAATGCAGTGCGTTACGCAGAAGGTTACCCATGACTGCGTGTAACAGTGTGGCGTTGTAGCAGTTGTCTGCGGGGTTACCTGGTTCAAAGATCAGCTTCAAACCTTTCGCCTCTATGGGCTCGCGCCATAGATTGAGCAACCCGTCGGCCACTTCGCCAAGGTTTTGCTGAAGCGCCTGACTGGCGTCTTCGCGTTGCGCACGCGCCAGCATCAGGAAGGTTTGCACCAGCTCTCGCATTTCCTCGCAGGCGCGAGCGATTCGCTCCACCTGGGCGTGACCGCGCTGATCGAGGCCAGGGTTTACCAGCAATAACTCGCAGGAACTGGCCAATACCATCAACGGCGTGCGCAGTTCATGACTGACATCACTGGTGAACAGTCGCTCCCGGGTCAATGCCTGGCGCAGTCGCCCCAGCGTAGCGTCGAAGGCCACGGCCAATTCGCCCACTTCATCGGCGGCGTAGTCAGGTGCCAGTGGTGGTGCCAGGCCCAGCAGTTGATCGCGATGACGCACCTGGCGAGCCAGTCGCACTACAGGAGCCATGACTTTGCGCGCCAACACCCAGCCAAGAAATACTGCCAACGCAAGACTCAGTACAAAGCCCACCAGCACGACGGCAAACAGCACCCGTTCACGCTCTTCGAAATCACTTTGATCCTGCAACAGCACGTAACGTCGGCCATCGACGACTTCGACCATTGCGTGATACGACAGCTGTTCGCGAAACACTTCGTGAAAACCAGGCTCCAGATGCCGCAAATCCTTGGGCAAGTCGAAGTCGCCAGGCCCACCGCTGAAATAGAACAGCTGGTCCGGCTCCGGTCGATGGCTCCAGTCCGAGACACTGTCCATCAGCAGCAGGCGCTGTAGATCGCCGCCCAATCCTGCCGAGATCAGTTTTTCTTCCACCAGGTGCACCGTCGCCACAATGCCCATGGCGAAAGCGCCCGCAACCAACGCGCTCATCAGCGCAAAGGCAATGATGATCCGTTGAGCAAGGCTCTGTTTAAACTCCATCTCGACCCTCGGCCAAGCGATAACCGACACCGTGAACGGTCTGCAGCAACGGTTTGGCGAAGGGTTTGTCGATCACCTGGCGCAACTGGTGGACATGGCTTCGCAGGCTGTCACTGTCCGGGCAGTCATCGCCCCACAGCGCTTCTTCGAGAATTTCCCGGCGCAGGACGTGCGGGCTTTTCTGCATCAACACGGCCAACAATTTCAGGCCGACCGGGTTGAGCTTCAGCAAGCGACCTTCGCGGGTGACTTCCAGGGTATCGAGATCATAGGCCAGGTCACCGACCTGCAAGGTACGTCGACCGCCACCCTGAGCCCGGCGCATGACTGCTTCGATTCTTGCGGCCAGCTCAGACAGGGCGAAGGGTTTGATCAGGTAGTCATCGGCACCGGACTTGAAACCCTGCAGGCGGTCGTCCAGTTGATCGCGAGCGGTGAGCATGATCACCGGCGTGTCGCGGCGGGCATCTTCGCGCAAGCGTTTACACAGGGTGTAGCCGTCGATACCGGGCAACATGATGTCCAGAACGATCAGGTCATAATGCTCGGTGGCCGCCAGGTGCAGGCCTGACAAACCGTCTTGCGCGCAATCCACGGTGTAGCCTTTGAGCCCCAGGTAATCCGCCAGATTGGCCAGGATATCGCGGTTGTCTTCAACCAATAGAATTCGCATGGGTAACTCCTCCGTACACAGTGACGGCCGTCTTGGCCCGCGCAGCTTAAGGCCAAGTCAGGCTCAGGGCTAGGACTGTGTGCAGATGTAATTTGGCCATACAAGCCTGTTCGAGCCTTGACGACTTTTTCACTATCGATTCACACGTAGACGACAGAATCCGGTTCAAACTCCGCGCGGCTGCGCCTTCAGAACACTTTACAGAACACTTCACAGAACAAGGAATTGCCATGGTGTCCACCACTGCCCGCCCCACCTCGCGCCCTCTCAATTTCTGGGTGTGCCTTGGGGTTCCTGCTGTCGCGGCAATTGTTCTGCTGCTGCTCGAACTGACCGACCTGGACATGGCCCTGGCCAACCTGTTCTATGACCCGGTCGCCGGTGGTTTCGTCGGACGACACAGTTACTTCCTGGAAAACATCCTGCACGACCGCGCCAAACAAGTGGTCATTGCCTTCTCTGTGCTGGCCATCTTCGGCTTCATCGGCTCTTTTTTCATGGAGAAGCTCAAACCGTTCAAGCGGGAGCTGGGGTGCCTGGTGCTGTCGCTGGCGCTGGCGACGTCTTTTGTCACGCCGGTCAAGGCGGTGACCGCGGTTCAGTGCCCCTGGAGCCTGGAGCAATTCGGTGGACATGAGACCTACAGCGAATTGTTGAGCCCTCGCCCGGCCACGGAAAAACCTGGACGTTGCTGGCCAGGTGGGCATGCGGCGACGGGTTTCACGTTGTTTGCGCTGTTCTTTGTGCTGCGTGATCGTCGACCCAAGCTGGCGCGCAAGGCGTTTGTCTTTGCGTTTGCGCTGGGGTCGGTATTTTCCGTAAGCCGGATGATGCAGGGCGCGCACTTCTTTTCGCACAATGTGTGGACGGCGATTTTTTGCTGGCTGATTTGTCTGGGGGCGTATTACTACGTTCTTTATCGACCGGCCTCAAGGGTTGACGCGGTTGCTAAAGCAGAACCTGTAGGCGTCTGACAGAAGATCAAAAGATCGCAGCCTGCGGCAGCTCCTACATAGGTCCGCGATCAACTGTTGGAGCTGCCGCCGGCTGCGATCTTTTGCTTTTGATCATGTAAAAGACAATAAAAAACCCCGCCTGCTTTCGCAGGCGGGGTTTTTAGTACAGGGGTAAGGCTGGCTTACATCATGCCGCCCATGCCACCCATACCGCCCATGTCTGGCATACCGCCGCCAGCTGGGCCGTCTTCCTTGATCTCGGCGATCATGGCTTCGGTGGTGATCATCAGGCTGGCGATGGAAGCCGCTGCCTGAAGAGCCGAACGAGTCACTTTAGCCGGGTCCAGGATACCCATTTCGATCATGTCGCCATATTCGCCGGTAGCAGCGTTGTAACCGTAGTTACCCGAACCCTGCTTGACCTTGTCCACAACTACGCTTGGCTCGTCGCCGGAGTTGGCAACGATCTGGCGCAGTGGCGCTTCAACAGCGCGACGCAGCAACTGAATACCAACGTCCTGATCAGCGTTGTCGCCTTTCAGTTCGGAGATTGCCTGCAGAGCGCGAACCAGTGCCACGCCGCCGCCAGGTACCACGCCTTCTTCAACGGCTGCACGAGTAGCGTGCAGGGCGTCTTCAACGCGGGCTTTCTTCTCTTTCATTTCAACTTCGGAACCAGCGCCAACCTTGATCACTGCAACGCCGCCGGACAGTTTGGCCAGACGCTCTTGCAGTTTTTCACGGTCGTAGTCGGAAGAAGTATCAGCCACTTGCTGACGGATCTGCAGAACGCGAGCCTGGATGTCAGCCTCAACGCCGGCACCGTCGATCACGGTGGTGTTTTCTTTCGACAGGATGACGCGCTTGGCATTACCCAGGTGTTCCAGGGTAGTGCTTTCCAGGCTCAGACCGATCTCTTCGGAGATAACGGTACCGCCAGTCAGAACAGCGATGTCCTGCAGCATTGCCTTGCGACGGTCGCCGAAGCCTGGAGCCTTGACGGCTGCGACTTTAACGATGCCACGCATGTTGTTCACAACCAGAGTCGCCAGGGCTTCGCCTTCAACGTCTTCAGCAACGATCAGCAGTGGACGGCCGGCTTTTGCAACGGCTTCCAGTACTGGCAACATTTCGCGGATGTTGGAGATTTTTTTGTCGACCAGCAGGATCAGCGGACCGTCGAGCTCGGCAGTCATGGTCTCTGGTTTGTTGACGAAGTACGGGGACAGGTAGCCACGGTCGAACTGCATGCCTTCAACAACCGACAGTTCGTTTTCCAGGCCCGAGCCTTCTTCAACGGTGATCACGCCTTCTTTACCGACTTTTTCCATGGCTTCGGCAATGATGTCGCCGATGGAGCTGTCGGAGTTGGCCGAGATGGTACCGACCTGAGCGATTGCCTTGGTGTCAGCGCAAGGCTTGGACAGGGCTTTGAGCTCTTTGACGATAGCGATGGTCGCTTTGTCGATGCCGCGTTTCAGGTCCATCGGGTTCATGCCGGCAGCGACGGCTTTGAGGCCTTCGTTGACGATCGACTGAGCCAGAACGGTAGCGGTGGTGGTGCCGTCGCCTGCGTCATCGTTGGCACGGGAGGCAACGTCTTTGACCAGCTGCGCGCCCATGTTTTCGAAGCGATCTTTCAGCTCGATTTCTTTGGCAACGGAAACGCCGTCCTTGGTGATGGTCGGAGCGCCGAAGCTCTTCTCGATGATCACGTTACGGCCTTTAGGGCCCAGGGTCGCTTTTACTGCGTCAGCCAGGACGTTGACACCGGCGAGCATTTTCTTGCGGGCGGAATCGCCGAATTTAACTTCTTTAGCAGCCATGATCGATATTCCTTAAATACTTTGTAGTAGCGGGAAAATGAGCGGGGAATCAGCCTTCGATAACAGCGAGAATCTCGTTCTCAGCCATTACCAGCAGGTCTTCGCCGTCGACTTTCACAGTGTTGCTGCCGGAGTACGGACCGAACACAACCTTGTCACCCACTTTAACGGCCAGTGCGCGCACTTCACCGTTTTCCAGCACGCGGCCGGTACCGACAGCGAGGATCTCGCCGCTGTTGGCTTTTTCAGCAGCCGAACCTGGCAGGACGATACCGCCAGCGGTTTTCTTTTCTTCTTCGCTGCGACGGATGACGACGCGGTCATGCAGAGGACGAAGCTTCATTGTCGATCTCTCCTAATTGTGGTTTTCATCGGCCGGTGTAGTCCCGGCGGGTTTAACAAATCCGGCGGTGCCGGGTGCGGCTCGACAAGCGAGACGCGGAAGTCTGTCTGGCGTGAATGCCAGAAACCTTGCGGTGACCGTTACATAAGGGCGCATAAGCTTATTACAAGAGCGGGGATCGAAAATTTTTTACCTTGATACCCCGAAAAACGAACACGGCACCCGAAGGTGCCGTGCAGTGAAGCGGTTACTTGGGATCGCGGTGTTCGAACTCGCCTTCAATCACGTTCGGCTCGCGGCCCAGAGGCTCGCGGGGGGCCGGACCGCCACGGGATTGCAGGTCATCGGCGAACGCACGCTGCCGGATGGCCTGCTCTTCGGCGCGCTGGCGCATTTTATTGGCCAACAGCCGACGAGAGATCGGCAGCAGCATGATCAGGCCAAGCACATCGGTGACGAAACCCGGAAGGATCAACAGACCACCGGCCAATGCCAGCATCAGCCCTTCGATCATGGTCTGGGCCGGCAGCTCACCGCGGTTAAGGCTTTCACGAGCACGCAACGCAGTGGCCAGACCGGCGATACGCAGCACGAATACACCGAGCATCGAGCCGAGAATGACCAGCAGGAGGGCCGGGAAAAACCCGATCGCACCGCTGACCTTGACGAATACGAACAGCTCCAACACCGGAAACAGTACAAAGAGCAATAAAAAAGGGCGCATCAAATGGTTCCTCAACGCAAGAATGCCTTGCCAGTCTTCCCTAGATGACGTCGCCGTTTCGTGAATTCAAGCGTCGGCCACTTCATTTTTTGGCCAATGCTCGGCGTGAGCCAGGAAAACCAAGGCTTCCCGCACTTGTGTCGGCGTATTACACGGGGCTTGGAATGGCAGCCAGTAGAGCGTCTGAGCAATGCGCAGGTGCATGCCTTCAGTATCGATACCGGCCAACAGCGCCGGCTCGGTCTTCGGCAAGCCCGCCAGTTCTACATAGTGAGCAATGGCCTTGGTGTGATCGGCATTCATGTGCTCGACCATGCTTACTTCAGCCTTGCCCGCGAACGGGTTGGCCAGGGTCAGATGATCAACCCAGTGAATCGCGCCGAAACCGCCGATGTAGCGATGGCGTACGGGTTTGAGCACCCAGAAATCGAAATCGTGAGCCTTGTGATAGTTCCGGGAGTCCGGGAAATAGCGGTAGTAGCGCTCGGCTGCCGCCTCTATTGCGGTAGCGTCCTCGAGCTTCTCGGCTTCGGCCAGGTAGGTCAGTCGACCAACGGCTTGCACATCTTCGGCTCCGCGCTCGCCTACAAACAAGGAGCATTTCGGGTCTTTCTGCAGGTTATGCGTGTGCTGGGCAATACGACTGATCAGGATCAGCGGCCGGCCTTGCTCATCCAGGCAGTACGGAACGACAGATCCGAAAGGAAAACCTGGCATGGCCTTGGAGTGGGTCGACAAGACTCCACGGTATTCCTTGAGAAGCAATTCTCGGGCATTCTTGGCCGCTTCAACGCTCAATTTATGACTCCTTATATAGAATCCGTCGTAAAAACGGACAGGCGCCTGGTGATAGTTCCAGCACGCCATCGGGGCAGTTCTCATGTGCAGCCGGGTGGTATCAGGTGCAGATCGAGAGGCCCTCTAGAAATAAGACCACTGCGACCTACTACCGGGGCATGCGAATGCAACTCACTGACAAAGTAATCATTATCACGGGCGGTTGCCAGGGTTTAGGCCGCTCCATGGCCGAGTATTTCGCTGGCAAAGGCGCGAAACTCGCGCTGGTGGACCTGAACCAGGAAAAGCTCGATGACGCGGTCGCCGCGTGCAAGGCCAAGGGCGTCGAAGCCCGCGCCTACCTGTGCAATGTGGCCAATGAAGAGCAGGTTACGCACATGGTCGCTCAGGTGGCTGAAGACTTCGGCGCGATCCATGGCCTGATCAACAATGCCGGGATCCTGCGTGATGGTTTGCTGATCAAGGTGAAAGACGGCGAAATGACCAAGATGACCCTGGCCCAATGGCAGGCCGTGATCGACGTCAACCTGACCGGTGTGTTCCTGTGCACCCGTGAAGTCGCGGCCAAAATGGTCGAGCTCAAGAACGGCGGCGCGATCATCAATATCTCGTCGATCTCCCGCGCTGGCAATGTCGGTCAGACCAACTACTCCGCTGCCAAGGCCGGTGTCGCTGCGGCGACCGTGACCTGGGCCAAGGAACTGGCACGCTATGGCATTCGTGTGGCGGGGATTGCACCGGGCTTTATCGAAACTGAAATGACCTTGGGCATGAAGCCTGAAGCACTGGAGAAGATGACGGCGGGGATTCCGTTGAAGCGCATGGGCAAGCCAGAAGAGATCGCCCATTCCGCGGCTTACATTTTCGAGAACGACTACTACACCGGTCGGATTCTGGAGATGGATGGCGGGTTGCGGATCTAAGCGAGACTTAAAACGCAGTCTCGTGTAGCAGCTGCCGAGGTACGAGGCTGCGTTGCGTGTCCGCAGGACCGCCCTCGGGGGCCGCTACGCAGCCCAACGCAGCCTCGTACCTCGGCAGCTGCTACAGGAGGCTGCGATCCGTTCGTTGAATCAATCGTCGCTGATGGTGATGTTCGGCATCGCCGGCGATACCGCTTCCTGCAACACGATCCGCGCGCCGACATGACGAGCGAGCTCCTGGTAAACCATTGCGATAGGGCTGTCCGGCTCGGCGATCACCGTCGGTTTGCCGCCATCCGCCTGTTCGCGGATCGCCATCGCCAGTGGCAACGACGCCAGCAACTCGACGCCGTACTGGCTGGCCAGTTTCACACCACCGCCCTCACCGAACAGATGCTCGGCATGTCCGCAATTGGAGCAGATGTGCACGGCCATGTTTTCCACGACACCCAGCACCGGAATGTTGACCTTGCGGAACATCTCGACGCCTTTGCGCGCATCGAGCAACGCCAGGTCTTGCGGCGTGGTGACGATGACGGCACCGGCCACCGGGACTTTTTGTGCGAGGGTCAGCTGAATATCACCGGTGCCTGGCGGCATGTCGATGACCAGATAATCCAGGTCGCCCCACGCGGTCTGGGTGACCAGTTGCAACAGCGCACCGGAGACCATCGGGCCGCGCCAGACCATCGGCGTGTTGTCGTCAGTCAGGAACGCCATGGACATCACTTCGACACCATGGGACTCGATCGGCACAAACCACTTCTGGTCTTTGACCTTTGGTCGGGTGCCTTCAGGGATACCAAACATGATGCCCTGGCTAGGACCGTAGATGTCCGCGTCGAGAATCCCGACCTTGGCGCCTTCGCGGGCCAGGGCCAGGGCCAGGTTGGCAGCGGTGGTGGATTTGCCCACACCGCCCTTGCCGGAAGCGACGGCCACGACGTTCTTGACGTTGGCCAGGCCCGGGATCTGTGCCTGAGCCTTGTGCGCAGCGATGACGCTGGTGATGTCGACACGGGCGCTCGTAACGCCCTCCAGGCCTTCGATGGCCATTTGCAGCATCTGCGCCCAGCCACTTTTGAACAGACCGGCGGCGTAGCCCAGTTCCAGCCGGACGCTGACACGATCACCCTGGACGTCGATGCTGCGTACGCACCCGGCGCTGACCGGGTCCTGGTTCAAATAAGGGTCGGTGTATTGGCGAAGGACGGCTTCCACCGCTGCGCGATTGACGGCGCTCATGGGCAACTCCGATAACAAGACTGGAAAATCAGGCGGGTATCCTAACCGTTCTAGGTCATGGACGGCATGCCCGACAATCATTTGCAGTGAACACAGTCCTGTGGCGAGGGAGCTTGCTCCCGCTGGGTGGCGAAGCCGCCCCATCGATATACGACTGCTGCGCAGCCGAACGGGAGCAAGCTCCCTCGCCACAAAAACGCCCCTGCACCGCAGTCATGCGTAACGATGATTTTTACATTCAGCGCATTTGGATACAGGCACACGGGGTGAAAAATATGCGCCGGCGCTTTATAGTGGCCGACCTCCGTTTCATCAAGTAGCCGAGCCCCATGTCCGAGCCACGCAAGATCCTCGTCACCAGCGCCCTGCCCTATGCCAATGGTTCGATCCATCTTGGCCACATGCTGGAATATATCCAGACCGATATGTGGGTGCGCTTCCAGAAGCACCGCGGCAACCAATGCATCTATGTCTGCGCCGACGACGCCCACGGTTCGGCCATCATGCTGCGCGCGGAAAAGGAAGGCATCACCCCGGAACAACTGATCGCCAACGTCCAGGCTGAACACAGCGCCGACTTTGCCGAGTTCCTGGTGGACTTCGATAATTTCCACTCCACTCACGCCGACGAAAACCGTGAGCTGTCGAGTCAGATCTACCTGAAACTGCGTGACGCCGGGCACATCGCCCAGCGTTCGATCACCCAGTACTTCGACCCGGAAAAGAAAATGTTCCTGGCCGACCGCTTCATCAAGGGCACCTGCCCTAAATGCGGCACGGAAGACCAGTACGGCGACAACTGCGAAAAATGCGGTGCGACCTACGCCCCGACCGATCTGAAAGATCCGAAGTCGGCGATCTCCGGCGCCACTCCGGTGCTGAAGGATTCCCAGCACTTCTTCTTCAAACTGCCGGACTTCCAGGAAATGCTGCAAGCCTGGACCCGCAGTGGCACCCTGCAAGACGCCGTCGCCAACAAGATCGCCGAATGGCTGGATGCCGGCCTGCAACAGTGGGACATCTCCCGCGATGCGCCGTACTTCGGCTTCGAGATCCCGGACGAGCCCGGCAAATACTTCTACGTCTGGCTGGATGCGCCGATCGGCTACATGGCGAGCTTCAAGAACCTTTGCGCCCGTCGCCCGGACCTGGATTTCGACGCGTTCTGGGCCAAGGACTCGACCGCTGAGCTGTATCACTTCATCGGCAAGGACATCGTCAATTTCCACGCCCTGTTCTGGCCAGCCATGCTAGAAGGCGCGGGTTTGCGCAAGCCGACCGGCATCAACGTCCACGGCTACCTGACCGTCAATGGTCAGAAAATGTCCAAGTCCCGCGGCACCTTCATCAAGGCCCGGACCTACCTGGATCACCTGTCACCGGAATACCTGCGCTACTACTACGCGGCCAAGCTGGGTCGTGGCGTCGACGACCTGGACCTGAACCTCGAAGACTTCGTGCAGAAGGTCAACTCCGACCTGGTCGGTAAAGTCGTCAACATCGCCAGCCGTTGTGCCGGTTTCATCAATAAAGGCAATGCCGGCGTGATGGTCGACACCAACGCCGCGCCCGAGCTGACCGATGCGTTCCTGGCCGCTGCGCCAAGCATTGCCGACGCCTATGAAGCCCGCGACTTTGCCCGCGCCATGCGCGAGATCATGGGCCTGGCCGACCGTGCCAACGCCTGGATCGCCGACAAGGCACCGTGGTCGCTGAACAAACAGGAAGGCAAGCAGGAAGAAGTCCAGGCCATCTGCGCCACCGGCATCAACCTGTTCCGCCAGCTGGTGATCTTCCTCAAACCTGTGCTGCCGCTGCTGGCCGCAGACGCCGAGGCGTTCCTGAACGTCGCGCCGCTGACCTGGAACGACCACGCGACCTTGCTCGGCAACCATCAGCTGAACGAGTTCAAGCCGCTGATGACCCGTATCGATCCGGTGAAGGTGCAAGCCATGACCGACGCTTCTAAAGAAGACCTGACTGCCAGCCAGACTGACACCGGCAGCGCTGCACCCGTTGCCGATGGCGAACTGGCCAAGGATCCGCTGTCGCCGGAAATCGATTTCGATGCCTTTGCCGCAGTCGACCTGCGTGTCGCCCTGATCGTAAAAGCCGAACACGTGGAAGGTGCCGACAAGCTGCTGCGCCTGACCCTGGACATCGGTGGGGAGCAACGTAACGTGTTCTCCGGGATCAAGAGTGCTTACCCGGATCCGTCCAGGCTCGACGGTCGCCTGACCATGATGATTGCCAACCTCAAGCCGCGCAAAATGAAGTTCGGGATCTCCGAAGGCATGGTGATGGCCGCCGGTCCTGGTGGTGAAGAGATCTACCTGCTCAGCCCGGACAGTGGCGCCAAGCCAGGTCAGCGCATCAAGTAAGTCTGCGCGACACCCCTATCCCACAGTCGTGCCCGGCGCGCCTGTGGGATTTTCATGTCTGGCCCATACTATCTCTCAGGTCCGGCTTTCCCCTTGTCGGAGCTGCCGCAGGCTGCGATCTTTTGATCTTGCTTTATAAGATCAAAAGATCGCAGCCTGCGGCAGCTCCTACAAGGTAATCGGCGACCAGCAATATGTTCGGATACGGACGATCATGACCGAGACGCTTCTTACACTCATCAGCGCTGCCCTGATCAACAACTTTGTGTTGCACTGGCCGCTGGGCGTCGATCCACTGCTCGGCGCCCAGCGCCAACAGGTCCATGCACTGGGCATTGCAACGACCAGCCTGATGCTGGTGGTCGGCGTGCTCGGTTATGCGCTCTATCAGGGGGTGTTGGTGCCGTTGGAGCTGACATCGTTGAGTCTGTTCGTGTTCCTGCCGCTCAACGTCCTGTTGATAACTCCGCTGCTGACGCTGTTGACGCGACTGCTGCCACAGCTTTCATTCCAGGGGCTTTGGCCACTGGTGCTAGGCAACGCCGGACTCTTGGGGTTAATGCTGATCAACGTTCAGGACGACAAGGGTTTTTTCCACGCTACGGCGCTGAGCCTTGGTGCAGGGTTGGGGTTCTGGCTGGTGCTGAGCCTGTTCAGCGATTTACGCCAACGCACGCTCGATAACGATGTCCCCCTGCCCTTTCGCGGCCTGCCGATCGATCTGATCAGCGCCGGCCTGATTGCAGTGGCTTTTCTCGGATTCACCGGACTGATCAAAACATGAGTCTGATTCAACGCATCGACGCCCTCTTGCCGCAGACCCAATGCGGTAAATGCGGTCATCCCGGATGCAAACCCTACGCCGAAGGCATTGCCAGCGGTGAGTCGATCAACAAGTGTCCTCCCGGTGGCAGTGAAACCATCGCGGCCCTGGCCGACCTGTTGAAAGTCCCGGTGCTGGAACTGGATACCAGCCGCGGTTCTGCGCCTGCGCAAATTGCTTTTATTCGGGAAGCTGAGTGCATCGGTTGCACCAAGTGCATTCAGGCATGCCCGGTAGATGCAATCGTCGGCGCGGCGAAACTGATGCACACCGTCATCATCGACGAATGCACCGGTTGCGATCTGTGCGTAGCGCCTTGCCCGGTAGATTGCATCGAAATGCGTCCGCTGCCGCTGGCGACGGTGGTGCCTATTGTTGGCGGTCTGGCCGTCAGCCTTGAGGAACAACGCTCGCGAGCCGTTAAACGCAATCACGCACGGCGTCGCTTCGAACAGCGTAATGCCCGTTTGCATCGTGAGGAAGAACAGAAACTGGCCGAGCGTCAGGCCCGTGCGCATCGAACCGCGCCACAGCCCAGCGCCTCGACGCTCGATCCGGTGCAGGCCGCACTGGAACGCGTTCGGGCGCAAAAAGCTGCCACCGCCGACACGGCGCTGAAAAAAGCCAAGATCGATCTGGCCATGAGTCGCGCGCAGTTGAATAAATCACTCAAGGCGTTTGGGCACCCTCCCACCTTCGATCAGCAGTCGCAGTTGATCATCCTGCAGCAGCAATTCGAGGCGGCCGAACAGGCATTGGCAACACTGGAAGACGGTTCAGCGGCCCTGCCGACGCCGGCTCCCCCGGCGAAAAATGCTGAGTTGAATCGTGCAAAAATCCAGTTGGCCATGCGTCGCGCCGAGCTCAAAAAGGCGCAATCCAGCGAGTTGCCGCCGGAGCAGATCGAGGCATTGGAACGTGCGTTGAATGAAGCCGAGCGCCTGGTGGACAGTTATGCCACCCCTTGAACCGGTCGACGAGCGTCTTCAGCAGGCCATGAAGCTGGTGTTGCTGGCGACTCTGCCAGGCATGCTGGCGATGTTTTGGCTGTATGGCTGGGGGGTATTGATCAATCTGATTCTCGCCGCTGTCAGCGCGCTGGCCGTTGAAGCGGTGCTGCTGCAACTGCGCAAGCGCCCAATTTCGGCGAACGTGTGGGACGGTAGCGCGCTAGTCACCGCGACCTTACTGGCGTTGGCTTTGCCGCCTTATTGCCCTTGGTGGCTGACCGTCAGCGCCGCGAGCTTTTCGATGGTATTGGGCAAACACCTGTACGGCGGAGTCGGCAGCAATCCGTTTAACCCGGCCATGCTTGGCTTCGCCTTGGTGATTGTGAGCTTTCCTCAACCGATGACCCATTGGCCATCGTCCCACGGCATGGACCTGGTGGGTGGTTTGCAGCATATCTTCGGCTCTAATTCCGGCCAGTCACCGGATGCCTGGGTTCAAGCCACCGCACTGGACAGCCTGCGCATCAACAAAAGCCTGACCATGGACGAACTGTTCGCGGGCAACCCTGCGTTCGGTCACTTTGGCGGACGTGGCGTGGAATGGGTCAACCTGGCGTTCCTCGCGGGTGGCGTCTTTCTGCTGCAACGGCGGGTGTTCAGCTGGCATGCGCCTGTCGGCATGCTGGCGAGCCTGTTCGTCATAAGTTTGTTGTGCTGGAACGGTTCGGGCTCCGACTCCAATGGGTCTCCGCTGTTTCACCTGCTCACCGGCGCGACCATGCTGGGCGCCTTCTTCATCGCCACCGAGCCGGTGTCCGGACCAAACAGCCCCGGCGCGCGATTGATGTTCGGTGCGGGCGTGGGACTGTTGACGTACTTGATCCGCACCTGGGGCGGTTATCCCGATGGTGTGGCGTTTGCCGTGCTATTGATGAACCTCTGCGTACCGGCGCTGGAGCGGCTGGTCACAGCGAGACAGGAAAGGATTGCGCCGTGAACCGAGCAACGAGTGGCGTGATCCTGGTGTTGGTTGCAGGTCTGGGCATGGCCGCGACGTATTTCGCGCAGCATGTCAGTGCCCCGGGGATCGCCGCGCAACAACGCCTGATCGACAGTCGCAAGCTGCTGGATATGCTTTCGCCTGACAGCTACGACAATCAACCGCTGGAACTGCCCCTCACACTCACCGACACCACATTGGCCAACAGCACTCTGCTGGCTGGCTATCGCGCGACCAGAGCCGATCAACCCAGCGCCATATTGCTACGCAGCCAGACTACCGGTTACGCAGGTACTCTCGAGCTGCTGATCGCCATCGACGTCAATGGCAAGTTGCTGGGCGTTAAAACGCTCAAGCAATCCGAAACCTCCGGGCTGGGTGCGCGAATCGCCGAATGGCCAAATGGCTGGCTTCAGGTGTTTTCCGGCCTGTCTCTGGCGGAAACCGGCAACAATGGCTGGGCGCTGAAAAAGGATCAGGGGCAATTCGATCAGATAGCGGGGGCCACCATCACCTCCCGCGCGGCGATCAATGCGATCCATGATGCGTTGCGCTATTTCGATGAACATCGGCAAGCGTTAATCGGGGCTGACAGCCATGGATAAGACATCGTCACTGCGGAACTCGCTGATGCTCGCGCCATTGATCGGTGCTACGGGCTCGTGGATGACCGCTTTGGGCGTGTGGCTGATGTTTATGGTGGTGACCCTGTCTTTCGGCCTGAGCATGAACGCTGTGCGAACCCGTTTGATGCCTGCGACCCATTTGGTGGCGGGGGTGTTGCTGGCGGCGACGTTGACCGGTTGCGCGGAAATTGCCGCACGGGCCTGGTCACTGCAATGGCACCAACACCTCGGAATCTACTCAGGATTTATTGCCTTGCAGTGCGTCATTCTGGACCACTCCGGTTTTTTCCAGAATAACTGGCGTGATCGCCTTCGATTGTGCGTCCTGTTCGGCGCATTGATGGTCGGCCTCGGACTGCTGCGTGAAATCCTCGGCACAAGCGGGATACGTCTGGCCACCCTGGCACCCGGCGGTTTCATCCTGCTCGGATTATTGATCGCTGCCTGGCAGGCTTGGGCCCGTCCTACCTCATCACACTGACCTCCTTCGGAGAAACGTACTGTCCATGAATGCAGCAAAACGGCTGGAAATTTTTCGCAGGCTTCACGAAGACAACCCGGAACCGAAAACCGAACTGGCCTATTCCTCGCCGTTCGAACTGCTGATCGCGGTAATCCTCTCGGCGCAGTCAACTGATGTGGGCGTCAACAAGGCCACCGCCAAACTCTACCCGGTGGCGAATACTCCGGCGGCCATTCATGCGTTGGGTGTCGAGGGGTTGTCGGAATACATCAAGACCATCGGCCTGTTCAACAGCAAAGCGAAAAATGTGATCGAGACCTGTCGGTTGCTCGTGGAACGTCACGGCGGCCAAGTGCCGCAGACTCGCGAGGAGTTGGAAGCGCTACCAGGGGTGGGTCGCAAGACGGCGAATGTCGTGCTCAATACTGCGTTCCGTCAGCTGACCATGGCCGTAGACACTCATATTTTCCGGGTCAGCAATCGCACCGGCATTGCGCCCGGAAAGAATGTGGTCGAGGTGGAAAACAAACTGATGAAGTTCGTGCCGAAACAATATTTGCTCGATTCTCATCATTGGCTGATCCTCCATGGCCGCTACGTCTGCCTGGCCCGCAAGCCTCGCTGCGGGAGCTGTCGCATCGAAGATCTGTGCGAATTCAAGCACAAGACTTCGGACGATTGAGCCGCTATTGGTTTTATTGATACATCGATTGAAAAAATCTTTTTTACCCGCAGGGAGATTATCGCTATAAGAGGCGCCAACGGCAGTCTTAGCCTGGAGTTAACCTATGAGCACTGGCAAAGAGCAATTGGACGTAGAAGAAGACTTCACAGCCGTTGAAGCCGAAGACGCTGAACCGGTAGTGGAAGTGGCAAAGACCAACCTCAGCAAGCGCCGTACCATCGACAATATGCTGGAGGAGCGCCGATTGCAGAAGCAACTGGCCGATTACGATTTTGACCTATGACACCTAAAAGCCTCCCGAAACGGAGGCTTTTTACCAGGTGCGAAACTTTGATGAACGCGAGATCAATCACACCAGTCCATTGCGTTGTGCCAGCTCGATCAGGTCAACAAGCGAACGCGCATTAAGTTTCAATAGCAACCGGGTTTTGTACGTGCTGACCGTTTTATTGCTGAGAAACATTCCATCGGCAATCTCCTTGTTGGTTTTACCTCGAGCCAACTGTTGCAACACCATCATTTCTCGTCCGGACAAGCGATCCACCATGTCGGCTTCACTGGCATTTCCCAAACTGGAACGCACGGTGTGCAAGGCCTGGTTCGGAAAGTAGCTGTAACCTGACAACACAGCCTTTATTGCACTAAGCAATTCAGTAAGATCCTGCTGTTTGCAAACATATCCTGCCGCGCCAGACTGCATGCAACGCATTGAAAAATGCCCCGGAGCCTGCGACGTTAAAATCAGGACTTTAATCGGCATTGCTGTCGATACCAGGCGCGCGATAACTTCAAGCCCGTCCAACTTCGGTATATGAATATCCAGAATGACAATATCCGGCATATGGTCACGAGCCAGCTGCAATGCATCCACGCCATTATCGGTTTCGGCAACGACCTCGTAGCCATGACGCTCCATCAGCATACGTACCGCAAGACGAATGACGGGGTGATCATCCACGATCAGCACTTTATTCATGGGCAAGTCCAATTTCGCTGTTCGAATTTTTAGAACCAGCACAATAGCCTAGTCGTTTCGCCCATGGCATGGCAGCCCCCCCGCCTGCTTGCACCGAGAGACGATTCCTACAAATATTGAAGATTTGTCCTACAAAAAAACCTTCTGAACAGCCCCTCTGAAGTGTAAATCGTCTCGTAATATTTCGATTTTTTATAGTTTTTGTATCCACTCACAACAACAAACGCGTTAACAAAAATGTGAGCAGTCAATTTATAATTCATCCAGCAATAGATTACGATAAAGAAGACGCCACACTTAGACCTTTTTAATTCACTCTAAAAATACCGCACCTCACAACTAACCTTACCGACGTCAGCCAACAACTATTATAAAAAATCCTGCCCACTCTAAGAAGCAGAGCGCCAGTCGAACCACTGTAGCGCCCTGTAAAACCCTAAACCCACGAGAAAAAGATAAAACAGATGAGAAAAAATCATGAACAAACTCAAACAACGAATAACCAACCCCATGACAATTATCGCCATATTCGCAACACTGTCTGAAACGTCGGCGGCTATCTCCCTACCCTTTCTCGACGATTCGGAACGAGAGATTTATGTCTGGTTTCTAATCAGTTTCCCTTTTTATTTACTGCTGCTTTTCTTCGCCACGCTCAATTTCAACTACCGCTCACTCTATGCGCCTGCCGACTTTGAAAAGAGTAAACATTTCCTGAAAGTCATGGGCAACGAGCGCTCGCAGACGCGCGAAGCCAAAGCGCCAAGCGAGGAAGGTTTGCGCATACCCCGACCTATGGAGCATTACATTCGTTTTCCCAAGCGACTCAAGGACCTCTATATCGTCGACGTGCGGGGAGTCAGTAAAAAAACTGTCATCAACTTTTCAGTTGAGAACATTCAGGACGAACCGGGAAAACGAGCCCGTGCGATCGTATTCATCACGTGTGCGGATTCGGAGGTTTTGCTGCAGGCGAGCGCGCTCGATAATTTCAAGCACGCGAAAAAAGGCAGCACGTTCTGCGCGTCTTACAATTTGAGCTCGAATGACCTGACGATCATGGAACATGACACCCCACTGGCACATGGCAACCAGTAGCGTAGAGACCCAACCTGAGAGATAAAACGGGAAGGAATTGAAAGCGCACGAGAAAACGCAGCACATTCAAATGGAACATTTCTTTTTTCGAATGTGTGGCCTTGTCGCTGACAAGGCCACACATCACTGCGCGGGGTTAACGCTCAAAGGGCTCAGAAAAGCTTCCGGCCTTTGTTCGCGGCAATGCGCATGCGCAAGGCGTTGAGCTTGATGAAGCCCGCCGCGTCCGCCTGGTTGTAGGCACCGCCGTCTTCTTCGAAGGTCGCAATGTTCGCATCGAACAACGATTCGTCGGACTTGCGACCTGTAACGATCACATTGCCTTTGTACAGCTTCAGACGCACAACACCGTTCACGTGTACCTGGGAGGCATCGATCATCTGTTGCAGCATCAGACGCTCCGGGCTCCACCAGTAACCGGTGTAGATCAGGCTCGCGTACTTTGGCATCAGCTCGTCTTTGAGGTGAGCCACTTCACGGTCCAGCGTGATCGATTCGATCGCACGGTGAGCGCGCAGCATGATGGTGCCGCCAGGGGTTTCGTAGCAGCCACGGGACTTCATGCCCACGTAACGGTTTTCCACGATATCCAGACGGCCGATACCGTGCTCGCCACCGATTTTGTTCAGGGTCGCCAGAACGGTGGCCGGGGTCATCTCGACACCATCCAGTGCAACGATGTCGCCATTGCGGTAGGTCAGTTCCAGGTACTGAGCCTTGTCAGGAGCCTGCTCCGGGGAGACGGTCCATTTCCACATGTCTTCTTCGTGCTCGGTCCAGGTGTCTTCCAGCACGCCGCCTTCATAGGAGATGTGCAGCAGGTTGGCGTCCATCGAGTACGGGGATTTCTTCTTGCCGTGACGCTCGATCGGAATATTGTGCTTCTCGGCGTAATCCATCAGCTTCTCGCGGGACAGCAGGTCCCACTCACGCCAAGGGGCAATCACTTTCACACCAGGTTTCAAGGCGTAAGCGCCCAGTTCGAAACGAACCTGGTCGTTACCCTTGCCAGTGGCACCATGGGAGATAGCGTCAGCGCCGGTTTCGTTGGCGATTTCGATCAGGCGTTTGGCAATCAACGGACGAGCGATGGAAGTACCCAACAGGTACTCGCCTTCGTAAACGGTGTTGGCGCGGAACATCGGGAAAACGAAATCACGCACGAACTCTTCGCGCAAATCGTCGATGTAGATCTCTTTGACGCCCATGGCCTGAGCCTTGGCGCGTGCAGGTTCGACCTCTTCGCCCTGACCCAGGTCAGCGGTGAACGTCACCACTTCACAGTTATAAGTATCCTGCAGCCACTTGAGGATCACCGAAGTGTCCAGGCCGCCGGAATACGCCAGAACGACCTTGTTTACGTCCGCCATGCCATCACTCCACGGGGTTCTACGGAAAGCCGTCGAGTCTACCGGTCATGCGCAATAATTTACAGAGGCGCGACAGCTTATGACGACGAAGCGACAGATTCTGTCGAGAGCGCGACGATGACCGGCAAGTCAGGATGTTGCCGACGTACTGCCGGGTGCAGTGATTTGTGGCGCGACTTGCGGCGTGGCCTTCTCCGTGGGTGCCACCCTTTCGAGGCGCACGGCGACCCGGCGATTCTTCGCCCGGTTAGCGGCGCTGTTGTTAGGGGCCACAGGATAACGTTCGCCATGAAAGCGCATCGTGATCTGCGATTCCTGAACGCCATTGGCCTTGAAGAACTCCATGACCGCCAGGGCACGACGTCGCGAGAGGTCACGGTTGGTGAGGCGATTACCACTGTTGTCGGAGTGACCGTCCAGTTCGATGTGATTGACCGTCGGATCAGCCTTCATGAACTCGAGCATCACCTGCAACTGGGCCTTGGCTCGGGCGTCCAGATCCAGGCCTTCGCCGGAAAAACCTATCTGGGACTGCCGGATTTGTTCAAAATTCTTCGGCAGCAGCTTGGCCACACAGCTCTGGTAGTCATTGAACGCCTGGCTGAACCTGACCGGCAGCAGTCGCACTTCCGATACCCGGCCATCTCCTGATGAATGCCGGATAACCGGGCTTCGACCGTCCAGCAAGCCGCTGATCAAACGCCCGGCCTGTACCTGCGAAGTGTCAAACAGAACGTTGCCACTCCCGATGCGCACAGACCCCAGGTTAATATCGCCACGCCCCGGCTGCCAGGGCGCGGCGGCAGCCAGCAAGGTCGCCGAACCGCCGCCAATCATGGCGTTGAAGGCCGTCAGACGAAAAGTCGCCTGTTCTCCAGCACGGCGGACGAATCCACCAGCGCCGAAGTCGGTAATCGGTTGAGTCAGACGGCATTCGAACTTGTCCCCTTCGACCGTCCACTCGATGCTCTCCAGGCGCGTCTGGAAAGTGAGCGCCATGGCAGGAACGCTGGCAAACACACTGAGCAAGGCTAAATAACGCTGGCGCACGGGAGGCTCCACTGGCTTCTACAACAAAAAGACCGACACAGACTTGTTTACGGCATACCTGTTGGATATCGGAAGCTTGCGGCAAAACTTGATAGCGAGTGCCTGGAAGAGTCTTTTCCGGTAGCATTCCCCTCAGTTTGACCCGCCTGGAATCCCCTCATGTCCGACCGCCTGACCCTGCTGCGTCCCGACGACTGGCATATTCATCTTCGCGATGGTGCCGTGTTGACCAATACCGTCGCGGATGTTGCGCGCACCTTTGGTCGCGCCATCATCATGCCCAACCTGGTTCCTCCGGTACGCAACGCTGCTGAAGCCGATGGCTATCGCCAGCGAATTCTGGCCGCACGGCCGGCCGGTAGCCGTTTCGAACCGCTGATGGTTCTCTACCTGACCGACCGCACCCAGCCCGAAGAAATTCGCGAGGCCAAGGCCAGCGGATTTGTTCACGCCGCCAAGCTGTACCCGGCCGGCGCGACCACCAACTCGGACTCTGGCGTCACCAGCATCGACAAGATTTTCCCTGCGATAGAGGCCATGGCCGAAGTCGGGATGCCCTTGCTGATTCACGGTGAAGTCACCCGCGGTGATGTCGACGTCTTTGACCGCGAGAAGATCTTCATCGACGAGCACATGCGTCGTGTGGTCGAGCGCTTCCCGACGCTCAAGGTAGTGTTCGAACACATCACTACCGCAGACGCCGTGCAGTTCGTCAACGAGGCCTCGGCCAACGTCGGCGCGACCATCACCGCTCATCACCTGCTGTACAACCGCAACCACATGCTGGTTGGCGGGATTCGCCCGCACTTCTACTGCCTGCCGATTCTCAAGCGCAATACACACCAGGAAGCCCTGCTCGACGCCGCCACCAGCGGCAGCGAAAAGTTCTTCCTCGGTACCGACTCGGCGCCGCACGCCCAGCACGCGAAAGAAGCCGCATGCGGCTGTGCAGGTTGCTACACCGCTTATGCAGCGATCGAGATGTACGCCGAAGCGTTCGAGCAACGCAACGCGCTGGACAAGCTCGAAGCCTTTGCCAGTCTGAACGGCCCGCGCTTCTACGGCCTGCCGGTCAATACCGATCGCATTACCCTGGTCCGTGATGAATGGACCGCCCCTACCAGCCTGCCATTTGGCGAGCTGACCGTTATCCCGCTGCGCGCCGGTGAAAAACTGCGCTGGCGCCTGCTGGAGGAACACGCGTGAGTGAAGACCATTTCGACGACGAACAGGACGGTCAAGGCGGCGGAGGTGGTTCACGCCACCCGATGGCTGCTCGCTTCCGTGGATACCTGCCAGTTGTTGTCGACGTTGAAACCGGCGGTTTCAACTCTGCCACTGACGCCTTGCTGGAAATCGCCGCAACAACCATCGGCATGGACGAAAAGGGCTTTGTTTATCCCGACCACACCTACTTCTTCCGTGTAGAGCCTTTTGAAGGTGCGAACATTGAAGCAGCGGCGCTGGAATTTACCGGGATCAAACTCGATCATCCGTTGCGCATGGCTGTCAGCGAAGAAGCTGCACTGACCGATATCTTTCGCGGCATCCGCAAGGCTTTGAAAGCCAACGGTTGCAAACGGGCGATCCTGGTCGGTCACAACAGCAGTTTCGACCTGGGCTTTCTCAACGCTGCCGTAGCGCGCCTGGACATGAAACGTAACCCGTTTCATCCGTTCTCCAGCTTCGATACTGCAACGCTTGCCGGTCTGGCCTACGGTCAAACCGTGCTCGCCAAGGCCTGCCAGGCCGCTGACATCGATTTCGACGGTCGCGAGGCCCACTCGGCTCGCTACGACACCGAAAAGACAGCCGAGCTGTTCTGCGGCATCGTCAATCGCTGGAAGCAGATGGGTGGCTGGGAAGACTTCAACGACTGATTGCTGTTGCTGATTTGCGCCCACAAAAAAACCGGCCTCAGAGGCCGGTTTTTTTATGCCTGAAACGCGCCTTACAAAGCAGCAGCGTTTTCGGTCAGGTAAGCCGCGACGCCTTCGGTCGAAGCGGTCATGCCTTTGTCGCCTTTTTTCCAGTTGGCAGGGCAGACTTCGCCGTGCTCTTCGTGGAATTGCAGAGCGTCGACCAGACGGATCAGCTCTTCAATGTTACGGCCCAGCGGCAGGTCGTTGATGATCTGCGAGCGGACAACGCCCTTGTCGTCGATCAGGAATGCGCCACGGAAAGCCACGCCGCCTTCGGATTCAACGTCGTAAGCCTTGGCGATTTCGTGCTTCAGGTCGGCCGCCATGGTGTAACGAACTTCGCCGATGCCACCGTTGTTCACCGGGGTGTTGCGCCAGGCGTTGTGGGTGAAGTGCGAGTCGATCGACACGGCGATCACTTCAACGTTGCGTGCCTTGAAGTCAGACATGCGGTTGTCCAGAGCGATCAGCTCGGACGGGCAAACGAAGGTGAAGTCCAGCGGGTAGAAGAACACCAGGCCGTATTTGCCTTTGATGGCCGACGACAGGGTAAAGCTGTCGACGATTTCGCCATTGCCGAGTACAGCCGGTACGGTGAAGTCAGGGGCTTGTTTGCCTACGAGTACGCTCATCGAATATCTCCTGGTGTAAAAACGTGAAGTTCCGGGTTTGCGCCAGCCTGCCACCTTCAGGCGACAGCCCTGTGACACGAACCCGCTTCATAAGGACCGGCCATCATACACTGCGTTTTTAACCTGTCCTCAACGGATTTTTCAACGCTGCCAAATTGCTTCTCACAGAAAAATGCTATAGCCAACCGTTCGTCAGGGACGGGCGCTTATAACGCGAAGCTTTCAGAAACCACTTTGACAATCATTCTCGTTAACATTAAGATCCATCGCAATTGAGTCACAACCAGCGACGGTTATCACTTATGTATGTCTGCCTCTGCACTGGCGTCACCGACGGACAAATTCGCGATGCAATCTATGAAGGTTGCTGCAGCTACAAGGAAGTCCGCCAAGCTACCGGCGTAGCCAGCCAATGCGGTAAATGCGCCTGCCTTGCCAAGGAAGTGGTTCGTGAAACCCTGACCAAACTGCAAACGGCCCAGGCCGCGATACCTTTTCCTGTAGAATTTACGGCCGCTTAAAATACCCTATTTAAAGAACCGGACTTGATGTCCGGTTTTTTTATGCCTGCAAATCAATCGCTTAGGCGCTAGACGCGGAACACAAACATTCTTATTCCGATTAATTTTCACTTAACTTTCAATAACTTAGGTTTGACACTCTTTATGACGCGGCTCAAACTCTGCCTTATAGACAGTTAATAAAGGGCAGGACCCCATCATGAAAGGCGACATTACAGTCATCCAGCATCTCAACAAGATCCTTGCCAATGAGCTGGTCGCGATCAATCAATATTTCCTGCATGCGCGCATGTACGAAGATTGGGGCCTGAACAAGCTCGGCAAGCACGAGTATCACGAATCCATCGACGAGATGAAGCACGCGGACAAGCTGATCAAGCGCATCCTGTTCCTTGAAGGCCTGCCGAACGTCCAGGACCTGGGCAAGCTGCAGATCGGCGAGCACACCCAGGAAATGCTTGAGTGCGACCTGCGTATCGAACGTACCGGTCACGCTGATCTGAAGGTCGCGATTGCTCACTGCGAAACCGTAGGTGACTTCGGTAGCCGTGAACTGCTCGAAGATATCCTTGAGTCTGAAGAAGAACATATCGACTGGCTGGAAACCCAACTGGGCCTGATCGATAAAGTTGGTCTTGAGAACTATCTGCAATCGCAGATGGGCGAAGAGTAAGGCTGTAGGAGCTCTGTAGGAGCTGTCGAGTGAAACGAGGCTGCGATCTTGGCTTTAGCAGCAGCGACATTGACTTCGACTTCGACTTCGACTTCGACTTCGACACAACTTACCAAACGCAATAAAAAGCCCCGCTCCTCTCACGAGGGCGGGGCTTTTATTTGCTGAAGATCAAAAGATCGCAGCCTCGTTTCACTCGACAGCTCCTACAGAGCTCCTACAGAGCTCCTACAGAGCTGCTACAGCCTTAAGCTTCAGTCTTGTTCGCAGCAGCTGCTTCGACAGCAGACTTGATAGTGCTCTGCAACGAACCGTCCGCAGCCATCTCGGTCATGATATCGCTACCGCCGACCAGCTCACCACCGACCCACAGTTGCGGGAAGGTTGGCCAGTTGGCGTATTTAGGCAGGTTGGCACGGATTTCCGGGTTCTGCAGGATGTCCACGTAGGCGAACTTTTCACCACATGCCATCACGGCCTGTGCAGCTTTTGCGGAGAAGCCACACTGGGGGGCATTCGGCGAGCCTTTCATGTAAAGCAGAATGGTGTTGTTAGCAATCTGCTCTTTAATCGTTTCGATGATATCCATGGAGCACCTCGGCTGAACTTTCCGACTCAGAGGTCGGCACGGTGGCGCATTGTAACGGAAACCCGAGCGCTATGCTCGGTCTCCCCGACAGACACGATCACGCCGCCGCCACGGTCACCGGCACCCCGTTGAGCGCCGCATTACCCGACAATTCGTCGAGCTGGCATTCATCGGTCAGGTCATTGGCGCTGGAGCCTGGCTGACCACTGGCGATTGTCATCTGCACGCCCGGCCGCGCATGCCCCCACCCGTGGGGCAGGCTGACCACGCCTTTCATCATGTCCAGGCTGGCAACCACCTCCACTTCGATGACCCCGACCCGAGAACTGACCCGCACGCGCTGACCATCGTTAAGGCCGCGGCTGGCGAGATCCTCAGGGTGCATGAGCAGTTGATGACGCGGCTTGCCTTTCACCAGTCGGTGATAGTTGTGCATCCACGAGTTGTTGCTGCGCACGTGACGCCGGCCAATCATCAACAACTCATCGGGCGCAGGCGCCTGCAAGGCTGCAAAGCGCACCAGGTCCGAGAGAATCGCTGGAGGCGCGGCCTGAACACGCTGATTGGCAGTTTTCAAACGCGGCGCCAGGTTGGATTTCAGGGCCCCCAGATCGATACCGTGAGGGTGATCGAACAAGGTCGCCAGCGACAGCTTGTGCGGCGACGCATCGCCATACGCCCCCATCCGCAAGCCCCGATCAATCATCTGGGCCGGCGCGATGGTCGGTTTCAGCTCCTTGCCGGTCTTGCTGGCAAAGGCCTTGGCCAACCCGACGAAGATTTCCCAATCGTGCAACGCACCTTCAGGCTTGGCGAGAATGGCGCGATTGAACCGACTGACATTGCGCACGGCGAACATGTTGAACGTCGTGTCGTAATGATCGTTTTCCAGGGCCGAGGTGGAAGGCAGGATCAGGTCGGCATAGCGCGTGGTTTCATTGATGTACAGGTCAATGCTGACCATGAACTCCAGCCCGTCCAGCGCCTGCTCCAATTGCCGGCCATTGGGTGTCGACAACACCGGATTGCCCGCCACAGTGACCAGCGCGCGTACCTGCCCTTCCCCTTCGGTGAGCATTTCTTCGGCCAAGGCCGACACCGGCAGCTCGCCAGCGTACTCCGGGCGCCCGGAGACACGGCTTTGCCACAGATTGAAATGCCCTCCTGACGTAGACGCCACCAGATCCACGGCCGGTTCAGTGCACAGCGCACCACCGACCCGATCAAGATTACCGCTGACCAGATTGATCAATTGCACAAGCCAATGGCACAACGTGCCGAACGCCTGGGTCGACACGCCCATGCGCCCATAGCAAACAGCCGTAGGTGCCGCAGCAAAATCGCGAGCCAGTTGCCGGATCTGCTCGGCCGGCACCGCGCACAGCGGGCTCATGGCCTCGGCGGTGAAATGGCTGACCGCCTCACGCACTTCATCCAGACCGTCCACCGGCAGATGGCTTTCGCAGTCCAGTCCTTCGGCAAACAAGGTGTTGAGCAACCCGAACAACAACGCTGCATCGCCACCGGGACGCACGAACAGATGCTGATCGGCCATCGCCGCCGTTTCGCTGCGACGCGGATCGACCACCACCACTTTTCCGCCCCGTGCCTGAATAGCCTTCAGGCGTTTTTCCACATCCGGCACGGTCATGATGCTGCCATTGGACGCCAGCGGATTGCCGCCAAGGATCAACATGAAATCGGTGTGATCGATGTCCGGGATCGGCAACAGCAAGCCATGGCCGTACATCAAATGGCTGGTGAGGTGATGCGGTAACTGGTCCACCGACGTCGCGGAAAACCGGTTGCGGGTTTTCAACAGCCCGAGAAAGTAATTGCTATGGGTCATCAACCCGTAGTTGTGCACGCTGGGGTTGCCTTGATAGACCGCCACCGCATTCTGCCCGTGATGCGCCTGAATCGCCGCAAGGCGCTCGGCGATCAGGTTGAAGGCGTCTTCCCACTCGATGGGCTGCCATTCGCTTCCCACGCGCTGCATCGGCTGATGCAGGCGGTCCGGGTCGTTCTGGATATCCTGCAGCGCAACGGCCTTGGGACAGATATGACCGCGGCTGAACGTGTCCTGCGCATCCCCCTTGATCGAGGTGATCTGCACGCCGGCGCCGTCAACTTCAGTGGTTTCGATGGTCAGGCCGCAAATGGCCTCACACAGGTGGCACGCACGGTGATGGAGAGTCTTGGTCATGGCCAGTCTCTGTTTTGTTCTGAGCGGGCAATATCGGCCGCGGGAACAAAACTATGGCGCCAGACCCGAAAGTGCGCCAGCGACGTTCGTCTTGTGAATCGGCGGCCATCAGGCCAGCCGATGAGCGCCACTGATCATCGCGACCAACCCTTCAAGCAGATCAGTTCGGTGGAAGCCTGGGGGGCGATTGCAGCTGGATCTCCTGGACGGTCTCGATCTGCTCCTGGGCAACATGCACACCAGTGAGTTCACCGATCAGGCGCCAATGCTCGTCCAGTCCGGTACTGATGGTGGCCATGCGATCGATCATGCGTCTGCCGGCGGCTTTGGTGACTTCGTCATGGCTGCGCATCAACTCGAAGGACATCGAGGTCATTGAGGCCGTGAGATGGGTCAGTGAGCGGGCCGTGAGGCTGAGTAATTCCATTAATTGCTGTTCTTTCGATTCCATTCCGGAAGCTTCCTGCGTCGCTCGAAAGGTAGTTATAACCCAGCACTTTGCTTTAGCAAATGTTTCAGACGAGACACAGGCTCCATAAGCCTTGCCGAATGACAGGTCGCAAACCGACCGGCGATACACCCTGCCCGCCCTGCAAGATTGCAAAGCCCCGCAAGCACAGTGTACAAATGGCGGGCTGCTGTCAGGAAACAGGCTTCAAAAGCGCTACTGCGGTCTCCCCGTAGCCCCTCTGAAATCCCCTAAAAACCGTAGCCCTATTGGTAAGACGCGACATTTAATTATAAGATCGCGCCTTCCCCTATTTCGTCGCCCCGTGCGGCTTACGCCGCAGGTCTCGCCCGTTTTTCAGTTAAACAAGGCTTTGAGTATCTGCGGTCTGTTGCAAAAAGGTAGTCAATGATGAGCGCAAGGCACTTTCTCTCCCTGATGGATTGCACGCCCGAAGAGCTAATCAGCGTGATCCGTCGAGGCGTTGAGCTCAAGGACCTGCGTAACCGCGGCGTACTGTTCGAGCCTCTGAAAAACCGCGTTCTCGGGATGATTTTCGAGAAGTCCTCGACCCGTACCCGTATTTCCTTCGAAGCCGGCATGATCCAGCTCGGTGGCCAAGCGATTTTTCTGTCGCCCCGTGACACCCAACTGGGTCGTGGCGAGCCGATCGGTGACGCTGCCATTGTGATGTCGAGCATGCTCGATGCCGTGATGATCCGTACGTTTTCCCATAGCACCCTGACCGAATTCGCTGCCAACTCCCGCGTTCCGCTGATCAACGGCCTGTCCGATGACCTGCACCCGTGCCAGTTGCTGGCCGACATGCAGACTTTCCTCGAACACCGTGGCTCGATCCAGGGCAAGACCGTGGCCTGGATCGGCGACGGCAACAACATGTGCAACAGCTATATAGAAGCGGCGATCCAGTTCGACTTCCAGTTGCGCGTTGCCTGCCCGGAAGGTTTCGAGCCTAACGCTGAATTCGTGGCCAAAGCCGGTGATCGTGTGACCATCGTCCGCGATCCGAAAGACGCCGTGCGCGGTGCACACCTGGTGAGCACCGACGTCTGGACCTCCATGGGCCAGGAAGAAGAGACCGCCAAGCGCCTGAAGCTGTTCGCACCGTTCCAGGTCAACCGGGCCTTGCTCGACCTGGCCGCTCCGGACGTCTTGTTCATGCATTGCCTGCCCGCTCACCGTGGCGAAGAAATCAGCCTCGACCTGCTCGACGACAAGCGCTCCGTTGCCTGGGATCAGGCCGAGAATCGTCTGCACGCACAAAAGGCCTTGCTCGAGTTTCTCGTCCCGCCTTCGTACCACCACGCATGAGCCAGCCATTACTGCTTAACCTGCGCAACCTCGCCTGCGGCTATCAAGATCAGCGCGTGGTACAGAATCTCAATCTGCATTTGAACGCGGGTGATATCGGTTGCCTGCTCGGCTCTTCGGGTTGCGGCAAGACCACCACCTTGCGTGCCATTGCCGGGTTCGAACCGGTGCATGAAGGTGAAATCCAGCTGGCCGGCGAGACGATCTCCAGCGCCGGCTTCACGCTTGCGCCAGAGAAACGCCGTATCGGCATGGTGTTCCAGGACTACGCGCTGTTTCCGCATTTGAGCGTCGCCGAAAACATCGCATTCGGAATCCGCAAGCACCCGCAAAAAGAACGCGTCACCGAAGAATTGCTCGAACTGGTGAACCTGAAGAACCTCGGCAAGCGCTTTCCCCATGAGTTGTCTGGTGGTCAGCAACAACGCGTGGCCCTGGCCCGTGCGCTAGCGCCGGAGCCCCAATTGCTGCTGCTCGACGAACCGTTCTCCAACCTCGATGGCGAGTTACGCCGCAAGCTCAGCCATGAAGTACGCGACATTCTCAAGGCTCGCGGCACCAGCGCCATCCTGGTCACCCATGATCAGGAAGAAGCCTTTGCAGTGAGCGATCACGTCGGGGTTTTCAAAGAGGGTCGCCTGGAACAATGGGACACGCCCTACAACCTGTATCACGAGCCGCTGACTCCCTTCGTTGCCAGTTTCATCGGTCAGGGTTACTTCATTCGCGGGCAGCTGAACAGCCCGGAATCGGTGCAGACCGAACTGGGTGAACTGCGCGGCAACCGCGCCTACACCTGGCCTGTGGGTGGCGCGGTCGATGTGCTGCTGCGTCCGGACGATATCGTTTATGCACCGGATAGCGCCCTGAAAGCCCGCATCGTGGGCAAGACCTTCCTCGGCGCATCAACCTTGTATCGGTTGCTGTTACCGACCGGCGCGCAGCTTGAGTCGATCTTCCCAAGTCACGCGGATCATCTGGTCGGTGCCGCAGTCGGCATTCGCGTTGCGGCTGAACACCTGGTGCTGTTCCAGGCAACCGGTAGCACGGCGGCGCAGATACCGGCAGTGGAGTCAGGCGTCCGACGGTACAGCACAACCAGCTGACATCTGTAGATCTAAACTGTGGGAGTGAGCCTGCTCGCGATGACGGTGCTTCAGTCAATGATTTGTCGACTGACACTTCGCCATCGCGAGCAGGCTCACTCCCACAATGGATTTGGGCGCATGCCCACTCCAGGTTATGCCCTGCCGATATCCGCAAACTTCGCCTGGGTATGCTCCGCCAGCACCGCAGGCGCCAGCTCCACTTCAAGCCCCCTCCGCCCAGCACTGACAAAAATACTCGCAAACGGCTGGGCCGAATTGTCGATAAACGTGCGCAGACGCTTCTTCTGCCCCAACGGACTGATGCCACCCAGCAGATAACCTGTCGACCGCTGCGCCGCTGCCGGGTCCGCCATCTCGACTTTCTTTACCCCCGCCGCATGTGCCAGCCCTTTCAAGTCGAGACTGCCAACGACGGGCACTACAGCCACCAGTAACTCACCCTTCTCACTGGCTGCCAGCAAGGTCTTGAATACCTGTGCCGGGTCGAGCCCCAGTTTCTCCGCAGCCTCCAATCCGTAAGACGCAGCCTTGGGATCATGTTCGTAACTGTGCACGCGATGTTCGGCTCGAACTTTTTTCAACAAATCCAATGCAGGGGTCATGACAGCTCCAGACTGGTCGGCAGTACAAAAATCTCGTGCTGGATTCTAGGCCATTGACCCGTAAAAGGCTCTATCACAGCCCTGTTTCATTGAACTTGCCGATCATTTTGCCGTTCGTCCACATTAAGCCCATCTCGTGAACAACAGGATCATTCACGTGACTAATAGTTGAAATGTGACCGATGGTTCACTTTCGACCTTTGACAGCAGTGTTTCTTGTCTATATTTTTTCGAATACGAATACGGTACGAATATTCCTTTGCAGCACCCAGACAAAAACAACAACGAGGTTTTCAATGACAACTGCTTTACAACAACCGCCGCTCTCGAGCCAGTGCATGGCCGAGTTTCTGGGTACTGCCCTGCTAATCTTTTTCGGCACCGGTTGTGTGGCTGCACTCAAGGTTGCAGGTGCCAGCTTTGGCTTGTGGGAAATCAGCATCATCTGGGGCGTCGGTGTGAGCATGGCGATCTACATGACCGCCGGGGTTTCAGGCGCGCATCTCAACCCTGCCGTCAGTATTGCGCTGTGCATTTTCACCGACTTCGAAAAGCGCAAACTGCCGTTCTATATCCTTGCCCAGGTAGCGGGCGCCTTTTGTGGGGCCTTGTTGGTTTACACGCTCTACAGCAATTTATTCTTCGATTACGAACAAACGCACCATATGGTTCGCGGCACCCAGGCCAGTCTTGAATTGGCCTCGGTGTTTTCCACGTTCCCGCACCCAGCCCTGTCCACAGCCCAGGCGTTTCTGGTTGAAATGATCATCACGGCCATTCTGATGGGCGTGATCATGTCTCTGACCGACGACAACAATGGTTTGCCCAAAGGGCCGTTGGCACCCTTGCTGATCGGTTTGCTGATTGCAGTGATCGGCAGCTCGATGGGGCCTTTGACCGGTTTTGCGATGAATCCGGCGCGCGACTTCGGGCCCAAGCTGATGACGTTCTTTACGGGCTGGGGTGAAATGTCCTTAACCGGCGGGCGCGACATCCCGTACTTCCTGATTCCGGTTTTTGCACCGATCGTCGGTGCCTGCCTCGGTGCTGCAGCTTATCGCGGGCTGATTGCCCGGCATTTGCCCGGTACCCAACCTGCTACAAAGGATGCAGCACCGGCCATTGACGGCAAACCTCGAACTTCTTGATACCGTAGGCGTGTGATCCTGCCAATCTGGTCCCTCGCCTGACCTCACTCCCTTATTTCGTCCAAGGCAATCGACATGACCGACATTCAGAATAAGAACTACATCATTGCCCTCGATCAGGGTACGACCAGTTCGCGCGCGATCATTTTTGACCGTGACGCAAACGTGGTGTGCACCGCCCAGCGTGAATTCGTCCAGCATTACCCGCAAGCCGGTTGGGTCGAGCATGACCCGATGGAAATTTTCGCCACGCAAAGCGCAGTGATGGTCGAGGCCCTGGCCCAAGCCGGCCTGCATCACGATCAGGTCGCCGCCATTGGTATCACTAACCAGCGTGAAACCACCGTAGTCTGGGACAAGACCACCGGTCGCCCGATCTACAACGCGATCGTCTGGCAGTGCCGCCGCAGTACTGAAATCTGCCAGCAGCTCAAACGCGATGGCCACGAGCAATACATCAGCGAGACCACCGGACTGGTGACCGACCCGTACTTCTCCGGCACCAAATTGAAGTGGATCCTCGACAACGTCGAAGGCAGCCGCGAACGTGCGCGCAAGGGTGAGCTGTTGTTCGGCACCATCGACAGCTGGCTGATCTGGAAATTTACCGGCGGCAAAGTACACGTCACCGACTACACCAACGCCTCGCGCACCATGCTCTTCAACATCCACACGCTGGAGTGGGATGCGAAGATGCTCGACGTGCTGGATATTCCCCGCGAGATGCTGCCGGAAGTTAAATCCTCGTCCGAAATCTACGGCCACACCAAAAGCGGCATCGCCATCGGCGGTATCGCCGGTGACCAGCAGGCGGCTCTGTTCGGCCAAATGTGCGTCGAGCCCGGACAAGCGAAAAACACGTACGGCACCGGCTGCTTCCTGCTGATGAACACCGGCAACAAAGCGGTGAAATCCAAGCACGGCATGCTGACCACCATCGCTTGCGGCCCTCGCGGTGAAGTCGCCTACGCACTCGAAGGTGCAGTGTTCAACGGCGGTTCGACCGTCCAGTGGCTGCGCGACGAGTTGAAAATCATCAACGACGCCCATGACACCGAGTATTTCGCCAACAAGGTCAAAGACAGCAATGGTGTGTACCTGGTCCCGGCCTTTACCGGCCTGGGCGCTCCGTACTGGGACCCGTATGCCCGTGGTGCGCTGTTCGGCCTGACCCGCGGCGTACGCGTGGATCACATCATTCGTGCAGCGCTGGAATCGATTGCCTACCAGACCCGCGACGTTCTGGACGCCATGCAACAGGATTCCGGCGAACGCCTCAAAGCCCTGCGCGTGGATGGCGGTGCGGTGGCGAACAATTTCCTGATGCAGTTTCAGGCCGACATTCTCGGCACGCAGGTCGAGCGCCCGCAAATGCGCGAAACCACCGCACTGGGCGCAGCCTATCTCGCGGGCCTGGCGTGTGGCTTCTGGGGCAGCCTGGACGAGTTGCGCGGCAAGGCGGTGATCGAACGTGAATTCGAGCCGGCGCTGGACGAAACCAAGAAGGAAAAACTCTACGCGGGCTGGAAAAAAGCGGTCAGCCGCACCCGAGACTGGGAACCCCATGAAGGCGATGAATAAGCCATCCTTGCGAGAGGATTAGGGTTGTAACTGGTCGGGAGCAGATTCCTGCGGCATCATGGGCAAATTTTGCATGGCAGCCCAAAGGAAGCCCAATGAATCTGCCTCCCCGTCAGCAGCAAATCCTCGAACTGGTCCGCGAACGCGGCTACGTGAGTATCGAGGAACTGGCCACGCTGTTCGTCGTTACACCGCAGACTATTCGCCGCGATATCAATCAGCTCGCGGAAGCCAATCTATTGCGCCGCTACCATGGCGGCGCAGCCTACGACTCTAGCGTCGAAAACACCGCCTACGCCATGCGCGCCGATCAGATGCGCGACGAAAAACAGCGTATCGGCGAAGCCATCGCGGCACAGATCCCCGACCACGCCTCACTGTTCATCAACATCGGTACCACCACCGAGTCGATCGCCAGGGCGTTGCTCAATCACAATCACCTCAAGATCATCACCAACAACCTGCATGTAGCCTCCATGCTCAGCGCCAAGGACGATTTCGACGTCCTGCTGACCGGTGGCAATGTGCGGCGCGACGGTGGTGTGGTTGGCCAGGCCAGCGTCGATTTCATCAACCAGTTCAAGGTCGACTTTGCGCTGGTCGGCATCAGCGGCATCGATGAGGATGGCAGCCTGCTGGACTTCGATTATCAGGAAGTGCGCGTGTCCCAGGCGATCATCGCCAATGCGCGGCAGGTGATTCTGGCAGCTGACTCCAGCAAATTCGGGCGCAACGCCATGATTCGTCTGGGTCCGATCAGCCTGATCGATTGCCTGGTCACCGATCAGCAGCCGGTGCCGGCGCTGGCGCAGTTGTTGAGTCAGCACAAGATTCGGCTGGAAGTGGTTTAACCCCTTTCCGCCTGTTGAAGAAACCCTGTGGCGAGGGGATTTAGCGAACCGTCGCACCGCCCCGTTGGGTGGCGCAGCCACCCCAAAGATTTTGGAACTGCTGCGCAGCCCAACGGGGCGGTGCGACGGTTCGATAAATCCCCTCGCCACATTTGCATTCCGATAAATCCCCTCGCCACATTTTGTTCTTCACGCCCCCTAAATGTTCGTAAATTTTCCTTTCATAGCCCTTCGATGAGTATTTTCAATCGAAGTTGACTGGCTGTGGGCGTCTTTATGGGCTACCATTTTCGCAAATGAACATTAATGTTCGAATTCCAATACAGAAAATCAAAGCCCGAGGCCAGCCGATGCCCACTTCTACCTTGCCTACGCCCCCTCTCGCCGAGGTCTACGATGTTGCCGTTATCGGTGGCGGCATTAATGGCGTGGGGATCGCAGCGGATGCCGCCGGTCGCGGTCTTTCGGTGTTCCTTTGCGAAAAGGATGACCTGGCCAGCCACACCTCGTCTGCCAGCAGCAAACTGATCCACGGCGGTCTGCGCTACCTCGAACATTACGAGTTCCGTCTGGTGCGCGAAGCGCTGGCCGAACGCGAAGTGCTGCTGGCCAAGGCGCCACACATCGTCAAGCAAATGCGCTTCGTGTTGCCTCACCGCCCGCACCTGCGCCCGGCGTGGATGATCCGTGCCGGCCTGTTTCTGTATGACAACCTTGGCAAACGGGAAAAACTGGAAGGTTCGAAGAGCCTGAAGTTCGGTCCGGACAGCCCGCTGAAAAGCGAAATCACCAAGGGCTTTGAGTACTCTGATTGCTGGGTCGACGATGCTCGCCTGGTGGTGCTGAACGCCATGGCCGCCCGCGAAAAAGGTGCCCATGTGCACACCCAGACCCGTTGCACCAGCGCCCGTCGCAGCAAGGGCCTGTGGCATCTGCACCTGGAACGCGCCGATGGCAGCCTGTTTTCGATTCGCGCCAAGGCCCTGGTAAACGCCGCCGGCCCGTGGGTCGCCAAGTTCATCCGTGACGACCTGAAGATGGAATCGCCGTATGGCATCCGCCTGATTCAGGGCAGCCACCTGATCGTGCCGAAGCTGTACGAAGGTGAGCATGCGCACATTCTGCAAAACGAAGATCAGCGAATCGTCTTCACCATTCCGTACCTGAACCACTTCACCCTGATCGGCACCACCGACCGTGAATACACCGGCGATCCTGCGAAAGTCGCAATCACCGACGGCGAGACCGACTACCTGCTCAAGGTGGTCAACGCGCACTTCAAGAAGCAAGTCAGCCGCGACGACATCCTGCACAGCTACTCCGGCGTTCGCCCGCTGTGCAACGACGAATCCGACAACCCTTCGGCCGTTACCCGCGACTACACCCTGGCACTCTCCGGCAGCGGCGAAGAAGCACCGTTGTTGTCAGTCTTCGGCGGCAAGCTGACGACCTATCGCAAACTGGCCGAGTCGGCGCTGGCACAACTGACGCCGTACTTTACCCAGATCAAACCCAGCTGGACGGCCACCGCTACGCTGCCAGGGGGCGAAGACATGACGACGCCTCAAGCGTTGTGCGCCTTGATTCGCGACAAGTTCGACTGGGTGCCGACCGAAATCGCGCGCCGCTGGTCCACTACCTACGGCAGCCGCACCTGGCGGATGCTCGAAGGCGTACAGAGCCTGAATGACCTGGGTGATCACATCGGCGGCGGGCTCTACACCCGCGAAGTTGATTACCTGTGCAGCGAAGAGTGGGCAACCACTGCGCACGACATCCTGTGGCGTCGCAGCAAGCTCGGGCTGTTCACTACCCCGGCAGAACAGCAGAAGCTGGTGGATTACCTGAGCAAGGTCGAACAGAACCGCAGCAAGATCGAAGCGGCCTGATCGGCCATTTACTTAAACGAAAGCCCCTGAATCGCAAGTTTCAGGGGCTTTTTGCATTTCCCCTGCACCGCTGTTCATTGTGGGAGCCGGGCTTGCCCGCGAAGACGGCAGCACAGCCGAGATTAAATTGACGGACACACCGCTATCGCGGGCAAGCCCGCTCCCACAAGGTTATGTACAAGGAGTGCCATTCGGTTTTCCGAACACGACTTGGCAGTCGATTCGGTAAACCGGATTAAACAACGTGAAAAATATCGCCACAAATATTTAATATCCTTAAAAATCAATGATTTGATCTATAGCGCCTAGCCTGGCACGAGTCATGCTCTACACTCTTGGACGAATGCTTGCTGCGCCGATCCTTCAAACGCCAGCAAACCTTCGAAGCACAAAAGGGCCGACGAACTGGCTCCATAAAAAAAACAATGTCGAGGAAAATTTGATGCGCATCGTTCCCCATATCCTGGGCGCAGCCATTGCTGCCGCTCTGATTACCACTCCAGTTTTCGCTGCCGAACTCACTGGCACACTGAAGAAGATCAAAGATTCCGGTGTCATCACCCTCGGGCATCGTGACGCCTCCATTCCGTTTTCCTACATCGCTGATGCCTCCGGCAAACCGATCGGCTACTCCCACGACATCCAGCTGAAAATCGTCGAAGCGATCAAGAAAGACCTGGACCTGCCAAACCTGCAGGTCAAATACAACCTGGTCACCTCGCAAACCCGTATCCCGCTGGTGCAAAACGGCACCGTGGACGTCGAGTGCGGCTCCACCACCAACAACGTCGAGCGTCAGCAGCAAGTTGACTTCTCCGTCGGCATCTTCGAAATCGGCACCCGCCTGCTGTCGAAGAAAGACTCCCCTTACAAAGACTTCGCCGACCTGAAAGGCAAGAACGTCGTGACCACTGCCGGCACCACGTCCGAGCGCATCATCAAATCGATGAACGCCGACAAGCAGATGGGCATGAATGTCATTTCCGCCAAAGACCACGGCGAGTCGTTCCAGATGCTGGAATCGGGCCGCGCCGTTGCCTTCATGATGGACGACGCCTTGCTGGCCGGTGAAGCAGCCAAAGCCAAGAAGGCCAGCGACTGGGCCGTGACCGGTACGCCACAGTCCTACGAAATTTACGGCTGCATGGTCCGCAAGGGCGACGAGCCGTTCAAGAAAGCCGTGGATGACGCGATCGTAGCGACCTACAAGTCGGGCGAGATCAACAAGATCTACGAAAAATGGTTCATGGCGCCAATCCCGCCAAAAGGCCTGAACCTGAACTTCCCGATGAGTGATGAACTCAAGGCCCTGATCGCCAATCCGACCGATAAAGCGGCTGACGAAAAGAAATCCTGATTTCTGACTAACCTTACCTCCTGAGAGGGCCGTTGCCCTTTCAGGAGGTTGTCACTCCCTGCTGGCATTTCTGGAAACACTCGAACCGGTGGCTGTCGAGCCGGTGGCGTGTGCCCGACGTTCAAGTCGGGTGGGAACGGAGCTTCCCCAGGCGGGCACTTGCACATTGATCGATCCGAGGGGAGACCCTAATGAATTACAACTGGGACTGGGGCGTGTTCTTCAGGTCCACCGGGGTGGGCAGCGAGACGTATCTCGACTGGTACATCACCGGGCTGGGCTGGACCATCGCCATCGCCATCATGGCCTGGATCATTGCCCTGACGCTGGGCTCGATTCTGGGTGTCATGCGCACCGTACCGAATCGCATCGTATCGGGCATCGCGACCTGCTACGTCGAAATCTTCCGTAATGTGCCGCTGCTTGTTCAGCTGTTCATCTGGTACTTCCTGGTACCCGATCTGCTGCCTCAAGGCATGCAGGACTGGTACAAGCAGGACCTGAACCCGACCACATCGGCATTCCTCAGCGTCGTCGTGTGCCTGGGTCTGTTCACCACTGCTCGTGTCTGCGAACAGGTACGCACCGGCATCCAGGCGTTGCCGCGCGGTCAGGAATCCGCCGCTCGTGCCATGGGCTTCAAGCTGCCGCAGATCTACTGGAACGTGCTGCTGCCTCAGGCCTACCGGATCATCATCCCGCCGCTCACCTCGGAATTCCTGAACGTGTTCAAGAATACCTCCGTGGCCTCGCTGATCGGTCTGATGGAACTGCTTGCACAAACCAAGCAAACCGCCGAGTTCTCCGCCAACCTGTTCGAAGCCTTTACCCTGGCGACCCTGATCTACTTCACCCTGAACATGAGCCTGATGTTGCTGATGCGCCTGGTCGAGAAGAAAGTCGCTGTGCCGGGCCTGATCTCCGTAGGGGGTAAATGATGGAATTCGACTTCTCGGGCATCATCCCGTCCCTGCCGGGCTTGTGGAACGGCATGGTCATGACCCTGCAATTGATGGTAATGGGCGTCGTCGGCGGGATCATTCTCGGCACCATCCTCGCGCTGATGCGCCTGTCCCACAGCAAACTGCTGTCGAACATCGCCGGCGCCTACGTCAACTACTTCCGCTCGATCCCGCTGCTGCTGGTCATCACCTGGTTCTACCTGGCGGTGCCGTTCGTGCTGCGCTGGATCACCGGCGAAGACACGCCGATCGGCGCGTTCACCTCGTGCATCGTGGCCTTCATGATGTTCGAAGCCGCGTACTTCTGCGAGATCGTCCGGGCCGGTGTGCAGTCGATTCCCAAGGGCCAGATGGGCGCTGCCCAGGCGCTGGGCATGACGTATGGCCAGATGATGCGGTTGATCATCCTGCCGCAAGCGTTTCGCAAGATGACCCCGCTGTTGCTGCAACAGAGCATCATCCTGTTCCAGGACACCTCGCTGGTTTACGCCGTCGGCCTGGTGGACTTCCTCAATGCCTCGCGTGCCAGTGGCGACATTATCGGTCGCTCCAATGAGTTCCTGATCTTCGCAGGGCTCGTGTACTTCATCATCAGCTTTTCCGCCTCGCTGCTGGTCAAGCGTCTGCAAAAAAGGTTCGCCGTATGATCTCTATCAAAAATATCAACAAGTGGTATGGCGACTTCCAGGTGCTGACTGATTGCAGCACCGAGGTCAAAAAGGGTGAAGTGATCGTGGTGTGCGGGCCTTCCGGCTCCGGCAAGTCGACCCTGATCAAATGCGTCAACGCCCTGGAACCGTTCCAGAAAGGCGACGTGGTCGTCGATGGCACGTCCATCGCCGACCCGAAGACCAACCTGCCGAAACTGCGCTCGCGCGTCGGCATGGTGTTCCAGCATTTCGAACTGTTCCCGCACCTGACCATTACCGAAAACCTGACCATCGCGCAGATCAAGGTGCTGGGTCGCAGCAAGGAAGAAGCCACCAAGAAAGGCCTGCAATTGCTTGAACGCGTCGGCCTGTCGGCGCATGCCCACAAGCACCCTGGCCAGCTTTCCGGTGGTCAGCAACAGCGTGTGGCGATTGCCCGTGCGCTGGCGATGGACCCGATCGTCATGCTGTTCGACGAACCGACTTCGGCGCTCGATCCGGAGATGGTCAACGAAGTGCTGGACGTGATGGTGCAACTCGCTCACGAAGGCATGACCATGATGTGCGTCACCCACGAAATGGGCTTCGCCCGCAAAGTGGCGGACCGGGTAATTTTCATGGACCAGGGCAAGATCATCGAAGACTGCAAGAAAGAAGAGTTCTTCGGCGACATCAGCCACCGGGCCGAGCGTACCCAGCACTTCCTCAACAAGATTCTGCAGCACTGAGAAAGACACCGCTCCCCTCTGTGGGAGCGGGCTTTTGTGGCGAGGGGATTTCTGTGGCAAGAGGATTCATGTGGCGAGGGGATTTATCCCCGTTCGGCTGCGAAGCAGTCGTAAATCCGGACAACTCAGTTTGACTGAACTGACGCTGGGGCCGCTTCGCAGCCCAACGGGGATAAATCCCCTCGCCACATGAATCCCCTAGCCACAGGAGTCTCCTGGCCACAAGAGCCACCATCACAAAGTTCGTGGTGGTCTTGAGATTTGTGTTGTGGTTGACCCAAGGCATCTGTGATGAAATGCGACCCCACTCTCTATCGCGCAGCGCCGCCATCACTCGCCGTGAAACCCCGTCTGATTCGCCATCTGTTCCTGCCTCCGCTGATCATCGCACTGATGATCGGATTGGGTTACGTCGGCTTCTGGGTCAGCGAGTACTACGGCATACGCAGCCTCAGCGAAAACGGCCAGCGCCAGCTGGAGTTGCATGCACGCGCCGTCGAGAGCGAGATCAGCAAGTACACCTACCTGCCCAGCCTGCTGGAACTCGAAACCAGTGTTTCCCAACTGCTGGCCGATCCGTCGCCGGAACATCGGCAAACGGTCAATGACTACCTGGAAGGCCTGAACCGCCGCAGCCGCAGTCGCGCCATCTACGTGATGGATACCACCGGCCGCGTCATGGCCACCAGTAACTGGCGCGATGTCGACAGTTACCTGGGTGAAGACCTCTCTTTTCGCGCCTATTTCCAAAACGCTATTCGCGGCCAGCCGGGACGCTTCTATGGCATCGGCAGCACCAACGGCGAACCCGGTTACTACCTGGCCCACGGCCTGGAAGAACACGGCAAGATCATCGGTGTCGCGGTGGTCAAAGTCCGTCTTGAAGCGATGGAAGAACGCTGGCAGCGCGCACGTCTGGAAGCCTTCGTCAGTGACGAGAACGGCATCATCATTCTTTCCAGCGATCCGGCGCGTCGTCTCAAATCAGTGATACCGCTGAGCGACGAGACCAAGGAAAAACTCGCCCGCAGCCTCCAGTACTACTGGTTCCCGCTCAACGAACTGCAACCGCTGGCCCGGGAAAAACTGGCAGAGGGTGAAGAGAAACTGACCTTCCCCGCCAACAGCGAAGTGGAATCCGATCAGGAAGACATCAGCTACCTGTCGCAAACACGCCCGTTAAGCGACACACCGTGGAATTTCACCCTCCTCACCCCACTCCAGGATTTGCGCCGCGAAGCAATCAATCAGGGGATTCTGGTGGCCGTGGCATTGGCCCTGGTGACGTTTCTGCTGATTGCCTGGAATGAGCGCCGAAAGGTCATCTCCACCCGCCTCGCCGCCCGGGAAGCCTTGCAGGAAGCCAACAATCAACTGGAGCGTCGGATTACCGAACGCACCACCGACCTGCGCGCCAGTAACGAACGGCTCAAGGGTCAGATCCGTGAACGGCGCCAAGCCGAAGAGACCTTGCGCCGGGCCCAGGATGAACTGGTGCAGGCGGGCAAACTCGCGGCCATCGGCCAGATGTCCACCAGCATCGCGCATGAACTCAACCAGCCGCTCGCCGCGCTGCGAACCTTGTCCGGCAACACGGTTCGTTTCCTGGAACGCGGTCAGCTGGATGTCGCCAGCACCAACCTCAAAACCATTAATGAACTGATCGACCGCATGGGCCGGATCACCGCCAGTCTGCGGTCATTTGCCCGTCGCGGCGACGACAAGGGTCAGGCCAGCCTCGGTAAGGCCGTGGATGCGGCCTTGCAGTTGCTTGGCGGCCGGGTAGAAAGCGCGCACCTGCAAGTGCATCGCGACTTCAGCGATGTGCAGGTGCAAATCGATCAGACGCGACTGGAGCAGATTCTGGTCAACCTGATGGGCAACGCCCTGGATGCCATGCAGGCCCAGCCGTTGCCGGAGCTGTGGCTTGAAGGCGAAGTGTTCGATGGCAAATACCGTCTTCGTGTCCGCGACAATGGCCACGGCATCGACGCCGAAACGCGCAAGCATCTGTTTGAACCTTTCTTCACCACCAAACCCGGCGAGCAGGGTCTGGGCCTCGGCCTGACCTTGTCCGCGAGCCTGGCCGCCGCCACCGGCGGACACCTGGGTGTCGAACACCCGGCCGGCGGTGGAACCACTTTTGTCCTCAGTTTACCGTTGGTAAGCCCCTCTTTCGCCGAGCCAATATGAACAACGATCTTAGTGTGCTGATCGTCGAAGACGATCCTCATGTACTGCTCGGCTGCCAGCAGGCGCTGACCCTGGAAGACATTCCCTGCGTGGGCGTGGGCAGCGCCGAAGAAGCGCTGGAGCGGGTCGGCGACAACTTTGCCGGGATCGTCATCAGCGACATTCGCCTGCCGGGCATTGACGGCCTGGAACTGCTGACCCGACTCAAGGCCCGTGATCGCAGCCTGCCCGTGGTGTTGATCACCGGCCACGGCGACATCTCGATGGCGGTCGGCGCGATGCAAAAAGGCGCCTATGACTTCATGGAGAAACCGTTTTCCCCGGAGCGCCTGGTGGACGTTGCCCGTCGCGCCCTGGAGCAACGCAGCCTGGCGCGTGAAGTTTCGTCGTTGCGGCGGCAACTGGCAGAGCGCGATTCGTTGGAAGGCCGGATCATCGGCCGTTCTGCGGCCATGCAGAATCTGCGGGAGCTGATCGCCAACGTCGCCGACACCTCGGCCAACGTGTTGATCGAAGGTGAAACCGGCACCGGCAAAGAATTGGTCGCCCGCTGCCTGCACGACTTCAGTCGCCGCCACACCCGGCAATTTGTCGCGCTGAACTGCGGAGGCCTGCCGGAGAACCTGTTCGAAAGCGAAATCTTCGGCCACGAAGCCAACGCGTTTACCGGCGCCGGCAAACGGCGGATCGGCAAGATCGAACATGCCGACGGCGGTACGTTGTTCCTCGACGAGGTGGAAAGCATGCCGCTGCCGCTGCAGATCAAACTGCTGCGGGTATTGCAGGAGCGCACCCTCGAACGCCTCGGTTCAAACCAGAGCGTGGCGGTGGATTGCCGGGTGATCGCGGCGACCAAATCCGATCTGGACGAGTCGAGCAAGGCCGGCGAATTCCGCAGCGATCTGTATTACCGCCTGAACGTGGTGACCCTGGAACTGCCGCCGCTGCGCGAGCGTCGTGAAGACATTCTGCAGCTGTTCGAGCACTTCCTGCAGCAATCGTCCCTGCGCTTTGACCGCGCGGTGCCGGAGCTGGACAACCAGACCCTGTCGAACCTGATGAGCCACGACTGGCCGGGCAACGTGCGCGAACTGCGCAACGTCGCCGAACGCTTTGCCCTTGGCTTGCCGGCTTTCAAGAAATCCGGCACCAGTGGCAGCAATCACGGCCTGGCCTTCGCCGAAGCGGTGGAAGCGTTCGAACGCAATCTGCTCAGCGACGCCTTGCAACGCAGCGGCGGCAATCTGACCCAGGCCAGCCTGGAGCTGGGCATGGCCAAGACCACCCTGTTCGATAAAGTGAAGAAATACGGGCTGAGCCACTGATGGACCTGATACTCAAAGCAACCCTGGGTGCAGCGGTGGTGATCATTCTTGCCGCGCTGGCTAAAACCAAAAACTATTACATCGCAGGATTGGTGCCGCTGTTTCCGACCTTTGCACTGATCGCGCACTACATCGTCGGCAAGGGCCGTTCACTGGATGACCTGAAGACCACCATCGTGTTTGGCATGTGGTCGATCATTCCGTACTTCATCTACCTGGCAACGTTGTATGTGATGGTAGACAAGATGCGGCTGGAGGCTTCGCTGGCCGTTGCGGCAGTGGCGTGGTTGATGGCAGCGACTGTGCTGGTCAGCGTGTGGGTGCGCGTCCACGGCTGACCCTCTGCCCCCCCTGTGGCGAGGGGATTTATCCCCGTTCGGCTGCGAAGCAGTCGTAAATCCGGACAACTCAGTTTGACCGAACGAACACTAGGGGCTGCTTCGCAGCCCAACGGGGATAAATCCCCTCGCCACAAAAGCGCGAATCAGCTGACGGTTCCGCCCTTCGACTCGCTCATGATCTGCCGGATCGCCCCGACAAACGTCTCAACCGGTTGCCCGCCGCTGACCGCGTACTGCCCGTTGAACACCACGGTCGGCACCGAACTGACGCCCCGTGACAGCCACAGCTGCTCTTCTTCGCGAACCTCTTTGGCGAACTCATCCGACGCCAATATGGCTTCGGCGCGCTTGCAATCCAGTCCGACGCTTTCGGCGATCCTGGCCAACTGCTGAGGGTCAGACGGATTGCCGCCTTCGGTGAAATATGCCCTGAACAGCGCCTCCTTCAAATTGAACTGCGCACCCTCGAGCCCCGCCCAATACAGCAAACGGTGAGCATCGAAGGTGTTGTAGATGCGGCTATTACCGTCCGTGCGGAAGGCAAACCCGAGCTCGGCACCACGGGCCCGGATCATTTCGCGATTCTTCTGCGATTGCTCAGGCGTCGATCCGTATTTCTCGGTGATGTGCTCGGTAATGTTCTGCCCTTCAGGCCCCATCTTCGGGTTCAGCTCGAACGGCTGGAAACGAATCTCGGCCTGCACCTCATCGCCCAGCAAATCCAGAGCGCGAGTCAGGCCGTACAAGCCCACAACGCACCAGGGGCAGGACACGTCGCTGACGAAATCGATTTTCAGGGGGGTACTCATCACTCACCTCGCAAACTGGAATGCGCCGCAAAGGTCAAACGATACACCTGTAGGAGCTGCCGAAGGCTGCGATCTTTTGAGCTTGATCCTCGAATGCCCCGAAGAGATCAAAAGATCAGGATCAAAAGATCGCAGCCTTCGGCAGCTCCTACAGGGCCAATGGTTACAGGAGGTTCGGTGCCGGCACCGGATCAATCTGCGCCCAATGCGAAGTGTCTTCGCGATGAGCCTGCAAATAAGGCAGCACCGCCGCCAGCAGCGGCGCCTTGAACGCCTCCTGGAATCGATGAGCCAGCCCCGGAATCAGCTTCAACTGGCTGCCGCGAATATGCGCCGCCAGGTGCACGCCGTGCATCACCGGCAGCAACGGATCCGCCGTGCCATGCACCACCAGCGTGGGTACCCGCAGCTGATTGAGCAACGCTACCCGACTTGGTTCCGCAAGGATGGCCATGATCTGGCGCTTGACGCCTTCAGGGTTGAAGGCCCGGTCATAGGACTGTGCCGCCTGATGCAACAATGCCTGCCGATCATCACTCACCGTCGGACTGCCCAGCGCCGCGAGCAGATCAGCCTGCTGTTCCAGGGCGGCTTCGCGATTCGGCGCACCACGACGCGCAAGCAACTGCACCAGTGCCGCGCTCGGCGCCGGCAGTCCTTCGGCACCGGAACTGGTCATGATCAAGGTCAGGCTCTCGACCCGCTGCGGCGCCATCGCCGCCATGTGCTGGGCAATCATCCCGCCCATGCTCGCGCCCAGCACGTGGAATTGCTCGACGTGCAAGGCGTCCATCAACCCAAACGCATCGTCCGCCATGTCGGTCAGGGTGTAGGGCGCCGACACAGGCAGACCCAGTTTGTAGCGCAGCACTTCGAAGGTCAGGTTGGCGTCGACAGGAGGTTGCCGCCAGGTCGAGAGACCGACATCGCGATTGTCATAACGAATCACCCGAAAACCCTGCTGACACAGCGCGACGACCACCTCGTCGGGCCAGTGAATGAGCTGTCCGCCGAGCCCCATCACCAGCAACAGCGCAGGGTCCGATGCACGACCAATGCTCTGGTACGCCAGACTCACCTGTGCCATATCGGCCCGCTCAGTCGGAACATTGACATCGCAACGCGAAGCCGCCAAAGACGGCAGGCCGAACAACAGCGCGGCCAGGAATAAAAATACACGCATGAAAAAACACCGAAACGCAGAACCCCAGTAGAGCGCGAGTCTGATGAAGTTTGTTCAAGCGCGCTGCCACAGTTGCGTGACAGTTTGATGAAGAGTGCCGAGCGGTCATGTTCTAGACCGAGTCATCGAGAAAGGGCCTTGTCAGGCGGGGCGGATGTTGGATGGGCGACCGCTTTCGTCGGAACGCCGCCCGGACCAAGCCTGCTTCCACAGGATCCATGCCGTACACAACCTCTGCGGTCGACATAAACACAATGTGGGAGCGAGCCTGCTCGCGATGGGGCCGGGTCAGCTGGCATCGATGCTGGATGTGCAACCGCTATCGCGAGCAGGCTCACTCCCACAGGGTTCATGCCGTATACAACCTCTGCGGTCGACATAAACAGAATGTGGGAGCGGGCTTGCCCGCGAAGGGGCCGTGTCAGGCGGGGTGGATGCTGGATGGGCAACCGCTATCGTCGGAACAGGTGTCGCTAGACGTTACGCCAGCTGACTGCGCAACTGCCGAGCCGCCGCCACCATATTCACCAGCGCTGCCTCGGTTTCCGGCCACGCCCGTGTTTTCAGTCCGCAATCCGGATTGACCCACAACCGCTCGGCCGGAATTCGCTTCACTGCCTTGCTCATCAACTTGACCATCTCGGCCGTGTCCGGCACCCGTGGCGAGTGAATGTCGTAGACGCCCGGACCGATGTCGTTCGGGTAGTCGAACGCCTCGAACGCCTCCAGCAACTCCATGTCCGAGCGCGACGTTTCGATGGTGATCACATCGGCGTCCATGGCCGCAATGGACTCGATCACGTCGTTGAATTCGCTGTAGCACATGTGGGTGTGGATCTGGGTTTCGTCACGGACACCGGAGGCGGTCAAGCGGAATGCTTCCACCGCCCAGTCCAGGTATTCCTGCCACTGTGCGCGGCGCAGAGGCAAGCCTTCACGGAATGCGGCTTCGTCGATCTGCACGATCTTGATGCCGGCAGTTTCCAGGTCCACCACTTCGTCGCGCAGGGCCAGGGCCAGCTGCTGCGCCTGAACTTTGCGCGAAACATCCTCACGGGGGAACGACCACATCAGCATGGTCACGGGACCGGTGAGCATGCCTTTCATGACCTTGTCGGTCAGGCTCTGGGCATAAGTGATCCAGTCCACGGTCATGGCGTTCGGGCGGCTCAGATCGCCGTAGATGATCGCCGGTTTCACGCAGCGCGAACCGTAGCTCTGCACCCAGCCGAAGCGCGTGAACAGATAACCATCAAGCTGCTCGGCAAAGTACTCGACCATGTCATTGCGCTCGGCTTCACCGTGCACCAGCACATCCAGGCCAAGCTGTTCCTGAACCTGCACGGCGTGGCGAATTTCGCTGTGCATGGCATCGGTGTAATCGTTGGCCGACAGCTTGCCCTGCTTGAACGCCTGACGCGCCAGACGGATCGAGCCGGTCTGCGGGAACGAGCCGATGGTGGTGGTCGGGAACGCTGGCAATTTCAGGCGCGCACGCTGCTGTTCGATGCGCTTTGCGAACGGCGAATGACGTTGGCTATCCGCCGCACTGATCGCGTCGATACGAGCCTGAACATCGGTTTTATGAATGCGTGGCGACTCGGCGCGGCTCGTTTGAATGGCACGACTCTCGGCCAGTGCTGCCCGTACTTTCGGCGATTGCGGGTCGTTGAGCGCATCGCGCAGAACAGCGATTTCGCCACACTTCTGCACCGCAAAGGCGAGCCAGCTTTTGAGTTCCGGATCGAGTTTGTCTTCACGGTCCAGGTCCACCGGGCTGTGCAGCAACGAGCAGGAACTGCTGACCCACAGGTTGTCGCCGAAACGTTCCTGGGCAAACTGCAGTTGTGCCAGCACCGGTTCCAGCTCACAGCGCCAGACGTTGCGCCCATTGACCAGACCCACCGAGAGAATCTTGTAGGTCGGCAAGCGGTCGAGCACGTGCAGCAGTTGGTCGGGGGCACGCACGGCATCGATGTGCAAGCCTTGTACTGGCAGGCCGACCGCCAGACCGAGGTTGTCTTGCAGGCCGCTGAAGTAGGTGGCCACCAGCTTTTTCAGCGGCGAATACTGAAGGATGTGATAAGCGCGTTCGAACGCGTTTTTCCAATCCTGTGGCAGATCGAGGGTCAGGATCGGTTCGTCTATCTGCACCCACTCCACCCCTTGTTCGGCGAGGCGAACAAGGATTTCGTTGTAGACCGGCAGCAGGCGTTCCAGCAGGTCGAGTTTGTCGAAGTCGTTGCCTTTGGCTTTGCCCAACCACAGGTAGGTCAGTGGGCCGATGATCACCGGTTTGACGCTGTGGCCGAGAGCACGAGCTTCGTCGACTTCATCAAACAGCTGCTCCCAGCTCAGTTTGAAGGCCTGGTCCGCGCTGAACTCCGGGACCAGATAGTGGTAGTTGGTGTCGAACCACTTGGTCAGCTCCTGGGCGTATTGCGCCTTGTCGTGCTCACCGCCGCAGCAACTCGCCGTGGCGCCACGGGCCATGGCGAACAAGGTATCTAGGGTCGGCAGGCCATTGGCATCCAGGGCGCTGTCGAAGCGCGCCGGGATCACACCGAAGGTCAGGGAATGGGTCAGCACCTGGTCGTACCAGGCGAAGTCGCCGACCGGCAGCAGGTCGATGCCGGCGTCTTTCTGCAATTGCCAATGGCTGGCGCGCAGTTGTTGGCCAACGCGCTTCAACGCGTCCTGATCGAGGTCGCCTTTCCAGTAGGATTCCAGGGCTTTTTTCAGTTCGCGATCAGCGCCGATGCGTGGAAAACCAAGTGTGTGTGCCAGGGCCATGATGAAAATTCTCTCTTTAAAAGATGCTGTAAAACATGGCGCTATTGTCGACACTCAACCCAACATGAGACAAACTCAACCTTTTCGTGTTGATCACAAGTTTTCCTCATGGAGCCCCCGGTGCTTGAAATCCGTCACCTGAAAACCCTGCATGCCTTGCGCGAAGCCGATAGCCTGGTAGACGCAGCCGATCGCCTGCACCTGACGCAGTCCGCCCTCTCCCACCAGTTCAAGGAACTGGAAGAGCGCATGGGCATGCCGTTGTTCGTGCGCAAGACCAAACCGGTGCGCTTCACCAGCGCCGGTTTGCGCCTGCTGCAACTGGCCGACGCCACTCTGCCGCTGTTGCGTGGCGCCGAGCGCGACATCGCGCGACTAGCCGGCGGCACTGCCGGGCGTTTGCACATGGCGATCGAGTGCCACAGCTGCTTTCAGTGGCTGATGCCGACCATCGACCAGTTCCGCGATGCCTGGCCGGAAGTCGAGCTGGACCTTGCCTCGGGTTTCTCCTTCGCCCCGCTGCCGGCCCTGGCCCGTGGCGATCTGGATCTGGTGGTGACGTCCGATCCCCTGGAGCTGGCAGGCATCACCTACGTGCCGTTGTTCACTTACGAAGCCATGCTTGCCGTCGCCAACCAGCACCGTCTGGCGAACAAGGCCTACATCGTCCCGGAAGATCTGCTGACAGAAACCCTGATCACCTACCCGGTCGAGCGTGACCGGCTGGACATCTTCACCCGCTTCCTGGAACCCGCCGACATCGAACCGGCCCAGGTCCGCACCTCGGAACTGACGGTGATGATGATGCAATTGGTAGCCAGCGGCCGTGGGGTTTGCGGAATGCCCCATTGGGCACTGCATGAATACAGCTCACGGGGTTATGTGAAGGCCAAGCGACTGGGTGAGAAGGGATTGTTTGCGACCTTGTACGCCGGGATTCGCGCCGACATGCTGGATGCGCCGTACATGCGCGATTTTCTGCTGACGGCGAAAGATACGTCGTTCTCGACGCTGGATGGGGTCAGCGCAGTTCGTTGATCCCTGAGTTAATGCGATCCCTGTGGCGAGGGAGCTCGCTCCCGCTGGGTTGCGTAGCAGCCCTAAACCCTGCAGCACTGTCTCCTCAGGCACACCGGACTCGCGGGATCTGTGGGATCTGTGGGATCTGTGGGATCTGTGGGATCTGCGGCTGCTGCGCAGCCGAGCGGGAGCGAGCTCCCTCGCCACAAAAGCATTACTCGTGAGATTGCGGAATCAGTTCGCGCCACATATGAATCTTGTCGAGGTAGTCCTCGCCCACGCGCACGGCCATGGGCTCGAGGCCGTACTGGATGAAGCCGCAGCGCTGGTACAACCTGAACGCTGCGTCATTGCCAGCGGTGACGGTGAGCTGAATCAAGCGCAAACCCTGATGGTTGTGCGATTCAGCCAGCGCGGCTTGCACCAGCGTGTAGCCCAGCCCGCGCTGACGGGCCTTGCCGGACACGTACATGCCAAACAGCGTCACCTTGTGCCGGGCCTTTTCCCGAGGCTCGAAGGCCAGGCCGACAATGCCCGCCAACTCGTCGTTTTCAAAGGCACCAAACACCACGTCCAGCTTGTTGCTCAGACGCGATTCCCACCAGCTCAACGGCATTGCCGCGCGCTCTCGCACACTGGAAGTAAACGCCTGAGGGTGCAGGTCATAGGCTTCGAGCATCAGCGCCCGATAATCCAGGGCATGGCTGGCATCCAGTCGCTCAATCCACATGGTCAAGCCGCTCTTCGTTGCTCAAGCATCAGCCGCACCGCCAGCGCAGCCAACACAAACCCCATGAAATAACGCTGCACCGCCAACCATGTCGGGTTGTTGACGAACCAGGAGGCGATACCCGCGGCAAACACGGCGATCAACAGATTGACGCAGAAACTGACGCTGATCTGGGTCAGGCCGAGGATGATGCTCTGGGTGAACACCGAGCCATGCTCAGGCGTGATGAACTGCGGGAATACCGACAGGTAAAACACGGCGATCTTGGGATTCAGGGCACTGGTGAGAAACCCCATAGTGATCAGCTTACGCGCCGAGTCCGGCGGTAACTGCTGCGCTTCGAACGGCGACCGCGCCCCCGGTCTGACCGCCTGCCAAGCCAGCCACATCAAGTACAGCGCCCCTGCCCACTTCAACACTTCATAGGCCATTGGCACCGCCAGGAACACCGCAGTCAAACCGGCAGCCGCCGCGAACAGGTGCACAAAAAATCCCGCAACCACACCCAGCAATGACGTCACGCCCGCCTTGCGTCCCTGGCAGATCGAACGGGAGATCAGGTAGATCATGTTCGGCCCGGGCGTCAGCACCATCAGCAAGGCTGCAGCGGCGAAAATCAACAGGTCTTGATGGGGAATCATGGCAAGTGTTCGTCCGTAAAGATCAGGCAGTTGTGGTCAGCGAAGCTCGATAAAACGGCAGGATCAAGTCTCGTGTCAATGGCGCGAGCGTGAGGTCGCCGTCGGTGGCCGGGTCGATCCAGACAACCTCTTCGATCTCAGCGGCAGGCGATACGTCTGAATCAATGGTCAGCAGAAAGAGTTCCGCCTGCACCACAAACCCCGGCTCGTTGGCGGCCGGGGCGCTGAATTGGCCGAGGTACGTGGCGTGCGCGGGATCGATGACCAGTCCCAGTTCTTCCTCCAGCTCACGAGCCAGGGCGTGGACTGGTTGCTCATGGGGCTCGATCTTGCCGCCAGGCTGCATGAACGCCTCGGTCCCGCGCTTGCGAACCAGCAACGTGCGACCGCGCGGATCAATCACCAGGGCTGCGGCGATGTGGATGAGACGGGGTGAAGTGGCGGATGAAAGGGTCATGAAACAGGATCGTCCTTGGGTAAAAGAGGCAAGGATCACATGAGTTTCCGTACGGCGTCATCATCATCCTTGGTATCGATTGAACCGACGCCATCGTGAGCAGGCTCACAGTTGATCTTTAATGGTCATAGCATTGCCGGACTAGACATCAGGTCGGCTCTCAGGCCGCCTCGCTTTGGCTTTTGATCTGCTTTTGATTTTCTTGCCCCATCGGTAGGCCGAGCGCAGGTTCTGCGCAGTGGGTAACCCGGCATGGATGCCGGGTTAGCCGCGCACGGCCATGGATGGCCGATCGCGGCGGGCCCACGGAGCAGGACCGGAGTGAGGGTATGCCGAGCCCAGGCGAGGCACCGGACGAAAGGGGCAAGAGCGTTTGGTTACTTGGCGCTCCTCCAAGTGACTCGCTGTAAGAGCGAAACCAATAGCAGCCGTGACCGCAGGAATGGATATGTACACCATCAAAACCTCACCGCCGATCAGACCGCCATCGCGAGCAGGCTCACTCCCACAGTTTGATCCGGGTACATCAGGGAAATACTCATCGGCTGTCAGAGCGCCATCGCCGGCAAGCCAGCTCCCACAGTTTGATCCGGGTGCATCAGGGAAATACATCGGCTGTCAGAGCGCCATCGCTGGCAGGCTCACTCCCACAGCTTGATCCGGGTACATCAGGGAAATACTCATCGGCTGTCAGAGCGCCATCGCCGGCAAGCCAGCTCCCCCAGTTTGAACCGGGTGCATCAGGAAAGACTCATCGGCTGTCAGGCCGTCATCGCGACACCTCACCCGCCTCAAGAACCGCGCCCGACAGCGCTTCCGGCTCCTTCACAAAAATACTGTACTTCGCCCCCTCCATCGCTTCAAAGGCAATCAACTTCTCCACCAACGCCCCGTTCAGTACCTTGCCCGCATTCAACAGCAGCATGCCGTTATCAGCATTCAGGTTGCGCGCCAGAATCATGCCCGCCGCTACCTCCCGAGTCGTCAGCACCTTGACCAAAGGATCAGCCAACGACACATCACTGAGATACGCCGCGCACACCTGAATGAAATCCTCCACCATCTCAGGATCATAAAGCCGCCCGGCATAACTGCGGATGTACACCAGCGCTTCATCGCTGTTCATCTGCCGCTCGAGAATCAGGCCTCGCTGCAACTCGATGAAATCCACCGCCAGTTTCAGCAGCCGCGAACCGAAAGGAATCGCCTCACCCTTGAGCCGGTCGGGAAAGCCGTTGCCGTCCCAGCGCTCCTGATGGTGAAGAATCAGGCGTGCCGCGTCCTTCATCGGATCAAGGGTCATCAACAGCGATTCGCTCTGTTTCGGATAACCGCGATAACGCTCGCGATCGTTGTGATGCAGCAGGTCCGCCGGGGCGGTCATCATGCTGTCGGTCCAGCTCAGCTTGCCAATGTTGTAGAGCGCCGCCGCCATGGTCAGGTCGCGACTGCTGCCTTCGTCCAGGCCATGCCGTTTGCAGTAGACCCGCACCAATTCGATGATCTGCCGGTTGGTCTGCTTGGCCGGCGGCAACCGCAGGTTGGCCAGCAGCGAAAACACCTCGGTGCCGGTGACGTAGCTGTGTTTGAGTTCCTCGTACGCCAGGTCCAGCATGTCAGCGGTCTGCTGCAGCTCGGCAGTGCGGGAGGCGACGTGTTTTTCCAGGGTGGTGTTGAGCTGCTTCAGTTGCTCGTTCTGATCAAGCGTTTCCTGCACCAGGCGCACCCGTTCACGCTCGGAATGTTGGTACGCAAGGGATTGGCGCAACGTCAGGAGCATTTCTTCATCGTGCCAGGGTTTGCTGATGTAACGATGAATCTGCCCTTCATTGATGGCTTTGATGATGGCCGACGGATCGGCATAGCCGGTGAGCATGATTCGTGTGGTGTGGGGGTAATGCAGATGGATGTAAGCCAACAAGGTGGCGCCATCCATATTGGGCATGCGCGCATCGCTCATCACCAGATCGATGGGCTGTTGCGCCATGATTTCCAGGGCCTGGGCACCGCTGGTGGCCAGCAGCACATCGTAGGGTTGGCCGCGTAACAGGCGCCGCAGGCTGTTGAGAATCGACTCTTCATCATCAACCAGCAGCACGGTGGGTTTGTAGGTCAAAGGCGTGGGGAGTTGCTCTTCCATGGCGTACCTCGTGTGAAACAACCGTTTCGCTGTGTCAGGCCCCGAATCAACATCCCCTATTGTCGGAGCCTGACCTACAGGCTAGATGATTTTCAGCCCGCTCCGGGAAATGATTCCATTCAACTAGCGCGAAGTCCCCCGCAGAGGACTATGCTCAGCTGACTCGGATCCATATCTGTACGTTCGGCAGGTGATCAGGGAAAGGATGCCCGTCCTATGAACACACCCCATCAAATCGCTGACAGTGGCCGCGCATGGCGATGAATACGCTGATCGCGCGCACCAACCGAAGGATTCTTATCGTCGACGATACTGTCTCGATCCATGCAGACTTCGTCAAAATTCTCAGCCCTCCCACTTTCAATGACGACCGCCTGATCAGTGCCGAAAATGTCCTGTTCGGTACACCGGCGGCGATGTCACTGCAAAGCTTCGTACTCGATTCGGCGTTCCAGGGCCTCGAAGCACTGGACAAGGTCGAGACGGCGCTGGCCAACGATCTGCCCTACGCGATGGCCTTCATCGACATGCGCATGCCCCCTGGTTGGGACGGGCTGGAGACCATCGAACGGCTGTGGCAAGTCGATCCCAAGCTGCAAGTGGCGCTCTGCACCGCCTATTCCGACTATTCCTGGGAAGACATCGACGAGCGCCTGGACCTGGGTGACCGCCTGCTGATTCTGAAAAAACCCTTCGATGCCATCGAAATCCGCCAGATCGCCAGCGCGCTGACCGCCAAGTGGCAGATGACCGAAGACGCGGAGCTGAAGATGTCGCTGCTGGAGCAAGCCGTCGAAGAGCGCACCCGCGAGCTGTCCGACGCCAACATCATTGTGCAAAACAGCCCGACCATCCTGTACCGGCTGCGCGGTGAGCCATCGTTTCCCCTGATGTACATCTCCCACAACATCACCAAGTACGGGCACGTCGCGGCGAACCTTGTCGCCTCGGCCAACTGGGCCCGGGAACTGATTCATCCCGACGATCAATCGAAGGTCGACACCGCCATGGCCCGAGTGCTGGATCGTCATGCGGCAGGCGCTTCCATCGAGTTCAGGATGCGCACGGCCAATGACGCCTGGCGTTGGGTCGAAAACCGTTACATCCCGGTGCGCGACGATGACGGCCGTTTGCTGGAGGTCGAAGGCATCATCATCGACATCACCGAACGTAAACTGGCGGAAGAGAAAATCGCCCTGCTGGCGCGCACCGACGGCCTGACCGGACTGGCCAACCGCGCCACCTTGATCGAGCGGCTGCACCAGGCCTTCGCGGCCGCTCGAAGGGGCGCCGCAGCGTTTGCCATGTTTTACCTGGACCTGGATCACTTCAAGCGCATCAACGATTCGCTGGGGCACCCGGTCGGCGACCTGTTGCTGCAGGAGGTTGCCCAGCGGATACGGTCCTGCGTGCGTGAAAACGATGTAGTCGCCCGCCTCGGCGGAGATGAGTTCGCGATCCTGCAACTGGAGGTCAGTGACCCGACCCACGCCGCGGCCCTCGCCGCCAAGGTCCGCGATGCGCTGGTGCTGCCTTATGCCCTGGCCGGCAACGACGTGCGGGTGTCAGTGAGTATCGGCATCAGCCTTTACAGCCCTTCCTGCACCAGCGCCGACGGCCTGCTGACCCAGGCCGACATGGCGCTGTATCGCTCCAAGGAAAAAGGCCGCAACCAGTACCATTTCCACTCCGAGGAGATCAATCGGGAGGTGGTCGAGCGCATGACCATCGCCAACGACCTGAGAGAAGCCATCGACCGCCAGGAACTTGAACTGCACTACTGGCCGGAAGTTGACCTGAGCAGCGGCAAGATCCTCGGCATGGAAGCGCAGGTCAGCTGGAACCACCCCGAGCGCGGGTTGCTGGAAGCCTCGGCGTTTCTGCCCGCGGCGGAAAAAACCGGCACCATCGTTGCCCTCGGTCACTGGGTGCTGGATCGCGCCTGCCAGCAAATGCGCCAATGGCGCGATCAGGGCATGGCGCCGCCGGTCATTGCAATCAAGTTGTCCCTGGCGCAACTCAAGAGCGGTCCTGAGCTGATCTATGACGTACTGCGCACCACCGCACGCTGGGAACTCTGTCCGTGGGACCTGCGCTTTGACGTCACCGAAGCCACCCTCGCCCAGACCAAATGGACCCACAACGATGTACTGCCGCGTCTGCGCGAGCTCGGGGTAAAGATTGCCATCGATGACTTCGGCACGGAGTACTCCTCGTTCGATTACCTCAAGACCTATCAGGTCAATCACCTGAAGCTCACGCAAACCTTCATCGACACCGCTGTCCGCGACCCGGCCAGTGCCAACACACTGCGCGCCATCATCAATTTCGCCCGGGAGGTCGGGATCGGCATCATTGCCGAGGGCGTCGAGACCCAGGAGCAACGCAGCTCATTGATGGCGACGGGTTCACCGATGAATGCCCAGGGTTATTACTTCAGCAAAGCCGTCACCAGTCAGCAGGCCGCCGAGCTGCTGAAGGCCGGCAGTATCGTGCCACCGAGCCACGACATCGGACCGATTCTGGACAACCCGCAACGCTCCACGGAGGACAAGGGATGAAAACGCCTTTCGTGCGAACCAACCGGCGCATTCTGATCATCGACGACACGCCCTCGATTCATGAGGACTTTCGCAAGATCCTGGGTGCCCCGGTCGACGACGAACAAGCGCTGGCGGGTACGGAAGAAGCCTTGTTCGGCACGCTGCCCATCGATCGTCTGACCTTCCAGCTCGACTCGGCCTATCAGGGCCAGGAAGCACTCCATCGGGTCCAATGCGCACTGGATGAAGGCCGGCCGTACGCCATGGCGTTCATCGACATGCGCATGCCGCCGGGCTGGGATGGGCTGGAAACCATCGAACAGTTGTGGAAGGCCGACCCGCACCTGCAAATTGCACTGTGCACCGCTTACTCCGACTACACCTGGGAAGACATGGCCGAGCGGCTGGAATTCGGCGACCAGTTGCTGGTGCTGAAAAAGCCCTTCGACAGCCTGGAAATCCGTCAGATGGCCAGCGCCATGACCTGGAAATGGCAGATGACCCAGGACGCGGCGATGAAGGTCCTGAGCCTGGAGCAAACCATCGAGGCCCGGGTCCACGAACTGCTGAAAGTGTCCCACTTGTTGCAGTACGACGTACTGACCGAACTGCCCAACAGTACCTTGCTGGGGGACCGATTGAACCAGTCGCTCGCCCTGTCCCGGCGCCATGACAAACAACTGGCGGTGATGTTTCTGGGGCTGGACCGCTTCAAGCGCATCAACAACGCCCTGGGCCATCCCGCCGGTGACGAGATGCTCAAACAGGTCGGCCGCAATCTGGTGGCGACGGTGCGTGAGTCCGACTCGGTGTTTCGCTACGGCTCGGACGAATTCGTGGTGATCCTCGCCGACATTCGTCACCCCCAGCAGACCAAGGGCATCGCCGAAAAACTGTTGACGGCCATTCGCGCGCCGCAACACATCGCCGGCCACGACCTGAGCGTGACCGCCAGTGTGGGCATCAGCATTTACCCCGACGATGGCTTCGACGCTATCTCGCTGATCAAGAAAGCTGAAACCGCCATGCGCAACGTCAAGGAAAGCGGGCCTAACGATTTCCGCTTTTTCATCGACGAAATGAACCAGCGCGCCCGGGATCAGCAAAGCATCGAGACCGGTATTCGCCTGGCCCTGGAGCGCAATGAATTCGTCCTGCATTACCAACCCAAACTCGACCTTGCCAGCGGCCAGGTGGTGGGCGCCGAGGCGTTGATTCGCTGGCAGAAACCGGGAAACGGACTGGTCTACCCCTCAGCGTTCATCGGGGTCGCCGAAGACAGCGGCCTGATTGTCCAGTTGACCAAATGGGTGCTGGCCGAAGCCTGCCGGCAAACCTGTGCATGGCGGGACGCAGGGCTGCCGACGATCTGCATGTCGGTCAATATCTCGGCCATCGATTTCCGTCAGCGGGACTTTGTCGAAAGCATCGAACAGATCCTCGTGCAGACGGGTATGGACCCCTCCTCGCTGGAACTGGAAATCACCGAAGGCGTCCTCATGCAAAACATTGAGGCCACCGTCACGTCCCTGAACCGGATCAAGGCATTGGGGGTGCGACTGGCCATCGATGACTTCGGCACAGGTTATTCCAGCCTGAGTTATCTGCGGCGCTTTCCCATCGATGTACTGAAAATCGATCAATCATTCATTCGCGGCTTGAGCAGTGACAGCAATGACGCTGCTCTGGTGAGCGCCATCATCAGTCTGGGCCGCAGCCTGAAACTGATCATCATTGCCGAAGGCGTGGAAACCCTCGAGCAACTGGATTTTCTCAAGAGCCACCACTGTGAGGAAGGTCAGGGTTACTACTTCAGCAAAGCCGTAACGCCTGAGGCGTTCGTACGGTATCTGGAGTCGGTGCAACCCTCTTCATCTGCCACCCCGTGATCGAGGCTCAACGACACTCCGGCCAACCGCCAAGGAAACTATTCGATGTCGCCCGCCTTTGCGCACCTGCTGTTTGTACCGTTGCTCGGGCTTTGCCTGAGCGTTTCTGCCGCCCCACTGGATGAACCGCTCAAACCCTTGCCAGCCGTGCCCGAGCAGAATCCGCTACGGGTCGAACTCGGCCGCCAGTTGTTCAACGAACCGCGCCTGTCGATCAACGGCTCGTTATCCTGTTCAAGCTGCCACCGGCTGGAGACCGGCGGCGCTGACAACAAGCCGTTCTCCATCGGCTTCGCCGGACTCCCGGTGGGCATCAACACCCCCAGCGTGTTCAACGCGAGCCTGAACTTTCGGCAATTTTGGAATGGTCGTGCCGACACCCTCGAAGCCCAGATCCACGAAGTGGTGCAAAGCCCCAGCGAGATGGGCAGCAACTGGGAACATGTGGTGCAAACGCTGTCCGCCGATCCGGCGTACCAGGCCTCATTCGCCAACGCCTACCCGGACGGCGTAAACATAAACAACGTGCAAAACGCCTTGGCCAGCTACGAACGCACACTGATCAGTGCCAATTCGCGTTTCGATCAATACCTGCAAGGCGATACCGATATTCTCACCACGGATGAAAAGTACGGTTACCAGCGCTTCAAGGAATACGGCTGCATCGCCTGCCATCAGGGGGTGAACATTGGCGGCAACATGTTCCAGAAGTTCGGCGTGATGGGTGATTACTTCCAGGAGCGGGGCAAACCTGTTGAGTCCGACCTGGGGCGTTATCTGGTGACCAAGGACGATGAGGACCGCAACGTGTTCAAGGTGCCGAGCCTGCGCAACGTCGCCGTGACCGCGCCGTACTTTCACGATGGCTCGGCCAGAACCCTCGAAGATGCGGTGGATGTGATGTTCAAGTACCAGCTCGGTCGTGTTCCGTCCCCGGAGGACAAAACCCTGATCATCAAATTCCTCAAGACCCTGACCGGCGAATGGGAAGGTAAACTCCTATGAGGCTGTCTCACCGCCGCAACCTGGCGCTGCTCGGCATCGTCGCCGTGATGCTGGCTTCGACGCTGCTGTTCCTGTACCTCAAGTCCAGCTCGAACCAGACCACCCACTACGCCGAATCCCGGGACTTGATCGGCCGGATCAAGCAACTGAACGCTCAATGGGAAACCGAAATCCTCAAGGCCAGGATCGTTATCAATCACAACTACGATCCTCTGGTCGCACCGCTGACCGAGATGACCCGGCTGTGGCAACAGTTCGAGTCGATGGAATCCGGTCACGGCCGCAATGACTCGCCCACCTGGCGCGCCAACCATGACGCCTTCCTCAGCGCCCTGCAGGAAAAGACCCGGCTGGTGGAGCAGTTCAAGTCGCACAACGCCGTGCTGCGCAACTCGCTGGCCTTCCTGCCCACCGCCGAGGACGACATTCAGGGACAGCTTGTCCAACTGGTGGACGGGGACAAACTGCAGCTGCAAAACATCGCCACCGACACCTATGACTTGCTGCTGAGCAGTATGGAGTTTGTCCAGGTAACTTCGGACGACAAGGCGGCCGACATCCTGCTGGGGCTGAACAAAATGGAGGTGAACAAACAGCGTTTGCCAGAACAGTTCCACAGTCCCATCGACATCCTGAGCAAGCACATTTCGCTGATTCTGCGGGAGCAACCGGTGGTCAACCGGTTGCTGGAACACATCGAAGCCATACCCGTGGCCGAACGTCTCGACGACATCACCGGCCTGTTGAATTCGGACCAGCAACGCACCGACGCGATCGACCAGCGCTACCACTTTTACATGCTGGTTTTTTCAGTCCTGCTGGTGTTGCTGCTGGTGTACCTGGCGATTCATTTGATGCGCAGTTTCACGATCATCAATCGCGTCAACAAAGCCCTGCAATCGGCCAACGACGACCTCGAACGGCGGGTAGAAGAGCGCACCCGCGAACTCAGGGACACCCAAAGCGAACTGCTCGACACCGCACGCCAGGCCGGTATGGCCGAGATCGCCACCAACGTGTTGCACAACGTCGGCAACGTTCTCAACAGCGTAAACATCTCGGCCGACCTGGTCACCCGCAAACTGCGTGGCAGCAAGACTCTGGGCCTGGGCAAAGCCATGCAGCTGATCAATGAGCACCCGGGGGATCTCGGCACGTTTCTGACCCAGGACGAGAAAGGCAAACTGCTGCCCGGTTACTTGAATCAACTGGTGGAGGCCATTGCCCTGGAACAGCAAGGCATGACCGACGAACTCGCGCAGCTGAGTAAAAGTGTCGACCACATCAAGGACATCGTCGCGACCCAGCAATCCTATGCGGGCGCCAACAGCCTGATGGAACCGCTGCACATCAGCGAACTGCTCGAAGACGCCTTGCGCATGAATTCCGGCGCCCTGACCCGGCACCACGTCACGGTGATCAAGGACTACAGCGAGGTGCCGCAGATCATGGGCGACAAACACCGGCTGCTGCTGATCCTGATCAACCTGATCAGCAACGCCAAATACGCCATGTCCGACCTCGGCAACCGCCCGCGACAAATGACCCTCGGGGTGAAAATCGTCGACGACACGACCCTGCAAGTCAGCGTCAAGGACGACGGCGAAGGCATCGCCGAGGAGAACATGACGCGGATCTTCGCCCACGGGTTCACCACCCGCAAAGAGGGCCACGGATTTGGCCTGCACAGCTGCGCCCTGGCCGCCATCGAGATGAACGGCCACCTCACCGCCCATAGCGACGGCCCAGGCAAAGGTGCGCTGTTCACGTTGCAGATCCCGCTGAAAGCCGTCACGGAGGACGCATGAGCGAGCGCTCGAATCGACGCATTTTACTGATCGATGACACCCCGTCGATCCATGTGGACTTTCGCAAGATTCTCACCCCGGAACCGGTGCAGACCGCGGAAATGGACCAGATGGAATCGGCGCTGTTCGGCAGTGAGGTGAAAGCCGCCAGCGCCCTGTTCGAACTGGACTCGGCGTACGGCGGACAAGAGGGGCTGGGTAAACTCAAATGGGCGTTACAGGAAAACCGCCCCTACGCCCTGGCCTTCGTCGATATGCGCATGCCGGAAGGCTGGGACGGCGCGAAAACCATTGAACACCTGTGGCAGGAAGACCCGCGCCTGCAAGTGGTGGTGTGTACCGCCTACTCCGATTATTCCTGGGACGAACTGCTGGACCGCCTGCAGGCGCATGACCGTCTGCTGATTCTGAAAAAACCGTTCGACAACATCGAAGTGCAGCAGATGGCCAACACCCTGCTGACCAAGTGGGACATGACCGAACGGGCGTCCTTGCAGATGAGCCATCTGGAGCAACTGGTGCAGCAGGAGATCGACGAGCGCAAACAGCTTGAATCGCAACTGGTGCAATCGGAAAAGCTCGCCTCACTGGGACAACTCGCGGCCGGTGTCGCCCATGAAATCAACAACCCCATCGGCTTCATTTCTTCCAATCTTGGCACCCTGGACGGCTACTTCAAGCAGCTTCAGGAAATGCTCGACGCCTACCGGGATGCGGAAGAGGCCCTCGGCTCCAGCGAACTCGTCGAGCGCTTGCAGCAACTGCGTGAACAGGTTGAGCTGGAGTTCCTGCGCGAGGACATTCCGCTGCTGATCAAGGAGTCCAAGGACGGCATCAACCGGGTCGGACAGATCGTCAAGGACCTCAAAGATTTCTCCCGGGTGGACTCCAGTCTGGAATGGCAGTGGGTCAACTTGCAGCAGGGTATCGAGTCGACGCTGAACATCGTGGCCAACGAACTCAAGTACAAGGCGGATGTGCTCAAGGTGTATCAGGAGCTGCCTGATATCGAATGCCTGCCGTCGCAAATCAATCAGGTGATCATGAACCTGATCGTCAACGCGTCTCAGGCCATTGGCCCGGAACGCGGCACCCTCACCCTGCGCACCGGGCAGGCCGATGAAAACGTGTGGATTGAAGTCGAAGACACCGGCGCGGGCATTGCGCCGCAAAATTTGCAGAAGATTTTTGACCCGTTTTTTACGACCAAACCGGTAGGCCAAGGGACGGGGTTGGGCTTGTCGCTGTCGTACGGCATCGTGAAAAAGCACCGGGGGGAGATTTCAGTGCGCAGCGAGGTTGGGGTGGGGACGACGTTTCGCGTTGAATTGCCGATACGACAGACAAAACCGGCAGGTTGAACACCAGATCTACTTCAACCTGAAAAAAACAGGTTGTCTGTCAGGCCGCCATCGCTGGCAAGCCAGGCTCCCACAGTTTCAGCGGTTTCACCCAAAACCTTCGACCAGCCTAAAACACTGTGGGAGCTGGCTTGCCAGCGATGGCGGTGGCACATCCGGCATCCGTATCACCTGACACGCCCCTTACTCAATCCAGCCCTTACAATTTCTTCACAATCCCGTTCGCCATGCTGGGGATAAAATCCCGGTTTGAAGTGTTTTCAGTTTTTCGTCAGGCGCAGAATACCTGGCAACTTCTGAAACAATGCGCAGACCTGTGGCGAAGGAACAAGCGCCTGGCCTTAGAATGCTTTTCAAGCTGTACCGAATAACTGATGAGTCCGAACCCAAGGAAACCGTATGAGCCTGTCCCTCCTGAGCCGCTACGCCTTCTTTGCCGCTTGCGTAGTGTTCACCCTCGCCAGCCTGCCCTTCCTCGAACACGATTGGCTCTGGCCCTTCACTGCCATCACCGCCGTCCTCAGCCTGATCGGCCTGTTCGACCTGCTGCAAAGCCCTCACGCCGTGCGGCGCAATTATCCGATCCTGGGCAATATCCGCTATCTGGTCGAAGGCATCCGCCCGGAAATTCGTCAGTACCTGCTTGAATCCGACAGCGATGCCCTGCCCTTCTCCCGCGCTCAGCGCTCGCTGGTTTACTCGCGTGCCAAGAATGAAAGCGCCGACAAACCCTTCGGCACGTTGATCGACGTGTATCAATCGGGTTTCGAATTCATCGGCCATTCCATGCGTCCGGCACCTTTGAGCGACCCGAGCGGGTTTCGTGTGATCGTCGGTGGCCCGCAATGCACTCAACCCTACTCGGCCTCGGTGTTCAACATCTCGGCGATGAGCTTCGGCTCTCTCAGTGCCAACGCGATTCGCGCGCTGAACCAGGGCGCCAAACTCGGCAACTTCGCCCACGACACCGGCGAAGGCAGCATCAGTGCCTATCACCGGGAACACGGCGGCGACCTGACCTGGGAACTGGGCAGCGGCTACTTCGGCTGTCGTACCGCGGACGGTCGTTTCGACCCGGAACGCTTCGCCGCGCAGGCACAGACACCGCAAGTGCGAATGATCGAAATCAAGATGAGCCAAGGTGCAAAACCGGGTCACGGCGGGATCCTGCCCAAGCACAAGGTCACCCAGGAAATCGCCGAAACCCGGGGCATCATGATGGGCGAAGACTGCATCTCACCGTCACGCCACAGCGCGTTTTCGACGCCAATCGAGATGATGCATTTCATCCAGCAATTGCGGGAATTGTCTGGCGGCAAACCGGTGGGTTTCAAGTTCTGTCTCGGGCATCCATGGGAGTTCATGGGCATTGCAAAAGCCATGCTGGAGACCGGCATCCTTCCGGACTTCATCGTCGTCGATGGCAAGGAAGGCGGCACCGGCGCTGCGCCCGTGGAGTTCACCGACCACATCGGCGTACCGATGCGCGAAGGTTTGCTGTTCGTGCACAACACCCTGGTCGGCTTGAACCTGCGGGACAAGATCAAACTGGGCGCCAGCGGCAAGATCGTCAGCGCCTTCGACATCGCCAGCGTCCTGGCCATCGGCGCCGACTGGGCCAACTCGGCGCGCGGCTTCATGTTCGCCATCGGCTGCATCCAGTCGCAAAGCTGCCACACCAACAAATGCCCGACTGGCGTCGCCACCCAGGACACTCTGCGCCAACGTGCGCTGGTGGTGCCGGACAAGGCTCAGCGTGTATTCAGTTTCCACCGCAACACCCTCAAGGCACTGGCCGAAATGCTCGCCGCCGCCGGCCTCGACCATCCTTCGCAACTGTCGGCCAAGCACCTGGTACGGCGCATGTCGGCGACCGAGATCAAGCTCTTCTCACAGTTGCATGTGTTCCTCAAACCGGGGGAATTGCTGACTGGCGAAGTCAACGGCGAGTTCTACTCCCGGATGTGGCAGATGGCGCGGGCGGACAGTTTCGAACCCAATGAAGTGGCCGCCGCTTAAGGACTGTTTTCCCGCCAGCCTCATCATGAGGTTGGCGCGACCTCAAGGAAGAACTGCATGTTGAAAGTGATCGCCCGGGACTTTATCAAACCCGAATTTATTGAAACCGTTCGCCCGTGGTACGCCGAACTGGTCGAGAAGACTCGCCTGGAACCTGATTGCATCGCCTACGACCTGTTTGTCGATCAGAAAGACCCCGGGCATTTTGTCTTCATTGAACAATGGCCGAATCAGGCAGCACTGGACGCTCATTGCCGATCGGAGCACTTCCGGCGCCTGGTCCCGCAGATCAACCATTACCAGGCCCGGGATTGCATTGTCGTGCTGATGGACGCGTTCTGACGCGTGCTTCACCAGCGAAGCGAGCTGATCGGGGATGGCTCCTTCATGACGATAAAACCGTAATCACCGATGAGGTAGATCCGGTAAAACTGGCTGTCCACCAGCGCCGGATAACGCTGATACCCCACCCGCGTGGCATTGCGCCGTTCCTTCTCCGCGACAACGTTGGTGATGCCCACGCTCGGCAGGTTCTCGGCCAGCACGAAAAAGTCGATGTTGAGCAAGTAATGCAACACCGGCATCTTCTTGAACGAACCCGCAGCCCCCCGCAGCCAGTGATCGGAATAGGTCACCGACAAGTAGATACGCTTGGCCTCGCGTAGCTGGCGATGGGAGGCAATATCGTATTGAAGGCTGGTCAGGGCGTTGGCCGCGAAGGTTTTCTGCACCGTCAGCACCCGACCATAGCCGTACGACAACGACAACATCGCCAGCAACGGCACGACTAACAGCAGCGGTAGCCGAGGGTGCAGGCGGACCAGTGCCACATGGCTCAAATAGAACAACAAGACCAGCAACACCGCGAACCCCATGAGTGTTCTGGCGCCTTCGTTGAAATCACGAAAAAAAAGCGCCATGCCTGACACCAGCAACATCACCATCGGCAGCGTCAGCAAGCACGCCAGGGCGATCAGGCACTTTTTTGCGCCACTGTCTCGTCGTTGCAGAATGTGCGCGCCCACCCGCACACCGCCCGCCATCGCGCACAGCAACAACCCGGCGAACACCCAAGTGAGTCCACCGTGAAAAAGCAGCTGCACTTTTTCCAACACGCGACCGATGTTGGTGTAAACCTGCAGCCAAGGGCTTGCAGCCCAGTTCAGTAAAAGCGTGCGACTCTGGCTGGTGAACGGGTAAGCACTGACGGCGTAAATCAACGCGCCCAACAGGGCTTGGGCGATCTTTGCCCCCACCCAATCGCGCCAGTGCTCCCAGCTCACGTTGTCTTGAACAGCCCTCAGCACTTCCACACAGCACAGGCCCAGAAAGACATTGAAACTCACCTGATAAAGCCCCAGCCCCAGTGCGATCAAAAGCGCCGGCACCAGCCATCGCAGGTTCCGTGAAGGATGCTCAAAGCTGATTGCGTAGACCACGGCGACCACACTGAATGCCATGCCCGCGCCGTCGTATTGATACGACAGGTTCTGCAGAAAAAACGGGTTGTACCAAAGCGGCAATACAACCAGGCAACCCGCGACTGTGGGCTGAGGCCAGTAGTGAAAAGTCAGGCGGGTCAACGCCGAGGCCATGGCCAGTGAGGCAATCAGCAGCGGCAGCGGAAAGATGTTCGGCGCGCCATCGCTGAACGTCAGTGCGTTGTAGAACAGCTGCGTGAACAACCGGCCCTGATCCGCCCAGGCCGTGCCGGCGGACAGTGAGCGCCAGTTGTCATCGATGTAGGGATAGTCCGCGAGGATCAGCGGCAAGACATACACAAGGATCGCGATCAGAAAAAACAGCCAGACCTGACGGCGCCCCAGTTCCCGGGTGAAGTAGTCGCTGAAACGGCCCATCAAGGCTCGATCCGTTTTTTGCCGCCGACGATGTCCTTCACCACATAGCGCGGCCGATGCTTGGCTTCAATGTAGATACGACCTACGTACTCACCGAGGATGCCGATGCCGATCAATTGCACTCCGCCGAGAAACAGGATCGCGGTCATCAACGAGGGGTAACCGGGCACGCTGTTACCGAAGAAAATCTTGTCCAGCACCATGTACACCGCATAGATCACGGCAAAGATCGAAATGGCGCCGCCGATGTAGGTCCACAGGCGCAATGGCACCGTGCTGAACGACGTCACGCCTTCCAGTGCCAGATTCCACAGCTTCCAGCCGTTGAACTTGCTGCTTCCCGCCACTCGCCCGGCACGCTCGTACTCCACCACCACGGTGTTGAAACCGGCCCAGGACAGCACGCCCTTCATGAACAATTGATGCTCGGGCAAGGCGCGGATGACATCCACCACCTTGCGGTCCATGAGACGGAAATCACCGACGTTCTCTTCGATCCGGGTGTACGAAATGCGGTTAAGGAGGTGATAAAACAAGGTCGCGCTGTGACGTTTCATGTAACTGTCGGCGCTGCGGTCGCGACGTTTGGCCAGCACCACGTCTGCCCCTTTTTGCCATTGCTCGATCAGCAATGGAATGACGCTGATGGGATCCTGCAAATCCACATCCATGGGAATCACCGCGTCGCCCGTGGCGTATTCCAGCCCGGCGAACAGTGCAGGTTCCTTGCCGAAATTGCGGGAAAAGTTGATCAGCACCACCTGCTCATCGGCCTGTGCGAGTGCCGCAGCCTGCTCTGCTGTCTGGTCGGTACTGCCGTCGTTGATGAACACGATCTCGACGTCGGCGTGGTCGATCTGCAGCTCGCGTCGAACCGCCTGGTAGAACAGGTTGATCGACTGTTCTTCGTTAAACACGGGAACGATGAGCGAGATCTTCATAGCTCATGCTCGCGAAACACCACGTACTTGGAAAACAGAAATCCCAGCACCAGGCTCAAGCCCGAGAACAGCGCCACGGTCAGTAGACCCGGTAATTTCCATACATCAGCGACATGGCCAACGCCGAGGCTCAGGGCGCCCATGGTTCCCAGAAACAGCAGATAGCTGCCCGTCGACACCCTGGCGTCGAAGGTAAATTGTGCGTTCATGTAGAAAGAGAAAGAGGCTGCTACGAAGAAAGCCGCCAGGTTGCTGAGCGCCTGGCTGAGATCGGCCGCCACGCTCAGCAGGAAAAAGATTTGCCAGTGGATCAGCGTATTCGCAACCCCGATTATCGTGTAGCTGGAAAACCCTCTCCACAAGCGTCTCATGCGGCTCACCCGTTGTTGAACGCGTCACCTTGACTTCATAAGCATTTGAGCTTGTCTACTGTCATAAATCGCAGGTGAGCGTGCCTTTCAGACCAGCGGTTGAGTGCTGAAGATCAAAAGATCGCAGCCTGCGGCAGCTCCTACAGGGGGAACGCGTTCCAGGGTAGGAGCTGGCAGGCTGCGATCTTTTGATCGGAGTACACCTGTAGGAGCTGCCGCAGGCTGCGATCTGTTGATCTTTAAAACGCAAAAGCCCCGGCCATCAGGACCGGGGCTTTTGCATTTCATACGGACGACTTACGAAGCCGAACGCGCCGCACCTTGCGAAGCGTTGGTCGGTTGCAGCTTGAACGCGTAGAACAACACGGTCAGCAGCACCAGGAACGCCGGGCCGACATAGAGCGCCACACGGGTGTCCGGGAAGTACGCCATCAGGCCGACCACCAGCACCAGGAACGCCAGCGCCAGGTACGAGCTGACCGGGAACAGCCACATCTTGTACTTGAGGCCCGCACGTTCGCTGGCGCTCAGGCCTCTGCGGAACTTGAGCTGGGACAGCAGGATCATCACCCAGGTCCAGATCGCGCCGAAGGTCGCAATGGCTGTCACCCAGATGAACACCTTCTCAGGCACCAGGTAGTTCAGCAGAACGCCCAACAGCAGGGCGCCGATCGACAGCAGCAACGCGCGACGCGGCACACCGTTGCTGGAAGTCGTGGCGAACGCTGCCGGGGCCTGACCATTTTGTGCCAGGCTGTAAAGCATGCGCCCGGTGCTGAAGATGCCGCCGTTGCACGAGGACAACGCCGCAGTGATCACCACGAAGTTGATGATGCCCGCGGCGGTTTTGATGCCCAGGCGTTCGAACGTCATCACGAACGGACTGCCCTGAGTGCCGATTTCGTTCCACGGGTAGATCGACAGGATCACGAACAACGCGCCTACGTAGAACAGCAGGATCCGCCAGAACACCGAGCCGATCGCGTTGGGGATGGTTTTCTGCGGGTTTTTGGCTTCGCCGGCAGTCAGGCCGATCATTTCGACGCCCAGGTAGGCAAACATCACCATTTGCAGGGACATCAACACGCCTTGCACGCCATTGGGCATGAAGCCGCCGTGAGCCCAGAGATTGGAAATCCCCAGCGCCACGCCGTCGTTGCCGAAGCCGAACGCGATTACGCCGATACCGCCAATCACCATCGCAATGATGGTGACGATCTTGATCAGGGCGAACCAGAATTCGAACTCACCGAACGCTTTCACGGCGATCAGGTTGATGGTGCCCATGCTGATCAGCGCGGACAGCGCCCAGATCCAGCGGGGTACTTCGGGGAACCAGACGCCCATGTACACCGCCACCGCGGTGATTTCTGCGACGCAGGTCACCAGCCACAGGAACCAGTAGTTCCAGCCAGTGAGGAAGCCCGCCAAGGGGCCCAGGTAGTCTTGGGCGTAACGGCTGAACGAGCCGGCGACCGGGTTATGCACGGCCATCTCGCCGAGGGCGCGCATGATCACCAGGATCGCCAGACCGCCGATGATGTAGGACAGCATGATGGCCGGACCAGCCATTTCGATGGCCTTGGCCGAACCGAGAAACAGACCGACACCGATACAGGCACCCAGCGCCATCAAACGAATATGCCGTTCGCCGAGTTCGCGTTTAAGCGGGCCGCCCTGAGCGGTCTCGCCTTGGGGCAGGTGATTGCCAACTGGCATAGGGGTACAACCTCGTCTTGTTATTGGATATGACCACCGAGTGTCGAAGCGCTGGCTGGTAAACCATTACTTCCATGAAACCGGTCCTGCTTCGTGGGCAGCACCGTCTTGTCGGACAAAACCTCCAAGATCAGCGGGGCGTGCAGTATAAAAAGCTTCTTACAGGTTTTTTCACTCTATAAACCACAACATTCAGCAAGAACTCTCGGCAAAAGCCCGGTTAGCGGAGGGGCATTACCTGTCTCATGTAGGAATTTTCGCTGCTAAAACGGCGCGGAGTATTGCACAGCATTGGTGCATCGTCATGTCCCTACCAAGGTCTTATTTATCGTTCGAGGCGTCTATTTCAGTCATTTCAGACATACCCTCCGGGATGCATGAACTTCTGTGGCTAGGGTTTTGTGGCGAGGGGATTTATCCCCGTTCGGTTGCGCAGCAGCCGTAAAACCGGTGAATCCGATTTAACAGAATGGATACAGGGGGAGCGCTTCGCACTCCAACGGGGATAAATCCCCTCGCCACATACCCCTTTCACCACATAAATCCCATCACCACAAAAAATCCTAGATCGCCAAATTCTTCGCAAGAATCGGAAACTTCACTCAAAAGTCTCAGCGTTGCTTTAGACCACTGCGTACTAGCCTGAACGCGTCACTTGACGATCATAAGGAAGCAATGGATTGCCTACTCAACCAAACTCTCATCGCCTGCGCGTCGGCCGACATTCCGAAATCGGTCGTGCTTATCTCATCACCGCAGTTATCCACAAGCGCCAACCACTTTTTTCCGATTGGCGCTTGGGCCGCCTGCTTGTCGCAGAAATGAGACGGGCTCACGACTCTGGACAGGTGAATTCAATCGCTTGGGTGGTTATGCCTGATCACTTTCATTGGCTGATGCAACTGCAAGACGACAACTTAGGGAACGTCATGGGAGCTACCAAAGCCCGATGCGCCCAGGCAGTGAACAAAACGACCGGCAGAAGCGGCTCTTTGTGGCAAACCGGTTATCACGACCGAACCATTCGTGATGGCGAAGAGCTCCTACCGTTCGCTCGTTACATTGTTGCCAATCCCTTGAGAGCAGGGCTCGTAGACAAAATCGGCGATTACCCACTCTGGGATGCCTGCTGGTTGTAACTGTCACCTTCCTTTAGTGGCTATCAAACTCCCTGTGGTGAGGGGATTTATGTGACCAACGTGTGGCGAGGGGATTCCTGTGGCGAGGGGATCCCTTCACCCCCTAAATCCCCTTCACCATTGGATCTCCTGTCCACATAAATCCCTTCACCACAAAAACGCCTTTCCACAGGTACTTGACGATGGGAAATCGACATTTGTGTATTCACAATTTTTTCACCATCGCCAACCACCGACTAAGCTTCAGACAAGTCCGATCAATCTGCGTGAATGGATCAGTCGACTATGGGCGCGTTATGGCAAACCGATTCGAGTAAAACCGTGGTCCAGACTGAAGCTGTGGATGATGCGCCGCCACCTGAAAAACCCCGTGGCACCCAGCATGGGTGGAAGGCCTTTTGGTTGTTGGTGTTAATCATCGCCATCGTCCTTGGGCTCGCTGCGGCCAAGGAAATGCGCACGTCGAAATTCCAGTCCCGGGAAGTGAGCAAATTTGCGGCGAAGCTGACTTATGACCTGCAACCCGGCCCCAGCGATGCCATTCGCTACCCCGGCGCCGGCCCGTTTGATTTGCGCTTGGGCTACAGCTCCCTGAGCGACTTTCTGCCGCGCCTGATCAAGCGCGATTACGTGGTGCAATCGCAAACCCGCTTCTCCCAGGCGCTGATGGACTACAGCGGCAAAGGCTTTTTTGTGCCCTATGCGGAAAAGATCCAGGCGGGGCTGTCGATCACCGATTGCCGTGGATCACCGCTGTATCAGTACAAATACCCGCAGCAGCTCTATTCAAGCTTCGAAGCAATACCGCCGGTGGTGGTGAACAGTCTGCTATTTATTGAGAACCGCTTCCTGCTCGACCCTCGTCAGCCCCGGGCCAACCCTGCCGTGGATTGGCCACGATTCGGCATGGCGGCGTGGTCCCAGGTGGCAAAATTGCTGCACATGCCTGGGCAGTCGGCCGGCGGCAGTACCTTGGCCACGCAGCTGGAAAAGTACCGGCACTCGCCCGACGGCCTGACGGTGTCGGGGGCGGAAAAGATCCGGCAGATGATTTCCGCCACCGTCCGCGCCTATCAGGCGGGACCGGACACCCTGGTAGCGCGGCAGAATGTGGTGCGTGACTACCTCAACAGCGTGCCCCTGTCAGCCGTTCCGGGCCATGGCGAAGTGCATGGCATGGCTGAAGGACTGCGCGTCTGGTACGGCGCCGACTTCAACACGGCCAACGAAACCCTGGCCAGCACGGCAACGGACCCGAAAACCATGGCGGCGAAGGGCCTGGCCTTGCGCGAAATGTTGTCACTCATGATCGCCCAGCGGCGCCCGTCCCATTACCTGACCAAGGGTCACGACGAACTGGCCGACCTCACCGACAGTCACATTCGCCTGCTCGCGCAAAACAATGTGATTGATGCCCAGCTGTCGGCTGCCGCGCTGGCCAGCAAAGTGACCTATCGCGATTGGGCGACGCAGCCCACTATCCAGCCGATCGAAACCAACAAGGGCATCAGCGTGGCGCGCAGTCGCCTGGGTGGCCTGCTCAATCGTCCGCTGTACGATCTCGACCGTTTGGACCTGTCCGCCACCAGCACCCTGCAAGGCGATCTGCAAACCCGGGCCACCGAATACCTCAAGCACCTCGCCGACCCGGTCTTTGCCGCGCAGATCGGCTTGATGGGCGAGCGCCTGCTGACCCCCACCAGCACCACCCAGGTACGTTACAGCTTCACCCTGTTCGAACTGACCCCCGACGGTTCGCGGGTGCGGGTACAAACAGACAGCACCGACCAACCGTTCGACATCAACGAAGGCAGCAAGCTGGAACTCGGCTCCACGGCCAAAATGCGTGTGATGACCACTTACCTGCAAATCATCGCCGAGCTACACGATAAATACGGCGCAATGACCGTACCGGAACTCAAGAAACTCGATGTACCGGACCAGGACCGTCTGAGCCGCTGGGCCATCGACTATTTGATCCAGAATAAAGACCGCAATTTGCAAACCATGCTCGGCGCCGCGCTGGATCGTAAATATTCCGCCAGCCCGGGCGAAGCGTTTTTCACCGGTGGCGGGCTGCACACGTTTAACAACTTTCGCAAAGAAGACAACGGCCGCAACCCCACTCTGCGTGACGCCCTGCGCGAGTCGATCAACTTGCCGTTCATTCGCCTGATGCGCGACCTGGTGCGCTATAGCACCTACTCGGGCCCCAATAACAGTGCCGAATTGCTCAAGGACGACCGCGACCCGAGACGTCAGGAATACCTCGCCTCGTTCGCCGACCGAGAAGGCACATCGTTCCTGCTGAAGTTCTGGAAAAAGTACAAGAACAAAGACACCCAGGCGCGACTGGAGACCTTCCTCGACAGCATTCGCCCGACCCCGATTCGCATGGCCGCGGTGCATCGGTATCTGCTGCCGCAAGCCAGTCAGGAAAGCTTCAACGCCTTTGTTCGCGCGCATCTTAAAGGTGCCAAGCTCACCGAGAAGCTGACCGATGAACGCCTTGAGCGGCTCTATGAAAATTACAGTCCCGGCGCCTATGACCTGCCGGATCAGGGTTTCATCGCCAAGGTTCACCCGCTGGATCTATGGCTGATGGGTTACTTGCTGAACAACCCGGATGCCAAGTGGAGCCAGATCGTCAAAGCCAGCCAGTTCGAACGTCAGGAGGTCTACAGCTGGCTGTTCAAGAGCCGTCACAAAGGCGCCCGCGACAGCCGCATCCGCACCATGCTGGAGATCGAGGCGTTCCTCGACATTCACCAACGCTGGCAGAAAGTCGGCTACCCGTTCGATCACCTGGTGCCGTCACTGGCCACCGCCATCGGCAGCTCGGGCGACCGCCCGGCAGCGCTGGCCGAGTTGATCGGGACCATCCTCAACGACGGTGTGCGGATGCCGACCTTGCGTATCGACACCCTGCACTTCGCCGCGAACACGCCCTATGAAACCAAGTTGATCAATGATCCGGACGTCGGCAAACGGGTGATGCCTTCCGAAGTGGCGACAGCCATGCGCGAGGCCTTGTCGCAAGTGGTCGATGCCGGTACGGCCAAGCGTGTCTCCGGCAGTTTCATCACGCCCGATGGCAAACCGTTGGCCATGGGTGGCAAGACCGGCACCGGGGATAACCGCATCGAAGCCATCGGCTCCGGCGGGCGGATCCTCAGTTCGAAATCGATCAACCGCACCGCAACCTTCGTGTTCTACATCGGCGACACCCACTTCGGCACCTTGACCGCGTTCGTGCCGGGTCGCACGGCCGAAGCCTTCAAGTTCACCTCGGCATTGCCGGTGCAGGTGCTCAAGGGCATGGCGCCGATTCTGACGCCGTATCTGCAACCGGGCAGTGCTTCGCAATGTCACCCGGTTGAAGGCTCGACGGTCGCGATAAACGATGCAAAATCGCGGTCCTGAGTTTTCGTGGTTGGGGGCGGTATCCGGATATTTTTCAGGTTCGAATATTCAACCGGTCCCGGGCAAAAACCGTGGGTTAAGGACTGATCTTTAGACTGTTGTTTTGAGCCTGGGCAGATAGGCTGATCATTCTTAAATCAATCAAGGATGATTGCCATGTATGGTTCCCCTTTGCCTGCCCAAAACACCCATAAAGGCCGGCATTACGAGTTCATCAAGAACGCCACCCACGAAAACTTCAAAACCGCCACCGTCAGCAGAGCCAAGGCACTGACGGCCACCCGACTGAAGATCGAGCCGTGGTACACGACGGTTCCCGCCCTCCATCACGAGAAGCTCAAAGCCGCCAACCTCATGGCCTGGGGTTCCCAGAATCAGGTCGATAAACTGTTCGAAAAGCTGCAGGACATCCATTCATTCGCAGCGCCCTTGCTTCAGGCGAAGCTCAAGGAACGATACGGTATCGATCACGACGTCAAGACGACTTACCTGTACCTGTACCTCCCCAAAGACAAGCCCTGGTACGTGATGAACCTCTCCGGCGGTGTAACGAGCCACACGGTCTCCCTGCTGGAGGCGGCACTGCACAACTTTGCCAGGACCGAAACGGTCCATGCCGACTCGCAATTCATCACCAGGCCCGACAGCCGTGGCCACTTCGATGTGCTGCCGATAAAAAAGAAAATGACCATCGGCCAGTTCCAGGCTCTGTGCCGGGAGCTGGATATCGGTGCGCGTTACAAGGAACACATCGAACGCTTTCTGCTTCCCGGCGAACCCGTGGCCGAAGCGGTCATGAAACTCAAAGTCATCGACAGCCAGAAAGACGCACTGCGCGTCGCTGCGCAGCTGGCGTTGACGACCGGGGATATCCAGTACGACGCCTACAAACTGGTGCTGGACCTGACAAACGACGCCCCTCAACTTTTGCTCAATGGTCGGGAAATGGTGTGCTGCGACCTCTCGATGATGGAGACACGTCTGACCGGCATTGCCCTGTTGATTCCTGCCGTCAAGGACAGTCGAGGCATTCGCCGTCTTATCGCCTATGTTCCCCATGACCCGGATCACCCACTCAAGGAATACGACTCGCCCAATGCCTTCATGACCGAGCTGACGCGCCAATTACGCGAAAACAAAACCGCCGCATCCTCGCAACTGAGTTACCGCCAGTTCTTCAGCCAGTTTGTCGATCAACAGCAGCGCGGGCACTTTTTTGCTGATCTCGATCAACGAATCACTGCCGTCAAATGGCATGAAAAAGAGGACCCGACGGATCAGCGCCCGACATGGCGCGAAGAACCCATACCGCGCCCACACCTGCAATTTCGGCCCCTGCCCCTGCCACGGGATTTCTGGAGGCACAGCTACCAGCAAAAACTCAACAAGGTACTCAACGACGCACGGGAAATTGCCGTGTCCACCGCTGACACCGACAGCAAAGCGCGCTGGGCCTGGTGGGACAATTTCAAGAAAATCGTCTCGGACATTTTCAACGTCGCCCTGCTGGTCGCCACGCCGCTCGTGCCGGGGGTAGGCGAACTGATGATGGCCTACACCGCTTACCAACTGACCAGCGATGTGATCGAGGGGATTGTCGATCTGGCTGAAGGTCTCGGTGTTGAAGCGGCCGAACATGTGATCAGCGTGGTGACCGATGTCATCCAATTGGCGGCTTTCGCAGCGGCCATTGAAATAGGCAGCGCGTTCAGGCTCAAACTGTCGCCGCTGATCGAAGGCATGAAACCGGTGAAGTTGCCCGATGGCAAACTGACGCTGTGGCATCCCGATCTCGCTCCCTACGAACAGCAAAATCTTTCTCTGTCGGCCGGTTCGAAACCCGACCAATATGGACTTCATCAAGCAGCGAGCAAGCAGATTCTGCCGCTGGAAGGCAAGCTCTACTATGTTGAGAAAGCTTCGACAGAACCGACCTCCATCACTCACCTGATCAAACATCCCACGCGCCCCAATGCCTACTCGCCCAGGCTGGAACATAACGGCCACGGGGCCTGGGCGCATGAGGGTGAGGTACCGGGCCATTGGCAAGGCGAAATCTTGATGCGCCGCCTCGGCCACAGCGTTGATCGTTTTTCGCCCACTGAGCTGGAGCAGATCCGCATCAGCAGCGGCACCGACGACAACGTACTGCGCCGTATGCATGTCGAGAATGCTGCGCCACCGGCGGTGCTGGCCGACACCATCAAGCGCTTCAGCGCGTATGACGAGGCCAAGGGACAGAAAGGCGAAATAGCCAGAGACCTGTACCTGGCCGGTGAGCGGTCAAGCAATGCGCAAGTCGCCTTGCTCAGGCAAACGTTCCCGGACATGCCGCTCACCCTTACCGAAAAACTTCTGACTCGTGCCAGTCCGGCTGAACTGCAGCGAATGACCGATGAACATCGCCTGCCGCTGAGGATCAAGTCCCTGGCGCGTGAAATGAATTTCGAAGCCGCCGCTGCCCGCGCCTACGAGGGGTTCTACCGCGACGAGATGAGCGGGCCGGACACCGAGCGATTGGCGCTGAGCACCCTGAAATTCAGTACCGACAGCTTCGGCGACTTGCGCATCGAGGTACTGGACGGTACCGGTAACGGCACACTGCGTTGCAGCGTTGGCCCGGATGACGCCTCGACGGTGCGGCGGCTGGTCAGGGATGAGCATGGCCGATATGAGGTGCTCGATGCAGACAACAACACACTTCACGAAGCCGGCGATTTCTACGAATCGATTCTGTGCGCTCTGCCCGACGACAAACGTTCGGCATTGGGCTACCAACCGGGTCAAGGCCGCCGGCTGAAACAGTGGATCATGGAAAAATCCGCACCGCCCGCCGAGCGCCGAACCGTGCTGGCAGAGCCCCCCATTCGCCCGGTTGCCCGTCTTGAAACCGAGCATCTGGTGCGTGGGTGGTTCTGGTTCCTGAGCCCGAAGACACCTGAAGAAAAGCTCAAGAACCTTTATCCGAAGTTGAACGAACACGAGGTAAAAGCATTCATTGAGGCGTTACGTGCCAAGGGTGATCCTGACCAGGCCATTGACCTGCTCAAGGACGAAATCGACGAGCTGAGGAATACACTGGCAGTATGGGAAAACAACGTGCTGGGCTACGTTCCGCCCGACGGGGACCCTGGTGCTGATTATCTAGCCTTCCGGTCTAACGGCGGAAGGCACATTCGGGAACGACTGCTTGAATGCTTCGAACGCAAAGGCCAGGCCTTTGGTGAACGCAGTACCCATCCAGAAAGCGGCTATACGCTGGACTTGTCCTCAGACCTGGCCGGCCCGAATCTCGAGCGTTGGTGGAAGAATTTACGTGAGCAACCCGAGATCAAAAAATACCTCGATCAAGTGACAGTGCTCAATCTGGACAACGCGCGTTTTTCCAGCGATGCGGAAGGCCTGTTGAACGATTTCCCCCACATTCGTCATTTGACCGCGCGCTATAGCGACCTGACCGAGCTGCCTTCTAGTGTCGGCAAGATGCGTCTGCTCGAAACCTTGCGCCTGTCTAACAATAGAATCAGGTTGACACCAGAGTCCGCCAAACAGTTGGCAGCGCTCACTCGCCTGGAAACACTCAGGCTGGATGGCAATCCGTTGATGCAACCCGTAGATGTTGGTCGCATGCCCGGATTAAAGGTACTGAGCCTTAACACCACCGGTCTGAACGTCTGGCCGGAACGTCTTTTCAAGGACGGTATTATGGCGAAACATCGCCCGCGCAGTTTTTATCTCGACCTGCGCAATAGCCCGATCAACACCGTGCCCGATATCGCCCCTGGCTCCAATCACGCGTTGATCGTGGCGCGTACACGTCTCGACACCAGAAAGCTTTCCGATGCCGATCGAGTCCGTCTGGAAAATTACCGCCAGTCGGTAGGTTTTGCTCCTCAACAAACCTATGACGCGGCTGCGACCGAGGAGATCTCCCACTGGAGGTCGTTACCGGACGACTCGGCACTTTACAACAACGTCACGGGGGTCGGAGCGTATAGGGAAGAGTCCTGGCACGACGTGGCGTCGGAACCGTACTCCGATGATTTTTTCAAAGTCATCCGCACGTTAAGGGAAAGCAGTGATTATCGTGCCTCTGACTCGCGCAAACTGCTGACCAAACGGGTCTGGGAGGTCATTGATGCCGTCGCCCTGGACACCAACCTGCGAGAGAGGTTGTTCAGTCTGGCCACTGAGTTCGATAGCTGTGAGGACGGTGGGGCACAACTGTTTAACAGCATGGGGATAGAAGTGTTGAAGTCAAAGGCATACGCGGAGTCGACGTCTGCCCAGGAACTGGAAAACAACCTCGTCAAACTGACCAAAAGCAATGCCCGCCTGAAACGAGTGGCCGGTATTGCGCGAAAGGAGATTGAATCTCAGCAAGCCAAGAGTGACATCGACCCGGATTACCACGCTCCGGATCATGTGGAGGTGCACTTGGCATACCAGACGGGACTGGCCAAGCGCTTGGGCCTGCCCTGGCAGTCCGAAAACATGCTGTATTGGAAAACCTCACGCGTGAAGGAGAACATGATCGACGACGCCTACAGCAGGATTCTTGAACTCGAAAAAGACGATGGACTGGTCAACTCAATGATTGAATTAGAGTTTTGGGAAAAATACCTGCAAAAAAACAACCCGGCACAATTCGAGGCCAATACGCGTCTTTTCGAAGACAGACCGAATGTGTTCGACGAGTTGCGCACCGTCCAGAACGAATGGGTTGAAACCGCGCAGGGCCAGGAAAAGGATTCGCTGCGCATAAAGCTCAAACAACTGGCTAAACAGTTGAATATGCCGGATAGCCAAGTGCTCACCGGCGAAAAAATGACCCAGCAGTTTTATGACGACAGTCTGTCAAGGATGGGCTATGAACGAAACGAACTGGCCAGAAAACTGACCCGTGAAGCGATGGCAAAAGCAGGAATCTAACGACTGCCATACGCCATGGACGTTATCGATTGAGCCTGCCCCAGCCCCGAGTGTTACCCACTCGAGGCTGGCTTTTCATGCGGCACAGTGTTCAGCCCACTTCCGAATCCCAGATAACCGTGACATTGCCCGAATAACTTCGGGAGGTGCCTGGCTTGAGCATTTCCTCGATGGCCTCGGGGGCCACTTCGAAATGCAGCGTGCCGGGTTTGCGGTCCAGGTAAAAGCCAGGCTGAAAAGACTCGGTGCCAACGCCATCGCGCCGCAGCGGACGCCGTTTCACAGGCTGCCCCACCGCATCTGTCAATCCGGCAGGCAGCGTGACGCTGACTTCGAGCGGTACTTCATGGCCGGCTTTCGGCTCCCACAAGGCACAGTTGTTACCACTGACGTACTGGCATTGCAGACTCATCTTGAAGCGGCTCGAAGCGGAAATATTGAACGTCTGATCGCGCAACAGGCGAGTAGGTTTGCGCCCCTGCGACAGCCAGGATTGCCAGCCACCCTGGGGTTCCAATATGACGCGATTGCCGCCTGGGGGAATGTCGACTTTCAAGGTGTGTTCGACAATCAGGGTAAAGTTGACGGAGATTAAACTGTCGTCAGGCACCATGACATCACCCATGTCGAAATCCTGGCCTGGGCCCACGCTGTAATTCAATACACCGCGGTAGGTGCCCGACGACATCTTGAGGGGATTGGGTGTAATGAGCTGATAAGAAAACCCCATGTCTCGGTAAGCAAAATCATAGGATTGATCAATTGTTTTTTGTGCCTGTTTGGAGCAAATACCCGCATCAGCGGGAACTCGCCAGAAAAAGGCGTAGTAAAACTCGTTGCCATAACCCACACCACCATATCGACACGGTGACGGGGGGTTGACCCAACTAAATTTCCAAACTCCGGCAGGAAGAGGTGTCTTGATCGTGTAGGCAGCGCCAATACCATTCACCCGCATCCTGACCGTCTCGTTCTCGCCGGTCTCTTCGTGGATGACACTGACATCCTTCCAGGAGGAGGGTACCTGGAACATCGGGCCTTGACGTTCGTCATGCAATGCCGGAATGGACGCCACGGATCTGAACCGAATCGGCAAAGCGATGCTGAACACACCGTCCTCGCAATACTCCGGATGATCGCCGCAGTAGCCTCCCTGGGGTGTCTTATTGACAAATTCATTGTGCATCGGATTCGTCGGGTCCGGCTGGAACAGCGCCGTGATCGCTACATTCGCGGCACTGGCCGATGTCATAAAGCCTGTCAGTACCAGGGCACAAAGACCGCTCGCCTTGCTTGCAAGGTTCATTATTCATACGCTCTTGGTCATTCAGTCGATTGTGCCCATGCACAACCGGTCACGAGCTTCGTACGCGCCAGCTACACACTCACTCCCCCGGCGCCCTGGCACTGAACAGCAACAGGACGTTGCCGCTGTATTCCCCGGCCCGATAGCCACCGACCGGTTTCACCGGATCGATCTCCAGCAGCACCCGTTTGCCCGCCGCCGCTTCGGCCGCCGTCACCACCTGGCGCGGCACACTCTCAGGGCTCAGTTCCACGCCGTTGAAACTGACCCGCAACGCAATGTCGTCACCCGGCCGGCCGTTCGACAGGTATGGTGCGGCTTCCAGGCGCGCTTCAATCGCGCTGGTGTCATGTCGCACATCGAAATTCTTGCGCACACTGCTCAGCGTCGAGGTCGCATAGTCCCAGGTCAGCCGCTGCGGCCGGTGTATCCAGTCCGGTTCGGCCGGGATCAGGTAAAACGAGCGATTCGGGATAGTCAGGGAGACCTCGAAGGTGTGCTCCTCCCTGGCCGCCCATGCCAAAGAGCCCGTCATTACGGTCATTGCCGTCAGTGTGAAGACGGCGCATTGCTTGATCATGTTTGTTACCCGTTGCGTCAATGGAAAGCCGGCCTAGCGGCTCGCGACTTTCAGGACTTTTTTGCTGTCGCCTTCTATCAGGAAAAAACGGTATTCACGGCCCTTCTCCTTGTCGAAGCCAAAGGTTTTGCCAGCCATGATGTGGTGTTTGGTGGTCGAGCCGCAGTCGGCTTCATTGCTCAATGAGCAGCTTTTGAACTCATCGACGATGACCACCGTGTTGCCGTTATTGCGCAGTTCGTAGCGGTTCGCTGTGTCGCTGACGGCCGTGTCGAAGCGGGCGTCTTTGGGCCGCACGAAAAAGACCGTGCCAAACCCGGTCATCACATTGACCCCCGCCGACAGGTTCTTTTTGTAGTCTTCGCGCTCTTCGCTGGAGATGGCGAATTCATCTTCCTTTTCCGGCACCACCGGCACGAAACGCACACGGAAGTAGCGCTCACGGTCACGCTCGCCCATGTACAACAGGCGGGTACCCTGCATGCCCTGGGCCGGTACGATCAGCCGCGCCGGGCTGGCCATGAGACCGTTGCGCGAGGCGCCATCGGCGGCATTCTCGACCGGAATTTCCTTCGGCGCGCCGTCGGCCCCGTAGACGATTTCCAGCACATTGACCTTGACGAATGCGGTGCTGTCTCCGCTGTTGAATACCCGTTTCAGGTAGGTACTTTGATCGGCATCGAGATAGTCGTAGACGGTACCGACATTGATCTGCGGCCCGGCGTTTGCCGCCATTCCAAATACACTGAGCAATCCCAGCAAACACACACGCTTCATTGTCTTCAATCCTGTGAAAAATGAAAAAGGCGGGGCTGCAACGGTCATACCTCCGAGTCCCAGATAATGGCGATGTTGCCGCTGAGCGTGTCGGTGAGTCCGGGGCGCAGGAGAAAGTCGACGGCGAACTTTGTCATCTCGAAACGCAGCGAGCCGGCCTTGCGATCGACGTAGATCCCGGGCTGAAACGGGCCGGCCCAAGAGTTAAATCTCAACGGCAGAAGCCTGACTGGCCCACCACCGGAAGTGGTAATCCCGTCGGGCAGGGTGAGGAATGTTTCCACCTCGGTGGTATTGCCTTTCGGGCTGCCAAGCTTGCAGGCGGTGCCACCGGTCGAGTTGCACAGCATCATGACCTTGAAGCGCGACGACGCCGACAGATAGAACAGCTGATCGCGGTAGATCCTGGTCGGTTTGCGGCCTCCCTCGATCCAGCGCTGCCATCCCCCCTCAGGTTCCAGCGCCACCTTGTTGCCACCCGGTGGCAAATCGACTTTCAGGGTGTGCTGCACGTCAAGTACGAAGTCCAGGGTCAGGTTGCTGTCGTCCGGGAGCAAGACCGGTCCCAGATCGAAATCGCCGCCGGGGCCCAGGGTGTAGGCAATGGCTCCGGTGTAAAGCCCACTCGACATGCCCAAGGGGTTGGGTGTGCGCAGCTCATAGGCGATATCGAGGGTGTCAAAATAGACGGAGGGAATGAAGTAAGCAGCCACCTTGACGCAGGAGGCCTCCACGGGTGTTTTCCAGAAAAACCGATAGCTTTTGGGCCCGTACCCCCCCACACCGCTATACCGACAGGGCGCTGGCGCGTAAACCCAACTGTTCGTTCTCCACAGCTTTTGATGACCTTCGAGTATGTCCGATACCCCCACCAGGTTTGCGGCTGACTCGCTCAGAAAATATTCGGAGCCGATACCGGTGATGCGCACTTCGACGACCTCTCTTTCCTGCGTCTCGGCATTAGTGACGATCAACCGTCGCCAGTTGGCCGGCGCCTTCACCGGGATACCTTCGCCGGACCCGATAAAGCGACTGGCGTTGAACCGAATCGGCAACTGGATACTGAACATTTGGTTTTCAACACACTCGGACGGATAGTTGGCGCAATAACCACTGTTCGGCGTTTTGTTGAGGAAAACATTTTTGTTGGGTTGAGCAGGATCTGGCTGGAACAACGCCCTGATTTCCTGATTCACCGCCTCCGCCGAAGGCACGTTCAGCGCCATCAACAGCCCGATGCACCACGCAGTCTTCTTCATGGAATCAACCCGCCTTCTGATCGGTGGAAGTGACGTCGGCCAATGTGTCCGGCGTGCACCGCAGGTCACCGATCATCAACACATTGTTTTCACTGCGATGACGGCTCGCATCGAGACGGAATTGACACAACAACTGGTTGCCCTGACGCACTTCCAGGGTCGGCGAGCCCGCATTCATTTCCATCGAGAAAAACCCGTCGACTTCCGTCACGCCGCGACTGGCGTGATTGATCACGTGATGACCCTTGAGCGGTCGTCCTTGCGCATCGACCAGTCGCCCGAGCACGGTCAGGGTTTTCATCACCCGCACCTTGCGGTATTCCACCCCACCCTTGTTCAGGTGATAGCGGGTGCGCGCCGGCTCGATCGTCGCCGCTGGCACGTGGTTACCCTGGAAGTCGAAACTCACCGAGCTGTTCTGATACGCGGTAATCGGGATGAAGTTGCGCCCCGGCTTCAATGCCGCGCTGCCGCCGCTGTAGTCGTCGGCGCGCAGGGCGATGTCGTCGATGTCCGATTCCACATCGACGATCAACCCGGCGCCACGCATCTCGTATTGGCTGGTGAGCATCATTTGCTCGCCGCCGATGGCCAGGGTGCTGTCGAGGTTCAGGCCGCCCGTGAAGTTGCCGTTGTAGGACGAGCGCTGAACAAAACCGTCGCCATTGACCTGGTCGGTGCGAAAGTTCGCCAGACTGGACATGCCCAGGCCGTAGGTGTCAGTGAGCGCGGTCACCGAGACACTCTGAAGCACGTGATCCTTCAAATCCTTGCGCCAGCCGATCGAACCGTTGTTGTCGCGGCTGCCATCCCGTGCCGTGCGCGAACCGATGCTGCCGGTGATCTGTTGCCCCGGCGCGCCGAGTGCCAGGTTGACGCTCAGGTCGACACCGCGATTGCGCGCACTGCCGCTGCTGTAACTGCCGGGGCGGTCGAACAGCGACAGCCGCCAGTTGCCATCGCTGCCAAACAGCGTGGTGCGCTGGTTCCAGCCCAGGTCCAGGCCGACGCCTTCGACGTTACCTTCGCTGTGCGACACCCTGGCGTTGACCGAACTTTTGCTGCTCAGCCGATGATTGAGCGCCAGCGACGAGTTGCTGGTCTCCCCGCGAAAGACATTGCGCTGGCGAATGCGGGTACCGTCCGGCAGGGTTTCGTAGAGGTTGGTGGTGTCCAGCCAGCTGCGATTGTGGCTGAAGACGATGCTGCCGGAGCCGTAGTTATAGAGGCTTTGCAGATCCAGGCCGGTGCCATGATCCTGCGTCTGGTAGACGTTGGCGTACAAGCTGATGTGATTGGCCAGGGTCCAGTCGATGGACGTGCCGTATTGCAGTTTTTCGCGAATCTGCCGTGCCGACAGCCCGAGAATCACACGCGGGTGCATCAGGTAGTTGACCGAGGCGCCTGCCGTGGGACTGCCGCTGGACTGCTGATCCCAGTTGCTCAGCAGCTTGCTTTCTTCGCCGGCAAACAGGTTGTAGCGCCAGCGATCATCGAGGTTGCGCCAGTTGCTGGGTTTGTACACCAGCTCCTGGGTGGTGGAGGTGATCTGGCCGTCTTCGATCAGGCGCACTTCCACTTCGTAGATACCACCCGGCAGCGGTCGGGTGTCGAGGGTCTGCAATCCCGCCGGCACCGACTGGGTGTTGATCAACAGGCCGTCGCGATAGATCTCCACCGAGCCTTGGCGATTGGCCGTGACGTAGATCGGATAGACGCTGGGCATCGGGCTGTTGATCGCCAGGCTGTCGGAGCTGCCGTACATGACGCCGACAGCGGTATCGGGGCTGGTGCCAAACGTTCGAGGTTGGCGGGTCAGCCCTTCGGAATTGGGGGTGAAATAACCCAGGCGCAGGAAGCTGCCTTGCAGTTCGCGTTGGGTGTAGAGCTCATGGACTGCGTGGTAAAGCTTGTCATCGGGACCGCCGAGGCGGGCCAGTTGCATATTGAACGTCTGGCTCCAGTTGCCCAGGCTCGCGCTGGCTTCAAGGCCAAAGCGCCCGCCCAGATCCTGATCCTGGCCGCCATTGAGGTTGAGTTGATTGCGCAACATCAGACCACTGCTACCGCCCTCTGGCTGATCGAAGTAGCGTTTGGCTTGCACATCGCGCTCAGCGTTTTCGGTGAGGATCGAGACCAGCGAGTTTTCCAGGTTGTAGTGCACCGCCAGCACTTGATCCGGACACGAACCGGTGCAATTGCCCAATGGCACGCCTGGCTTGAGGTAGCTCGCCCATTTTTCCCGTTCAGCGGGGCCGAAACGGTTTTCGCTGGTGTCGGTAAATTCGAGCAGGGTGATGCGATCGTCGCGAGACAGCACAACCATCGCTTCCCCCAGTGGCTGCTGATCGAGTTCCACCCGAACGGCCAGAGGTACATCAAAGAAGTGCTCCTCGAAATCTGCCGGCAGGCCTTTGGCCTGGGCCAACAGACTTCTCGGTGTCGTACCGGCAGAGGAAACCGGAGCCGCCGCTGCACTGGCACAAAACAGCAGCGCAAGCGCCGCCGCGATGGGTGTCATCGGGAACATGAACTCTTTCTCTGATTACGAACTCGTTGGAATCCGACGGAGCAAACACTGCTGTTTGCCCCCTCGGGTGACGCGAACTTGAACAGTCAGCGTTTGTTGATCAAAGACTCGATCAAGGCGTGACTGGAGGAACCGCGTCGAAGGTCATTGCTACGACACCGGTGTAATCGCCAGCAGGGGGAATTGTCGCTGGATTTGCCAAAGCAATGTTCAGCGGCGCACGGAAGTTCACGTCTGACTCAGCCTCACCCACAATCGTTTCCGGAGTAGTAGTCAGTACAACGTTGTTGATGGTGACTTTCAGAGGAACAGTATTGGCCCCAGAGATCAATGTGGCTGGGCTGTCCAGACTTGCCTTGACCAAACCATTGTTGTTACGGATATCGAAGAACCCGTTAACTTCACCCATTTTGCCAGAGCCCGGCTGGAAGCTCATGTCCTGGTCCTTGTTGACCAAGTCAGGATTGGTCGGAACCACGTAGAAACCGTTGGTCGGTACGTGGGCAACGATGCTGATCGAGTGAGCCGCTTCACCGGCGGCAAATGCACCCGAAGAACCCAGAGCCAGGAGAGCCAGAGGAGCAGCGATTGCGAATTTCTTGAACATTGTTAAGTACCTGTTTTCTTTATGGAGTCGGTTCATTGAAAGTTGAAAACAAGTGGACCTTTAGTCGGCCACTTGCCTGGGCTTTCAATGCCCGACCATCTTCGACTGTTCGAGATTCAAAGTAAGCAGGCAACTTCCGATGATCGCGTAGTTAAACCACCCCGCACCTCGAAGGAAAAAGAAACAAAAAATCCAAATGCCAAACAGTGACTGTAAGTTACGACCTACATACAGTTTCATTAAAAAAACCATACAGCAACTTCAACTATGTAACACGGGGCTTTAATGGTTTTTAGAATACTAGCTCTAAATACATTAGAGTAATAGCTTTAACTTCGGGAAGAGGTTTCTCGTGTGAGAAAGGTCTTGCTGGCCCTTTGGTAATTTGCATCGCGTGATCCGTCGCCGCTCGTCAGCTCAAGCGGCCTTCTGTGCACAAGCTGCTTGCGTTCGACTTAAGATATATCTTACGTTGTATCTAAATACGACCAAGAGAACGCAAAAATGAGAGACCATCATTCCCCCCACCGCGAACACGGTGATGGCCGCGACGGCTTTGAGAAGCGCACAGGCCGCGAACGCGGTGGCCGCGGGCCACGGGTATTCGCCCCCGGTGACCTGAAGTTGTTGCTGCTGGCGTTGATCGCCGAGCAGCCGTGCCACGGCTATGACTTGATCCGCCAGATCGAGAACATGTTCGACGGCGCCTACAGCCCCAGCCCCGGCGTGATTTACCCGACCCTGACCTTTCTGGAAGAAAGCGACCTGATTCAGGGCGATGCCGAAGCCGGCAAGAAACGCTATGCAGTGACTGACGCGGGTCGCCAGTCCCTCGCGGATCAAGCGATTGCGCTGGAAGGTGTGCGCATGCGCATCGACGTGAGCAAACGTTCATTGCGCGGTCATGATCGTCCCGCTGAAATCCACGAGGCGGTGCATAACCTGCGTCATGCACTGCAACTGCACCACGGCCGGTGGAATCCGGAGGAAATCCTTCGCGTCAGCACGCTGCTCAACGACACCGCCAAAGCCATTGTCGACGGCCCTGCCGTTCAAGCCACCCAGGAGAAAGCCGAATGACTGCTGTCGAGACCCCAACCATTCACCGCGTCATGCACGAAATCAAACGGCGTCGACTGGAAGTCCTGCGCGTGGTCGACCTGACGCCGCGGATGCGCCGCATCACCTTGGGTGGACCTGAACTGGCAGGTTTTGTCAGCCTCGGCACCGATGACCACGTAAAACTTCTGTTCCCGCAAAACGCGGCGGAACACGCGGCACTGGAAACCCTGGTGCTGGGTGCGGGCAAAGATGATGGGCCGAAACCCGCCATGCGCGACTACACACCGCGCCGCTACGACCTTGATGCGCTGGAGCTGGACATTGATTTTGTGCTGCACGGCGATGGGCCTGCCTCGACCTGGGCCGAACAGGCCACACCCGGGCAGTTCCTGCACATCGGCGGGCCACGGGGTTCGATGATCGTGCCGGACATCTTCGACAGCTACCTGCTGATCGGCGACGAAACCGCCCTGCCCGCCATCGCGCGTCGACTGGAGGGGTTGGCGGCCAATCGTCGGGCACTGGTGATTATTGAAGTGGAAAATGGTGCCGAGCAGCAAAGGCTCGAAAGCGCGGCGCAGGTCGATGTGATTTGGGTGCTGCGCGAGGGTGGAAAGGACCACTTGCTGACGACCGTGAAGCAGCTGAAGGTGCCTGGCGGCAATCTGTATGCGTGGGTGGCGACCGAGAGCAAAGTGTCTCGGCAGATTCGTCGGGTGCTGCTGGATGATCATGGGCTGGATGATAAATTCGTCAAAGCGGCCGGCTACTGGCGACTGGATGACAGCGACGAGGAGTGATTCACGTTCGATGGTCGCGGGCCTTTGTGGCGAGGGAGCTTGCTCCCGCTGCGCTGCGAAGCGGCGCCAAACCAGCAGTCGGAATACACCTGGCAGGATTTGGGGCTGCTTCGCAGCCCAGCGGGAGCAAGCTCCCTCGCCACAAAGGCAGGTCTGGTTCAAATTTCCTGACTTCGACCTGCACGCCATCGATCCAACCCGATCACCAGCAGCGCAATCACCACAAACCCCACCAACAACCCACCCGCATTCACAAACACCTGTGGATAACCCAGCTTGTCCACGTCAATAAACGGATACGGGTAAACCGCCAGCGCATGCCCGCGAAACAGTGAATAGGCGAAGTACACCAGCGGATAAATCACCCACAGTCCCACGTGTTTCAGGCGCAACGTGCCTTTGGGCACGCAGCACCACCAATAGATCAGAAACAGCAGGGGCATGATGTCGTGCATCAACTCATCGGCCAGGAACTGCCAGCCTTCGGGGTGCCACAGATGGCGCAGCAACACGCTGTACGCCAGCCCGACCAGGGCAATGCTCACCGCCACCCCGCTGCTCACCCACGGTTGCAGAAACCAGCGCCGCGCCGCCGACTCCCGTGATGTCATTTCACAGGTCAGGACCGTCGCTACCAGCGTATTGCTCAGCACCGTGAAATAGCTGAAGAAGCTGATCAGCCCCCCGAGCAGGCTGGCTTCCAGCGTCCAGCGTGAGTAAAGAATCAGGTACAGCTGAATACTCAATCCCGCCCAGCCGAGGACGGCCGCTACGGCCACGAAACGACGCCGCGCGGCAGCGTGGTTGGCCATGCTCAGACAGGTCGCTTGGTGCGCATCAACTTCACGTACAGGCGCTCGACTTTCTCCCGCGCCCATGGGGTTTTGCGCAGAAAAGTCAGGCTCGACTTGATGCTGGGATCGCTTTTGAAGCAGCGAATATCAATGCGCTCGGCCAGCCCCGACCATTCGTAATGCTCAACCAGGGCATTAAGGATTTGCTCCAGCGTCACGCCGTGCAGCGGGTTGTTGTTTTGTTCGGTCATGCCGGGCCTTCGAGCGGTGAAAGAATGGGAAGCCGCGCACCTTAGCCGAGGGCTTCGTTGGGGGGAAGCGATCTGTGTACGGTCAGTTAAATGTAGGTGAACCGCAAAAGATCGCAGCCTCGTTTCACTCGACAGCTCCTACACCGGAATGCGATCACCTGTAGGACTGTCGACAGTCACCACATTGAAATGTAATCACCTGTAGGAGCTATCGACAGCCCCACATTGAAATGCGATCACCTGTAGGAGCTGTCGAGTGAAACGAGGCTGCGATCTTTTCCCGGGACTGTTACCAAATCCGAAACGCTGCATGTCACTAAAAGCCCTTTCTCTATTTGTAACAGAACATTATCCTTACGCCCGCACCCGCTGAAACGCTCCCGCTGCCTGCTTCACGCCTGCTGATTTCAGTTCATCCCCCAGAAAAAGATCAAGAATCTCCCCTCATGCCCGAATTCCACACTTTGCGAGACAGCGCTGTCTGCTTGTCTGTTGCCAGTCGAAAAGCCCTGAACCTGATCGGCGGCTTCACCGTATTAGGTCTTGCTACCTGCACCCAGGCCGCTCCGGCCTTCGATAGCGAATCACCGTGGATGCTCGGTGACTGGAATGGCAGTCGCACCGAACTTTCGGAAAAAGGCTACGACTTCAAAGTCGATTACACCGGTGAAATGGGCAGCAACCTGCACGGCGGTTACGACCACGATCGCACGGCGCGGTATAGCGACCAGTTCGGCTTCGGCACGCACCTGGACCTGCAGAAAATTCTGGGCTGGGACGACGCCGAGTTTCAGCTGACGATCACCGAACGCAGCGGCAACAACATCAGCAATGACCGCATCAACGATCCCCGCGTGGGCGGTTTCACCTCGGCCCAGGAAGTCTGGGGACGCGGGCAGACCTGGCGTCTGACGCAGATGTGGTATCAGCAAAAATTCTTCGACCAGAAGCTCGACATCAAGGTCGGTCGCTTTGGCGAGGGCGAAGACTTCAACAGCTTTCCGTGCGACTTCCAGAACCTGGCGTTCTGCGGTTCCCAGGTCGGCAACTGGGTCGGTGGCATCTGGTACAACTGGCCGGTCAGCCAGTGGGCGATGCGTGTCAAATATCACCTGACACCCGAGCTGTATGCGCAGGTCGGTGCTTACGAGCAAAACCCGTCCAACCTGGATCGCGGTAACGGCTTCAAATTGAGTGGTAGCGGCACACAGGGTGCGATCCTGCCGGTGGAACTGGTGTGGTCGCCCAAGCTCAATGGCCTGCCAGGCGAGTACCGCGCCGGTTACTACTACAGCAACGCCAAGGCCACCGACGCCTACAAGGACAGCAACGGTCAGCCGGCTGCCCTGAGTGGCGAGGCTTACCGCAGTGCCTCCAGCAAACACGGCGTGTGGTTGGGTGTGCAGCAACAATTGACCAGCCGCGCCAGCGACAACTCCCGCGGTTTGAGCGTGTTCGCCAACGGCACGATGCACGACAAGAAGACCAATGCCATCGACAACTATGTCCAGGCAGGCGTCGTCTACAAAGGCCTGTTCGATGCACGCGCCAAGGACGACATCGGTTTCGCCATGGCCCGCGTCCACGTCAACCCGGCCTATCGCAAGAACGCCGAGGCGACCAATCAGGCTCGCGCCGTCTACGACTTTGATGATCCGTCTTATCTGCCACCGCAGGACACCGAATACAGCGCCGAACTCTATTACGGCGTGCACGTCACGAACTGGCTGACCGTGCGCCCCAACCTGCAATACATCCGCCACCCCGGTGGCGTGGACCAGGTCGATGACGCGCTGATTGGCGGGATCAAGATCCAGTCGTCGTTCTAACCTACACCGCAACCCCTGTAGCAGCGAGCTTGCTCGCGATGGTCGTCAACGAAAACGCTGGGAACCTGATACCCCTCAGCGTTCTCAAGTTTTTCGCGAGCAGGCTCGCTCCTACAGGGGGCCGCATCAACCCAACATTTTTTATCTGAACCATGCCCGTACAGGATCGTCATCTACAGTGAACCTGCGCGGATCAACTTAAAACGTCACGGAGAACCACACTATGAGCACTGATGGTGCTTTGAGTCGAAGCCGTCTATTGCCGACGCTGCTCGGCATTCTGCTTTTGCTAATGGGCCTGGCCATGCTGGCCGGAGGGATCAAGCTGAGCATGCTGGGCGGCTCGCTGTACTACCTGCTGGCCGGTATCGGCATGGCGCTGACCGGCGTACTGCTGATCGCCGCACGCCGTGCTGCGTTGGGCCTCTACGCACTGGTGCTGTTCGCCAGCACCGTCTGGGCGTTGTGGGAAGTCGGCCTCGACTGGTGGCAACTGGTGCCGCGTCTGGCACTGCTGTTCGCCCTCGGCATCGTCATGTTGCTGCCGTGGTTCCGTCGTCCACTGCTGCGCACCGGCGCTGCACCGATGGGCACTGGCGCGCTGAGCGTTGCCGTGGTGATCGCGGGCGTGGCGGCACTGGCCAGCCAGTTCACCAACCCCGGTGAAATCAAAGGCCAACTGGATCGCGACAGCGTACCGGGCATGACCAACACCGCCCCGGCAATGGCCGACGGTGACTGGAATTCCTACGGCCGCAGCGCCCATGGCGACCGTTACTCGCCACTGGCGCAGATCACCCCGGAAAACGCTCACAAGCTGGTTCCGGCCTGGACCTACCGCACCGGTGACATTCCTGGCCCTAACGATCCGGGCGAAACCACCGCCGAAAACACCCCGCTGAAAGTCAACGGCATGCTCTACGTGTGCACGCCGCACAGCCAGGTGATCGCGCTGGACCCGGACACCGGCAAGGAAATCTGGCGTTTCGATCCGAAGCTTTCGACGCAAAACGCGGCGAACTTCAAGGGTTGGGCGCACATGACCTGCCGTGGCGTGTCGTATCACGATGACGCCGTTTACGCTTCCGAGCAGAGCCCGACCGGCACCGCCAGCCCTGCGCCAGTCAGCGCTGTTTGCCCGCGTCGCATCTTCCTGCCCACCGCCGATACCCGTCTGATCGCCCTGGATGCCGACACCGGCAAAATGTGCGAAGACTTCGGCGATAAAGGTCAGATCGACCTGAGCGCCAACATCGGCGGCTTCAATGCCGGCGGTTACTACTCCACCTCGCCACCGGCCGTGACCAAGGACCTGGTAGTGATTGGCGGCCACGTGACCGACAACGTCTCCACCGACGAGCCAAGCGGCGTGATCCGCGCGTTCGACGTGCACACCGGCAAACTGGTGTGGAACTGGGACAGCGGCAATCCGGACGACACCACGCCGATTGCCGGTGACAAGGTTTACACCCGCAACTCGCCGAACATGTGGTCCATGTTCGCCGTCGACGAAAAACTTGGCATGCTCTACCTGCCAATGGGCAACCAGACCCCGGACCAGTTCGGTGGTGACCGTACCCCTGAGTCGGAACTGCACGCCGCCGGCCTGACCGCGCTGGACATCGCCACTGGCCAGGTACGCTGGCACATGCAGTTCACCCACCATGACCTGTGGGACATGGACGTCGGTGGCCAGCCAACCCTGATGGACCTGAAAACCGCTGACGGCGTGAAGCCGGCGGTACTCGCGTCGACCAAGCAAGGCAGCATCTACGTGCTGGACCGCAGCACCGGCAAGCCGATTGTGCCGATCAACGAAGTGCCGGTTCCGCAAGGCGCTGTCGCCGGTGATCACACCTCGCCGACCCAACCGAAATCCGACCTCAACCTCATGCCACCGCCGTTGCAGGAACGTGACATGTGGGGCGTGACGCCATTCGATCAACTGATCTGCCGGATCGACTTCAAATCCATGCGCTACGACGGCCCGTTCACGCCGCCATCGCTGCAGGGTTCGATCGTTTACCCAGGCAACTTTGGTGTGTTCGACTGGGGTGGTATCTCGGTGGATCCGGTGCGTCAGATCGCGTTCGTGAACCCGAGCTACATGGCGTTCAAATCGAAAATGATCCCCGCCGCCGAAATCGCCGCCCAAGGCCCGCGTAAAAGCGAAACCGAAGGCGTGCAGCCAAACAAAGGCGCGCCGTATGGCGTTGTCCTCGAAGCGCTGCTCTCGCCAATGGGCCTGCCGTGCCAGGCGCCCGCTTGGGGCTACGTGGCGGCAGTCGACCTGACCACTTCGAAAGTCCTGTGGAAGCACAAGAACGGCACCGTGCGTGACAGCTCGCCGGTTCCGATCCCGCTGAGCATGGGCGTTCCAAGCCTGGGCGGGACGTTTGTGACCGCTGGTGGCGTTGGCTTCCTGAGCGGTACGCTCGACCAGTACCTGCGCGCCTATGACGTTAAAAACGGCAAGCAGCTGTGGGAAGGTCGTCTGCCAGCCGGCGCGCAAACCACACCGATGACCTACACCGGCAAGGACGGCAAGCAATACGTGCTGGTCGTTGCCGGCGGTCATGGTTCGCTGGGCACCAAGCAAGGTGACTATGTGATGGCGTACAAACTGTCCGAGTAAGTTTTAGCGGCAGTTAAAACAAAGGCGACTCCTGCGAGGGGGTCGCCTTTTTTTGTGGGCTTTTGATGCAATCTGCTCTCCTGTAGGAGCTGACGAGTGAAACGAGGCTGCGATCTTTTGACTTTGCTTTTAAAGGGCAAGGTCAAAGGATCGCAGCCTCGTTTCACTCGTCAGCTCCTACAAGGGATCGAGGTCGGTCTGAAAAATCTGCGCGAGTCCTACAACCGCATCTGATCTGGAGGAGGATTCCGACAAGCTCTATCGGTTGTTGCATCGGAAGCCGGAAAGATAGGCTTTTGGGGTCGCTGCAAATTCAGCGAACGGGTTTGGTCGCCCAGGTTTAGAATGGCGCACTTTTAGTGCTTGCTTCATGGCGAGCTGTGCGTGGGAGGGCTCCGGCCCTGCCGGGTTCCATTCCCTGGTCGACCAACCTGCGTACGGTTCGCCACCCTACTGCTTGGTCGCAGTCGTGGCGAACTCCGTTTCCTCGAATGGAGCTTCACATGTTCAAACCAACCCCGAATCCCCCTGATACCGCCGACCTCCCTCCCCGCCCGTCGATTGCCGACATCAAAGACACGCCCCGCACGCCCAGTACTCTGTTCACAGTAGACCCAGAGGCCACGACCGAAACCCTGGTGGTTTATCTGGTCGAGACACTGGCCTCGGTCGATGTGATGGTCCATCAATTGATCGACCACCTCGACGGTGGGTCGCGCAATGCATTGCTGGGTATTTCAAACAGCATCATGTTGGCGGAGATCACGGCGAACCGGGTATTGGATCAAATCAATCCTCCCTAGCAGACGCAGGTCTCTGTGGCATTTGGCCTTTGCTCTGTGGCCTGTGACCTGTGGCCTGTGGCCTGTGGCCTGTGACCTGTGACCTGTGGCCTGTGGCCTGTGGCCTGTGGCCTGTGACCTGTGACCTGTGGCCTGTGGCCTGTGGCCTGTGGCCTGTGGCGAGGGAGCTTGCTCCCGCTGGACTGCGTAGCGGTCCCTTTTTTTTAGGGTCGCTTCGCAACCCAGCGGGAGAAAACTCCCTCGCCACAATGATGTGCTGCGTTATTCCGGAATAATCGAACGCTTGCGCGATACTCGAATACCCTGAATTAACCCCTCCCATTGAAACCACCCCCCGCCTGCCCCATCTAAGACCCATACCCCATTGCGCAGGTGCCCCATGAGCGACCAGCAAGAACTCCCCGAAGACTTGAGCGAATACGCCGATCCGGAGAACGCCGAACATCATTCCACCGGTAAAGGCCTTGCCCTGCCAGGCCAGAACCTGCCGGACAAGGTTTACATCATCCCGATCCACAACCGCCCCTTCTTCCCGGCGCAAGTACTGCCGGTCATCGTCAACGAAGAACCATGGGCCGAAACACTGGATCTGGTCAGCAAATCCGATCACCACTCCCTGGCCCTGTTCTACATGGACACGCCCCAGGAAGACCCTCGTCATTTCGACACCTCGGCCCTGCCGCTCTACGGCACGCTGGTCAAGGTGCACCACGCCAGCCGCGAAAACGGCAAGCTGCAATTTGTTGCCCAGGGCCTGACCCGCGTGCGCATCCGCACCTGGCTCAAGCACCATCGCCCGCCGTACCTGGTGGAAGTCGAGTACCCGCACCAGCCCACCGAGCCGACTGACGAGGTCAAGGCCTACGGCATGGCCCTGATCAACGCGATCAAGGAACTGCTGCCGCTCAACCCGCTGTACAGCGAAGAGCTGAAGAACTACCTCAACCGCTTCAGCCCCAACGATCCGTCGCCCCTGACCGACTTCGCCGCTGCCCTCACCTCGGCGACTGGCAATGAGCTGCAGGAAGTGCTCGATTGCGTGCCGATGCTCAAGCGCATGGAAAAAGTCCTGCCGATGCTGCGCAAGGAGGTCGAAGTCGCGCGCCTGCAGAAAGAAATTTCCGCCGAAGTGAACCGCAAGATCGGTGAGCACCAGCGCGAGTTCTTCCTCAAGGAACAGTTGAAGGTCATCCAGCAAGAGCTGGGCCTGACCAAGGACGACCGCAGCGCCGACATCGAACAGTTCGAGCAGCGTCTGGAAGGCAAGGTGCTGTCGGCTCAGGCGCAAAAACGTATCGAAGAAGAAATGAACAAGCTGTCGATCCTCGAGACCGGCTCACCCGAGTACGCGGTAACCCGCAACTACCTCGACTGGGCGACGTCGGTGCCGTGGGGCGTGTATGGCGAGGACAAGCTCGACCTGAAACACGCGCGCAAGGTGCTGGACAAGCACCATGCCGGCCTGGACGACATCAAGGACCGCATCCTCGAATTCCTCGCCGTGGGTGCCTATAAAGGTGAGATCAGCGGCTCCATCGTGTTGCTGGTCGGCCCGCCGGGCGTGGGTAAAACCAGCGTCGGCAAATCCATCGCCGAATCCCTGGGGCGTCCGTTCTACCGCTTCAGCCTTGGCGGCATGCGCGACGAAGCCGAGATCAAGGGCCACCGCCGCACCTACATCGGCGCGCAACCGGGCAAACTCGTGCAGGCGTTGAAAGACGTTGAAGTGATGAACCCGGTGATCATGCTCGACGAGATCGACAAGATGGGTCAAAGCTACCAGGGTGATCCGGCTTCGGCCTTGCTGGAAACCCTCGACCCGGAACAGAACGTCGAATTCCTCGACCACTACCTCGACTTGCGCATGGACCTGTCGAAAGTGCTCTTCATCTGCACCGCCAACACCCTGGACTCGATCCCCGGCCCGTTGCTGGACCGGATGGAAATCATTCGCCTGTCGGGCTATATCACCGAAGAGAAAATCGCCATCGCCAAGCGCCACTTGTGGCCGAAGCAGCTTGAAAAGGCAGGCGTGTCCAAAGGCAGTCTGAGCATCAGCGACAGCGCGCTGAAGGCGCTGATCGATGGCTACGCTCGCGAAGCCGGGGTGCGCCAGCTGGAGAAGCAGCTGGGCAAACTGGTGCGTAAAGCCGTAGTGAAGCTGATTGATGAACCCAAAGCGGTGATCAAGCTCGGGCCGAAAGACCTGGAATCTTCCCTCGGCCATCCGGTGTTCCGTAACGAACAAGTGCTGTCGGGTACTGGTGTGATCACCGGCCTGGCCTGGACCAGCATGGGTGGCGCGACCCTGCCGATCGAAGCCACACGTATCCACACGTTGAACCGTGGGTTCAAACTCACCGGGCAACTGGGTGACGTGATGAAAGAGTCGGCGGAAATCGCCTACAGCTACGTCAGCTCCAACCTGAAGTCGTTTGGCGGCGATCCGAAGTTTTTCGACGAAGCCTTCGTCCACCTGCACGTTCCTGAGGGCGCCACCCCCAAAGACGGCCCGAGCGCGGGCGTGACCATGGCCAGCGCCCTGCTGTCCCTGGCGCGCAATCAGGCACCGAAGAAAGGTGTAGCAATGACGGGCGAGCTGACGCTGACCGGGCATGTCCTGCCGATTGGCGGGGTGCGCGAGAAGGTGATAGCGGCGCGGCGGCAGAAGATTTTCGAGTTGATTCTGCCGGAGCCGAATCGCGGGAGTTTCGAAGAGTTGCCGGACTATCTGAAGGAAGGGATAACCGTGCACTTTGCCAAGCGCTTTGCGGATGTGGCGAAGATTTTGTTCTAAGCGGTTAAAGCACAACTTGGAAATGGCCAGACTTTTCGTCTGGCTTTTTTCATAGTGCACCGTTCAAGATAAACCACGAAATCCGTCGCCCCGGCTATAACGCGAAACATAAAACAACATAACCAAAAAATCTAAAAAACTGTCAATTCTGCCAGTATATCTTTCTACCTCATTCACCTATCTTTCCGGTAGCGGCACTTAACTTTCCCCTCTCCATTTAATCCATGGAAATTACTACGAAAGTGGCGAGCTCTATACCGGTCAGTTTGCAGCCGTCTATCACTTGCAAAGTGCCATCTTATTAAACTGTGAACGTTAACAGGGCATCACATGAAGACTAAAGACAGCTCAAAACATATACAGTCGGGCGAGTACTTCAAGGCGACGCGAGAAGGTGAGGAGCCATTCAACGCCAACGCCGTATACGTCCGTTATGAACAAAATAAAGTTGTGGTTTCAGCATTTATGGATTCCAATCCGCTGGAAAAACGTATTTTTTTTGTGAACATCGACCGCGGCACTCCGAATGGAGAACATGAATATGACCGTGGAAAAATGAGTGTTCAATACCAATCTATTGACGGAACCGCGAACGCTCTTTCTGGAACCGTTAATTTGAATCGTGATGACGTAAACAAAAGCTACCACACAACCTTCAAGTTACTATTCGTTGGCGGCGAGATTGAGGGCGAGTTCCACGTTCACAGCGAAGTTATCAAATAACCTCGGTCTTGCGATTGTACGAGTACCTGATGGCCAGCGACTCAACTACTGGGTCCTGGTCACAATTTGTCTCATCTTCAGTTATGCTCGCCGTTCGTCGTGAACGCCGGAGCCACTGACCTTATGTCCCCCACCCGCTTCTTTGTCCCCCTCGCCCTCTTGTTGCTGGCCGCTTGCGCCACGCCACCCAAACAGAACGTGACTGTGGAAAAACAAAGCCAATGTCCGGTGAAACTGAACAACGGACAAAACCTGATCCTGACCCTGCCGAGCAACCCGACCACGGGCTACCGTTGGGCGATTCAGGATTCGGCCGGTGGCGTGCTGATGGCGCTCAGTCCTGAGGTTTACAGCAATCCGGAAGACGCGGGGATCGTCGGCAGTGCGGGCCTTTCGACCTGGCGCTTTCAAGCGTTCGCCAGCGGCAATGGACGTTTGCGCCTGACCTCCCAGCAGCCGTGGGCACCGGAAGTGTTGCCGGTGGACACCTTCGACTGCGCGATTTCGGTGAACTGATCGTGGGCTGGCTAATCCTTGCGCTGATGGGCGCCGTGACGTTTCTCTATGGCCTGAGCGTACACGCGACACTGCTGTGTTTGCTGGTCAAACCGTTGCCCGTGCTGGCCTTGCTCGGCTGGCTGCACGATGCACCGCCCAGCGACTATCGCCGCTGGATCAGCCTTGGATTGATTTTCTCTCTGCTGGGCGATGTGCTGCTGGCGTGGCCCGGGGATTTGTTCGTGTTCGGCCTCGGGGCTTTCCTGGTGGCGCATTTGGCGTACCTGAAAGCCTATTTAAGCGACTGCCGGCGTCTGGCGTTGTTGCCGTTGGTCCTGGCGCTGGGTGTCGGCGCCGTGTTGCTGGGGATTCTGATTTCCCACGGATTGGGGCCGCTGCTGGTGCCGGTGATTGTCTACGGCCTGGCCATCAGCGCAATGCTCTGGCGCGCCTTGGCCCGACTCGGTACACAGGTGCCTGAACGCTCGGCGGTGCTCGCGGCAGCGGGTGCGGTGGCATTCGTGTTTTCTGACAGCGTGATCGGGATCAGCCGCTTCGTCGTGCCGTTCGAGGCCGCGCCTTATGTGATCATCCTCAGTTACTGGTTGGGGCAATGGGGGATCACCGCGTCGGCGTTTACTCAGAAACCGCGTTGAACCCTGTGGCGAGGGAGCTTGCTCCCGCTGGGTTGCGAAGCAGCCCAAAAACCATTCAACCGCGTTTAAACCGATACACCGGAGTAGCCGGGTTTACGACTGCTGCGCAGCCGAGCGGGAGCAAGCTCCCTCGCCACAACAGCCCTTTCACCCTTCAAATAGTGTAAGCCCGGCGGTTTATCAGACAACCCGCGCATCCCCGCGCCAAGTTGGCTAAAATGCCGGCCTTTTCCACCTACACCGCTGGAACCGCCGTGAGCAAAGAACCCGATCGCCTTTTCGCCCAGCCTTTGGCCCAGGTGCCCGACTTCGCCTTTAACGAGGACGTGGTGCGGGTGTTCCCGGACATGATCAAACGCTCGGTGCCGGGTTATCCGACCATCGTTGAAAACCTCGGCGTGCTGGCTGCGCAATTTGCCCAGCCCAACAGCGTGCTTTACGACCTGGGCTCGTCACTCGGCGCAGTAACCCAGGCCTTGCGCCGTCATGTGCGCACCGACGGCTGCCGCGTTATCGCTGTGGATAACTCTGCGGCGATGGTTGAACGGTGCCGTGAGTACCTCAACGGTCAGGACTCGATGTTCCAGGAGTTGCTGCCGGTGGAAGTCATTGAAGGCGACATTCTCGCACTCGACTTCCAGCCGGCCTCGGTGGTGGCGCTGAATTTCACCCTGCAATTCATCGCCCCGGACCAGCGCACGGCATTGCTCAGCCGTATTCATCAGTCGCTGCTGCCTGGCGGCGCGTTGATTCTCTCGGAGAAGCTGCGCTTCAACGACCTCGAAGAACACGCGCTGCTTACCGACCTGCATGTCGCCTTCAAACGCGCCAACGGTTACAGCGAACTGGAGATCGCCCAGAAGCGCAGCGCCATCGAAAACGTCATGAAGCCCGACAGCCTCGAAGAACACCGCGAGCGCCTGTTGGCCGCCGGATTCTCGAAAGTCGTGCCGTGGTTCCAGTGTCTTAACTTTGCCTCGTTGATTGCCCTGCCATGATTGATCTGTCCCCCCTCGCCCGCCGTCTGGCCGGTACTCCGCTGGCCGATTGGGCCAACACACTGCAAGCTCAGCTCGACAAGAAAATGGAAAAGGGTCATGGCGATCTGGAGCGTTGGCAAAGCGCGCTGGATGCGTTGCCGAAGATCCAGCCCAGTGAAGTCGACTTGCTGAACGGCCTGAAGCTGGATACCGATTGCGACGATGAAACCCGCGTGCAGATGCGCACCGCACTGATGGGCCTGTCGCCGTGGCGCAAGGGGCCGTTCGACCTGTTTGGCGTGCACGTCGATACCGAATGGCGCTCGGACTGGAAGTGGTCGCGCGTTGCGCCGCATCTGGATCTAAAGGGTAAACGCATTCTCGATGTCGGCTGCGGCAACGGCTATTACATGTGGCGCATGCTCGGCGCCGGTGCCGACAGCGTGATCGGCGTCGACCCCAACTGGCTGTTTTTCTGCCAGTTCCAGGCGGTGCAGCGATATCTGTCCGAGCCCAATGCGTGGCACTTGCCGTTCCCGTTTGAAGACCTGCCACCGGAGCTTGAAGGTTTTGATACGGTGTTTTCCATGGGTGTGTTCTACCACCGCCGCTCGCCAATCGAACATCTGTTGGCGCTGAAGGATTGCCTGGTCAAGGGCGGGGAACTGGTGCTGGAAACCCTGGTGATCGAGGGTGATCAACAGCAGGTACTGGTGCCGGAAGACCGTTATGCGCAGATGCGTAATGTGTGGTTCTTGCCATCGGTACCTGCGCTGATGCTCTGGCTGCGCCGGGCCGGATTTACCGATGTTCGTTGTGTGGACGTCAGCGTCACCAGCGTCGAGGAACAGCGCGGCACAGAGTGGATGAAGTATCAGTCGTTGAGTGATTTCCTCGATCCAGACGATCACGGCAAGACGATCGAAGGGTTGCCGGCACCGATGCGCGCGGTGATCGTGGCCCGCAAGTAAAATCAAGATCAAAAGATCGCAGGCTGCGATCTTTTGATCTCAGTCGCGACTAGCCCGACGCGCCTTGAAGAACTCGCTGAGCACCGCCCCGCACTCCTGCGCCAACACCCCGCCTTCAAACAACACCCGGTGATTCAAAAAGCCCTGGGTAAAAAACTGCCCCTGGCTCTGCACAATCCCCGCCTTCGGCTCCAGCGCCCCATACACCACCCGCGCAATCCGCGAATGCACGATCAGCCCGGCGCACATGCTGCACGGTTCGAGCGTCACATAAAGCGTGCTCCCCGGCAGACGATAATTGCTGGCCGCCAGCGCCGCCGCGCGGATGGCGACCATCTCTGCGTGGGCACTGGGGTCGTGGCCACTGATCGGGCAATTGAAGCCGCGACCGATGATTTCACCGTCCTGCACCAGCACTGCCCCCACCGGTACTTCACCCAGTGCCGCACCCTGCGCAGCCAGGGTCAGTGCTTCGCGCATGAATTCACGGTCACGGCTACGATCGATGATCGCCACGGGATGAATCTGACGCATCACGCCACCTCGATGGCGGCCATGAGGCCGGTTTCCATGTGGTCAATCACATGGCAATGGAACATCCACACACCCGGATTATCCGCCACCAACGCCACCTGCGCGCGTTCGTTCTTGCCCAGCAGGTAGGTGTCGGTGAAGTACGGAATGACCTTGTGCCGGTTCGAGGCGATGACCTTGAAGCTCATGCCGTGCAGGTGGATCGGGTGTTGATACTGCGTCATGTTTTTTAATTCGAAAATGTAGCTCTTGCCCTTTTCGAGCTTGGCAATCGGACGATCGGCGCAGGTCTTGTCGGTGATATCCCAGGCCTGGCCATTGATCTGCCACAGGCTGGGCGGCTTGCCGTTGTCGACGTTCACCGACACCGAGCCGACCCACTCGAAATTGAAGTTGAGTTTCTCGGCATTCGCCAGGTCCGGTTCGGCCACGGGATTGGCAGGCAACGCGGACGGCCATTGAGTCGGCGCGTCGCTGTTCGCCACCGAACGGAACGTGCCCAAGCGCACCGGGCCGTTGCGGAGTGACAACTCTTCGCCGGCCGGCGGAGCCTTGATCGCCAGGCAGATACGCATGCCGGGGCCGAGCCAGTATTCCTTGCCCATGGGGCGCGGCTCGATGGGGTTCCCGTCCAGCGCGTAGATCTGCGCTTCGACGCCGGGGATATTGATGCGATAGGTCAGGGTGTTGTCGAGGTTGAGCAGACGCACGCGGGTGATCTGACCGGCGGGTAATTCGACCACCGCCTGCGAGACGCCGTTGATGGTCGACAAACGCCCCGCCGTGCCGCCACGCGCCGCTTCGCGAGGAATGCTGAACGCGACGAACGCGCCTTCCTCATCGACGTGCCAGCTCTTGAGGCTCAAGGTCTTCTCGTACTTGAACCCGGTGGGTTCGCGCTCTTCAACGATCAGTGGGCCGACCAGACCGCGACCCAGCTCTTCGCTGCTGTTCACATGTGGGTGATACCAGTAGCTGCCGGCATCGGGCACGCGGAATTTGTAGTCGAAATACTCGCCTGGCAACACTGGAAGCTGAGAGACGTAAGGCACACCATCCATTTCCAGCGGCAGGCGGATGCCGTGCCAGTGGATGGTGGTCGCAACCGGCAGGTGGTTGATGAATCGTACCCGCAGCCATTCCCCCTGGCGCACCCGCAATTCGGTACCCGGCGCTGACGGACCGAACGCCCAGGCCTCGGTTTTGTGGCCAGCCACCAGCTCGACATCCAGGGGAGCGGCAATCAACTCATAGTCGTGGCCCGCGTCGGCGTCGGCCATCTTGCCAAGCCAGTACCGCGACGCGCCTCCCGCTCCGACGCCAACGACTACAAGACCGGCCAGGCCACCGAGGATTTGGCGACGGGTAAAGGACATGAACTCAACTACCTCACGTATCAGCGACAGGCCTTGGGGCCTGCAAAAGGCGAATACGATACACCTGCGGTTGAGAAACAGTAAGGGTGGGGCGGCGGATGGCCGCAGGAGACAGTTGGCCCTTTAAAAGATCGCAGCCTTCGGCAGCTCCTCAAACCGGCGACCGCTTCGGCCAAGGCACGGGCCAACTGCTCGCGCTCAAACGGCGGACTGCTGCCGGGCTCCTTCACGTATTGATCCACGATAGCTATTACCTGGTGCGGTACGTTAACGAGTTGAAAACCTGGGTCATCATCGATCCGGCCAATCCTTACTCGTTTTATCGCAATCTACCCATACGCCTGGACGAAGCCGGTGACTGGCAGCCAATCAACCGGCCCGGCCTGTTCGGCGGCGGCAAGTTCGACGGGTTGTGGCCTTGGGGTCGAGCCAGCGAGTCGCTGCCAGACGTCGACAGCCCGCCAACCGCCTACGACATGCCACAGGCCTTGCGCGAAGACCTGCGCGATATTGCACGGGGAACCGCGGCCAAGTACGACCTCAAAGACTATATGGAAAGCCTGCCAAAGCCTGACGGCAGCAATCCCGTCGCAGACTTCAAGGCCATGAGGCAAACCTTGTACCGCGACGCCACCGCGGCGCTCGAATCGCCCTCGTTGCCGGCCAGGCCCGAAATCCCTTCCCTGCCGCCCCGCCTGCCCCATAAAGACATCATCAAAAAATTGCTGCGCGCCGCACCAGGGCTGGTGGTGGGCGAAAGCCACGCCAGTGTGGGCAGCAAGCAGTTTCTGATCGAAAACATGCAGGTGCTGAGCAAGCAGAAAGTCAAAACCCTCTACCTGGAACACCTGCTGACAGATTTTCACCAAGCCGATCTGGACGCGTTCAACCGCACAGGCACCTTGTCCGAGAGTCTCGAGAACTATCTGAAAAACCTGGATCTGGGGCACGGCACCGACCCCAGCGGGCAATTCAATTTTCTGGAGCTGGTCAAGGCCGCCCGCAACAGCAACATCCGGATTCAGGCGATTGATTGCATCGCCAGCTACCGGAGCACAGGCATGCGCGGTGTGAGCAGCAACTACCGCCAGAAAATGATGAATTTCTTCGCGCATGAGGTGATCAGTGCCGATCAGACCGCCCGAGGTGCCCATCGCTGGGTAGCGCTGGTGGGCGATAGCCATGCCGCCACCTGGGAAGGCGTCCCGGGCCTCAGCGAACTGGAAGGAGGTATCAGTTTGCGCATCGAGAGCACACCGGCGGGTTCGGCGAGAGGAATAGAAGTCGATCCGGGACGCGTTCCGACCGATGAACTCGGCCGACCGGTGGCAAACGTTAAAAACGATCTGCGCCTGCAACTGGATACTCCGCCCAGTGTCGCGCTGGCCGAGACACTGGAAAACGCATTGCGCGAACCCGGTGATTGCACAGTGATGAGCATTGATGGCAACGCCACGCTCATCCATCTCAGCAGTGATGGTTCCATCGTTCGCACACCGATCCTGCGCGACCATGGTCTGTTTTACATCGAGCGGCCCAGCTGGCCGTCCGTCAGCGGTCGTCGCTACCCGAGCCTGGGCGAGTTTGCATCGAGCGGCCCAGCTGGCCGTCCGTCAGCGGTCGTCGCTACCCGAGCCTGGGCGAGTTTGCATCGGCGCTGAGACTCATGGGACTCAGGTCGGTGCGGGTGGCGGGCACCTGATGCGCAAAAGGCCCCGTAAACTCGCGTTCACGGGGCCTTTTGGGTGTTATGGACGATCAGTCAGATCGGGATCATTCCCACTCAATTATCAACCATCCAGCAAATTCGCCTATTTGAAGGGCTAAAAGATAAAGCGCTCCTGTCACAGGCATTCGCGTTACGGGAAACTGGGGATGAGAGTGCCATTAATCGGTTTTATAGCCCCGCCTCTGATCAAACTCCTGATATTTCTGGAAGATCGCAGGATCGTCTGAGCGTCCCTCGACAGTGTCCATCGTCACTAAGCCATTCAGGCCGCGGACGGAGTGAATAGCGGCTTCCCATGCGCCCGGCTCAAGTGCAGGTTCGATAAAGTTTTTTAAGTAGGCATCCAGAATGCCCTTATCAGGCGTCTCAATCTCTTGAGTCAAAGCTGATAGGTAGGCCGTCTTATCCGTCCTGCCCCAATTGATCGAAAACCCTGCTCGATGACATAGGGCTGAATGAACCACCAGCATCGCTCTACCATTGCCATCTAGGAACGGATGACCGTAGGCAAAAAAACCCATCACCAGACCGGGTGATTTTCTTTGCACGGCCGGGTCCTGACCTAGACGAAGCCCCTCCTCAACGGCCCTCTTGGCTTCGTACGGAAGACAAAAAAAGGTGCCCGCTTTAGAGATCGCCAAGTCAGGAGAAGTCGTCATCCTGTCGCTGCCCGCCCACGGATAAAGATCGCCAAACAGAAGCGCGTGGACCTGTAGAAAATCGCGGTAAGTGATCGTGCGTTTCTTAGCCAAATAGGCCATCGCGTCAGCAAGGTTCGCCGTAAACAGATCATGTTCAAGCTGCTTGACGATGTTTAGGTCTTTTTCACCCACAACGTTTCTGAGATAGCCCTTCGCGTCAAAGTCCTTGAATGGATCAAACACGCTGCTTTTCCCTCAAGTAGTTGGTCAGCAGGTGAACCGCTTCCAGACCGGTGACTTTTTTCTCTTTCTTCAGCGCGATAACCAAGTTCTCAATGACGTCGGTGCGAACATCGTCCCCCGCCAGCCGAGAAACATTTTCCGCCCACTCATCTGCGTAAGTCCTGATGTAAGCGACCTGGCATGAGTCCGCCAGATCCATCACGTAACGTCGCAGTCCAGACTTCGGAATGATCAAGGCACCCGTTTTCGGATGACGCCGTATCGAGATTTTCGCTTTTCTGGGAGATGCGAGCTCATTGACGTAAACCACCGACCGTCCACCAAGCGATAGCTTGCGACGAATTCGGCGGCTACCTTTTACGCAGATCTTTGCGTCTTTTGACGCCACTAAACGCCCGGATCCGGATGCGGAGATCTGCACCGAAGCACTGACGCCCAGTCGCTGAAACACCTCAACAGCGAGTGTTTCAAGGTCAGCTACAGGGGTAACAACACCTGTTTCAGCGTGACGAAAAGCTTTCGCGTATATGCCAATGCCCATGCGGACGATCACGCCTTTGCGCATTAACTCATCCAACGCGACAGAAACCTGTGAATGCCCCCCAAGCGCTGCAACATCCATGCGCAGGATCACGTTTCCCAGCATGCCGTCAAAGGCAATCTGCATACGCTCTTCCAGCTTCATGTATTGGCCTCCAGGATCGCGACCGCTCACAGTGAGCAATGGCATCAGCTATTCAGTTCGATTGAGAACGATAAGGTAGCTTTGCTTCATTTCGATTATGGGCAAGCTCAGGAAATTCTCCAACCCTTCCTGGCTTGAAGTAGAGTTTGTACGGGTCTCCTTGGGAAAGAAAGCACCGTGAATATTCCGAAGAAATGGCGTGAACAGTTCCCCCATGCGCTCATTGAACAGCAGGCCACAGAAAACAATCGCCATTGGCTGCTGATGACCACTGTACCGGGACGGGATTTGGCCAGCCCCAGCGAGCTTTTTGCCGAGCAGATCATAGAAATTCTGGCGACGGCGCTGCGTACTTTGCATCAAGTGCCCGTCTCACTTTGCCCCTTTGACCCTTCCCTTGAACAGCGCATCGCATGCGCTCAGGAGCACATGAGTGCCGGACTACGATGCAGCTTGTTACCGTTGAGACCGGACAAACAGAAACGACCTTCCGTAGAATGCCCTCGTGGCTATGGAACACCTTCCTTCTAACCTTCTATGACCTAGGGGTTCCGCTCTCCACACCGCGCCTGCTTCTTGCAGGCGTTTTTACATCCGCTGTAAACACGATGCTGCAGTTCGTCCACGACGGCGGCCAAGGGAGAAAATCAAGCATGAATCAGGAGCTGTTCCTGCGTCGCCGTACGAAAGTTCACGTCCCATTGGGCACTGGCGGTGCCACACGCGCTCAGGTCGCGTCGGCTGTCCGGGAAATCGCGGCGTACCGATGCGTACTATCAGAGCCTTTGATTGAGCGAATCGGCACGTTGTCCGCGACAGAACTCAAGCACTGGCTGCGCGACATCGTCGGAGTGCTTCAGCGGGAGACTGGCGCTCATGTACACCACCGGCCGTTTTATCCTGACTTTCCGGAGCAAGTTCTGAAGGCCTCAGAGGCGGAGTTGTACCTTAACGCCGTCATTCACTACCTCACGCTTCGGCGTTTACCACCGACTGAACGTTGTCGACCTGCGATGCTTGAGGGCAACTTCATATCACGCGTTATCGAACTGGGAAGCGTCTCTGAGTTCGAGGCACTGCTCGAACCGCTTGTTTCATCGCGCAGTTCGCTCTGCGAAGAGGAAATCGCCGATGTCGTCTGGTTTATCCAAGAGTACAAAAGCGATGTGTTCCGTCTACTGCCTGAGACCATCCCGTTCCGGGAGATCCGTGCACAGGTTGGCAGCGCACTGATCCTAAATGTCGCCAGCGATGCACGGGTGGACGCAATCCTGGAGCGAAACGTCGAAACGGCAACTGACTTGCTACGCCTGGCGGTAGCGCTGAATGGAGGAGACGTTTCGCTGACAACAGCTTTGACACGTTTCAAAGCGATGAAGCGCTCGATGCGCCGCCTGCTGTTGCGGCTACTCGATCAGATACCCAACGCTGCAGAGGATGTGATGCGACATGCTGAGCGATGGAAACGCCTGGCTGAAGTACTGCATCCGGGCGACTATGCCGATAAGTACCCACGAGCGCTAGCCGCCATCACGGTGGCGCGTCGCAACGAAGCGCCAGACTCATTTGGATCACAAGTCGAAACATTGCTTGCCCAGCGTCACATCGCCACGCTTACGCCCATACTAAAGAGCCGCCCTGGTGAGTTCGCACGAAGGCTGGACGTTACCCTTCGGCGCGCGACGGAACCAGAGTCGGTTCTCGACGCTTTCGAGGATGTTGCGACACAAGTGTCGTCACCCATTCTGCTGCAGTTGCTGGCCCAGGTACGTGCTCCGCGTCCCCTGCCCCTGCGGGCCTTCACTCCGAAAGGTTCATTTGCAAAAGTCTATGGCATCAAGGATCGACGCGAACCTCTCACACCCGACGTGTTGGCTCGTGCAGCCCGAATCTGCGAAGACGCTCTTGTAACGCGCTTTGCGACACTACCGCCACTAGGCCGCTGCTTCATCGATCCAGCATTACGCGAATACAAGGTGCCGCTGGCGCAGCGTGCCTCATCGAAGTCGCTACGTACGCTGGTTCGGGGCAGTCGGTTGCCTATACCTGACACACGTTTCATTCGCCTGTTCCTGTGGTGGAAGAACGGCCGAGAACGCACGGACATCGACTTGTCTGCAGCATTTTTCGACGCCAACTTCGTGTTCAAACAAACGGTCTCGTACTACAACTTGAAGGGTTTCGGCGGCTACCACAGTGGCGACATCGTCGACGCGCCCAAAGGGGCTTCGGAGTTCATCGATCTCGACCTCAATGTCCTCGTCGAGAAGGGTATCCGCTATATCGTCACGTCTATCAACTCATTCACCGAGCAGCCGTACTGCGATCTTCCAGAATGCTTCGCTGGCTGGATGGCCCGCGCCGACACGGCGTCGGGTGAAGTATTCGAGCCGCGCTCCGTGTTCGACCGTATCGATATCGCATCCGATACAGGGATCTGTCTGCCATTCGTGATGGACTTGCAGGAACGACGCATGATTTGGGCCGATCTGGGGCTCACTTCATCTGCGCGGTGGAACAACGTCGAGAACAACCTCAGTGGGGTATCGTTGATGCTGCGAGCTTTGGTGCATACACCAAGGCCGGATTTGGACACTCTGTTCGATTTACATGTTCGAGCACGAGGAGAACGAGTGGGTTCACCGCAGCAGGCACAGGTGGTGTTTTCGCCTGATCAAGGGATAACACCGTTCGATACGGATTTGATTCGGTCACAGTTTCTCTAACAACTGCGCCAGCCTTTGCCGCTCATTGAAAACGACGGCTCTTGCTTCGGGGCTTTCTACCCAAAAACAAAAATGCCAGTCAGCATAACTGACTGGCATTCGCTAAACCCCTTCCTGCGCTACTCCGAATCTAGCGCTGCACTCTAGTGAGTGCCGGGCGATCTATTACTCCCACTCAATCGTCGCTGGCGGCTTGCTCGACACGTCGTAGGTGACGCGGGAGATGCCTTCGATTTCGTTGATGATGCGGCCGCTGACGGTTTCCAGCAGTTCGTAAGGCAGGTGTGCCCAACGCGCGGTCATGAAGTCGATGGTTTCAACGGCACGCAGGGCAACGACCCAGGCGTAACGACGGCCATCGCCAACAACGCCAACCGATTTGACTGGCTGGAACACCACGAATGCCTGGCTGACCTTGTGGTACCAATCGGCTTTACGCAGTTCTTCGATGAAGATGTGGTCGGCACGACGCAGCAGGTCGGCGTATTCCTTTTTCACTTCACCGAGGATGCGAACGCCAAGGCCCGGGCCCGGGAACGGGTGACGGTAGACCATGTCGTACGGCAGGCCGAGTTCCAGGCCCAGACGACGGACTTCGTCCTTGAACAGCTCGCGCAGGGGTTCAACCAGCTTGAGGTTCATTTCTTCCGGCAGGCCGCCCACGTTGTGGTGCGACTTGATCACGTGGGCCTTGCCGCTTTTGGCGCCAGCCGACTCGATCACGTCCGGGTAGATGGTGCCTTGGGCGAGGTACTTGATGTTGTCCAGTTTGTTGGACTGGGCATCAAAGACGTCGATGAAGGTACGGCCGATGATCTTGCGTTTCTTCTCAGGGTCGGACTCGCCGGCCAGGTTGTCGAGGAACTGATCTTCGGCGTTGGCGCGGATCACCTTGACGCCCATGTTCTCGGCGAACATGGCCATCACTTGCTCGCCTTCGTGCAGACGCAGCAGGCCGTTGTCGACGAAGACGCAGGTCAGTTGGTCGCCAATGGCTTTGTGCAGCAGTGCAGCAACAACCGAAGAGTCAACGCCGCCGGACAGGCCGAGCAGTACGTTGTCGGTGCCGACCTGGGCGCGAATGTTGGCGATGGCGTCTTCAGCAATTTTCGAAGGCGTCCACAGGGCTTCGCAGCCGCAGATGTCGAGGATGAAGCGAGACAGGATGCGACCGCCCTGCTTGGTGTGGGTCACTTCCGGGTGGAACTGCACGCCGTAGTAGCCGCGAGCGTCGTCGAACATGCCGGCGATCGGGCAGCTCGGGGTGCTGGCGAGGATGTGGAAGTCCTGCGGCATTTTGGTGACTTTGTCACCGTGGCTCATCCACACGTCGAGGCCGAACAGGCCGTCAGCGTCGATGTGGTCTTCGATGCCGTCGAGCAGGCGGCTCTTGCCGACGACGTCGACACGGGCGTAACCGAACTCACGCAGCTCGGAGCCTTCTACCTTGCCACCCAGCTGTTCAGCCATGGTCTGCATGCCGTAGCAGATACCGAAGACCGGTACGCCAAGGTCGAACACCGCTTGCGGGCAGCGAGGGCTGTTGGCTTCGTGCACGGACTCCGGGCCGCCGGCGAGAATGACGCCTTTTGGAGCGAATTCGCGAATCGCGTCTTCATCCATGTCGAACGGATGCAGTTCGCAGTACACGCCGATTTCACGCACGCGGCGAGCAATCAGCTGGGTGTACTGGGAACCGAAATCGAGGATCAGGATACGGTGAGCGTGAATGTCGAGGGCCATGATTCAGTCTCGTCTAAATAATTCAGAAACAGTCGTGATTCAGAAACAACTCGGGGCTGAATCAAACAGCCCCGGTTACTTAACTTTTTGCTGGAAGGCTCAACCTACGCGGTAGTTTGGCGCTTCTTTGGTGATCTGCACGTCGTGGACGTGGGACTCGGCCATGCCAGCGCCGGTGATCCGCACGAACTCAGGCTTGGTGCGCATTTCTTCGATGTCGGCACTGCCGGTGTAACCCATCGAGGAACGCAGGCCGCCCATCAGTTGATGGATGATGGCGCTCAGGGTGCCCTTGTAAGGAACACGCCCTTCGATGCCTTCCGGAACCAGCTTCTCGGCGCCTGCCGAAGAGTCCTGGAAGTAGCGGTCGGAGGAACCTTGAGCCTGGGACATGGCGCCCAGCGAACCCATGCCGCGATACGCCTTGTACGAACGGCCCTGGAACAGTTCGATCTCACCCGGCGCTTCTTCAGTACCGGCGAACATCGAGCCCATCATCACGCAGGAAGCACCGGCAACGATGGCCTTGGACAGGTCACCGGAGAAACGGATGCCGCCGTCGGCGATCAACGGAACGCCAGTACCTTCGAGGGCAGCGGCGACGTTGGCGATGGCACTGATTTGCGGGACGCCGACACCGGCGACGATACGGGTGGTGCAGATCGAGCCAGGGCCGATACCGACCTTGACCGCGTCAGCGCCCGCTTCGGCCAGGGCCAGGGCAGCAGCGCCGGTGGCGATGTTGCCGCCGATGACCTGCACGTCAGGGAAGTTCTGTTTGACCCAGCGAACGCGATCGATCACGCCTTTGGAGTGACCGTGAGCGGTGTCGACCACCACCACGTCAACACCGGCGTTGACCAGCGCAGCAACACGATCACCGGTGTCTTTACCGGTACCGACTGCAGCACCTACGCGCAGACGACCTTGATCGTCCTTGCTGGCCAGCGGGTAAGCCTTGGCTTTTTCGATGTCGTTGACGGTCATCATGCCTTTGAGGGCGAATTTGTCGTCGACGATCAGCACACGTTCGATACGGTGCTTGTGCAACAGCTCGCGAACGTCGTTCTTGTCGGCACCTTCCTTGACAGTGACCAGGCGCTCTTTAGGCGTCATCACTTCGCGGACAGTCGCTTCCAGACGATTTTCGAAACGCACGTCACGGGAAGTGACGATGCCGACGAGGTCGCCATCGTGCAGTACCGGAACGCCGGAGATGTTGTGCATGCGGGTGAGTTCGAACAGTTCACGAACCGTGGCGTCAGCCTCGATGGTGATCGGGTCCTTGACCACGCCGGCCTCGTAACGCTTGACCTTGCGCACTTCGGCAGCTTGCTGCTCGATGGTCATGTTCTTGTGGATAATGCCGATGCCACCTTCCTGAGCCATGGCAATTGCCAGACGGGCTTCAGTGACGGTGTCCATGGCGGCAGAAACCAGGGGAATATTCAGCTCGATGCCACGGGTTAGGCGGGTCTTGAGACTGACTTCGTTAGGAAGCACCTCTGAATAACCAGGCACTAGGAGAATGTCGTCGAATGTCAGAGCTTCTTGGCTGATACGCAGCATCGCGGGGGCTCCCGAGCGGGAAAATGGAAGCGCGCCATTATAGTCAGACACCCCCTCGGGTTCAATGTAAAACTCTGGGTATTATTGTCATTACTGATATACGGGAAATATCGCCCTTTGTAGGAGCTGCCGAAGGCTGCGATCTTTTGATCTTGATTTTAAAAAACAAGATCCAAAGATCGCAGCCTTCGGCAGCTCCTACAGGGGGTTGTGGTGATTCAGAGCTCGACTTTCACCCAGCTCACCGGCTGATCGAGCCAATCGGCAAACTCATCGATAAAGCTCTGCTTGAACCCGGCTTCGGCCCAGTTATTGAAAATGAACCCGAGATTGGAAAACCCGCATTCCTGTAAAAACAGAAACCCGTTGATGTCATCTTCATGCCCGCATTCAGGGCAGGTGAAGTTATCGGTACGCCCCGGCATCCACTCTTCCAGGCTTTCAAACAGCGCTTCGCCGATTTCCTTGCGGCACTCGGCACAGCCCGCCTCCTCCAGGAAACCCTTGGCCGGCGTATAGATGCAGCGTTTGGTGATGATCTCCAGGCCATTGACCGGCTCACCAAACGGCAGTGCTTCCGGGTGCAGCACGACCGCGCGCGCGCCGTCGCCGATGGCATGGGCCATGCGACTGCCGGTTCGGCCACAGGTGGTCAGTTCTTCCTTGATGATGTTCTTGCGCACCAGCCAGCGCACGATCGCCCGCGCCCGGGGTTCGTGCACCGGCAGGGTGGAAATTTTCGGGACGATGATGCTTTGGGAATTCATGGGTGCAGCCTACCAATACTGAATGATCACCCTTGTGGGAGTGAGCCTGCTCGCGATAGCGGTGTATCAGTCAACCATGATATTGCCTGACCCACCGCTATCGCGAGCAGGCTCACTCCTACAGGGTTTGCGGCCGGCAGCTTAATCCCTGACAAGCACAGGTCAAGTACTCAGATACCGCCAGATCAAGGCAATTCCACTCGCCAGGACCAACCAGGTCACGAGCCGCACGAATGCCTCGCGGGACAATCGCAGGGTCAGCCGCCGGCCGATCCATAGCCCTAACGCCATCGCGGGTAACAAACACAGCGCCAGTACCAACAAGGGTAGCTCGGCATACACGCCTGCGACGGCAAACAGGCTCAACCGCACCACCGTGCTGCAGCTGATCAGTGCGCTTTGGGTCGCGCGGGCCGATTCCTTGGGCAGCCGACTGTTCAAATAGATCGCATATAAAAAGCCGCCACTGCCAAACAGCGCGCCGAACATCCCGCCCACCGTGCCCATGGGCACTGCCCAACCGGCAGACAATTGCGCCGGCCGTTTTTTTACCCACAAGCTATAGACCGCATAGGCACTGATGAACAGCCCCATCAGTAACAGCAGCAGATCCGATTTCAGGTTGAGCAGAAAGATCACCCCCAAGGTGCACCCCACTGCCATACAGGGCAACAGCCGCAGCAATTCAGGTTTCGCCACATCCTTTCGTGAGGGCAGCAGATTGCCAAAGGCCGCCACGAAATCCAGCAAGACCAGCAGCGGCACAATCTTCGACAGCGGCATGAACAGAATCAGAATCGGCCCTGCCACCAGCGCCGTACCGAAGCCGGCAATGCCAAACACGATGTACGCCAGAGCGATACCCAGCCCGATCACCAGCCAATCCGTAGCGCCGAATGGCCACTGGCTCAACAACTCAATCACGTTCATCTGCTCGCCTTCCTTGAACACCTGTCATGACTTTAGCTATCGAGGAGAGTTGCGACTAATATCTTAAAAGTCGCTTACTCATCTCAAAAAGGCATGCCTCGTGTTATCGACCCGGCAATTGCGGTACTTCGTCGAGATCGCCGAATGTGGAAGTTTCAGCATGGCAGCAGAGCGCCTGTTCGTGGCGCAGTCGGCGCTTAGCCGGCAAATCAAGGACATGGAAAGTCGCCTGCAAACGCCACTGTTCGAACGTACCGCGCGCCAACCGCGACTGACGGCGGCTGGCGAAGCGTTCTTGCCGCGCGCCAGGAATCTGTTGACCGAACTGAGCAAGGCCAGCGAATTGGCCACTCAAGTAGGCAACGGCCAGTTGGGCACTTTGCGCTTGAGTCATTCCAGCACCGTTCCCATGAGTGGCCGCCTGCTGCGTGGCATCAGCGACTACCTGGATCAGCTGCCTGGGGTGTCCCTGGACATCGTCAAACTGTCTTCCGAGGCGCAACTCGAAGAACTGGCCGAGCGCCGCCTGGATGTTGGGCTGTTGCGTCTGCCGGTGCTACGTCAACGTGAAGGCGTGCAGATAATTCCTTTATATTCAGAACGCCTGCTGCTGGCCGTTCCGCCGAGACACTGGCTGGCTGCAAATGACCACGCGCAGGGTATCGATCTGGGCCTGCTGAAGGACGAAGCCTTTATCTCGATCCCGCACCCCCAGCGCGGCGGGCTGAGTTACCTGTCGGCCGAGTTGTGCATGCGTCAGGGCTTCTTTCCCAAAGCCGCCAGGGTGGTGTCGCGCAAAACCACGCAACTGCAATTGATCCAGGCCGGATTCGGCATCGCCCTGTTGCCGGAATCAATGCAAGACATTGCACCGCCCGATATCCGCTTCCTGCCGCTGGCTGACCCGGATTGCCAGAGCAGCGTGGCCGTCGCCTGCAGGCAGAGCCCGACGGCGCTGACTGAACAGTTCATCCGACATTTCACCACACCCCTGTAAATACTCTGTGTAGGAGCTGTCGAGTGAAACGAGGCTGCGATCTTTTGATCTTGTTCTAAAAAACCCGGATCAAAAGATCGCAGCCTCGTTTCACTCGACAGCTCCTACAGGGGGATCGTGCATTCCGTTGGAGATTGCCTTTATCATGCGCCCCATGATTAAAGATCCCTTTGCAAGACTCGGCCTGGACCGTGAAGTCCTGACTGTCAGCCAGCTCAACGGCCGCGCGCGGGTGTTGCTTGAAGACGTGTTCAGCAACATCTGGGTCGAAGGCGAAATCTCCAACCTTGCCCGTCCGGCGTCCGGCCATGTGTACTTCACGTTGAAGGACAGCGGCGCACAGGTGCGTTGCGCGCTGTTTCGGCAGAACGCCGCGCGGGTTCGCCAGGCGCTGAAGGACGGCCTGGCGGTCAAGGTTCGGGGCAAGGTTTCGCTGTTCGAGGGGCGTGGCGACTATCAGCTGATCCTTGATACCGTGGAGCCGGCCGGTGATGGCGCCCTGCGTCTGGCCTTCGATGCCCTGAAGGAAAAGCTCAGCGCCGAAGGCCTGTTCAGTGCCGAGCGCAAAGTGCCACTGCCTGCTCACCCGCAACGCATCGGCATCATCAGTTCACCGACCGGTGCAGTCATTCGCGACATTATTAGCGTGTTCAGACGCCGAGCTCCGCAGGTACAGCTGACGCTGATTCCAACCGCCGTGCAGGGTCGCGAAGCCACCGCGCAGATTGTTCGTGCGCTGAAGCTGGCCGATGCGCGCGGCTTCGACGCGTTGATCCTGGCCCGCGGCGGCGGCTCGCTGGAAGACCTCTGGTGTTTCAACGAAGAAGCCGTAGCCCGTGCCGTGGACGCCTGTGTGACGCCGATTGTCAGCGCCGTCGGGCATGAAACCGATGTGTCGATCAGTGACTTCGTTGCCGACGTTCGCGCACCAACGCCGTCCGCCGCCGCCGAGTTGCTGGCGCCGGATTCCAGCGACCTGGTTCGCCGGGTCGAAAGCCTGCATCGACGTCTGGTAATGCGTATCCGCGATCGCCTGATGCGCGACCGCCTGCGCCTGGAAGGCATGTCACGTCGTCTGCGTCATCCCGGCGAACGCCTGCGTCAGCAAGCGCAACGCCTGGATGACCTGGACATGCGCATGCGCCGCGCGTTCGAACGCAACCTTAATACCCGTCGCGAGCGGTTGATCCGCCTGGAAACACGCCTTGCCGGCCAGCATCCGGGCCGGCAACTGGCGATGTTGCGCCAGCGCCTCGACAGCCTCGCCGAACGCCTGCCCCGTGCCATGCGTGAAGGCCTTAAAGGCCGGCGTCTGCAGCTGCAAAGCCAAATGCAGACACTGCATGTGGTCAGTCCGCTGGCGACCCTCGGCCGTGGCTACAGCATTCTGCTGGATGAACGCGGCAACGCAATTCGTAACGCCGCCCAGACGCACACCGGCCAGCGCCTGAAAGCCAAGCTTGGCGAAGGCGAGCTGCACGTTCGGGTCGAAGACAATCACCTGACGCCTGTCACCCTTTCTTTACTGGATTAATCCATGCCGCGTTTCTTAGCTTCGCTGTTTCTGCTGTGCCTGACCTTCAACGCCCACGCTGACAGCTACATCACCCGCCTGCTGAACAAGCCAGTACCGGGCGGCGTGGCGGTGGTCGATCTGGGCGCATCCGCCCAGGCGCCGAAAGCCAGCTACCAGGGCAAACCGGTACTGGTGGTGAAGGAACAGAACAACTGGCTGGCCATCGTCGGCGTGCCGTTGACCGTCAAACCGGGCACGCAGCAGGTCACCAGCGGCGGCCGCAACCTGCCCTTCATCGTCGGCAACAAGAAATACCCGGAACAACACATCACCCTGAAAAATACCCAGCAGGTCAATCCGAACCCGGCAAACCTGAAACGCATCGAGGGTGAACTGGCCGAGCAAATCCAGGCCTACCGCAGCTTCAGCCCGAACACCCCGAGCAACCTGTTGCTGGACAAACCGGTCAACGGCCCACTGTCGAGCAAGTTCGGCGTACGTCGTTTCTTCAACGGCGAAGAACGCAATCCTCACGCCGGCCTGGATTTCGCCGTACCTGCCGGCACACCGATCAAAACGCCGGCCGCAGGCAAGGTGATTCTGATCGGCAACTACTTCTTCAATGGCAACACGGTATTCGTCGACCACGGCCAAGGGTTCATCAGCATGTTCTGCCACATGTCGAAGATTGACGTGAAAGTCGGCCAGCAAATGGCCCGGGGTGGTGTAGTCGGCAAGGTGGGCGCAACCGGCCGGGCAACCGGGCCGCACATGCACTGGAACATTAGCCTGAATGATGCGCGGGTTGATCCGGCGATATTTATTGGGGCGTTTCAGCCTTAGATTGAGGATCAAGCAACGGATCAAAACGCTCCCATAGGAGCTGCCGAAGGCTGCGATCTTTTGATCTTCAATGATATGGAGTCAAGATCAAAAGATCGCAGCCTTCGGCAGCTCCTACAGTGCTTTTCTGCGAGCGCACTCACTCAATCATTGGCAAAAAAAAACCGCTAACTTCAATTAGCGGTTTTTTTTGGTTTGGCGACAGGATCAACAATCCTCAAGCCGCCACACTTCATACGCCGGTGTCTCGTAGGGATGGCTGAGTTTCAACGCAGCCACTACGGCTACGATCAACTCATCCGCCACCACCAGCTCAACCCTCCACTCCTCGACCTGTTCGACCTGGCCACCCTGACCAATGAACGGCTGACTGCCGTCCAGCGGGCGGAACTGGCCCTGGCCCAACACCTGCCATGAACAGTGGTCGTAAGCGCCGATTCGCCCGCCACCGGCAGCGAACACAGCGCTCTTGACCAGCTCGACATGGCTGGCCGGAACGAAGAAAGCGAGCTTGTACACGACGCTTAGTTAACCCACACGCGAGCGTTACGGAACATACGCATCCACGGTGCGTCTTCGTTCCAGTCTTCCGACCGCCACGAGTTCTGCACGGCGCGGAACACGCGCTCCGGGTGCGGCATCATGATGGTCACGCGACCGTCACGGCTGGTGAGCCCGGTGATGCCGCGCGGCGAACCGTTCGGGTTGGCCGGGTAGCTCTCGGTGACCTTGCCATGGTTGTCGACGAAACGCATCGCCACGCAACCCGACAGATCAGCTTCAAGCAACGCTTCTTCGCTGGCGAATTCGGCGTGACCTTCACCGTGAGCGATGGCGATCGGCATGCGCGAACCGGCCATGCCTTGCAGGAAGATCGAGTTCGACTCCTGAACCTGAACCATCGCCACGCGCGCTTCGAATTGCTCGGAACGGTTACGCACGAAGTGCGGCCAGAACTCGCTGCCCGGAATCAGCTCGTGCAGGTTGGACATCATCTGGCAACCGTTGCACACGCCGAGGGTAAAGCTGTCGTTACGTTCGAAGAAGCCCTGGAACGCGTCGCGAGCACGGCTGTTGAACAGCGCGGACTTGGCCCAGCCTTCGCCGGCACCCAATACGTCGCCGTAGGAGAAACCACCGCAAGCGACCAGACCTTTAAACTCGTTCAGGTCGACACGGCCGGCCAGAATGTCGCTCATGTGCACGTCGATCGCGCTGAAACCGGCGCGGTCGAAGGCGGCTGCCATTTCCACCTGACCGTTGACGCCCTGCTCACGCAGTACGGCAACCTGTGGGCGAATGCCTTTCTTGATATAAGGCGCGGCAACGTCCTGGTTGACGTCGAAGCTCAGCTTGACGCTCAGGCCCGGGTTGTCTTCTTCCAGCAGCACGTCGAATTCTTGCTCGGCACAGTCGGCGTTATCACGCAGGCGCTGGATCTGGTAGCTGGTTTCAGCCCAGGTACGCTGCAGCAGACGACGCTGGCCTTCGAACACGGTTTCGCCGTTAAAGGTGATGTTGATCTGGCCGTTGTTCATCGGCTGACCGATCACCGACACGCACTCGCCCAGACCGGCAGCACTGAATTGCGCAAGGATGTCTGGCGTAGCGTCCTGGCGAACCTGAATCACTGCACCCAGTTCTTCGTTGAACAGGATGGCAGCGATGTCGGCGGATGTTTCTGCCAGACCGTCGAGGTTCAGGCTCAGACCGCAGTGACCGGCAAACGCCATTTCCACGGTGCTGGTCAACAGACCACCGTCGGAACGGTCGTGGTAGGCCAGCAAGTGACCGTCGGCGTTGAGGCCCTGGATCACAGCGAAAAAGGCCTTGAGGTCTTCGGCATCGTCAACGTCTGGAGCCTGGGAACCGAGCTTGCCGTGAACCTGGGCCAGGATCGAGGCGCCCATGCGGTTCTGGCCACGACCCAGATCGATCAGGATCAGGTCGGTGGTGCCCTTGTCCATGCGCAGTTCCGGGGTCAGGGTCTGACGGATGTCAGCCACTGGCGCGAAACCGGTCACGATCAGCGACATCGGCGAAGTCACGGTTTTGTCGACGCCTTCGTCGTTCCAGCGCGTGGCCATGGACATGGAGTCCTTGCCCACTGGAATGGTGATACCCAACTCAGGGCACAATTCCATGCCGACCGCTTTCACGGTGTCGTACAGACGTGCGTCTTCACCTGGGTGACCGGCAGCGGACATCCAGTTGGCCGACAGTTTGATGTCGGAAATCTTGTTGATGCGCGAAGCGACGATGTTGGTCAAAGTTTCGCCGATGGCCATGCGGCCGGACGCCGGGGCATTCAGCAGTGCCAGCGGAGTACGCTCGCCCATGGCCATGGCTTCACCGGTGTAAACGTCGAAACTGGTGGCGGTGACGGCCACGTCGGCGACCGGAACCTGCCAAGGGCCGACCATCTGATCACGGGCCACGAGGCCGGTGATGGTCCGGTCACCGATGGTGATCAGGAAGCTTTTGCTGGCGACAGCCGGGTGATGCAGGACGCGCTCGACGCAGTCTGCGATCTCCAGCGTGCTTGGATCGAAATCATCGCCCAGTTCGTTTTCACGTACAGCCGAACGGTGCATGCGCGGGGCTTTGCCCAGCAGCACTTCCAGTGGCATGTCCACCGGACTGTTGCCGAAGTGGCTGTCGGTGACCGTCAGTTGCGGCTCGGCAGTGGCTTCGCCGACGACGGCAAATGGGCAACGCTCGCGTTCGCAGATCGCCTGGAAGCGTTCGAAGTCAGCCGGGCCGACCGCCAGAACGTAACGTTCCTGAGATTCGTTGCTCCAGATTTCGTGCGGGGCCATGCCCGGCTCGTCGTTTGGAATGTTGCGCAGTTCGAAGCGGCCACCACGGTTACCGTCGTTGACCAGTTCCGGGAAAGCATTGGACAGACCACCCGCGCCGACGTCATGGATGAAGCTGATCGGGTTTTTGTCACCCAATTGCCAGCAACGGTCGATGACTTCCTGGCAGCGACGTTCCATCTCAGGGTTTTCGCGCTGTACGGAGGCGAAGTCGAGGTCCGCCGAGCTGGTGCCGGTGGCCATGGAGGAAGCGGCGCCGCCGCCCAGGCCGATCAGCATCGCCGGGCCGCCGAGCACGATCAGCTTGGAGCCGACGGTGATCTCGCCTTTCTGCACGTGTTCGGCACGGATGTTACCCATGCCGCCCGCCAGCATGATCGGCTTGTGGTAGCCACGAACTTCGTCGCCATGCGGGGTGGTGATCGATTGTTCAAAGGTACGGAAGTAACCGGTCAGTGCCGGACGGCCGAATTCGTTGTTGAACGCGGCACCACCGAGTGGGCCCTCGATCATGATGTCCAGCGCGGTAACGATGCGCTCCGGCTTGCCGTACGGCACTTCCCACGGCTGTTCGAAACCCGGGATTTGCAGGTTGGATACGGTGAAACCGGTCAGGCCAGCCTTTGGCTTGGCGCCGCGGCCGGTGGCACCTTCGTCGCGGATCTCGCCACCGGAACCGGTGGACGCGCCCGGGAACGGGGCAATCGCGGTCGGGTGGTTGTGCGTCTCGACTTTCATCAGGATGTGCACCGGTTCCTGCACCGCACCGTACTGGCGGGTTTCAGGGTCCGGGAAGAAACGGCCTGCAACGTTACCCACGATCACCGATGCGTTGTCCTTATAAGCGGACAGAACGCCTTCGCTGTGCATCTGGTAGGTGTTCTTGATCATGCCGAACAGGCTTTTTTCCTGGCTCTGACCGTCGATGTCCCAACTGGCGTTGAAAATCTTGTGACGGCAGTGCTCGGAGTTCGCCTGGGCAAACATCATCAGTTCGATGTCGTGCGGGTTGCGCTTCAAGCCAATGAAGGCGTTGACCAGATAGTCGATCTCGTCTTCAGCCAGGGCCAGGCCCAGTTCGGTGTTGGCTTTTTCCAGCGCGGCACGGCCGCCACCCAACACATCGATCGCGGTGAGCGGTTTCGGCTCAGCGTGGCTGAACAGGCCGGCGGCTTGTTCGAGGCTGGCGAGAACGATCTGGGTCATGCGGTCGTGCAAGGCGTCCGAGATCAACTGCGCTTCGGTGTCGCTGAACTGGCCGGCAACATAGAAGGCGATGCCGCGCTCAAGGCGCTGGATCTTGGCCAGGCCGCAGTTGCGGGCGATGTCGCTGGCCTTGCTTGACCACGGCGAGATAGTGCCAAAACGCGGTAACACCAGGAACAGACGACCGGTCGGCTCCTGGACAGGAACACTTGGGCCGTACTTCAGAAGGCGCGCAAGCACCTGCTGTTCGTCGCCCGTCAGGACGCCGGTAACTTCGGCGAAGTGAGCGAATTCAGCATACAAGCCGCTGACAGCCGGGACTTTCTGGCTCAGTTGCTCAAGGAGTTTGCTGTGGCGAAAGGCAGAAAGGGCAGGAGCGCCGCGCAGGATCAACATCTTCGGGACAGCCTCGGGAAGGGGTGTGCTTTGAGGCCGTGCATTCTAGCCTAAACCGCCCGCGACATCACCCGAAACGGTACGGGCGGCTACACCCGGGCGTCGGGCTGGGGATTCGAGCCTTAAATCGAAGTGCATGCGGGGTTATTTTTGCTGTCACAAATAAGCGTTCAGGCCCATTCCTGCGGGCTCTGGAGCGGTTTTTCGATCTCTAGCAGACTAGCCCTTCGCTGTCGAGATATGGCGCTCGTGGTCCTTTGCGTATACTGCGCAGATGTTTTCCCCAACGGCTTTGCGTCCGCGGTACGCCAAATGGCTGATCGCAACCGGACTCTTCCTGATGCTCAACGGGTGTGTTGATAAACCCAACACACTGGAGCGCGTAAAGGAGGATGGTGTGCTGCGGGTGGTTACCCGAAACAGCCCCGCCACCTACTTTCAGGATCGCAACGGTGAAACCGGCTTCGAATATGAGCTGGTGAAGCGTTTCGCCGACGATCTGGGGGTCGAGCTCAAAATCGAAACCGCCGACAACCTTGATGACCTGTTCAATCAGGTGGGCAAACCTAACGGCCCCGTCATGGCTGCTGCCGGTCTGGTCAGCAGCGAGCAACGCAAAAAGCAAGTGCGGTTTTCCCACTCTTACCTGGAAGTCACCCCCCAGATCATCTATCGCAATGGCCAATCGCGGCCAACCGATGCAGGCGATCTGGTCGGTAAGAAGATCATGGTGCTCAAGGGCAGCACCCACGCCGAACAATTGGCAGAGCTGAAAAAGAAGTTCCCCGCCATTGAATACGAAGAGTCCGATGCGGTTGAAGTCGTGGACCTGCTGCGGATGGTGGACGAAGGCCAGATCGATCTGACCCTGGTCGACTCCAATGAAGTGGCGATGAACCAGGTCTACTTCACCAACATACGGGTCGCTTTCGATCTCGGCGACGCCAGCAACCAGAGCTGGGCGGTGGCAGCGGGCGAAGACAACAGCTTGCTCAACGAGATCAACAGTTACCTCGACAAAGTGAAGAAGAACGGCACGCTGCAGCGGCTCAAGGATCGCTATTACGGCCACGTCGATGTCCTTGGGTACATGGGTGCCACCACCTTCGCCCAACATTTGCAGCAACGGCTTCCCAAGTACGAGCAGCACTTCAAGGCATACGCCAAGAAAGAGAAGGTCGACTGGCGCTTGCTGGCGGCGGTGGGTTATCAGGAGTCCCTGTGGCAACCGGCCGTCACGTCCAAGACGGGCGTTCGGGGGTTGATGATGCTGACCCAGAATACGGCGCAGGCCATGGGCGTCTCCAATCGGCTCGACCCCAAACAAAGCATCATGGGCGGGGCCAAGTACCTGGCCTACATGAAGGATCAGTTGGACGAGTCGATCCAGGAACCTGATCGCACCTGGTTTGCACTTGCAGCCTACAACGTTGGCAGCGGTCACCTTGATGACGCCCGCAAACTGACGGCCAAGGAAGGGTTGAACCCGGACAAATGGCTGGACGTGAAGAAGATCCTGCCGCGCCTGTCCCAGAAGCAGTGGTACAGCAAAACCCGCTACGGCTACGCCCGAGGCGGCGAGCCTGTGCACTTTGTGGCGAACATTCGGCGCTACTACGACATTCTGACCTGGGTCACGCAGCCGCAGCTCGAGGGCGATCAAGTGGCCGAGGGCAACCTGCATGTGCCGGGCATCGACAAGACCAAGCCGAGCCAGGAAACGCCGCAGCTTTAGATATTCGCCTCCCTTGAAGACGCCATCGCGGGCAAACCACGCTCCCACTGGTGCGCGTCGAACACACGATCGTCGTTCAACGCTTTTTTGGGAGCGTGGCTTGCCCGCGATGGCAGCGCCGCCGATTTAGCCTTTCAACGCTGCTGCCAGAATCAAAGTCTTCATCTCTGACACCGCCGACTTGAAGCCGACGAACAGCGCATGCGCCACCAGTGCGTGGCCAATGTTCAGTTCGTTGATGCCTTTGATCGCGGCGACCGCTTCAACGTTGTGGTAGTGCAGACCGTGACCGGCGTTAACGATCAAACCCTGGGCCAGACCGAAGGCCACGCCATCCGCTACACGCTTCAGCTCCTCAGCCACATCGGTCGGCGTCTCCGCGTCCGCGTAGCGACCGGTGTGCAGTTCGATCGCCGGCGCGCCAACACGACGAGAGGCCTCGATCTGACGCTCGTCTGCATCAATGAACAGCGATACTTCGCAGCCGATTTTCGCCAGGCGATCCACCGCGGCCTTGATCCGCGCTTCCTGCCCCGCTACGTCCAGGCCACCTTCAGTGGTCAATTCCTGGCGGGTTTCCGGCACCAGGCAGATGTGCGCCGGACGTATGCGCTCGGCAAACGCCATCATCTCTTCAGTGACACCCATTTCGAAGTTCATGCGGGTTTGCAGAACGTCCTTGAGCAACAGTACGTCGCGCTCCTGGATATGCCGACGGTCTTCGCGCAGGTGCACGGTGATACCGTCAGCGCCCGCCTCTTCCGCGTCCAGCGCAGCCTTGACCGGATCGGGATAGCGAGTGCCCCGGGCCTGACGCAGAGTGGCAACGTGATCAATGTTCACGCCAAGAAGAATGCGATTGCTGGTGGTCACGGAAGCGCTCCTGAAGAGGGGAAAGTTCGGTGCACAGCATACACGGGGAGACTGTGTCTGTTGACCCTAGGGCTTTCGAAACAACTCTCGGGACACCAACGGGCGACCGCCCAGATGCACAGCCAGCGCCTGGCGCATCAAACGCTTGGCAGCCGACAACGCGCCAGGAGCTGACCAGTCGGCTTCGGCCATGGCCAGCAGTTCAGTGCCGTTGAACAGACCAGGCTGCAGCAGATACACCCGCTCAAGCCCCGCGTCCACTTGCAAACGGTAGAGGCCATCCGGCGCGATGGTCTCGCCGTGGATGTCGGTACTCAGCGCAAAGCCATAACCGAGATCATCCAGCAGCCGCCACTCAAAGGAACGCAGCAGCGGTTCCAGGGGACGGCCCTCGGCCAGCGCAATCAACGTCGCGGCATAGTGATCGAATACGCCGGGAAGAGGGTCTTCGGCGGGCAGCATTCGAATCAGCAGTTCATTGAGATAGAGACCACTGAACAGTGCCTCCCCGATGAGCCAGGTGGATACACCCGCGCTTTCCATTCGCCCGACATTCTTCAGCTCGCCACGCCCCCGAAACTCCACTTCCAGCGGCACGAACGGTCGCGCCAATGTCCCGGCCTTGCCCCGAGCACTGCGCAACACCGCCCGCAGCCGACCTTGCGGCGTGAGGAAGTCCACCAGTGCACTGCTTTCGCGGTAAGCGCGGGTGTGGAGTACGAAGGCGGGTTGGGCGATGGGTGGGGTTGGCGACATGGAAGTCAGGGTTCTCAATAAAGAAACGCAGGCTTATGAAACACCCAAAACCACTGTGGGAGCGAGCCTGCTCGCGATTGCGGTGTGACAGTCGGCATCAATGCTGAATGTTACACCGCAATCGCGAGCAGGCTCGCTCCCACAGGGTATTTCTGGAATACAGGGAACCGAGTCTTACAGGTCGCCGTAACCCAGCGAACGCAGGGCGCGCTCGTCGTCAGACCAGCCGCCTTTCACCTTGACCCAGAGGTTCAGCATGATCTTGGAGTCAAACAACAGCTCCATGTCCTTGCGAGCCTCGGTACCGATGCGTTTGATGCGCTCGCCCTTGTCACCAATGATGATCTTCTTCTGACCGTCACGTTCTACGAGGATCAAGGCATGAATGTGCAGGGTTTTGCCCTGCTGCTTGAACTCTTCGATTTCCACGGTGATCTGGTACGGCAGCTCGGCGCCCATCTGGCGCATGATTTTCTCGCGCACCAGTTCAGCCGCGAGGAAGCGACTGCTGCGGTCGGTGATCTGGTCTTCCGGGAAGAAGTGATCGTTCTCCGGCAGGTAACCGGCGATCACTCGCTCCAGCGCTTCGAGGTTGTGCCCGTGCTGGGCCGAGATCGGCATGATCTGCGCGTTCGGCAGCTGTTCCTGCAACCACGACAGGTGCGGCATCAGTTCAGCTTTGTCTTCGATGCGATCGGTCTTGTTCAGCGCCACGATCAGCGGGCCAGTCACGTACTGGACGCGCTCAAGGACCATCTGGTCCTCGTCGGTCCACTTGGTGCGATCCACCACGAAGATCACCACGTCGACGTCTTTCAACGCCGCCGAAGCGGTCTTGTTCATGTAGCGGTTGAGGGCTTTTTCGCCACCTTTGTGCATACCGGGGGTGTCGACGTAGATGGCCTGCACGGCGCCCTCGGTCTTGATGCCCAGCATGTTGTGACGCGTGGTCTGAGGCTTGCGCGAGGTAATCGCCAGCTTCTGGCCCAGAATGTGGTTCAGCAGCGTGGACTTGCCCACGTTGGGACGGCCGACGATGGCAACATAGCCACAGCGTGTTGCGGTTGAATCAGTCATTGCCATTCTCCACACCCAGGGCAATCAGTGCTGCGGCGGCCGCTACCTGTTCGGCAATACGACGACTCACACCCTGACCTCGGCTTTTTTCATTCAGTAAGGTGATTTCACATTCGACGAAGAACGTCCGGCAATGCGGCTCACCCTGGATATCCACCACTTCGTAACGTGGCAGCTCACAACCGCGCGATTGCAGGAATTCCTGCAAGCGGGTTTTTGGATCTTTGTTGGTATCGACCAGTGTCAAGCTGGCGATCTCGGTCGCCAGCCAGGCCACAACCCGCTCCTTCGCCGCTTCCATGCCAGCATCGAGGTAGATGGCACCGATCAGCGCTTCGAGGGCGTCGGCCAGAATCGACTCGCGGCGAAAGCCGCCGCTTTTCAGTTCACCGGAACCCAGGCGCAGGTAGTCGCCCAGATCGAAACCACGGGCCAGTACGGCCAGGGTCTCGCCTTTGACCAGACGCGCGCGCAGTCGCGACAACTGTCCTTCGCGTGCCAGCGGGAAGTGCTGGAACAGCGCCTCGCCTGCGACGAAGTTGAGGATGGCATCGCCGAGGAATTCCAGGCGTTCGTTGTTACGCCCGGCAAAGCTGCGGTGAGTCAGGGCCAGGACCATCAGTTCCTGGTCCTTGAAGGTGTAGCCGAGCTGACGCTCTAGACGGCTTAAGGAAACGCTCACGGTGTACCCACGCTAAGTTCGTGGCTGGATTCCACCGCCATCGCCGTGGTACGGCGCGGGCTTGGGACAATTAACGCTGTGTTCAAAAATTACATCCTGAATATCATTGTTTTCATGCGTCCGGGGTCGATTGTGCCGGCTCCAGAAATGCATTCGGCGCTGTGTTCAACAGCGCCGTGTGTGATTACTTGATCAAGCCAACCCGCGAGAAATTCGGCAGGTGGCTGAGTTTGGGTTCTGGCCAGCTCATCCAGACTGCGAAAGCCTTGCCGACGATATTCTTGTCGGGAACCATGCCCAGCAGATCCTTGGGAATGTTCGGATCATCCCAGTAACGACTGTCGTTCGAATTGTCGCGGTTGTCGCCCATCATGAAGTAATGCCCGGCAGGCACGGTCCACGAACGGTCCGGCGTTGCGCGGTAGCGGCTCATTTCCTTGCGGATCAGGTGCTCGGCGATACCGAGTTTTTCCTTGTAGAGCTCTGCGCTGCCCAGCGTGCCCGGTTCGGAGCCCACCAGCTGCTCGGCGATCGACTCGCCGTTGACGAACAGGCGCTTGTCCGCGGTGTAACGAATCTGATCACCCGGCAGGCCCACTACACGTTTGATGTAGTTGACGTTCGGATCGCTCGGGTAGCGAAAGACCATCACATCGCCGCGCTGCGGATCACCGACTTCGATGATTTTCTTGTCGATCACCGGCAAGCGGATCCCGTAGGAAAACTTGCTCACCAGAATGAAGTCGCCGACATCCAGGGTCGGTTTCATCGAGCCGGATGGAATCTGGAACGGTTCCACCAGGAACGAACGCAGTACCAACACGATGAACAGCACCGGGAAGAACGACTTGCCGTATTCGACCAGCAGCGGCTCTTTATTCAGTTTCTCGACCACCATCCCGTCGGGCTGGCTGACGCTGCCCTGATAGGAAGCAATGGCAGCACGCCGACGCGGCGCAAGAATAACCAGGTCGAGCAACGCCAACAGGCCGCAGACGAACACGGCGATGACCAGCAACAGCGGGAAATTTAGTGACATAGGACCTAACTATCCAACCTGAGCACTGCAAGGAAGGCTTCTTGTGGAATTTCCACGTTACCGACTTGCTTCATGCGTTTTTTACCGGCCTTCTGCTTTTCCAACAGCTTGCGCTTACGGCTAACGTCACCGCCGTAGCATTTGGCCAATACGTTCTTTCTGAGTGCCTTGACGGACGTACGCGCAATGATCTGCCCGCCAATGGCGGCCTGGATCGCAACGTCGAACATCTGACGCGGAATCAGTTCTTTCATCTTCTCGGTCAACTGGCGACCTTTGTAGTGCGCGTTATCCTTGTGCACGATCAGCGCCAGGGCGTCGACCTTGTCACCGTTGATCAGCACATCCAGCTTCACCAGATTAGCCGATTGATAACGATCGAAATGGTAATCCAGCGAAGCATAGCCACGGCTGGTCGATTTGAGACGGTCAAAGAAGTCGAGGACCACTTCGTTCATCGGCAAATCGTAGGTCACCTGGACCTGGGTACCGAGGAACAACATGTCGTGCTGCACGCCACGCTTTTCGATACACAGGGTAATGACGTTGCCCAGGTGCTCCTGCGGCACAAGAATATTGGCCCGCACGATCGGTTCACGCATGTCTTCGATAGAGGACAGGTCTGGAAGCTTCGACGGGTTGTCGACGTAAATCGTTTCACCGGTTTTCAGCAGCAGCTCGAAAATTACGGTTGGCGCCGTGGTGATCAGGTCCAGGTCGTACTCGCGCTCCAGGCGCTCCTGGATGATTTCCATGTGCAGCATGCCGAGGAAGCCGCAACGGAAACCGAAGCCCAGGGCGTCGGAGCTTTCCGGGGTGTATTGCAGCGACGAATCGTTCAGCGTGAGCTTTTGCAGCGCCTCACGGAAGTCTTCGAAATCGTCGGAGCTGACCGGAAACAGGCCGGCGTAGACCTGCGGCTGAATGCGTTTGAAGCCTGGCAGTACATCGACGTCGGGCGTGGAGCTCAAGGTCAGGGTGTCACCGACCGGAGCACCGTGAATGTCCTTGATGCCGGCAATGATGAAGCCCACTTCGCCGGCCTTCAGGTCTACGGTGGCGGTGTGTTTCGGGTTGAAGACACCGACGCTGTCCACCAGGTGGATCTTGCCGGTGGACTTGACCAGAATCTTGTCGCCCTTCTTCACGCGGCCATGGCGCACGCGAACCAGGGAAACGACGCCCAGGTAGTTGTCGAACCAGGAGTCGATGATCAACGCTTGCAGCGGATCTTCGTAGTTACCGGTTGGCGCAGGAATGGTCTGCACCAGGCGCTCGAGTACTTCATCGACGCCCAGACCGGTCTTGGCACTGCACTCGACCGCATCGGTCGCGTCGATGCCGATGATTTTCTCGATTTCTTCTTTGACGCGGTCCGGATCAGCCTGTGGCAAGTCGATCTTGTTCAGGACCGGCATGACTTCCAGGCCCTGCTCGATGGCCGTGTAGCAGTTGGCAACCGACTGCGCCTCAACGCCCTGACCAGCATCGACCACCAGCAACGCACCTTCACAGGCCGCCAGCGACCGGCTGACTTCATAGGTGAAGTCGACGTGGCCGGGGGTATCAATGAAGTTCAGCTGGTACTTGATGCCATCGCGAGCGGTGTAATAAAGGGTGACGCTATGGGCCTTGATGGTGATCCCGCGTTCACGCTCCAGGTCCATGGAGTCCAGTACCTGGGCTTCCATTTCGCGCTCGGCAAGGCCGCCGCACATCTGGATGAATCGATCAGCCAGCGTCGACTTGCCATGGTCAATGTGGGCGATGATGGAGAAATTGCGGATATGACTCAAATCACTCACGGATCAACACTCAAAAAGGCTGCAGGCATAGCCCGCCGAAAAATAGCCGGGAATTGTACCTGATCCACGGCGCAAGCGTCACGTTTGCAGGTCAGACGGCGCATACAAAAACGCCCCAACCTTGCGGCAGGGGCGTTTTATGAGAGTGGCGAAGCAGGGAAATACCCGGAATCAACCGGCCCGACGCAACAGCCAGACGCCGGCCAAGGCGCACACACTGGCGGGCACCAGCACCGCAAACAGCGGCGAGAAACCGAACACCAGGCTCGAAGGACCGAGCAGATCCTGGACGATACGGAAGGTGAACCCCACCAGCACGCCAGTAAACACGCGCTGGCCGAGGGTCACCGAACGCAGCGGACCGAAGATGAAGGAGATCGCCATCAGCACCAGTGCAGCGGTAACCAGCGGCTGCAACACCTTGACCCAAAATGCCAGCCAGTACCGGCCGTTGTTCAGCCCTTGGTCTGCCAGGTAATGGATGTACCCCCACAAGCCGGAAATCGACAGCGACTCGGGTGCCATGACCACAGTGCTCAGCAACTGCGGGCTCAGGGCAATTTCCCAGCGCTCGACAGGTGCCGTGACCACTTCGGTGCTTTTCTCATGAAACAGCGTGGTGGTGACGTCGCTAAGCTGCCAGTGATCCTTGTCGAACTCGGCGCGCTTGGAGAAACTCGCCGACAGCATGTGCCGTTCTTTATCGAAGTGGTAACGGGTTACGCCATACAGCACGCCATTGGGCTGTACCGAGTTGACGTGGATGAACTCGTCACCCTGGCGATGCCACAAGCCATGCCGGGCGCTTTGTGCATCCCCACTGCCTTGTGCCAGAGAACGGTTGGCTTGAGCGGCGCTTTCGGTGGCGGGTGCCACGTACTCGCCAATCAACACACCAACGACCATCAATACCAGCATCGGCTTCATGACCGCCCAGACGATACGGCCGATGGACACGCCGGCTGCGCGCATGATCGTCAGTTCACTGTTACTGGCCAGGCTACCCAGACCGATCAGACACCCGATGAGCGCCGCCATCGGCAACATGTCGTAGAGACGGCGCGGCGCCGTCAGCAGGACGTAACTCAAGACGTCCAGCAAGGTATAGGTATCGCTGGCGTCGCCCATTTCATCGATAAAGGCGAACAGCGTCGCCAGACCGAGAATAATCCCCAATACCGCCAGGATGGCCACGAACACGCTGCTACCGATGTAGCGATCCAGCTTAACCACGGGCCACCTCCAGCGCGCTGCGGCGACTCGCCATTTTCAAGCGCATGGGCTCCCAATAAAGCAAGACGAGGCCAATCGCCAGGAAGATTCCGTGCACCGGCCACAGGCCCAAAGCCATCGGAAGCTTGCCTTTTTCCAGCGCGCCACGAGCAGCAATCAGGATGGTCAGGTAGGCCATGTAGAGAAGAATCGCCGGCAGCAGTTTGAGGAAACGGCCCTGACGCGGATTGACGCGCGACAGCGGCACCGCCATCAGCGTGACGATAAACACCAGCAATGGCAGCGAGATTCGCCATTGCAGTTCGGTGCGCGAACGGACGTCATCACTACCAAAGAGGCTGCTGGTAGGCATTGCATCCCGGTCGGTGACTTCGTCACTGACATCCGGCTTGGGCAGCAGAACACCGTACTCTTCGTATTTGATTGCACGGTAATCAGCCTGCCCCGGATTGCCGTCATAGCGGTAACCGTTGTCGAGAATCAGATAGCGGTTGCCGTCCGGGCGGATTTCCTGACGGCCTTTTTCGGCCACCAGCACGGAAATACCACGATCCTTCTGGTCCGACGACGTGTTCTTTTGCGAAATGAACACGCCACCCAAATGGATACGATCGTCCGTCAGCGTTTCGGTATAGGTCACCCGCGTACCGTCACGCAACGCCTGGAAGCGTCCGGGCTCCAGCGTATCGAACTCGGTCAGGGCGTCCTGCTTGTTCAGCAGCAACTGGAATTGATTGGCCCCTTGTGGCGCCAGGCTCAGGCTCAACCACGCCACCACGAGGGCGACCAGAGTGGCCGGAAACAGAGTCATGGCGAACAGGCGTTGCTGGCTCATGCCGGTGGCCGACAGGACGGTCATTTCGCTTTCGAGGTACAAGCGACCGTAGGCCAGCAGGATGCCCAGAAACAGCCCGAGGGGCAGGATGAGCTGCAGGAAACCCGGAAGACGAAAACCCATGATCAGAAACAGCGAGCCCGGATCCAGAAGACCTGCCGCCGCCTGGGCGAGGTATTTGATGAAGCGTCCGCTCATGATGATGACCAGCAGCACGGCGCTAACGGCACTCAGGGTCAACAGGACTTCGCGGGATAGGTAACGAAAGACAATCAAACCAGACACTCCAGGGTTGTCAGGCGAAGGCGGCCAAACAAGCAAACATATCAGGCGGACCGCAAGGCAGGGCCGCCGAAAAGATGGCGCATTATCCTGTGATTGTGCGCGCCTGTCACTGCGCAATGCATTGGCGCGCAGGGCGCAGGAGCAAGCCTGCTCCGGGCGGCGATCCGAGGATCATCGCCTACCTGCAGCGGGAAGTCTGACACCCCGTGGCGGGCTTGGGTTCCTTGCGAGCCGGCTCGCTCCCACAATCGTAAGACCGAGGGTTGTCAGGCGCAGCAGGCGAGGTTCAAACTGCGGCCTTTGTCGCAGGTCGTGTCTTGCGTCTTTCTATTTATAAGCAAGTTCATACGCTTGCGTGTTGACCATTTATTCAGGGGCCCGGACATGGAACTGGTTGTAAAAAGCGTTAACCCAGAAACGTTGAAGACCGCCACTCTGGTCGTCGCCGTCAGCGAAGGCCGCAAACTTGGCGCCGTTGCCAAGCAACTCGACGAATTGAGCGGCGGCGCGATCAGCGCTGTCCTCAAGCGCGGCGACCTGGCCGGCAAAGTCGGCCAGAGCCTGCTGCTGCACAGCCTGCCGAACCTCAAAGCCGAGCGCGTATTGCTGGTCGGCGTGGGCAAGGACGAAGAGCTGGGCGATCGCCCGTTCCGTAAAATGATCGCCGGCATCCTCAACACCCTGAAAGGTCTGGGCGGCACTGATGCAGTGCTTGCGCTGGACGAAGTGGTGGTAAAAGGTCGCGACAGCTACGGCAAGACCCGTCTGCTGGCCGAAACCCTGGTGGACGGCGAGTACACGTTCGATCAGTTCAAGAGCCAGAAAGCCGAGCCTCGCGCACTGAAGAAAGTCACTCTGGTGACCATCAAGGCAGCCCAGGCTGAAGTCGAACGCGCCGTGGCCCACGCTACCGCGATTGCCAATGGCATGGCGTTCACCCGTAACCTGGGCAACCTGCCTCCGAACATCTGCCACCCGACGTTCCTCGGTGAACAGGCGAAGAACCTGGGCAAGGAATTCAAGAGCCTGAAAGTCGAAGTCCTCGATGAGAAGAAGATCAAGGACCTGGGCATGGGCTCGTTCTACGCCGTCGGCCAGGGCAGCGCCCAGCCTCCGCGCCTGATCGTCATGCAATACAACGGTGGCAAGAAATCCGAGAAGCCATACGCGCTGGTCGGCAAAGGCATCACGTTTGACACCGGCGGCATCAGCCTCAAGCCAGGCGCCGGCATGGACGAAATGAAGTACGACATGGGCGGCGCTGCCAGCGTGTTCGGCACCCTGCGTGCCGTGCTCGAGCTGAAACTGCCGATCAACCTGGTGTGCATCCTCGCCTGTGCCGAAAACATGCCGAGCGGCAACGCTGCGCGCCCTGGCGACATCGTGACCACCATGAGCGGCCAGACCGTGGAAATCCTCAACACTGACGCCGAAGGCCGTCTGGTGCTGTGCGACGCCCTGACCTACTCCGAACGCTTCAAGCCACAGGCCGTGATCGACATCGCGACCCTGACCGGCGCTTGCGTTGTTGCGCTGGGTGCTCACACCTCCGGCCTGCTGGGCAACAACGACGAACTGATCGGCCAACTGCTGAGCGCCGGCCAGTCCGCCGACGACCGCGCCTGGCAGCTGCCGTTGTTCGACGAGTACCAGGAACAGCTGGACAGCCCGTTCGCCGACATCGCCAACATTGGCGGCCCGAAAGCCGGCACCATCACTGCCGCCTGCTTCCTGTCGCGCTTCACCAAAAACCTGAACTGGGCGCACCTGGACATCGCCGGCACAGCCTGGACCAGTGGCGGCAAGGACAAAGGCGCCACTGGCCGTCCGGTTCCACTGCTGACCCAATACTTGCTGGACCGCGCCAAAGCCTGAACATCAACTCACTGCCTACTGTAGGAGCGAGCCTGCTCGCGAAAAACTCAAGATCGCCGCGAGTAACCTGGTTTCCCGCGTCATCGTTGACGACCTTCGCGAGCAAGCTCGCTCCTACAGATTCCGGGGAAGTTGTATAACCGTTCCGGATTCCAGGAACCGCAATGACCAAAGTCGACTTCTATATCCTGCCCAGCGCCGATCCTTCGGCGCGGCTGGATTTCGCCTGCAAGCTCACCGAAAAAGCGTGGCGCATGGGGCACCACATCTATCTGCATTGCAGCGATGCCGCCCAACGCGACGATCTTGATGCACGCCTGTGGGCCTTCAAGGGCGAAAGTTTTGTTCCTCATGGACCTGCCGAAAACGAGGCTGAGGGTTTGATCGTGCTGGGTCTGGGTGATGACTGTGGTCAGCATCAGGATCTACTGGTCAATCTTGACCTGAAAGTGCCAGCCTTTGCCAAACAGTTCGCCCGTGTGGCGGAAGTGGTGGTAGAAGATCCAACGATTCGCCAGGCCGCGCGGGAGAGTTTCCGCTTCTATCGCGAACAGGGCTATCCTCTGCAAGACCACCGTTTACAGCGACTCTGAGTATTCCGATGGACACTCCAAAAACGCACCAACAGTCCGCGCACCTGCTGGACGACCTTGAGTCGATCCGCCAACTGCTCGGCGATGACAACCTGCAACCACCGCTTTTGACCGACACGGTCGAGGACGAGGACCAGGAACAGATTCCGATGTTGTTCGAGGCCGTCGACACCGCGCCGCCCGCTGCCGAACCCTCCCCCGCCCCGGCGGCACCTGCTGCGGACAAAGGCCCCGACGCCCTGCTGCATCTGGACGGCGAACTGCGCGCCGCCGCCATGCTGATCATGCAAGACGTGATCGACGACTTCGCCCCGCATATCGAAACCGAAATCAAACGCCGGCTCGCCGCGCGGATGGAACGGTTGCTTAGTCAGTACGAGTAAGCCCTCACCTTTACACTGTAGGAGCTGCCGAAGGCTGCGATCTTTTGATCTTGATCTTCAACGATGCCGGAAAGATAAGATCAAAAGATCGCAGCCTTCGGCAGCTCCTACAGTGTTCGCGCTGCTATAGATGACGCGCCCCGTCCGCACTGACTCGCTCTGCGCCCCATGCCCCGCTATACTTGCCGGCTTTTCCTGAATAAATGCCAATAGGGTCCCGCCGCGCATGGATAAGACCTACCAGCCGCACGCCATTGAAGCTTCCTGGTACAACACCTGGGAGTCAGAGAATTACTTCGCCCCGCAAGGCGCGGGCGAGTCCTACACCATCATGATCCCGCCGCCGAACGTCACCGGCAGCCTGCACATGGGTCACGGCTTCAACAACGCGATCATGGACGCCCTGATCCGTTTCCGCCGCATGCAGGGTCGCAATACCCTGTGGCAGCCGGGCACCGACCACGCCGGTATCGCCACGCAAATGCTGGTGGAACGTCAGCTCGAAGCCCAAGGCCAGAGCCGTCATGATCTGGGCCGTGAGAAATTCCTCGAGAAAATTTGGGAATGGAAGGATCAGTCCGGCGGCAACATCAGCCGTCAGATCCGCCGCCTCGGCTCGTCCGTCGACTGGAGCCGCGAGCGCTTCACCATGGACGACGGTCTCTCGGAAGCCGTTAAAGAAGCGTTCGTGCGCCTGCACGAAGACGGCTTGATCTACCGTGGCAAGCGCCTGGTCAACTGGGACACCAAGTTGCACACGGCGATTTCCGACCTCGAAGTGGAAAACCACGACGAGAAAGGTTTCCTGTGGAACCTGAAATACCCGCTGGCCGATGGCGCGAAAACCGCTGAAGGCAACGATTTCCTGATCGTCGCGACCACTCGCCCGGAAACCATGCTCGGCGACTCCGCCGTCGCGGTAAACCCGAACGACGAACGCTACAAAGCCCTGATCGGCAAATTTGTCGAGTTGCCGCTGGTCGGCCGCCGCATCCCGATCATCGCCGACGATTATTGCGACCCCGAATTCGGCACCGGCTGCGTGAAAATCACCCCGGCTCACGATTTCAACGACTACGAAGTCGGCAAGCGCCACAACCTGCCGCTGCTGAACATCTTCGACAAGAACGCGGCCGTGCTGCCTGCCTGCCAGGTGTTCAACCTCGATGGCACACTGAACGAAAGCATCGACGGCAAGATCCCGGCCGAATACGCCGGCCTCGACCGTTTCGAAGCCCGCAAGCAAATTGTTGCGGCATTCGACGCCGCGGGCCTGCTGGTCAGCGTTGACGATCACGCCCTGAAAGTGCCGAAAGGCGACCGTTCCGGCACCATCATCGAGCCGTGGCTGACCGACCAGTGGTACGTGTCCACCAAGCCGTTGGCCGAACCTGCAATTGCCGCCGTTGAAGACGGCCGTATCCAGTTCGTGCCTAAACAGTACGAAAACATGTATTTCTCGTGGATGCGCGACATCCAGGATTGGTGCATCAGTCGTCAGCTGTGGTGGGGCCACCGGATTCCGGCCTGGTACGACGAGTCGGGCAAGGTTTATGTTGGTCGCGATGAAGCCGAAGTACGCGCCAAGAACAACCTGGGGCCGGACGTTGCGCTGCAGCAGGACAACGACGTTCTCGACACCTGGTTCAGCTCCGGGCTGTGGACCTTCTCCACCCTGGGCTGGCCTGAGCAGACCGAGTTCCTGAAGAAATTCCACTCCACCGACGTGCTGGTCACCGGTTTCGACATCATTTTCTTCTGGGTTGCCCGGATGATCATGCTCACCATGCACTTGGTGAAGAACGAAGACGGCACCCCTCAAGTCCCGTTCAAGACCGTTTATGTGCACGGTCTGGTGCGTGATGGCCAGGGCCAGAAGATGTCCAAGTCCAAGGGCAACGTCCTGGACCCGCTGGACATCATCGACGGTATCGAGCTGGAAGATCTGGTGCAGAAACGCACCTCCGGCATGATGCAGCCGAAACTGGCGAAGAAGATCGAGAAGCAGACTCGCGACGAGTTCGCCGACGGCATCGCCAGTTACGGCACCGATGCCCTGCGCTTCACGTTCTGCTCGCTGGCGTCCACCGGTCGTGACATCAAGTTCGACATGGGTCGCGTCGAGGGCTATCGCAACTTCTGCAACAAGATCTGGAACGCCGCGCGCTACGTTCTGGACAAGGGCGAAGATTGCGGCCAGAACGGCGAGGCTTACGAGCTGTCTCTGGCGGATCGCTGGATCATCTCGCAACTGCAACGCACCGAAGCCGAAGTAACCCGTCAACTCGACCAGTTCCGCTTCGACCTGGCAGCACAAGCGCTGTACGAGTTCATCTGGAACCAGTACTGCGACTGGTACCTCGAACTCTCCAAGCCTGTGCTGTGGGACGAAAACGCCCCGGTCGAACGTCAGCGCGGCACCCGCCGCACGCTGGTTCGGGTGCTGGAAGTTGCGTTGCGCCTGGCGCATCCGTTCATGCCGTTCATCACCGAAGAAATCTGGCAGCGCATCGCGCCGCTGGCCGGTATCGAAGGCAAGACGATCATGCTGCAACCTTGGCCAGTGGCCAATGAAGCGCGCATTGATCAGGCCGCCGAAGATGACATCGAGTGGTTGAAGACGCTGATGCTCGGCACGCGCAACATTCGCGCCGAGATGAACATCGGTCCGGGCAAGCCGCTGAACCTGTTCCTGAAAAACGTCAGCGCCGAAGATCAGCGCCGTCTTACCGAGAACGAAGCCCTGCTGAAAAAGCTGGCTCGCCTCGAATCGATCACCGTACTGGCTGCCGGCGAAGAAGCACCGCTGTCCGCCACCGCGCTGGTGGGTGAGATGGAAGTGCTGGTGCCGATGGCCGGCCTGATCGACAAGGACGCCGAACTGGCACGTCTGGACAAGGAAATCCTGCGTCTGCAGGGTGAAGTTCAGCGCGTGGGTGGAAAGCTGTCCAACGCCGGTTTCGTCGACAAGGCCCCGGCCGAAGTCATCGAGAAGGAACGCGCCAAACTGGCTGAAGCCGAACAGGCTTTGGGCAAGTTGGCCGAGCAACATGCGCGGATTGCCAGCCTGTAACGGCAAATCGCAATAAAAGAGGGAGGCCCGCAAAGGCCTCCCTTTTTTGTGCCTGCCCTATTCCCCAAACACCACATATCCCCTGTAGGAGCTGTCGAGTGAAACGAGGCTGCGATCTTTTGATTTTTTAATACAAGATCAAAAGATCGCAGCCTCGTTTCACTCGACAGCTCCTACGGGGGATAGTCATGATCTTTTGCAATTGGGTTCGCAAGGTCTGGATGTGGGACAATACCCGCCACTTTCAGCCATACCCGAATCGACAACGCCCATGAACGCCCCCCGCACACCCAAACCCGCGCGCAAAAAGCCTGAATCCGCGACCCCGGCCAACGCCGTGGAGCCTCGTGAAAAGGCCAGCTTGCATCCGCGCAACCGCCATCAGGGTCGTTACGACTTCCCGGCGCTGATCAAAACCACGCCGGAACTGGCGAAGTTCGTGATCATCAACCCGTACGGCAAGGAAAGCATCGATTTCGCCAGCCCGGACGCGGTGCGTGTGTTCAACCGGGCATTGCTCAAGTCATTCTACGGCGTTGCCCATTGGGACATCCCGGCTGACTACCTGTGCCCTCCTGTTCCGGGTCGTGCCGATTATGTGCACTTCCTGGCGGACCTGCTGGCCAGCGTCAACGACGGCGAAATCCCACGCGGCGCGCCGGTCAAGGTGCTTGATATCGGCATGGGCGCCAACTGCGTCTATCCGTTGATCGGCTACAGCGACTACCGCTGGCACTTCCTCGGTTCGGAAATCGACCCGACAGCCGTGGCCGCCGCCAAAGCCATCGTGCAATCGAACGGGTTGAACAAAGCCATCCAGCTGCGCCAGCAGTCCAATCCCAAGCACATTCTGCTGGGCTTGCTGGAACCGGGCGAACGCTTTGACCTGACCATGTGCAACCCGCCGTTCCACGCGTCGATGGACGAAGCAACCAAGGGCAGCGAGCGTAAATGGCGCGCCCTGGGCCGCGCCGACCCTAAACGCAAACTGCCGGTGCTGAACTTCGGCGGTCAGTCGGCCGAACTGTGGTGCGAAGGGGGCGAAGCGCGTTTTGTGACGCAACTGATCGCCGAGAGCGCGCATTTCCAGCACAAAGTGCTGTGGTTCAGCACCTTGGTTTCCAAGGCGTCGAACCTGCCTGCCATCGAGACAGCCCTGAGAAAGGCCGGCGTACTGGAAAGCCAGGTGGTGGAAATGTCCCAGGGGCAGAAGAAAAGCCGCTTTGTCGCCTGGACGTTCCAGACCAAGAGTGAGCAGCAGGTGTGGCGCCAGCGCTGGGTTAAAAAGAGCTGAGTAACTGACCACCGCAGATCAACTGTAGGAGTGAGCCTGCTCGCGATGGCGTTGCATCAGTCGACATCATCGTTAACTGACACGCAGCCATCGCGAGCAGGCTCACTCCTGCATTGACTTAGTGGTGTTGCAGCTCAATCACCAAATCGCAGGCACAAAAAAACCGTGCCCGGATCACTCCGGAGCACGGTTTTTTTTACACGTCTTACTTGTTAACAGCGTCGGTCAGGCCTTTGGCCACAACCAGCTTGATAACTTTCTTGGCCGCGATTTCGATGGCAGCGCCAGTCGAAGGGTTACGGCCAGTGCGGGCAGGACGCTCAGTCACTTTCAGTTTGCCGATACCTGGCAGAGTGATTTCGCCGCCGTTTTCCAGCTGATCGGCAACGATTTGGCCCAGTTGGTCCAGAGCGTTACGCGCGGTGGTTTTTGGCGCGTCGATAGCTTCAGCGATGTCGGCGATCAGTTGGTCTTTAGTAAGAGCCATGTAGTGTTCCTTCCCTATCAAATTCATATGGATTGCAGAGTGCAGTGTCAGCCATCGAGCCCGATCTTCTGGATCTGGCACCCTCGGCCAATAACCACGGGATCGGGGTTATAGATACCGAAATCAGGGTTTGGTTCGACCTGACAAATGCTGAATGCACGCTTAACGCAGTGACTTCGCGCAAGACGGGGCAAAACTAGCACAGAGACGGGGAAATATCCGCCTCTTGCTACCCATTTGGTCAGCTTTATTGCTCTAAACCGGTAAAAAACAGCATAAGGGCCGCCGCGCACCGGCGAATGAACCCTCAACCCCCTGTAGGAGCTGCCGAAGGCTGCGATTTTTTGACTTTGTTTTTGTGAGATCAAGATCAAAAGATCGCAGCCTTCGGCAGCTCCTACAGAGGACACGCTGGGGTACACTTAGCCCTTTTTCGGGGAGCACGCCCTCCTCTCTACAATCAGCCGAGAAGCCCATGCCGATCCGCCATTGCATCGTCCACCTGATCGACAAAAAACCCGACGGCACCCCTGCAGTTCTCCATGCCCGAGACTCCGAACTGGCCGAGTCGAGCGCCATCGAGTACATGCTGGCCGATCTCAACGAAAGCTATAACGCCAAACAAGGCAAGGCCTGGGGTTTCTTCCACGCCGAGTCCGGGGCGCATCCGTTCAGCGGCTGGCTGAAGGAGTACCTGGACGGCGGCAAGGACTTCACCGCCTTCAGCCGGGTAGCGGTCGAGCATCTGCAAAAGCTGATGGAAGAATCGAACCTCTCTGTGGGCGGCCACGTGCTTTTCGCGCATTACCAGCAGGGTATGACCGATTACCTCGCCATCGCCCTGCTGCACCACAGCGAAGGCGTCGCAGTGACAGATCAACTGGACGTCACTCCCTCCCGACACCTGGACCTTGGCCAACTGCACCTCGCGGCACGGATCAACGTCTCGGAATGGCAGAACAACAAACAGTCCAAGCAATACATTTCGTTCATCAAAGGCAAGAACGGGAAAAAGGTTTCGGAGTACTTCCGCGACTTCATCGGCTGCCAGGAAGGCGTTGATGGTCCCGGCGAAACCCGCACCCTGCTCAAAGCCTTCAGCGATTTCGTTGAAAGCGAAGATCTGCCGGAAGAGTCGGCTCGCGAAAAAACCAAGACCTTGGTGGATTACGCCAGCAGCCAGGCCAAATTGGGCGAACCCATGGGCCTGGAAGAGCTCTCGGAGCTGATCGACGAAGAACGTCCTAAAGCGTTTTACGATCACATCCGCAACAAGGACTACGGCCTCTCGCCGGAAATCCCTGCGGATAAACGCACCCTGAACCAGTTTCGCCGTTTCACCGGGCGCGCCGAGGGGCTGTCGATCAGCTTTGAAGCCCACCTGCTGGGCTCGAAGATCGAATATGACGAAGAAGCCGGCACGCTGATCATCAAAGGGTTGCCGACTCAGCTCACTGATCAGCTCAAGCGACGCAACTGATGCTGGGCGGCGTGCTGAAAAAATGCCTGCTGATCCTGCTGGTCGTCGTGATTTATCAGAACTGGGGCAAGGTCGAGCGGGTTTTCAATCCCTCCCAGGTCGTGTCCGAGCAGACTCAAGCCAGGGCCAATGTCGTGCTCTATGCCACCGAGTGGTGTGGCTACTGCAAGCTGACCCGGCGTTTTCTCGATCAGAAAGGTATTCCGTACAAGGAATTCGATATCGAGAAGGACGCCGTGGCGCGCAAGGACTACGAGGCCTTGGGCGGCGGCGGGATTCCGATCATCGATGTGAATGGCACGTTGATTCGCGGGTATGACCCGGATGCGATTCCTGCGGCACTGAAATAACCCGACCGCTCTTACTCAATCCCCTTGTGGCGAGGGAGCTTGCTCCCGCTGGGCTGCGAAGCGGCCCCAACTATATTGTGAGCGCTGCGCACTGGTGCACCAGCCCGGTCAAGCGGGAGCAAGCTCCCTCGCCACAGATATGAGTGCATCAGTGTTTTTCGATGCGAAACCCAAACCGCGGAACGTGCACATGCACCACGCCGCCGCGTTCGTCTTCACGGCGCACAATCAGCTCTTCAGCGCCCGCGAACAGCAACTCTCCCGCCACCGGATCCACACCGTAATCGGTTGCAGCGATGACAACCTGCTGGCCAGCTTCAAACCCGTTCGGCTCATCGAACTGCTCATCCGGCAACGCCGCTGGGGTGGCATTGCGCGCCACTTCCAGCGCTTCCTGGGAAGTCATCTCGCTCGACGCGCCATGACCGAAGCCCATCACCCGCCCAAACCATGCGCTGACCGCCGGATAAGCATCGACCAACGGTGAAGTCACCGGCGTGGCTTTGAGAAACCACAGGGGATGAGCCAAGGCAAAGTCGGCAATCGACGGTTGGCCAAACAGGAAGTCGCCCTGTTCGCGCTCAAGCTGTTGCTCCAGTCGCGCCATGATCGTTGGCCACTGGTGCCGTGCTTGCTCGGCGGACAAACGCGTAGCACTGCCACCGCTAAACAGTCCGGTACGATCAGCGAGGAACGCCTTGATCGCTTCCGGCGGCAGACTGCCAAAGCGCACGGCGATCGATTCAGGCTGAAACACCAGGCTGACTGCGTGTTGAAACACCACCGAATCCGCCCAGGACGCGAACGATGCTGTGACCATTTCCTGACCTTCCGGAAAAAACGCCGGCAAGGCTTTTTCCTGTTCCAGTCGACGGGCAATCAGTGCCGTGTCGCAATAGATATCGGCACCGATCTGCAGCACCGGTGTCTTGCGATAGCCACCGGTTAGCGCGGTGAGATCCGGCTTGGGCATCACTGGCGAAATCTTCACCGAGCGCCAGGACAACCCCTTGAAGCCCAGCAGCAGGCGGGCTTTCTCGGCGAAAGGGGACGTCGGGTAATGATGCAGAATCAACTCGGACATGCTCGGCTCCGCCGCTGGGTTAAGGAGTCCGCAGCTTAGCGCGCAATCTATAAGCCGCGTACCCATCTACCGTGATGAGAACAGATCAATCAAATTGATGACGTGTGCGCGACACTCGCCACCAGGCATTCCTTCGCGCTTTTCCTGAGCTTTTTGATCAGTCGTTCCTGACGCAATGCGTCGCTCTTGTCGCGACACCGCTCGGTGTAGACCAACGCCATTGCCGGACTGGAAAGAAAGAATCGGGCGCCCTTGCCGCTTTGATGCTTGGCAAAACGCCGCACGGGATCATCGCTGATCCCGCAATAGAGCGAACCGTTGGCTGCGCGAACGAGGTAGACGAACCAGGTTTTGCTCACGGGCGTGTCGGCGTCGACAGGGCTTTCGCTGAGGGTGGTCACGTGAAGATCAGGGCTTGAAGGGAAACAAGCCGCGATCTTATCAGCGACTGGCCTGGAATGCCTTCAGCCCCTTCAATGCCTGGGCGCGAACGGCATTGCGCACCAGCGGCGTCCAGCCCAGCAGCAACCCTTTGAAACCCAGCGCCTGACGGGACCATGTCCACAAGTCGAAGCTGTCGTGATGCTCGCAGATCTTGCCGTCGCGAAAAACAAAGCGCGCCTGAATGTCGTTGATCACGGTGTTGCCGGTCTGGCTGAACAGGTAGGTCGCCACCCAGTGAGCGCTGCCCGTGCGCTCGTCGGCTCGAACGTCATCGAACGTCAACGAGAAATCCTTGGCCCGGGTGGTGAGCATGCGCCACATATCACCCGCGTCGCGCCCGCGCAACTCGCCAAACGCCGGATCGCTGAACACCACATCGTCGGTGTAGCAGTCGGCCATGGCCTCGGCATCCAGGCGTTGGAAGGCCTGGTAGAACCGGGTGATCAACAGGACGTGGGCATCACTCATGGGCAGACTCCGGGCGTCAGAAAAGATTGCCTGCACGATAGTCTGCAAATGCGCGCAGGACCATCGGCATTCGTGGGCCGAATACCGACAGTGCGAGGCCGTCAGACTTTTTCGCTGACCACCTGAACATACAACGAACGCCCCGCACCGAGCCCCCCAATGATCGCGCCGAGACCGATCACGCCGAAAATCCAGCCCACCGCGTTCCAGCCACCGGTCCAGTCATGCACGATACCGACCGCGAACGGTCCCATGGACGCCAGGGTGTAACCGAAGCCCTGGGCCATGCTCGACAGGTTCGCCGCCACATGCGCATCGCGCGAACGCAGCACAATCAGGGTCAACGCCAGGCTGAATGCACCGCCCTGCCCCAGGCCCAACAGGATCGCCCAGCCCCACAGGCCATTGATCGGCGCATACAGGCAACCGAACAAACCACTGAGGGTCAGCAGCATGACCACGACAATCGCCAGTCGCTGGTCCTTGCCGCGTGTGGCCAACCATGGAGCGGCCAGTGAACTGGCCAACTGGACGATCACCGAACCCGACAGCACCAGACCCGCCTGGGTCGGGGTCAGGCCGCGGCCGATCAGAATCGAAGGCAACCAGCCGAACACGATATACGCCAGGGACGATTGCAGGCCCATGTACAAGGTCACCTGCCACGCCAACGGGTCACGCAACAAGCCGCGAACGCGATACGCCACGTTGTGCGCGCCGTGTTTCTGGCCTCCCACTTGCGGCAACCAGAACAGCGCTGCCACGAACGCAGGCACCACCCAGAAGCCCAGCCCCAGCGCCCAGCTCTTGTCGAAATGTTCGCTCAACGGCACGGTGGCGCCTGCCGCCATGGCCGCACCCAGGCACAGGGCCATGGTGTAGACACCGGTCATGGTGCCGGCCTGCTTTGGGAAATCGCGCTTGACGATGCCCGGCAGCAATACGCCGATCACGCCAATACTGGCGCCTGCCATCACGCTGCCGGCAAACAGACCGATCTCACCGAACGAACTGCGCACGATGATCCCGCCCGCCAGCATCAGCAAAATACCCAACACCACCCGCTCGGCGCCGAAGCGACGCGCCAGAACGGGTGCCAATGGCGCAAACAAGCCGAGGCAAAGCACTGGCAAGGTGGTCAGCAAACCCGCTTGAACGGCGCTCAAGCCAAGGCTTTTCGACACTTCGCTCAGCATCGGCGCCATGCTCGACAACGCCGGGCGCAAGTTCAGCGCCACCAGAATCAATCCCAGCAGCAACAGCCACGGCCGCCCCAGGATCGGTCGGCTTTTCTGCACCTCTTCGTCATCGGCCTCGGCATCGATCAGCAGCTCATCAAGCTCTGCCGTGCGTTTGGGTTCATTAATGCTGCTGTTACGGCTGGACATGGATTTCTCGGTTTCAAGGTTCATTGATCAACTGCCTCGACAGGGCTTTGGCCCTTTCAGGGTCACGTTGCTCGACGGCTTCAAGCAGCTCGATGTGAAGATCGAACACCTCTTGGCGTCTTGGGGTGATGTTTAGCGTCTGGCGCAACTGCGCGCCGACGATGCTGGAGAAATAGCGATATAGCTCGCTGAGTGTCGGGTTGTGCGCGGCGTCAACCAGACGGCGGTGGAACACCAGATCGCACGCGATGTAACTGTCGAGATCGCCGTGGTAATGGCTGCCGCTGACGCCCAGCGCCTCGCGCAACGCCACCAGGTCTTCGTCGGTTCGGCGCAGGGCCGCGAGTCCGATGGCCTCGACCTCGAGAATGTGCCGGGTCTCGCGTGCCTGTTCATGGGAGCAGCGGGACAATGCTTTTACGGTGTCCAGCGGATCGACGACCGCACGCAGGTAACTGCCATCGCCCTGGCGAATTTCAATCAACCCGGAAAACGCCAGTACGCGCATGGCTTCACGCACGGTGTTACGGCTGATGCCGAGCTCAGCGGATAACTCCGGCTCGGTGGGCAGGCGCTGACCAACGGTCCAGGCACCTTGGGTGATGCGCAGGCGCAGTTGATCCAGGGCCTGATCGACCAGGGATCGTTTAACCAATGGAAAAATTTCTGACATGTCATTCGCCCTGTCATCCAATCATAGGATGAATTTTCTGACATGGTAGTCAGCTTATTCCTAAAGGGCAACAACACACCTTTGTAGGAGCTGCGGCACGCTGCGATCTTTTGATCTTAATGGTCCAGAAGCCAGGATCAAAAGATCGCAGCGTGCCGCAGCTCCTACATGGAATCGTGTACGACGGGCAATCGCGCACGTTGAAAAATCCCAGGCAAAAAAAAACCCGGAACGCTGTCCGGGTTTATTTTTAGTGCTTGAATCAGATCAATGCAGAATCTGGCTCAGGAACAGCTTGGTGCGCTCATTCTGCGGATTATCGAAGAAGTCATTCGGCGCAGCCTGTTCAACGATTTCACCCTTGTCCATAAAGATCACGCGGTTGGCCACCGTGCGCGCAAAGCCCATTTCATGGGTGACGCAGAGCATGGTCATGCCGTCTTCGGCGAGGCCGATCATGGTGTCCAGTACCTCTTTCACCATCTCGGGATCGAGTGCCGAAGTCGGTTCGTCGAACAGCATGATTTTCGGTTTCATGCACAGCGCGCGGGCGATCGCCACACGCTGTTGCTGGCCGCCGGACAGTTGCCCCGGAAATTTATGCGCCTGCTCCGGAATGCGTACGCGTTCCAGGTAATGCATGGCAATTTCCTCGGCCTTGCGCTTGGGCATCTTGCGCACCCACATCGGCGCCAGGGTGCAGTTCTGCAGGATGGTCAGGTGCGGGAACAGGTTGAAATGCTGGAACACCATGCCGACTTCACGGCGTACCGTTTCGATCTGCTTGAGGTCGTTGGTCAGCTCCACGCCATCGACCACGATTCGGCCTTGCTGGTGTTCTTCCAGACGATTGAGGCAACGAATGGTCGTGGACTTGCCGGAACCCGACGGGCCGCACAGGACGATACGCTCGCCCTGTTTCACGTTGAGGTTGATGTCTTTCAACACGTGGAACTGGCCGTACCACTTGTTCACGCCCTGCATCTGAATAATGCCTTCAGGGCTCACAGGCTGTTTGATCGCTTCGCTCATAAAAGAACTCCTAACGCTTGTGGCCAGTGTCGAGCTTACGTTCCAAATGCATGGAGTAGCGCGACATACCAAAACAGAAAATCCAGAACACCAGGGCTGCAAACACATAGCCTTCAGTGGCCATGCCCAACCATTTCGGGTCGGCGGCGGCTTGTTTGACGCTGTTGAGCAAGTCGAACAGGCCGATGATGATCACCAGGCTCGTGTCCTTGAACAGCGCAATGAAGGTGTTGACGATGCCAGGGATCACCATCTTCAGGGCTTGCGGCAGAATCACCAGGCCCATGCTGCGCCAGTACCCGAGGCCCATCGCCGCAGCTGCTTCGTACTGACCCTTTGGAATCGCTTGCAGACCACCTCGCACCACTTCAGCCACATAGGCCGACTGGAACAGGATCACCCCGATCAGCGCTCGCAGGAGTTTGTCGAAGTTCATGCCTTCGGGCAGGAACAACGGCAGCATCACCGAGGACATGAACAGCACGGTGATCAAGGGCACGCCGCGCCAGAATTCGATGAAGGTCACACAGACCACACGAATCGCCGGCATGTTCGAACGACGACCCAACGCCAGGACGATACCCAGCGGCAACGCACCGGCGATACCCACCGTCGCGATCACCAGGGTCAGCATCAGACCGCCCCATTGGCTGGTCGCCACTTGGGGCAGGCCGAACACGCCGCCATGTAGCAAGCACCAGGCAATGATCGGGTAGAGCACCAGGAAGCTCAGCCCGTATATCGCTTTACGCGGGAAGCGCGAGATGAACAACGGTGCCACGCCGATGACCGCCAGCCACACGGTCAGGTCCACGCGCCAGCGCAGTTCCGGCGGGTAGTAGCCGTACATGAACTGGCCAAAACGCTGCTGGATGAACACCCAGCAGGCGCCCTCTTTCGTGCAGTCGGCGCGTGTCGTGCCGACCCAGTTGGCGTCCAGAATGGCCCATTGCAAAATCGGCGGCACCACCAGATAGATCAGATAGAACGCGAACAGGGTCAGCAGGGTGTTGAGCCAGCTGGAAAACATGTTCGCGCGCATCCAAGCCATCGGCCCGAAGACTTTGCTCGGTGGCGGCATGTCAGGTTTGAAAGTATGAGTACTCATGCGCTTTTCCTTACCGCTCGATCAGCGCAATGCGCTTGTTGTACCAGTTCATCAGCAGGGAAATGCTGATACTGATCGCCAGGTACACGCTCATGGTGATCGCAATCACCTCGATGGCTTGACCGGTCTGGTTCAGCACCGTGCCGGCAAACAACGAAACCATTTCCGGATACCCGATACCGGCCGCCAGCGAAGAGTTCTTCGCCAGGTTCAGGTATTGGCTGGTCAGCGGTGGAATGATCACGCGCAGGGCTTGCGGGATGATGACCTTGCGCAGGGTCGGACCGTTGCGCAGGCCCAGGGAATGCGCCGCCTCGGTCTGGCCATGGCTGACCGACTTGATGCCCGAACGCACGATCTCGGCGATGAACGCCGCGGTGTAAACGGTCAGGGCCAGGGTCAGCGCCAGCAATTCCGGGATCAGCACCCAGCCACCGACGAAGTTGAAGCCTTGCAGCTTGGGCATTTCCCAGTGCACAGGTGCACCGAAGATCAATACGCACAGCGCCGGGATCACCAATAACAGCGCCAGTCCGGTCCAGAACTTGCGGAACGGCACGCCAGTCGCTTCAAAGCGTTTGTTGGCCCAGCGGCACATCAGCACGATGGCGACAATGGCAACGACGACACTGACCACGAACGGCCAAAAGCCGTCCGCCGTCAATGCGGCCGGCATGTTCAGGCCGCGGCTGCTGACGAAGAAGGTATCGCCGAAGTTGTGGCTGTTGCGCGGTCCCGGCATGGTCAGGAATACCGCGAAGTACCAGAACAGGATTTGCAGCAGCGGCGGAATGTTGCGGAAGACTTCCACATAAACAGTCGCCAGCTTGGCAATGATCCAGTTCTTCGACAGCCGTGACACGCCGACGATGAACCCGAGGATCGTCGCCAGGATCACGCCGATGAACGTCACCAGCAGGGTGTTGAGCAAGCCGATGACAAACACCCGGGCATAGCTGTCCGATTCGGTGTAGTCGATCAGGTGTTGAGCGATGCCGAAACCGGCACTGCGCTCCAGGAAGCTGAAGCCGGAGGTAATGCCCCGGTGTTGCAGGTTGGTCTGGGTGTTATCGAACAGATACCAGCCCATAGAGACCACCGCCACAATGGTGATGATCTGAAACAGCCACGCACGCACTTTGGGATCGCTGAGGCTGAGCCTCTGCTTTGGTGCGCCGATTGAATTTTGCATGAAGTGCCCCGGATGTAATGGAACAGAACATCACCCGGTGGTTGGCCCACCGGGTGATAGAACCATCAGCGCACTGGTGGTGCGTATTGAATGCCGCCGTTGTTCCACAGGGCGTTCAAGCCGCGGTCGATTTCCAGAGGCGTGCTCTTGCCGAGGTTTTTCTCGAACACTTCGCCGTAGTTACCGACTTGCTTGACGATCTGTACGACCCAATCTTTCTTCACTTTCAGGTCTTTGCCGTATTCACCGTCGGTGCCCAGCAGACGAGCGACGTCCGGGTTCTTGGTGCCTTTGGCTTCTGCTTCAACGTTTTTCGAGGTGATGCCGGCTTCTTCAGCGTTGAGCATGGCATAGCCAACCCAGCGCACGATGGCCAGCCACTCGTCGTCGCCGTTACGCACGACCGGGCCCAGAGGTTCTTTGGAAATGGTTTCCGGCAGAACCACGTAGTCCTTCGGCGCAGCCAGCTTGCTGCGCTGGGCGAACAGTTGGGACTTGTCGGAAGTCAGCACGTCGCAACGACCCGATTCCAGCGACTTGGCGCTTTCATCAGAGGTGTCGAAAGTGATCGGGGTGTATTTCAGACCGTTGCCACGGAAGTAGTCGGAAACGTTCAGCTCGGTGGTGGTACCGGCCTGGATGCAGATGGTCGCGCCATCCAGCTCTTTGGCACTTTTCACGCCCAGTTTGTTGTTAACCAGGAAGCCGATGCCGTCGTAGTAAGTGATGAAGCCCGGGAATTTCAGGCCCATGCCCGAGTCACGGGAGCTGGTCATGGTGGTGTTGCGCGACAGGATGTCAATTTCGCCGGATTGCAGCGCGGTGAAGCGCTCCTTGGCGTTCAACTGACTGAACTTGACCTTGGTTGCGTCGCCGAAGACAGCAGCCGCTACAGCACGGCAGTAGTCAGCATCGATACCCACGATCTTGCCAGTGGAGTCCGGCACCGAGAAACCCGGCAGACCGTCGCTCACACCGCACTGTACGAAACCTTTCTTCTGTACGCCATCCAGGGTTGCACCCGCCTGAGCGAACCCGCTGACACCGAGTACTGCGGCTGCAGTCACGATCGCCAGGGTGGATTTCAACATCTTCATTCAAACCTCCAGTTTTGCTCTTGTTGTGTCGGAGCGTGAGTCCAGTCGCACCCTTATGAGGCGTTGTTGACCCGTGTTGGCTTTTTTTAGGGTCAAGCGACGTAAGACCTTAGCTATGAGTCTAGTAGGAGAAAATCCACATCATGGATCACTCACTTCTCACCAATCGGCCGAACGGGCTGTAGCCCTTTCACATTCGCTAAGCCCGTAGCGGCCATTGGCGAACATCCATCACCGGATTTTGTTTGCTATCCCGCCGCCAGGGGTAGACTGATAGTGTTACCGCCAGCGGTGAGATTGATTGCTCGGGTTTTCCCATAGCAAAGCCCGTACCAGACCGCTCGCTAAACCGTTTCAGGAGCAGGTCAATAGCAAAACTTGTAGCCTTGCGACATCTTCTTAACTGATCAACCAGACGCGCACTCAGATCTCGCACTCAATGAGAGCGCACGCACACATTTGGAGCGAACATGACCGAGCCCTTGATTCTCCAACCCGTAAAGCCCGCAGATGCCTGCGTAATCTGGCTGCACGGCCTGGGCGCCGACCGCTACGACTTCCTGCCGGTGGCCGAAGCCCTGCAGGAAACGTTGTTGACCACCCGCTTCGTTTTGCCTCAGGCACCGACCTGCGCTGTCACCATTAATGGTGGCTACGAGATGCCGAGCTGGTACGACATATTGGCCATGAGCCCGGCTCGCGCGATCAATCGCGATCAGCTGGATGAGTCGTCGCAACGAGTGATTAATTTGATCGAAGTGCAGCGCGCCATCGGAATAGACGCCTCGCGGATTTTCCTGGCCGGTTTTTCACAGGGAGGCGCTGTCGTATTACACACCGCCTTTTTGAAATGGCAGGGTCCGCTGGGTGGCGTACTCGCCCTCTCCACTTATGCGCCGACGTTCAGCGATGAACTGGAGCTTTCGGCCAGTCAGCAGCGCACACCGGTGTTGTCCTTGCACGGGCAGTACGATGACGTGGTGCAAAATTCGATGGGTCGCAGCGCCTACGAGCATTTGAAGACCCGTGGTGTCACCGTGACATGGCAGGAATACCCAATGGGCCACGAAGTGTTACCCGAGGAGATCCACGATATCGGCACCTGGATCAGCGAGCGTTTGCTGTAAACGTCCTGTGAAAAACCGCACCTTTAATCATCACACTACGCCGCGCCCGATTCTTGCATTACACTGGCCGGCGTACATTCCTTAACCAATTGATGAGATGACCGTGCTCAAAGCACTCAAGAAAATGTTCGGTAAAAGCGAGACTGAGCAGCTCGCGCCAGTCTCCAGCGCTCCGTCTCATAACCCCAGCCACCGCACCGACGGTAATCAGTCTGGCCGGACCGCAACCGCAGCGGTACCGACACACGAGCCGATGACCACACCGGCCACTCCTCCTGTCGAGGCCATTGCCTCTGAACAGCCGCGCAGCGAAGCGCCGAAACCTGTCAAACCCCGTCGCGAACCCAAGCCGAAAGCGCCGGTCATTCCCTGGAAACTCGAAGACTTCGTCGTCGAACCCCAGGAAGGCAAAACCCGTTTCCACGATTTCAAACTCGCCCCTGAACTGATGCACGCCATCCAGGACCTGGGCTTCCCGTACTGCACGCCGATCCAGGCACAGGTGCTGGGCTTTACGCTCGCGGGCAAAGACGCCATCGGTCGTGCCCAGACCGGCACCGGTAAAACCGCCGCATTTCTGATTTCGATCATTACCCAACTGCTGCAAACCCCGCCGCCGAAAGAGCGCTACATGGGTGAGCCGCGGGCACTGATCATTGCGCCGACCCGGGAACTGGTGGTGCAGATCGCCAAGGACGCGGCCGACCTGACCAAGTACACCGGTCTCAACGTCATGACGTTTGTCGGCGGCATGGACTTCGACAAGCAACTCAAGCACCTCGAAGCCCGTCACTGCGACATCCTCGTGGCGACGCCGGGTCGCTTGCTCGACTTCAACCAGCGCGGCGACGTGCACCTGGATATGGTCGAGGTGATGGTGCTGGACGAAGCCGACCGGATGCTCGACATGGGTTTCATCCCGCAAGTGCGTCAGATCATTCGCCAGACTCCGCCGAAGAACGAGCGCCAGACGCTGCTGTTCTCCGCGACCTTCACCGAAGACGTGATGAACCTGGCCAAACAATGGACCACCGAGCCGTCGATCGTCGAGATCGAGTCGCAGAACGTGGCCAGCGAAAACGTCGAGCAGCACATCTATGCAGTGGCCGGCGCCGACAAATACAAGCTGCTCTACAACCTGGTCAACGACAATGGCTGGGAGCGGGTGATGGTCTTCGCCAACCGCAAGGATGAAGTGCGGCGCATCGAAGAACGCCTGGTACGCGACGGCGTTAACGCTGCGCAGTTGTCCGGCGATGTGCCGCAGCACAAGCGCATCAAGACCCTGGAAGGTTTCCGCGAAGGCAAGATCCGCGTGCTGGTCGCCACCGACGTTGCCGGCCGTGGCATCCACATCGACGGCATCAGCCACGTGATCAACTTCACGTTGCCGGAAGTCCCGGACGATTACGTGCACCGTATCGGTCGGACCGGTCGTGCCGGTGCTGAAGGCGTGTCCATCAGTTTTGCCGGTGAAGACGACTCCTACCAGCTACCGTCCATCGAGGCGTTGCTGGGACGCAAGATCAGCTGTGAAACACCGCCGACGCATCTGCTGCGGGCCGTTGAGCGCAAGCGCCCGTAACACGGGTCGAGTAAAAAAGGCGCAGCCGGAGACGGACTGCGCTTTTTTTTCGCCCGGGATTTTATCAGGCGCTTGCTCGAGACAACTAAAAGTCCATAATGGACAAATAAGTTTAGTTTCAGCCCCCCCGGAGCCGACCATGTCCAGTACGCCTAACGTGATCACCCAACCCCAGGCCCGAGCGCTGCTGGCACAGGTCGATGTGCCGCAGATTTTGCGCAAACTGTTTCGCGACCTGGCCGATGGAAAGGCTGTGCAACCGGCACAACAGCTGGTCGAGTTCCCTCAAGGGGCTGGCGACTTCATCAACTATCTGGGTGTCCTGGCCGAAGACGGCGTCTATGGGGTCAAGACCTCGCCCTATATCGTGCGCGAACAAGGCCCGTTGGTAACGGCATGGACGTTGCTGATGTCGATGCAGACTGGCCAGCCCTTGCTGCTGTGCGATGCAGGAGAATTGACGACAGCGCGCACCGCCGCGACTACCGCCGTCGCCATCGACGCGCTCGCGCCGTTGAACGCGCGACGCCTGGCCATTATCGGCAGCGGCAAAGTGGCCCAGGCGCACCTGCATTACGTCAAGGCACTGCGCGATTGGCAGAGCATCACCCTCTATTCGCCCGGCTTGAGCACGCTTGATCAACAGGCATTGGCGCAGCTTAAAAGCCTCGATCCGCGCCTGTCCCTTGTCGGGAGTCGCGAGGCGGCCGTCCACGACGCCGATGTGATCATGCTCTGTACCTCGTCCGCCGGCCCGGTGATCGATCCGGCCACGCTGAGCAAACCGGCGCTGATCACATCGATCAGCACCAACGCCCCCCGAGCCCACGAAGTACCGCCGCAAAGCCTCAATGACATGCAGGTGTTCTGTGACTATCGTCTGAGCACCCCGGGGTCGGCCGGCGAAATGCTGATCGCCGGTGAGCAGCATGGTTGGGACAGGAACAGCATCGTGGGCGACCTGCCCGATCTGCTCAGCGAAAAAGTGCAGCGCCCGGACTACGACCGTCACGTGTTTTTCCGCTCGATCGGTCTGGGACTGGAAGACATTGCGCTGGCAAATGCCATCTACCAATTGCAGCACTGACACCACCGCCCCTTTGTGGGAGCCGGGCTTGTCCGCGATGCCGGCGCCACGGTCTGTCAGGCACACCGCGGTGATGCAATCGCGGGCAAGCCCGGCTCCCACAGGGTTCCTATATAACAATGGCATTTACGCCCCATCAGGAGACGTTCATGAGCCAGGCAGACTTCATCATCATCGGCGGCGGGATCGCCGGCGCTTCCACCGGTTTCTGGCTGTCGCAGCATGCCCGGGTCATCGTGCTCGAACGCGAATCCCACCCGGCCTATCACTCGACGGGACGTTCCGCCGCGCTGTACACCGCCGCTTACGGCACGCCCCAGGTGCGGGCGCTGACCCAGGCCAGTCGCGACTTCTTCGACGCACCACCCGCCGGTTTCTGTGAACACCCGCTGCTGACGCCGCGCGGCGAGATGACCGTGGACTTCACCGGTGACCCTGCCGAGCTGCAAAACCAGTACCTGAGCGCGAAAGCCACGGTGCCGCAAATGCAGCTGCTCAGCGCAGAAGAAGCCTGCGTGCGCCTGCCGATCCTGCGCAGGGAAAAAGTCCATGGGGCCATTTATGATCCTACCGCCAGCGACATCGATACCGATGCCCTGCATCAGGGGTATCTGCGCGGTATCCGCCGCAATAAAGGCGAAGTCCATACCGATACCGAAGTCCTGAGCCTGACCCGCGATGCCGAAGGTGTATGGCAGGTGCAAACCCGCAATCAAACCTTCAGCGCCCCGATCATCATCAACGCCGCCGGCGCCTGGGCAGACAAGATCGGTGAGCTCGCTGGTGCGAAAACGCTGGGGCTGCAACCGAAGCGCCGCGCGGCGTTTATTTTCGCCGGCCCTGAAGGTGTGGATATCCATCATTGGCCCATGCTGGTCAGCCTCGACGAATCCTTCTACATGAAACCCGACGCCGGGATGTTCCTCGGCTCTCCGGCGAACGCCGATCCTGTGGAACCCCACGACGTGCAGGCCGAAGAACTGGACATCGCCATGGGCATCTACCAGATCGAAGAAGCGACCACTCTGACCATCCGCCGCCCGACCCGCACCTGGGCCGGTTTGCGCAGTTTTGTCAGCGACGGTGATTTATTGTCGGGCTTCGATCCCCTGGTCCCAGGCCTGTTCTGGGTAGCAGCTCAAGGCGGATACGGCATCCAGACCTCGCCCGCCATGGGCCAGGCCAGCGCCGCACTGGTGCGCGGTGAAGCGCTGCCCGAACCCCTCACGCGTTTTGGCTTGAACGCCGAGATGCTTTCCCCGGCACGCCTCGGTTGATGCGGCACTGAAGTGACGTTTCAGACTGTTTGCGGCAAAATCCCAGCGTCCCTTTTGACGGGCGCTGACGTGGCCTGGAGCTCTACTTGATGAACGCACCCGAAAAAGACCCGGCCCTGGACAACTACCGAGCCATCAGCGATGCAATCGCTACGCTGTTCTTTCCCCATGCCGAGGTGGTGCTGCACGATCTGCGCTCGCAAAAGGTCGACTACATCGCCAACAACCTGTCGAAACGGGAAATCGGTGATGACTCATCCTTGGAAGACATGCTCAGCGAAGACATCAGCGAACGAAACATCGGGCCGTACGAAAAGCTCAACTGGGATGGTCAGAAAATTCGCAGCCTGAGCAGCGTTTTGCGCGACGGAGAGGGCCTCCCTCTGGCGGTGCTGTGCATCAATCTGAATATTTCGTTGTTCGAGAATGCCAAGGCGGCACTGGATTTGTTCCTGTCGCCGAGCAAGTTGATTCCACAACCGGATTCACTGTTTCGCGATGACTGGCAGGAGCGGATCAACACCTTCCTGCACGCCTGGCTGCGCGAGCGTCAACTGAGCCTGAGCATGCTGACCCGGGACCATAAACGCGAACTGGTGCTGGCGCTGCACGCCGAAGGCGCCTTCAAGGGCAAAAGCGCCTCCAACTACGTCGCCAACGTCCTGAACATGGGCCGGGCGACGGTGTACAAGCATTTGAAGGAACTAAAAGGCTAAGCGCTGCGCCGCGATCCCTGTAGCAGCTGGCGAGCCTGCGTTCGAGGACGAAGTCCTCGCCTGCAAGATAACCGCGATCGACCTGTTGCAACGCAGCGACCGGACTGGCGAGGACTGCGTCCTCGAACGCAGGCTTCGCCAGCTGCTACAGGGGGTGATGTGTCCGGACTGGCGAGGACGGGTGTTATTCCAGCGCCGACGCCGGTCCGAAGAACTCGTAGCGGCTTTGCTTCTCGGGCACGCCCAAGGCTTTGAGGTGGCGCTTGATCGCTGCCATGAAGCCTTTAGGCCCCAGGAAATAAGCATCCACATCGCGCTCCTGCGGCAGCCATTCGCCCAACTGTTCCTGACTCAACAACCCGACCCGGTGCGCCGCCGGGCTCACGCCATCATCTTCGGCATAGCAGTAGAAGCGCTGCAGCTGCGGATGACTTTCAGCCAGCCCGTCGATCCAGTCACGAAACGCGTGGACGCTACCGTTGCGCGCGCAGTGGATGAAATGCACCGGCCGTTCGGTCGCCAACGCCGCTTCAAGCATCGCCAGTGTCGGGGTGATGCCGACGCCGCCACTGATCAGCACCAGCGGCTTGTCGCTGGCGCTCAGCGTGAATTCACCCGATGGCGGGAACAGCTGGATCCTTGCGCCAACATGCAGCTGATCGTGCAAATGATTGGAGGCGCGACCGCCCTGTTCGCGTTTGACGCTGATGCGGTACTGACCATTGTTGGCCAACGCCGACAATGAATAGTTACGACGGATCTCTTCACCGTCGAGGACCAGCTTCATGCCGATGTACTGGCCGGGTTCTGCCGCCAGAATCGGGCCCTTGTCAGCCGGCTCGAAGTAGAACGAGACGATCTCCGCGCTCTCTTCCACTTTGCTCGCCACGATGAATTCCCGCGCGCCGCGCCAGCCACCCGGTGCCTGCTCCTTCTGGTCGTAGATAGCGGTCTCGGCACCGATCAGAATGTCAGCCAGTTGCCCATACGCCGCGCCCCAGGCACTCATCACTTCGGGGGTCGCAATCTCGTCGCCGAGCACTTCGGAAATCGCGCGCAGCAGGCAAGTGCCCACAATCGGGTAGTGTTCCGGAAGGATCTGCAGGGCCACGTGCTTGTTGATGATCTTGGCCACCAGGTCGCCCAACTGGTCGAGCTGATCGATGTGCCGCGCGTACATCAACACACCGTTCGCCAACGCACGGGGTTGATCACCGCTGACCTGGTGGGCCTGGTTGAACAGCGGGCGCACTTCAGGGTATTCGGAGAGCATCATGCGGTAGAAGTGAGTGATCAACGCTTCGCCGCCGCTTTCCAACAGGGGCACGGTGGATTTGACGATTGCGCGGTCTTGAACGCTAAGCATAGGGTGACTCCTGAGCTACGTGGATTACCAACTGATTACCCTATGCTTATCAGTATTCGTGCCAGTTTATTTATCTTTATAAATCAACAAGTTAAAACAGTTATAGTCATTTAGACACTTTCTTCTATATAGTCATAACGACTACATGGAGTCACTATGACTGCAAAATCCCTGCTGACGACATTGCTTCCACTGGTCTCTGACCTGTCCCGCGAACTTCCGGAAGGTGAGCGCTATCGGCGCTTGCTCGAAGCCATGCGCGCCCTGCTGCCCTGTGATGCAGCGGCGCTGTTGCGCCTTGATGGCGAATGGCTGGTGCCACTGGCAGTCGACGGCTTGAGTACCGACACCCTTGGTCGACGTTTCAAGGTGAGTGAGCATCCACGTTTCGCGGCGCTGCTCAGCAGCCCCGAACCGACCCGGTTCGCCGCCGATAGCGAACTGCCCGATCCGTACGACGGTCTGGTCGATGGCCTGGATGAGCATCTTGAGGTTCACGATTGCATGGGTTGCCCCCTGTTCATCGACGAGCGCCCGTGGGGCTTGCTGACCCTTGACGCCCTTGATCCGGAACGCTTTGAACCGATCGAACTGGACGCCCTGCAAGCCTTCGCCAGCCTCGCCGCCGCCACGGTCAACGCTGCCGAACGCATCGAGCGCCTGGCCAATCGTGTCGAAGACGAGCATCAGCGCGCCGAGGTTTATCGCCAGGCGAGCGGGCAACAGAACCGCGAAATGATCGGCCAGAGCAAGACCCACAAGCGCCTGGTCGAAGAAATCAACCTGGTGGGCGGCAGCGACCTGACCGTGTTGATCACCGGGGAAACCGGGGTGGGCAAGGAACTGGTCGCCCAAGCCATCCACGCCGCGTCGGCCCGCGCCGATAAACCGATTATCAGCCTCAACTGCGCCGCGCTGCCGGACACCTTAGTGGAAAGCGAACTGTTCGGTCATGTTCGCGGCGCGTTCACCGGTGCGATGAATGATCGGCGCGGTAAATTCGAACTGGCCAATGGCGGCACACTGTTTCTGGATGAAGTCGGCGAGTTGTCCCTGACGGTGCAGGCAAAACTGCTGCGTGTCCTGCAAAGCGGCCAACTGCAGCGCCTGGGGTCGGACAAGGAGCATCAGGTGGACGTGCGCCTGATCGCGGCGACCAACCGTGACCTGGCGGAAGAGGTACGCAGTGGTCGTTACCGTGCCGATTTCTATCACCGCCTGAGTGTCTACCCGTTGCTGGTGCCCGCCCTGCGCGACCGTGGCCGCGACGTGCTGTTGCTCAGCGGCTTCTTCCTCGAACAGAACCGCTCGCGCATGGGCTTGAACAGCCTGCGACTGAACAGCGATGCCCAGGCTGCATTGCTGGCGTACGACTGGCCTGGCAACGTGCGAGAGCTGGAACACTTGATTGGCCGCAGTGCCTTGAAGGCGCTGGGCAACTGCAAGGAACGGCCGAAGATTCTCAGTTTGAGTGCCGCGGACCTGGACCTGCCGAACGGCGGCATTGAAGTGACCGCACAACCCTCCACTGCTGCCCCTGTACCGTTGGTATCGGGTGATTTGCGCGAAGCCACTGAGCAGTATCAACGCCAACTGATCGGCGCCTGCCTTGAACGCCACGACAACAACTGGGCAAGCGCAGCGCGTGAGCTAGGCTTGGACCGGGCGAATCTCGGGCGGATGGCCAAGCGATTGGGCATGAAATAAAACCCCTCCATTCACCACGCTTCATGTAGCAGCTGGCGAAGCCTGCGTTGGGTTGCAAACCAGTCGCCAACAGGGGTCGCTTCGCAACCCAACGCAGGCTTCGCCAGCTGCTACATAGGTCGCGTCGGTCGGTGATACCGGGTAATTAACCTAAAGCCTGCCCTTTACGAGTCGATAACCCGGCATCGATAGCTGTTGGCGATCCCGCGATCGCCTGCCACCTTTTTCCACAGAAGGTTTTTATGTCTTCCAACAAAGCCCGCGCAGACTCACTTTCGCTTCTGCTGTTTACCTTGCGCAGCGGCAAGCTGATGGCGATCAACCTGCTGAAAGTCAGTGAAATCATTCCCTGTCCGCCGCTGACCAGGCTTCCGGAGTCGCATCCACACGTCAAAGGCATTGCCACCTTGCGCGGTATGTCCCTGTCGGTGATCGACCTGAGCCGGGCCATCGGTGAACGTCCGCTTGAGGACCCCAACGGTGGTTGCCTGATCGTCACTGACGTCAGTCGCTCCAAGCAGGGCCTGCACGTCCAGGCGGTGAGCAAGATCGTCCATTGCCTGACCACTGACATCCGTCCACCGCCTTATGGCTCTGGCGGTCTGCGCTCGTACATTACCGGCGTCACGTCGGTCGACGGTACGCTGGTGCAGGTGCTGGACATCGAGAAAGTCATCCACGGCATTGCCCCGGCCCAGATCGAATCAGCCCCGACCGAACTCAGCATGGAAGACGCCGAGATACTCGGCACCGCGCGAATTCTGGTGGTCGATGACAGCCAGACAGCGCTGCAACAATCGGTACACACCCTGCGCAACCTCGGCCTGCAATGCCATACCGCCCGCAGCGCCAAGGAGGCCATCGATTGCCTGCTGGACCTGCAAGGCACCGATCAGCAGATCAACCTGATCGTCTCCGACATCGAAATGTCCGAGATGGACGGCTACGCCTTTACCCGCACCCTTCGCGAAACACCTGACTTCTCGCACCTCTACGTGCTGCTGCACACGTCGCTGGACAGCGCGATGAACAGCGAAAAGGCGCGACTGGCGGGCGCGAATGCCGTGCTGACCAAATTTTCTTCACCCGACCTGACCAAGTGCCTGATCACAGCGGCCAAGGCTGTCGCAGAACAAGGTCATTGAGTGTTGGCTGAGCAATTCTGTTTCTTGATGCGGCGCAACCTCACCGAGGCTGTGCCTGACTTCATCTGGCCGCAGGACATCGTGTTGACCCACTACCGTCCAGATCTGGCCGAGGCCGTTCATCAGCTGATGGAGATGGGTTATCAGCAAGGCGGCGGACGAGTACCGGCGCTGGATCTCTGGCAACGGCGCTTTGAAACCGACCCCGAGTATGATCCGAGCCTGTGTTTTATTGCGCTGGATGCTCAAGGCGTTGTAGGTGTGGCCCAGTGCTGGACCAGCGCCTACATCAAGAACCTGGTGGTGCATCCTCGAGCCCAGGGCCGGGGATTGGGACGTGCTTTACTGCTGCATGCGTTCAACGTGTTTCAACAGCGGCGCGAAGGGTTTGTGGATTTGAAGGTGCTGGAAGGCAACGTTCGGGCGCAACGCCTGTATGAAAGTGTCGGGATGCGTGTCGTTCGCCGGGAACTGGTTCCGGGCTGATACCGCTATCGCCCCATCAGGCATACTGGCCACCAAAAGCCCAAGGACTCCTGAACCATGAAAGCCTGCACTCTGTCCCTTCTCTGCCTCACGGCTCTGGCAACCCACGCCAACGCTTCCAGCCCCGACGCCTGGGCTGCCTACGACAAGGCCGTGATCGCCAGCTGCACCAAGGCCAGCGGCCTGAAAAACGTCAAACCCGTCGGCAAGTCCGCGCAGTTCGATGACCGGGTCGACTACACTGCTCTCCTGCTGCAAGGCCAGTACCCGCAAAAACACATGAAAGGCCAGCAAGGGACCGAGTTGTGCCTCTACAACAAGAAAACCAAAACCGCCTACGTCACCGAATGGGATTCGATTCGCCCAACCACCAAGGCGCAGTGACCGGTCAGATCGGTTAATGCTGCGCGCCTTGCATGACCGGTTCTCGCCATCAACACGGATGTGTGGCGCATAACTTGCTTCGACGCAGGTCTTCGCGGTGGCTTTCTGTCGCCGATTCCTGCTTCCGGATGCGACTGACTGCTCAATGAATACGACGTTTTCCTGCGTAGGTTGCGGCAAGTGCTGCAACGACCACCATGTCCCCCTGACCCTGGAAGAAGCCCGCATGTGGGCGAATGACGGCGGCCAGGTGATCGTGCTGGTCGAAGGTTTTCTGGGCAATGGCCTCGGGCTGCCCCTGCAGCAACGCGAACACGCCGAACGCCGCTCGGCGGCGGTTCGCAGCGGCACGTCCGACGCGTATGTAGCCATCACCTTCGCTGCGTACAACGCCGGTCGCTGCCGGAATCTTGACGAAGACAACCTCTGCCGCATCTATGACCGCCGTCCCTTGGTGTGCCGCATCTACCCGATGGAAATCAATCCGCACATCCCCCTGAACACCGCCGTGAAGGAATGTCCGCCGGAGACGTGGGAAAAAGGACCGGATCTGATTGTGGGGGGTGAATTGGTGGATCAGGAACTGGCAGGGTTGATCCATCGTTCCCGTCAGGCGGATCGTGACGAGATTCAAACCAAGGATGCTATTTGCGCATTGCTGGGGATTCGCACCACCGCGCTGAAAGGTGACGGATTCACCGCCTATCTGCCGGACATGACGGCATTTACCACGACCCTCGATGAGGTGATCGGGCAATCGCTACCGCAATGGGGCAGTGAGTGGCTGTTTCATTTGTCAGGTGAAGACGTAGCCGGGCAGGTGCTGGCGGCGGGGGCCGAAGTGGCACGCGAGATAACGCCGAACTATGCGTTCATATCGCTGAGGGCGGCTTGATTCAGCTAGAAGTGCTTTGCCTGTGAAGGCCTCATCGCGAGCAGGCTCACTCCCACACCGATCCGCGCCTGGCACAGTTCATTTGTGGCAGCTTAATTGTGGGAGCGAGCCTGCTCGCGATAGCGGTACAGCGGATACCGAAAATCTGAAACCTAACGCTTGCCCATCGAACGGCGAGTACCCGGAGGCGCTGCACCTGGCGTCTTGGTGTGGCCGTTCTTCGCGCCATTCTTGTACCACGGCTGGCTGGCGTTCTTGGCCGCTGCCAGGTCACCCGGTTTGAACGGGAACTTGAACGCCGGGATGGCGGCTTTGGGTTCGCTGTCTGCGCTGGAGTCGACGCTGTCTGGCAGGTCTGCCTGGTCGTCGCTCAAAGCGTCGGCAACCGGCGGTTGTGTCGGGGAAGTCATGAAAGCTCCGGGGTGATGCAATAGAGTCGGGCCCGGTCAGCGAGCCGCGAAAGGCGGCAGTATACCTGCCCGACCGACACACGCACGCGCACCTTCGGTCGGCCGTGAAAGAATTTTCCCTGGACCCTGCCCGCCGCTTCCTACAGATAGGTGATGGTGACGATGCCCATTTCAGAGGTTGTCGCCACGCCGATCCCGTCTGAATTCAAGCGCTCGAACGTCGCCGTAAGAGGCATCGAGCCGCGAGCACAGGCGTTTCGATGGGTGTTCACCTCTACGCTCACCCCCGGGGTTACCTGAAGACGTTTGGACTCGGTGAATTGCACAGCACCGGCCTGCTCCACCGCGCATCCCGCCTCGACAATCTGCCCGACAAAACTGATCTGCCCTGATTCATTCCTGGGCGCGGCAGTCACCGCCAGCGGTATAAATAACAGCACACTCGAAACCAGAAATTTCAGCTTCATTTCAAGGTCACTCCGTTATTGTTTTGAGGTCACACCTTTTGTATCTGCCCGCAGTAAAAGATCTTTAGTCAGCGTAGTTCGTGTCGCTAGCAGCCCTGTCCTCACACGGGACCGCGTTGTACGCGGATGTTTCGCGCAGGCGAGCATGAAACTGACAGCGCTGTCAGTTAGCAGTCACTTTCCTGACGGTGTAACAGGGCTATAAGGAATGTATAAACCTGACCGTCCTTCCGTCTCTTCTGCCCGGCGCCCGACTCGCATGCGAATTCAGAAAAAACCCGCCCTGCTCGCCACCCTTCTGATTGCGCTGTTAGCGCTGGGCGTCTGGTACGTGACAAAACCAGCCACGGCGAAACTCGCGGCACCCACCGCAATCCCCGTGCGTGTGGTCAACGTCGCCGAAAAAGATGTCCCTCGCTATGTCACCGGTATTGGTTCGGTCCTGTCGCTGCATAGCGTTGTGGTACGCCCGCAGATCGACGGCGTCCTCACCAAATTGCTGGTCAAGGAAGGTCAGTTGGTCAAGGCCGGAGACTTGCTGGCCACCATCGATGACCGCACCATTCGCGCCAACCTCGATCAGGCCCGGGCTCAACTGGGTGAGAGTCAGGCGCAGCTGCAAGTGGCCCAGGTAAACCTCAAGCGCTACAAACTGTTGAGCGTCGATGACGGCGTTTCCAAGCAGACCTACGATCAACAACAAGCGTTGGTGAACCAGCTCAAGGCCACGGCACAGGGTAATCAGGCATCGATCGACGCCGCACAGGTGCAACTTTCCTACACCCAGATTCGCTCCCCGGTCACCGGTCGCGTCGGTATTCGTACCGTGGACGAAGGTAATTTCCTGCGCATGACGGATACCCAGGGGTTGTTTACGGTGACCCAGATCGATCCGATCGCGGTGGAGTTCTCGCTGCCACAGCAAATGCTCCCGACCCTGCAGGGCCTGATCAACGATCCGGAGCATGCTCAGGTCAAGGCCTACATCGGCGCCGACACTGACGGTGAGACCGGCAATTTGCTGGGTGAAGGCCATCTGACCCTGATCGACAACCAGATCAACGCCAACACCGGGACCATCCGCGCCAAGGCTGAATTCAACAATGCCGGACAGAAACTGTGGCCCGGTCTGTTGGTGACGGTAAAGATTCAGACAGCGCTGGAAAAAGATGCGCTGGTGGTCCCGCCCACGGTCGTACAGCGCGGGCTCGATCAGCATTTCGTTTACCGGGTCAAAGGCGACAAGGTCGAAACCGTTCAGGTGCAAATGGTCTTTCAAGGCAGCGGTCAGGACATCATCAAAGGTGTGAATCCGGGTGATGTGTTGGTCAGTGATGGCCAGTCGCGGCTCAAGCCAGGCTCGACGGTTCAGGTGCTGACCGAGCCACCGCAGGTGGTTCAATCGGAGCCCAAGCCATGAAGGGCCATGGCTCGGTTTCCGCCTGGTGCATTGATCATCCGGTGGCGACGATCCTGCTGACCTTCGCCCTGGTATTGCTCGGCGTTATCGCCTTTCCGCGCTTGCCAATCGCTCCGCTGCCGGAAGCCGAGTTCCCGACGATCCAGGTGGCCGCGCAGTTGCCCGGCGCCAGTCCGGAAACCATGGCTTCGTCGGTGGCCACCCCACTTGAAGTGCAATTCAGCGCCATCCCCGGCGTGACCCAGATGACCTCGAGCAGCGCCTTGGGCTCGACCAACCTGACCCTGCAATTCACCCTCGACAAAAGCATCGATACGGCCGCGCAGGAAGTTCAGGCCGCGATCAACACCGCCGCCGGCAAACTGCCTAAAGACATGCCGACGTTGCCGACCTGGAGGAAGGTCAACCCGGCCGACAGCCCGGTGCTGATCCTGAGCGTCAATTCAACCCAGATGCCCGGCACCGAACTCAGCGATCTGGTGGAAACCCTGCTCTCCCGTCAGATCAGTCAGATCGACGGCGTAGGCCAAATCAACATTACCGGTCAGCAACGTCCCGCGATTCGCGTGCAGGCTTCGGCCGATAAACTCGCGGCCATCGGCCTGACGCTGGCGGACATTCGCGTGGCGATCCAGCAGACCAGCCTGAACCTGGCCAAAGGTGCGTTGTACGGCGAGTCGAGCATCTCGACACTGTCCACCAATGACCAGTTATTCCACCCCGAGGAATACAGCCAGCTCATCGTTTCCTACAAGGACGGTGCGCCGGTTCACCTCAAGGATGTGGCCAAAGTCGTCAACGGTTCGGAAGATGCCTACGTCCAGGCCTGGGCCGGCGATCAGCCGGGGGTCAACCTGGTGATCTCCCGTCAACCGGGGGCCAACATCGTCGAGACCGTGGACCGTATCCAGGCGGCGCTACCGGCGCTGGAAGCCATGTTGCCAGCCTCGGTTCAGGTCAAGGTGCTGGTCGACCGCACACAGACTATTCGCGCCTCCCTGCACGAGGTGGAAATCACGCTACTGATCGCCGTCCTGTTGGTGGTGGCGGTCATGGCGTTGTTCCTGCGCCAATGGTCAGCAACGTTGATCGTGTCGGCGGTGTTGGGGGTATCGCTGATCGCCAGTTTCGCCCTGATGTACATCATGGGGTTCAGCCTGAACAACCTGACGCTGGTGGCGATCGTGGTGGCCGTGGGGTTTGTGGTGGACGACGCGATCGTGGTGGTGGAGAACATTCACCGCCATCTGGAGGCCGGCGACGGTATGCGCGAGGCGGCGATCAAGGGCGCTGGCGAGATCGGCTTCACCGTAGTGTCCATCAGCTTCTCGCTGGTGGCAGCGTTCATCCCGCTGCTGTTCATGGGCGGTGTGGTCGGGCGGTTGTTCAAGGAGTTTGCGCTGACGGCAACGTCGACCATCATGATTTCGGTGGTGGTTTCGCTGACGCTGGCACCGACCCTGGCTGCGCTGTTCATGCGTGCGCCTGTGCATCACGCCCACAGCAAACCGACGTTCGGCGAGCGCTTGCTGGCCGGCTACGAAAAACTGCTGCGCCGCGCCCTCGCCCATCAGAAATTGATGATCGGTGTATTTGTCCTGTCCCTGGGCCTGGCAGTTGCCGGGTACATCTTCATTCCAAAGGGCTTCTTCCCGGTGCAGGACACCGGTTTTGTCCTCGGCACCACCGAAGCCGCCGCCGATATTTCCTACGGCGACATGGTGAAAAAACACCTGGCGATGGCCGAGATCGTCGCCGCCGATCCTGCCGTTCAGGCGTTCTCCCATTCGGTGGGCGTCTCCGGCAGCAACCAGACCATCGCCAATGGCCGGTTCTGGATCTCTCTCAAAAAACGCGGTGACCGCGATGTTTCGGCCAGTCAGTTCATCGACCGCATTCGCCCGCAACTGATGAAAGTCCCGGGTATCGTGCTGTACCTGCGCGCCGGGCAGGACATCAACCTCAGCTCGGGCCCGAGTCGCGCGCAGTACCAGTACGTACTCAAGAGCAACGATGGCGCGACCCTCAGCACCTGGACCCAGCGCCTGACGGAAAAACTGCGCAGCAACCCGGCATTCCGCGACATTTCCAATGACTTGCAACTGGGCGGCAGCATTACGCACATCAGCATCGACCGCAGCGCCGCTGCGCGTTTCGGGCTGACCGCCAGCGATGTAGACGAAGCGTTGTACGACGCTTTTGGTCAACGGCAAATCAATGAATTCCAGACCCAGATCAACCAGTACAACGTGATCCTGGAGCTGGACACCCAGCAACGCGGCAAAGCTGAAAGCCTTAACTATTTCTACCTGCGCTCGCCGTTGAGCGGTGAAATGGTGCCGCTGTCGGCCTTGGCCAAATTCGATGCGCCTACCATCGGCCCGCTGTCCATCGCCCATGACGGCATGTTTCCCGCCGCCAACCTGTCGTTCAACCTGGCACCCGGCGTCGCGCTGGGCGATGCGGTGATCATGCTCAACCAGGCCAAGGCGGAGATCGGCATGCCGGCGGCCATGAGCGGTAACTTCCAGGGCGCGGCCCAGGCGTTCCAGAGTTCGCTGGCCAGCCAGCCATGGCTGATTCTTGCAGCCCTGTTGGCGGTCTACATCATTCTCGGCGTGCTGTACGAGAGCTTCGTCCATCCGTTGACGATCATTTCGACCCTGCCTTCCGCGGGACTCGGTGCGGTCATCATGCTGTGGATTTGCGGCCAGGACTTTTCGATCATGGCGCTGATCGGTCTGGTGCTGCTGATCGGGATCGTGAAGAAGAACGGCATCCTGATGATCGACTTCGCCCTCGACGCACAACGTAATCGTGGCTTGCCGCCGGAAGAAGCGATCTACGAGGCCTGTATCACCCGGTTCCGGCCGATCATCATGACCACGCTCGCCGCCCTGCTTGGCGCCTTGCCGCTGATGCTTGGCTACGGCACCGGCGCCGAGCTGCGCCAGCCATTGGGTATCGCGGTGGTCGGTGGCTTGCTGGTGAGCCAGGCGCTGACGCTGTTCACCACTCCGGTCATATACTTGTGGCTTGAGCGGCTTTTCCACCGGGGCTCACCCACACCAGCACCTGCAGCGATGCCGGGGCTGGCGAACACAAACTGAGGCGGGGTCATGCGCGTTCTGATTATCGAAGACGAAGAAAAAACCGCGGACTATCTGCACCGTGGCCTGACGGAACAGGGTTACACCGTGGACCTCGCGCGCGATGGCGTCGAGGGCTTGCACATGGCGCTGGAAAGCGACTACGCGGTGATCGTCCTCGACGTCATGCTCCCGGGCCTCGATGGCTTCGGCGTACTGCGCGCCTTGCGTGCGCGCAAGCAAACACCGGTGATCATGCTCACCGCCCGCGAGCGTGTCGAAGACCGCATCAAAGGGCTGCGCGACGGTGCCGACGATTACCTCGGCAAACCGTTTTCCTTCCTGGAACTGGTCGCGCGCTTGCAGGCCTTGACCCGGCGCAGCGGCGGCCATGAACCGGTGCAGGTGAGCATCGCCGACCTGTGGATCGATTTGATCAGCCGCAAGGCCACCCGCGCCGGGACCCGCCTGGACCTGACCGCCAAAGAGTTCTCGCTGCTCAGCGTGCTGGCTCGCCGCCAGGGTGAAATCCTCTCGAAAACCGCCATTGCGGAAATGGTCTGGGACATCAATTTCGACAGCGATGCGAACGTTGTCGAAGTCGCGATCAAACGCCTGCGCGCCAAGCTCGACGGGCCATTCGACGAGAAACTGCTGCACACGATTCGTGGCATGGGTTATGTGCTGGAGAGCCGTGGTGTCCAGTAATTCGATTGCCTTGCGTTTGAGCGGAATGTTCACGCTGGTGGCGCTGCTGGTGTTCCTGTTGATCGGCTGGGCGCTTTATCAACAGGTCGACAAGGGCTTGGGCCTGTTGCCCGAAGCGGAACTGGATGCGCGCTACAGCGTGCTCGAATCCACCGTCGGCCGTTACGGCACGCCCGAGCATTGGGTGAAGATCAACAACAAGCTCAAGCTGCTTGGCGAAGAAGACAAACGCATCAGCTTCTGGATTATCAGCGGCGACCCTCACTACGAATACGGCAACCTGACACCGCAGATTCGCGCGTTTGCCGAAGGTCCGCTGGGCATGCGTGACTTGAAATTACCCGACCAGCCCTACCCCCTGAAAGTGCTGGTCAGCCAATTCCCGGCCAAGGACCAGCGACCGCCGCTGCGCTTCATGATCGGCATCGACACCGAGACGTTTTTCCAGACGCAACATCACCTGCTGATCGCGTTGATCAGCCTGGCGATCATTGGTGTGCTGCTGGCCTCGGCACTGGGCTACTGGGTGGCGCGGATCGGCCTCAAGCCACTGATCAAGCTGTCTCAGGAAGCGCAACGGTTGGCGCCGCCCTTGTTGTCCGGGCGCCTGCAGCTATCGCCGCTGCCGCCGGAGCTCAATCAATTCGTCAACTCATTCAACTCCACGCTGGAGCGGGTCGAACAGGCTTACTCGCGCCTTGAATCCTTCAACGCCGACGTGGCGCATGAACTGCGTTCGCCACTGACCAACCTGATCGGCCAGACCCAAGTGGCACTGACTCGCGGACGATCAGCGGAGCATTACTTCGAGGTACTGCAATCGAACCTTGAAGAGCTCGAGCGACTGCGTTCGATCATCAACGACATGCTATTCCTGGCCAGTGCCGATCAGGGCAGCAAGGCCACCAAACTGACCTCGACCTCCCTGGCAGACGAAGTGGCGACTACGTTGGAATACCTGGATTTCATCCTTGAAGACGCACAGGTTCGGGTACAGGTCAGCGGCGATGCGCAGGTGCGGATCGAGATCGCTCATTTGCGTCGGGCGCTGATCAATCTGCTGAGCAATGCGGTGCAGCACACTGAGCCGGGACAGGTGATCCAGGTAAGGATCGAGGTTGAGGCGCATCAGGTGAGTATCGGCGTCGCGAATCCGGGATCGCCGATTGCCAGCGAGCATCTGTCGCGGTTGTTCGAACGATTCTATCGGGTCGATGCATCGCGCAGCAACAGCGGAAACAACCATGGGTTGGGGTTGGCGATCGTCAAGGCGATTGCGCTGATGCACGGTGGGGATGTGTTCGTGCGCAGTGATCAGGGCGTGAATACCTTCGGGATTCATCTGCCTGTCTAAAGCCCTACCCCAATCCCCTGCGGCGAGCGAGCTTGCTCGCGCTGGGTTGTGAAGCAGCCCCATGCATTCTTCCAGTCAGACCGCGTTCGCAGGATTTGCGACTGCTGCGCAGCCGAGCGGGAGTAAACTCCCTCGCCACAAAAGCCCCCAATCCTCTGTGGCTCTGTGGCTCTGTGGCCCTGTGGCTCTGTGGCTCTGTGGCTCTGTGGCTCTGTGGCGAGCGAGCTTGCTCGCGCTGGGTTGCGAAGCAACCCCATGCATTCTTCCAGTCAGACCGCGTTCGCAGGGTCTGCGACTGCTGCGCAGCCGAGCGGGAGTAAACTCCCTCGCCACATAAGCCCTCCAATCCTCAGTGGCTCTGTGGCTCTGTGGCTCTGTGGCTCTGTGGCTCTGTGGCTCTGTGGCGAGCGAGCTTGCTCGCGCTGGGTTGCGAAGCAGCCCCTTGCATCCTTCCAGTCAGACCGCGTTCGCAGGATTTGCGACTGCTGCGCAGCCGGACGCAGGCTTCGCCGGCTGCTACAGGGGGCGCTTTTAAACTGTTGCTTGTGCCGCAACAGTCCTTTCATGAATCCGTTCTTTTTCCCCTCTCCATTCCCCCTTATCGTTGCGCCACCAAACAGCACTTGCCAAGCAAGAAGGTTTTAAAGATGTCCAACACCATGGGTATTGCCAGCGCTTTCGTTTTGTCCTCATTGTTCCTTTCCCCGCTCGCCTTTGCCGAAGAGTCCCAGGCCTTCGTTGCGCACAACAACGAGCGTGCCGCCGCGTTCGAAGCGTACCAAAGCGAAATGACGGCCAAAGCGCAAGATTCCGCGCAAACCCCACAAGCGTCGAATGCTCAGTCCCGCCAAACGATTGAGAAAGACAGCTGATCAACCGAATCCGCTCTGTTTCCCTCGACACTTTTCATCGGCTCTTCCCTTTGAAAAGTTGTCTTCAAGCCGCTGCTATCAGCGGCTTTTTTTCGGGTCGAATTCAGCCTTCCCTGGCTCGCCGTTGCTGAATAGATGCGTCAACGCTTCAGGATAATCGTCGACTACCCCGCTAATGTCTCCTAAGCTTCAATCAATCAGGGACCGGCACGAGTGCCGGTTTTTTTGTTTTGGACGTTTACGCGGACATCATTCCCATGATCACGAGCCGCCTACCGCAGGTTTCAGGCAAGAACCGTCGACCTGAAATCATGGTGATCCTCGGCAGCTCCCTGACCGTCATCGCAATTATCAGCATCGTCACCTTCCTGCTGATTCGCGAACACGCCGGCGCCCAAGAGGCCGCGACCCGCAGCGCGACCACCATCGCGCAGCTCATCGATGCCGACGTGCTGCGCACCGTGGAACTCTATGACCTGTCCCTTCAAGGTCTGATTGCAGCAGCGCAGCGGGACGACTTGAAACAGGTTTCTGCGCACATTCGCCATTTGGTCCTGTTCGACCGCTCCACCACGGCGCGTTTCAAAGGCGACATTCTGCTTTTGGACAAACATGGCGAGGTGCTGGCCGACTCTTCACGGATCGAGCCAAAACCCGGCAATTTCGCGGACCAGGATTATTTCCAGGCACATGTTTCCAGCCGCGACACCGGCATGTTCATCAGCCGCCCTTTCAAGCCTCGCTGCGACTGCGAAGACAGTAATGAATGGCGGATCAGCTTCAGCCGCCGCATCGCCTCCCCGACCGGTGAATTCCTGGGTGTTGCCGTGGCGTCGATGCGTCTGACTTACTTCGACCAACTGTTCAACACCCTGAACATCGGCAACGACAGTACGCTGAACATCATCAACGACGAAGGCATCCTGCTGGCTCAGAAGCCGTACCTGGAACACGATTCGATCGGTAAGAGTTTCGCCAATCGACCTAACATCATGCGCATCCTGCGCGAGGGCAGTGGCAGCTTTAACAGCGTGTCGAGCATTGACGGGCAGCAGCGGCTGTACACTTTTTCCAGGGTGGGTAATTTGCCACTGACGGTGATCGTCGCCCTTTCCGGTACCGACGTGTTCGGGGCGTGGAGACGAACAGCAATGGTGATCAGCGGCGCCTCGGGCGTGCTGTGTATCGGTCTGCTATGGCTGAGCTGGATGCTGTGCCGGGAATTGCGCCTGCGCCACAACGCCGAGCAGGAATTGTCGATGTTGGCCGCCACCGACGCGCTGACCGGTGTTGCCAATCGCAGGATCCTGGACCTGACCCTGCGGCATGAATGGTTCCGCGCCCAGCGATCTGGCCTACCGTTGTCGGTGCTGATGATCGATGCCGACCATTTCAAGGCGTTCAACGATCGACACGGCCATCAGCGTGGCGACGAGGCATTGCGAACAATAGCCAAGGTGATTTCAGCCAACGTGCGCCGCCCCGCAGATCTGGTGGCCCGATATGGCGGCGAAGAGTTTTCAGTGATCCTGGCGGAAACCGACAGTGTGGGCGCGCAGAAGATTGCCGAACAGATCCGTACGGCGGTGGAACAACTGCCACGGGTGGAAGGCGATGAAATGCCGGTGACTGTCAGTATCGGTATCAGTACCTGGACCACCAAGACCGATGCCACGCTGGAGCAATTGCTGTTCGCGGCAGACAAGGCGTTGTATCAGGCGAAGGAGCGCGGGCGTAATCGGGTGGTGGCTGCGCTGTGAAATCCTTGGTATGACAAAGGGCCTCATCGCGGGCAAGCCCGGCTCCCACAGGGTATGCATGAGCTTGCGGGAGCCGGGCTTGCCCGCAATGGGTCCGCTACAAGCACCGCTTCACTTTTGCACGAACATAAAAAAAGGCCACCCGAAGGCAGCCTTTAAAAACTAGAGAGGTTTTTACTTACACGGCCGCAACTGGACGCATGTAAGAGATCGGTGCTGTGCTGGCGTCTTCGAAAGTCACGACCTCCCAAGCATCTGTCTGCTCAATCAACTTGCGCAGCAGCTGGTTGTTCAATGCATGTCCGGACTTGAAGCCCTTGAACTCACCAATCAGGCTATTGCCCAGCAGGTAGAGATCACCAATAGCATCGAGGATTTTGTGCTTCACGAATTCGTCTTCATAGCGAAGGCCGTCTTCGTTCAGTACACCATCCGCGTCGACCACAATAGCGTTTTCAACGCTGCCGCCGAGTGCGAGGTTGTGCTTGCGCAGGTACTCGATGTCACTCATGAAACCAAAGGTACGGGCGCGGCTGACTTCTTTTACGAACGAAGTACTGGAAAAATCCACGCTTGCACTTTGTGTGCGGTCACGGAAAACCGGGTGATCAAAATCGATCTCGAAGCTCACTTTGAAACCTTCGAAAGGGACGAAAGTGGCGCGCTTGTCGCCGTCTTCCACTGTCACTTCCCGCAGGATCCGGATGAACTTCTTGGCAGCGTCCTGTTCTTCCAGGCCAGCCGACTGAATCAGAAATACGAAGGGTCCAGCGCTACCATCCATGATTGGTACTTCGGACGCGGAGAGCTCGACGTAGGCGTTATCGATGCCCAGGCCAGCCATGGCCGAGAGCAAGTGCTCCACCGTGTCCACTTTGACGTCACCGTTAACCAGTGTGGTCGACATAGTGGTTTCGCCAACATTTTCTGCGCGAGCAGGTATCTGCACCACAGGATCGAGGTCAGCACGACAAAACACAATGCCGGTGTCGATAGGCGCGGGCTTGAGGGTCAGGTATACCTTCTCCCCGGAGTGCAGGCCTACACCTGTGGCACGGATAATATTTTTCAGTGTGCGTTGTTTAATCATGGCTTGGGCCGCTTCAGCGCAAATTGCGAACTGGTATCAACAAAGGCTGGCGATAATAGCAGACCAGACCTTTGCTGAACACCAATCACCTTCATAGCCCTGATACATTCCATCAATCGGCCTGACGACGCAGGAAAGCCGGGATGTCCAGGTAGTCCAGGTCATCTTGCGGATTCATCTTCGCGGCAGTCGCAGCACCGGCCTGAGCCTGGTTGCGCATAACGGTCGGACGGTCCAGATCACGGTAGTTCACAGCAGGTGCGTCCTGACGAGCGGGCGCCTGTTGTTGAGGCTGGGAAGCCATGGAAGTGTGAACGGTATTGTCGATAATCTTTACAGGTTTCTCGATTTTAGCGCCCAGACCAGTGGCAACCACGGTCACGTGCAACTCGTCACGCATGTCCGGATCGATAACGGTACCGACCTTGACCATCGCGTGTTCGGAAGCGAAGGCTTCGATGATGCTACCCACGTCGGAGTACTCACCCAGGGACAGGTCAGGACCGGCGGTGATGTTCACCAGGATGCCACGTGCGCCTTGCAGGTTCACGTCTTCCAGCAGCGGGTTGCGAATGGCCGCTTCGGTGGCCTCGCGTGCACGGTTCGGACCGCTGGCGCAGCCAGTGCCCATCATCGCCATGCCCATTTCGCTCATCACGGTACGTACGTCGGCAAAGTCGACGTTGATCATGCCCGGACGCTTGATGATGTCGGAGATACCGCGAACGGCACCGGCCAGTACATCGTCTGCCTTGGCGAACGCCGACAGCAGGCTGGCGTCCTTACCGAGGATGGTCAGCAGCTTCTCGTTGGGAATAGTGATCAACGAGTCGACGCTTTCAGACAGCAGACGGATACCTTCGTCGGCGATCTGCATACGCTTGCGGCCTTCGAACGGGAACGGACGCGTCACCACCGCAACGGTGAGAATGCCCATTTCCTTGGCCACTTCAGCAATGATTGGCGCAGCACCGGTACCGGTACCACCGCCCATGCCAGTGGTGATGAACACCATATTGGTGCCCTGCAGGACTTCGGCAATGCGCTCACGGTCTTCGAGAGCGGCCTGACGACCTACTTCAGGGTTGGCACCAGCGCCAAGACCTTTGGTCACGCCGGTACCCAGTTGCAGGATGGTCCGCGCGCCGATGCTTTTCAGCGCCTGGGCATCAGTGTTGGCGCAGATGAATTCAACGCCTTCAATGTTGCTCTTGACCATGTGGTTGACAGCGTTGCCGCCGCCTCCGCCAACACCGATAACTTTGATGACCGGGCTTGCGGGGATGTTGTCTACGAGTTCGAACATTTTCCCTCTCCTTTACATTCTCTAGTTTTTTCGCCTACTGCTTTTGTTGCCGTGCTGCATGTCGCTTGAAACTGATGCTTAGAAGTTGCCTTGTACCCAGCTCTTGATGCGATCGAGCAAAGCGGGTTTCGGCTCTTCATTGCTGTAACTGTCGCGGCTGCTGATGCCCGAGAACGAAATCCCGTCGGACTGCTTTTGCAGGCCGTACATCAACAGGCCAACGCCTGTGGAGTAAATCGGGTTGCGGACCACGTCATCGAGGCCCTTCACGCCATGGGGCACGCCCAGGCGTACCGGCATGTGGAAAATTTCTTCGGCCAGTTCGACCGCGCCTTCCATTTTCGACGTACCACCGGTCAGCACGATGCCGGCCGGAATCAGGTCTTCGTAGCCGCTGCGACGCAGCTCGGCCTGGATCAGCGTGAACAGCTCGTCGTAACGCGGCTCGACCACTTCGGCCAGGGCCTGACGGGACAGTTCGCGCGGTGGACGGTCGCCAACGCTTGGCACCTTGATGGTTTCACCGGCACCGGCCAGTTTGGCCAGGGCGCAGGCATAGCGAATCTTGATTTCTTCGGCGTACTGGGTCGGGGTACGCAACGCCATGGCGATGTCGTTGGTGACCTGGTCGCCCGCAATCGGGATCACCGCCGTGTGACGGATCGCGCCTTCGGTGAAGATCGCGATATCGGTGGTGCCGCCACCGATGTCCACCAGGCAAACGCCCAGCTCTTTCTCGTCATCGGTCAGTACCGAATACGCGGAAGCCAGTTGCTCGAGAATGATGTCGTCGATTTCCAGACCGCAACGACGCACGCATTTTTCAATGTTCTGTGCAGCGTTGACCGCGCAGGTCACAACGTGGACCTTGGCTTCCAGACGTACGCCGGACATGCCCAGTGGCTCACGCACGCCTTCCTGGTTATCGATCACGTAATCCTGCGGCAGGGTATGCAGTACGCGCTGGTCAGCCGGGATCGCTACGGCCTGGGCGGCGTCGAGGACGCGCTCAAGGTCGGCGGAGCTGACTTCGCGATCGCGGATCGCAACGATGCCGTGGGAGTTCAGGCTGCGGATGTGATTGCCTGCAACACCGACGAACGCCGAGTGAATTCGGCAACCGGCCATCAGCTGCGCTTCTTCGATTGCGCGCTGGATCGATTGCACGGTGGACTCGATGTTCACCACCACGCCTTTTTTCAGGCCACGGGAAGGGTGGGTACCGATCCCGACGATTTCCAGCGTGCCGTCGTCCGAGACCTCGCCGACCAGCGCCACCACTTTGGAGGTGCCGATATCGAGACCGACGATCATTTTCCCGCTTTGCACGTTTGCCATGGGTCCTGCCTCTTCTTAATTCTTCGCGACAGCGGGTTGGGCTGCCGTGGGCGCTACAGGTTCCCGCCAGCCAACAGCGAGGCCGTTGGCGTAGCGCAGATCGATGCGCGCAATGTTCGTAATCTGTTCTTTAAGCGTCTTGTCGTAGATGGCAATGAAGCGGCGCATCTTTTCCAGCAGGTTGCCGCGTCCCAGCAACAGTTCGATTCCCGGGCCCGCGCTGCCAGCGCCAGTGGTCAGGAACCAGCTGCCCCGGTCACGCAACTCCAGGCGAGCAATCGAGAAGCCCAAAGGCCGGAGCATCTGGCTCAGTACCTGGTATTGCTGCATCACTTGCTGTTGCGCCCGTTGTGGGCCGAACAGCTGTGGCAAGTGTTCGTAATTGGCCAGCTCACGCGGGGTAAATGCCTGCCCCTGGTTGTTCAACAACGACTCATCGCCCCAACGAGCCACCGGCAGTTGTTCTTCCAGGCGGATCACGACCTGGTCCGGCCACACCCTGCGCACTTCGGCATGGGCAATCCATGGCATCTGTTCCAGCTCGGTCCGCATGCTGGCCAGGTCGATGGTGAAGAAACTCGCCGCCACGTAAGGGGCGATCCGTTGCTGCACCGCTTGCTGGCTGATGTAACTCAAGTCGCCCTGTACGGCGATCTTGGTGATCGGTCTATCCGCGTACGGCAGCAACCGCTGTGCGCCTTCGTAGGTACCAAAGCCCAGCGCGACCAGCAGCACCGGCCAGAACAACGCTTTGAGAAAGCCAAAGTTGGCTTTCGGCAGGCGCGCAGACATCGGCTCTTTAGCCACCATTCGGCTGGCACCCCGCGGCACCGGCTTGCGGCCGGGCGGTGCGGGAGGCTGATGTCTAAGCTGTGCGCCTTGCATGGTCTTACCCTCGCGGCTCAATGCTTGCGGCCAGAATGGCCAGAACCAACTGCTGGAAATCCAGACCGGCAGCACGGGCCGCCATCGGCACCAGGCTGTGATCGGTCATACCGGGAGCGGTGTTGACTTCCAGGAACCAGAACTGCCCGTCGGCGTCCTGCATCACGTCTGCCCTGCCCCAACCGGCGATACCCAGCGCCTCACAGGCTTTCGCCGTGAGGTCCATCAATTCTTTTTCCTTGTCGACGTCGAGACCGCACGGAATCCGGTACTGCGTATCGGAAGCCACGTACTTGGCGTCGTAGTCGTAGAAACTGTGCGTCGTGCCCAGGGCAATCACAGGTAACACCTGGTCACGCAGGGTGGCGATGGTGAACTCCGGACCTTGAATCCATTGCTCGACCAACACTTGCGAATCGTAGGTACTGGCCGCTTTCCAGGCGTCGATCAACTCAGACGCGGAAGTCACTTTGGCCATGCCGATACTTGAACCTTCATGGGCCGGTTTGACGATCAAAGGGAAGCCCAGTTCCGTCGCTGCAGAAATACAATCGGCCTCGCAACCCAGTACCGCATGACGCGGCGTAGGAATACCCAGACTGTGCCAGACCTGTTTGGTCCGCAACTTGTCCATGGCCAGCGCCGACGCAAGGATGCCGCTGCCGGTGTAGGGAATACCCAGGCATTCCAGCAGGCCCTGCATGCTGCCGTCTTCACCGCCACGACCGTGAAGGATGATGAAGGCGCGATCGATTTTTTCGTTCAGCAGACGCTGCAGCAGATCATCGCCGACGTCGAGACCGAACGCGTCCACACCCGCGCTTTGCAGCGCCTCGAGAACGGCGTTGCCCGACTTCAGGGAGACCTCACGCTCGGCACTCTTGCCGCCAAAAAGCACGGCAACGCGGCCGAAGTCTTTCGGCGCGACAGTGGAGACGAGGTTGGCGTATGCAGCGGTCATTTCAACTTCCCCACGCTCGGTGCGGCAACGGCACCCGCGAACAATGGACTCTTCAACAGTTTCGGTGCGAGACCACCGATATCACCGGCGCCCTGGCACAGCAGGATGTCGCCGGCACGCAGCAGCGGCTTGACCACTGGCGCAAGATCGACGCCACGCTCGATGTAGATCGGGTCGAGCTGGCCGCGTTGACGGATGCTGTTGCACAGCTTGCGGCTGTCTGCGCCCGGGATAGGCTCTTCACCGGCCGGGTAGACTTCCATCAGCAGCAGAACGTTGGCTTCGGCCAGTACATTGACGAAATCGTCGTACAGGTCGCGGGTGCGGCTGTAGCGGTGCGGCTGGTAGACCATCACCAGACGGCGCTCCGGCCATCCACCGCGCACGGCCTTGATCACCGCGGCGACCTCGGTCGGGTGGTGACCGTAGTCATCGACCAGCATCACGTTGCCGCCTTCGACCGGCAGTTCGCCGTAGACCTGGAAGCGTCGGCCAACACCCTGGAACCCGGACAGACCCTGGACGATGGCTTCATCGCTGACGCCCTCATCGGTGGCGATGCAGATGGTCGCCAGTGAGTTCAATACGTTGTGGTTGCCCGGCATGTTCACCGAAACGTCCAGCGGATCACGATCCGGGCGCAGTACGGTGAAGAAGGTTTGCATGCCCTGCTGACGCACATTGATCGCACGCACGTCGCAATCGTCGCCGAAGCCATAGGTCACGGTCGGACGCTTGACCAGAGGCAGGATTTCACGCACCACCGGATCGTCCAGGCACACCACTGCCAGACCGTAGAACGGCAGGTTGTGGAGAAACTCGACGAAGGTTTTCTTCAGTTTGTTGAAGTCACCGTCGTAGGTCGCCATGTGATCGGCGTCGATGTTGGTGACCACGGCAACCAGCGGCTGCAAGTGCAGGAAACTGGCGTCGCTTTCGTCGGCTTCGGCGATCAGGTAACGGCTGGTGCCAAGCTGGGCATTGGTACCCGCTGCATTCAGTCGGCCACCGATCACGAATGTCGGGTCCAGGCCGCCGGCTGCGAACACCGAGGCGATCAGGCTGGTCGTCGTGGTTTTACCATGGGTACCGGCGACGGCAATGCCGTGGCGATAGCGCATCAGCTCCGCCAGCATTTCGGCGCGCGGTACCACGGGAATACGACGCTCCAGGGCAGTGGCAACTTCCGGGTTGGAGGTGTTCACGGCACTCGAGGTGACCAGTACATCTGCAGTCGCTGCGTTCTCGGCACGGTGGCCGATATAGATGTGCGCACCAAAGGATTCGAGACGTTCGGTGACCGGCGAGGCTTTCAGGTCGGAACCGGACACTTCGTAGCCCAGGTTCAACAACACTTCAGCGATACCGCACATGCCCACACCGCCGATACCGACGAAGTGGATACGACGGATACGGCGCATTTCCGGTTGCGGCATGGCTTTCTGATTCTCAACCATGGGCCACCTCCAGGCAGGTATCGACAACGTTACGGGTAGCGTCGGGTTTGGCCAGTCGGCGTGCGGCAAGAGCCATGTCGGTGAGTCGTTGTGGTTGCATCAGGACCTCTGTCAGGCGCGCGGCAAGATCCGCTGCGCCGGTCGTTCTTTGTGGCATCAGGAAGGCAGCGCCTTCACGGGCCAAATAGTCGGCGTTGCGGGTCTGGTGATCGTCGATTGCATGGGGCAGAGGCACCAGCATCGAGGGCAGACCGGCGGCGGCCAGTTCACTGATGGTCAGCGCGCCTGCGCGGCACACCACCAGGTCGGCCCAGCCATAGGCTTGGGCCATGTCTTTGATGAAAGGCTGCACTTGCGCCTCGACGCCAGCCGCGCGATAGCGCTCTGCAGTCACTTCATCGTGGTTTTTGCCGGCCTGATGAAACACTTCCGGGCGCAGGTCAGCGACAACTTGCGACAGGGCTTCAGGCAACAATTTGTTCAACGGTTCTGCGCCCAGGCTTCCACCCAGGATCAGCAAACGCGCCTTGCGACCGGCCAGGGCCTGTCGCGGTGTTTCGAGGAACAGCTCGGTACGCACCGGGTTACCGGTGGTGCGGCGGCTGTCCGACAGGGTAAAGGTGTCGGGGAATGCTTCACAGACTCGGGCGGCCAACGGCACCAGCAACCGATTGGCGGTACCGGCCACGGCGTTCTGTTCGTGAACGATCACCGGAACGCCAGCCAGTTTGGCGGCAACGCCACCCGGGCCGGTCACATATCCACCGAAGCCAACAACGCAGACCGGCTGCAGCTGACGAATGATCGCCCGTGCCTGCCATACCGATTTGAGCAACATGAACGGTGCCTTGAGCAGGGACAATTTGCCCTTGCCCCGCAGCCCACTGGCATTGATCCGGTGCAGCTCGATACCAGCCAAAGGCACGAGCTCATTCTCGATACCGCGCGGAGTGCCGAGCCAATGCACGGTGTAACCGCGGGCCTGGAATTCGCGCGCACACGCCAGTGCCGGGAACACGTGGCCGCCGGTGCCGCCTGCCATGATCAGCACGTTAGCGCCCATGGGTCGGCTCCTCGGCGAAGTCACTTTCCTGGAACTCCATCTCTTCGCTGCCCAGGTGGGTTCGACTCTCCCACTCGATACGCAGCAACAAGCCAAGACAGGCACAGCAAATCACCAACGAACTACCGCCATAGCTGAGGAACGGGAGTGTCAGGCCTTTGGTTGGCAACAGACCGACGTTCACCCCGATGTTGATCAGGAACTGACCAATCCACAGGAACGACAAGCCATAGGCGATGTAAGCCGCGAAGAATTGCTTGGCTTTCTCGGCCCAGTAGCCGATGTACATGCCACGAATACAGACGAAGGTGAACAGCGCAACAGTGAACAAGGAACCCACGGCGCCCAGCTCTTCTGCCAAAACCGAGAACACGAAGTCTGTGTGGGCTTCCGGCAGGTAGAACTGCTTCTGCACGCTATTACCCAGGCCAACACCCAGCCACTCGCCACGACCGAAAGCGATCAATGCCTGGGACAGCTGATAACCCGCACCGAACTGGTCAGCCCATGGATCCGCGAAGTTGGTCAGACGCGCCATCCGATAGGGCTGAACTTGAATCAGCAACACCACCGCCGCGACGGCGAGAACCACCATCAGAGAGAACCGGAACAACCCGACCCCACCGAGAAACAGCATCGCTGCGGCAGCGCCCATCATCACGACGGTGGCACCGAAGTCCGGCTCCATCAGTAGCAGACCGGCCATTGGCAGCAGCACGATGAACGGCTTGAAGAAGCCCATCCAGCTTTCACGCACTTCTTTCTGGCGACGCACCAGGTAACCGGCGAGGTAAATCACCACGAACACCTTGGCGATCTCGGAAGGCTGAACGTTGAAGAAACTGAAGCCGATCCAGCGCATCGAACCGTTCACTTCACGGCCGATGCCCGGGATGATCACCATCACCAGCAAGCCGAACGCACCGATCAGCATCAGCCAGCCGAGGCGCTGCCAGGTAGCGATCGGGATCATCATGGTGACGATGCAGGCACCCAGGCCCAACACCACATAAATCAGGTGGCGGATCATGTAATACAGAGCACTGCCGGACTGCACAGCCGCCACTTCGGTGGACGCAGATGCAATCATGACCAGACCCAGGCCGAGCAATGCCAGGCAACCGGCGAGCATCGGGAAATCGAGGTCGATACCGCGCCCGGTGATGATCGGCGACGGGTAAGGCTTGATGATATTTTTCAGACTCATGCCAAGTCCTCCACGGCGCGGGCGAACAACGTTCCGCGCTCTTCGTAGTTCTTGAACATGTCGAAACTGGCGCAGGCGGGCGACAGCAGCACCGCATCACCCGGCTCGGCGATGGCGCGGCATTGCTCCACTGCTTCGTTCAGCGAGCTGACGCGAATCAATGGCACGGCATCGCCGATGGCCTGGCCGATCAGGTCGGAGTCGCGGCCCATCAACACCACGGCGCGGCAGTTGACTGCCACCGGATCACGCAGGTCCTTGAAGTCGGCACCCTTGCCGTCGCCACCGGCGATCAACACGAGTTTGCCGTCGATGTCCGCGCCCAGCCCTTCGATGGCGGCCAACGCGGCTCCGACGTTGGTGGCTTTGGAATCGTTGTAGTAGCTCACGCCATTCAAGTCGCGAACCCACTGGCAGCGGTGTTCAAGGCCAGCAAAGGTGCGCAGGCTCGAAAGCATGGCGTCGAACGGCAGGCCGACCGCATGCCCCAGCGCCAAGGCCGCGAGGGCGTTGGACTGGTTATGGGCGCCACGGATTTTCAATTCACGCACGGGCATCAGGTTCTGGAATTCGAAGGCAAGGTACTTCTCGCCCTCTTCTTCGCGGATACCGAAGGCCTTGAAATCAGGCTTGGTCAAACCGAAGGTCCAGCAAGGCTGGCCCTCACCCATCAGTGGGCGGCTCAGGGCGTCCTGGCGGTTGACCACGAACTGTTTGGCACCCCGGAAGATCCGGTGCTTGGCCAAGTGGTAGGCCGGCAGGCCGCTGTAGCGGTCCATGTGGTCTTCACTGACGTTGAGCACGGTCGCCACTTCGGCGCCGAGGTTATCAGTGGTCTCAAGCTGGAAGCTCGACAGTTCCATCACGTACAGCTCGACGTCGTCGCTGAGCAAATCCAGCGCTGGCGTGCCGAGGTTGCCGCCGACGGCAACACGCTTACCGGCCGCAGCCGCCATCTCGCCGACCAGCGTGGTGACGGTGCTTTTGGCGTTGGAACCGCTGATGGCAACGATCGGCGCCTTCGCGTGACGCGCGAACAGCTCGATGTCGCCGGACAATTTCACGCCACGGGCGGCGGCAGCCTGCAGGGCCGGGGTCGCCAGCGCCAGGCCGGGGCTCACGTAGAGCTCGTCGGCACGGCACAGGAATTCGACGTCCAGCTCGCCACAACGCACTTCCACGTGCGGATAGTCACGCTTGAGCGTGGCCAGTTCCGGTGGATTTTCCCGCGTGTCGGCGACAGCAAACGACGTGCCCCGGTTCGCCAGGAAGCGAACCAGGGACATGCCGCTCTTGCCGAGGCCGACAACGATGCGGAAGTGGTCAGAAGCGATCAGAGACACTCGTTCTACCTCAGCTTCAGGGTGGCAAGGCCGACCAGTACCAGAATCACGGTGATGATCCAGAAACGGACGATCACGCGTGGCTCGGGCCAGCCCTTGAGTTCAAAATGGTGGTGAATCGGTGCCATGCGGAATACGCGGCGCCCGGTCAGCTTGAAAGAGGCAACCTGAATGACCACCGACAGGGTTTCCATCACGAACACGCCGCCCATGATGAACAGGACGATTTCCTGACGGACGATCACTGCGATGGTGCCCAGGGCCGCGCCCAGCGCCAGTGCGCCAACGTCGCCCATGAAGACTTGCGCCGGGTAGGTGTTGAACCAGAGAAATCCGAGACCCGCACCGATCAACGCGCCGCAGAACACGATCAACTCACCCGCGCCCGGGACGTAAGGGATGAGCAGGTACTCCGCGAACTTCACGTTACCGGACAGGTAGCAGAAGATCCCCAAACCACCGCCAACCATCACGGTCGGCATGATCGCCAGGCCGTCGAGGCCATCAGTCAGGTTGACCGCGTTGCTCGAGCCAACGATCACGAAATAGGTCAGGACGATAAAGCCCGCGCCCAGGGGAATGCTGTAGTCCTTGAGCATCGGCAGGATCAGCGTGGTTTCCACCGGCGTGCTGGCGGTCATATAAAGGAAGATCGCCGCGCCCAGGCCGAACACCGATTGCCAGAAGTATTTCCAGCGACTTGGCAGACCACGAGAATTCTTTTCGATCACCTTGCGGTAGTCATCGACCCAGCCAATCGCACCAAACAGCAAGGTGACCAGCAGCACGGTCCAGACATAGCGGTTGCTGAGGTCGGCCCAGAGCAAGGTGCTGACGCCGATGGACGACAGGATCAGCGCGCCGCCCATGGTCGGGGTGCCTGATTTGGACAGATGCGATTGCGGACCGTCGTTGCGAACGGATTGACCGATCTGACGCTTCTGCAAAGTACGGATCATCCACGGGCCATAGCACAGCGACAAAACCAGCGCGGTCAGCACACCGAGAATCCCGCGCAGGGTCAGGTACTGGAAGACCGCGAAGCCTTTGTAGAACTGTTGCATGTACTCCGCTAGCAGCAGCAGCATTAATGTTTCTCCAGACTGGACCCGCACAAAGCGGCGACGACGTTTTCCATCGCAGCGCTGCGCGAACCCTTGATCAAAATGGTGGTGTTTGTGTCTTGCTCGGCGTCCAGGGCCTTGATCAACTCAGCCTGAGTGGCGAAGTGATAAGCCTGTTCACCGAAAGCGTTTACGGCGTGAACCATCATGGATCCGACGGCGTAAAGCGCGGAAACCTTGCCACGGGCGTACTCGCCCACGTCGCGGTGCCCCTGCTCTGCCCAATCGCCCAACTCGCCGATATCCCCGAGCACCAGGACGGTGCGGCCGGAAAAGCCGGCGAGTATATCAACGGCGGCGCACATTGAGGTGGGGTTCGCGTTGTAGGTGTCATCGATGACGCGCATGCCGTTGCTGGCCAGTTGCGCAACGGTGCGCCCCTTGACCGGCTGCACTGCGCCAAGCCCGGTGGCGATGCCGAACAACGAAACACCCAGCGCATGGGCGGCAGCTGCGGCGGCCATCGCATTGGCAACGTTATGAGTGCCGAGCAGGTTCAATTGAACGCGCTCCACACCTTCAGGACTGTGCAGATTGAACGCAGGGCAACCGCGAGTATCGCGATCCAGATCGCTGGCGTAGAAATCGGCGCTGAGGTTACTCAAGGCGAACGTCAGCACTTTGCGACCGGCTGCACGGGTCTTCCAGATACCGAACGCCTTGTCATCAAGATTAAGAACGGCGACGCCATCGGCGTCCAGCCCTTCAATGATCTCGCCCTTGGCTTCAACGATTTTTTCCGGCCCGCCGAACTCGCCAACGTGGGCGGTCCCGGCGTTGTTGAGAATGGCCACATGAGGCTTGGTCATGGCGACGGTGTAGGCGATTTCACCAAGTCGCGAAGCACCCAGCTCGATCACTGCAGCGGTGTGTTCCGGCGCGAGTTCAAGCAGGGTCAGCGGAACGCCGAGGTCGTTGTTCAGGTTGCCACGGGTCGCCAGTACCGGACCCCGCGTGCGCAGGATGCTCGCAAGCATTTCCTTGACAGTGGTCTTGCCGCTGGAACCGGTGATTGCTGCAACCTGATGCGTGAAGCCGGCACGGTTCATCGCACCCAATTGGCCAAGCGCCTGGCGCGTATCCTTCACCAGCAATTGCGCAAGCGTGCTGTCAGTAACTTCGCGCTCGACCAGGGCTGCAACGGCGCCTTTTGCGGCGACGTCGTTCAAGTAGTCATGACCATCGAAACGCGGGCCGGTCAAGGCGATAAACAGTTGGCCTGGCTGGATCGCACGACTGTCAATGCTGACACCGTTGAAAGTGGCATCAGTATTCACCAGACGGGCGTTCAGCGCGCCGGTCAGTTCGCTCAGTGTCAGGGCTTTAAGCATGAGCCACCTCCCACGCGGTCAGGGCATGATCAGCCTCGACCAGATCAGAGAAAGCGTGGCGCTCGCCGTTGATTTCCTGATAGTCCTCGTGACCTTTTCCGGCCAGGACAATCACATCATCCGCCGACGCACCGGCGATAAGCTGAGCAATCGCCTGGCCACGGCCGGCAACGAATGTGACGTTATCCACAGCGCTGAAACCGGCGCGGATGTCGTCGAAAATCACCGACGGGTCTTCGGTACGCGGATTGTCATCGGTGACGAGCACACCATCGGCCAGACGCTCGACCACTTCGGCCATCAGCGGACGCTTGCCGCGATCACGATCACCGCCGCAACCGAACAGGCACAGCAGCCGACCTTTGGCGTGTGGACGCAGCGCCGTCAGTACTTTCTCCAGCGCGTCGGGCGTATGGGCGTAATCCACGACCACCAAGGGCTGAGAGCCGCCGCCAAGGCGTTGCATACGACCGGCCGGGCCTTCGAGTTTTGGCAAGACCTTGAGGATTTCGTCCAGCGCGTAATCCAGGCCGAGCAGTGCGCCGACCGCTGCCAGCACGTTGCTCAGGTTGAAACGGCCGAGCAAGGTGCTGCGCAAATGGTGTTCGCCCTGGGGCGTGACCAGCGTGGCGCGTACGCCTTCGTCGTCGAATTGCGCTTCGCGGCAATACAGGTAAGCGCTGGCGTCTTCAAGGCTGTAGGTAATCAGCCGCGACTCGCGTTTTTCTGCAGCCAGTTGGCGGCCGAATTCGTCGTCGAGGTTAACTACGCGGCATTTAAGATCGTTCCAGGCAAACAGCTTGGCCTTGGCTTCGCCGTAGGCCTGCATGGTGCCGTGGTAATCAAGATGGTCCCGGGAAAGATTGGTCATCACCGCCACATCAAACGCCAGCGCAGTGACTCGCCCCTGATCAAGACCGTGGGACGAGACTTCCATGGCGACCGCTTTGGCACCGGCCTTTTTCAGATCGGCAAGGGTCGCCTGGACGGCAATCGGATTCGGCGTGGTGTGCAGGCCGCTTTCGAGCGCACCGTAGAAACCGGTACCCAGTGTGCCGACAATCCCGCAGTGCTGACCGAGCAGGTCCAACGCTTGCGCAACCAATTGCGTCACGCTGGTTTTGCCATTTGTACCGGTCACGCCAACCAGGTTCAGGTGGCGACTCGGATCACCGTAAAAGCGTCCAGCGATGTCCGACAACTGCGCCGCCAGGCCTTTGACCGGAATCAGTGGCACATCAGTGATTGGCAGCACTGTGGCGCCTTCGACTTCATAGGCCACAGCCGCAGCACCGCGCTGCAATGCGTCGGCGATGTGCGCGCGACCGTCGAACTTGCCGCCAGGAACGGCGAGGAACAGATCGCCTGCCCGCACGTTGCGGCTGTCGAGGGTCAGTTCGCGGATCAGAAGATCGCGACCGGCGTGGGCGAAAATCTTGTTCAGACTAAGAGACATCAGCCGCGCCCTCCATTGGCTTTCAGCGGAACGACCGGTGTGGCATTGGCCTGTTGAGTCGGTGGAAGGTTGTCAGGGGTGATGTTCATCAGGCGCAAGGTCCCGGACATCACTTTGCTGAAGACCGGTGCCGAAACCAGACCACCGAAATAACCGGCCTTGGTCGGCTCATCGATCACTACCACGATGGCGTAACGCGGATCGCTCATCGGGCCGAAGCCGGCGAACAGCGAACGGTAGGAATTCTCGGCGTAGCCTTTGGTACCGACCGACGTTTTGCGCGCGGTACCCGATTTGCCAGCCACGTGATAAGCCGGTACCTGTGCACGGAACACGCCGCGCGGAGCTTCGATCACTTGGGTCAGCATGCCCTGCATGGTTTTCGCGACAGCTTCCGGCAACACCTGAGTGGTCTGTGGCGCCTTGTCAGTCTTGATCAGGGTCAGCGGCGCGAGACGACCGTTGTTGGCCAGGGCCGAGAAGGCGTGGACCAACTGGATCGCCGTCACGGAAATGCCGTAGCCGTAAGACAGCGTGGCGGTCTCGGCTTTGCGCCATTCGCGATAGTTCGGCAGGTTGCCGACGCGCTCGCCCGGGAAACCGAGGCCGGTGTCCTGGCCAAGTCCGACTTTTTGGGCGAGACGGAAGATTGTTTCGCCGCCGATATCGAACGCGACCTTACTCATGCCGACGTTACTGGAGTTGATCAGGATGCCTGTCAGGTCGAGTACCGGACCTTCGCTCCTGGAAACGTCCTTGATGGTGTACTTACCAATCTGCAAGGTGCCCGGGTAAACCTCGACGGTATCGCTCGGCTTCCAGCGACCGCTTTCGATCGCAGCGCTCATGGAGATGGCTTTCATGGTCGAACCCGGCTCGAACACGTCGATCATTGCGCGGTTGCGCATCATCGCCGGTTGCAGGTTGCGACGGTTGTTCGGGTTGTAGGTCGGCTGATTGACCATGGCCAGAATCTCGCCGCTCTTCACGTCCATGATCACGAGGCTGCCGGCCTTGGCGCCGTTCTCGATGATCGCGTTACGCAGTTCGCGGTTGGCCAGGTATTGCAGGCGCAGGTCAATGGACAACGCCAAGGGCTTACCGGCCTTGGCGTTTTTGGTGACCTGGACATCCTTGATAAGCCGGCCGCGTCGGTCCTTGATGACCTGGCGTTTGCCAGGGACACCGGCGAGCCATTCGTCGTAGGCCAGCTCGACACCTTCGCGACCGTGGTCATCGATGTCGGTAAAGCCGACCATGTGCGCGGTCACTTCACCGGCAGGGTAGAAACGCCGGAACTCTTCAATGCCATAAACGCCCGGTACTTTAAGGTCGAGCACGGACTGGCCTTGCTCGGGGGTCAGACCGCGCACCAGATAGATGAATTCTTTGTTGGCCTGGGCCTCGAGACGTTCGGTCAAGGCTTTGGGATCCTGGCCCAGCGCGGCTGCGAGTGCCGGCCATTTTTCTTTGGCCTGCTGCATTTCCTTGGCGTTGGCCCACAGAGTCGTGACCGGCGTACTGACGGCCAACGGCTCGCCGTTACGGTCAGTGATCAAACCACGGTGAGCGGGAATCGGAATATGACGAACGCTGCGCGCGTCGCCCTGGCCTTTAAGGAAGGCACGGTCAACCACTTGCAAATCGATAATGCGCCAGGCAATCGCCGCAACCATGACGCTGAGCAAACCCACCACCAGGCGAAACCGCCATGGAAAGAGCGCACCTTCAAGTTTCATCATGGCGCCACCATCTGCACTTCAGCTGCGCCGGGGATGCGCATCTTCAGTTGCTCAGTGGCCAGGACTTCGATACGGCTGTGTGCGGTCCAGGTACTCTGCTCGAGAATCAGACGGCCCCACTCCGCTTGTGCCTTGTCGCGCACGCTCAGTTCGTTGTACAGCGAGTTCAACAGCTGACGGTTCCAGTGGGCGCTGTACGACACGCCGATGGCCGACACGAGCACGCCGAGAAACAGCAGCAGCATGAAAAAGCTTCCGCCTGGCAGTGGCTTGGCGAAAAGCTTGCTCACCGCAGCTTCTCCGCCACGCGCATGACGGCGCTACGGGAACGTGGGTTGGCTTTGAGTTCGGCCTCGGAGGCGGACTGCGCTTTGCCATGGACTTTGATTTTTGGTTCGAAGGCTACGTGCCGAACCGGCAGGTTGCGCGGCAGGTTGTCGGCTTCGCCTTTCACCAGTTTGCGCATGAACAGTTTGACGATCCGGTCTTCCAGCGAGTGGAAGCTGATCACGACCAGGCGGCCGCCGACTTCCAGGCATTCCAGCGCCGCTTCGAGACCGGCTTCCAGGTCGCCCAGTTCGTTATTGACGTGAATTCGCAGGCCCTGGAACGCACGGGTAGCCGGGTTTTTGCCCTTTTCCCATGCCGGGTTGGCGACCTTCAGGACTTCCGCCAGGTCGGCTGTACGCTCGAAGGGTTTGATATCACGCCGCTCGGCGACAGCGCGGGCCATGCGACCGGAAAAACGCTCTTCGCCATATTCCTTGAATACCCGGGCGATTTCTTCGGCCGGCGCGGTGTTGACGAATTCGGCAGCACTGATCCCGCGGGACGGGTCCATGCGCATGTCCAGCGGGCCATCGTTGAGGAAGCTGAAGCCGCGCTCCGGGTCATCAAGCTGTGGCGAAGACACGCCAAGGTCGAGCAGGATACCGCTGACTTTGCCCGCCAGACCGCGATCCGCCACTTCCGAACCCAGCTCGGCAAAGCTGCGCTGCACAACGACAAAGCGGCCGTCTTCGGCCGCTAGCGTTTGCCCGGTGGCAATCGCTTGAGGATCTTTGTCGAACCCGAGCAACCGACCTTCGGGACCGAGCTGGCTGAGGATCAACCGACTGTGTCCGCCGCGACCGAACGTGCCGTCCAGATAGCAACCATCCGGACGTACGGCGAGAGCCTCCACGGCTTCGTCGAGCAGTACGGTGATGTGGTTAAAGCCGCTATCAATAGTCACAGAATTAGATCACGCAGTTCATCAGGCATCGCGCCCGGTTGTTGAATAGCAGCCAGGTCAGCGGCAGAAACCGCATCCCAGGCATCCTCGTCCCACAATTGGAACTTGTTCAGTTGGCCTACCAACATCGCGCGCTTATCCAACTTGGCATATTCACGCAGACGCGGTGGAACCAGAAAACGACCACTGCCATCGAGTTCGAGGTCGACGGCATTACCAATCAGTAAACGTTGCAGGCGGCGGTTCTCTTCGCGAAGCGAAGGCAGTGCGCGCAGTTTGGTTTCAATAATTTCCCACTCATCGAGGGGGTAAACACACAAACACGGATCAACGGCATCGATTGTGACGATTAACTGACCGGAACTTCTCGAAACCAGCTCGTCGCGATACCGGCTCGGCATAGCGAGACGGCCCTTTGCGTCGAGACTGATAGCGTTAGCTCCGCGAAACACGTCAGCGTTTCTCCAAATATTAGCGTTTTTAGCTCAAAAAACCCACTTCATGCCACTTTCCGCCACTTGCGCACACTATAGGAATGCGCCTACCGCACCGTCAAGGCGCGCAGTAAAGGAAAAGCCTTACAGAACTGTGATTTAGGAGCCTAAAAGGAGGGGTAACGAGAATCTGACGCGTAATCTTGCGCAATAACTTGATTCAGCACTGATGGCTGCGCTCGGAAGTTAAAGTAGTTTGTTAAGAGTAAGATTTTTTTGGTATTACGAAAGTGCTTCAGCTGATGATTCTGGAAGGAGGTAAATCGGTGCAGCGAGGAGTTTATTAGAATGCCATCAATGCAGGCCAATCAATATCACTCAGCCCTTCCAGCGGTCAATCGACAGGAAGGTTAAAAGCTACTGCCTGCGCCCTGTTCAAAGCCTCAAACAGGGAGGGGAAAAAGGTGGAGAGTCGATCTGTAAGCCGGGTTCTGTCTTGAACAGTCATTCGTCTACGATGGCCATCACTGGACATCTTTAGCAACCTACCCGGTCCCAGCGCGGGCCACGCCTTGGGACCCTATTTGGTCTTGCTCCAAGTGGGGTTTACCTAGCCACGAACTGTTGCCAGTCGTGCGGTGCGCTCTTACCGCACCTTTTCACCCTTACCGGCGCCGAAGCGCTTAGGCGGTTATTTTCTGTGGCACTTTCCGTAGGCTCACGCCTCCCAGGCATTACCTGGCACTTCGCCCTATGGAGCCCGGACTTTCCTCCCCCCCCTAATTTTCATAGAGGGCAGCGACTGTCCAATCGACTCTCCGCCGCGAAGGTTAACGGCAGAGCGTCCGAAGAACAAGCGCTAAAAGCCTTCAGCCATGCCTTCGCGTCGGGTTTTACTCGCCCTTCTGTTTATCCAGCGCAACTTGATAGAGCACATTCTTGCGTTCACCGGTAATTTGCGCTGCCAGTGCCGCGGCTCGCTTGAGAGGCATTTCCTCCAGCAACAAATTGAGAATACGCATTGCCTCACTGCTGACCGCGTCTTCTGTTTCCGGCGCTGTCCAGCCTGCCACCAGCACCACGCATTCACCGCGCTGTTGATTGCTGTCCGACTCGACAAATGCCCGCAGCTCGGACAACGGCAAACCTTTGAGGGTCTCGAACGTTTTAGTCAGCTCGCGCGCCAGCAATGCCGGGCGCTCGGGACCGAACACCAACTCCATGTCCTGCAGGCATTCCAGGATACGGTGCGGAGCTTCGTAGAAAATCAGCGTACGCGGCTCTTCCTTTACCAGCTCCAGACGAGCGCGCCGACCAACGGCCTTGGCTGGCAGAAAACCTTCGAAGATGAACCGGTCCGACGGCAAGCCCGCCGCCGACAGCGCGGCAATCAATGCACAAGCACCCGGAACCGGTACCACGTTGATTCCGGCGGCACGCGCCTGGCGCACCAGGTGATAGCCCGGATCGGAAATCAGTGGCGTCCCGGCATCGGAGATCAGCGCGACGTCGTCACCGGCAAGCAAACGGGTAATAAAGCGGCTACCTTCATCCCGCTCGTTGTGTTCATGACAGGCCGCCAGCGGCGTAGGAATGCCGAAGTGCTGCATCAATCGCTGGGAATGGCGGGTGTCTTCAGCGGCGATCAACGCAACGTCACGCAGGATTTTCAGCGCGCGCGCACTGATGTCGTCCAGGTTGCCGATGGGCGTCGCCACCACATAAAGCGAGCCAGCAGCGGAATTCAAAGCACCTGGAGCAGTCAAAGCGCACACCTCATGATCGTTAAAAGGCGACATTGTAGCGCGTAGATCTGTTTCCGATACGCGCAAGCAACCTGGGGTTTTTCATGCCTTTTGACCGCACAGCAACATTTACACGAGCTAAATTGATCGATTCACACCAGTAACATCGCGCCCCGGCCAGTGCTTGGGTACAATTCCACGCTAATTTGATCGAGTATCAGGAACACTACATGATCGCTTGCCTGCGGCTGTTCACTGCCCTCTGCCTTGCTGCCTTGCTGGCGGCTTGCGCCAGCTCGCCCTCCTCCAGCCTTGGCGAACTTCCACGGACCCCGGACGCCAGTATCGAGCAACTGCTCGAGCAGGCGACTCAAAGCAAAGACCCGGAAAAAGCTGCGTTGCTGCGCCTGAGCGCCGCAGACCTGGCCTTCCGCCAAGGGAATGCCGGCCAATCCGCGCAAATCCTGCAGCAAGTGCCTGTCGAACAACTCAAGCCAGGCCAACAGGTTTTCGCGAGCACACTGGCAGCTGAACTGGCCATGGCGCGCAATCAGCCGAAAGCCGCCTTGACCGCGCTGAGCCATCCGAGCCTGCAACGACTGAGCGAACTGCCTGTCGAGCAGCAGGTCCGCACCGGCACCGTTCACGCCCGCGCACTTGAAGCCGATGGCCAAACCCTGGCTGCTGCGAAGGAGCGAATCTTTATCGCCCCGATGCTCGAAGGTGAAGCTGCCAGCAAAAACCACGAAGCGATCTGGACCCTGATCGCCTCACTGCCAACCGATCAACTGCAGCCCACCACCACCGACGACCTTGGCGGCTGGATGAGTCTGGCCCTCGCCGTGAAAACCGCGGGCACCCTGGAGCAACAGCAAGCCGCGATCGACAACTGGCGCGCGCAGAATCCCAAGCATCCGGCGGCCATTCAATTGCCGCTGCCACTGACCAGGCTCAAGGAGCTGGCCAGCCAGCCGCTGAGCAAGATCGCCCTGCTGCTGCCACAAGACGGACCACTGGCTTCGGTCGGCAAAGCACTGCGCGAAGGTTTCATGGCCGCTCACTACCAGGCTCAACAAGCCGGGCAGAAGCCACCGGCCATCGAGTTCTACGACAGCTCGCGCCTGACGTCTCTGGATGAGTTCTACCGCAAGGCTCAGGCAGATGGCGTGCAACTGGTCATCGGCCCGCTGGAGAAGCCTCTGGTCAAACAGCTCAGCACTCGCCCGCAATTGCCTATCACCACACTGGCTCTGAACTACAGCGAGGGCGCACCAGGCCCGGCCCAACTGTTCCAGTTCGGTCTTGCCGCTGAAGATGAAGCCCGTGAAGTCTCTCGCCGCGCTCGCGCCGATGGCCTGCATCGCGCCGCCATCATGGTGCCGAAAGGCGAATGGGGCGACCGTGTGTTGAAAGCGTTCAGCCAGGATTGGCAAGCCAATGGCGGCAGCATTGTTGCTACCGAGCGCGTTGATCAGCCGGTGCAACTGGCTCAGCAAATTGCCGACATGTTCCAGCTCCGCCAGAGCGAAGGTCGCGCCAAGAGCCTGCAAAGCACCGTTGGCTCGCAGGTTGCCGCCCAGCCTTCGCGTCGCCAGGACATCGAGTTCATCTTCCTGGCCGCTACCCCCCAGCAAGCTCAGCAGATCAAACCGACCCTGAACTTCCAATACGCAGGTGACGTGCCGGTTTACGCCACTTCCCACGTATTCAGTGCCAGCGGTGATGTTAATCAGTACAACGACATGAATGGCGTCCGGTTCTGCGAAACGCCATGGCTGCTGGACGTCAACGATCCGTTGCGCAAACAAGTCACTGCTCAATGGCCACAAGCTGCTGGCAGCTTGGGTCGCCTCTACGCAATGGGCGCGGATGCCTACCGTTTGGCGCCTCGTCTCGGCCAGCTGAAGGCTTTGCCGGACAGCCGTATCGAGGGTGAATCCGGTAGCCTGGGCATGACCCAGAACCAACGGGTTGAACGTCAGTTGCCGTGGGCACAGTTCGTCAATGGCCAGGTTCAACGCCTGCCGGACACCCCACGCTGATGCCCGACAGGTCACGCCAGCAAAGCGGACAAGATGCCGAGCGCCATGCGCTCGAGCATCTTCAGCAACACGGTCTGCGCCTGGTGGCGCAGAACTGGTTGTGTAAACGCGGCGAGCTTGATCTGGTCATGCTTGATGGCGATACAGTAGTATTCGTCGAAGTCCGTTACAGAAAAAACACTCAATGGGGTGGCGCGCTCGCTAGCATCGATGGGCGCAAACGGCAGAAACTGATTTTTGCCGCGCAGTATTTTCTTCAGCGCGAGTCGCGCTGGGCCAATTTCCCTTGCCGTTTCGACGTGGTTGCCATCGACAGCAACCTCGATCAGCTCAACTGGTTGCAAAATGCCTTCGACAGCTGATTGCTTATGCGCTGAACCGGACACTTTCACCCAACACTTTTGCTCTTTGCTTTGCGGGCTGCACATTCCTGTGCCAAGTAGCCGCGCTAATTAAGGTCACACAGATGGACATGCAATCCCGAATTCGCCAGCTTTTTCAGGCCAGTATCGACACCAAGCAAATGGCGATGGACGTACTTGCACCGCACATCGAGCAAGCCAGCCAGGTCATGGTCAACGCCCTGCTTAACGAAGGGAAAATGCTGTCCTGCGGCAATGGCGGCTCTGCTGGCGATGCCCAGCATTTTTCGTCGGAACTGCTCAACCGTTTCGAGCGTGAACGTCCAAGCCTGCCCGCCATTGCGCTGACCACCGACACGTCGACGATCACCTCGATCGCCAATGACTACAGCTACAACGAAATCTTCTCCAAGCAGATCCGCGCACTCGGCCAACCGGGCGATGTGTTGCTGGCGATTTCAACCAGCGGCAACTCGGCGAACATTATTCAAGCGATCCAGGCCGCACATGATCGCGAAATGATTGTCGTAGCAATGACGGGTCGCGATGGCGGCGGCATGGCGTCACTGCTTTTGCCCGAGGACGTTGAGATCCGGGTACCGGCCAACGTCACCGCACGTATTCAGGAAGTCCACCTGCTGGCGATCCATTGCCTATGCGACTTGATCGACAGCCAACTGTTCGGGAGTGAAGAATGACCCCTAATCGCCTAGGCCTACTGGCCTTGACCCTATGCCTCGGCATCAGCGGCTGCACCTCGGTGGTAAACGCCAGCCGGGAAGCGCCGATTGAAGACGACCGCGGCACCCGCACCTTCGGCAGTAAAATTGACGATTCCCTGATCGAAACCAAGGTCGGCGTGAACATCGCCAAGGCCGATCCTGCACTGGATAACGACTCACACATCGTCGTCACCAGCTTCAACGGCGTTGTACTGCTCGCCGGCCAGACGCCGCGCGAAGACCTCAAAGCCAAGGCCGAGCAGGCAGCATCTGCCGTCCAGCGCGTGAAGAAAGTCCATAACGAACTGCAAGTCCTGCCGCCTTCCGGCTTCCTTGCACGCCAGAACGATGCCTGGCTGACCTCCAAGATCAAGACCCAGATGCTCACCGACTCGAACATCCCGGGTTCGCGCATCAAGGTTATAACCGAGAACGGTATCGTCTATCTGCTGGGCCTTCTGACCAAGCAGGAAGCGACGCAGGCGACCAATCTGGTGCAGGGCGTTTCTGGCGTGCAGAAGATTGTGAAGTTGTTTGAGTACATCGACTGACACCTACTCACTTGCGATGGCGTCCCTGGATCTCCATCGACCTGTAGGAGCTGTCGAGTGAAACGAGGCTGCGATCTTTTGATCTTTAAAAGCAACATCAAAAGATCGCAGCCTTCGGCAGCTCCTACGTTTGAAAGTGGTGAAGTAATAAAAAAGGCGATCCGAGAGGATCGCCTTTTTTATTACTTCACCACTTTCAAACTGGGTCGACCGCTTGGACGCGGCGGCTCGGTGTCGGGTGGCGGAATATCATCATCCAGCTCGATCTCTTCCTCGTCTTCCATGGGCGATTCCAGATCGAACACCATGCCCTGACCGTTCTCCCGGGCGTAAATGCCCAGGATCGATGCGATAGGCACGTACAAGGTGTGCGGAACGCCACCGAAGCGCCCTTCGAAGCTGACCGCTTCGTTATCCATGTGCAAATGACGCACAGCTGCCGGCGATACGTTCAGGACAATTTGTCCGTCACTGGCAAAACCCTGAGGCACCTGTACCGACGGATACTCGGAATTGACCAGCATGTGCGGGGTGCAATCGTTATCCACAATCCACTCATAGAGCGCGCGGACCAGATAAGGTCGACTGGAGTTCATAGCGGCTCCTTAAGCCTTAGCGCATATCGCGTTCGACACCAGACAGACTCGCCTGGAAAGCCTCACGCGCAAACGAGCGCTCCATATAATCAAGCAGCGGCTTGGCTGGCCGCGGCAGTTCAATACCCAAAATCGGCAAACGCCAGAGTATTGGTAGTAGGCAGCAATCCACCAGACTTTGTTCCTCACTGAGGAAAAACGGCTTGTCAGCGAACAACGGCGACACGCCGCTCAGGCTTTCTCGAAGCTCTTTACGAGCGACGACACGGGCTGCTTCTTTGCTCCGCGAATCCAGAATCAGATCCACCAGGCCACACCAGTCACGCTGGATACGATGTATCAGCAGACGGCTGTTCGCACGCGCCACTGGATAAACCGGCAGTAGCGGCGGATGCGGGTAACGCTCATCCAGATATTCCATCACCACGGTCGACTCCCACAGCGCCAGGTCACGATCGACCAGGGTGGGCAGACTTCCGTAAGGGTTCACTTCAATCAGTTTAGGCGGCTGGCGACCAGCTTCCACATAAATGATCTCTGCGCTGACACCCTTCTCTGCAAGTACGATACGTACCCGGTGGGAATAGTGGTCGGCGGGGTCGGAGTAACAGGCCAACCGATTGGTCACGCCCATGGCGGTCCTCCTCGCTTGTTGAAATTTCGAAAGCGGAAAAACGAGCGCGCCCAGAGGGCGTCTCCCCGTAACGCCTGGATAACCAGATCCGTTACACCTTTAGAGACGCCCTTGGGCGCGCGCGATTAACAGCAATTGCTTAAAGCGTTATCAGTGCACGTCTTTCCAGTATTCGCGTTTGAGCAGGTAAGCGAATACGAAGAAGAACGCCAGGTACAGCAATACATACGTACCGATGCGCTGATGTTGCAGCTTAACCGGGTTAGCCGAGTAAGCGAGGAAGGTTACCAGATTCTTCACCTTCTCATCGAACTGCTCTTCAGTCAGCGTTCCGCTTTTCGGCACGATGGTCAGCTGATCGCACGCTTCATGAGTCAGCGGCGTACCGGTCAGCGGATCATATTGCTTCTTGCCGTCTTCGACGATCTGGACCTGTTTGCAGCCCACGACCTGACGACCTTGCAGACCGACCAGAACGTTTGGCATCCCTACGTTAGGAAATACCTTGTTGTTCACACCCCATGGACGGGCAGGGTCTTCGTAGAAAGACGTCAGGTAGCCATAGAGCCAGTCCGTACCACGAACGCGAGCAACCAGGGTCAGGTCAGGCGGTGCCGCACCAAACCAGGTCTTCGCGTCAGCCGGCTGCATGCCGATGTTCATGTGGTCGCCGATCTTGGCGCCAGTGAGCACCAGGTTCGAGAGCATCAGGTCATGCGGAATGCCGAGGTCGTCGGCAACACGCTCGTAACGCTGGAACTTGGCGCTGTGGCAACCCATGCAGTAGTTGGCGAACGTACGTGCGCCATCTTGCATTGCAGCCTTGTCGGAAACGTCGATATCGACTTTTTCCAGATCGGGACCACCGTGTTCAGCCGCAAAAGACAGCACTGGCAGAGCAGCAAGAATCAGTACAGCAAATAGCTTTTTCATCAGCCAGTCACCCTTTCCGGAACCGGTTTTGTCTTCTCGAGCCTGGTGTAGAACGGCATCAGAATGAAGTAGGCGAAGTACAGGAAGGTGCATACCTGCGACAGCAGCGTACGACCTGGCGTTGGAGCGAGTACGCCCAACACGCCCAGGATCACGAACGAGATGCAGAACACCCACAGCCAGATCTTGCTCAGCCAGCCCTTGTAACGCATCGACTTGACCGGACTACGGTCGAGCCACGGCAGGACGAACAGCACAGCGATCGCCGCACCCATGGCAATGACACCCAGGAGCTTGTCGGGAATCGCCCGCAAAATTGCGTAGAACGGCGTGAAGTACCAGACGGGTGCAATGTGCTCAGGTGTCTTGAACGCGTTCGCCTGTTCAAAGTTCGGCTTCTCGAGGAAGTAGCCGCCCATTTCCGGGAAGAAGAATACGATCGAGCAGAAGATGAACAGGAACACCACAACGCCGACGATATCTTTCACGGTGTAGTACGGGTGGAAAGCAATGCCATCCAGCGGTACGCCGTTTTCGTCTTTGTACTTCTTGATGTCCACGCCGTCCGGGTTGTTCGAGCCGACTTCATGCAGCGCCAGCACGTGCAACACCACCAGACCGAGAATCACGATTGGCAAGGCGACGACGTGCAAGGCAAAGAAGCGGTTCAGGGTAATACCGGAAATCAGGTAGTCACCACGGATCCACTGAGTCAGGTCGTCACCGATGACCGGAATCGCACCGAACAGCGAGATGATTACCTGGGCGCCCCAGTACGACATCTGGCCCCAAGGCAGCAAGTAGCCCATGAAGGCCTCTGCCATCAGCGCCAGGTAGATCAGCATGCCGAAGACCCACACCAGCTCACGCGGCTTCTGATACGAGCCGTAGAGCAAGCCACGGAACATGTGCAGATAGACCACGATGAAAAACGCCGAAGCGCCGGTGGAGTGCAGCAGACGCAGGATCGAGCCGTACTCGACGTCGCGCATGATGTATTCGACGGAGGCAAACGCTTCTTCCGCCGACGGGGTGTAGCTCATGGTCAGCCAGACACCGGTGACGATCTGGTTGACCAGAACGAGCAGCGCGAGGGAACCAAAGAAATAGAAGAAGTTAAAGTTCTTCGGGGCGTAGTACTTGCTGAGATGGTCTTCCCACATTTTGGTTGCGGGGAAGCGCGCATCAACCCAATCCATGAACTTGCTCATCACGCTTTCTCCGTATCGACGCCAATGACAATGATGTCATCGGTCTCATAGGAATGCGGGGGAACTGGCAGGTTCAAAGGCGCAGGTTGCGACTTGTAGACGCGGCCAGCCAGATCGTAGTGGGAACCGTGGCAAGGGCAGAAATAACCACCCACCCAATCCTTGCCCAGATCCGCAGGTGCCACTTCCGGACGGAAAGTCGGCGAGCAACCCAGGTGCGTGCAAATACCGATCAGCAGCAGAACCTCTGGCTTGATCGAACGCGTTTCCGGGTCGACATAAGTCGGTTGTGTCGAGTTCTTGGAGGTCGGGTCAGACAGCTGGCCCTCGATCTTTTTCAGATTCCCCAGGATTTCCTCGGTACGGCGGACGATGAATACCGGCTGACCGCGCCACTCAGCAATCATCTGCTGGCCTGGCTCGATTTTGCTGACATTCACTTTCACCGGTGCACCTGCGGCTTTCGCCTTGGCACTGGGAAACCATGACCCCACGAACGGGACCGCAGCCCCCACCGCTCCTGCAGCACCCACCACGGATGTGGCTGCTACCAAGAAGCGACGCCGGCCTGCATTCACGCCGTCATTGCTCATTCAGTCCTCTCCCATCAGCTTTGTGGCCTGTTAAATCAGGCATCTACTAAGTAAATCTATGTACTTATAAAAATTTTGCCGAATGGTAATGAAAAGCCCCAATTCTGACAAGGTAATTACCCAAGGGCTCCACTGCCAAGCCTTGCAGTATAGGGGCTCTGCGCGTGTGGCAAGTTGTCACAGCGCAATTATTCAAGAATTCGCGCCCATAAAAAAACGCCCAGCTCCGTGAGGAAACTGGGCGTTCTTTTTTGAACGTAGAAGCGAATTAACGCTTCGAGTACTGCGGACGCTTACGCGCTTTACGCAGACCAACTTTCTTACGTTCAACTTCACGAGCATCGCGAGTAACGAAGCCAGCTTTGCGCAGAGCGCCACGCAGGGTTTCGTCGTACTGCATCAGTGCGCGAGTGATACCGTGGCGGATTGCGCCAGCTTGACCACTTACACCACCGCCGATCACGGTGACGTAGATGTCGAACTTCTCGACAGTCTCAGTCAATTCCAGCGGCTGACGAACTACCATGCGGGCAGTTTCGCGGCCGAAGAAATTATCCAGCGAACGGTTGTTGATGGAGATGTTACCAGTACCCGGACGCAGGAAAACGCGTGCGGTTGCGGTCTTGCGACGGCCAGTGCCGTAATTTTGAGTCGCCGACATAATGAACTATTCCGTTAAAACTTCAGTTCTTGGGGCTGCTGAGCAGTATGAGGGTGTACAGCGCCCGCATAGACTTTCAGCTTACGATACATGTCGCGACCCAGCGGGTTCTTAGGCAGCATGCCTTTGACCGCGGTCTCGATCACGCGCTCAGGGGCTTTAGCGATCAGCTTTTCGAAGTTGATCGACTTGATGCCGCCCGGGAAACCGGAGTGGGAGTAGTAGATTTTGTCGGTGGTTTTAGCACCGGTTACACGAATCTGCTCGGCATTGATAACGACGATGTAATCGCCGGTGTCAACGTGAGGAGTGTACTCAGCTTTATGCTTGCCACGCAGACGGCTCGCGATTTCGGTGGCCAGACGACCCAGGGTCTGACCTGCAGCGTCGACGACAAACCAGTCGCGCTGTACTGTTTCCGGTTTAGCAGTAAAAGTTTTCATTCTTTATAGCCTCAGGGGCCGCCCTGTAAATTAGACGGCGGATCTTACTGAATAGTGCGTACTTTGACAAGTCAAAGGCAGCCGGATACAGACGCTTTCGGGGGCTCGGGTCGGCGCGTCCGTTCAACGGCAAGATTCTTCGGCGGCGGCGCATCACTTCCACTGCAGAAAGAGGTGCGCAATTATGCAGATTGCGAAAAATAATTCAACCTGCTTTTATGATTGTTTTTCCAAAGGAGCACCCGATGGACTATCGCCAGCTAGGCCGAACCAATCTGAACGTGAGCGCCATCTGCCTCGGAACCATGACCTGGGGCGAGCAAAACAGTGAAGCTGAAGCCTTCGCACAGATCGAACGGGCCAAGGGTGCGGGGATCAATTTCATCGACACCGCCGAGATGTATCCGGTGCCGCCCAAGGCTGAAACCTACGCCACTACCGAGCGCTACATCGGTAATTACTTCAAAAGTCGCGGTGATCGTGCAGACTGGATCCTGGCCAGCAAGATAGCCGGCCCCGGCAACACCATCGATTACATCCGTGATGGGAACCTGCGACACAACCGCCAGCACATCACCGAAGCCGTCGACGCCAGCCTCCAGCGCCTGCAAACCGACTACATCGACCTGTATCAGTTGCACTGGCCGGAGCGCAGTACCAATTTCTTCGGACAGCTCGGCTACAAACACAAGAGCGAAGCCAACCTGACGCCGCTGGAAGACACCCTCGAAGCACTGGACGAACAGGTCAAGGCTGGCAAGATCCGTCACATCGGCCTGTCCAATGAAACGCCATGGGGCACCATGCGTTTCCTCGCCCTGGCCGAAGCCCGTGGCTGGCCGCGTGCCGTATCGATCCAGAACCCCTACAACCTGCTCAACCGCAGCTTCGAAGTGGGCCTGGCAGAAATCGCCATCCGCGAACAATGCGGCCTGCTCGCCTATTCGCCGCTGGCGTTCGGCTTTCTGTCAGGTAAATACGAAGGTGGCGCGCGTCCGCCGAAAGGTCGTCTGAGCCTGTACAGCCGCTTCACACGCTACTTCAATCCGCAGTCGGAAGCTGCGTGCAGCCGATATGTTGCACTCGCTCGCGAGCACGGTCTGGACCCGGCGCAGATGGCGTTGGCGTTCGTGACCCAGCAGCCATTCGTGACCAGCAACATCATTGGCGCGACGACGATGGAACAGCTAGAGAGCAACATCGCGAGCTTCTATTTGAAACTGTCCGATGAGGTGCTGGAGGGCATCGAGGCGATTCATAGGGATCATCCGAATCCTGCGCCTTGATTGATTCTTGAAAAGCTTCGCGAGCAGGCTCACTCCTACAGGGGAATGCACTCCAAATGTGGGAGTGAGCCTGCTCGCGATAGCGGTTTGCAAATCACCAGGAATCAAAGCGACCGCGCAATAATCTCCTTCATGATTTCATTGGTCCCCGCATAAATCCGCTGCACCCTCGCATCCGCCCACGCCCGGGCCACCGGGTATTCCCACATGTACCCGTAGCCACCATGCAGTTGCACGCATTCGTCGAGCACCTTGCACTGCAGGTCCGTACCCCAATACTTCGCCATCGCCGCTGTCGGCACGTCCAGCTTGCCTTGCAGGTGCAGTTCCAGACAGCGATCGACGAAGACCCGGCCAATCTGGATTTCGGTCGCCATCTCCGCCAACTTGAAGCGGGTGTTCTGGAAATCTGCCACCGCCTTGCCGAACGCCTTGCGTTCGCGGGTGTATTCGAGCGTCCATTGCAGCGCGGCTTCAGCCGACGCAAGGCCGCCAATGGCAACGGTGAGCCGCTCCTGAGGTAGCTCCTGCATCAGATAGGCAAAGCCCATCCCCGCCTGACCCAGCAGATTCTCCTTGGGCACCCGGACGTCCTGGAAGAACAGTTCCGAGGTGTCCTGAGCCTTCATGCCGACCTTTTCCAGACGCTTGCCCTTATCGAAACCTGGTGTGTTGGCTTCGACCAGAAACAGACTGGTACCTTTCGCCCCGGCTTTCGGATCGGTCTTGGCCACGACAATCACCAGGTCGGCCAGAAACCCGTTGGTGATGAACGTCTTCGAACCGTTGATCACATACTCATCGCCGTCCAGCACAGCGGTGGTCTTGACCCCTTGCAGATCGGAGCCGGCGCCTGGCTCGGTCATCGCGATGGCGGTGACCATCTCACCCGACACCAGTTTCGGCAGGTATTTGTGTTTCAGCGCTTCACTGCCGTAATGCAGGATATAAGGCGCAACAATGTCCGAATGAAGAGAAAAACCTATTCCGGTAAGCCCGAGCCGACCCACTTCTTCGATCACCACGGTGCTGTACAAAAAATCCGCCCCCAGGCCTCCGTACTCTTCCGGCAGATGGGAACACAACATCCCCGCCTCCCCTGCCTTGTTCCAGAGTTTGCGGTCGATGTACCCCTGTTTTTCCCATTGCCCATGAAACGGCACCGCTTCTTTTTCGAGGAACGTTCGCACGCTGTCGCGAAAGAGTTCGTGCTCGGAGCTGAACAAGGTTCTGGGGATCATGCGGCACCTGTCGTTTTTGTTAGAAGGATGTAGCTCAAGAGACTAAGCCCCGCTTCCGATACAGGACACTGGACACATCAGACAAAAAATAAGACGATCCAGCCGTCTCGTGACCACTTTCCCCTATAAGAATAAAGTTGAATTATGTCTAACCGAGCCTCCACGCCTTTACGGCGCGTCTGCATCCTGGCGATCGACCGGGTTTTCGCTTCCACCCTCATGCAAGCAAAGGATTTTTTCCACCTCGCCAGCCTGCGTTACGGCAAACAGCTTGGCCACGGCCTGGTCCCGGCGTTCGAAACCCGCCTGGTCAGCCCCGATGGCAAACCGGTAAACAGCTTCAGCGATGTGATCATGCCGGTCGATGGCGGTCTGGAAAACGCCGACATCATCGTCCTTCCTGCTTTCTGGGACGATTTCGACACCCTTTGCCAACGTTACCCACAAGTGCTGCCCTGGCTGCGTCAGCAACATGCCCGCGGTGCCGTCCTGTGTGGCGAGGCCACTGGCGTGTTCTGGCTCGCCGAAGCCGGTCTGCTCGACGGCAAGGAAGCGACCACTTACTGGCGTTTCTTCAATGCCTTCGCCGAGCGCTTCCCGAAAGTTCAGCTCAATCAGGACAAGCACCTCACCGACGCCGACAACCTGTATTGCGCAGGCGGCACCACCTCGGCCTGCGACCTTTACATCTACCTCATAGAACGCTTCTGCGGCGCCAACGTGTCGCAAGCCGTGGCCCGCGACATCCTCTATGAAGTGCAGCGCAGCTACTCCCCCGGACGAATCGGTTTCGGCGGGCAAAAGCTGCACCAGGACGTGATCATCCTGCAGATCCAGCATTGGCTCGAAGAACATTTCGCCGACAAATTCCGCTTCGAAGACGTCGCTCGCGAACACGGCATGAGCATCCGCAATTTCATGCGCCGCTTCCAGACCGCCACTGGCGACAAACCGCTGCATTACTTGCAGCGCCTGCGCATCGAAACCGCCAAGGGATTGCTCTCCGCCAGTCGCAAAAGCATCAAGACCATCAGTTATGAGGTGGGTTACGACGATGCGAGCTTCTTTGCGCGGTTGTTTCGCCAGCACACGGAACTGTCGCCAAACCAGTATCGGCAGCAGTTCCAGCAGGCGGCATAAACCATTACCCCCCTGTAGGAGCACAGCTTGCTGGCGATGAACGAAGGCTCGTTTTTTGCTGACACACCGCGCAACTAAAATCGCGGCCTAGCCGTGTTCCTACAAGTATCAGTGGTGCTCGAATCTTCTTTCCCACATTTAAATGAGAATAAAGAGCGAACTGAAGTCCGACTTGGCTGACGTGCAAAACCACTCTATCCATTCAAGATCCTCCCTCGTTAATACATCAGGGAAGATCAACAATGACTATCGGGTCCAGTTACAACTACCCCTCCTCTATCGCCAAAAACATTGCCCGCAAAAAGCGCTCGTTAAAAACACAATGGTCCGCGCGTTTCCCAAACCCACCGGACTTATGCTTTGACTACCGAACACTGGTAGAACAGGATAACGGCATCGCACGAGCAAAGAATCCAGAGCACAAAATTTGTATTATCGGTGCAGGCATCACCGGGCTCACCGCAGCCCGAGAACTTTACCGTTGCGGCTTCACTCACATCACTATTATTGAGCAATCCAAACGTATTGGTGGTAGGCACCTTACTTTGCCAGGCAGCCCTGACTCGACGGCAAGTCATACACCTTTTGAGATGGGTGCGATGCGCATGCCATTTTTCAATACTGCGGACGAGCCTCCTAAAGAGGGTCGATCCTTGATGGCCTACTACGCTAATCAGTTCGACTTGGCCATTTCCGATTTCGCCAACCCAGGTAGCCAATGGGTAACTTCGACGGGCATCTATCTTCGAGAAGGCACCATGACGGGTGGGCCGGCACCACAGATGCTGATATGGAAAAATACCGATGGAACCACGCCGCCTCCCGGCGAGGAACTGCAGAAGGTCAACGCCAAGTGGAAGACGTTTGCTGACAGAATGACTCGTCATGTGGCAGAGGTGTATGGCAGTCAGGGATGGGAGGCAATGTGGGCTGCCATCGTCAACCAATACGAAAGTATTTCTTTTCGCGACCTTGTCAGCATGCCAGCCATCGGCTCTTGGGATGAAAGCAGCCCAGGAGACTTCGGTGGAATGGGCATGTCACCGGATGAATCTGCCATCTTTTATGCGATAGGCATCGGTGATGGTAGTTGGGGGGCGTTTTACGATGTGTGCAGCCTTTATCCGTTGCGCACCGCAATCTTCGGTTTCAGCAGCCAATTACAATTGGTCCACGGCCGTGTCGATACTGCGGGCAACCCAATTAACTCGCCCCTTTTGCGCTCCAGTGCGGTCTACGACTCAAAGGGACAGGAGTTTTCCAGGCCTCGATATATCGGGCTCGCCGCCCTTGCGGAATGCCTGTTCTTTATCAAAACCGTCGAAACGAAAAAGTCCGTTTACGAACACAGCCTTGAAAGAACTGACGGATTTCTGACCGATTCTTCGGTCACTAAACTAGTGAAGCTGGATGAACAAAAAACACGCGTTTACTACAACTGGAAATCCAGCAGTGCCGAAGAGTCTCAGGAGTTATTCGATGACTTTGATTCCGTCATAGTGACCCTCCCCTCGTGGCTGTTGGAAACCCGCATAACACTTGAAAACTTCAACCCGACCATGCTTCCTTTTGAGGTCATCAACGCTTATAAAACTGCACACTGGGAAACAAGCTGCAAAGTTTTCGCGCCCCTCAAACGATCATTCTTATCCAAAAACACGAAAATCCCTCAGGTCATCGTTACGGACAGCTTTATTCACGACGTCTATACCTACCGTTACAACAGCAACTATAGCTACGATTGCATCCTGTTGAGTTACACATGGGAAGACGACGCCACCAAACTGTCCTTGTTCTCGGACAAAGAGCTGATCAAGAAGTGCGTGAAAGAACTTGATCGAATACTCATGAACTCCGCCAACATCCAAGAAAGAATCTCCCCGTACATCGGAATCGAGCAAGCGGTCGTACAACGCTGGATGAACGATAAAAATGCGTTGGGCTGCGCAAAGTTATACCGACCGGGTACCTACTACGATGCCGTCAGCTTGATGAAGTACAACCGGGACTACTCCGCTCTCTCCGGCCTTTACCTTTCTGGTGAGTCTTTTTCCGTCGACGCCGGATGGACAGAGCCTTGCTTCCGAGGGGCTGTCGACGCAGTCATTCATATCTGTAACAAAACTGAAGCCACCTTCAATGGCGGTTTTTCCATGGCCGATTATCCAGAATACAAGCTCAGGCACTGACCTCGATTTTCCGCTCAAGCGCCCATGCGGGTCATGCATGGGCTCACCTGGCAATCTTGGGATATGGACTACACCCAAAACGGAAACGGCTGACTTCGCTGATTTGCATCTTCAACGCCTAATCACGGCACACCGAAACGTGTTGAAGAACAATAAAAACGAGGTCATTCGAAATGAGCGAATCAACAAGTCCTGTACGTGTAGCAGTCGTGCAATTCGATCCACAAGTCGGAATGAACAACCGGGAAGGCAATCTGTGCTGCAGCCTGGAGCTGGCTCAGGAGGCCGTTCAAGGGGGTGCAAATCTCATCGTGCTGCCCGAGCTGTCCAATACAGGCTATTTTTTCACCAATCGACAGGACGCTTTCGAACATTCGGAAGCGGTTCCCAACGGGCCAAGTGTTCTGAGCTGGACCAATTTTGCCAGGGAACACAACGTTTACCTGGTGGCGGGGTTGACCGAGCGAGACGGTATGCGGCTCTTCAACACCGCTGTCCTCTTGGGCCCGGAAGGTTTTATCGGGAAGTATCGGAAAGCTCATTTATGGAACCTGGAGAAACTTTGGTTCACGCCGGGTGACACGGGCTTTCCGGTGTTCGATACGCCGATCGGTCGCATCGGCTTGTTGATCTGCTGGGACATCTGGTTCCCGGAAGTACCACGCATCCTTGCCCAGCAAGGCGCGGACATCATTTGCAGCCTGAACAACTGGGTCTGGACACCGCCGCCGCTGTTCGATGAGGCCGGCAAGTGCATGGCTTCCTACCTGACGATGACGGCAGCGCACGTCAATAATGTGTTCATTGCGGCGGCGAGCCGTATCGGTGAAGAGCGAGGCGCACGTTATCTCGGTTGCTCGTTGATTGCCGGCACCAATGGCTGGCCGATGGGCGCCGTGGCCTCGGCAGACAAACAGGAAATACTGTTCGCCGACATAGACCTGACCAGTGCTCGCAGCGCCCTCATCTGGAACAACCTGAACGACCTGCATCGCGATCGTCGTACCGATCTGTTCGATCAGATGCTCGGGTACACCCAACACCCCGCCCTGCCGCGCTGATCAGGGAAACCTTATCATGGACACTCAAACCGATACTCCTCGGGCGGATTCGCTCGCCAGCAGAAAGCGTGATACGTCAATCCTTGCGCTGTTAATCGGCATCGCGCTACTGATTGCCTGGCTTTCGTTCACCTACCGTTCTTCCTGGTCAGCTCATTGGCCAGACTACACGCACTTGCTTTCCTCCCTCCCCGACCCCGGTGCCTGGTTGCGCTGGGTTCTGGGGGACATCAGCGAAGTCGCGTTCTACAAACACGAGTTCGCATCCCTCGGATTGCTGGCGGGCGCTTATCTGGCGTATTGGGCCAATCGAACGGGAAAACGCTGGCAAGGGTTTGCCATTTCCTACGGCAGCGGGCTCTGGCCATGGCTGGTGACCAGCTCCCTGCTTGGCCTGCTGCTAAGCAACCTGCTGTGGGGATGGACGGTTACCGCGACCAGTTGGCAGCCCACGTTTGTCGCATTTGTCTCGCTGCCCGCGGCGATGGTGCTGGTGTTTGGACGAGGTTGGAAAGTCACGATCAACGGCGCAATCATGGGAGCCACGCTGGTGACACCTATGTGCTTGTTGATCGTGAACTACGTCTGCAATCCGCTGGGGTTACCCGTCGTGATCGGCAATGTCTCGGGCATGGCGATTGCCAGCGTCCTGGCTTTCCTGCTCTGCCGGTACGTGCCGATCCTGGTCAAGGACGCCCCCTCTGCAACTGCAAAAGAACCCTGCGCACCTCCGGTAGAACCTGCCACGGCAAAAAAACCCAACTATGGCGTTATCTGGAGCCTGCGCCGCGTATTGGCAGACTTTTCAGAAGCGCCGTTCTTCGGCAATGAACTGGCGAGCATCGGCCTTTTGCTGGGGGCCTTCCTGGCCTACACACTTAACCCCATGAGTCCGGTCTACGGCTCGGGCTTGCTGCCTCAACTCATCGGCGCCCAGGCGCTGACGTCAGCTATAGGCGTGGTGATCTGGCGTCGACACTGGATGCATCTTGGTTGGTACCCCACCTACGTTCCGCTGGTGTCAGTCGTGCCGGCAGCGGTCCTTACCTATGGCGGTAGTTGGCAGGTCATCATCACGAGCGCACTGCTGGGCGCACTGATCGCCCCGCCACTGGCACACGCCATCGCCAAGAGAGTGCCGAAGGATATGCACCCCTACATCGGTAATGTCCTCTCCATGGCCATCAGTACGCTGCTGATCATCCCGTTTATCGGGTTCCTGATATCCAACTGAAGCGAACATCGGGCTGTGCTGGTGAGTGCAGCCCGTTTTTTGTCACCACTAAGCGAGGTAAAACATGGACCTGCCCAAACTGGCCATTGCGGCTTTAGGCGGCACCGTGAGCATGCAAGCCAGGCATGCGGGTGAAGGCGTTATACCGACAGTCAGTGGTGAAAGCCTTCTGGCCTTGGTGCCGGAGCTCACAAACATGGCTCGGGTGACGGTAGAAACGCTGGGGCTGATGCCCAGCGCTTCGTTGAACTTTGAATTTCTTCTAAGCGTACTCTCATGGGCAAACTATCAGGTTGAGCAAGGCGCTGTTGGCGTCGTCATCACTCAGGGCACGGACACCCTGGAAGAGACGGCCGCATTCTTTGATTACCTGTGGAATCACGACGCGCCGCTGGTACTGACCGGTGCCATGCGCTCGGCCGGACAAGTGGGCGCTGACGGTCCAGCGAACCTGCTGGATGCCAGCCGGGTTGCACTGGCGAAAAACAGTCGGCGACGAGGTGTCCAGGTGGTGATGGGTGCAGAGATTCACCACGGGACGACCGTACGTAAAACCGATTCATTGGCGTTACATGCGTTTTCATCGCCAATGGTCGGCCCTTCCGGAATGCTGCTGGAGGGAGCGGTCCGCTATCTACGCGAACCGCCTCGCAGAAAACTTTTGCCTGTACCGCAGAAGACATCCCAGGAAATTGCCCTGCTGGAAAGCACACTGTCCGCCGATTCCCTGTTGTTGGAGAACGTCCTTGAATTGGGTTACGACGGGCTGGTGATTGCCGGATTTGGAGCCGGTCACGTGTCAGAGCAGTGGGCTGACGCAGTCGAAAGAATCGCGAAGAAAATCCCCGTGATCATTGCGACACGTACAGGATCCGGCCCTACCGCTCAAAGCTCCTATGGCTTCATCGGCAGCGAAATGGATTTGATCCGTCGAGGCGCGTCGATGGCCGGTTTTCTGTGTCCGCGCAAAGCCCGAATTCTGCTGTGGTTGCTGGTGGGATGCAGGCGGCAAGATGATTTGGGACTTTTTCTCGCTCGAGATTGATTGGAGCAGAACCTCAACCCCTTGTAGGAGCTGTCGAGTGAAAGGAGGCTGCGATCTTTTGATCTTGTTTTAAAGAAAAGATCAAAAGATCGCAGCCTCGTTTCACTCGACAGCTCCTACACAGCTCCTACAGATGCCGGGTTATTCAGGACGAGACAGAAAACAAAAAAGGGCCTGCAAATGCGGGCCCTTTTTTTGTTTTCCGAATGTGCCTACGGCTTGTGTGCCCGAGACAGGAATTCGTGAGATTGCATTTCCAGCAGGCGACTCAAGGTCCGCTGGAACTCGAAGTTCAGGCGACCGCCGGTGTAGAGGTCCTTGAGTTCGACTTCGGCAGAAATGATCAACTTCACGTTACGGTCGTAGAACTCGTCGACCATGTTGATAAAGCGTCGGGCAATGTCGTCGGTGGTGACACTCATCTGCTCGACACCGCTGAGTAGTACGGCGTGGAAGATTTTTCCCAGTTCGATGTAGTCGTTCTGGCTGCGAGGGCCGTCGCACAGTTCGCGGAAGTCGAACCAGGCCACGTCGTCGCACGTACGCAGCGCGCGAATTTCGCGGTTTTCGATCATCAGCACGTCGTTTTCGATCGCTGCGGTGCACTCCGGCGTCAGGGCCCGGAAGCTTTTGCGCAGGCTTTCGTGGGACGCTTCGTCCAGCGGGAAGTGGAACAGTTCCGCTTGCTCCAGGTGACGCAGACGATAATCGACGCCACTGTCGACGTTGACGATCTCGGTGTTCTGCTTGATCAGCGCGATGGCCGGCAGGAAGCGCGCACGTTGCAGGCCGTCCTTATACAAGCCGTCCGGCACGATGTTCGAAGTCGCGACCAGCGTTACGCCGTTCTTGAACAGTTCTTCCATCAGCGTGCCGAGGATCATCGCGTCGGTGATGTCGGAGACAAAGAATTCATCGAAGCAGATCACACGCGATTCGTCGGAAAAACGCTTGGCGATGATGGTCAGCGGGTTTTTCTCGCCGCCGAGGGTCTTCATTTCTTCGTGCACACGCTTCATGAAGCGGTGGAAGTGAGTACGGGTCTTCTCCTTGAACGGCAGCGCTTCGAAGAAGGTGTCGACCAGGTAGGTCTTGCCGCGACCCACGCCGCCCCAGAAGTACACGCCCTTTACCGGGGCCTGGTCTTTTTTGCCAAACAGTTTGCCGAACAGGCCTGGTTTGTTCTGCTGCGCCGCGACCAGATCGTCATACAGGCGCTGTAAATGACGCACAGCATTTTCCTGCGCGGCGTCATGGAAGAATTCCGGGCGTTTCAGATCAGCTTGATATCGTTCTAGGGGCGTCATAATTCGTTAGCAAGGCAACAAAAACGGGCCGTCACTGTAGCGATGGCCCGTGGGAATGGCAATCGGCCCTTAGTCGGACCGAGCCGTTGTTTTATTCCTGAGCCGGCGTCAGCGCAACGCGCAGGGCGTCGATGGCGACGTCACGGGCGCCGCTGTCCGCGAACGCTGCACTGTCGGCAACGCACTCGCCTTCCAGCCAGACACTGAAGCTCAGGTCTTCGCTGCGCACGTCCAGAGGCTGGCCCGCTTGCAGCTGCTTGGTCACCTGGCCCGCGGTTTTACCGTCGGCAAAGTTGCGCGACAGCAGCAGTTGTTCGCCATCGGCCGCCAGGAGACGGAAGCGGAAGCTGCCGTCCTCCTCACGGAAGCTGACGAAACGCGCGGCTTTCGCGGCTTTCTTCCTGGTGCTGGCAGCAACCTGCGTCTGGGCGACGAATGAACGCAGGCCCACCGCTTCGCGCAGCTCCTGAAGGAATGGCGTCGCCACGGAGCGGGCCTTTTTGGCACCGATCTGCAGGATGTCTTCCAGGTCGGCCGGGCGCTCGATCAGTTGGTGATAGCGCTCGCGGGACTCGCCCAGCTCGCTGTCGAGCAACTGGAACAGACGATTCTTCGCCTCGCCCCAGCCCAGGCCCTGCAACAGTTCACTGCGGAACTCGTCGGACTGCGCCGGTGTGGCAAACGCCTGGAACAGGGTGAACAGATGGGAGTTGTCCGGATCTTTTGCTTCGCCTGGCGCGCGGGAGTCGGTGACGATCCGCGAGATCGCGTCTTTCATTTCTTTTGCGCTGCTGAACAACGGAATCGTGTTGTCGTAGCTTTTCGACATCTTGCGACCGTCGAGGCCTGGCAGCGTGGCGACGCTTTCTTCGATCAGCGCCTCAGGCATGGTGAAGAACTCTTTGCCCTGGCCAAACAAGTGGTTGAAGCGCTGGCCGATGTCCCGTGCCATTTCCACGTGCTGGATCTGGTCACGACCGACCGGCACCTTATGGGCGTTGAACATCAGGATGTCCGCAGCCATCAGCACCGGGTAGCTGTACAAACCCATGGTGATACCGGCGTCCGGGTCTTCACCGGTCTCGACGTTCTTGTCGACCGACGCCTTGTAGGCGTGGGCGCGATTGAGCAGGCCCTTGGCGGCAACGCAGGTCAGCAGCCAGGTCAGCTCGGGGATTTCCGGGATATCTGACTGGCGATAAAACGTCACGCGGTCCACATCGAGGCCACCGGCCAGCCAGGTCGCGGCGATTTCCAGACGCGAGCGCTGGATGCGCAGCGGGTCATCGCATTTGATCAGGGCGTGATAGTCGGCCAGGAAGTAGAACGAATCGGCATTGCTGTCACGGCTGGCGAGGATTGCCGGACGGATAGCGCCGGCATAGTTGCCCAGGTGCGGCGTGCCGGTGGTGGTGATGCCGGTGAGGATACGGGTACGAGTCGTCATGGGTAATCGCTTGTCAGACTGCAATCAATTCGAAAGACGCGGCAGGATCAGATCCTTGAGATCAGTCAGCTTGCCATGAAAAAAGTGTCCGCATTCTGCCACTTTCAGCAGCTCATGGGGGCGTTCAAGGTTCCCGGACCAGTCATAGACCAACTGCGGATCGATCACTTCGTCGGTTTCCGGCTGGATCAGGGTCAGTTCACCCTGCTGTGGCAGTTGATCCTGATCGCCCAGTCGCATGACCGCTGGCGCGATCATGAACACATGCTTGAGCGGCTCACCCTTGGCTTCCAGGCGTCCGCCGAGACTTGCCGCAACAAAACCGCCGAAGGAGAATCCGAACAGGGTCAAGGGTAGATCGGGGTGTCTGGTGCGCAACCATTCGGCAACAGCCTGTGCATCATCGACTTCGCCAGTGCCCATATCGTGGGCGCCTTCGCTGGCGCCGACGCCACGGTAGTTGAAGCGCAAGGTGATCAAACCGGCGTCGCGCGCGGTACGCTGCAGGGTCGACACCACTTTGTTGAGCATGGTGCCACCCTGCACCGGGTTGGGATGGCAGATCAACGCCAGGCCCCGGGGCTCGTCGCTGTTCAGGTAAAGTGCTTCCAGTTGGCCGACGGGGCCATCAATCACTACAGGGGTTTCGCGCATAAGCAAGGAAGGAACTCCGTGACCTCGAATCGGGTCGACTCGTCTAGCAAATTGTCTGTGCCAATCTATTGCGAGTGAATCGCGGTATACAGCGCAGGTTCGAGCCGTTAACGTAAAGCAAAGCCGTTTATAGAGGAAGGACTCGTGGAACACTCGCTCTTAGTTTGGTTGTTGCCGACTCTTGCCCTGGTTGTGGGTGTCGCCGTTGGATTCCTGATCGCTCGCCTGGTGCCGAATGCCGCTCCTAGTAGCACGCAACGTCAGCTGGATGACATTCAGGAACGTTTCGACAGTTATCAGAACGAGGTGGTTACCCACTTCAATAGCACTGCAACACTGGTCAAGAAGCTCACTCAGAGCTACCAGGAAGTGCAGGATCATCTCGCCGAGGGCGCCAATCGTCTGGCCCTGGACGAGCAGACTCGTCAACGCTTGCTGGCCGCTCTGCATGCTGATGCTGGGCAGGCCCCACGGGAACGCCTGACGCCACCGCGCAATCAGGAGCCGCCTCGCGACTACGCCCCTAAAGCCCCGAACGCACCGGGTATGCTCGATGAGCATTACGGCCTGAAGAAGTAATCAGGTTTCGCGCGACATGAAAAAGCCCCTGTAGGAGCTGTCGAGTGGAACGAGGCTGCGATCTTTTGATTTTTAGAAACAAGATCAAAAGCTCGCAGCCTGCGGCAGCTCCAAAAAAAACCGCCCGATCTGTGAGGATCGAGCGGTTTTTTTACGCCTGACGCTTATGGATACTGCTGAACATTGCCCTGCTGCTGGCCACCGTATTGCTGACCCGGAATCGCCTTCAGGTTGACCTCCACGCGGCGGTTCTGTGCCCGGCCATTGACGTCGCCGTTGCTGGCAATCGGGTTATCCGGACCGGCACCGCGAGCCGACAGGTTGGCACCGCTGACACCTTGCGACGTCAGGTAGGTTGCAACGCTTTGGGCGCGACGCTGGGACAGGTCCATGTTGTGCTGACGGCTGCCGGTGCTGTCGGTGTAGCCGACGATTTCGATCTGGTTCTGGCTGAATTCTTTCAATGAGCTCGCCAGGTTGTTCAGCGGCTGATAGAAGCTCGAAGCGATGTTCGCCGAATCGGTTGCGAACGTAATGTTGCCCGGCATGATCAACTTGATCTGATCGCCCTGGCGCTGCACTTCAACACCAGTGTTGGCCATGCTTGCGCGTAGTTTTTTCTCTTGCTGGTCAGCGTAATAACCGTAACCGGCAGCGGAAGCACCGACCACCGCAGCGCCGATCAGCGCACCCTTACCACGGTTATTGTGGTCAATGGCAGCACCCGCGAGCGCACCGGCCAGAGCGCCGAGGCCGCCATACTTGGCTGTTTTGCTCATGCCCGTGGAACCGCCATCAGCCTGACCCTGGTTGTCATACGGGTTAGGCGACGCACAGCCAGACAGCATGGCCATGGCAGTAGCGACAATAATCAAACGACGCGTGGTGAACATGAAGAGCTCCTACTTTCTGAATTCTGTGGTGCAACGGACTCAAGCATTCGTACTGTGAGGGCTGGACCTTTGCGGGCGTTGGATCATTTCCCGCGGCAAAAATTCCGTTTCCTCGATTCCGTTGCCTGGACGTCAGGCCCGCACAAACGGGTTCTCGCGCATTTCATCACCCAAACGTGTGTCCGGGCCATGACCGGTAACGACGGTCGCGTCTTCGTCGAGGGTATACAAACGCTGTTTGATCGAACGCACGATGGTCGCCTGATCGCCACCCCATAGATCCGTGCGCCCTACCCCACGACGGAACAACGTATCTCCGGCGATCAGCAGCTTGGCCTCTGAAAACCAAAAGCTCATGGAGCCTGGCGTATGGCCGGGCGTGTGCAGCGCTACACCACAACCACACGCCAGCTCTTCGTCATCGGCCAACCAGCGATCCGGCGAAGGCACTGGCGTATAAGGAACACCGAACATCTGGCATTGCATCTCCAGATTGTCCCAAAGAAATTGATCTTCCTTGTGCAGGTGCAGGGTTGCGCCGGTCTTCTCCTTCATCTGACCGGAGGCCAGGAAGTGATCGAGGTGCGCATGGGTGTGAATGATGCTGACCACCTTCAGCCCGAGGGCGTCGAGGCGTGCCAGGATCAGTTCGTGGTTGCCACCCGGATCGACCACGATGGCTTTTTTGGTGATCGGATCGCCGATGATCGTGCAATTGCACTGCAGCGGGCCGACAGGAAAAGTTTCGCGGATCAGGGTCGGTATCTGTGACATCGGGCGTGCTCGAAAAACATGAATAGGCAATTTTGGCACATTTGCATCAAGCCATTTGCTAGCGCCGTATTCAGAAGGCGCTAGCTCAATACTCCCAATTCTTTCGCCCGCGCCACCGCCTGCGTCCTGCGCTCAACGCCGAGTTTGCTGTTGATATGGCTGGCGTGGGTTTTGACTGTGTGCAGGGAGATAAACAGCTGGTCGCTGATTTCCTGGTTGGAACAGCCTCGGGCGATCAGTTTGAGCACGGCAAGTTCACGTGTACTGAGTTGTTCGCACGCGTGCGAAGGCTCGATCGAGATGCGCGCAGCCACGGCCGGCAAGTGTTCAGACAAGCTGAGGGTGACGGCGTTTTTTGCGTGTTGATGCAATTGCTCGCGTAACCAGTCGGGGTGTTTGCTCAACAAGCTCTCGAAGGGTTGCAGGACACCGCCACTCGCCGCTTCAAGCGACTGAGCGAAAGAATCCCGGGCCTGAGACTCTCGGTTGGATGCCAACAGAATCTCGGTCTTCTGAACCAGCGCCATCACGCTGAGCATCTGCCGGCCCGTCTGCTGACCATTTTCGAGCAAGGCGTTCAAACGCCCCTCGGCCAGCATCGGTTGACCCTGGATGACTTCCAGCAGGGCCTGCTGCAATTCGATATGCAGCGGCAGTTGCGGGTGAAACTCAGGGGGCGCTGCAGGTTGCTCGCCGTTATAGGTCTGGCCGAGGCGCGCCAGCCAGGCTTCAGCCAGGTCCGTGCGCCCCTGGGCCAGCCACAGTTCGCATTTGACCAGGGTGATCATCGCCAGATAATAAATCGGCGGCACGTCCCAGATGTGCATCAGTCGCTCGGCCTCGGCGAGTTCGGCAAAAGCTTTGGCAAACTCGCCGCTGTTGCCTTCAAGCCTGGCAATCACGCAATGACCGATCAACACGCTGATATCGCGACAGGCCCGAGCTTCATTCAATCCGGCCAGCAAGCGTACTCGGGCGGCCTGTGGCTGCAGACGCATGGCGAGCAGAAACCCTTCGTACAACGTTAATCGTGCGCGCACGGCGTAAAGCCGCTGCGGTGATAAGCCCTGCAAACGTCGCAAGCCCTGCCGGACTTCATCCAGCGCGCGAAGAATTTCACCTCGCGCCTGCAACACCCGCGCGCGGTCGTAATGGGCCAGCGCCTCGAACAATGGATTGCCGACCCGTTGCGCCAGCTCCAGAGAGTCACGGTTCAGGCCGCGCGCGCGCCACAGGTCGCCATCGGCAATGGCCAGATTGGACAGGGTCGACAGGCACATCAATCGCTGTCCATAACGCTTGGAAGGCAGGCTCTCCAGCGCTTCAGTGCAATACAGCAGGGTCAATTCACGGTTGCCGCGCCCCCGGGCGATGATTCCGCTCAAGGCCAGCCATTGCGCCAACATGGATTTCTGCGCGGTGGCCGATGGGGCCGGCAGGAAGCGACTCAGGTGACTGGCCAGCTCCTCGGCGGCGTCCAGTTGGCAGGCCAGCCCCAGCGCCCAGCTGTACAGCACGATCAGTCGAGGGGTGCTGATCAGCAGGCTGTCGGGCAAGTCCATTTTCCAGCGCAGCAACATGCCGACGTTCTGTTCGGCCAGGAGTTGTTCTTCAGAAAGGTTCTGCACCAGGTTTGCCGCCACGTCCAGATGCCCGGCGCGCAACGCCTGCTCCACGGCCTCATCCAGCAAGCCCTGTGCGTTGAACCAGCGGCAGGCGCGCAGGTGCAGGCTCGCGGCCGGCACGATGACCTGTGCGGTCGGGCGAGTACGCAAGAGGTCGGAAAACAAATGGTGATAGCGGTACCAATGGCCGTGTTCGTCCAGCGGCACCAGGAACACCTGATGGGCCAGCAGAAAACGTAATATTTCGGCGCTGTCATGGGCTTCGCGAACGGCGTCGCACAGCTCGCTGCAAAAACGTTCTTGTGGCGCGGTGTCGTACAGGAATGACTGCACCTCGGCGGGCAGGCAATCGATGACTTCTTCGAGCAAGTAGTCGCGGATCAACCCTTCCCCGCCGTGCAGGGACTGGGGTAATTCACCCTCGGTACCCGCTTCCGAAGCGGCCAGCAGCCAGAATCGCAGCCCGGCGACCCAGCCTTCACTGCGCTGGATCAGATTTTCCAGCGCTTCGCCACGCAAGGACGTGCTGTGCCGATCGAGGAGCGTCAGCGCTTCATCGTGGGTCAGGCGCAAGTCTTGTTCGTGCAGTTCGAGCAGTTGCCGCGACAAGCGCAGGCGCGCCAGGTGCCAGTCCGGACGCTGTCGACTGGTGACCATCACGAGCAGCCCATCAGGGAGATGATTGAGGAAAAATTGCAGACAACGATCGAGTACCGGCCCTTGGGCCAAATGGTAATCGTCCAGCACGAGAAGCAACGGCGCCGTCGGTAACAAGTGCACGGCCAACTCATCGAGCAAACCGTCCAGCCACTCTTCAAAGGCAAACGGTTGATGCCGCTGACGCATTTTCAGCAGCCCCAGTGACTGGCTACCGAGTTTCGGGAAATAGTCTTGAAGGCCTTCGAGCAGTCGTTCCAGAAAGCGGCCAGGATCACTGTCACGCTGGCTCAATCCGAGCCAGAGGCTTTGCCAGTGAGCCGGTAGCCCCTGGCAGAATTCCACCGCCAGCGAACTCTTGCCAAACCCTGCCGGCGCACTGACCAGCAACAGCCTGCCACCGAGACCTGCACTCAGGCGCTCGCACAAACGAGGTCGAAGCACATGGCCATCGGGCAACGGGGGGCGAAAAAAACGTCCGTCCAGTGCCGCGACGGCAACGCTTGCAGTGCCCGGGATAGGGGACAGATCAGTCATGGCCGGCTCTTGTTTGAATTGCTGATGGCGGCATTGCAGATGTCCGCAGACTAGCGGTAAACGCAGAGGGAATGAAGGTTATTGCAACAAATGACTACAAAAAGGCTACAAGGCGTTGCGTCGAATCAGGGCCAAGAGCCCTGAAGGCCCTGAAGGCCCTGTAGGAGCTGTCGAGTGAAACGAGGCTGCGATCTTTTGATCTCGCTCTTTCCTAATGAAGATCAAGATCTAAAGATCGCAGCCTCGTTTCACTCGACAGCTCCTACAAGAGCACGCGCGGAGTTGCATCGGTCGGTGGAAACGCAAAAAAAAACGCCCCGAACCAGTCGGGGCGTTTCTACAGGTTGCGGCCTCTGCTCAGTCCTTAGCGAACCCCCTCCTGACGCAAAGCTGCTGGCGTGAAGTCGCTGGTGGTGGCGGTGAAACCGAAGTCATATGCCGATTTTTCTTCGTTCTTCATGCCCAGCGCCAGGTAACGGCCCGATTGCAGGTCATACAGCACTTCCAGGGCGTACCACGGCACTTGCTTGTCGTAGTAGTCCTCAGCATGCGCCTCGGCCACACGCCACAGCTGACCACGACCATCGTAGTGATCGATTACTGCTGCTTGCCAGGTGTCTTCGTCGATGTAGAAGTCACGTTTGGCGTAGATATGACGCTGACCTTCCTTCAGGGTCGCGACCACATGCCAGACCCGGCGCAACTCGTAACGCGTCAGGTCCTGGTTGATGTGGCCAGCCTTGATGATGTCGGCGTACTTGAGCGTCGGCGAGTCGATCTTGTAGCTGTCGGAGGCGATGTACATCTCCTTCTTGCCTTCAAGTTTCCAGTCGTAGCGATCCGGCGCACCGTTGAACATGTCGAGGTTATCGGAAGTACGCAGGCCATCGGCAGCAGTACCCGGCCCGTCATAGGACACCTGCGGCGCACGACGCACACGACGCTGACCGGCGTTGTAGACCCACGCCGAGCGTGGTTCTTTAACCTGGTCGAGGGTTTCGTGCACCAGCAGCACACCACCGGCCAGACGCGCCGGAGCAGTCACTTTCTGCTTGAAGTAGAACAGGATGTTGCCCGGGTTCGCTGGATCGTAATCCTTCATTTTGTCGCGGAACACGAACTGATCCTGGAAGTACACCAGGCTGAAAGAGCCGTTCGGCTGAGGTGTCGCCTGGGTAACGAGGCGAGTCACGCTACCGCCGCGATACCGGGTGATGTGGTTCCAGATGACTTCGACGCCGGTCTTCGGAATCGGGAATGGCACGGCGGTTTCGAAGTTTTCCAGACCGTTGCCGCCGGATACCAGCTTGGTGTTGGTGGCGTTTTTCTTGATGGAAGCGAACACTTCATCCGGCACGGTCGAGCCGCGATGGGAGGTGTAGACCGGCATGATGAAGGTTTCCGGGTAACGCTTGAACATCGCGTATTGGCCCGGAGCAAGCTTGTCCTTGTACTGGTCGACGTTCTTCGCCGTGATGGTGAACAGCGGTTTTTCACTGGCGAACGGGTTGGACAGGAAGCCTTTGCTGTCCACGGTCCCCGCGTTTTTCGGCAGCGGCTTCCAGGCCGGGATCGACCCGTCGGCATTGCCCGCCATTTCAGCGCCCATTGGCGTCAGGCTCTTGCCCAGCTTGTCCGCTTCGGCGGCAGGGACGGCGGCCATCACACTGGTCGCCAACAGCGAAAGTCCCAGAACACCGGCTTGGAACAGACTCTTTGTTATTTTCATATGTGTGTTCGTCCTGAAAATACAGTGCTTAGAAGTTCACGCCGACGCTGAGCGCAACAAAGTCGCGGTCGTCCACAGTGGTGTACTTGCCGTCGAAGAAGTTGGTGTAGGCCAGGCTCGCGGTGTAGGTGTTCTGGTACTCGGCATCGACACCCAGGCTGACCGCTTTGCGACCTTCCTCGAAGTTGCCGCCAGGGCCAGGCGAGTAGCCGCTCACGTCATGGGACCAGGCCACGTTCGGCTTGAGGTTCACACCGGCAAACACGTCGTTGTATTCCCAGATGGCGCGACCGCGGTAGCCCCATGAGGTTGCCGTGGTGAAGCCTTCGTTGTCGCAATTGCGGGTACGGTTGTTAGCCGGAGTACCCGGACCTGCCCCGTTGATGGTGCTGGTGTTGAGCAATGCGCACGTATCCGCCGTACCGGTGGCTGGCAATTCGCCCGGACCGTAGACCGGATCGCGGCCATAACGAACGTCGGAAGTGCTTTCCAGGCCGCCGACATGCGTCACGCCAACTTCACCTACCAGTGTCAGACGGCTCGCACCCATGACCTGATCGAAGAAGTGCGTCAGCGTGGTTTGAAACTGCGTCACTTCTTTACGACGATAACCGTGGAGGTCTTGACCCGCACCCGCGGATAGCAGCGAAGCATTGGTCAATGGATTGCCCGGATTGCCATTGCCCAAAGGACGAATACCGGCGAACAGGATGTCGGTGGAGTTGAGCTGCACCGGTGCGTTCGGACGATAGCTGATCTCACCGCTCCACGCCGTGCCGGTAGGCAGGGTGGTGGAGAAGCTCAGGCCATAAAGGCGAATGTCTTCCGGGTATTCGATGAAGTATTGCGAGTTGCCGGCCACCAACAGTGGCGCGAGTGCGGCGAATGGCCCAGGCAGACCCGCTGCAGTGTTGTAGACCGACTGCGGCGCACCCGTGGCGCTGAAGATCGGCGCACGGCTGTGGTAGTTCATGAAGTAGGCACCGAACTCGGTGTCCAGTGGGTCGAACATGTACTTCAAGGACGCGCCCCACTGGCCGCTGTCCCGTGCATCGCGATCCGGGCCGCGACGAACCAGAACCCCTTCCTCGTTGACATCGACACCCGCGCCAGCCAATGGGCCCAGGGCGATGGCTGGAATCTGCGAACGCTTGTTCAGCACGCGCAGGTTGTTGTCGCAACCATCGGCAACGATGTCTGGCTGAGAGAAGAACGTGCCGCAGTTGTCGACGACAGTCTGGTCCCATTCCAGCTGGTAGAACGCTTCGCCCGAAAGGTTTTCGGTGAGGCTTTGCGAGACGTAGAACATGTTGACCGGGATCAGACCTTCCTTGATCTCGGCACCTGGACGACGGAATGCGGAAACGTCGATCGGGTTGATCGAGTTGATACCGCCACCGATGAACGTACTTTCACCCCAGCTCACGACCTGCTTGCCCAGACGGACGGAACCCGGCTGATCGGCAATGGCGTAGTTGTGGTAGATGAAGGCGTCGAGAATCTGGCCACCGGAAGACTTGGCGCCTTCCTTGCGGTTGTCATTGCTGACGTTCTTGAACTCCAGGTCTTCGTTCTGCAGCGCGAAGTCGTACCAGTATTTGCCCCGTACGAAAACACCGGTATCGCCGTATTTCAGCTCAAGGTCATGGATGCCTTTGAAGATCTTCGAGAAGGCCTGGCCGCTCTTGAAGTTCAAGTGACCGTCGTCGGAGGTCTGGGACAGGCCGTGACCGCCGTTGTTGACACCAATGAGGTTCTTGTTCGGCGACTGGGTTGAGACGCTCATACCCAGGGAGAGAGAAGAGTCGAACTGACCTTCGATTTCACCAATGTTGAAACTGACGCCGAATGCGGGCCCGGCGAGCGTAGAAGCAAGACTGACCGCCAGCGGCAATTTCGCCCGGCGCCAGAACTGGTTTACTGATGTCATCGACGCTACTCCATGTGCATTATTGTTATGGCAGTGAGTACTTTTAAAAACGTTGTGGATGACCGGAAACCAAGGTGTCCCGAAGTCAATCCCAAGGTGCATCGCCCCGTTTGTGCGTTTGCTCCGTTCTTAAAAATCCTTGAGCGGACTATAGCCAGCAGGTAGTAGAGCTTGATCCCTCTAAAGTGTGATTTGCAGCTGCCAGCCACTCTGGAACAGTCCTTTCGCCAGTCCGACAACTGTCGGCACGGGAAGAATGGCTGAAAATTCAGATTTCACAAGCCAAGCGCTTGCTTGGTGGGGCTGGCGTGCCTTTTCGGGCACGCCGGAAACGCTTAAAGCGTCGAGAGGAAGGTGCTGTTGTTGGCTTGCCACTCGGTGATGTCGATGCGAATTTTTTTCTTGTCGAGTTTGCCGACGCTGGTCTTGGGAATTTCAGTAACAAGGGCAATCTGGCTAGGGATGGCCCACTTGCTCAGGTGCCCCAGTTCCACGAATGGCTTGAGGTGTTCCTTGAGTTCCTTGGCCCCGATAACGTGGCCCTCGCGGATCACCAGCAGCGCAAAGGGACGCTCACCCCACTGCGGATCGGCGATGCCGACCACTGCTACTTCGCGTACCGCTACGTGGCGGCTGATCAGGTCTTCGAGGTCCAGAGAGGAAATCCATTCACCGCCGGTCTTGATCACGTCCTTGATGCGATCGCGAATGTCGATCACGCCCATGCTGTCGAGTGTCGCGACGTCACCGGTATGCAGCCAGCCACCGGCCCAGAGCTCTTTGCCTTTTTGCGGCTCGTTGAAATAGCCTTCCGTGAGCCACGGTGCGCGCAACACCAGTTCACCTTGGGTCTCGCCGTCAGCGGGCAGGAAATTACCGTCAGTGTCGACAATCGCCGCTTCCACCAAGGGCCCAGGGACACCGGCCTTGATGCGATAGGTGGTGCGTTCGTCTTCGGAGCCCGCCATCAGCTCGTCATTGAGGTGAGCACACGACACCAGCGGACCGGTTTCCGACATGCCATAGGCGGCGGTCAGCTGGATGCCCTTGGCTTTGGCCGCTTCGTACAAGGCACGGTTCAGCGCGCTGCCACCAATGACGATTTTCCAGCCCCCGAAGTCGGTGTTCTGCGCGGCCTTGGCGTTGAGGACCATTTGCAGAATGGTCGGTACACAGTGGGAAAAGGTAACCTTTTCCTTGCGCCACAGCTCCACCAGGTACTCAGGGTCGTAGCGACCGGGATAGACCTGCTTCAGCCCGAGCATGGTCGCGACATAAGGCAAGCCCCAGGCGTGAACATGGAACATCGGCGTAATCGGCATGTACACATCGTTGGTGCCCAAGAGACGCACGCTGTCGATGGCGCCCATGATCGTCGACACGCCCATGGTGTGCAGCACCAGTTGCCGATGGGTGAAGTACACGCCCTTGGGATTGCCGGTGGTACCAGTGGTATAGAACGTGGTGGCGACCGAGTTTTCGTCAAAGTCCTGGAAGTCGTACTGCGGGTTCGCGTCCGCCAATAGCTGCTCGTACTCACCGACAAGGTTCGGCAGGTCAGCGGTTTTCTCCGGCAAGTCGGTCAGCAGCAGGGTTTTCTCGACGGTGGTCAGGTGGCCGGCAATCGCGTTGTAGAGGCCTACGAACTCGCTGTTGACCAATACGAATCGGTCCTCGGCGTGATTCATGGTGTATAGAATCTGTTCAGGTGACAGGCGCACGTTAATGGTGTGGATAACCGCACCGATCATCGGGATGGCGAACATGCATTCCAGGTAGCGATGGCTGTCCCAGTCCATCACCGCCACGGTATCGCCCGCTTTAACACCGGCCGCCGTCAGCACATTGGCGAGCCGCGCAACTCTTTCGATCAGGGTTGGGTAGCTGTAACGCAACTGATCACGGTAGACGATCTCGCGGGTCTTCTCGTAGCGAGCACCCGACATCAACAGCCGTTTAATCAGCAGCGGGCATTGGTAAGCGCCTTCGGCTGGGGGGATAACGCGAGTCTGCAACATAAGAATCCCTTTTCCTGACTGCACGGTCGTGGCTGAAAGCAAGCACTCTAATGCCGTTGCACGAGTGCCAAATCAGCCAAAGGAATGATTTGGCATCAGCGTAAAATGCTAGCTTTGCGCCACTACCAAGACGGGTTTCCGAGAATTTTCGGCGTTTGCTGTGTAAAACCTTGTAATGGATGCAGCATCGTTCGTGAGACCTACGTACCATTATCGATGTAACGAGCATACCGGTAGACTTATAACTATTGACCGAAACGCCGTCCCATCTTCAAAGTCAGGCACTTGCCATAGCGCCTGCCTTGCCAATTGCCATCGGTATTGCATAGAACAATGAGCACTGAAGTGATCGCCCCTCTGGACCATTCCAAGACACAAGCGCCCCTGATTTCCATCGTGGCGCCTTGTTACAATGCGGAAAAGTACCTGGAAGAAGCCATAAAGAGCATCTTCGGCCAGGAATACCCGAATTTCGAAGTCATCATCGTGGACGACGGGTCCAGCGACAACAGCATCGCGATGCTCAAGCAATTGCAGAAAACCTATGACTTTCAGCTGTACACCCAGGCCAACCAGGGTGTGAGTGCGGCGCTCAACCATGGTTTGCGCTACGCCAAGGGTGAGTACGTGTCGACCCCCGATCTGGACGACATCATGCTGCCGCAGTCCTTGAAGGTCCGCGCCGAGTACCTCGACAAGCACCCGAATGTCGGTTGCGTCGGAGCGCTGATCATCTATATGGACAGCGAAGGCAAAACCCTCAAGCAGCAACAGCGCGATCAGATCCGTGTTTACACCTTCGATCAGATTCTCAGCCGCGCCGTGGTGATCGGCGCCCCGACTGCGCTCTACCGCATGAGTGCGATGCGCAATGCCGGCTTCTATGCGCCCAACCTGCGCGTTCAGGACTTCCAGATGACCTTGCGCATTGCACGCCTGGGTTACGAGATCCATGAACTGCCGGTGTGCGTGACCCGCTATCGTCGCCACCCAAACAACCTGTCGAGAAAGTACAAGGTATTGCTGCAGGCGGACCTTGAAGCCATCGCACCGTACCTCAGCCATCCGGGCTATCAGAGCGGGCGTACGCAGTTGGTGAACAAAGCCCTTAAATACGCCGTGATCGAAGACAAGAAGGAAGCCTGGAAGCTGCTGCGTTCCATTCCGTGGCGACATTTGAATCGAACCAGCTTCAGACGTTTGAAACGCTTGATGCTGCATCACTGACAGGTATTCACGCGCCCAAACTTCTTCCGCTTTCCAGGCATTGCCCATGAAATTTCTCGAAAAACTCAAAGAACGAAAAACCAGAAAACATCTCAAGCGCCTGGAAAAACTGCAAAGGGCTCCGGAAAAAATACGCCTGCGCTATCCCAAGTATGAAATCGGCGTAGGCACTTACGGTATTCCGAATGTGATGGAGTTCGGTGACGATACGATTCTGAAAGTTGGCTCGTACACGTCGATCGCCGAGGGTGTGCAAATTTTGCTGGGCGGCGGGCACCGCACTGATTGGGTCAGCACCTACCCGTTCCCCCTGATGATCGATGAAGCCCGGGACATTCCCGGTTGCAGCCCGACCAAGGGCGATGTGGTGATTGGCAGCGATTGCTGGATCTGCGCCAACGTGATGATCCTGTCCGGCGTGACGATCGGCCACGGCGCGGTAGTCGCGGCGGGTGCCGTCGTCACGCGTGACGTCGAACCCTATGCCATTGTCGGCGGCAACCCTTGCCGCCACATTCGCTGGCGGTTCGAGGAAGATGTGCGCAATGAACTGTTGGCGTCCGCCTGGTGGGACTGGCCGATGGAAGAGGTCAAAACCGCCTCTCGCCTGCTCTGCAGCAGTGACATGGAGGGTTTTCTGGATTACGTCCGCCAGCGTCAGGCGCCCACAGTCGACGCCACTTAAAGCAGATACGGCCGCAGTTGATCATGCCGCGGCGGCTGAACACGCGTTAATGCATTTCGGTAAAGGCAAGTTTTACGCCGATGGCAATCAGTACCGCGCCCATCGTGCGATCAAACCAGTGGCCCATACGAGCGAAGCCGGCGCGCACACGTTGCTGGCTGAACAGCATCGCCACCAGGCAAAACCACACCGCCGTCGCCACTGCGAGATAGATCCCGTAACCGGCCTGCACCGCTAATGGCGTGTGCGGGTTGATCACCACGGTGAACAGGGACAGGAAGAACAGCGTGGCTTTCGGGTTCAGGCCGTTGGTCACGAACCCCGACGTAAACGCTCCACGCGCAGTGCGCTCGCCGACTTCCTTGTGCAGATCGTCCGCAACCGGTTTGGCGGGCTGCGCACGCAGTGCCTTGAAGCCGATGTACAGCAGATAAGCGGCGGCAGCCCATTTCAAGGCGTTGAACAGCACAATCGACTGCGACACGATCAGCCCGATGCCGAGCAACGAGTACCCCACGTGCAGGAAGATCGCCGAACCGACCCCCAGCGCCGTCCAGGTGCCGGCACGACGACCATGGGTCACGCTCTCGCGCACCACCACGGCAAAGTCGGGGCCGGGGCTGGCCACGGCAAGCAGATGGATTAGGGCAACGGTCAAAAACTCTGTCCAGTACATGTGAAAATCCTTAAGAGGCAGGCTTAACAAAAAAACTGAGGGTAGCTTCGCAATTGTGGCGAGCGAGCTTGCTCGCGCTCGGCGGCAAAGCAGTCGTAAACCGGTTGATGCGGTGTTCCTGAAAAAACACGGTCGCCTGTGTTGGGGCAGCTTCGCAACCCAGCGGGAGAGAGCTCCCTCGCCACAAGTTCTGTGCTGCTCCGAGTAATAAGTAACTCATTGTTTCATCTGTTAGGCTCGGCAGATTACGCCTTCAGTTCACCGCACAAAAGGTACAGTTGATGACGAACACTCACCGCGCCGTTTTCCTCGACCATCCGTCCCTGGACCTGGGCGACCTCGATCTGAGCCCGTTGCGCGCCTGCTTCAGCGAGTTGCAACTGTTTGCCCAGACCACACCGGACCAGGTGATCGAACGCCTCAAGGGCGCCACGGTCGCGATCAGCAACAAAATCCTGATCGATGCCGTGGCCATCGCCGCCAGTCCCGAACTGAAGCTGATCCTGATCACCGCCACAGGCACCAACAATGTCGACCTCGCCGCCGCCCGCGCCCATGGCGTCACAGTGTGCAATTGCCAGGGTTATGGCACGCCCTCGGTCGCGCAACACACGATCATGCTGCTGTTGAACCTGGCAACGCGTCTAGCCGACTATCAGAAAGCGGTCGGTGAAGGACGCTGGCAGCAGGCGAAACAGTTCTGCCTTCTGGACTATCCGATCGTCGAACTGGAAGGGAAAACCCTCGGCATGCTGGGCCACGGCGAACTGGGCGGCGCGGTCGCGCGGCTGGCGGAGGCATTCGGCATGCGCGTGCTGCTGGGCCAGATTCCGGGGCGCCCTGCCCGGCCGGATCGGCTGCCACTGACTGAACTGTTGCCCCAGATCGATGCCTTGACGCTGCATTGCCCGCTCAATGAACACACCCGCCATTTCATCGGGGCCGCTGAACTGGCGTCGATGAAACCTGGCGCTTTCGTGGTCAATACCGCGCGCGGCGGCTTGATCGATGAACAGGCGTTGGCCGATGCCTTGCGCGATGGTCACCTGGGCGGCGCGGCCACCGACGTGCTGAGCGTCGAGCCGCCTACCGCCGGCAATCCGTTGCTGGCGCAGGACATCCCTCGGCTGATCGTCACCCCGCACAATGCCTGGGGGAGTCGCGAAGCGCGCCAGCGGATCGTCGGGCAACTGACGGAAAACGCGCAGGGATACTTCAGCGGTAAAGCACTGCGGGTCGTCAGTTGATAGACTGCGGCACTTTTTTTCAGGGAGCAGATTATGGATCCGCGCAGTGAAGTACTGCTTCGTCAGGCCGAGTTATTCCAAGGGTCGGTGCTACTGGCCGGTTTGCCCGCCGATGATTTGCTCGGTCGCCTGACCGGCGCCCACGGCTGGTGCTGGCACGCCGGCGATCAAGCGGCACTCGATGCCCGCTTCACCGAGCGCAGCCACTTTGGCGTGACGGCGCCTGAGCGTGAGTTCGATTCCGCGGTGGTGTTTCTGCCCAAGTCCAAGGACTTGACTGACTACATTCTCAACGCCCTGGCCTCACGCCTGGCCGGCCGGGAACTGTACCTGGTGGGTGAAAAGCGCAGCGGCATCGAAGGCGCCGCCAAGCAGCTCAATCCCTTTGGCAAGCCGCGCAAGCTCGACAGCGCGCGCCATTGTCAGCTTTGGCTGGTCACTGTTGCCGATGCGCCACAGGCCAAATCTTTGGAAAGCCTGGCCCAGACCTACGAGTTGCCGCTGGCCGAAGGCCCGCTGAAAGTCATCAGCCTGCCGGGCGTGTTCAGTCACGGTCGGCTTGATCGGGGTAGCGCGCTGCTGCTTGAACACCTGGACAAGTTGCCGAGCGGCCACTTGCTGGACTTCGGTTGCGGCGCCGGGGTGTTGGGGGCTGCGGTCAAGCGGCGGTATCCGCACAACCAGGTCACCTTGCTCGACGTGGACGCCTTCGCTGCCGCGAGCAGCCGTCTGACACTGGCTGCCAATGGCCTGGAGGCCGATGTGATTACCGGCGACGGTATCGATGCGGCACCGATGGGTTTGAGTGCCATTCTGAGTAATCCACCGTTCCATGTCGGCGTGCACACCGATTACTTCGCAACCGAGAACTTGCTGCGAAAAGCAGCAAAACATCTGAAAAACGGCGGCGAACTGCGCTTGGTTGCCAATAGCTTCCTGAAGTATCAACCCTTGATCGAAGAGCATCTGGGTGTCTGCGCGATCAAGGCTGAAGGACAGGGTTTCAGGATCTACCGCGCCAAGCGTGGCTGAGATGTCTTTTCAAAAAGAGGCTTGCCCAATCGGATTTGCCTAGGCAGAATCCGCTCCGTCCTAGGGGAGTAGTCTCCCACGAGCGCCATGCTCGTCCGGCATACGTCAACATACTTGGTCCTCAGACCATGGCGTATGCGACCCAAGCGTCCGCATCAGACGGATCGCAGGGTTTGACAAGACCTATGACACGAACACCTTACCCGGGGCGGGAAGGCTGTACGTGTCATAGCCGTGTCGACCCGCCCCTTAGGAAAACCCCTGATGCTGGATTCACTACTCGTTCCGACCGCAATCGTTGCCTTGGCCGAAATCGGCGACAAGACGCAACTGCTCGCGCTCATTCTCGCTGCCCGCTTTCGCAAACCCTGGCCGATCATTGCCGGCATCGTCGCCGCGACCCTGGCCAACCACGCGGCGGCCGGCGCGGTGGGCGCCTGGGTCGGAAGTTTCTTCTCGAATTCGATGCTGCACTGGATCCTTGCCGTGAGCTTCGCCGCGACGGCGTTGTGGACCCTGGTGCCGGACAAGATGGATGACGACGAAGCCAGTACCGCGCGTAAATTCGGGCCGTTCCTGACCACGCTGATCGCGTTCTTCCTCGCCGAGATGGGAGACAAGACCCAAGTCGCTACCGTGATGCTCGCGGCGCAATACCCGGAATTGTGGCTGGTGATCATCGGGACCACCCTCGGCATGTTGATTGCCAACGTACCGGTGGTTCTGGCGGGTAACTTTGCGGCGGACAAACTGCCGTTGACCCTGATCCGTCGCCTGGCGGCGTCGGCGTTTTTCATCCTGGCGATTGTCGCGGTGTACAAGGCGATGCAGAGCAGTGGCTGGATCTGACGCGGTAATTTGTTAGACCGCGTTATCGTTCATCGCCAGCAGGCTAGCTCCCACAATTGGAATGCATATCCCTGTGGGAGCCAGCCTGCTGGCGATGAGGCCCTTATTGACGATGAATCAACGTCAGGATTTAGGCGCTTTCTCGTACAGCGGCATGACTTTCGGAATCGCCGCCTGCAGCGAAGCAATGCGACTGGCCGAGGCCGGGTGAGTGCTCATGAACTCCGGTGGCGAGCCTTCCGACGCCTTGGACATCTTGTTCCACAAGGTAATCGCAGCGTTCGGGTTGTAACCGGCACGGGCTGCCAATTCCAGACCGATCAGGTCAGCTTCGTTTTCGTTGGAGCGACTGTTGGGCAGCGTCATACCGTAGTTAGCCACGGTGTCCGCCAGCGCCAGGCTGTCCTGGCCGAGGCCGAACAACGCACCGGCCCCCTGCTTGGCCATCTCGATGCCATAGGCCTTGGACATCGCTTCACGACCGTGCTCGCGCAAGGCGTGAGCAATTTCATGGCCCATGACGGCAGCGATTTCATCATCGGTGAGTTTCAGGCTGTCGATCAGACCGGTGTAGAAAATGATCTTGCCGCCAGGCCCGCAGTTGGCGTTGAGCTCATCGCTCTTGATCAGATTCACTTCCCATTTCCACTGCGCCGAATCCGGGCGGAAAACAGGTGCCTGGGCAATCAGTCGATCAGCGATCGCCTGCACACGCCTGGCTTCGCTACTGGTTTTGTCCAGCACGCCCTTGCTGGTCGCCTCACCCACGGTCTTTTGATAAGACTGGGCGTACATCTGGTTGACCTCGTCCGTCGACAACATGCTGAACATGTATTGCTTGCGCTCAACGCCCACGGCCCCGCCGCTGGTGGTGTTGACCGACTGACAACCGGCGAGCAGCAAACTTGCGCTCAGTGCACACAAAACCAATGTCTTGTTCATCGAAAAGCTCCTTGAAAACATGCGACGTATCCTAGGCGCGCAATTGTATCGGCGCCAGATACATCCGTCGTGACGAAACATATTTCAGTTAGATCTCAAACAGATCAAAAGATCGCAGGCCGTGATTTTTTGGTTTTGATTGTCTACAAACGCGCAAAGACGCACCTATCCAGGTGTTAAACACTCAGGCGCATTGAGCTTCGGATCATTCACCAGATTGGCCAATACCCGCTCGCGCAACGCAATGGGCTCACTGGCCAGCAGCGCCTGCAACACATGTAATGGAGTTTCGGGATTGAGCCACGCTTCTTGCCCCGCCGCATCAAGTATCAACGGACGACGCTGACTCGCCGCCGGCTGAGTGATAACTGCCGTGCTCAGCCAGACTTGCTCCTGCACCGGATAGGCCTCCCAGATCGCCGCGAAACACAGTGCCGAGCCTTCTCCCGGCGTCAGCCAGTATGGTCGTTTGCGCGTCGTGCCGCGCCATTCGTAGAAGCCGTTAGCCGGCAGCAGGCAACGGCGCAGGCGAAAGGCCTCGCGAAACATCGGTTGTTCTGCAACGGTTTCAGCCCGGGCATGAGCCGGCGTGCGGGACAGGTCGGTCAGCCATGGCGGAGTCAGACCCCAGCGGGCACGGGCCAATTCACGTTGGCCGTCGACGTTCGCGCGCAGCATCAGCACCGAATCGGTAGGGGAAATGTTCCACTGGGCCTGCTGATCGGCCGGAAAACCTGGCAGCGCCGCGAAGGCGGGGTTCCAGCGAAACAGGGCATAACGTCCACACATGGGGCAGCACGACTCTTGATAAAACGAATGTCAGCCTAACAGACCAGCGTGCCGGGAAAACTCTCCGGCTCATCACCGGGTAGCGGCAGCGCGGCATTGTACGCGGTGATCAGTTCTCGGGCGTATACGGCCTGGTCATTATCCACTGACAACCCAAGAAGGCCGAAGATCGGCAATTCGCCGGTGCCACCGACCAAATCGCGTCCCTCCAGATGAGCCTCGATGCCTTCGCTGGCCAGCATGCCCTGCAGCAACTCGCCTTCCATCAGGTTTTCCGGTTCGTAGATTCGCTGCATGGACGCCCCCTCACTCGTTTTCGCTGAAAACTTCGAGATGCCACTCCTCTCCTTCGACCTGCAACACAAACGTGATGGGTCGACAACACACCTGACAATCCTCGATATAGGTTTGATCGCCCCCTGACAGGTCCACCGACGTCTCCACCTCTTCACCACAATACGGACATTCATACTTCGCGGCTTCCAGCATCGCGGTCTCCCAAGTGACTTGTGCGTATAATCGCCGGTCTATTTGCAGGGCTATTTTTGTCTGTCTAACTTTTTCAGACCGTACCCTGTTGGTTTTCGATCAAAACCTTTACTTACCCTAGCCGTTTCTAACAAGAGAGCATGATGGGCGAATTCGATACCATCCGACCTTACGACGACAGCGAAGTCCCAGCGGTGCTGGCTCGGCTGCTCAGCGACAAGGCGTTTCTAGATATCCTCACCCACTTTCGCTTCCCGCGCTTTGCCGGTGCTTTAGGCTGGGCGCTCAAACCTCTTATAGCTCATCGGTTGCGCCGTGAGTTCGCCGGCGTCAATTCGGTAGCTACGCTGCAGGACAAAGTCGAGGTTTACGTCGACCACACCATTGAGCGCGCCACCGACGGCGTGACCTACAGCGGCGTGGAACAATTCAAGTCCGGCAGTGCGTACCTGTTCATCGCCAACCATCGCGACATCGTCATGGACCCGGCATTCGTCAACTATGCCGTTTACCACGCCGGCCTGCCGACCCCGCGTATCGCCATCGGCGACAACCTGCTGCAGAAGCCGTTCGTCAGCGACCTGATGCGCCTCAACAAGAGTTTTATCGTGCACCGCTCGATCACCGGGCGGCGCGAAAAAATGGCGGCGTATCAGCTGCTGTCGGCGTACATCAACCACTCGATCCGCAACGATTGCGCCTCGATCTGGATTGCCCAGGCTGAAGGTCGGGCCAAAGACGGTGACGACCGTACCGAGTCGGCGATCCTCAAGATGTTTCACATGAGCCGCAAGGACGAGCCGTTCGGTGAAGTCATCCGGTCGCTGAACGTGACCCCGGTATCGATCAGCTACGAGTACGACCCCTGCGATCAGGCCAAGGCTCGCGAACTCTTTATCCGCGCCACCACTGGCACCTACACCAAAGTGCCGGGCGAGGATGATGTGAGCATTGCCAAAGGCATTACCGGGTACAAGGGTCGAGTCCACGTGAATTTTGCCGCACCGATCACGCAGATGTTCGACGACACCAAGCAATTGGCGATCGAAATGGACAAGCAGATTCTGGGTGGGTATCGCTTGTTCCCGGTGCATTACCTGGCATACGCCCAATGGCAAGACGCCGACCCACAATTGCAGGTGCCGAAAGCCGCCGAGGTGTTTGCGGCCGACGAACTGGCCAAAGCCCAGGAAGAATGGCAACGTCGCCTGGACGAATGCCCTCAGGAGCATCGCCCGTACCTGGTGCAGCAATATGCGACGCCGGTGCGCAATCAGTACCGGGTTAAAGCGGGATTGGCATTGTAATAAAGATCAAAAGATCGCAGCCTGCGGCAGCTCCCTACACGGGATGTTTGTTCACCCTGTAGGAGCTGCCGCAGGCTGCGATCTTTTGCTTTAAAACATTTAAAGGCGCGTGCTGATCCACGAAACAAGCAACGCCAGCCCCAGGCAGGCGAAGCCGAATCGATAGAAAAAACGGTTCATGCGCAAGGTTGCCCAATCCAGGATCGGCTCTTCGCTCGGGCGGCTCTGGCGCTGAGACGCAAGACTGGCCAGCGCGCGTTGCTCGCGACGACGCGTAGCGTGCAGCAACCAGCCGCCAGGGAAGGCAAGCAGCAGGGCCAGCAGGTTGATCAGTTTGGCGGGATGGGCGGTAAACAGCGTCATCAAATGCAGCGACATCACGGACCTCAAGCAAAACAGGTGTGGCAGGCGCCGGACCGGCGACCGCGCGGCAGATTCTACCGAAAGCCTCTTCGCCTGCCCTTCCTTTCCGACAAATAACGAAGCAATTGACCCAATACTGCCTTGTGTCACGGCGACGTCATCTAATTGCGGCAGTCTGGCGCCCCTCGAAACCGACAGGGAAACCGTCATGCTGCACGCCGAAAACCAGGATCGTCTCTACCTCATCGCCCAAAGCGACGAACAACAGAACCTCGTGGGAAGCCTCGCCTTCAATGTTCAAGACCGCCACTGGCTGGTGTATTGCGCATTGGGTGGTCATCAGCACGCGGACTTGCCGGAGACCGATTTGCTGACAGGCGTGAGCGTGCTGGACTTTTATTCGCAAGCTGCCTGACCACAGAAGGGCTCTGTATCCGCCATAAAAAAACCCGGGCCATTTTTGGCACCGGGTTTTTTTCGTCTCGCGAAAATTTACTGGCCGAGAATCTGACCCACTGATGGATCTTTGAACAGACGCGTCAACGCATCGCTCAACACATCGCTGACCAGTTTGGTGTTGGTCTCCTGATTCGGCGCCATACCGAAACGCTGATCCAGGGATGCGCCGTAACGACCGCTGTAACGACGACCAGCGTTCTGCACATCCGAGCGGAACGTCGCGCCAATAGTGGCTTCCGTCACGTACATGCCTTCTTTGGGCGACTGATACTTCAGTTCGGCCAGCGTCACGGTCAACTGCGGCGCGTTCATGCCGTTGCTGACAGGCGTGAAGCCCAGCAGGCGCACGGCCGCTTCGGCCTGAGCCTGCAACTTAGGCAGGATCTGTGCGCCCTGCACAGTAATCGCGCTGGTTTCAGGGTACATACCGCCACGGGTGCCCAGGGTTGGCGACGGACGACCATCCACCACGCGAACCACCACCTGCTGGCCATGGCCAACCGGCGCCAGCTGAGTGGTCAGCTTCGGCTCCGGGCTCAGTTGTTGCGGGCTGTGGGCGCAGCCGACGAGGGTCAAACTGGTCACAGTGATCAAACCGAACAACAAGCGTTGCAACATGCTCTTCTCTCCAGAATCAGGCACAAACAGGCCGGCAGTATAGCGGTGCGCCACCGGGGCAAACCAGCGCAACAATTACAGATGAATCTGACACGCCTATCAGACTGCGGTTCATGTCACAGATCTGTCACCGCCCATACACTTGCACGTCACGACCCACTGGCAACCTTCAGATCAGTCCCCGAACAAGGAACCTGGCCATGCGCTACCTCATATCGCTGTTTGCACCCCGTCCGCTGCATCGCTGCTTCGCCCTGCTCGACCGCAACGGTCATTGCCAGGCATTCAAGCAGTGCAGCCTCCAGCCAATGGGTGACGGCTGGGTCGAAATAGAAGAAATCCGCCTCAACTGGCTGCACCATCCCCTGCCCCCAAGTGCCCGGGTCCGCCAGCGCCAGACTCGCTCACGGGCCCAACAACTGTTGACCACCTGACCGGACGCCTAATAAAAGTCATTATTGACGACCATTTCCCCGCGTTTCTTCGTTACAATCTCCCCCCGATTATAAGGACGTCTCCTGATCGGGCCCCGCAGCATTGTCAATGCGCTTGTATTGACCCTCGATACCGCCCACAGAGAGCCGCCCACACAGATCGTGTGAAGCTGGCGCTTGCTGTTCTTCAAGCAAAAAACCCACTTTTCGCGAATCTGCAGAGCTGTCATTACGCTCGGTCACTGAGCTGTCTGCCCGTTTTGCCGGTCATGTAACCCATGACGGCGATCCATCCGGGCACAGTGCCAGGCTGGGACAGCCCTTTTTGAGGTTCACGTCTTCAAAAGAGCGTGAAAAAAACGGGTTTTCACAACTTCACAAGAGTGTGGCGAGCAAATGAATAGTTTTGCGTCTGAACATGCACCATTAGCGTCTGAAACAGCCCAACGACACAGGACCGAGTACTCCTCGAATACCGGAGCCTGAAGCCTGTCCGCTACGGATTTGGTTGCACAAACGGATGTATCGACCATAAGTCGAATTGCCAGTCGCGCGTTGAAATGAGTTCATAGACCTCATTATCCCGGCCGGTAGCGTCCGTCGAAGTTGCGATAAATTGCGAAGATTCGGACATGGCGACAGTGCCATGAGTACCAGGGGCATCACTGACTCGCCCCGGAACGCCTGGCAGCCATACCGACAATTTGGTGCTGCAGATTTTGGAGACGCGTTAAATGGCGCATAACGAAGCAGTCGACGTAGTACTCGTAGGGGCCGGCATCATGAGTGCCACCCTCGCCGTACTGCTCAAAGAACTCGACCCCGCGATCAAGCTGGAAGTCGTCGAGCTGATGGATTCCGGTGCCGCGGAGAGTTCCAACCCGTGGAACAACGCCGGTACCGGTCACGCCGGGCTGTGTGAGCTGAATTACACGCCACAGGCCGCCGACGGCACCGTCGACATCAAGAAAGCCGTGCACATCAACACCCAGTTCGAGGTGTCGAAGCAGTTCTGGTCGTACCTGACCAAAAAAGGCACCTTCGGCTCGTGCAAATCGTTCATCAGCCCGGTACCGCACCTGAGCTTCGTGCAAGGTGACGGTGGTGTGTCGTTCCTCAAGGAACGCTTCAATGTGTTGAGCAAGCACCACGCGTTCTCAGACATGGAATACACCGAAGACAAGGCCACCATGGCCGAGTGGATGCCGCTGATGATGCCAGGCCGTCCGGCTGACGAAGTCATCGCGGCCACCCGCGTGATGAACGGCACCGACGTCAACTTCGGCGCCCTGACCAATCAACTGCTCAAGCACCTGACCAGCGCACCCGATGCCCAGGTCAAGTACTGCAAGCGAGTGACCGGCCTCAAGCGCAACAACGGTGGCTGGACCGTCAGCATCAAGGACGTGAACAGCGGTAACACCCGTGAAGTCGACGCCAAGTTCGTCTTCCTCGGCGCAGGCGGCGCAGCACTGCCGCTGCTGCAGGCGTCGGGCATTGAAGAGAGCAAAGGCTTCGGCGGCTTCCCGATCAGTGGCCAGTGGCTGCGCTGCGACAACCCGGAAGTGGTCAAGCACCACCAGGCCAAGGTGTACAGCCAGGCAGCCGTGGGTTCGCCACCGATGTCCGTGCCGCACCTGGACACCCGTGTCGTCGATGGCAAGAAGTCCCTGCTGTTCGGACCTTACGCCGGTTTCACTACCAAGTTCCTCAAGCACGGTTCCTTCATGGACCTGCCGATGTCGGTTCGCGCCGGCAACATCGGCCCGATGCTGGCGGTGGCGAAAAACAACATGGACCTGACCAAATACCTGGTCAGCGAAGTGATGCAGTCGATGGAGCAGCGCCTGGATTCCCTGCGTCGTTTCTACCCTGAAGCGAAAGCCGAAGACTGGCGCCTGGAAGTGGCCGGCCAACGGGTGCAGATCATCAAGAAAGACCCGAAAAAAGGCGGCGTGCTGCAGTTCGGCACCGAGCTGGTCGCGGCCAAGGACGGTTCCCTGGCGGCACTGCTCGGCGCTTCGCCAGGTGCTTCGGTGACGGTTTCGATCATGCTTGAGCTGATCGAAAAATGCTTCCCGAACAAGGCATCCACTGAATGGGCTGCCAAGCTGGCAGAAATCTTCCCGGCCCGGGAAAAGGTTCTGGAAACCGACGCTGCGCTGTATCGCAAGATCAACACGCAGAACAACGTCGCCCTGGAACTGGTTGAAGCCAGCAGCGAGACCGAAAGCTACGCTTGATTCGGTCCCAATAAAAAACGCCCCGTTCTCATTGAGACCGGGGCGTTTTTTTATGGGCAGTGAAACAACCATTGTGGCGAGGGAGCTTGCTCCCGCTGGGCTGCGAAGCGGCCCCAAAATCTTGTGAGCGCTGCGCACTCAAGCGGGAGCAAGCTCCCTCGCCACAAGGAAAAGTGATTAGCCACGAGCCTTGGCGATCAGCTCAATGTACTCGGCCGCATTGCGCTGATCCTTGATCACCGCGACGAAATCGTTGCCGTGCTCATCCTTGCCGTCCAGGTCATGACCCGCCTCGACGAAGAACGTCAGGAAACGCTCGAAGTCATCGATACGCAGGCCACGGTAGGCTTTGATCAGTTTGTGCAGCGACGGCGAAGTGGCGTCGACCGGCTCGAAATCGAGGAACAACTTGATCTGCTCATCGCCGATCTCGTCACCAATCACTTGCTTCTTATCTTTACGCATTGCCGACTCCAGCTCGCAGACATTTCACGGGGCGGGCAGTTTACCCCTCCCTTGGCGCCGCACTCAACGCGGACGAACGCTGCCGGTGTGCAAATCCGCCCAGATATGGCCGTTGGCATAGCTGAGGAATTGGCAATACACCGTGTCATTGCGCAACAGATCCATCACTACCCGGTACTGTGCCATCGGGTAGTAAAGCGTCAACGTCCTGGTTTTATCGTCGTAGATCGGCTTTTTCAGGCTTTTGCTTTCGCCGTCGAAGTTGACCAGCACCTGATTGATGGTCGCCCCCTTATTCAAGGACTTGCCCTTGAGGCGGATCATCAACGGTGACGTGACGGGAATCGGTTGCTGATTGGACTGGCGCTGACTGCCCACCACTACCGAGTATTCCGTAACCTGCAACAACTGTTGCAGGTCCGGTTCGGCGTCACGCAGGTTCAGGTCATCCAGGGGAAGAAGTTGCGCGTGCATGGGCGCAGGGGCGGCGGCCAGCGGCAGGCTGACCGTCAGCAACAGGGCGACGCAGCTGCGAATCAAAAGGCTCATGACGGGCTCCCAGGTCGAAGCCGGGCACTCTATCACGGGTTTAAAAGCAAAAGATCGCAGCCTTCGGCAGCTCCTACAGGGGAAACGCATTCCAAATGTAGGAGCTGCCGCAGGCTGCGATCTTTTGATCTCTCATGAATATCAATCGAACTGCGCGCGCATCCAGGCCTGATACTCGGCAACGCCCGGCTGGCCTTCGCGCGGTGCCCAATCTGCCAGCTCACCGTCACCGACCGGGCGGTAAGGACCGGCCTTGCATTCGAACATCAGGCTGTCGGCTTCCAGCACCACCAGTCCATGGAACACGCCAGTGGGCAGGTCCACGCCGATGCAATCGCCACCAGCCTGCAGGATGCGCTTGCTGACTACCCCGCCCGACTCATCAAAGATCAACAAACCAAGCCGCCCTTTGAGGACCAGCAAGGTTTCGGCCTTGTTCTCGCCAAGGTGGCGATGCGGCGGGATATAGGTGCTCGGCTGCAACCCGACCGCCATGCGGTGGCAAGCATCTTCCATCTGATGGAAGTTGTGATGTTGGCGCCCCCGGGGATTAGCCGCGGCTTTCTCGGCCAACTCAGCGAACAGCGTTTGATCAAGAAAGCTCGGCGTGGTCATTGATTACATTCCTTTAACGGCAAAAATCCCGTTGGCGTTGCGCCAGTAACCTTTGTAATCCATGCCGTAACCGAAAATGTAACGGTCGATGCACGGCAGACCGACGAAGTCGGCTTTCAGATCCGGGCGAGCCTTGCGGTCGTGGTCTTTGTCGATCAGTACCGCGGTGTGCACTTTGCGCGCGCCGGCATGTTTGCAGAAGTCGATGATCGCGCCCAGGGTGTGACCTTCATCGAGGATGTCGTCGATGATCAGCACATCACGGTCGATGAACGAAACTTCCGGCTTGGCTTTCCAGAACAGGTCGCCGCCGCTGGTTTCGTTGCGATAACGGGTGGCGTGCAGGTAGGACGCTTCCAGCGGGAATTGCAGATGGGTGAGCAGCTTGCCAGCGAAAATCAGGCCGCCGTTCATCACACAGAACACCACCGGATTGCTGTCAGCCAGTTGCTCGTTGATGTGCGCACCGACGCGGGCGATGGCCGCCTCGACTTCAGCTTCGGTGTACAGGCAGTCAGCCTCTCGCATGATTTGACGGATATGCTCGAGATCAGCGGACATGGCGCTCTCCAGGGGGACGTATTCGGGAAAAGCGGGCAAAGGTACGCATCCCGCCCGGCCAGATCAAGCGTTTGTGGACTAACGTACTCTATGTCTATAGGACAACACTCTCGGATAGATTAATCTAGGCCGCTTTTTTTGCCCGCCGCCGGAGCTTTTCCCATGCCCATCCTCGAGATCCGCCATCCGCTGATCCGTCATAAACTTGGCCTAATGCGCCGCGCAGACATCAGCACCAAGAATTTCCGTGAGCTCGCTCAGGAAGTCGGTGCCCTGCTGACCTATGAAGCCACCAAAGACTTGCCGCTGGAAGCCTACGATATCGAAGGCTGGTGCGGAACCGTGTCGGTCGAGAAAATCGCCGGCAAGAAAATTACCGTGGTACCGATCCTGCGTGCCGGCATCGGCATGCTTGAAGGCGTTCTGAGCCTGATCCCGGGCGCAAAAGTCAGCGCCGTGGGCGTGGCCCGCAATGAAGAAACGTTGCAGGCACACACCTACCTGGAAAAACTGGTCCCGGAAATCAACGAGCGCCTGGCAATGATCATCGACCCGATGCTCGCCACCGGCAGCTCCATGGTTGCCACCATCGACCTGCTGAAAAAAGCCGGTTGCCGCGACATCCGCGCCATGGTGCTGGTTGCCGCGCCCGAAGGCATTGCCGCCGTGGAGAAGGCTCACCCGGACGTGACCATCTACACCGCATCCATCGACGAACGACTGAACGAGCACGGTTACATCATTCCGGGCCTCGGTGATGCGGGTGACAAGATCTTCGGCACCAAGCAGAAGGACGCTTGAGCATGCAGGAAGAGTTCAACGATCCGCTCTGGCGCACGGTGTTGTCCGGCGCACAGATGCTGTTCGTAGCATTCGGCGCCCTGGTATTGATGCCGCTGATTACCGGCCTCGATCCAAACGTAGCGCTGTTTACCGCAGGGCTGGGGACGATTCTGTTCCAGATCGTCACCGGCCGTCAGGTACCGGTGTTTCTGGCATCGAGTTTCGCCTTTATCACCCCGATCATTCTTGCCAAGGGCCAGTTCGGGCTCGCGGCGACCATGGGCGGCGTCATGGCGGCAGGCTTCGTCTATACCTTTCTCGGCCTGGCCGTGAAGATCAAAGGCACCGGTTTTATCGACCGGCTGCTGCCACCGGTGGTGATTGGTCCGGTGATCATCTCCATCGGCCTGGCTATGGCACCGATTGCCGCCAACATGGCGATGGGCAAGGCTGGCGATGGCTCTGAACTGATTCATTACCAGACGGCGATGCTGATCTCGATGCCGGCATTGCTCACCACACTGATCGTGGCGGTGTTCGGCAAAGGCATTTTCCGCCTGGTGCCGATCATCTCCGGCGTGCTGGTCGGCTTTGCCATGGCCTTCTACTTCGGTGTGGTGGATACCGCCAAGATCGCCGCGGCACCCTGGTTCGCCATCCCGCACTTCACTGCGCCGGAATTCAACTGGCAGGCGATTCTGTTTATCGTTCCAGTGGCCCTGGCGCCAGCGATCGAGCACATCGGCGGTGTGATTGCCGTCGGCAGCGTGACCGGTCGCGACTACCTGAAAAAGCCTGGCTTGCATCGCACCCTGCTCGGTGACGGGATTGCGACCACCGCAGCCGGTCTGTTCGGCGGCCCACCCAACACCACCTACGCCGAAGTGACTGGCGCGGTGATGCTGACCAAGAACTACAACCCGAAAATCATGACCTGGGCGGCGATCTTTGCCATCAGCCTGGCGTTTGTGGGCAAGTTCGGCGCGCTGCTGCAAAGCATTCCAGTGCCGGTGATGGGCGGGATTCTCTGCCTGTTGTTCGGTTCGATTGCTGCAGTGGGCATGAACACGCTGATTCGCCACAAGATCGACCTGGGCGAGGCACGTAATCTGGTGATTGTTTCGGTGACCCTGGTGTTCGGGATTGGCGGTGTGCTGGTCGGTACAGGGACAGGCCCGGACGACTTCGGCCTCAAAGGCATCGCGCTGTGCGCGGTGGTGGCGATTGCGCTGAATCTGTTGCTGCCAGGCAATGACAGCTGGAAGCACAAGAAGGCGGATGAGCCGCTGCTTTAACAGCGCACACATCCCCTGTGGCGAGGGAGCTTGCTCCCGCTTGAGTGCGTAGCACTCACAAAATCTTTTTCGACTGCGAGAATTTTGGGGCCGCTTCGCAGCCCAGCGGGAGCAAGCTCCCTCGCCACAGGTCGTATTCTTATAGGGCCAACGGCGCTCGTTCACACAAGGCATTCAATGCCCGCGCCCACTGCGGATCATCGTTGAGGCAAGGCACCAGCACCAGTTCCTCCCCTCCCGCTTCGCGGAATTGCTCCAGCCCGCGATCGCCAATCTCCTCCAGTGTCTCGATGCAATCGGCAACGAACGCCGGGCACATCACCAGAATTTTCTTCACGCCGCTTTTGGCCAGTTCGTGCAAACGGGCTTCGGTGTAGGGTTCGATCCATTTCGCCCGACCCAGGCGCGACTGGAACGACACCGACCATTTACCGTCCGGCAACCCCATGCGTTTAGCGAATTCGGCAGCGCTGCGCAGGCATTGCGCGCGGTAACAGGTAGCCAACACTTCAGGCGTAGCGTTCTTGCAGCAATCCGCATTCTTGAAGCAATGCTGGCCGGTGGGGTCGAGCTTGGTCAGGTGACGTTCCGGCAAACCGTGGAAACTTAGCAGCAGGTGATCGTGATCCTGCGCCAGATACGGCTTGGCACTGGCGACCAGCGCATCGAGGTATTCCGGCTGATCGTAAAACGGCTGGAGAATCGAGAACTGCACGTCGAGTTTCTTCTCGCGCACGACGCGTTTGGCTTCTTCAATCACCGTGGTCACGGTGCTGTCGGCGAACTGTGGATAAAGCGGCGCGAGGGTGATGCGTTTGTGGCCTTGAGCGGCGAGCTGCTGCAGTTTGGTCTCGATCGACGGTTCGCCGTAACGCATCGCCAGCTCAACCGGCCCATGGGTCCACTGCGAGGTCATCGCCTGTTGCAGGCGACGGCTGAGCACCACCAGCGGTGAACCCTCTTCCCACCAGATGGACGCGTAGGCATGGGCCGACTGCTCCGGCCGCTTGATCAGGATCAGCGATACCAGCAAACGGCGCACCGGCCACGGCAGGTCGATCACATACGGGTCCATCAGAAATTGATTGAGGTAACTGCGCACATCCGCCACCGAAGTGGAGGCCGGTGAGCCCAGGTTGACCAGAAGCAATGCGTGATCGGTCATGCAACGTCCTATTTCAAAGGCGGCTGGACAGGTCGTCCAGAGCCGCGCGCAAATCAGTGAACCGGAAAGTGAAACCCGCTTCCAGCAAGCGGACCGGCATGGCCTTTTGGCCGCCCAACAACAGCAATGACAGCTCGCCCAGGCACACCTTCAACGCCAGGGCCGGCATCGGCATGAACGCGGGACGATGCAGTACAGCACCCAACGTCTTGGCGAACTCGCTGTTGCGCACCGGTTTCGGTGCGCAGGCATTATAAGGACCGCTGGCATTTTTCTGATGAAGAAGAAAATCAATCAAGGCGATTTGATCGTGGATATGAATCCACGGCATCCATTGCCGACCATTGCCAATAGGCCCGCCCAGCGCCAGTTTGAATGGCAGCAACAGGCGCGACAAAAAGCCGCCATCGGCCGATAGCACCAACCCCGTGCGGACCAGGACCACGCGAATACCCAACGCCTCGGCCCGCTGTGCGGTTTCCTCCCAGGCGATGCACAGCTGACTGGCGAAATCATCGATGACCGGTGCAGATTCCTCGGTCAATTCCCGTTCGCCCCCGTCGCCATACCAACCGACAGCAGAACCGGAAATCAGCACGTCGGGTTTCTGCTCGCGGGTCTCGAGCCAGGCCAGCAGGTGTTCGGTCAGCGTAATCCGGCTGCTCCACAACAACGCCTTGCGCTTGGTCGTCCATGGACGATCTGCAATTGGCGCGCCGGCCAGATTGATAATGGCGTCCACCGTTTCCTCGCCGATGTCCTCCAATCGAGAAATTCCGCGCACCTTGGGACCACAGATTTTCGCGACTTTCTCCGGCTCGCGGCTCCAGACCGTCAGGCTATGTCCCTCGCTCAGCCAGTGTCGGCAGAGCTGACGCCCTATCAAACCAGTACCGCCGGTCAGCAATATGTGCATGACTTCTTCCTCGCGTGGCCTTTTATCCTGCTCACTAGTCTATTTTTATAAGCAGGGATCTTTGGTATCGGGCAGTGTCTGTGTTTAACAATAGGCCAACCTGTCAGAACTAGAACGCTAAAAGTTATACCAAAAAACAATATTGTACAGGTTTCAACCCCAGCGTAGTCTGTACAGAAAGGTAAACGAGGCCCCTATGACTGTACCTATCGCAATCATCGGCACCGGCATCGCCGGGCTCTCAGCCGCCCAAGCCCTGACAGAGCTCGGGCATGTCGTTCAACTTTTCGATAAAAGTCGCGGAAGCGGCGGACGAATGTCGAGCAAGCGCAGTGACGCCGGCGCTCTGGACATGGGCGCACAGTATTTCACTGCGCGTGACCGTCGGTTCGTTACAGAAGTTCAGCGTTGGCAAACCCTTGGTTGGGTCGCCGAGTGGACGCCGCAGCTTTATACCTACCACGGTGGCCAGCTCAATTTGTCACCGGATGAACAGACTCGCTGGGTCGGCACGCCCCGCATGAGCGCGATCACCCGCGGTCTGCTCGGCAATCTGGAGGTGCAGTTCGCTTGCCGGATCACCGAGGTCTATCGCGGAGAAGAGCACTGGCATTTGCAGGACGCCGAAGGGTTCACGCACGGCCCGTTCAGTCATGTGGTCATCGCCACGCCAGCCCCTCAGGCGACGGCATTGCTGGCCTCTGCACCGAAACTCGCCGGGGCTGCTGCCGGAGTGAAGATGGACCCGACCTGGGCGATTGCCCTAGCCTTCGATACGCCACTGGATACCCCCATGGAAGGTTGCTTCGTGCAAGACAGCCCGCTCGACTGGCTGGCGCGTAACCGCAGTAAACCCGGGCGTGACAACACGCTGGACACGTGGGTACTGCATGCCACGAGCGCCTGGAGCCGACAGCACATCGACCTGTCCAAGGAAGCCGTTATCGAGCAATTGCATGGTGCCTTCGCCGAGCTGCTGCACAGCGCCATGCCTGCGCCGACGTTCAGCCTGGCTCACCGTTGGCTCTACGCCCGTCCCGCCACCAGCCACGAATGGGGCACGCTGGCCGACGCCGATCTGGGCCTGTATGCCTGTGGCGACTGGTGCCTGTCTGGCCGCGTCGAAGGCGCCTGGCTCAGCGGCCAGGAAGCAGCCCGCCGCTTGCACGAGCACCTGCAGTGAATCGCATCAATCCAGGCAAATTGCTGCTGTCGAAGTGGACAGCAGCCCACCCGCAAAACCGTGAAAAACATTTTTTGGTGACCGAGCTGTTCCGTGATGAGGAAGGCGTCGTGCTGGAAGTTGAAATCCAGGCGGTGTTGACCAAGCGCAGCGAACGGTTTGAATGGCAGGGCCTTCGCAATCAGGACCAATGGAAAATGGGTTGGTTGTAGGAGGCCGGCAAATACCTATACAAATAATTTGACTTGTACAGCTTCGAATCTATGATGAGCTTATGTTGTACAGAACCTCGCATCTGTACAAGTTTAGATTCGAGGTGTTCCGATGACCCCTGCCACCGTGAAACCGAAGATTGCCATCAGCGCCTGCCTGATGGGCGCCGAAGTACGCTTTAACGGCGGACACAAGGAATCGCGCCTGTGCAGTCGCACCCTCACTGAATACTTCGATTTCGTCCCGGTCTGCCCGGAAGTCGCCATTGGCCTGGGAATTCCTCGCCAACCGATCCGTCTGGTCGGTGATCCTGAACAACCTCAAGCCGTCGGCACCGTCCTTCCAGAACTCAACGTTACCCGCCCCCTGGCTGAGTACGGTGAAAAAATGGCGGCGGAGCTGGACGACATCTGCGGCTACATCTTCATGCAGAAATCCCCTTCCTGCGGCCTGGACCGGGTCAAGGTCTACCACGCCAACGGTGCGCCTGTGGATGGCGGTGGACGCGGTATCTACGCCCAGGCTTTCTGCTCGCGACACCCGGATTTACCGGTGGAGGAAGACGGGCGGCTGAATGATCCAGTGCTGCGCGAGAACTTCCTGACTCGGGTTTTCGCCTACAGCGCCTGGCAACAACTGTTGAAAGAAGGCCTGACCCGCCGCGGCCTCACCGACTTTCACTCGCGCTACAAATACCTGCTGATGGCCCACAACCCGGTGCAGTACAAAACCCTGGGCAATCTGCTGGGGAACATGGGCCAGACCGACCCGATCGAGTTGGGCCCGCGCTATTTCAGCGAGCTGATGGCAGCCTTGAAGAAATGCGCCACTCGACGCACCCACAGCAATGTCCTGCAGCACATCAGCGGTTACCTCAAGCAGGTGATCAGCGCTGAAGACAAACAGGAAGTGCAGCACGTTATCGGCCAATACCGCCACGGCATCGTGCCGCTGGTGGTGCCTTTGACGCTGCTCAAACACTACTTCCGCCAACACCCGGATCCCTACATTGCGCAACAGGTTTACCTGCAACCGCACCCGGAAAACCTCAGCCTGCGAAACGCGATCTAATGAACGACCGACTCGACACCAGCGCCAGCGAAGACCTGGGCGATGATTTCAAAAAAGCGCTCGACGAAGGCTGGCTGCCCATCCGCGAAGTCGCGCGGCAGACCGGCGTCAACGCGGTCACCTTGCGCGCCTGGGAAAGGCGTTACGGCCTGATCGTGCCCCAGCGCACGCCCAAAGGTCATCGACTGTTTTCCGCCGAGCACGTGCAACGCATTCTGACCATTCTCACCTGGCTCAATCGTGGCGTGGCCGTCAGTCAGGTCAAGCAACTGCTCGATACCCCACAAGCCTTGAACGTACCCGTCGAAAGCGATTGGCACGTGCTGCGGCATACGTTGCTGCAAGCCGTAACGCAGCTAAACGAGCGCACCCTGGACGACACCGTCAATCAGGCGATGGCGCTGTACCCGCCACGCACCTTGTGCGAGCAGTTACTGATGCCACTGTTGGCGGACCTGGAGCAACGCTGGAAAGGCCAGTTCGGCGCGCAAATGGAACGCGTGTTTTTTTACTCCTGGCTGCGCAGCAAGTTTGGCGCGCGCATTTACCACAACAACCGTCAATTACGCACCGCGCCGCTGCTCTTAATCAACCACTCGGACCTGCCGCTGGAGCCTGACCTGTGGCTCACCGCCTGGCTGGTCAGTAGCGCCGATTGCCCGGTCGAGGTGTTCGACTGGCCGCTGCCGGCCGGTGAACTGGCGCTGGCGGTGGATCATTTGAAGGCTCGCGGCGTGCTGCTGTATTCCAGCAAAGCCATGAACCTGTCGCAGCTGATGAAACTATTGAGCGGCGTGAGTTGCCCAAAAATGATTGCCGGCCCAACGGTATGCATCCATTGCGCCGAGTTGTCCGTAAGAACTTCCGGGATCGCTGATTTGTTCCTGGCCGAAGATCCCTTGTCGGCTCACCAGAACCTCGTTCAGCAGGGGCTCATTTAATGGCTCTGCTGAATAACCGTACGGACACCACCATGCAATTGATCTGGCTGCGCAGCGACTTGCGCCTACTCGACAACACGGCGCTCAGCGCAGCTGCGGCACGCGGCCCGTGCGTGGCGGTGTATGTGTTGAGCCCGCAGCAATGGCTGGAGCATGACGACGCGCCGTGCAAAGTGGATTTCTGGCTGCGCAACCTGAGCGAATTGAGCCGCGCATTGGGAGAATTGAACATCCCCCTGCTGATCCGCGAGGCCTCACGGTGGGATGACGCGCCGAAGGTCTTGCTCGATCTCTGCCAGCAATTGAAGGTCGAAGCGGTCCACGTCAACGAGGAATACGGCATCAATGAAAGCCGGCGTGACGAGCAGGTTGGCGAAGCACTGAATGCCGAAGGCATCGGCTTTTACAGCTATCTCGATCAGCTGTTTTTCAAACCTGGCAGCGTGCTGACCAAGACCGGGACTTACTTTCAGGTCTTCAGTCAATTTCGCAAGGTCTGCTACGAACGTCTGCACCGCTCGATACCCGCCATGGTCGTGAAACCCGCAGCGCAGGATTCGCTAGACATCGCCAGCGACAAAATCCCTGCCAGTGTCGAGGGCTTCGAAACGCCCGGCGAACGGCTGCGAGCACTCTGGCCGGCCGGCGAAGCGCAAGCCCGCCTGCGTCTCGATGCCTTCGCCGACGCACAGATCGATTACTACAAAAACGAGCGCGACTTCCCCGCCAAACCGGGCACCAGCCAGCTCTCAGCCTATCTGGCGGCCGGGGTCGTTTCCCCTCGCCAGTGCCTGCACGCAGCCTTGCAAAGCAACCAAGGGGAGTTCGAAAGCGGCAAAGTCGGCGCAGTCACCTGGATCAATGAACTGCTGTGGCGCGAGTTCTACAAACACATCCTGGTGGGCTACCCACGGGTTTCTCGCCACCGTGCTTTTCGCCCGGAGACCGAAGCGCTCGCGTGGCGCGACGCCCCGGATGAACTGTTGGCCTGGCAGCAGGCCCGCACGGGGCTGCCGATCATCGACGCGGCCATGCGCCAATTGCTTGAAACCGGCTGGATGCACAACCGCCTACGCATGGTGGTGGCGATGTTCCTGACCAAAAACCTGCTGATCGACTGGCGCGAAGGCGAACGCTTTTTCATGCGTCACCTGATCGATGGTGACCTGGCGGCGAACAACGGTGGCTGGCAGTGGAGCTCATCCACCGGCACCGACTCGGCGCCCTACTTCCGGATATTCAACCCGCTGAGCCAGTCCGAGAAATTCGACGCCGAAGGCGTGTTTATCAAGCACTGGCTGCCTGAGCTGGCCGGACTGGACAAGAAGCAAGTGCACAACCCGGCAGACGTCGGTGGGTTGTTCGGCGTGGCGGATTATCCATCGCCCATCGTCAACCTGAGCACGTCTCGACAGCGCGCTCTGGCCGCATTCAAAAACCTGCCCTCGCGGCAGGCGCAAGATTGAAAAGGAGAATGGGATGAGTCTTACACCTCCACGACGGTATTGGTTGACTGGCGCCAGCAGCGGTATCGGTGCCGCGCTGGCTGAAGAAATACTCAAGACCGGCGCACACCTGGCCGTGAGCTCACGCTCGGTGGCGCCTTTGAAAGTCTTGTCCCAACGCTATCCGGGGCAAGTGCTGGTCGTGCCTGGTGATCTGACCAACAGCCAGAAAGTGCGCGAGATCGGCGAACAGATTGCTGAAGACTGGGGATCGCTGGACACGGTTATCCTTAACGCCGGCACGTGCGAATACGTCGATGCCCAACAGTTCGATGCGTCGATCATCGAGCACGTGGTGCGGACCAATCTCCTCGCCAGCGCCTACTGCATTGAAGCGGCCTTACCCTTGTTGCGCGCCGGGACGGCGCCGCATCTGGTCGGCATGGCAAGCTCCGTGACCTACCTTCCGCTGCCCCGAGCCGAAGCCTATGGCGCGTCGAAGGCAGGCCTTCGTTACCTGTTCGAATCGCTGCGCATTGATGTGGCGTCTGAGGGCATCGAGGTCACGGTGGTCAGCCCGGGCTTTGTCGATACACCGCTCACGGCCAAAAACGATTTCCCGATGCCCCTCAGCTGGCCTGTGGATAAAGCAGCGCGGCACATTTTTGCAAAACTTGCGAACCGTCCACTGGAGATCGCGTTTCCGGCACTGTTCATGGCCGCCCTGTGGCCGTTGTCGAAACTGCCCAATCGCATCCAGCTCGAGATCGGCAAACGCATGGTGCGCAGCAATCCGCCCATCAGGGACACACCGTGAACATCGCCATCATCGGCAGCGGTATCTCGGGGCTGACGAGCGCCTATCTGCTCAACCGCAGTCACGAGATCACCCTGTTCGAAGCCGGCGACTGGATCGGCGGGCACACCCACACCGTGGACGTGACTGTCGACGGTCGAAGCTACGCCGTGGACACCGGGTTCATCGTGTTCAATGACTGGACCTACCCCAATTTCATTCGCTTGCTGGAACAGCTTGGCGTGGGCTTCAAACCCACCGAGATGAGCTTCTCGGTCAGCGATCCGGACAGTGGCCTGGAGTACAACGGCAACAACCTCAACAGCCTCTTTGCCCAGCGTCGCAATCTGTTGTCACCAGGGTTCTGGGGCATGTTGCGTGACATCCAGCGCTTCAATAAGGAGGCGCTACGCGACCTCCAGGAAGAGCGAATCGACATCAACACCACGCTGGATGATTACCTCAAGGCCGGTGGCTATGGTGAGCGTTTCATCCTGCATTACATCGTCCCGATGGGCGCGGCGATCTGGTCGATGTCCATGGCCGACATGCTCGGTTTTCCGTTGCAGTTGTTTGTACGGTTTTTCAAGAATCACGGCTTGCTGTCCATCAACAATCGGCCGCAATGGCGGGTGATCGAAGGCGGCTCCAGCGCCTACATCGAACCATTGACTGCTTCATTCCGTGAACGCATCCGGTTGAATTGTCCGGTGACCCGGGTCGAGCGCGACGAGGAGGGTGTGGTTATCCACAGCGCCGCCGGTATCGAGCGGTTCGACAAAGTGGTGTTCGCCTGCCACAGCGATCAGGCATTGAAACTGCTCGCGGCACCGAGCGACGCGGAACAATCGATCCTCGGCGCCCTGCCCTATGCCGACAATGAGGTGGTGCTGCACACCGACACGCGCTTGCTACCCCAGCGCAAACTTGCCTGGGCCAGCTGGAATTATCGCCTCGGTGGCCCAGGCCATACCCACGCCGCCGTGACGTACGACATGAACATCCTGCAAGGCATCCAGAGCGACACCACGTTCTGTGTCAGCCTGAACCAGAGTGCGGGCATCAGTCCCTTCAAGGTCCTCGCCAAATACACTTACGCGCATCCGCAATACAGCCTGGCCGCCGTTGCCGCCCAGGCGCGCTGGGAGGAATTGAACGGCACTGAGCACACCTGGTATTGCGGTGCGTATTGGGCAAACGGTTTTCACGAGGATGGCGTAGTCAGTGCGTTGCGGGTTGCCCATGCGTTTGGAGAGCTGCTGTGAACAGCGCCCTCTACAGCGGCTGGATCGCCCATCGGCGATTCGCCCCGCGGCGTCATGAATTCCGCTACCGGATCGGTCTGCTGTACCTGGACCTCGATGAGCAGGACGAGGTGCTGGGGTTATCGCCGATGTCGGGCAATAGTCGCTTTTCGCCATTCTCATTTCGCGAAACCGATTACCTCAGAACCTACACCCGCAGCGGCATGCGTCTGATCGATGCGGTGCGCCTGCAGGTCGGCGAAGCGCTCGGACATGTTCCACAAGGCTCGATCTGCCTGCTGACTCAAGCCCGCAGCTGGGGTTTGTCGTTCAATCCGGTGAGCTTTTTCTATTGCCATGAAGCGGACGGTCAACTGGCAGCGATTCTCTGCGAAGTCAGTAACACGCCCTGGCGCGAACGCTATCACTACGTGTTGCCGGCCAACGCCCCGCAAGATCTGAGCGACTTCCATCAGCACTTCGCCGTGGCCAAGGCCTTTCACGTCTCGCCGTTCTTGCCCCGTGATCTTGAATACCGAATGAGCTTCAGCCCCGCCGCCAAAAAACTGGGCGTGCACATGGCTGACTGGCAGGGCGAACTGAAGCTTTTCGACGCCACGCTCAATCTGCAACGTGAGTCCCTGGATCGCGCCAGCCTGCACCGTTACCTGCGGCGTTTTCCGTGGATGACAGCGAAAACCTGCCTGGCGATTTACTGGCAGGCCATACGCCTGCTGCTGAAGGGCACACCCATATTTGCTCATCGACCTGCCGACGGCAGCTATCAAATCGCCACAGTTCCCCCCAAGGATCGCCGCCATGAAATCCTCTAGCGTCACGGCCAAAGCCCCCCTGCTTAGTACCAACGGCCTGACCGGAACGCTGTTGCGTCGGGGCGTACTGCGTCAGTTGACACACCTCAAGCACGGGCAACTGGTGGTGGTCGAAGACGGAGAACGCCACGTCTTCGGCACCCAGGGCAGTCATTTGCTGGGAGAGATCCATATCCTCAATGCCGCCGCGTGGGGACTGGTGGCGAGCAACGGTTCCATCGGTGCCGGGGAAGCGTTTATTCACGGCTACTGGAGTTCGCCTGACCTGACATCGGTGGTGCGGGTGTTTGTCAGCAACCTTGAAGTGCTGGACGCGCTGGAAGGCGGCCTGGCGAAACTCGGCCGGCCATTCGTTCAAGGGCTGCACTGGCTGAACCGCAATACCCGCAAGGGTTCGCAGAAGAACATCGCCGCCCATTACGACCTCGGCAACGACCTGTTCGAACAGTTTCTCGATCCAACCATGATGTATTCGGCGGCCCAGTTCCTGACGCCCGAAGACAGCCTTGAGCAAGCGCAGTTGAACAAGCTTGAGCGGATTTGTCAGAAGCTGGCGCTCAAGCCGACCGATCACTTGCTGGAAATCGGCACAGGTTGGGGCAGCATGGCGCTGTATGCCGCGCAGCAGTACGGCTGTAAGGTCACCACCACGACGCTTTCCAAAGAACAATACGCCTTTACCGCACAACGTATTGAAGCGCTCGGGCTGCAAGATCAGGTGACGCTGCTGCTGTCCGATTATCGCGATCTGACGGGCCAATACGACAAGCTGGTGTCGATCGAGATGATCGAAGCCGTCGGGCATCGCTTTCTGCCGACCTACTTCAAGCAATGCGCGCATCTGCTCAAGAGCAACGGACTGATGCTGTTGCAGGCCATCACCATTCGCGATCAACGCTACGAACAGGCCAAGAGCAACGTCGACTTCATTCAGCGTTACATCTTCCCCGGCGGCGCCCTGCCCTGCGTGCAAAAGATGCTGGAGATCGTCAGCCGCGACACCGACATGAACCTGCTGCACATGGAAGATTTCGGCCTGCATTACGCCCGGACACTGCGCCTGTGGCACGAGAACTTTCGCCGGGCCCACGGCCGCCTGAGCGAATTGGGTTACGACGATTATTTCCTGCGTCTGTGGGAGTTTTACCTGTGTTACTGCGAAGGTGGCTTTCTGGAACGTACCATCGGCACGGCGCAATTGCTGTTGGCGAAACCGTCAGCAATCACCGCACCGCTGCTGGGCCGTTTCGATGCTTGAACGCCTGACCAATGCCGCGTTGTTTCAATTGGGCTGGTTCGCGTGCGTGGGTGGTGGCGACAGTCTTTGGTTGTTGGTGCCATTGGCAGCGTTGCTGATTCATCTGCTGTGGATAAGTCGTTGGGCGGATGAAGGCCGACTGATCCTCAGCGTGGTTCTGTTGGGCACGACCGTGGACAGTACATTGCGCTGGTTAGGGGTGTTCGATTTCTCCGATGTGGCACCCCTCATACCGCTTTGGCTGATGTTGCTATGGGCGCTGTTGGCGACGACCTTGCGCCACTGCCTGGCCTGGAGCGCCCATCCGTGGTGGCTCGCCAGTGCATTGGGCGCGATCGGTGGGCCGCTGTCGTATTACGCAGGCGGCCAACTGGCAGGGGTGCAATTTCCCTACGGACAATGGGTGACGCTGATCGGCATCGGCTTACTGTGGGCGATGCTGTTTCCCACGCTGCATTTCATGGCCCAGCGACTGGCCTCGGACACCCATCGTTAAACGTCTGTCAGGCCTTTTACACTCATAAGGTCCACTGCCTTACACTGCGCGCCATGAAGACCATTCCCCATATGCAAATCGCCGAGCCGGCCGTCACGTGCTCGACCTGCGCAGCGTGCTGCTGTCAGCTCGAAGTCATGCTGATCACGGACACGGGCGTGCCTGAACGTTTTATCGATACCGATGACTGGGGCGGGGAAGTGATGCTGCGTCTGGATGACGGCTGGTGCGCTGCGCTGGATCGCAACACCATGATGTGCACGATTTACGAAAAGCGTCCGCTGATCTGCCGGGAATTCGAGATGGGTGCACCGGAATGCATCGAGGAAAGACAGGGGATTACGACGGCGTATCGGTGATTTTTGGATCACCGCAGATAAAATGTGGGAGCTGGCTTGCTCCCACATTTTGATCAATGCTTACAACGGCAACGTGTAGTGCAGGGCGTAGCTTTCTACACCGTCATTGTGGCTGGCCAGGCCGGCATTGGAATAGTGCGTAGCCCGAATCCCGACTTCATGACCGCCCGCAAAGCGCAGACCGAATCCGAGACGGTCTTCAAACTGAAAAGACTGACCGATGTTGTTGTCTTCCAGCTGGGTATCGGAGAAGAACGCAACCCCAACACCTGCCTCGATGTAAGGCTTGACGTTCTGACCGGCAAACTCGTAAACGAACACCGGTGCAAACGACAGGCTGTTGTTGCTGGACGTCTTGTCGCCTTCCCAATAGGTATAGGCGCCGCTCCAGAAACCGGTCAGGCGACCCACATCGCTCTGCCACCAGCTCTTGTCCCAATCGAACTGCATGCCCAATCGGTAGGTCATGGTTGAGTCGCTAGTCGCGCCGACTGCGAACTCCACGCCTGCCGCCTGTGCAGTAATACTTTGCCCCATCAGTGCGGCCGCAATCGCGGCCAAGCAGAATAGTCGCTTCACTAGAAACATCCTTTTCCGAACGATTTTCGTATGGTTTTTTTGGTGCAGCTCAACATTCAAAGCTATAGAAGTCGACGAATAGTCAGAAGTTCAGACGGTTTCGGGACTTTTTCACATTTTTTTTACAAGTCGAAGCTACGCACAATGCCGGTGGAATTCCAGAGTACCGGCAACACATTACTAAAATGTTCCGGATCGGCGCTCGTCCAGAACTGTGCGGCGCGAGCAGGCCCCTCAGCGAGCAATTCACGTTCTGCCAACAGGCGCTGAAGTTGCCGTGCTACCGCAGCACCGGTGTCGATCAGGCTGATGTGCTCTGGGATCATCTGCTTTAGCAAAGGCTTTAGGAAGGGGTAATGCGTGCAACCGAGAATTATCGTGTCACACCCTGCAGCCAATAGCGGTGTGACATAGCTGTGGAGCAACGTTCGTAAGGCGGGACTGTGCAGATCACCGTTCTCGATCAACTCAACCAGACCGGGACATGGCTGGGTAATCACGCGAACATCGGTAGCAAAGCGGTCGAGTAGCGCGGCGAACCTGGCGCTTTGCAACGTGCCGGTGGTGGCGAGGACACCGACCACGCCACTGCGCGTTGCGGCGGCGGCAGGCTTGACTGCGGGCTCCATGCCAACGATGGGCCACTCGGGATAATCACGGCGCAAATCTGCAACACCTGCCACCGTCGCGGTGTTGCAGGCCAGCACCAGCGCCTTGGCGCCCTGCTGCTGAAAAAAGCCGGCCATTACGCTGCAACGATCGCGGATGAATTCGGGTGTTTTCTCGCCGTAGGGAATATTTCCGCAATCGGCGACGTACAGCAGGGACTCGTCAGGCAGCAACCGCTGGATTTCAGCCAGCACCGACAGCCCACCGACGCCGGAGTCGAACACGCCAATCGGCGCTTCACGCATGTTTCGACCCACAAACGCCGCAACCTGGATCTCGCTTGACGCGCAACTCCCGGAACCGCGTGCCCAAGGCATCAATCAACAACAATCGACCTACCAGCGGCTCGCCAAAACCTGCCAGCAGTTTCAGCGCTTCGAGGGCCTGAAGGCTGCCGACCAAACCGACCAAGGGACCGATGACGCCGGCTTCGCTGCAGGTCAGCTCGGCTTCGCTGCCATGTCCGTATAAACAGTGGTAGCAGGGGCTTTCCGGGCGTCGTGGATCGAACACCGACAATTGCCCTTCAAGGCGAATGGCGGCGCCGCTCACCAAAGGTTTGCCGGCCATCACACACGCGGCGTTGACCGCTTCGCGGGTAGAGAAATTATCGGAACAATCCAGCACCAGGTCCACCGCCGCTACCGCAGCAGCGAGGGAATCCTCGTCCAGCGCAGTGCGATGGGCGATCAGCTGAATCTCGGGATTGATGGCGCTTAATCGGCGGATGGCCGAGTCGACCTTGCTGACACCAACGCTGTCGGTGTCATGAATGATCTGGCGTTGCAAATTGGTCAGGTCGACACTGTCGAAGTCCGCCAGATGCAGCTCGCCAACACCGGCAGCGGCCAAATACAGCGCAACCGGCGAACCGAGACCGCCGAGGCCGACAATCAGGACACGGCTTGCCTTGAGTCGCAGCTGACCGTCGATATCCACGTGCTGCAACAGAATCTGACGGCTGTAGCGCAACAATTCCTGATCATTTAGCACGGCAAGCGTCCCAGGCTGATACGTTCGTGACCGCCCAGATCGGTGCGGCTGTGCACTTCTTCAAAACCACGGGTCAGCAGCAGATCGCGCACTGCCAAGGCCTGATCATAACCGTGTTCGAGCATCAGCCAGCCACCCGCTTCAAGGTAGTCCGGCGCCTGGGCGACGATCAAACGCAGATCGTCGAGCCCGTCGATACCGGCAACCAGGGCACTGGCCGGCTCGAAGCGCACGTCGCCTTCGACCAGATGCGGATCGGCGCTGGCGATGTAAGGCGGGTTGCTGATGATCAGTTCGAAGCGCTGGCCTTCCAGGGCACTGAACCAATGGCTGCTCAGCACAGTGGCATTGTTCAGGTGCAGACGCTGGCGATTACGTTCGGCCAGGGCAACGGCTTCCGGTACGCGATCCACCGCGGTGACCTTCCATGCCGGGCGCTCACTGGCCAGGGCCAGGGCAATCGCGCCGCTGCCGGTGCCGAGGTCGAGAACCCTGGCAGCTGTGGCCGGGAGCAATTCCAGCGCGGTCTCTACCAGCAATTCGGTGTCCGGACGCGGGATCAGGGTGTGCGGGGCAACCTCCAGGTCCAGCTTCCAGAAACCTTGCTGGCCAAGGATGTAGGCCACCGGCTCCCCGCCGCGACGACGTTGGAGGAATTCGGCGAATTTCAGCGCCGCTTCGCTCGGCACGATGCGTTCCGGCCAGGTGTGCAGGAAGCTGCGGGGCTTGCCCAGCGCAGCCGCCAGCAACAACTCGGCATCCAGACGTGCAGAGGGCGAGTCGGGCAAATCGGCGGCGCGTAACAAACTGGCAATGATGGTCATTTACTCACCTATCGCTGCGAGTTGGTCGGCCTGGTATTCGGCCAGCAACGGCTCGATCACCGCATCGACGCCACCGGCGAGGATTTCATCAAGGGAGTACAGCGTCAGGTTGACCCGGTGATCGGTCACCCGGCCCTGCGCAAAGTTGTAGGTACGAATCCGCTCTGAACGATCGCCCGAGCCCACCAGCAACTTGCGTTCGCTGGCAATGGCATTGGCGGCAGCGCTGGTTTGCTGGTCGTTCAGCTTGGCCGACAGCCAGGCCATCGCCCGCGCGCGGTTCTTGTGCTGGGAACGTTCTTCCTGGCACTCCACGACGATACCGGACGGTATGTGCGTGATGCGAATCGCCGAGTCAGTCTTGTTGACGTGCTGACCGCCCGCGCCAGAGGATTTGTAGGTGTCGACCCGGATATCCGCCGGGTTGATCTCGATCGCTTCCTGCTCGTCCGGCTCAGGCAACACCGCTACGGTGCAGGCCGAGGTGTGGATGCGGCCCTGGGATTCGGTGGCCGGCACGCGCTGTACGCGGTGGACGCCGGACTCGAATTTCAGTTTGCCGTAGACATTTTCGCCCTCAACTCGCGCGATGACTTCTTTATAGCCACCGTGCTCACCGATGTTCTCCGAAAGGATCTCCACCCGCCAGCCGCGACGCTCGGCGTAGCGTGAATACATGCGAAACAGATCGCCCGAGAAAATCGCGGCCTCATCACCGCCAGTGCCGGCACGGATCTCGAGGAACACGTTGCGACCGTCGTTCGGGTCCTTGGGCAGCAGCATGCGTTGCAGATTGGCTTCGATTTCGATCAGTTGCTCTTTGGCTTCGCGGACTTCTTCCACGGCCATTTCGCGCATGTCCGGGTCGCTGTCCTTGAGCAGCGCCTGAGCACCTTCAAGATCGCTCTGTACCTTGAGCAACTGTTTATAGGTTTCGACGATCGGCTCGACTTCCGCGTATTCCTTGGAATAGGTGCGGAATTTGGTCTGGTCGCAAATGACTTCGCCGTCGCCAAGGAGGGCGGTCAGTTCCTCGAAACGGTCCTGGAGGATGTCCAGCTTATTGAGCAGTGACGCTTTCATTGCGTTTTTTTATCCGAAAAGCTATCCGATGAGCCCTCACCGAGGGCAAAGAGTTCCTGGGCCATTGCCAGTGCGTCGAGGCGTCCTTCGGCAGAAAGCTTTTTCAACTGCACGCTCGGGGCGTGCAGGAGTTTGTTGGTCAGGCCCCGCGCCAATTGCACCAGCACGTCTTCGGCGCTGCTGCCATTGGCCAGCATTCGCTGGGCCTTCTGCAATTCTTCGTCCCGCATGCGCTCGCTTTGTTGGCGATAGGCCTTGAGCACATCCACTGCGGCCAGTTCACGCAGGCGGACCATGAAGTCTTCAGCGCCGATCGAGACCATCTCTTCCGCCGCTTGGGCAGCGCCTTGACGGCTTTTGAGGTTCTCGGCGACGACTTCATGGAGATCGTCGACGCTGTAGAGGTACACGTCGTCAAGCTCGCCGACTTCCGGCTCGATATCCCGAGGCACGGCGATGTCGACCATGAAGATCGGTTTGTGCTTGCGCAGCTTCAAGGCGCTTTCGACGGCGCCCTTGCCCAGGATCGGCAACTGGCTGGCGGTGGAGCTGATAACGATGTCACTGCGCACCAGCTCTGCCGGGATATCCGACAGCAATACGGCGTGAGCGCCGAACTGTTCGGCCAGGATGCTCGCGCGTTCCAGTGTGCGGTTGGCAACCACGATACGTTTCACACCCAGTTCGTGCAGATGACGGGCGACCAGGGTGATGGTCTCGCCGGCGCCAATCAGCAGGGCCTGGCTGCGTTGCAGATCGCTGAAGATTTGTTTCGCCAGGCTGACTGCGGCGAACGCCACGGAAACAGGGTTCTCGCCAATAGCGGTGTCGGTACGCACCTGCTTGGCCGCATTGAACGTCGCCTGGAACAGACGCCCAAGCAATGGACCGATGGTCCCGGCCTCGCGGGCCACGGCGTAGGCGGATTTCATCTGACCGAGAATCTGCGGTTCGCCCAGTACCAGCGAATCCAGCCCGGAGGCGACCCGCATCATGTGACGAACTGCCGCATCATCTTCGTGCACGTAAGCGCTCGAACGCAGCTCGTCGAGGCTCAAATGATGGTAATCGGCCAGCCAGCGCAACACGACATCAGCCGAAAGGTGATCCTGTTCTATATAGAGTTCACTGCGATTGCAGGTGGAGAGGATCGCAGCTTCGCGGCTGTCGGTAAGTCGGCAGAGCTGCTGCAAGGCCTCCACCAGCTGCTCAGGGGTAAAGGCCACGCGCTCGCGGACGTCTACTGAAGCAGTCTTGTGGTTGATACCGAGTGCAAGGAAGGCCATTCAAAGTCGCTGATGGTGACGTGAAGCCGGCAATTGTCCTACTTCGACACAACGAGAACAACTACTCGATCTCTATCGCCTTGGTAGGCATCACCCGAGACTGCGAGCGCTTCTCGTTTACATGACCAGGCTGCCCCCCCCAGCCCTTTGTAGGAGCGAGCCTGCTCGCGATAAACCAGAGGACGCCGCGAGGTGTCAGGCTTCCAGCGTTATCGTTGACGTCCTTTGCGAGCAAGCTCGCTCCTACATGGGGATCGTGTCCAAGGGACCGGTAAACAGGGGAAAATGGAGGGCCGGTTATGTTTGGCCGAAGGCTTGTGTCATGATGATCTGACCGCAGGTTAGTCGTCCTCTTCCTATATGAATAGATCTTCCGCGTTGCTCCTCGCTTTTGTCTTCCTCAGCGGCTGCCAGGCCATGGCACCCGTTTCGTCGGACGGTACGCCGCCGACTGAAGACAGCACCCCTGCCCCTGAAAAACCCAAGGTCTATGGCTCATTCAGCGAAGAAACCGTCTTCAGCCTGTTGAGTGCGGAACTGGCTGGCCAGCGCAATCGTTTCGACATTGCCCTGGACAACTACGTGACCCAGGCCATCAACACCCAGGATCCGGGAATTTCCGAGCGGGCATTCCGTATTGCGGAGTATCTGGGCGCTGATCAGGCAGCTCTGGACACTGCGCTTATCTGGGCGAAAAACGCCCCGGATGACCTCGAAGCGCAACGGGCCGCCGCTGTGCAACTGGCTCGCGCCGGGCGCTACGACGACTCCATGGTGTATATGGAGAAGGTCCTGCAGGGCAAAGGCGACACGCATTTCGACTTCCTCGCCTTGTCCGCGGCCGATACGGACCAGGACACCCGCAATGGTTTGATGAAGAGTTTCGATCGATTGCTGCAGCGTCATCCCAACAACGGCCAGCTGATTTTCGGCAAGGCTTTGCTGTTGCAACAGGACGGCGATGCAAAGGGCGCGCTGGCCCTGCTGGAAGACAATCCACCGGAAGATGGCGAGATAGCCCCGATTCTCCTGCGGGCACGTTTGCTGCAATCGCTCGATCGAGGCGATGAAGCCTTGCCGCTGCTGCAAAAAAGCATCAAGAAGTACCCGGACGACAAACGTCTGCGCCTGACTTACGCACGAATGCTGGTTGAACAGGACCGCATGGAAGACGCCAAAGTCGAGTTTTCGAACCTGGTCCAGCAGTATCCCGAAGACGATGAACTGCGCTATTCCCTGGCGCTGGTGTGCCTGGAAGCCAAGGCCTGGGAAGAGGCCAAAGGGTATCTTGAGGACTTGATTGCCCGGGACAGCCACGTCGATTCGGCGCACCTGAACCTTGGGCGCATCGCTGAAGAGCGCAACGATCCACAAGGTGCACTGATCGAGTACGCACAAGTGGGCCCGGGTAATGATTACCTGCCGGCGCAATTGCGTCAGTCCGACATTCTTATGAACAACGGCAAGACGGCCGAAGCTCAAAGTCGCCTGGCAGCCCAGCGTGACGAGCAGCCGGATTACGCGATTCAGTTGTACCTGATCGAAGCCGAGACCCTGTCCGCCAACAAACAACAGGACAAGGCGTGGGCCGTGTTGCAGAAAGCCTTGCAGCAATACCCGGATGACCTGAATCTGCTGTACACCCGCGCCATGCAGGCGGAAAAGCGCAATGACCTGGCGCAGATGGAGAAAGACCTGCGGCTGATCATCAAACGCGACCCGGACAATGCAATGGCGTTGAACGCCCTCGGCTACACCCTGTCTGACCGTACAACGCGCTATACCGAAGCCAAGGCCCTGATTGAACAGGCGCACCAGATCAATCCGGATGACCCGGCAGTGCTCGACAGTCTCGGTTGGGTGAACTTCCGACTGGGCAACCTCGATGAGGCCGAACGCTATTTGCGTCTGGCACTGGAGCGCTTCCCCGATCAGGAAGTTGCTGCTCACCTTGGCGAAGTCCTTTGGGCGAATGGCAAGCAACGGGAAGCGAAGCAAATCTGGGGCAAGTTCCTCAAGGAACAGCCCGACAGCCCAATCCTGCGCGGTACCATCAAGCGCCTGACCGGATCAGAGACTCTTTAAGATTATGTTTTTGCGCCATTTCATTGTTTTCAGTTTTATCGCCCTGCTCGCCGGTTGCGCGGGTTTCGGCGCCCGCGAGTCGGTCGAGGGCCACGGCAACCCCGCCCAATGGCGTGAGCACAAACAGCAATTAACTGGCCTTGATGGCTGGCAGATCAATGGCAAGATCGGGATTCGCGCGCCTAAAGATTCGGGCAGCGGCACCCTGTTCTGGCTACAGCGTCAGGATTATTACGACATTCGCCTCTCCGGCCCCTTGGGTCGCGGCGCAGCTCGCTTGACGGGTCGCCCCGGAAAAGTCTCGCTGGAAGTTGCCAATCAGGGCCGCTACGAGGCGCCGAACCCGGAAATCCTGCTGGAAGAACAACTGGGCTGGAAGTTGCCGGTGTCCAACCTGGCCTGGTGGGTCCGCGGGCTCCCGGCACCTGAGAGTAAAAGCCGTTTGACCCTGGACGCGGACAGCCGCCTGGCCAATCTGGAGCAGGATGGCTGGCAGGTGGAATACCTGAGTTACGCCGAACAAAACGGCTTTTGGCTGCCCGAGCGCATTAAGCTGCACGGCACCGACCTTGACGTCACGCTAGTGATCAAGGAATGGCAACCACGCAAATTGGGGCAGTGAACATGACTGCTCCGCGCTTGACGCTGCCCTCCCCCGCCAAACTCAACCTGATGCTGCACATCCTGGGTCGTCGTGAAGACGGCTATCACGAGCTGCAGACTATTTTTCAATTTCTCGATTACGGCGATGAGATCACCTTCGCCGTGCGCGACGATGGCGTGATTCGACTGCACACCGAATTCGATGGCGTCCCCCATGACAGCAACCTGATCGTCAGGGCCGCGAAACAACTTCAGGAGCAATCTGGTTGTTCGCTTGGCATCGACATCTGGATCGAAAAAATCCTGCCCATGGGGGGAGGCATCGGTGGCGGCAGCTCAAATGCCGCGACGACGTTGCTCGGCTTGAACCATCTCTGGCAACTGGGTTGGGATGAGGATCGGCTGGCTGTACTGGGTCTAACGCTGGGCGCTGACGTCCCGGTTTTCGTGCGCGGTCACGCGGCTTTTGCCGAAGGCGTGGGCGAGAAACTGACCCCTGTAGACCCCGAAGAACCGTGGTATCTGGTGCTGGTGCCGCAAGTATCTGTAAGTACAGCAGAAATTTTTTCAGATCCGCTGTTGACACGTAACACTCCTCCCATTAAAGTGCGCCCCGTTCCCAAGGGAAACAGTCGAAATGACTGCTTACCGGTGGTAGCAAGGCGTTATCCTGATGTACGTAACGCATTGAATTTGTTAGGTAAATTTACCGAAGCAAAACTCACCGGAACTGGAAGTTGTGTGTTTGGGGGCTTCCCAAGCAAAGCTGAAGCTGATAAAGTCTCGGCCCTTCTTACAGAGACCCTTACAGGGTTTGTAGCAAAAGGAAGCAACGTTTCGATGTTGCATCGCAAGCTGCAAAGTCTGCTCTAAAGGAACCGAGTACTGGGTACTCGTTGCAACAGATACAGGGGCGTCGCCAAGCGGTAAGGCAGCAGGTTTTGATCCTGCCATGCGTTGGTTCGAATCCAGCCGCCCCTGCCATTTTCTATACTCATCCAGGTTACCCTCAGCCTCTAGGTACTGCGCGTGTCCAAGATGATGGTCTTTACGGGGAACGCTAACCCCGATCTGGCTCGACGTGTCGTACGTCAGCTGCATATCCCTCTCGGTGACATCTCTGTCGGCAAGTTTTCCGACGGCGAAATTACAGCCGAGATCAATGAAAACGTCCGCGGTAAAGATGTCTTCATTATTCAGCCGACTTGCGCTCCGACCAACGATAACCTGATGGAACTGGTAGTGATGGCTGATGCCTTCCGCCGCTCCTCGGCTACTCGTATCACTGCTGTAATTCCTTACTTTGGTTATGCCCGTCAGGATCGCCGTCCGCGTTCCGCACGTGTGGCTATCAGCGCGAAAGTCGTCGCTGACATGCTTACCGTAGTCGGCATCGATCGTGTTCTCACGGTTGATTTGCATGCTGACCAAATCCAGGGTTTCTTCGATATTCCGGTAGATAACATCTACGGCTCCCCAGTACTGGTGGATGACATTGAAGATCAGCGCTTCGAAAACCTGATGATTGTATCCCCGGACATTGGTGGCGTCGTGCGTGCACGTGCCGTTGCCAAATCCCTGGGTGTTGATCTCGGGATCATCGACAAACGCCGTGAGAAAGCCAATCACTCTGAAGTGATGCATATCATCGGTGATGTCGAAGGGCGTACCTGTATTCTGGTCGATGACATGGTCGATACCGCAGGCACTCTGTGCCACGCGGCCAAGGCCTTGAAAGAGCATGGCGCTGCCAAGGTTTTCGCCTACTGCACACACCCTGTGCTGTCCGGTCGGGCGATCGAAAACATTGAAAATTCCATGCTGGACGAACTGGTGGTGACCAACACCATCCCGTTGTCCGCTGCTGCTCAAGCCTGCTCGCGTATCCGTCAACTGGATATCGCGCCGGTAGTTGCCGAAGCGGTCCGCCGCATCAGCAATGAAGAATCGATCAGCGCGATGTTCCGCTAAGGGCCCTGCCCTTTTCGAATGTCTCGTTGACGAAAAGCGCCCCGCCCCGGCATTCCTGTCGGGGCGGGGCTTTTTTGCCCATATCGCCTTTAGCGCTGGTCGCAAACGCTGGGGCGAATGTGGTTATTTTGGAGATACAACATGAACGATTTTACTCTGAATGCTGAAGTGCGTTCCGACCTGGGGAAAGGTGCGAGCCGCCGCCTGCGTCGTCTCGCAAGCCTGGTACCTGCTGTAGTTTACGGTGGCGAAAAAACCCCTGAATCCATCAGCATGCTGGCTAAAGAAGTTGCCAAACTGCTCGAAAACGAAGCGGCTTACAGCCACATCATCGAGCTGAACGTTGGCGGCACCAAGCAAAACGTAATCATCAAAGCTCTGCAGCGTCACCCGGCCAAAGGCCACGTGTTGCATGCTGACTTCGTACGCGTTGTAGCTGGCCAGAAACTGACCGCTATCGTGCCTGTACACTTTGTTGGTGAAGAAGCTCCGATCAAGAAAGGCGGCGAAGTTTCGCACGTTGTTTCTGAAATCGAAGTGACCTGCCTGCCAAAAGACCTGCCTGAATTCATCGAAGTCGATCTGGCTAACGCCGAAATCGGTTCGATCATTCACCTGTCTGACCTCAAAGCCCCTAAAGGCGTTGAGTTTGTTGCTCTGGCACACGGTGATGACAAGGCTGTTGCCAACGTTCACGCCCCACGTGTTGCTCCAGAAGCTACTGAAGAAGGCGAAGCAGAGTAATTTCACTCTGTTCGCCGGAGTGACCGGTAACATCGCGGACTAGTACGTAGCGAGAAAGCGGGCGAGAACGCGGAGTTTACATAATGGTAAATGAGCACTTGTCGTCCACTTTCGCCGCACACACTTGCGGCGATGTTAACCACCACTCCAAGGAAGGGCCCCTATCGTGACTGCCATCAAACTGATCGTTGGCCTGGGAAATCCAGGCGCTGAATACGAACAGACCCGGCATAACGCAGGGGCCCTTTTTGTTGAGCGCATCGCGAACGCACAAGGCGTAAATCTTGTGGCGGATCGCAAATATTTCGGCCTGACCGGACGCTATTCGCATCAGGGTCAGGATGTTCGCCTGCTGATTCCCACCACCTACATGAACCGCAGCGGCCAGGCCGTCGCGGCACTCGCTGGATTCTTCCGCATCAAGCCTGAAGAAATCCTCGTGGCGCATGACGAACTGGACCTGCCACCGGGCGTTGCCAAACTCAAACAGGGCGGCGGCCACGGCGGTCACAACGGGTTGCGCGACATCATTGCGCAACTGGGCAATCAGAATACCTTTTACCGCTTGCGGCTAGGCATTGGCCACCCGGGCGTTGCCAGTATGGTTTCAAATTTCGTCCTGGGTCGTGCGCCACGCGCCGAACAGGAAAAACTCGATGCCAGCATCGACTTTGCCCTCGGCGTGCTGCCGGATATCCTCGCCGGTGAATGGAACCGCGCGATGAAAAACCTGCACAGCCAAAAGGCCTGACTCTTATCCGAGGGGAAACACCATGGGATTCAATTGCGGCATCGTCGGCCTGCCTAACGTCGGCAAGTCCACCCTGTTCAACGCCTTGACCAAATCCGGGATCGCGGCCGAGAACTTCCCCTTCTGCACCATCGAACCGAACACCGGTATCGTGCCGATGCCGGATGCTCGACTGGAAGCCCTGGCTGCCATCGTCAATCCAAAGCGCATCCTGCCGACCACTATGGAATTCGTCGACATCGCAGGCCTGGTTGCCGGCGCCTCGAAAGGTGAAGGCCTGGGTAACAAGTTCCTCGCCAACATCCGCGAGACCGATGCCATCGCTCACGTGGTCCGCTGCTTCGAAGACGAGAACGTGATCCACGTCTCCAACAGCGTCGACCCGAAACGCGACATCGAAATCATCGACCTGGAACTGATCTTCGCCGACCTCGACAGCTGCGAAAAGCAACTGCAGAAAGTTGCGCGCAACGCCAAGGGTGGTGACAAAGACGCGGTAGTTCAGAAAGGCCTGTTGGAGCAGTTGATCGCTCACTTCACGCTAGGCAAGCCAGCGCGGACGCTGATGAAGAACATGGGTGCCGACGACAAAGCGGTGATTCGTGGTTTCCACCTGCTGACCACCAAGCCGGTCATGTACATCGCCAACGTCGCTGAAGACGGCTTCGAGAACAACCCGCTGCTGGACATCGTGAAGGCCATCGCTGAAGAAGAAGGCGCCATGGTGGTTCCGGTCTGCAACAAGATCGAAGCTGAAATTGCCGAACTGGAAGACGGCGAAGAGAAAGACATGTTCCTCGAAGCCCTGGGCCTTGAAGAGCCAGGCTTGAATCGCGTCATTCGCGCCGGTTACGAAATGCTGCACCTGCAGACTTATTTCACTGCCGGTGTAGAAGAAGTTCGCGCCTGGACTGTCCGCGTAGGTGCTACTGCGCCACAAGCCGCAGGCGTAATCCACACCGACTTCGAAAAAGGCTTCATCCGCGCCGAAGTCATCGCCTATGACGACTTCATTCAGTACAAGGGCGAAGCCGGCGCCAAAGAAGCAGGCAAATGGCGTCTGGAAGGCAAGGATTACATCGTTAAAGACGGCGACGTGATGCACTTCCGCTTCAACGTCTAAGTTTGTTCGCAACGTAGCAACCGCCCAAGAAAAAGCCGCGTTTAATACGCGGCTTTTTTGTGCCCGTGATTCGGGTAGGAGTGTTCAGACCTTTTTGGTTCTCGGCAGGAAGATTGCCAGCACACCAAACAACGGCAGGAACGAGCACAGGAAGTACACGTACTCGATGCCGTGTATGTCCGCCAAATGCCCCAGCAGCGCCGCACCAATCCCGCCAAAACCGAACATCAGCCCGAAGAACACGCCGGCGATCATTCCGACATTGCCAGGTACCAGCTCCTGCGCATACACGACGATGGCCGAGAATGCGGACGCCAGGATGAAACCGATCACCACGCTCAGGATGCTGGTCCAGAACAGATCGACGTGAGGCAGCAGCAAGGTAAACGGCGCGACGCCAAGGATCGAAAACCAGATCACCGCTTTACGCCCGATCTTGTCGCCAATTGGGCCGCCAAAGAAGGTCCCCGCCGCCACCGCGCCCAGAAACAGGAACAAATGCAGCTGCGAACTGGCCACCGAGAGATCGAATTTCTCGATCAGGTAAAAGGTGAAGTAACTGGTAAGACTGGACATGTAGAAGTACTTGGAAAACACCAGCAGCCCGAGGACCACCAGCGCGCTGGTGACTCTGCCCTTCGACAAACCATGGGTGGCTGCCTGACCCTGTTTGAGCTTGAACAGGCTCAAGTGGTTGGCGTACCAACGGCTGATCCGATAGAGCACGAACAGCGCAAACACCGCAAACAGCCCGAACCAGGCGACGTAGCCCTGACCGAACGGAATGATGATCGCCGCAGCCAGCAAGGGACCGAAGGCCGAGCCCGCATTACCACCCACCTGAAACGTCGATTGTGCCAACCCGAAACGCCCGCCGGAGGCCAGGCGCGCCACGCGAGAAGCTTCCGGGTGAAAGGTCGAAGAACCGATACCAATCAGCCCCGCCGCCAGCAGAATCATCGGAAAGCTGCCGACCACGGACATCATCAGGATGCCAATCAACGTGCACACGGTCCCGGCCGGCAGTAGCCAGGGTTTGGGATGGCGATCAGTGTGATATCCGACCCACGGTTGCAGCAGCGACGCTGTCAGCTGAAAAGTCAGCGTGATCAGTCCGACTTGCGTAAAGGTCAAACCGTAATTGGCTTTGAGCATCGGATAGATCGACGGTAGAACCGACTGAATCAGGTCGTTGATCAAATGGGCTAGCGCCACCGCGCCGATGATGCGCATGACCAATGGGCTGCTTTGCGGGGTCGCTGATGCCGGCGAGGTGCCGGTCTGGGCATTGCTGATAGCCATAAGGGTTTCCGTACTACAAATGGGTGCAAACAGGCAGGTGCGTCAATGTGCCATTTTTCAGTGCGTCCGCGCCATCCCCTTAGCCTGCTAACGACCTTAAATAGAAAGTAATAGCGCAACGCCATGGTCTGAATCTTGCCTTAACCAACCCCTTCAACGCGGCCTCTTACAAAGGGGACCGAGAATGGGAAGTTTCGCTACAGAGTCGGCCTACAGAGCTGGCGAGGGTGGACTTTCGAGGCCTTTAAAAGGGGCACAAGTCGCGACCCCAGCGGTCTCGGCGCACGCCAATAGTGCGTGGTGCCCAGAGGAGTCATGGGGCATGCAGGCATTTTTATCACCGGGAATCGGTTTGCTGGGGCGCTTTGGCTTCGCACGCAAATTTCAGCTGTTGTTTTTGCTGTTTATTTTGCCCCTGGCGGGCAGCCTATGGATGATCGGGCTGGATTATCGGGACAAATTGAGCCTGATTTCTGGTGAACGCGCCGGGGTTCGTCAATTGCTCGCGCTGGATACGCTGGACAATCTGCTGGCCGCTCAACGCGATTGCGCAGCCCGTTGGCGTGCCACGGAAACCAATCGCCAGCCGACCCCGGCGACGCTCGCTGCCGTGGCCGGATTTGACGCGGCTCAACCGGCAGTCGCCCAAGCGGCCTCGGAATTGGGTAACGCCTTGACCGCCGAAGGTGCCAAGGACGAGACCCAAGCCCGGTATCAAGCGCTGCAAGCCGCACTCAACGGCCTGGACTCGAAAAGCCTGAGCAGCGTCGGCTGGTGGCCGGACGGTTATGACCGCTTCACCAACGCCCTGAGCGCCTTGCAGGCTCTGCGCGAACAGATCGCCATGGACACCCGCCTGACGCTCGCTCCCTGGCTGGAAACCTATCTGCTCACGCAGATCTCTACCCAACACGCACCGGACCTGATCGAACGAATCGGTCGTCTTGCCAGCGTCGGCCAAGCGTCAGTGGTCTCCGGGCAGTTCACCCTGCAAAGCCGTCTGCAACTACGTGATTTGCGCAGCCGCATCGGCGACGCCCGAGAGCAGTTGGTCAAGACCGCAAGCCTGCTGGAGGCGCGCCTGCCCAGTGCCTTGCAGAACTGGGCGGGGCAATACCATGACAGCCTCAAGCATCTGGACACCACGCTGAAGGTGCTCGATGACGGCGTGTTTGGCGGCAGCATCACCCTCAAGCCGGAAGACTTCGAGCGCAACCTGGATGCCTTGCTTGCCGATCTGGCCGCGCTGCGCCAACACTCACTGGTGTCGCTGGATCAACGGCTGGATGACTACCATGGCTCGGCGATTCGCCAGTTCATTGTGGTGGCTACGATCCTCGGCTGCTTGCTGCTGGCAGCGCTGTATCTGTTCGTCTGCCTGCAGGCCTCGATCCGTCGAAGCACCAGCGGTATCACCCTCTTGGCCGAAGCGTTGCGTGATGGCAACTTAAGCCTGCAGGTGCCGGTGCAAGGTCGCGACGAACTCGCGGCCATCAGCACCGCGCTCAACGTCGCGGTGGTGCAGTTGCGCAACAGCCTGTTGGGGGTCGATCACGAAACCTTGCAACTGGGCAACGCGGTGCGAATGCTTAATCAACATTCCAGCGGAGCCTTGGGCGAAGTCGAGGCGCAACAGCTGCAGATCAGCCAGATCGCCGCCGCCACGCAGTTGGCCGCCACCTCGCAAGGCGTCGCCCAAAGTTGCGAACAGGCGTCAGGCAGCGCCCAGCACACGCAACGCATTGCCGCCGACAGCAGTCGGGACAGCCAACGCACCACGGCGAGCATCCAGCAACTCAATCAGCGCTTGAGCGACACCGCCGCAGCCCTCGGTCGGGTCAGCGAGCAAGGGCAGCAGATCCAGCTGGTGGTGGACACCATTCGTGGCGTCGCCGAACAGACCAATCTGCTGGCACTCAACGCTGCCATCGAAGCGGCGCGTGCCGGTGACCAGGGTCGCGGCTTTGCCGTGGTCGCCGATGAGGTGCGCAGCCTGTCAAAACGCACCCAGTCATCAACCGCGCAGATTGCCAACACGGTCGACAGCCTGCGCAACACGGTGAATGAAGCGGTGAGCCTGATGGAAGCGGCGTGCAGCCAAGCCCAGAGTGATGCGCAATCGGTCACCGGTCTGGGCGAACGTCTTGGAGAAATCGCCCACGCCGTCCAGGGCGTTACCGACACGCTGGCGCAAATCGCAACCGCGGTGGAAGAACAGGCCAGCACGGCCGATGAAGTCAGTGGCAACATTCAGCAGGTTGATCAGGCGGCAGTCAGGTTGCTTGAAGGCGCACGAGCCGTGAACCTCGCGGCGGACACCTTGAGTCAGGGCAGCAAGGCATTGAGTGCCAATACGGGAAGATTTCAGCTGGGTTGACGCCCTCCTCCGGTCCGGTTTTTCGGCTCAGGAGGATAAGCGGTTGAAAGCGTAGAGAAATATTTTGTATTTACGCTTGACGCATCCCCATTACCGGTGAATAATGCGCGCCACTTGGCTACATAGCTCAGTTGGTTAGAGCATAGCATTCATAATGCTGGGGTCCGGGGTTCAAGTCCCTGTGTAGCCACCAAGTACTAAAAACGGCTTACCGAAAGGTAGGCCGTTTTTTTATGCCTCGAGAAAAGTCCCGGTAAAACCTGGAGCGGAGGTCGCCCGCTCCGGCTCGAACACTTCCCTTCAGGTGCGAACCGTCGGCAATGCAGCCAACGCCTTCTCCCATATCTGCCAGGTCCGCAGCCAGACCATCGCCTGCCAGTCACTGTCAGCGGGATAGAACTGTTCCAGCAAATTCAGTTTGATCCCGCGCCCCGTCCTGCCGCTCGGGTCGCCATGCAGATGCAGCCAATGATCATCGCGCAAATGACGATGAACCTCAGGCCCCGGATAGGTCCCGCACTCGATCACAAAAGGCATCAACTTCACCTTCGGCAAGGCATCGATCAGCGCTTGAGAGGTATAGCCGGTGGCCGTTGCCGCAACGCCGGTTTCACTCAATGTGTCGGCACCGGTCAGCAGGGTGTAAAGCCAGGGGCCGTAGATCGCCTGGGCATCGGGAAGTGCCGGGTAGGCCGCTTCGGTGATGGTCAGCAACATCGGATGACCGTACTCGCCGGCGCCTGTGTGCAAGTCGAAACACATGGCCACTTCTGCATGACTGATGTGTTTCTGCAGGATCTGGTGCAACGTCCGGTTTGACCAGCTCGGCGCCAGCCCGCCATAAAACAGACCATCGGGATGACGGTGCTGCCCGCCTTCGACAATCGACATCACCGCTGGCCAGCCGTGTTCGCGGATGTTCTTTTCGAGCAGCGCATCGGCGTGATCACGCTCCGGCCCTTCGAGCTCGGTGCAAGCATAGATCTCATGCAACGCGGCATAGGCCTGATTGTCTGGCAGCGCTCGCTCGAAGTTCAGGTGATTGCGGTTAAGGTCGATGTTGTCTTCGTTGACCCGACGCAACCATGCGGTGCCCCAGGGATTGATCAAATGAATCATCACCACCGCCACATCAGCGGGAAGTGAGCGCTTGCCCAGTTCCTGCAACCATCGGGTCTGGCAGCCCGAACCGTAGAACCCTTCGACGCCGTGGGTGCCGCTCAGCGCGATCAGCAAGCGCCTGGCGTGCGGATCGCCGAGTACCGCTACATCGGTGCTGAGCGGCTCACCGAACGGTCCCTTGAGAGGATGCGGGTACTCGGTCAGTGATGCGCCGGCGGAGTTCGCTGCCGCGAGGAATTGTTCACGCAGCGTGCGATAGCCTGGCTGGGAGGGAAACTCGGTGTGCATGCCTGCCTCTTGTTGATCTTCTGGTCAGTCTGATGATCACGACCCTACAGAAAATAGCTCAGTTCATGAAGGACAAAAGCGTCTTTACTGTAGGCCCTGGTTTGCTTCACCGGATGTCGGTCGATACAGTCCCCGGATCTTTTCCCACGGACGGAGTGCCCCACGTGTCTTCAGTTTTCCACTTGAGCCGCTATCGCCTTTCAGCGTTGTCATTGATTGTCACTGCATTAACGCTGGTCGCCTGCGCCCCACCCTCTTCAACTCTGCCCCTCGCTCCGGAAGCTGCTTCGGGCTTTCGCACCGACCTGCAGACCCGTCACGCGACAAAACACATGGCCGCCGCAGCGAATCCGCTGGCAGCCGAAGCCGGCCGGGACATGTTGCGCCAAGGGGGGTCGGCCATTGATGCCGCCATCGCGATGCAGGCCGTGCTGACACTGGTCGAGCCACAATCCTCGGGCATCGGTGGTGGTGCGTTGATCGTGTTGTGGGACGGCAAGAACGTGCGCACCTATGACGGTCGCGAAACCGCCCCTGCCGGCGCGACCGAAAAACTGTTTCTCCAAGCCGACGGCACACCGATGCCATTTACCCAGGCTCAGATTGGTGGTCGTTCCGTGGGGACGCCTGGCGTTTTGCGCGCGCTTGAACTGGCGCATCAGAAGCACGGTCGTTTGCCTTGGGCGAAGCTGTTCGAGCCGGCCATCACACTTGCAGAGCAAGGATTTGCCATCTCGCCGCGACTTCACCGTTTGATTGCCGCGGATTCGTCCCTTCGCCGATCACCCGAGATGGTGGCGTATTTCCTGAGTGCCGATGGCAGCCCGAAAGCCGTTGGTACGCGACTGCAAAACCCGGCGCTCGCTGGCGTGCTCCGACGCATTGCCCACGAAGGGCCGGACGCACTGTACAAAGGTCCTGTCGCCGAAGAGATCGTCACCAAGGTTCAAGGACACGCCAACCCCGGCAGCCTGTCGCTGAACGACCTCAAAGTTTATAGCGCCAAGGAACGTGCACCGCTGTGCACCGATTACAAGCGCTGGCAGGTCTGCGGCATGCCCCCTCCCTCGTCGGGAGGCATTGCCGTAGCACAAATCCTCGGCACGCTGGAGGCCTTGGAGTCTCGTGATAAACGCTTCGCCCTGGCGCCCATGAAACCGCTTAAGACCGGCGCACCTGCGGGTATCGAACCCACCCCCGACGCCGTGCACCTGATCTCCGAAGCCGAGCGACTGGCCTATGCCGACCGCGCGCAATACGTCGCTGACACAGACTTCGTGCCCGTCCCCGTCAAAGGCCTGGTGGACCCGACTTATCTGACCAGCCGGGCCACCCTGATCGGTGATCGCAGCATGGGCACGGCCAAACCGGGCACACCGCCCGGCATTCAGGTCGCCTACGCGCCGGACCGTTCACCACTTCGCATTTCCACCTCGCAAGTCGTGGCCGTCGATGACCTGGGCGGTGCGGTGTCCATGACCACCACCGTGGAGTCCGCCTTCGGTTCACACCTGATGGTGCAAGGCTTTCTGCTGAACAACCAGATGACCGATTTTTCGTTCATCCCCGAAGAGAACGGGCAGAAAGTCGCCAACCGCGTCGAACCCGGCAAACGCCCCCGCTCGTCCATGGCGCCCACGTTGATCTTTGATCGCCAGAGCGGCGAGTTCGTGGCCACCCTCGGATCCCCTGGCGGCTCGCAGATCATCGAGTACGTCGCCAAGACCACCATCGGCCTGCTCGACTGGAACCTCGACCCGCAAGCCGCCATCAGCCTGCCCAACTTCGGCAGCCGCAACGGCCCGACGGAGCTGGAACAAGGGCAATTCAGCGCAGGGCTGATTCAGGCGTTGAAGGACAAAGGTCACAGCGTCAACGAGATCGACATGACCAGCGGGACTCAGGCGATTGTTCGGGTCAGGGATGCGCAGGGCAACGTGTCTTGGGCGGGCGGGGCTGATCCACGGCGCGAGGGGGAAGCGTTGGGGGATTGAGTCCTACAAACGACGGAAAGGGCTTACTCCGGGGTAAGCCTTTTTCATAGGTTATACATCCTGGTACGTCAGTTAGCATGGCCTTTTCCTACCCGCAAACAGCTGGCTCTTGGGTAGAGTGCAGCAGCATTTTTTCTCCAGCACTCTTCAACCAGACTTGCATAAGTCCCACCACGGGACTAGGGTTATGCCATGAGAATCATCGCTGTTAGTCAGTTGAAAGGTTTTTGGAAGAAGCACCCGGAATCAGAACAATCCTTTCTCGCCTGGATTGACGAGACAAGAAATGCTCAGTGGAAAACACCTGCCGACGTAAAACAGCACTTTGCAACGGCAAATATTCTTAAAAGCCGTAGGGTCGTGTTCAACATAAAAGGCAATGACTTCAGACTGGTCGTTGCTGTGGCCTATCGCTTCGGCGCCGTGTACATAAAATTTGTCGGTACTCACAAGCAGTACGATGCAATCGACGTTGATACTGTCGATATGGAGCAAACATGAATATTCATCCGATTCACACCGACGAGGACTACCGCGCAGCGCTCAAGAATATCTCACCACTATTCGACAACGAACCTGAGCCAGGAACTGCTGAAGGTGATTACTTCGACATAATGATCACGCTAATCGAAGCGTATGAATCGAAGCAGTTTCCCGTAGACCTTCCAAATCCTATCGACGCGATCAAATTTCGTATGGAGCAATCCGGATTGTCTGCCGTCGACCTGGTGCCTGCTATTGGTCGAACAAACAGAGTGTATGAGGTGCTCAACGGCAAGCGCGCATTGACGCTTCCAATGATTTGGAAACTTCATGAGTTGTTTGGGATACCTCCAGGAAGCCTTATCAAGCCCATTAAACGGGCTTAATCCTTGTCTTCACGATCACACCTTTCGTTCAGACTCAGTTCCGTCGAGGCAGATATCCGCACCGATATTCGCTGCACCACGGATTATCGCGAAATCTTTAAAACCCGCCGTGCTTCGTGCTTCTCCAGCGCCAGCTCGATCAATCGGCTGACGAGCTCGCTGTAGGTCATGCCAGTGGCCTGCCACAGCTTGGGGTACATGCTGATGCGAGTGAAGCCTGGCAAGGAATTGATTTCGTTGATCAACACTTGCCCGTTGTCGGTCAGGAACACATCGACCCGCGCCAGACCGGAACAGCCCAACACGTGGAACGCCTCGACCGCCATCGCGCGAATGCGCTCACTGGCCTCGACACTGATAGTGGCGGGCACCACCACCTCAGCAGCCTGAGCATCAATGTACTTGCTGTCATAGGAGTAAAAACCGCTGCGCACGACAATCTCGCCGCACCCACTGGCGATGGCGTCCTCGTTGCCGAGCACGGCGCACTCGATCTCGCGGCCGCTGACGGCGGATTCGATCAACACTTTTTCATCAAACCCCAGCGCCAGCTCGACGGCAGCCGTGTATTCGGCTTCATCGCTGACTTTGCTCACGCCCACGGAAGATCCCTGATTCGCCGGTTTGACGAACAGCGGCAGTCCTAGTTTGTCCTGCACTTCGGTGAAACCGGTGCGTGCAGCGGAGGTGCGGGTCAGGGTCACGAAGGGCGTTACCGCCAACCCGGCATCGCGCAGCAGTCGCTTGCTGATGTCCTTGTCCATGCACACGGCCGAACCGAGTACGTCGGAGCCGACAAAAGGCAGGTCCGCCATGCGCAATAAACCTTGCAGGCAGCCATCCTCACCGAGGGTGCCGTGGACGATCGGGAAGATCACATCCACATGCCCCAGCAGTTCCTGATTGGAGGTTTCGACCAGTTGCTGGCGGGCCTTGCCGGGCACGACGGCCAGTTCACGGTTGGACTGATTGAGCGCAATCAGCGCCGGATTTTCCTGGTTGAGCAAAAAATTCGAAGGGTCATTGAGGTGCCAGTGGCCTTGCTTGTCGATACCGATCAGCACCGGCTCGTAACGCGAACGATCCAGTGCATCGACGATGTTTTTCGCCGACTGCAACGACACTTCATGTTCAGCCGAACGGCCACCAAAAATAATACCTACCCGCAGTTTGCTCATTCGGAACTCCTCAACGATTGGCCACCAGATGCGCACCGAACAGCAGGTAACAACTGCCGGCAAAGCGATCCAGCCATTTACGTGAACGGTTATAGCCTCGGGCCATCCGGCGGCTGGAAAACAGCAACGCCACGCTGCAATACCAAGTGAAAGACAAGGTCGCCATGGTCAGCACAGCCAGCGCCAGCAACGTCGTTGGTACGGACGCGGGCATTGCGGTCGCGAAGATCGTCGCAACAAACAGGGCTGACTTGGGATTGGTCATATTGCCCAAAAATCCCTGGCCATAGACAGACAGCAACGTGCGCCTCGCCTCGCCAGGTGAGCCATTTTCGCCTGCAACCAACGGCGGTTTGCGCTTGAACTGCTTCAGGCCCAGATAGATCAGATAACAGCCACCCGCAATCTTGAAACTCAGGTAGAGCGTCGGTGCCATGCTGAACAGCGATTTGATTCCCAGCCCGCCCGCAATCCCCCACAGCACCGTGCCTGTCGCCACTCCCAGGGCGGCCACGATTCCGTGGCGCTTGGAGTGACTGGCGGCCAATTGCGCGATGTTGAAAAAATTGGGCCCCGGTGTCACCACCGCAACCGTCCACAACAGGGCCAGTGATAACAACGCGGAGGTGTAGCTCAGGGGGGATAGTTCCATGAGGTGGGTCGCCTTCTTGGCTTCATCGGATGCGCAACACATTGCAACATTTACCCTGGGTTTTCCACTCAAATGGAGCCTGCCATCGGCCAGAAGACAGCTGGCAGGTCACTGGGTTAACGTGTTCTGCATCGAGCTTGAGACAACGTGACCATGGCCAGCCCCCCACCTCACAATGACTGGTTTCACCGCGCCCCCGATGTCGGCGGTCTTCAGCGTTTCGAGGCGTTTTTTGCGGGCCATGGCTACGACCTGCACCGTCACGATACATACGCCATCGGCAATACACTGGCCGGTGTGCAGCGTTTTCAATACCGCGGAGGCTGGCGCCATAGCCTGCCCGGCGGGACGATGGTGCTGCACCCGGACGAGGTACACGATGGCGAGGCAGGGACCGAGATCGGGTTTCAATACCGAATGATGTACATCGAGCCGGCGATGATCCAGCAGATGCTGGGCGGTCAGCCACTGCCGTTCATCAAGGATGGGCTGTCGACCGACTTACGCTTGTTCGCGGCTACGCAAGTGTTGCTGCGCAGTCTGGCTTGTCCTCTCGATCCGCTGGAGGAGCTGGACGCGCTGTTCGACCTGGCACAAGCCCTGAATAACGCCGCCGGAGTCTCCACCACCACCCGCCCCACCTTTGACTATGTGGCAGCGGAACGCGCGCGGGAATACATGCACAGCGCGTTGAACCGGACGGTGACACTGGACGAACTGGCCCACCACAGCGGCCGGGATCGCTGGAGTCTATCGAGGGACTTTCGCCTGTTGTTCGGCACCAGCCCTTATCGATACCTGACCATGCGGCGCCTGGACCTGGTGCGCTCGCTGTTGATTCAGGGCCAGTCACTGGTGAATGCATCGTTGATTGCCGGTTTCACCGATCAGAGCCACATGACCCGTCACTTCGCCAAAACCTACGGATTGTCGCCGGCCCGCTGGATGAAAATGCACCGGCCTTGAGCCACGCACAATCGTACAAGAAGCAGGCTTATACGTTGGTTATCGTGGCTTCACGATCAATCACGAGAGTTGCTTCATGAACGCTTACAAAAGCCTGAACTTCGCCGAAAAAATCTCCCGGGTTGGCCCGCACTGGACGCCTCGGGTCATCGCCGAAATGAACGATTACCAGTTCAAGGTAGTGAAGTTGTCAGGGGATTTCATCTGGCATGACCACTCCGATACCGATGAAGCCTTCATCGTTCTTGAAGGCCGGCTGCGCATCGATTTTCGCGATGGCCACGTGCTGGTGAACGCTGGCGAGATGTATGTGGTGCCCAAAGGAGTCGAGCACAAACCGTTCGCGGAGCAGGAGGTAAAGCTCCTGCTGATCGAACCCAAGGGCGTGCTCAACACGGGTAACAAAGGGGGTGAGCGCACGGCTCAGAATGACGTATGGGTGTAAGAGTCCCCGGTAGAAGCAAGCGGGCTGGTGCCAATCGTGTATTTATAACGTCTTGCCGTCCACCGGGTCGCCAATGGTCAGGAAGTGCCCGCCTGCCACGTGGTGCAAGGTTCGCAGAGCGTCATGCCCCTCAAAGTGCCAGCGTCCGTTACTGAAGACACGATCATCGGCCTGAGCGGCGATGACTTCGGCGAGGAACAGATCGTACCGCTCGTGGTTTCCGGGTTCTGGCAGCAGCCGGCATTCAAGCCAGGCGACGCAACCTTCGAGCATTGGAGCGTCGATCAACTCCGCACTGAAGGTCGGCAAGCCATAGGCCTGGAACTTGTCCTTTCCCTGGTCCCGGTTGATGTCCAGGCCTGATGTCGAGCCTACGGTCTGGACGATATCGGCCTGGGCTGCACAAGGAACGTTCAGCACAAACGTCCCCGAAGCTTCCAGCAACTGCCGGGTCCAGGTGGACTTGTCCAGCACCACGGCAATTTTTGGCGGCTCGAAATCCAGCGGCATGGCCCAGGCTGCCGCCATGATGTTGCGTTGCCCGTCGTGAGCCGCGCTGACCAGCACGGTCGGGCCGTGGTTGAGCAGGCGATAGGCTTTGGACAGGGCAACCGGTTGGCGATGGGAAGCGGTCATGGTGTCTGCTCCAGAAGAAAGCGCCGATTGTAGCGGGTCCAGTCCTGTCCCGATCAAGTTGCCAGCTGATTGGCAAATTGCCCCACCGCGCTCACCACTTTCTTCGCACCGTCCTGAATTTCGACGATCACCGTGCCCGCCTCCGCCGCCAGCGCCAGGCCTTGTTCCGCCTGAAGCTTGCCTTCGGTCATCAAGGCAACGGCGTTACGCGCCATGTCCTGGTTCTGCCGTACCACGCCGACGATTTCATCGGTGGCCTGGCTGGTGCGTGAAGCCAGCTGACGAACTTCGTCCGCCACTACCGCAAAACCCCGGCCCTGCTCGCCGGCGCGCGCGGCTTCGATCGCCGCGTTCAGCGCCAGCAGGTTGGTCTGTTCGGCAATGCCGCTGATGGTTTTGACGATGGTGCCGATCACCAGCGATTGATCGTTCAACGCTTCGATGCCTTCACTGGCGGTTTGCATGTGTTTGGCCAGATCGCGCATTACGTCAACCGCCTGGGTCACCACGGCGTTACCGCGCTGGGCGCTATGGTCCGTTTGCTGGGAGGTGCTATAAGCAATGTTTGCGGCTTCCGCGACGGCTTGTTCCTGGTTCACCAGATCGGTGATCACCGTGGCGAACTTCACAATTTTGTAGAGCATGTTGTTGGCATTGACCACGGGGTTGTAGGACGCCTCCAGCCAGACTGTACGACCATGGCTATCGATGCGCTTGAAGCGGTCAGCCACGAATTCGCCCGCATTCAAGCGGCGCCAGAAGTTCTGATACTCGGCACTGTTGTACTCCTCGGGCACGCAGAACGTGCGGTGATGCTTGCCCTTGATCTGCGCCAGGCTGTAACCCATGCCACTGAGAAACCGGTCGTTGGCCGTCAGCACGTTGCCACCGAGATCAAACTCGATCACCGCCGTGGATCGCACCAGCGCGCCGATCAGGTTTTCATGCTCGCGGGACGCTTCGATGGTGCGGGTCAGGTCGCTGGAGTAAATCGAGAAGTGCTTGATCCGACCGTCCGCAGAGCGAACCGGCTGCATGATCGAGCGCAGCCAGGCTTCCTGACCATCACCGCGCAACAAACGCAACGCGCCGGCAAAATGCTCGCCTCGAGTGAGTGCGGTTTTGAAACGGTGGTGGAACTCATCCGACTTCACATGGGCTGGCACGATGTCGTCGATGTGTCGACCGATCAGTTCGTGGCCCTTGTAGAGCATCTCATCGATGAAGTTCGGGTTGGTCGATTGAATTCGCCCGTCAGGATCGAGCGCCAGGACCAGCATTTCGCTTTCCAGACTGTCCTTCACTTGCTGAAGGCTGGAGAGTTCTTCACGAAGAGCCGACAGCTCCTGCTTCAAGCGTTTATTGAACATGGGATGCACCGATGGACAGGGGTAGAAAGCGAACTGCAGCCCTAGCCATCGGCTTTGGAGATGTTTTCTGAAGAGCGTTTCAGGGGGCTCCTGCAAAAATAGTTGCGGCGCGTGAGGCGCCTTCTCCGTTTACGCCGCACCAGCCGCCGGGCAACGTCCGACACTCGGCATTCGCGCGCCGAAATACGCGGCGCTGATCACTCCCACTGTTCCCATTACTGCACTGAAGATCACGCAGATCCATGGGCTCCAGGGCATCAAGCCGATCAGCAACAACGGTGTGACACTCGCCCACGCGGCGTAGGCAATGTTGTAGGTGAAGGAAATGCCGGAAACGCGAACCCGCGCCGGGAACAGGCTGACCATCACTGATGGCACGGCACCCACCACCCCGCAACACAGACCGGCAATCGCGTACGCCAGGCCAATCCAGTCTGCGCCAGTGATCAGGCAGGCGTAGAGCACGCCAATCCCCATCGGCAGCAGCAGGCTATACAGCATGACGGTGCGCCACGCGCCGATGCGATCGACCAGCAGCCCGGCGAGTACACACCCGATGTTCAAGAACACGATGCCCAGGGCGCTAAGCCCGAAGGTATAGCTGGCGGTCATGCCGAAGGTTTTCTGCATCATGGTCGGGGTGATGACGACGAAGACCACCACCGCCGACGTCAGTACACAGGTCAGGATCATCGCCGGCAGCATCGCCAGACGATGTTCGCGCAGGACCGTGCGCAACGGCAGTTCGACCGCCGCATCCCGCTTGGCTTGCATCGCCATGAACACTGGGGTCTCGCTGAGCCAGCGGCGCAACCACACGCCGATCACACCAAAGACTCCGCCGAGCAGGAACGGATAACGCCAGGCGAAATCGAGGATTTCTGCCGGGGTGAACGTTTGCGCCAGAATCGTCGCCGTGAGCGCACCGAGCAGGTAGCCGAACGTCAATCCCGCCTGCAGGAACCCCAGCGCATAACCGCGGTGCCCGGCCGGCGCGTGCTCGGCAACAAACACCCAGGCACTCGGCACTTCACCACCCACCGCCGCACCTTGCAGGATCCGCAGGGCCAACAGCAGCAACGGCGCGAAATACCCGATCTGGGCATAAGTGGGCATGATCCCGATCAGCAGGCACGGGAGCGCCATCATCAGGATGCTCAGGCTGAAGACTTTCTTGCGCCCCATCCTGTCGGCGAAATGCGCCATCAGAATTCCGCCCAACGGCCGTGCCAGATAGCCCGTGGCGAAGATCCCGAAGCTTTGCAGCAAGCGCAGCCACTCGGGCATTTCCGGTGGAAAGAACAGCTGGCTGAGGGTCAGGGCAAAAAACACGAAAATGATGAAATCGTAGATTTCCAGCGCGCCACCAAGGGCTGCAAGGCCGAGGGTCTTGTAATCCGAACGGGTGAAGGGCGTCGGGCGCGAATCGGTTTGGGCAGTCATGTAAAAAAACTCTGGCATAGGCAAAAACCAAGGCGCCCATGGTCTACGGAAAAGCGCTCATGGACAACCCGAACTGCCCTCTGGGTTGGTTTTTAGCCGTGCTCTGTGCATTGAATTCGCTTTCGTGAAGCTAATAATCGAGCGCTTTCCAACCCACAGGAAAGCCGCCATGAGCAGCCATTCACGCAGTAGACGCCTGACCGTTCCACAGTTGGTGGCCATGAAAGGCCAGCAGAAGATCGTTTCGCTGACGGCCTATAGCCGCTCGATGGCGCAGTTGATGGACCCCTTCGTCGACTTCGTGCTGATCGGCGACTCAACCGCCATGGTTGGCTATGGCCGGACCTCGACACTGGACATGAGCCTGGAAGAAATCATCGGCCACACCCGTGCGGTCGTCGCCAGCACACGGCTGGCCTGCGTGATTGCCGACATGCCGTTCGGCAGCTATCAGGAATCACCGCAACAGGCCTACCGCAATTGTGCCGAAGTCATGGCGCGGACCGGCTGCGACGCGCTCAAACTTGAAGGTGGCAAGGCCTTGGCCAGCACCGTCGAGTTTCTGGTGCAGCGTGGCATTCCGGTGATGGCGCACATTGGCCTGATGCCGCAGTACGTAAACGTCATGGGCGGTTTCAAGGCTCAGGGCCTGAACGAGGCGACTGCCACGGCCATCGAGGAAGATGCGCGCGCACACCTCGCGGCGGGGGCTTTCAGTCTGTTGCTGGAAGGTGTCGCCGAACCTCTTGCGCGGCGCATCAGCGACTTTTCAGCGATGCCGACCATTGGCATCGGCGCCTCACCGGCCTGCGACGGGCAAGTGCTGGTCACCGAAGATATCCTGGGACTCGGTGGCGAACATGTGCCGCGCTTCGTCAAACCCTATGCGGATGTCGGTGCCGTGATCAGCCAGGCATTCGAGCGTTTTGCCGACGAAGTGCGCAACGGCCAGTTTCCTCAGATGCAGCACTGCTATGGCGTCAGCTGACGTTCCTGATCAATGGCCTGGGCCAGCATTTTCACGGCCAAACCGATGTCCTTGCTCCAGTCCACGGTGTAGCTCAGGCGCAAGCAATCACGCCACAGCCCCTGCGCACTGAACAACTCGCCGGGCGCGATCACGATGCCTTTGACCAGCAGACGCTCGTACACCCGGCGCATATCCACCGGGTGTACGGACTGCGCCCAAAGCGTCGCGCCCCCGGCCGCTGCCATCACATTGAGCTGGTCGGCGGCATGCGCTCGAAGCAACCCGGTCATCTGCGTCATGCGCTCGCTCAGCAGACCTCGCACGACCTGAGTGTGCTGATCGACCCGTCGTGAACTGTACAACCGGGCGAGCGCTTTTTGCCGAATCGGCGAGAGACGAAATGCCCGGTCCAGGCACTGACGTTGCATTGCCACCTCTTGCCCACGCACCAGCACGTAGGCAAAGGGCGCTTCCGGGCCGATGACCTTATCGAAGGTGGAAAACACCACCAGCCTGTCGAGGTCGGCAAAATCCCGCAAACGCGACGGATCTGCGTGAAAACCGAACTCACCGTAGCTGTCGTTCTCGAAGAGCCAGACACCCCGCTCTCTTAGCCAATTGCACAGCTGCTGTTTGTCCGCAGCGGGCATCAGACTGCCATGGGGAATGCTCACGGCCGATGAGAACACTGCCAGCGCCACGTTTTCACGCTGTAATACACCGTGGACGAATTGCAGGTCCAACCGTCCATCCGCCTGCAGAGGCACCTCAATTACCCGAATGTTCGCCGCCTGCAACTGCCGCAGGATCACCCAGGAACACGGCGATTCGACCAGCGCCACCGTCCCGGACAATTGCAGTGCGGCCAGCGACATCTGCAACACACTGCGCACATCGGCACCGATGTACACCTGCTCGGGGCGCCAATAATGCTCGGTCGATCGGGTGTATCGCTCAGCCAGCGCGGTGCGCAACTCGATCTCGCCGAAAGGCTGATACAACGGCACCGCCGAGCGCGGGTATTGCCGCAAGAGCTCGCGTTCCATCATCAGCAGCGGATTTTCCAGCGACAGCAACATCGACGGTGCATCGCTGCACAGCGCAAGCATGCCGGGCTGACGCGCGCTGGCGTAGACATTGTCGAGCAGGTTGGTTGACGGTAGCGGCTGTACGAAGGATGTCGGCGCGTAGAAGTAACCGAGCTTGGGTCGCGAATAAACTCGCCCCTCGTCTTCGAGCAAGGCATACGCATATTTGGTGGTGGACACGGAGACGTTCAGGCGCAAGGCCAACTGTCGCAGTGACGGCAGTTTCATCTCGCCATCCGCTGCGCTTGAGTCGATCAGCTCGACCAGGTAGCGATACACGGCCTGATAGGCAAAAGTGCTGTCCTTGTTCAATCGCAGTCATTCCTTGAGGGAGGCACGGCGCAGCATCCTCCCATGACGGACCCGACGCAATCGCTCCAAAGAGCAAAACAGCGCCGCATAAAAATCTCGATTGATTTACTGTTGGCACCTATCCAGACGGGCCTGCCAGGCCCTGAAGACCACAATAAACATAAAAATTCGAGGTTCTCTCGTGGCCGCTGAAATCGACGATAGCCGCTATGCCCGCTTTGCCCTTCGTTGCTCGAGCTTTGCCGAGCGCTGGTTTCCCGACTCCTGGGTGTTCGCCGCCCTTGCGGTGATCATCGTGGCCGTGGCCACGATGGTCATGGGCGCCAAACCTACCGACGCTGCCATGGCCTTCGGTGACGGGTTCTGGAGTCTTATCCCGTTCACCATGCAGATGGCGTTTGTGGTGATTGGCGGGTACGTGGTCGCCAGTTCGCCACCCGCAGTGAAACTGATCGACCGACTGGCGCGCATCCCGAAAAACGGCCGCTCCGCCGTGGCCTGGGTGGCGCTGATTTCCATGGTGGCCTCGTTGCTCAACTGGGGCTTGTCGCTGGTGTTTGGCGGTCTGCTCGTGCGCGCCCTCGCCCGCCGCACCGATCTGAAAATGGACTACCGCGCCGCCGGTGCTGCTGCCTATCTGGGCCTTGGCGCGGTGTGGGCTCTGGGTCTGTCGTCATCCGCTGCGCAATTGCAGGCCAACCCGGCCAGCCTGCCGCCCTCGATCCTGTCGATCACCGGCGTTATTCCCTTTACCCAGACAATTTTTCTCTGGCAGTCCGGCGTGCTGTTGCTGGCGTTGATCATTGTTTCGCTGATCATTGCCTACGCCACTGCCCCCGGCCCGAACACCGCCCGTGACGCGAAAGCGTGCGGCATCGACCCGAGTTTCAATCTGCCCCCTCTGCAACCACGCACACGCCCCGGTGAATGGCTGGAGCACAGCCCGTTACTGACGATTCTACTGGCGCTGCTGGCTGCGGGGTGGCTGTTCCATGAGTTTTCGACCAAACCGGCGATCAGCGCGATTTCCGGCTTGAACACCTATAACTTCCTGTTCCTGATGCTCGGAGCCTTGCTGCATTGGCGGCCCCGCAGTTTCCTCGACGCGGTCGCGCGGGCGGTGCCGACCACTACTGGCGTGCTGATCCAGTTTCCGTTATACGGCTCGATCGCCGCGCTGATGACCACTGTCAAAGGCGCAGACGCCCAGACCCTGGCCCATCACATTTCAACCTTCTTCGTCAGTATCGCGTCCCACGACACCTACGCGCTGTTGATGGGCGTGTACTCGGCGATCCTGGGGTTCTTCATTCCTTCCGGCGGCGGTAAGTGGATCATCGAAGCGCCGTACGTCATGCAGGTGGCCACCGACCTTAACTACCATTTGGGCTGGGCCGTGCAGATCTACAACGCCGCCGAGGCGCTGCCGAACCTCATCAATCCGTTCTACATGCTGCCGCTATTGGGTGTGTTGGGGCTGAAGGCTCGGGATTTGATCGGGTTCTCGTTCGTGCAACTGCTCGTGCACACGCCGATCGTGCTGTTTCTGCTGTGGGCGCTGGGGACGACGCTGGTGTATACGGCCCCGGTCATGCCGTAACGCCTCTGATTGCACCTGCTGTAAGGCGGGTGCAGTCACAATGAAAGTGCAATTAGCATTACCGCGTAAGCCAAGGCTGACGCGGGAAATGGCCTATTTCCTCTGTCATTTGTGTCAGTAGACCGTTTGATTGTTTTGCTAAAGACTTGAGACGTACCCACGTGCAGCAGGGCTGACAAGGAGTCAGCAGGTGGCAGTCGCGGCACTCAACAGACAAGGAATGTTATGAGAACGCTCGCCGAGCATGGATTGGCCCCGCCATCACACGCAGGTATCTACCCCTTCGTGGAATTGCCACTTCGACTTGGATTCCCGTCCAGAAACGACTTTGAAATCATCCACTGCGCAGAGGGATCAGCCGTGGCTGTCGCAGCCTTACGGGAGTTTCCACGCATCACTCGCATCTGTCGGGTCTCGGGGCAGCTTCTACCCTACCGCTCGCGGCACACTCGACAGCTGGCTGCGGGCATTCATATCTATGACCCGCGCTTCTGTGGTTTGCTGAGCCATTCCTGCGACCCTAACGTCTTTCTCGACATGAGCGAGCTGTGGTTATGGGCACTCAAGGACCTCAAGAAAGGTGATCGACTGACGATGGACTTCGCCGCGACGGAAGACCGGTTGCAGCGGCAGTTTGCCTGCCGCTGCGCGAGTCCCGAATGCCGTGGCTGGATCACCGGTTACGATGAATCACCGAACGACAATGGCCGAGAGTTCCTTCAACACTGGCGTCGAAGAACGCTCGAGTGAGGCCGTTACTGCGCCTCGATCGGACGTAGGCGGTATTGCGGCGGCAACTGCTCGAACCCGCTGATGGTCGCGTTCAGGCTTTTCCAGCGGCCGTCCTTAATGCCGTAAATGCAACCGTGGATCGACAGTTTCTGTCCGCGGTGCCAGGCGTTTTGCACAATGCTGGTGTGACCTACGTTCGCCACTTGCTGAATGACGTTGAGTTCACAGAGACGGTCGACCCGTTCTTCCTCGGTCGGCAACTTGGCCAGTTCTTCGCGCTTTTCGTAGTAAAGGTCGCGAATCGAGCGCAACCAGCCATCGATCAGTCCCAACTGGCGGTCCTGCATCGAGGCACGCACGCCGCCGCAGCCATAGTGGCCAGTGACGAGGATGTGCTTGACCTTGAGCACGTCCACTGCGTATTGAATCACCGACAGGCAGTTGAGGTCGGTGTGCAGCACGACGTTGGCGACGTTGCGGTGGACGAACAGGTCGCCTGGCAGCATGCCAACGATCTCGTTCGCCGGTACGCGGGCGTCGGAACAACCGATCCACAGGTACTCCGGAGTTTGCTGACGGGCCAGCTTGGCGAAGAAGTCAGGATCTTCTTTGGTGATCGCGTCAGCCCAGCGCTCGTTGTTATTAATCAGATCTTGTAATTCGTTCATGCAATGAAGCCTCGAGAATGATGCGCTTCTATGACAGACAACCCTCCGTCGGGGTCACGCGCGAGATGCAGATTGCCGGTGTTGCACGCCGGCGGAATTCTCATGAGCCCTGTGGGTCCACCTAGTAAGGCCCACAGTATGAGGAATTACCATGACTGATTCACGACGTCCGTTCGATGCGGTACAGCCAGAACCCATCGATGATAACGAAGACCGCATGGGTTCGATGCATGAGCTGGATTTTGACGACGAAGAACCCAGTGCAAAGATTGGCGAAGAAATTCCGGAAAACGAGCGTGAGCAACTGATGCCCCGCGAGCGCGTGCGCGAAGCCGGCATGACCGGGGCTTCCACCGATGATCACGAATCCACTGACGATGACATGAGCCCTGAGACGTTGATTCGTGAGGACGGTGCCCGTGATGCTCGGGAAGCGGGCGAAGGAGGTCAGGCAGATTGGGATTTGAGCATTGTCGATGAAGACGACATTGGCGGTGGTAACGGTCTGGATGAAGCCGAGCTGGCGAAGCGCGATCCGCTGGATGGGAATCGCTGATCGACTAGTCCAGATTCCCCTGTAGGAGCTGCCGAAGGCTGCGATCTTTTGATCTTAAGAGGTCGCGACTCAGGAAGATCAAAAGATCGCAGCCTTCGGCAGCTCCTACGGGGCTTTGTTCAATCGACCAACGTGCAGGCCATGACTACCGCATCCTCGCGCCCGCCCACCGCCGGGTAATAATCCCGACGACGACCAATCTCGTTAAATCCATAGCGCTCATACAGCCGAAATGCCGAACGATTGCTATCGCGCACTTCCAGGAAACACTCCCGCGCCTCAGCCTTGTAGGCAATCGACATGAGATGCTCCAGCAGCGTCAACCCCAGGCCTCTTCCCTGATTTTCCGGTTTGACGGTGATGTTCAGCAGATGCGATTCATCGAGGATGATCTGCACCACGCCGTGCCCCACTTGCTGCTGGCCTTCGAACATCAGCCAGATCTGGTACTTGCCCAGCCCGTCCAGAAAAATCCCGCGGGTCCAGGGATGGCTATACGCCGCGTATTCGATTTTCAGGACAGCGTCCATGTCCGCTTCAACCATCGGGCGGAACGTTACAGCGTCACTCATTTGATTCTTTCCAACGCGCCATCAGCCGACGCATGGCTTGCCAGACATCAGCCTTACGCTGTGGCTCTTCCATTAAAAGTTCCAGGCCCGGCAGGGCCCAGACCGAGCCCAGGCCCTCGACCTGGAGTTCACGGTTGAAGGATTCGGCATTCGCCTCGCCGGCGAAACGCACTGCCGGCAAGCCAATCAACCACACACACACGCAAGGTGCGTCTTCCAGTCGGGCCGAGAGAAATCCTTGTACAAAATCGCGAGCCGCTTCGGGCCCCTGGTCCATGGTGCCACGCACCAACAACGGCCAACGCACCGGCTCGCCGACGATTTGCGGGCTGTCCGGCAGGCCGGCGGCACGCAACATGTCCTTGAGCAACAGGTACGCGGGGTCACGGGTTTGAAACGTTTCGCCTGTGGGTAACTCGACCAGCAACAGGCAACGACCGGCGCGCAGCAACTGCAGGGCGAACCGCGGTGGCGGCACGACGGGCGCCCTGGTGGCGGCAGGCACCTCCTCTTCTTCGACCTTCGCATTTGTGCGAGTGCTAGCCAACGAAGGCCGCGGCACCTCGATTTTTACCCGTTCGGCGGGCTTTATCGTGGGTTCTGCCGGCGCTTCCACCACGGGCGCCTGAACAATCGGGGCCGCGACCAAAGGTTCAGGCAGCTCCAACAGCTCGGGCCGCGAAGGCGCAGCAAAGGGCAATTCGGTGCGCGGCAGCCAGTTGACCACCTGCATGGCGGTCAAGTAAGCGCGGCGACGAGACTCGATTAGCAAAGGTCGGCCACTTGTGGATAACTGAGAGTGCGGTGATTCTACCGCCCTTCGTCCAAGATCGCCCGTTGTTGATCGACAGAAAGCCGACTGTCCGTCTTGAGAGTGAATCGCAACCAACGTGATGCAGTACAATCGCTGCTTTTATTCGCCAACCAGCCGGCCATTCCGATGATCGAACCCAAGCGCGTCTTGCGCGCCCTCGCTGAACACTGGGCACTTCTGGAGCCACTGTGCGAGCACTTCGACCAAGGCACCTTGAGCCTCAACGAACTGCGCACACAACTGGGCGCCCAGCAACTTGACAGTACGCCGCAGGACATCACCAGCCTGCTGGATGTGTGGATCCGTCTCGACATTCTGGTTCCCGTGGCAAAAAGCCCGAACCGGTTCGAACTCAACGCGCAGATTCACGACTTCCTCGCGTACCTGCGTCGTGAGCACCGTCTGGGCCTGTGCCTGGAGATCGAAGCCTATCTGCGGCACCTCGAGCGCCTCGCCGGTTACATCCAGGATGCCTTCGACATTCGTGACGGCAGCGACCTGGCGCGCCAGTTGCGCCTGCTCGACATGCGTGTACGAGATGTATTGAAGAAACTCGCCAACGACGAACAGGCCCTGGTGGCCGTTGCCGAACGCGCCAAGACCAGCGACCGGCAGATCCCGCTGCGGCAGCGTTACGCCGAAGTGCTGGCGACGTGGGACGAATACGTCGAGCCGATGATCCAGTTGGTGAACGCCGATGGCGCCTTCGAACAAGGCGTGCGCAAGGTCGAAAATGTTTTGCTGAGAATGCTCTCCGAGCAGCAACGCATCGGTCACCTGGTCGATGACGACATGCTGCTGCGCACCCACGCACGTATCCTGGAAATGCAGACCAGTGCCCAGCTGACATTGCGTCATGCTCGCGAACTGCTGTTGCCACTGCGTGAGGAAGCCCGCCGCCACAACGCCGTGACCCGTGGCGCGGCGCTGGCCCTCGCGGCCATCCGACGTAAAGGCATCGATGCAGTGCCGCAAGCGGCCATGCCGATGTTCACCCGCCCGCAAAGCACCTTCCTCGGCAGCGCCAGTCAGGTCGAAGCGTACGTCTATGCGCTGGCCCGATTCGAGCCGAAACCGGCGCGTTTCCCCAAGGCCCACAAGACCCAGAAAGGCGAAGCGCCACGCGCGCCACGCACGGTTCGGGAAATGCTCGAGCGCTGCGAAGATGCGCTGCCGATGCCGGACCTGATGACCTGGTTGCTGGAGCAGGAACCGGACGGCGCCACCGACGAACTGCTGTATTGGTTCTCGCGCCTGTCGCGGGAAAAACGCTTCACACGTGAGCGCCTGGAGCGCCGCGATTACCACACTCATGAGCACCAGGTCAGCCTGCGCTCCTTCGCCCTGCTCTCGGCCCGCGATACCGCCGCCGAGGATTCTGCGAGCACCCCACATGCATCTTGATTTATCCGAACTGTCTCAATTGGCGCCGATCTTCCGCGAGCTGTTCAAGGGCTATCACGTCAGCCGCCGCGACCCGGAACTGTATGCGCAATTATCGAATTTCCAGGATCAGTACCGCACGCTGTTCAAGGCGCTGGGGTTTGAACTGGTCTGCGACACCCGTGGTTTCTATTACTTCGTGCCGGACCTCGCCGCGGCGGCAGTGAACAAGACTGCGCAACGACTGGCGTTGTTCACTTTTATCCTCGTCGAGCATCTGGCCGATCAGGGGCGCGACCCGGTTGCCGTGCTGGATGGCGGCAGCCTCGGCCGCGATGAATTGCCCTCGTTGCTGGAAAAGTACCGCGACCTGTTTATCCAGGCGGAAGTGCAAACCGCCGAAGAACTCGAAGAAAAAATCATGCGCCGCATGACCCAACTCGGTTTTGCCGGCGAAGAAAACGGCATCTACCGTTTCCTGCCGCCGATGCACCGCTTCCTCGATGTCTGCCTGTCGGTCCAGCAAGACCGTGATCTGGCGGCCAGCCTGCACAGCGTGCTGCCATTGCCGGTTCCGGTATTGATCGATGACGACAGCGACGAAAAGCTATTGGAAACTGATGACCCGCTGGACTTGAGTGACTTCGCGGAAGACAGCGAAGAAGACGCGCTGGCCCGTGCCATTGCCGAAGAACAGGAGACCGACGCATGAGCAAGGAACGCTACGGCATTCGCCGCTTTGCCCTTTTGAACACCGCCGGTTATAGCCTCGGCCTGTTCCCGCTGGAAGAACCGCTGTCGGTTTACGGCGCGAACAACCTTGGTAAGTCGGCCTCGATCAACGCCTTGCAGTTCCCGATCCTGGCGCGCATGTCGGACATGAGTTTCGGCAAGTACAGCCTCGAACAGTCCCGCCGTTTCTACTTCGCGTCGGACACCAGTTACATCCTGGTTGAGGTTTCGCTGCCTCATGGGCCACACGTGATCGGTGTCGTCGGTCGCGGCCCGGGCGGTGGTTTCGGTCATCAGTTCTTCGCCTACGCCGGCAAACTGGATCTGGCCCACTATCAGAAAAATGACACCTGCCTGCGTCAGAAAGAACTGTTCACCAACCTTGAGCGCGAAGGCCTCAAAGCCTACGAGCTCAAGCCCGATGAACTGCGGCGTTTGCTCGTCGGCGGTCACACCTCGATTCCGCTGGACCTGACGCTGATCCCGTTGCGTTCCACCAGCGAGCAAAGCCTGAAGACTTTCCGCGCTCTGTTTATCAACCTGCTGCACATGCGCGAAATCACGGCAGCCAAGCTCAAGCAACTCTTCCTCGATGCCTTCGAACACAGCTTGCGTTCGGGCAGTGTCGATTACATCGCGGCGTGCGAAGAAGCGTTCCGCGATGTACGACGCATGGAGCAGGACTACAACTCGCTGGTCACAGCCGGCCCGCTGGTTGAAGCGCTCGCCGCCGGCGTTACCCAGCGCAATATCCTGCGCGGCAAATTGCACCGGATCTCACCGCTGCTCGACTCACTGCTGGGCACCTGGGCGGACTACGCCGGTGCACGCAAGGAAGAGCTGACGATTCAGGCCGAACACTACCGCAATGAACAGGATGCGCTGCAAAACGATCAGCGTGGCGGCACACAGGAGCTGATGCGCCTGGAGCGGGAAATTACTGGCATCCAGCGCTGGCTCGGCGAACTGTCAGTGCTCAAGCATCGCTTTGCTTTGGTTGATGACGTCAAAGTCCTGGAGCAGCAGTTGCTGGCAGCCAAGGATGCGCACGATGAGCTGGCCGGTGCGCTGGCCCAATCGCGGCAGTTCAGTGCCGAAGACCTTGAAGAGCGGCTGCGCGACCTGGAAAAACGCCTGAAGTCGGTCAAGCAGCAGCTGGATCACGCTGACAACAACAGCTATGCCCGACTGCGCGAAGAGTTCTCGCAGCAGGACGTCGAACGCCTGATGCGCTTGTTCAACAGCGCATTGTTCAGCTTGCCGTTGGGTGAGCATGGCATCGCGCTGGATGAAGACGGTCAGTGGGTCAAATCCATGGAGCTGATTCTTGATGGCTTCAAGGGCGAGCGCTTTGAAGTGCCGGGGCTTTCCATCGACCTGTCGCACATCGAACCGCCAGCCCTGCAGGCGCTGGCCGATCGCGCCGCATTGCGGGACCAGAAAGAGCGTCTGGATAAAGAACTCAAGCAACTCAAGACGCAGCAAGCCGTCGCGGCCGACCGCGCGGCCAGCAAGACCCAGACCGAAGCGTTGTACCAGCAAGTGCTGGATGCGCAGAAAGCCCTGGAAGATTTCCGTCGCGCACAAACCTTGAGTGCCGAAGAAGGTGACAAGCTTGAGCAACTGGCGCAGATGGAAGCGGCGCAGGACGAGCTGAAACGCTCTAGCGATGCGTTTACCGAACGCGTCCAGCAACTGTCGGCCAAGCTGCAACTGGTTGGTCGGCAGATTGGTGACATGGAAGCCAAGCAACGCACCCTCGACGACGCCCTGCGCCGCCGTCAGTTGTTGCCGGCAGATCTGCCGTTCGGTACGCCATTCATGGACCCGATCGACGATTCCATGGACAACCTGCTGCCGCTGCTCAATGACTATCAGGACAGCTGGCAGGGCTTGCAGCGCAGCGATGGCCAGATCGAGGCGCTTTACGCTCAGGTCCGTCTGAAGGGCGTGGCCAAGTTCGACAGCGAAGACGATATGGAGCGTCGCCTGCAGCTACTGATCAACGCGTACGCGCATCGCACTGATGAAGCGCTGACCCTCGGCAAGGCTCGCCGTGCGGCCGTGACAGATATCGCCCGGACCCTGCGCAATATCCGCAGCGACTACGACAGCCTTGAGCACCAACTGGCGCTGTTCAACCGCGAGATCAATAAGCGTCAGGTCTCCAACCTGCAGAGCTTCCGCATCGTGCTCGCGCCGAACAAGGAAGCGCTCAAGCACATTGATCAGATTATCCACAGTGCTGGCCAGTACGAAGAAGGCGAAACGCTTTCCGTCTTCGACCTGAGCCAAAGTGCCGATCAGGACAACAAGAACGAAGAGGCCAAGGAATACCTGGCACGTCTGGTAGCGGCGAATCATAACCAGTTGGGTCTGAAGGACTTGTTTGAACTTGCCTTCGAGATCACCAAGGTCAATGGTCAACCGGTGATTCACACCGACATCGACGGGGCCGCGTCCAATGGCACGACCATGACCATCAAAGCGCTGACCAACATGTACTTGTTGCTGCACTTGATGGACCGTGACCAGGCCGGTCGCGTGCGCTTGCCTTACTACCTCGATGAAGCTGCTGACATCGACGAGAAGAACCAGGCAGCACTGCTTGAAACCAGTCTGCAACTGGGCTTCGTGCCGATTCTGGCGAGCGTCAAGCCTCAGGTCTGCGCCAGTGTGGCGATTGACCTTGAAGGTGGTAGCGGGCCGAACGGAATCTATATCGATGAAGCGGACTGGAAGTACATCCGTCGTCACGATGAAGTGAAGGCTATCGTTAGCGTTGAAGCGGATGAGCCTGAGCTGGATGCAGTCTGATTTGCGTTAATCGATGGGCGTAAAAAAGGCCGCGATCCAATGGATCGCGGCCTTTTTTGTCGGGCTTATTTGCCGAGGGGGATTTTTGGCGCCCAGGTCAGCCATTCGTCTTCGAATTTATCGAACATCGGGAACGTCTGCTCCGGACGTGCAGGATTACCCATGCGATCGCCGTCCGGTGTTGCGAACGCGATGCCGCCCTGGATCAGCGTTTCCAGAGATTCGGTACGCATGGTCGCGCCTTTGAACAGGCCATAGTCGAAACCGAATCCACTGGAGTTCCAGAAGCGAGTACCGCTACGCACCAGGGGCGCGTATTTCGGTTCGATCAGGATATGTATCAGGACGCGATCAGCCGTCTGCCCCAGTTCATAACTTGTCACTTTGCCTACGGTCACTTCGCGATAGGTCACCGGGACGCCGGTTTTCAGCGAGCCACGACGAGCCGCGCTGAGCACTAGACTCAACCCTGGTTCCTGCTTCACCGCTTCTGGCGGGTTGGCCAAAGCTACAAAGTTTTTCTGTGGGCCCAGGTTTTTCAGCGCTGGCTGTACTTCGATGTATTGACCGGTCACGAGGGTTTCGAGGTTGGACGTCTTGATCAAACCCAACTCCGGTTTGACTACCCAGAACTGACTGCCAGCTCGAGCGATTCGCTCCGGCACTTCCGTAATACGGGCGGTGAGCATGACGGACTGGAGGTCATCGGTCAGATCAACGTCTTCAATCTTGCCGACATCCAAACCTTTGAAACGGACCGGAGTACCGCTGCGCAAACCATCGGCGCGATCCACCTTAATGGTCACTACTGTGCCTTTCTGATTGGCTTCGTCATGGTTGGCGAACAGACGGAACCGTGGAATACGCTTCTGCAACGGCGCTTTGGCTTCCGGGGTTTCGAAAGCGATGCCGCCTGCCATCAGGCTTTGCAGGGATTCGCTTTTCACCTGAATGCCACCGGTCAATCCGCCTGTGAGCGTAATACCGCTGGCGTTCCAGAACCGTGTAGAGGCGTTAACCAAGCCTTCGTACTCTTTCTCGATGTGTACACCGATCACCAATTGCTTTTTGGTTTTAGAGAACTGATAGCTTTGGACGGAACCTACCTTGACCTGTTTGTAGAGAATCGGGCTGCCGACTTCCAGCGACCCCAGGTTCTCGGTAAATAACACCAGATGCAGACCCGGTGAACGCAAGTCCAGAGGGGGGGCCTTGGGTCGTGCTACGAACTCTCGTTGCGGCGCGGCACCTTTGTCACCGGGACGGATGGCAATGTAGTTTCCCTTCACGAGAGCTTCTAGCCCGGTGATGCCAGCGAGCGAGATCGAGGGTTTGACGACCCAGAACTGCGTGCCGTCGACGAGATAGTCTTCGGCCAATGGGTCCAAAGTGAGTTCTGCAGTGGCAGCAGTCAGGTCCGGATCGACCTTGAGCGCCTTCAGATTGCCAACCTGAATTCCTTTGTACATAACCGGCGTACGACCTGCCTGCAGACCTTCAAAATCACTGAGTTTGACCTTGATGCGGATACCAGCCGCAGCCGCGTCGAAGTCTTCGTAGAGACGGAACGGCAAACTTGGATCAGTAGGTGGGCTGTCCTTGCGATTTTCTGGTGTGGCGAACGCGATACCACCCGCGACAATGCTGGCGAGGGATTCGCTGCGCACTTTTACGCCGGACAGATTCGCGTCGATGCTGATGCCGCTGGCATTCCAGAAACGTGTGTGTTTGCGCACCAGATTGGCATAAGTGGGTTCGATGAATACTTTGAGCTCAACGGTGCTTTGGTCCTCGGACAGCAGGTAGCTTTTGACCTGGCCGACCTTGATCTGTTTATAGAACACGGGGCTGCCGCGGTTCAGCGAGCCGAGGCGATCAGCCTTGATTGTCAGGTGCAGACCAGGCTTGGCGTCGGATAATGGCGGTTCCTCAGCCAGTGCCTTGAACTTGCGAGTGGGCTCGCCCTCACCGGGACTGACAGCGATATAGTTGCCCGAAACCAGGGTTTCAAGACCGGTGATACCGGCCAGGGTCACGCTCGGTTTGACCAGCCAGAAACGAGTGCTGGTGCGCAGATACTGCTCTACGTCCTTGTTCATCTCCACGGTGGCCACCACACCTTTGGAAGAGCCTTCGTCATCGAGTTTCAGGGTTTTGACCTTACCGACCGACATCCCTTTGTAGACGACTTCGGTCTTGTTGGCCTGGATGCCTTCACCACTTTCAAAGCGCACCTGAATTTCGATTCCGGTCTCGTTGTAGGCCCGCCATCCAAGCCAGCCGCCGATGATCAGAGCGATCAGGGGCAATACCCAAATAGCAGACCAGTTCGAGGCCGGTCGGGTTTTCGCTGTAGGCAAATCAGTCATGGTCGTCGTCCGACTCCGTGTTATCCCAAATCAGTCGGGGATCGAAAGTTACTGCGGCAAGCATCGTCAGAATCACCACACTGGCGAAGGCGATGGCGCCAAGATTGGCTTCAATGCTGGCAAGCCGTCCGAAATTGACCACTGCCACGAGGATGGCAATCACAAAGATATCCAGCATCGACCATCGGCCGATGAACTCGATAAAGCGGTACATCACAATGCGCTGCCGGGCCGAAAGAGGCTGGCGCCTTTGTACGGAAAACAGCAGTAGCGCGATGCCCACCAGTTTGAATGTCGGTACCAGAATGCTGGCGATAAAAACCACCGCCGCAATGGGAATCATGCCGTGCTGAACTAACTGGATGACACCCGACATGATGGTGCTCGGGTCACCTTGACCAAGCGAGTTGACAGTCATGATCGGCAACATGTTGGCCGGTATGTAGAGAATCGCGGCCGTGATCAGCAACGCCCAGGTACGTACCAGGCTGTTCGGGCGACGGGCATGTACCAGCGCACCGCAACGGGTGCAAAACTGCTCGTCAGCTTCCTGCTTATTCAATTCATGGCATTCAATGCAAATCAGAATGCCCGCATCAATCGCCCGCATGAGCATCTTCTCCCGATAACGCCTGCCAGATCTGATGAGGCGACATGACAACCTCCAAACAGACCTGGACCAACAACAAACTGATAAAGCACGCCAGGCCAAGGCCCACGCTAATGGCTGCCATATCTGCCAGTTTTACAATCGCCACCAGTACGCCCATCAGGTAGACCTCAAGCATTCCCCAATCTCGCAAATGGTGATAAATGCGGTAGAGCAACAAACCGTAATTTCGACCTATATCGAAGCGGATACTCAATAGCACGGCCAATTGGCAGAGTAACTTGGCCAGTGGAATTCCCATGCTGCAGAGGAAAACCACGACAGCTACACCTTGCATGCCGGTATCAAACAGGCCGACAACCCCACTCCAGACCGTGTCATGGGACGACTGCCCGAGTAAGTTGAGCTCCATGATGGGTAGAAAGTTCGCAGGGATATAAAGCAGCAGGGCGGCAATGACCAAGGCGAGGCTTCGTTGCACGACATTATGACGATTGGCATAGAGTTCGTAACCGCAGCGAGGGCACAACGCTTTCTCGCCATGCGCGAGTGCTGGCTTGCGCATCAGTAAGTCGCACTCATGACACGCCACCAAGTCGTCCAGTGGTAATTCTGACAGCCCAGGGGCGTCAACCGGATCTGGCATAAAAGGCTCTGACTCCGAAAAAGTTGGGCCTATTCTAGTGTTCTTATTCGAAAATAACTGTGCAAATTTGTGCCCAGCCTTTCTCGGTACTTTTCTGGAGGCAAAACAAAACCCCTGTTCGCGTTAGCAAACAGGGGTTTCGGAATTTAATCTTGACGATGACCTACTCTCACATGGGGAAACCCCACACTACCATCGGCGATGCATCGTTTCACTGCTGAGTTCGGGATGGGATCAGGTGGTTCCAACGCTCTATGGTCGTCAAGAAATTCGGGTACCAAATCGTGGCCGGGTGGCCGCGCTTCAGCAAATTGGGTATGTGACAGCTTTCGGTGTTTGCAAGGTCTCGAACTTTCGGTTCGTTTCGTCTTCACACACCGCAATCTGATGCTTCTACTTGTTTCCAAGTCAGGAGTAGTCAAATTGCTTGGGTGTTATATGGTCAAGCCTCACGGGCAATTAGTATTGGTTAGCTCAACGCCTCACAGCGCTTACACACCCAACCTATCAACGTCGTAGTCTTCGACGGCCCTTCAGGGGACTCAAGGTCCCAGTGAGATCTCATCTTGAGGCTAGTTTCCCGCTTAGATGCTTTCAGCGGTTATCTATTCCGAACATAGCTACCCGGCAATGCCACTGGCGTGACAACCGGAACACCAGAGGTTCGTCCACTCCGGTCCTCTCGTACTAGGAGCAGCCCCTCTCAAATCTCAAACGTCCACGGCAGATAGGGACCGAACTGTCTCACGACGTTCTAAACCCAGCTCGCGTACCACTTTAAATGGCGAACAGCCATACCCTTGGGACCGGCTTCAGCCCCAGGATGTGATGAGCCGACATCGAGGTGCCAAACACCGCCGTCGATATGAACTCTTGGGCGGTATCAGCCTGTTATCCCCGGAGTACCTTTTATCCGTTGAGCGATGGCCCTTCCATACAGAACCACCGGATCACTAAGACCTACTTTCGTACCTGCTCGACGTGTCTGTCTCGCAGTCAAGCGCGCTTTTGCCTTTATACTCTACGACCGATTTCCGACCGGTCTGAGCGCACCTTCGTACTCCTCCGTTACTCTTTAGGAGGAGACCGCCCCAGTCAAACTACCCACCATACACTGTCCTCGATCCGGATAACGGACCTGAGTTAGAACCTCAAAGTTGCCAGGGTGGTATTTCAAGGTTGGCTCCACGCGAACTGGCGTCCACGCTTCAAAGCCTCCCACCTATCCTACACAAGCAAATTCAAAGTCCAGTGCAAAGCTATAGTAAAGGTTCACGGGGTCTTTCCGTCTAGCCGCGGATACACTGCATCTTCACAGCGATTTCAATTTCACTGAGTCTCGGGTGGAGACAGCGCCGCCATCGTTACGCCATTCGTGCAGGTCGGAACTTACCCGACAAGGAATTTCGCTACCTTAGGACCGTTATAGTTACGGCCGCCGTTTACCGGGGCTTCGATCAAGAGCTTCGCGTTAGCTAACCCCATCAATTAACCTTCCGGCACCGGGCAGGCGTCACACCCTATACGTCCACTTTCGTGTTTGCAGAGTGCTGTGTTTTTAATAAACAGTCGCAGCGGCCTGGTATCTTCGACCGGCATGAGCTTACGGAGCAAGTCCTTCACCCTCACCGGCGCACCTTCTCCCGAAGTTACGGTGCCATTTTGCCTAGTTCCTTCACCCGAGTTCTCTCAAGCGCCTTGGTATTCTCTACCCAACCACCTGTGTCGGTTTGGGGTACGGTTCCTGGTTACCTGAAGCTTAGAAGCTTTTCTTGGAAGCATGGCATCAACCACTTCGTGTTCTAAAAGAACACTCGTCATCAGCTCTCGGCCTTAGAATCCCGGATTTACCTAAGATTCCAGCCTACCACCTTAAACTTGGACAACCAACGCCAAGCTGGCCTAGCCTTCTCCGTCCCTCCATCGCAATAACCAGAAGTACAGGAATATTAACCTGTTTTCCATCGACTACGCTTTTCAGCCTCGCCTTAGGGACCGACTAACCCTGCGTCGATTAACGTTGCGCAGGAAACCTTGGTCTTTCGGCGTGGGTGTTTTTCACACCCATTGTCGTTACTCATGTCAGCATTCGCACTTCTGATACCTCCAGCAAGCTTCTCAACTCACCTTCACAGGCTTACAGAACGCTCCTCTACCGCATCACCTAAGTGATACCCGTAGCTTCGGTGTATGGTTTGAGCCCCGTTACATCTTCCGCGCAGGCCGACTCGACTAGTGAGCTATTACGCTTTCTTTAAAGGGTGGCTGCTTCTAAGCCAACCTCCTAGCTGTCTAAGCCTTCCCACATCGTTTCCCACTTAACCATAACTTTGGGACCTTAGCTGACGGTCTGGGTTGTTTCCCTTTTCACGACGGACGTTAGCACCCGCCGTGTGTCTCCCATGCTCGGCACTTGTAGGTATTCGGAGTTTGCATCGGTTTGGTAAGTCGGGATGACCCCCTAGCCGAAACAGTGCTCTACCCCCTACAGTGATACATGAGGCGCTACCTAAATAGCTTTCGAGGAGAACCAGCTATCTCCGAGCTTGATTAGCCTTTCACTCCGATCCACAGGTCATCCGCTAACTTTTCAACGGTAGTCGGTTCGGTCCTCCAGTTAGTGTTACCCAACCTTCAACCTGCCCATGGATAGATCGCCCGGTTTCGGGTCTATTCCCAGCGACTAGACGCCCTATTAAGACTCGCTTTCGCTACGCCTCCCCTATTCGGTTAAGCTCGCCACTGAAAATAAGTCGCTGACCCATTATACAAAAGGTACGCAGTCACCCAACAAAGTGGGCTCCCACTGCTTGTACGCATACGGTTTCAGGATCTATTTCACTCCCCTCTCCGGGGTTCTTTTCGCCTTTCCCTCACGGTACTAGTTCACTATCGGTCAGTCAGTAGTATTTAGCCTTGGAGGATGGTCCCCCCATATTCAGACAAAGTTTCTCGTGCTCCGTCCTACTCGATTTCATGACTAAGAGATTTTCGCGTACAGGGCTATCACCCACTATGGCCGTACTTTCCAGAACGTTCCGCTAATCTCAAAGCCACTTAAGGGCTAGTCCCCGTTCGCTCGCCACTACTAAGGGAATCTCGGTTGATTTCTTTTCCTCAGGGTACTTAGATGTTTCAGTTCCCCTGGTTCGCTTCTTAAGCCTATGTATTCAGCTTAAGATACCTAACTTATGTTAGGTGGGTTCCCCCATTCAGACATCTCCGGATCAAAGTCTGTTTGCCGACTCCCCGAAGCTTTTCGCAGGCTACCACGTCTTTCATCGCCTCTGACTGCCAAGGCATCCACCGTATGCGCTTCTTCACTTGACCATATAACCCCAAGCAATCTGGTTATACTGTGAAGACGACATTCGCCGAAAATTCGATAATACTCAATTAAGAGCAACTCACAAATTTTACCTTAGCCTGATCCGTTACCAGTGAAAGTAACGTCCAGTCTATCTTTCTATCACATACCCAAATTTTTAAAGAACGAACTAGTCAAAGACTAGAAATCAACATTCACCATCGTACAATGGAATGCTCATTTCTAAGCTTTACACAATCAGAAGCAGTTAGTGGTGGAGCCAAACGGGATCGAACCGTTGACCTCCTGCGTGCAAGGCAGGCGCTCTCCCAGCTGAGCTATGGCCCCGTATTTCTACAGGCGTTTCCCACACAAAATTGGTGGGTCTGGGCAGATTCGAACTGCCGACCTCACCCTTATCAGGGGTGCGCTCTAACCAACTGAGCTACAGACCCAATTTCGGGCTGCTTCTTTTCGTCTTCTTCAATGAATCAAGCAATTCGTGTGGGAACTTATGGAGCAGCTGATGTCGTCGATTAAGGAGGTGATCCAGCCGCAGGTTCCCCTACGGCTACCTTGTTACGACTTCACCCCAGTCATGAATCACACCGTGGTAACCGTCCTCCCGAAGGTTAGACTAGCTACTTCTGGTGCAACCCACTCCCATGGTGTGACGGGCGGTGTGTACAAGGCCCGGGAACGTATTCACCGCGACATTCTGATTCGCGATTACTAGCGATTCCGACTTCACGCAGTCGAGTTGCAGACTGCGATCCGGACTACGATCGGTTTTCTGGGATTAGCTCCACCTCGCGGCTTGGCAACCCTCTGTACCGACCATTGTAGCACGTGTGTAGCCCAGGCCGTAAGGGCCATGATGACTTGACGTCATCCCCACCTTCCTCCGGTTTGTCACCGGCAGTCTCCTTAGAGTGCCCACCATTACGTGCTGGTAACTAAGGACAAGGGTTGCGCTCGTTACGGGACTTAACCCAACATCTCACGACACGAGCTGACGACAGCCATGCAGCACCTGTCTCAATGTTCCCGAAGGCACCAATCCATCTCTGGAAAGTTCATTGGATGTCAAGGCCTGGTAAGGTTCTTCGCGTTGCTTCGAATTAAACCACATGCTCCACCGCTTGTGCGGGCCCCCGTCAATTCATTTGAGTTTTAACCTTGCGGCCGTACTCCCCAGGCGGTCAACTTAATGCGTTAGCTGCGCCACTAAGAGCTCAAGGCTCCCAACGGCTAGTTGACATCGTTTACGGCGTGGACTACCAGGGTATCTAATCCTGTTTGCTCCCCACGCTTTCGCACCTCAGTGTCAGTATCAGTCCAGGTGGTCGCCTTCGCCACTGGTGTTCCTTCCTATATCTACGCATTTCACCGCTACACAGGAAATTCCACCACCCTCTACCATACTCTAGCTCGACAGTTTTGAATGCAGTTCCCAGGTTGAGCCCGGGGATTTCACATCCAACTTAACGAACCACCTACGCGCGCTTTACGCCCAGTAATTCCGATTAACGCTTGCACCCTCTGTATTACCGCGGCTGCTGGCACAGAGTTAGCCGGTGCTTATTCTGTCGGTAACGTCAAAACACTAACGTATTAGGTTAATGCCCTTCCTCCCAACTTAAAGTGCTTTACAATCCGAAGACCTTCTTCACACACGCGGCATGGCTGGATCAGGCTTTCGCCCATTGTCCAATATTCCCCACTGCTGCCTCCCGTAGGAGTCTGGACCGTGTCTCAGTTCCAGTGTGACTGATCATCCTCTCAGACCAGTTACGGATCGTCGCCTTGGTGAGCCATTACCTCACCAACTAGCTAATCCGACCTAGGCTCATCTGATAGCGCAAGGCCCGAAGGTCCCCTGCTTTCTCCCGTAGGACGTATGCGGTATTAGCGTCCGTTTCCGAGCGTTATCCCCCACTACCAGGCAGATTCCTAGGCATTACTCACCCGTCCGCCGCTCTCAAGAGAAGCAAGCTTCTCTCTACCGCTCGACTTGCATGTGTTAGGCCTGCCGCCAGCGTTCAATCTGAGCCATGATCAAACTCTTCAGTTCAAACATCTTTGGGTTTTTAAGAAACCCTAAACTTGGCTCAGCAATCGTTGGTTACATCTTTGATTTCTCGCGGAGTAACTTGTGATGCTGATAATCTTGTTGACTATCAGTCTGACTCCACAAGCACCCACACGAATTGCTTGATTCAGTTGTTAAAGAGCGGTTGGTTAAGATCTTTCGTCTCAACCGAGGCGCGCATTCTACAGCAGCCTCTGTTGCTGTCAAGCGGTTATTTTCAGAAGTTTTCAAAGTTTCCTTTGTAACTTCAACCACTTGCGCTTTCGATCTCTCGTTAGCGGGAGGCGAATTCTACAGCGTTACTCGCTGCTGTCAACACCTCTTTTTCAACTCCTTTCGCGCTTCGATGACCTGAAGCAACTCACTGCCGAAAACTGCGTAACTCTTTGTTTACCAAGGAGTTTTCCGTTTCGACTGCGCCGGAAGTGGGGCGAATTATAGACATCCTGAATCTGCCGTCAACCCTTAATTACGCCTTTCGTGCAGAAGATCCCTTTTTATTGATTAATCGTGGAATTCGGCGGTTTACGGAGGGGATTCGCAGCACTAATAACAGTACACCTATAGAGGCGTAGATAACCCACTCCTTCAAGTCTGCGCGCACAATCCACAGCATATGCAGCAAGCCAAGCCCGAGGATCACATAAACCAGGCGATGCAGTTTCTTCCATCGCCCCCCCAAACGGCGCTGACTGAATCGATTAGAGGTCACTGCCAACACCAGCAAACCGACAAAACCCAGCACCCCGACAATAATGTAAGGCCGCTTGCGCAATTCGACACCCAGCTGCGACCAATCGAACCCGAGGATAAAAGCGGTATAGCCGCTCAGATGCAGCACCACATATGCAAAACACCAAAGACCCAGTTGACGCCGCACAGCCACCCACCCCGCCCAACCGGTAAGCTTCTGCAAAGGCGTCATGCTCAACGTAATCAGGAGCAGCACCAGAGTTCCCAGCCCCAAGCGATCGACCAACACCTTCCCGGGATCAGGACCCAGTAAATCCTCCCAAGCCTGATACAGCCAAAGCAGGGGCAACATCGTCACAGCGATGAAAACCCCGATACGCCAGAACGGATAACGCATCAGTAATTTTTCCGCAGATCGAGCCCTGCATATAAGGACGCGACTTCATCCGCATAGCCGTTAAACATTTGGGTGTCGCGCACATTGGGCTTGAACAGACCACTGGGCAATCTGCGTTCGCGCGCCTGGGTCCAGCGAGGATGATCGACTTCAGGATTCACATTCGCATAGAAGCCATACTCATCGGCAGCGATACTCTGCCAGGTCGTTTTCGGCTGCTCACTCACCAGACTGATACGCACGATGGATTTGACGCTCTTGAACCCGTACTTCCAGGGCACCACCAAACGCAGCGGCGCACCGTTCTGATTCGGCAACTCTCGCCCATACATGCCCACCGCAAGAATCGCCAACGGATTCATCGCCTCATCCAGGCGCAGCCCTTCTATATAAGGCCAGTCGATCAACGCAAAACCGGAACGCTGGCCGGGCATGCTCTTGGGGTCCTGCAAGGTTTCGAAGCGAATGTATTTAGCGCTGGAGGTTGGCTCGACTTCTTTAAGTAACGCCGAAATAGGGAATCCGATCCAGGGAATGACCATCGACCAGGCCTCCACACAGCGGAGTCGGTAAATCCGCTCCTCTAACTGGTAGGGTTTCATGAAATCTTCCAGTGCATACCGCCCCGGCTTACCCACCTCCCCGTCCACCACTACGCTCCACGGCTCGGTCTTCAACGCACCGGCATTCGCCGCCGGATCACCTTTATCGGTACCAAATTCATAGAAGTTGTTGTAGTGGGTCGCGTCCTTGAATGGGGTGATGGCCTCATCCCTGACGTTCACCGCCCCCCATTTTGTAGAAGGCAGCTTGTCGGCAAACCAGGAAGGCGCAGTTCCTGGCTCGACGTCGGCATAACGCGCAGCCTCATCAGCAGCAGCCCAACGAGGAAAACTGCTAACGGCCAAGCCGGCCACGGCAGCACCGAGCACATTACGACGGGAAAGATAGAGGGGTTCAGGCGTAACGTCAGACTCAGAGCAGTCGGACGCTTTAGGGACTTTGATCAGCATGGCTACTCCGCAGTATTGGAGAACAGATACACCAATAGACTGCGGAGTATGAGGGATGTTACGCGTTCTTGTGCCGGCGAAGTCTTAAGAGATATTGCACCGGACCGGAGGCAGCATAAGCAAGGAAAACCAGCAGCAAAATGCGCGGCGGATCACTGAACACAACAGCAAATACCAGGACCACAGCCAGGATCGCCACAAAAGGGACGCGCCCTTTCAGATCCAGCTCCTTGAAGCTGTTGTACTTGATATTGCTGACCATCAGCATACCGGCAGCGGCAACCATCAATGCCACCAGGAAAGACATCTTGGAGCCCTGGATGCCGTAATCGCTGAAGGCCCAGACAATACCAGCGACTACACCCGCAGCAGCCGGACTGGCCAGACCGATGAAGTAGCGCTTATCCGCAGTGCCAACCTGAGTATTGAAGCGTGCCAAGCGCAAGGCAGCGCCAGCTACATAGATGAAGGCAACCATCCAGCCAACCTTGCCCATGTCGCCCAACGCCCAGCCAAACGCCAGCAATGCCGGCGCAACACCAAAGGCAACCATGTCCGACAAAGAATCGTACTCGGCACCGAAAGCGCTTTGTGTATTGGTCATGCGAGCAACACGGCCATCAAGCCCGTCGAGGACCATGGCGACAAAGATCGCGATCGCAGCGAAAGCAAAATACTTGCTCGCATTGACTGAATCACCGGCACTCAATGCCGCCTGGGCGCTCATCGAATTGATGATGGAATAAAACCCTGCGAACAAATTCGCAGTGGTGAACAGATTCGGCAGAAGATAGATACCACGATGCCGGACTTTACGACCTTCAGCGTCATGCCCTTCTTCGATATGTTCATCGATGGGCAGCAGGCTTTCGGCGTCAGAAGCCTGGTTTGGCTCTTCGGGACGTTCGCTCATGGACATTACCTTGCAACAGGGTGGAAAGTTTCGACAAGTGTCTGGGACGACGGTTCGACCACAAACGATGCAGCTTTATACCAGAACCGGCCTCCCAAACGAAAAAACGCGGCCTAGGCCGCGTTTTCCGTTCAACCGTGCGACTTAGTTTTTGGCTTTGTCGACGATCTTGTTGGCACCGATCCACGGCATCATGGAGCGCAGTTGCTCACCGATGATTTCGATACCGTGAGCGGCGTTGTTACGACGCTTGGCGGTCATCGAAGGATAGCCGGTTGCGCCTTCGCTGATGAACATCTTGGCGTATTCGCCGTCCTGAATACGTTTCAGAGCGTTGCGCATGGCCTGACGGGATTCGGCGTTGATTACTTCCGGACCCGTTACGTACTCGCCGTACTCAGCGTTGTTGGAGATCGAGTAGTTCATGTTGGCGATACCGCCTTCGTACATGAGGTCAACGATCAGTTTCAGTTCGTGCAGGCATTCGAAGTAGGCCATTTCCGGCGCGTAGCCAGCTTCAACCAGGGTTTCGAAACCGGCTTTTACCAGTTCAACGGTACCGCCGCAAAGAACGGCTTGTTCGCCGAACAGGTCGGTTTCGGTCTCGTCCTTGAAAGTGGTTTCGATGATGCCGGTACGGCCGCCACCAACGCCAGCAGCGTAGGACAGCGCAACGTTCTTGGCGTTGCCGGAAGCATCCTGATAGATAGCGATCAGGTCAGGGATACCGCCGCCCTTGACGAACTCGGAACGCACGGTGTGACCCGGTGCTTTTGGCGCGATCATGATCACGTCGAGGTCGGCACGCGGAACCACCTGGTTGTAGTGAATCGCGAAACCGTGGGAGAAGGCCAGGGTGGCGCCCTTCTTGATGTTCGGCTCGATTTCATTCTTGTACAGAGCGGACTGGAACTCGTCCGGGGTCAGGATCATGACCAGGTCGGCAGCAGCAACAGCCGAAGCAACGTCGGTCACTTTCAAGCCGTGGGCTTCTGCTTTGGCAACGGTAGCCGAACCTTTACGCAGGCCAACGGTAACGTCAACGCCGGAGTCTTTCAGGTTGCACGCTTGAGCGTGACCCTGGGAGCCGTAACCAATGATGGCAACTTTCTTGCCCTGGATGATCGACAGGTCGCAGTCTTTTTCGTAATAAACTTTCATGAAATTCCCCTATATATCCAGGCCGTTCAGGCCATTCACTAATTTGGTTTAGATGCTGAGTACTTTGTCGCCGCGAGCAATCCCGGTCACGCCACTGCGGACGGTTTCCAGAATCGAGGCAGTGCCAATGGACTGAATGAAGCTGTCGAGCTTGTCGCTGGTACCGGTCAGTTGAACGGTATACACGCTGGCGCTGACATCGACGATCTGCCCACGATAAATATCGGTAGTGCGCTTGATCTCGGCGCGCTGGGCACCGGTGGCCTTGACCTTGACCAGCATCAGTTCGCGCTCGATGTGAGCACTCTCCGACAGGTCGACCAATTTGACCACTTCGATCAACTTGTTCAGGTTTTTGGTGATCTGCTCGATCACTTCATCGTGACCAACCGTGGTCAACGTCAGACGCGACAGTGTCGGGTCTTCGGTCGGTGCCACCGTCAGGCTTTCGATGTTGTAGTTGCGCTGCGAGAACAGGCCGACTACACGAGACAGAGCGCCAGGTTCGTTTTCCAGAAGCAAGGAAATAATGTGCCGCATGATTAACTACGCTCCGTCTTGCTCAGCCACATATCGCGCATGGAGCCGTCTTTGATCTGCATCGGATAGACGTGCTCGCTGGTGTCCACCGAGATATCGATAACCACCAGGCGATCTTTCATGGCGAACGCCTCTTCCATCTTCGACTTCAAATCTTTCGAGTCGGTGATGCGTACGCCAACATGACCATAGGCCTCTGCCAGCTTGACGAAGTCAGGCAACGATTCCATGTAGGAATGCGAGTGGCGACTGCCATAACTCATGTCCTGCCACTGGCGAACCATGCCCAACACACCGTTGTTCAGGATGACGATTTTTACCGGCAAACCGTACTGCAGGCAGGTCGACAACTCCTGAATGTTCATCTGGATGCTGCCCTCGCCCGTCACACAGGCGACGTCATCATCCGGAAAGCTCAACTTGATCCCCATGGCCGCTGGAAAACCGAAGCCCATCGTGCCCAGGCCACCAGAGTTGATCCAGCGGTTCGGCTTGTTGAACTTGTAGTACTGCGCGGCGAACATCTGGTGCTGACCCACGTCTGAGGTGACATAGGCATCGCCCTTGGTCACTTCGCACAGGGTTTCGATCACGGTCTGCGGCTTGATGATGCTGCCGTCGCCCTTGTCATAAGGGAACAGGCCGCGGTCACCGCGCCATTCGTCAACTTGCTTCCACCAACTGGCAACGGACTCCTTGTTCGGGGTCTCGCCGATCTCCTTGAGGATCGCGACCATTTCGGTCAGGACACTCTCGACCGGGCCAACGATAGGCACGTCAGCTTTGATAGTCTTGGAAATCGAAGCAGGGTCGATGTCGATGTGAATGATCTTGGCGTTCGGGCAAAACTTGGCCGGGCCATTGATCACGCGATCGTCGAAACGAGCGCCAACAGCAAGGATCACATCGGCATGGTGCATCGCCAGGTTAGCGGTGTAGCTGCCGTGCATGCCGAGCATGCCGATAAACTGACGGTCCGTGCCAGGGTAGGCACCGAGACCCATCAGGGTATTGGTCACTGGCAGGTTGAGCATCTTCGCCAGCTCGGTCAGCGGCGCGGAGCCACCACCAAGAATCACACCGCCGCCCGCATACAACACAGGACGCTTGGCCGCCAGGAGCATCTCTGCTGCCTTGCGGATTTGCCCTGAGTGACCGCGGACAGCCGGGCTGTAGGAACGCAGCTTGGCTTTTTTCGGGAAGATGTATTCGAACTTCTCGGCCGGATTGGTCATGTCTTTCGGGATATCAACAACGACCGGACCAGGACGACCGGATTGCGCCAGGTAGAACGCCTTCTTCATGACTTCCGGGATTTCCGAAGCATGCTTGATCATGAAGCTGTGCTTCACGATCGGCCGGGAGATACCGATCATGTCGGTTTCCTGGAATGCATCGGTGCCTACCATGGTGCTAGGCACCTGGCCGGAAATGATCACCATCGGAATGGAGTCCATGTATGCCGTGGCAATACCGGTAATGGCATTGGTTGCGCCCGGCCCGGAAGTTACCAGCACCACACCGGCTTTACCGGTTGCGCGGGCATAGCCGTCAGCCATATGGGTCGCAGCCTGCTCGTGACGAACCAGGATGTGAGTCACTTCCGGTTCTTTGAACAGCGCGTCGTAAACATGAAGAAGAGCACCACCCGGGTACCCGTAGATGTACTTGACGCCTTCGTCACGCAAAAAGCGGACGAGCATCTCACCGCCAGATAAAAGCTCCACGTTGTTCACCTCTAAAACGCCAGAATACCGCCCACTTCAAAGAGGACGGGTCTTAATAGGTTTACTTCTCAGCAGAGCATGAGCGACGGTGGTCGCCGACTACGTCAGCACTGACTGAGCAAGTATTGGGATCGTCCCAAGTGTTGCGGGCCTTTCCCACCCAGCGCGAGGTAACGCGTTGCGGGTGTAACAGGTCGGCGCGGATGTGCGCCTCATGATCTGCTGAGTGGGTCTGCTTCTGGCAGTCCCTCTACAGCGGACTTTGGATTCTTCTGTTTCGCCCTCTCCAAGTCAAGTCGTCTATGTGCTTTATTGAAGTAAGCGCATGAGAAAGCAAGAAAAAACCGCTAAACAGCAACTGTGTTAGCTTCAATTGCGCAACTCATGGCAAGGAAATGGCATGCGAACTTTATTGATGGTCAGTCTTTTGATCAGCCCTTTGTGTATGGCCGGTCAAATCTATAAATGGGTCGACGCCCAAGGCGTTACCCATTTCGACGCTCAACCACCACAAGGCCAAGCGTCGACAACAGTGGTCACGCCCTCTGCGCCTGCAAGCAAACCCACGCCACCAGCACACAGCAACGTTATTGGCGATCAGCAGGCGATCGACAAATCGGTGAAAGAGCAGGTCGCCGATCAACAGACCCAGTTGAAAGTGTTCTGCGAACAGGCACGCACGAACCTTGCTCAACTGCAGAACAATCCAAGGTTACGAGAGGATGTGGATGGAGAGATGCGTCGCCTGACCGATCAACAGCGTCAGGAGCGAACAAACGAAGCACAGAAACAGATTGCGGAGAACTGCCAATAGGTGCGGATAGATACCTGTAGGAGCTGCCGAGTGAAACGAGGCTGCGATCTTTTGATCTTGTTTTTAAAGATCAAGATCAAAAGATCGCAGCCTCGTTTCACTCGACAGCTCCTACAAGCCTTACAGATCCAACAATGAATCGGCCTTAGCGCGAGGCCGTGATCAGCAGATCGAACTCTTTTAGCAGTACCTGCAGTTGACGATCTTTGCCCTGGACATTACGGGCGGCGAAAACCATTTCGGCCATTTCCTGAATTCCCGAGGCATTGGGCAACGGTAGATCCTGTTCAAGGATCACCTTCATCCTCGGCAGGAAGATCCATTGCAGCCATTGCTCGAAATCCAGTGTGTCGACCGAAAAGGGCTCGACACTGGAAAGCGCTTCGACCGATGGAGAGACCTCGTCCCACCAGCCCTGAACACGCAGCTCGCGCTCGATCAACAGCAATTGTTCGGCGATCTTCGGGAAGCGTTCGTCCATCACAGCGAAACCTTGGCCTTCTGACGGGCCAATGCGGCGCCAGCGGAATCACCCTGTTTATCACGCGCCTGAGCGATCAAACCCCACAAGCTGGCCTGAAGATCCGGACGACCGTTGGCCATGGTCAGGCCGCGTCGCGCGAACTGCTCAGCCTGTGCCGCATCGCCTTGGGCCATGCGGACCTGTGCCAGACGATAAAGCACCTGCGGCTCCCGGGGCGCCACTCGCTGAGCACGCTCAAGACTGGACGACGCACCGTTCAGATCACCACCGGCCTGTTGCTGCTGCGCGGTCGTCAACAACGCCAATACCGGACCATCCAGTTGCTCATCAGCGGACAAGCCACCCCCCGTACTGGCGGAGGGAATGCCGCTCGGCGTCGACGGCATGCTGTAGTTACCCTGATTGATTGGCGCCGACTGCACTGGCGAAGTGTCGATCGGCCCCGGAGTAATAGGGCCCGGCGTGATCGGCGACGTACTGATCGGTGCCGATGCTACTGCCCCGCCACCGGGCACCATGACCACTACACCGGTATCACCTTGCGGGATCGCCTGGGTCTGGGCTTGCGCAGGGCGTTTCACTGTCGTCTGACGGAAACCGCCATTCGCCTGAATACGTTCGCTGTTCGACACAGCGCTGCCCGAATCCACTACTGGAATCGAACCGCGCTGCACGGTGGAACAACCGCTGAGCAAAGCCACGGCGGTAACCGCTGGAATCAACCACTTGTTCACTTGAAACCCTCTTTGCTTAATTCATCCAGCCTTTGACCCAATCCATCACCGTTTCGCCAGAAGCAGGGCTTTCACCACCGCAGGCGGCACCGGGAGGTGGTTCGCTGCCGCGAATATACGGCATCTGCACGGCACCTGGGCAGTTGGCATCCGAGCCCTGTCCCGTGCGCGAATCGACCCACGCCTGAACAATGTTGTCCGGCTGCGGCATGTCCAACGGCAGTGGATCGGCCTTACGCATGAAACTGGACCAGACCTGCAATGCACCGGTGGCACCGGTAAACGGCGTCTTGCCGTTATCATCGCGCCCCAACCACACCACCGCCAGCAAGTCCTGGCTGAACCCTGCGAACCAGCTGTCTCGGGAGTCGTTACTGGTACCGGTCTTGCCGGCCAGCGTCAGGGTTTTCGGTAACACGTTGTAAACCGAACTGCCGGTACCTTCGCGCATGACCCGCTGCATGGCGCTTTGAATCAGATAAATGGACGCCGGATCGAAACGCTGCTCGATCTGGAACGGGTAACGCTTGAGCGGCTCGCCTTCAGCAGTCAGCACGCTACGAATCCCGCGCATCGGCGTATTGAAACCACCGTTGGCCAGGGTTTGATACATGGTCGCAACTTCAATCGGAGTCAAACCTCCCGCCCCGAGCAGCATCGAGGGGAATGCCGGAAATTCACGAGTCACACCAAGGCGCGCCAGCGTCTTGAGCACGTTGGGTACACCTACCGCCAACCCGAGACGCGCGGTAGACAAGTTGTAGGAATGCGCCAACCCTTGATAAAGGAAAACCGTGCCATGGGAGCGGCGATCATAGTTCTGCGGCTTCCAGACCTGACCGTCCGCACCCTTGACGGAAAAAGCATCATCGGACAGCCAACTGGTCAGCGTGTACTGGCTTGGCTTCTCAAGGGCGGTCAGATAAACCGCCGGCTTTATCAGCGAGCCAATCGGTCTGACCGCATCCAGTGCGCGGTTGAAACCGGCAAAACTGGCCTGTCGACTGCCGATCATGGCCTGGACCTCACCTGTTTCCGGGTTAGTCACGACCATGGCCGCTTCAACCTCATCGGAGCCCTTGCGCCCGGACAGACGCTTGAACGTATCGTTGACCGATGCTTCCGCTTTCATCTGCAGAATCGGGTCGAAACTGGTGAAAATCCGCAGGCCTTCCTCGGTCAAGTCTTCGTCACGATAGTCCTGGCGCAGCTGACGTTTGACCAGATCGATAAAACCCGGGAACGAGCTATCAGCCAACTTGCCGCGCGTTGTCACACCCAGTGGCATTTTCTTCGCTGCGGCGACCTGTTCGGCGGTGGCAACGCCTTGTTGCTCAAGCACGTCGAGCACCAGATTTCGCCGCTCGAGCGCCCGCTCAGGATTGCGACGCGGGTTGTAATAGGACGGTCCCTTGACCATACCGACCAGCAACGCAACCTGATGCAGTTTCAGCTCGGACAACGGCTGCCCGAAGAAGAACTGACTGGCCAAACCAAAACCGTGCACCGCCCGCTGGCCATCCTGACCCACGAACACTTCATTGAGATAGGCCTCAAGAATTTCTCGCTTGTCGTAATGCAACTCAAGCAACATCGCCATCATGGCTTCGGTGAGTTTGCGAGACAGGCTGCGCTCGCTGGTCAGGTAGAAGTTCTTGACCAATTGTTGCGTCAGCGTACTGCCGCCCTGCGTCATCCGGCCGCCAGAGGTGTTGACGTATAGGGCTCGCATGATCGACTTGGGCGAAACGCCCCAGTGACTGTAGAAATCCCGGTCTTCAACTGCGACGAGGGTTTCCAGCAGGTACGGCGGGACCTGATCGATTTTGATCAGAATCCTGTCTTCAAGATTTTTCGGGTAAATCCCGCCGATCATCAGCGGCTCAAGCCGCACAACGGACAGCTTCGAACCGTTCGTCGCGGAGAGCTCGGCGACGTAGTCACCCGAGAACCGGACACGCACCGGTTGGGCCTTCTCCATGCCTTCATAGAACTGGAAGCCACGGGTGTTCAGGTCGACAGTGTTGCCATTGACCGACGCAGCGCCCGGCCCATTGCTCACGCTTTCGCGCCGGTAGCCCAAAGCGTCCAGTTCGGTGAGGAAGTCTTCTTTGCTCAGCTTCTGGCCAGTGAACAGTTCCAGCGGGCGCGCGTAGACCTTGGCAGGGATTGTCCAGCGCTTGCCGGAGAACTTCTCCTGGACGATGGCGTCGAGGTAAACCGCGAATCCGGCGAGCACCACAAGGCCGACCAGACTGAGTTTAAGGGCCCATCCAAGCCAGGGGCGCATGCCCTTGGAAGGTGGTTTTTTTGGAGTGCGAGGGGATCGAGTACGAGTCATGGCGGCGGATTATACGCACTTTATTCATACTCAACAGAAGCCCTCCGAGGTTTGCGTCGGGCGGACTTGCGGCCATAATGGCGACCGTGAATTTTCCCAGACTCTGAAGGATCGCCTGTGAGCCAGTCCCTGATCGCTGCCCTGCAAAACCCTGCCCTCTACCCGCATCCCGTAGAAGGGTTCCAGGTCATCGAGACCCATATTTCCTGGGTCCTGCTCACCGGCCCGTTTGCTTATAAAGTGAAGAAGCCCATGAATTTCGGCTTCCTCGATTTCACCAGCCTCGACGCTCGCGAGCATTTTTGCGGTGAAGAGCTGCGACTCAACCAGCGTTTGACCAATGATTTGTATCTTGAAGTGTTACCGATTACTGGCAGTGTTGAGGCTCCCCAACTGGGTGGCGAAGGACCGGCCATCGAATTCGCCCTGAAAATGCGCCAGTTTCCGCAGGCTAATCTGCTGAGCACGCTGCAGGCCAATGGTGAACTGACCACCGCGCACATCGACGAGATGGCCGCGCAAATTGCTCAGTTCCACCTCAATGCGCCGAAAGTCCCCGCCGAACATGAAGCCGGTCAGCCGGACAGCGTGATGGCCCCTGTCAGTCAGAACTTCGAGCAGATCCGTCCATTCCTCAGCGACAAGGCCGATCTGCTGCAACTTGATGCCCTTCAAGCCTGGGCGGAAAGCAGCTTCGAACGCCTCAAACCGCTGTTTGCCCAGCGCAAGGCCGACGGTTTTATCCGCGAATGCCACGGTGATATCCATCTGGGTAATGCCACCCTGATTGACGGCAAGGTCGTGATTTTCGATTGCATCGAATTTAACGAGCCGTTCCGCTTCACCGACGTTTACGCCGACACCGGTTTCCTGGCGATGGACCTTGAGGACCGCGGTCTGAAAAGTCTGGCGCGTCGTTTCATCAGCCAATACCTGGAGCTGACTGGCGACTATCAGGGCCTTGAACTGCTGAACTTCTACAAGGCCTACCGCGCGCTGGTTCGTGCCAAGGTCACGCTGTTCAGCATGCCGGCCGAAGCCGACCCGGTTCAGCGCGCCACAACGCTTCGTCAGTATCGCAACTACGCCAACCTGGCTGAAAGCTACAGCACCATTCCTTCGCGTTTCATGGCCATCACCCACGGTGTTTCTGCTGTCGGCAAGAGCCGGGTGGCGATGCGTCTGGTGGAAGCACTGGGCGCGATTCGCCTGCGCTCCGATGTAGAACGCAAGCGCCTGTTCGGCGAGCAGACCGTGACAAACGATCCGCATGCCGGCATTTATAGCGCCGACGCCAGCGCCGCAACCTATACCCGCCTGCATGAAATCGCGGCCGTGATCCTGCGTGCTGGCTTCCCGGTTGTAGTCGACGCCACGTACCTCAAGCGTGAGCAACGCGACGGCGCGGCGAAAATCGCCGAGGCCACTGGCGCACCGTTTTTGATCCTTGATTGCAACGCGCCACAAGCGGTCATCGAGGGTTGGCTGGCATTGCGCCAAGCCGATAAAACCGACCCTTCCGACGCGAACCTGGCAGTTATCGCCGATCAGCAAGCCAATCGCGAAGCCCTGACGCCTGCAGAGATTCTGTGCAGCAAACGGGTTCAAACCAACGAAAGCGGGACGCTCGACACCGTCGTAGCGCAAATTCGCCAGCGCCTGCCCGGCCTGTAAGGAAGTATTTCAGCCGTGGGGCCTGCGTGGCTTCACGGCTGTCAAATAGTGGCACTATACTGGCGCCATAAAACCAACAGGTGATGTGACATGAGCCAGCCCAAACTCCTCGACACTCCGCTTTATGCCTTGCTGCACAAAGACGACATCACAGGTTTCAACACTGAACGTCCCAAGGACGGAATCATCGACATGATCGGCGGCGACTTCCGAGGCCTGGACCTGCGTGAGTTGAATGCCGAAGGCGTGGACTTCACCGACGCTTATTTTCGCTCCGCCGACTTGCGCGGCATCGACTTTCGCAAATCCTCACTCGAAGGCGCCAGCTTGGCCCACGCGCAGATTTCCGGAGCCTATTTCCCCGCAGAATTGAGCGCGGACGAGATCCTTATGTCGATGAACTTTGGAACCCGTCTGCGATATCGCACTCGCTAAAAACGACCTGTTAACCGAACGGTCCAGCGCCCCCGCTTTGCGCTGGACTGTGGGTCGTAACATCCGATCAACTCGATCCCGGCACCTTCCTTCAATTCGATTCACGTATTTCCTTGGACTCGGCGCCAGCGCTTCTTAGAAGCATTTACCCTGAAACCGACCAAAGAATCACGCTTTTCCTACTGATGGCTACACTCCTGAGAAGCTTGCCCACGCACCATTCGGCCGTCGCAAGGAGGCTTGATGAATGATGAACTGCAACACCTGAAGAATCTTGGCAAGACGTCGGCGCAATGGCTGCATGCCGTGGGCATCCACAGCGCCTCCGACTTGCGTCGCCTCGGGGCGGTGGATGCCTATCGGGCCGTGCGTACGCGCGGGTTTCGGGCGTCCAAGGTGTTGTTGTATGCAATCGAAGGCGCCCTGATGGACGTGCACTGGAACGACATTCCTGCAGAACGGAAAGAAGCGCTGAACAAACAACTGGAGGCTATTTCGTCCCGTCACAAAAATTGAATAGACGTGAAGCCCAATGATTACGGGCCTCTCGGATGATTTTCCGGGAAATTCAAAGGCAACAAAAAATCAGCTGTTGACATGGTAATGAGAATCGCTATGATTATCACAACTGGTCGCGAGACTGGTCGATATTTGAACAGCCCTTGGTTCGGACTCTCAGATATCTCCTCATCAGGCTAATCACGGTTATTTGACCCGGCTCTTGCCGGGTCTTTTTTTGCCTGTCAAAAAGCCCTGCATTAACTTACTTCTCTGACGACTTTCCGAACTGTTTTCGCATCTGCTCGCAGTAATCCGGGGTTGGCGTGGCCGGTGTGTACCAAACGTAATCGGCCATCTGCGACGTGACCTCGTTACCCTGCTGAGCCAGCATCAATACTGTCGGTGCCTCGGGTGCTCCCAGATCGAGCAGGTGGATCGGCACACCGACATCCTTGCGCGCATGAAACGCGCCGGCAAACAGCACCGAAGGCTCGGGGGCGGCAAGCAAGCGCTCAGCCATGCGTCGATCGCGCTGCTGCTGAACCGCCAGCATTGCCGGCATTTGCGACGCGGGTAACAGACCACAATGCGAGTCGCTGACTTGTTTCAGAAGCTCGTCCCTCACGGACGATGCATTGGAACGCGAACCGCTCAGCGTGGGTGGGTTTGCGTAGATGGCACGAATTTCAGACACGTCCAGATTTGCCGCCAGCAATGGGTACGGTTGAGTCAGGGCAAATCGAACGATTGGCCCATACAGATCCCACTCCCAGCCAGACTGCCAGGCCAGAGATCCAGGCAGATCCTTCGGCGGCGTCGCGGCGTGACGCACTTCATCGACACGAGGTTGCTGATCCGGCGTGAGCATCTCCAACAGCAGACTGCCCTGAGGCCGCGTATCCCCCAACGACTGCAACAACCACAACTGCAGCTCGTGGTGATCGCGGTTGTCATGCTGCTCACCCACGATCAGTCGAGAAGACTTGGCCAGCGCCGCAATCAGCGCCTGCGGCGTCAAAGCCAGACCACTGTGCAAGTCGCGAATCTCACCCACCACAGGTGGCGGCGCTGAAACATGCGTACAGGCACTCAGTAATAACAATCCCAGTATCAGCATTACGCGCATGGATTCACCCCGGTAACAGATCTAGCGGGCGATGATCAGCGGATGCCCACGCTCCGGGTGCTGCTGCACCAGTACTTCCAGACCGAACACTGCCTGAAGTCGATCAGGACGTAACACCCGGTCCGGCGTATCCAGCGCAACAGGTCGTCCGCCTTCGAGCAGCAACAGTCGATCACAATAGCGCGCTGCCAGATTCAGATCATGCAGGATCACCATCACCGCCGCACCACGATCGGCGAATTCGCGCACAGCTTGCAGTGTGGTGTGCTGGTGCAGTGGATCGAGCATTGAAGTGGGCTCGTCGAGCAACAAGGTTTGCCCCACCTCGCCTGGCCAGAGTTGCGCCAGAACCCGCGCCAGATGTATTCGCTGACGCTCGCCTCCGGACAGAGCCAGGTAACTGCGGCCATGCAAATGCCCGGCATCGGCGGCGTTCAAGGCCGCCGCGACAATCTCGTCATCCCGGACACGACCACTCTGATAAGGCAAACGCCCCATGCCGACCACTTCTTCGACCCGAAAGGCAAAGTCCAGCGTCGACACCTGCGGCAATACCGCCAGACGCTGAGCTCGCAATGCCCCGGTCCAGTGATTCAACTCATGCTCGTCGAGCCAGATGTTTCCGTGATCAGCCTTCAACTCGCCACACAAGGCGCCAAGCAAGGTGCTCTTGCCGGCACCGTTAGGTCCCAGCACACCCAGGACTTCTCCCGGTTTGAGTTCAAGCGTGATATCCGTCAACACGGTCTTGCGGCCGCGGCTGATTTTCAGGTTTTGCGTTCGCAACATCAGGCGCGGCCTCTGAGGAGCAGGTACAGAAAGAACGGAGCACCAATGAACGCCGTAACAATGCCAATGGGCAGCTCGGCAGGTGCCAGTGCCAGCCGCGCTACCAGGTCAGCAAACAGCAAGAGACTGGCGCCGGCCAGCACCGACGCCGGCAACAGCACCCGATGATCAGGACCGGCCAGCAAACGCACCAGATGCGGCACCACTAATCCGACAAAGCCAATCATTCCCGCCGCTGCCACGGCTGCCCCCACTCCCAGCGCCGTGCAGAAGACCAGTTCGCGCTTGAGCCTTTCCACGTCAATGCCCAGGTGCCCGGCCTCGGACTCTCCCAGTAACAATGCATTCAAGGCTTTCGCACGACGTGGCAGCCACAGTGCCACACCGGCACTGATCAACAGCAACGGCCAAAGTCGCGAATAACTGGCGCCATTGAGGCTGCCGAGGTTCCAGAACGCCAGGGTACGCAGGGTGGCGTCGTCCGCCAGATAGGTGAAAAGCCCAACGGCAGATCCCGCCAGAGCAGTCAAAGCAATGCCTGCCAACAACATCGTTGCGACGTTGGTCTGACCGTTGCGCCGCCCCAGCCGATAAACCAGCGCGGTCACACCGAGACCGCCGAGAAAGGCGCACAGCGATAACAGGTAAGGCCCGAAAGCCTCCGGCAGACCGCCAAATGCCGAACCACCGACAATAGCAACCGCCGCGCCGAGCGCCGCGCCGCTGGAGACGCCCACCAAGCCCGGATCGGCCAGCGGGTTACGAAAGAGCCCCTGCATGGCCACGCCGGACAACGCCAGCACGCCACCCACCGCCAGTCCCAACAAAGTCCGCGGCAGGCGTATTTGCCCGAGGATCAGTTCCGCCTGCTCCAGGCCCTCTGGCGCAATGGGCAGGCCGATCATGCGCAGCGCTACGCGCAACGTGTCGAGCAGCGGCAGACTGACCGGGCCAAGCGCCAGCGACAACCAGATTGCCAGTAAACACAGCAGGCTCAGGCCAATGAACAATGCACGCGGTTTAACCAGAACCGTCATTGGTCGGCAGTGCCGGGGAAGAAACCGTCAGACAGTTTTTTCAGTTCATCGGGTAACCGCGGCCCAAGCCCGCCAACCAGTAGCGTCGGATCGAGCTCAATGACGCGCCCGTCCTTGGCCGCACGTGTCGAAGACAGAATAGGATTTTCTTTAAACAAGGCGGCACGCGCCTCCTCGCCATTCAGCGCGCGGTCGGCAAACACCAGAACTTGCGGGTCCAGACTGATCAAGGACTCGACGGAAAACGGCTTGTACCCGGTATGCGTCGCCAAGTTGTGTCCTCCGGCGCGTTGCAGGAGCCAATCCGCGCTGGTGTCCTTGCCGGCAATCAGCGGCTTGCCGCCCGCGTGACCGATCAACACAAGCACACCCGGTGACGACTGACTCAATTGCGCCTTGGTAACCCGGACCTTTTGTTGATCAAGCTGTTGCTGGTAAGACTGAAACAGCTTCGAAGCCTGGTCTTCGGCACCCAGCAACTTGCCCAAATGCTGCAAGTTACTCTGCAAGGCAGGCAAATCAGGCTGGGCTGAGAACAGCTCGACCTGCACTCCCGCGTTGCGGATCTGCGACAGTATCGGCGGTGGCCCCATTTCTTCGGTGCCCACCAATATTTGCGGGCGCAGGCTTAAAATGCCTTCAGCCGACAATTGCCTCTGGTAACCGATACTCGGCAGTGCCTTGAGTGCCTCCGGGTGCTGGCTGGTGGTATCGACACCGACCAACTTCGACTCACCACCCAGCGCGCTGACCCACTCCGACAGGGCGCCACCGGCACTGACCCAACGTTGTGGCAACTCGGTTGCGGCAACGTGGTGGCTGGCGAGGAGACCAACACAGAGCGCAGCAACGCGGGTACTCAGGCGCATAAACAGCTTCCTTTAAAGTTTTTTCCAGGCGTGGAGCTGACAGGCCAAGTATTCTCGGCGTCGGCACCTGCACCCAACGGGCAGAGCCGGCATTTGATAATTGTTTGCATTTGAACGTCAAGCTCTGACATATCCAGTCACGAGCAGGCGTGTTTGAGGATAGACATGAAGTTTCTTTGCGCGGGCCTGGAGCTCGCCGATTCCAGCAGCCGTGGCTTTGACATTCATGGCCAGAAGCTCCTTGCAGTGCGCCGAAGTGGACAAGTGTATGTCTACCTCAACCGTTGCCCGCATCGTGGCGTCGGACTGGAATGGCAACCCGACCAGTTTCTCGACCCCAGCAACAGCCTGATCCAGTGCGCGACCCACGGCGCACTGTTTCTGATCGAAGACGGCGAGTGCGTCGCCGGCCCGTGTTCCGGACAATTCCTGACCAGTGTCCCTTGCCGCGAAGATGAAAAAGGAATCTGGATCAGCCTTTAATCTTCAAACGCCACATTCAGGCGCCGATCGACCACTATCTCTTCATGGCTCAATCTCACACCGTACGCCAGCACCTCGACCCCGCACGCCACCGCTTCGCGCAACGCTGCCGCATAAGCCGAATCGATTTCGTGCGCAGGACGCACGGCATCAATGCCACTCAGGTTCACGCAATACAGCTGCACCGCGCGGATCCCGTCCCGCGCCAGGTGTGCCAGCTCGCGCAAATGCTTGGCGCCCCGCTGGGTAACCGCATCGGGAAAAGCAGCCACCGATGAGCCATCAAAGCCGAGCGTGACGCTCTTGACTTCCACATAGGCCGGCCCGTTCGGGTAGTCAAGACGGAAATCGATGCGACTGCTTTCCTGCCCGTAAGCCACTTCACGCTTGAGCTCGGTGAAGCCGTTCAGTTCGGTGATGACCCCGGCACGCAATGCCTCCTCGATCAAACCGTTGGCGCGCCCGGTGTTCACGCAAAACAGGCGCCCCTGCGGGGTTTCGCCGATTTCCCAGGTGCCGGGCAACTTGCGCTTCGGGTCATTGGAACGGCTGAACCAGACCTGCCCGCCCTCAACCTGGCAATTGAGCATCGAGCCGGTGTTCGGGCAATGAATGGTCAGCAACTCACCGTTTACAGTCTCGATGTCAGCGAGGAAGCGCTTGTAACGACGAATCAGGCGGCCTTCTTCAAGGGGAGGATGAAAGCGCATCAGCCTTGCCAGCTCCGCAATCCGCGGGCGATCCGCTCGACCGCTTCCTGCAGCCGAGGAAGGCTTTGGGTGTAAGCGAATCGCACGTGATGGCCGGCCTGATAACGACCGAAATCCAGCCCCGGGGTGATCGCAACATGTTCGGTTTCAAGGAAGTGACGACAAAACGCGAAGGCATCGCCGCCGAACTTGCTGATATCCGCGTACAAATAGAACGCGCCTTCAGGTTCTACAGCGATACCGAAACCTAGCTCGCGCAAAGCAGGCAGCAGGAAATCACGACGACGACCAAACTCGGCGCGGCGCTCTTCGAGGATGCTGATGGTAGCAGGCTCAAAACAAGCCAGCGCGGCATGCTGGGCCATGCTGGGGGCGCTGATGTAGAGGTTTTGAGCCAGTTTCTCCAGTTCGCCGACAGCTGCCTCAGGGGCAACCAGCCAACCCAGGCGCCACCCGGTCATGCCGAAATACTTTGAAAAACTATTGAGCACAAATGCGCTGTCATCGACTTCCAGCACGCTGGCGGCATCGGTGCCGTACGTCAGGCCGTGGTAGATCTCGTCGACCACCAGATGGCCGTGTCGCGCCTTGATTGCGGTGGACAAGCCCGCCAGCTCATCGCGGGTCAGAATGGTCCCGGTCGGGTTGGCAGGCGAGGCCACGAGGGCACCCACGCTGTCATGGTCCCAATGACGAGCCACCAGGTCAGGCGTCAATTGATAACGCACGTCCGGGCCGACCGGCACCAACTGCGCCGCACCTTCCACCAGGCGCAGGAAATGCCGGTTGCAGGGGTAACCCGGATCCGCCAGCAACCAATGTTTGCCCGGGTCCACCAACAAGGCGCTGGCCAGCAGCAACGCCCCGGAACCACCAGGCGTGATGAGAATTCGCTGCGGATCGATGTTCAATCCATAACGCTGTTGATAGAAACCCGAAATGGCTTCACGCAGTTCGGGAATACCCCGTGCGGCGGTGTAACGGGTCTTCCCCGCCGTGAGTGCCGCCTGGCCCGCCTGAATAATCGGTTCGGCGGTGGTGAAGTCAGGCTCGCCGATTTCCAGGTGGATCACATCGTGGCCCGCGGCCTGCAATTCATTGGCCCGCGCTAACAGCGCCATCACATGAAAGGGTTCGATCGCGCGACTGCGGGCACTGTAGGACTGAGCCATTGGCCTTCCTTCAACGGTAAAAAGAACTGATTCTACCCAAGCACTGGAACGAGCGAGAACCTAAAGCGGTCAGACGCTCATAACGCCGGTCCAAAACGACTCAAGCGTGTATCCCAGGTTTGACTAAAATCAATATTTGATCAGGTCTCCAGCACCACCAGACAAGGCTTTGCAATCATTTGCAAGTGCATCGGGCCATTACCTCGACATCCGGGAGTAGCGCGGTCCGATTTGATCTGGTAAGTTCGCCCGCTTGCAGCCGCAGGGCCGGCAGGTGTCGGTGATGGAGCAATCCTGCGCAATGGATTACAAGAGTAGAGGCGGTCCATTTCATGCCCACCCAAGCAAAGCAGCAAAACCAGTCGATCAGCGGCTTCGAACCCTACAAAGAAGTAAAGGGTGAGGAATACATGGGCAAGCCCATGCGCGCGCACTTCACCAAGATCCTGAACAAGTGGAAACAGGACTTGATGCAGGAAGTCGACCGTACGGTTGATCACATGAAGGACGAAGCGGCCAACTTCCCGGACCCGGCAGACCGTGCCAGCCAGGAAGAAGAATTCAGCCTCGAACTGCGTGCCCGCGACCGCGAGCGCAAATTGATCAAGAAGATCGACAAGACCCTGCAATTGATCGAAGACGAAGAATATGGCTGGTGCGAGTCCTGCGGCGTCGAAATTGGCGTCAAGCGACTGGAAGCCCGCCCTACCGCCGATATGTGCGTTGACTGCAAGACCCTGGCGGAAATCAAGGAAAAGCAAGTCGGCAAGTAATCTCGACTTGAACGAAAAAACGGAGCGTGCGAACGCTCCGTTTTTGTTTCCAAAATTCGCACCAGCAGGACCCCCTTGAGGGAGCGGACCTTCGTGGCGAGGGGATTTATCCCCGTGGGTCGCGTAGCGGCCCCAAACTCTGTAATCGCGATGCATCAGATAGAACGCATTTACTGGTTTGCGACTGCTCCGCAGCCGAACGGGGATAAATCCCCTCGCCACAAAGGCCACCTCCCTCAAGTGATTTGCGTCTGGCCCAACAACATAGATCACCTTTATGACCGCCACCTCCTACATCGGCCGCTTCGCCCCCACGCCCAGCGGACATCTGCATTTCGGTTCGCTGGTCGCAGCGCTGGCCTCGTACCTCGACGCCCGCTCGGTGGGCGGTCAGTGGCTGATGCGGATGGAAGACCTCGATCCGCCTCGAGAAGAACCCGGCGCTCAGGCTGCAATACTCAAGGCCCTGGAGAGCTATGGCTTCGAGTGGGACGGTGAAGTGATCCGCCAAAGCGACCGGCACGATGCCTATGCCGAAGTTCTCAATCGCCTGTTTAACCACGGCCTGGCTTATGCCTGCACCTGCTCGCGCAAACAACTGGAGCCCTATCACGGCATCTACCCAGGGTTCTGCCGTAATGCCGGGCACGGCACTGAAAACGCTGCAATACGATTGCGAGTACCCGAACTGGAATACCACTTTATCGACCGCGTGCAAGGCGAGTATCGCCAGCACCTGGGTCGTGACGTCGGTGATTTCGTGATTCGCCGCCGCGACGGACTCTATGCCTATCAACTCGCGGTGGTGCTGGACGACGCCTGGCAAGGCATCACTGATATCGTCCGTGGCGCCGACCTGCTGGATTCCACGCCGCGCCAGCTTTACCTGCAAGAGCTGCTCGGCCTGCGGCAACCGAAATACCTGCATATCCCGCTGATCACTCAGCCCGATGGCAACAAGCTCGGCAAATCCTACCGTTCTCCGCCTCTGACAACCGATCAGGCAACACCTTTGTTGCTGCGTGCCCTGCGCGCGCTCGGGCAGAAACCGGGGACCGAAATGTCGTACGCAACGCCCAGGGAAGTGCTGAACTGGGCCATTGGCCACTGGGATGCGCTGCTGATCCCGCGCACACTTGACCTTCCCGAAGCGCAACTGCAGTGATCACACTTGCAGTGGCGCGCCCATCCGTTACCATCGCCGCACGTTTTCGGGCACGTGCATAAAAAAGAGAGGCCGGGATGTACATCTATCGCTTGGTCCTGCTCCTGGTAGTGGGGATTTATCTGTTCTCCCCAGCCATCATGGATTGGTGGATCGACGCCACCGGTGCCTGGTATCGCCCTTATCTGCTCTGGCTGATTCTGATCGTCGTGACCTTCATCCTGCAGAGCCAAAAAGATGCCGATGAGCTTTAGCCTGACCCAGATGATCCTGATCAGCGCCGCCTACCTGGCCGTGCTGTTCGGCGTAGCCTGGATCAGTGAACGGGGCATGATCCCCCGGGCGATCATTCGCCACCCTCTGACGTACACCCTGTCGCTGGGTGTTTACGCCAGTGCCTGGGCTTTTTACGGCACCGTGGGCCTGGCCTATCAATACGGTTACGGTTTCCTGTCCAGCTATCTCGGTGTTTCGGGCGCTTTCCTGCTGGCGCCGGTGCTGCTGTATCCGATCCTGAAAATCACCCGCACCTATCAATTGTCCTCGTTGGCAGACTTGTTTGCGTTCCGGTTTCGCAGCACGTGGGCGGGGGCACTGACGACGATTTTCATGTTGATCGGCGTGCTGCCGTTACTGGCGTTGCAGATTCAGGCCGTGGCCGACTCCATCGGCATTCTCACTCGCGAGCCGGTCCAACATCGCGTGGCATTGAGCTTCTGTGCGCTGATTACACTGTTCACCATTTTCTTCGGCTCACGCCATATCGCTACCCGCGAAAAACACGAAGGCCTGGTGTTCGCGATTGCCTTCGAGTCGGTGATCAAACTGATCGCCATTGGCGGCGTCGGCCTCTATGCGCTGTACGGCGTGTTCGATGGTCCGCAACAACTCGAGCTTTGGCTGCTGCAAAACCAGACGGCGCTGGCTGCCCTGCATACACCGTTGCAGGAAGGTCCGTGGCGCACACTGCTGCTGGTGTTCTTTGCGTCGGCGATCGTGATGCCGCACATGTATCACATGACGTTTACCGAAAATCTCAACCCTCGCTCGCTGGTCAGTGCGAGCTGGGGTTTGCCACTGTTTCTGCTGCTGATGAGCCTGGCTGTCCCGCTGATTCTCTGGGCCGGACTGAAGCTCGGCGCCACTACCAACCCGGAATACTTCACCCTGGGAATCGGTATCGCCGCCAACAGCAAGGCGTTGGCACTGCTGGCGTATGTCGGCGGATTATCGGCTGCCAGCGGTTTGATCATTGTCACCACCCTGGCGCTGTCCGGGATGGCACTCAATCACCTGGTGCTGCCGCTCTACCAGCCGCCGGCCGAAGGCAACATTTATCGCTGGCTGAAGTGGACCCGCCGGGCGCTGATCGTCGCCATCATCATGGCCGGGTACGGTTTCTATCTGCTGCTCGGCGCCGAGCAGGATCTGGCCAACCTTGGGATCGTCGCGTTTGTGGCGACGTTGCAGTTCCTGCCGGGTGTGCTGTCGGTCCTGTATTGGCCGACCGCCAACCGTCGCGGCTTTATCGCCGGCTTGCTGGCCGGGATCCTGGTGTGGCTGGTGACGATGCTGTTGCCGCTGGTCGGCAATTTGCAGGGCTTCTATATTCCGCTCCTGAACATGATTTACGTGCTGGACGACACCAGTTGGCACATGGCGGCCATTGCTTCGCTGGCTGCCAACGTACTGATGTTCACGCTCATCTCACTATTCACCAATGCCAGTCCTGAAGAAGCCAGCGCTGCAGAAGCTTGCGCTGTGGATAACGTCCGCCGACCACAACGTCGCGAATTGCACGCCGCCTCTCCACAGGAATTTGCCACCCAACTGGCCAAACCATTGGGTGCGAAGGCTGCGCAAAAGGAAGTGGAACAGGCGTTGCGCGACCTCTACCTGCCATTCGATGAGCGCCGACCGTATGCGTTGCGCCGATTAAGGGACCGGATCGAGGCCAACCTGTCTGGCCTGATGGGGCCCAGCGTCGCTCAGGACATGGTCGAAACCTTCCTGCCTTACAAGGCCGGCGGCGAAAACTACGTGACTGAAGACATTCACTTCATCGAAAGCCGTTTAGAGGATTACCACTCGCGTCTGACCGGGCTGGCAGCGGAACTGGACGCGTTGCGTCGTTACCACCGCCAGACGTTGCAAGAGTTGCCGATGGGTGTCTGTTCCCTCGCCAAGGACCAGGAAATCCTGATGTGGAACAAAGCCATGGAGGAACTCACCGGAATCGCCGCCCAGCGCGTGGTCGGTTCACGCCTGAGCACCATTGCCGATCCGTGGAAAGAACTGTTGCAAGGCTTCATCAACCTGCCGGACGAGCACTTGCACAAACAGCATCTAGCGCTCGACGGCCAGACCCGTTGGCTGAACCTGCACAAAGCCGCCATCGATGAACCCCTCGCGCCGGGTAACAGTGGCCTGGTGCTGTTGGTAGAAGACCTGACTGAAACCCAGATGCTCGAAGACAAACTGGTGCACTCCGAGCGTCTGGCCAGTATTGGTCGACTCGCTGCCGGCGTGGCCCATGAGATCGGAAACCCGATTACCGGTATCGCCTGCCTGGCGCAGAACCTGCGCGAAGAGCGTGAGGACGACAGTGAGTTGAAGGAAATCAGCGGCCAGATCCTCGAGCAGACCAAGCGGGTATCGCGCATCGTTCAGTCACTGATGAGCTTCGCCCATGCCGGCAGCCATCAGCACAGCGACGAGCCCGTCTGTCTGGCGGAAGTCGCCCAGGACGCGATAGGCCTGCTGGCCCTCAATCGACGCAATTTCGAAGTGCAATTCTACAACCTGTGCGACCCCGATCACTGGGTCGAAGGCGACCCGCAGCGACTCGCCCAGGTCTTGATCAACTTGCTCTCAAACGCCCGCGACGCCTCGCCTCCCGGCAGTGCAGTGCGCGTTAAAAGCGAAGCCGGCGAGCACACGGTCGACCTGATCGTGGAAGACGAAGGCAGCGGTATTCCGAAGAACATCATGGACCGATTGTTCGAACCCTTCTTCACCACCAAGGACCCTGGCGAAGGCACCGGTCTGGGCCTTGCACTGGTCTATTCCATCGTTGAAGAGCATTATGGACAAATCACCATCGACAGCCCGGCTGATGTTCAAAGCCAACGCGGCACCCGTATTCGGGTGACCTTGCCGCGTCATGTCGAAGCGACGTCCGCTGTGAACTGAGACCGTCGAGAGTATCGAATCAATGCCGCACATTTTGATCGTCGAAGACGAAACAATTATCCGCTCCGCCTTGCGCCGCCTGCTGGAACGTAACCAGTACCAGGTCAGCGAAGCCGGTTCTGTGCAGGAAGCACAAGAACGTTTCACAATCCCCACGTTCGACCTGATCGTCAGCGATCTGCGTTTACCAGGCGCACCGGGTACCGAGCTGATCAAGCTCGGCCAAGGTACGCCGGTGCTGATCATGACCAGCTACGCCAGCCTGCGCTCAGCGGTCGACTCGATGAAGATGGGCGCGGTGGACTACATCGCCAAGCCTTTCGATCACGATGAAATGCTTCAGGCGGTCGCACGAATCCTGCGTGATCGGCAATCGGTGCAAAGCACTGTCGGTGAGCCTGCCAGTGCCAAGGCGGGCAATGGCACGGCAAAAACCGGTGTCGACAACAGCAATGGCGAAATCGGCATCATCGGTTCGTGCCCCCCGATGCAGGATCTGTACAGCAAGATCCGCAAAGTGGCCCCGACTGACTCAAATGTCCTGATCCAGGGCGAATCAGGCACCGGTAAGGAACTGGTGGCGCGGGCGCTGCACAACCTGTCCAAACGTGCCAAGGCGCCGATGATTTCGGTGAACTGCGCAGCCATTCCGGAAAGCCTGATCGAGTCCGAACTGTTCGGCCACGAAAAAGGTGCGTTTACCGGTGCCAGCGCCGGTCGCGCCGGTCTGGTGGAAGCTGCCGATGGCGGCACACTGTTCCTCGACGAAATTGGCGAACTGCCACTGGAAGCTCAGGCTCGTCTGTTGCGCGTATTGCAGGAAGGCGAGATTCGCCGAGTCGGTTCCGTGCAATCGCAGAAAGTCGACGTTCGACTGATCGCAGCGACTCACCGGGACCTCAAGAGCCTGGCGAAGATCGGCCAGTTCCGTGAAGACTTGTATTACCGCCTCCACGTCATTGCCCTGAAATTGCCAGCGCTGCGTGAGCGTGGTGCAGACGTCAACGAAATCGCCACTGCCTTCCTGGCGCGACAAAGTGCCCGAGTCAACCGCACGGACCTTAAGTTTGCGCCGGATGCCGAGCAAGCGATTCGTCACTATTCATGGCCGGGTAACGTTCGTGAACTGGAAAACGCTGTAGAGCGCGCCGTCATTCTTTGCGAAAGCCCGGAGATTTCCGCTGAACTGCTGGGGATCGACATCGAGCTGAATGATCTGGATGACGATGAGTTCATCGGCCTTGCCCCGCAACAGGGCGGCAGTGCCAGTAACACCAGCCATGAGCCCACGGAAGACCTGTCACTGGAAGACTACTTCCAGCACTTCGTGCTCGAGCATCAGGACCATATGACCGAGACCGAGCTGGCCCGCAAACTTGGGGTCAGTCGTAAATGCCTGTGGGAACGCCGTCAGCGCCTGGGCATTCCACGGCGCAAGACCGGTGTGGCCAGCGAAAGCTGAACGTCACCTTTCGAATGTGCAGATAACAGCTGATTGTGTGAAAAAACTGTTACCTCAGGTTTTTCACGTAACAGAAGCCGGGGCTTACGGTAACGAAGCCCCGGCTTTTTTTGGCCTCGCAAATACCCGCTTCAGTGCCTAACCCCTTGTTTTGCTGGGCTTCGCAAAAGTTGGCACGCACCCTGCTATATGTTTAGTACAAGAACAATAACAAGCAATGCACAAGACAATAAAAATAAGACGAATCGACTCACGCACAATAAAAACAAGACGGCGAGAGGCGCAGCTAACTGATTCTTTTGGAGAGGCGTTGTATTTGGGGCTTGCCCCACGACCAGGCCGAGAACAACAAAAACTGTCCTAAGACAGAGCCTGAACTGGTTGGATCGATAGATCACTGCAGCACAGCGACCAAAGCAATCCGTTTGCTCTTGGCTCCCGATTGGGAGGGTCATGAAGGAAAATCTTCATGACGAGGGCACTTAACAAAAACAAAAAGCCCGAAACCAATAATAAAAATAGAGCATGCAACTACTTCTTGGGGAGCTTCGGCTCCCCTTGTAGTTTCCGGGATTTGACGATCATGCGGCCTCTGACGCCGCTGTCCGATTATTCGTCCTTCATCCCGTTGCGCAGCTTCCTACACCATCCCCCGACTAAATGCTAGAATCCCCGCCCATCATGCGGTCATTCTTCGTTATGGCCGAACATTCCTTCAAACAGTGCATCCCATGCTGAAGAAGTTGTTCCAGTCATTCCGTTCTCCCAAGCGTCATACGCAACACATTCGCAGTACGCCTGAAGTGCTCAACAGCAGCCAACACTCGCTGCAGAAGTCACAATTCAGCCGATACGCGGTGAATATCGTCGAACGCCTGCAGAACGCCGGTTACCAGGCCTATCTGGTTGGCGGCTGTGTGCGCGACATGATGCTCGGCATCACGCCAAAAGATTTTGACGTCGCCACCAGTGCTACGCCTGAACAGGTAAGAGCTGAATTCCGCAACGCGCGGATTATTGGCCGTCGCTTCAAATTGGTGCATATACATTTTGGCCGCGAAATCATCGAGGTCGCGACCTTCCGCGCCAATCACCCGCAAAACGATGAAGAAGAAGACAGCAACCAGTCCTCACGCAATGAGAGTGGGCGCATCCTTCGCGACAACGTTTACGGGACCCTGGAAGAAGACGCGCAGCGCCGCGATTTCACCATCAACGCCCTGTATTACGATCCGGTCAGTGAGCGCATTCTCGACTACGCCAACGGCGTCCACGATATTCGCAATCATTTGATCCGACTGATCGGCGATCCGAAGCAGCGCTATCAGGAAGACCCGGTTCGGATGCTGCGAGCCGTACGTTTCGCCGCCAAACTGAATTTCGGCATCGAAAAGCACAGTGCCGCGCCGATCCGCGAACTCGCCCCGATGCTTCGAGAGATACCGTCGGCTCGTCTGTTTGAAGAAGTACTCAAATTGTTCCTCTCCGGCCATGCCGCAGACACCTTCGAAATGCTGGTGGATTTGCAGCTGTTCGACCCGCTGTTCCCGGCCAGTGCCGAAGCGTTGGAATACAACCCTACCTACACTCACACGCTGATCAGCGAAGCCTTGGTCAACACCGACCTGCGGATCAAGCAAAACAAACCGGTGACCCCGGCATTCCTGTTTGCAGCGCTGCTGTGGCCTGCTTTGCCGGCGCGCGTGTTGCGTCTGCAAGAGCGTGGCATGCCGCCGATTCCGGCAATGCAGGAAGCCGCTCACGAACTGATTGCCGAACAGTGTCAGCGCATCGCGATTCCTAAGCGCTTTACCATGCCGATCCGCGAGATCTGGGACATGCAGGAGCGCTTGCCACGCCGCAGCGGCAAACGTGCCGACCTGTTGCTCGACAATCCACGGTTCCGGGCCGGTTATGACTTCCTGCTGTTGCGTGAGAGCGCCGGGGAACAAACCGACGGCCTTGGTGAATGGTGGACGGATTATCAGGACGCCAACGACAGCGAGCGCCGTGACATGATCCGCGACCTCAGTGGTAAAGACGAAGGCACCGGTGCGCCGCGCAAACGTCGCCGTAGCGGTGGCGCAAAGCGCAAGCGTACAGCCGACGCACCGAGCACCACGGGCGAGTAACTCATGGAACGCATCTACATCGGCATGGGCAGCAACCTGGCTGCCCCCGCCGAACAATTGCGCAGCGCGGTGGATGCGCTGGCGCAACTGCCACGTACGGAACTGGTCGCCGTTTCCGCGTTTTATCAAAGCGATTCATTGCTGCCTGGCCAACCGCGTTACACCAACGCGGTGGCCGCTCTCGACAGCCTGCTCCCGCCACTGGAACTACTGGATGCGCTGCAAGCCATCGAGAACGAACAGGGGCGCGAACGCCTTGAACGTTGGGGGCCACGCACGCTGGATCTGGACATCGTGCTGTTCGGCGACCGACTGATCGACGAGCCTCGCCTCAAAGTCCCCCACTACCATCTGCAAGAACGCGCGTTTGTACTGTATCCGCTGGCCGAGCTGGCGCCTGCGGACCTGCACTTGGCCGATGGCCGGGTACTTAGGGAATTACTCCAGGCTTGCCCGTTTGTCGGGCTGGAACGCATTCCCCAAAATTGAACACTTTCCCCCTGTAGGAGCGAGCCTGCTCGCGAAAGCGATCTCACACTCACCATCGTCGTTGAATGTCATACCGTAATCGCGAGCAGGCTCGCTCCCACATTGGTTTGTGCTGTACTCGAAAAATATTGCTGAATCGCATCAGTTACGCCGGTAACACCTCATGCGTAACAATGCGGTAACACACGCAATTGACTTCCCGAGTTCTCCTCACGACTATAGGCGTCCCGTTGCCGCCAACACGGCGTTGAAGGGCGCAATCCAGGCCTTAAAAGCACGACAACAGACCGTGCGCCTGTATTTAACGAAGAATCACGCGCGTTACTCGCAGTAGTTTTCACAGCGCCTGAATGAGGAACTTTTCATGCCAGCCATTACCCTGACCACCCTGCAAGGTCTCAAGCAAAAAGGTGAAAAAATCACTATGCTGACCTGCTATGACGCGACCTTCGCCCACGCCTGCAATCAGGCTGGCGTCGAAGTGCTGTTGGTGGGTGACTCCCTCGGCATGGTTTTGCAGGGTCATGACAGCACGCTGCCGGTGACCACCGCTGAGATGGCTTACCACGTGGCGTGCGTCAAACGCGGCAACACCGACGCATTGATCCTCGCCGACCTGCCTTTCATGGCCTACGCCACCACTGAACAAGCCATGACCAACAGCGCGCTGTTGATGCAGGCCGGTGCGCACATGATCAAGGTTGAAGGGGCATTGTGGCTTGCGGACTCGATTCGCTTGCTGGCCGAGCGTGGCATCCCGGTCTGCGCACACATGGGGCTGACACCTCAATCAGTGAACATCCTGGGCGGCTACAAAGTACAGGGACGCAACGAAAACCAGGCGCGACAAATGCGTGCCGATGCGATCTCGCTGGAACAAGCCGGCGCAGCGATGCTGCTGCTTGAATGCGTCCCGAGCGAGCTGGCCGAAGAAATCACCCAGGCAGTGAAGATCCCGGTTATCGGCATCGGCGCAGGCAGCGCCACAGATGGCCAGGTATTAGTGATGCACGACATGCTGGGCTTGTCGATTACAGGTCGCATGCCTAAATTCGTGAAAAACTTCATGGCCGGTCAAACCAGCATTGATGCGGCCTTGACTGCTTACGTCACCGAGGTCAAAGCGGCGACCTTCCCAGGTATCGAACACGGATTCTCTGCATGAACACCGTAAAAACCGTACGCGAACTTCGGGCCGCCGTCGCCCGCGCCCGTAGCGAAGGCAAGCGCATCGGCTTCGTGCCCACCATGGGCAACCTGCACAGCGGCCATATCGCGTTGATTACCAAAGCCACTCAACGAGTGGATTTCGTGGTCGCGAGCATCTTCGTCAACCCGTTGCAATTTGGGGCCGGCGAAGACCTCGACAAATACCCGCGAACTCTCGCTGCGGATCAGGAAAAACTGCTCCAGGCGGGCTGCCAATTATTGTTCGCGCCAAGCGTCGAAGAGATGTACCCGGACGGCATGCAAGGTCAGACCCGCGTCAGCGTTCCACAGCTCTCCGAAGGCCTGTGCGGCGCCAGTCGTCCCGGTCACTTCGAAGGCGTGGCGACAGTGGTCAGCAAGCTGTTCAACATGGTCCAGCCAGACCTGGCGATTTTTGGCCAGAAAGACTTCCAGCAATTGGCCGTGATCAAGTCCCTGGTCCATGACCTGAACATGCCTGTGCAAATCATTGGCGAGCCCACTGTTCGTGCAGCCGATGGCCTGGCGCTTTCCTCGCGCAATGGCTTTCTCGATGAACAACAGCGCTCCGTTGCACCCGTGGTGTATCGAGGCCTGACGCAAATTGGCGAGGCGATCAAACAGGGCGACAGGGATTTCCCGGCGCTCATCGATGCCCAGATCAAACAGCTGGAAACCGCCGGGCTGCGCCCGGACTACCTGGAAATCCGTGAAGCGCGGACTTTGCGTCCGGCGACCCCGCAGGATCGGGACCTGGTCATTCTGGTAGCCGCATATCTGGGGACAACGCGCCTGATCGACAACCTGCACATCAACCTCGACGCCACATTGTAGAAAGTGCGGTCGGTCATCCAGCATGATGCTGGATGACCCAGCAGATTCGCGCCTGCTTCGACAGTGAGTCTGGTTAAGCTTTCCCCTACCCGGTTCCGGTCGCCTGACCGAGCCAAAACCCGCACATCCTTCCGTTTGTCGGCTCGCCCTCTTCTTTATGTATAAAAAAGTACCGGGGACGGGTCAGACAAAGTCAAGACAGATCGCAGCGCGAAGGTTACTGTATTCGCCCTGCGCCATGAAAACGTGAAGACGCAGTTGACCGGACGCCCACCCGCAGCGATCCGGTATTTTTAGTGTTCAAAAGGCCGTTCAAGTAAAAAGGAAACCCGCAGCGATGGCGTACTACCGCACTCCTCACGACGTGACCGCTCTGCCCGCCTGGCAAGCGTTGAATGATCACCGCCAAGCCATGCAGGATTTCAGCATGCGCGAAGCGTTTAATGCCGATCCGCAGCGCTTTACCCAATTCACCCTCAGTAGCTGCGGTCTGTTTCTCGATTACTCGAAAAACCTGATCAACGCCGAGACCCGCAACCTGCTGGTGGGTCTGGCCAACGAAGTCGACCTCAAAGGCGCTATCAAGTCGCTGTTTGAAGGCGAAATCGTCAACTCGTCCGAAGGTCGCCCTGCCCTGCACACCGCACTGCGCCGTCCAGTTGGCGACAAGTTGTCGGTCAACGGCGTCAACGTGATGCCGGAAGTGCACAAGGTGCTGAATCAGATCACCGATCTCGTGGGCCGCATCCACGATGGTTTATGGCGTGGTTACACCGAGAAGCCGATCACTGACGTGGTCAACATCGGCATCGGTGGTTCGTTCCTCGGCCCGGAACTGGTGTCCGAAGCACTGCTGTCCTACGCCCAGAAAGGCGTGCGTTGCCATTATCTGGCGAACATCGATGGCAGTGAATTCCACGAGCTGACCATGAAGCTGCGTGCCGAGACCACGCTGTTCATCGTTTCGTCGAAATCCTTCAATACCCTCGAAACCCTGAAGAACGCCCAGGCTGCGCGCGCCTGGTACTTGGCTCAGGGCGGCTCCGAGGCCGAGCTGTACCGTCACTTTATCGCCGTTTCCAGCAACAACGCGGCAGCAGTGGCTTTCGGTATTCGTGAAGAAAACATCTTCCCGATGTGGGACTGGGTTGGCGGCCGTTACTCGTTGTGGTCGGCCATCGGTCTGCCGATTGCCCTGGCCATCGGCATGTCCAACTTCAAGGAACTGCTGTCCGGTGCCTACACCATGGACCAGCATTTCCAGAGCGCTCCTTTCGAACAGAACATGCCGGTATTGCTGGCGCTGCTCGGCGTCTGGTACGGCAATTTCTGGGGCGCGCAGAGTCACGCGATCCTGCCGTACGATCACTACCTGCGTAACATCACCAAGCATTTGCAACAGCTGGATATGGAATCCAACGGCAAGAGTGTTCGCCAGGATGGCACGCCGGTGTCCACCGAAACGGGCCCGGTCATCTGGGGCGGCGTGGGTTGCAACGGCCAACACGCCTATCACCAGTTGCTGCACCAGGGTACCCAACTGATTCCGGCCGACTTCATCGTGCCGATCGTCAGCTTCAACCCGGTCTCCGACCACCACCAGTGGCTGTACGCCAACTGCCTGTCCCAAAGCCAGGCATTGATGCTCGGCAAGACACTGGCCGAAGCCGAAACCGAGCTGCGCGACAAAGGCATGAGTGAAGAAGAAATTCACACAGTCGCGCCGCACAAGGTGATCCCGGGCAACCGACCGAGCAACACCATCGTGGTGGAGCGCATCAGCCCACGTCGTCTCGGCGCATTGGTGGCGATGTACGAACACAAAGTCTTCGTGCAAAGCGTGATCTGGGGCATCAACGCCTTCGACCAATGGGGTGTGGAACTGGGCAAAGAACTCGGCAAAGGTGTCTACAACCGCCTGGTCGGCAGCGAAGAAACTCCGGCTGACGATGCGTCGACCCAGGGTCTGATCAACTATTTCCGCGGTCGTCACCGCGGTTAAGCTGACGCCGTTCCTGCGAGAGTACTAACCTTGTAGGAGCTGCCGAAGGCTGCGATCTTTTGATTTTGAAGATCAAAAGATCGCAGCCTTCGGCAGCTCCTACGAGGGTCGCGCTGCTCCCCTCTTGTCGCAAAACAAGAATAAGGAACCGTCATGTTCGATATCAGCACGTTCCCCGAAGCCGATGCCGTCCGCCGGGCTGCGAATCTGAGTCAAGACGACTACAAGCGCCTGTACCGCCAATCCATCGAACACCCCAGTACTTTCTGGGCCGAACAAGCCACACGCTTCCTCGACTGGAGCGCCCCCTGGGACACTGTCCAGCGCTACAACCTGAAAACAGGTGAAGCCAGCTGGTTCTCCGGCGGCCAGTTGAACGTCAGCTACAACTGCATCGACCGTCACCTGAAACAACGTGGCGATCAAATTGCAATCATCTGGGAAGGCGACGATCCCGCCGAGTCCGCCCAGATCACCTACAAAAAACTCCACCATAACGTCTGCCGCCTGGCCAACGTGTTGAAAAGCCGTGGGGTAAAAAAAGGCGACCGGGTGTGCATCTACATGCCGATGATTCCCGAAGCGGCTTACGCCATGCTCGCCTGCACGCGCATCGGGGCGGTGCATTCGGTGGTATTTGGCGGATTCTCCCCCGACTCCGTCCGCGACCGGATACTCGACGCCGATTGCCGCACGGTCATCACCGCGGATGAAGGCGTGCGTGGTGGCAAATCCGTACCGCTCAAACAGAAGGTCGACCAGGCGCTGAAAAGCTGTCCGAACGTCAGCACCGTCATTGTGGTCGAGCGCACGCAAGGCGAAGTGGACTGGGTCGAAGGTCGGGATATCTGGTATCACCAGGCATTGCGCGATGCCAGCGATGACTGCCCGCCCGAACCGATGGACGCCGAAGACCCGCTGTTCATCCTCTATACCTCTGGCAGCACCGGCAAACCCAAAGGCGTACTGCACTCCACCGGCGGCTACTTGCTGCAAGCGGCGATGACGTTCAAGTACGTACTCGACTACCGTGATAACGAAGTTTTCTGGTGCACGGCCGATGTCGGCTGGGTCACCGGCCACAGTTACATCGTCTACGGCCCCCTCGCCAACGGCGCGACCACGCTGATCTTCGAAGGTGTGCCCAGCTATCCGAGCAGCTCGCGCTTCTGGCAGGTCATCGACAAACACCACGTCAACATCTTCTACACCGCCCCGACAGCCCTGCGCTCACTGATGCGCGAAGGCCCCGAGCCCCTGAAGGAAACGTCCCGGGCGAGCCTGCGACTGCTCGGCAGCGTCGGCGAGCCGATCAATCCGGAAGCCTGGGACTGGTACTTCAACGCCGTCGGCGAGCAACGTTGCCCTATCGTCGACACCTGGTGGCAGACCGAAACCGGCGGCATCATGCTCAGCCCGCTGGTCAGCGCCCAGCGCATCAAACCCGGTTGCGCCACCCAACCGATGTTCGGCGTGCAACCGGTGTTACTTGATGAGACGGGCAAGGAAATCAAGGGCGCCGGCAGCGGCGTACTGGCGATCAAGTCAAGCTGGCCGGCGCAGATCCGTAGCGTATATGGCGACCCTCAACGAATGGTCGACACCTACTTCAAACCCTACCCCGGCTATTACTTCACTGGCGATGGCGCGCGGCGCGACGAGGATGGCGATTACTGGATCACCGGGCGAATCGACGACGTGATCAACGTCTCCGGGCACCGCATCGGCACTGCAGAAGTGGAAAGCGCGCTGGTTGTGCACGACAGCATCGCCGAGGCCGCCGTGGTCGGTTACCCTCACGACGTCAAAGGCCAGGGCATCTATGCCTTCGTCACGCCCATGAATGGCACCGAGCCCAACGATCAGCTGAAAAAAGAGTTGCTGGATCATGTCAGCAAGGAAATCGGCAGCTTCGCCAAGCCGGATCTTATCCAGTGGGCACCGGCCTTGCCGAAGACCCGATCAGGCAAGATCATGCGACGAATTCTGCGCAAGATCGCCTGCAATGAGCTCGACACCTTGGGCGACACCTCGACCCTGGCCGATCCAAGTGTGGTTCAGGAGTTGGTTGATAAGCGCCTGAATCAATAACACCGGGACTCGGGACGTCCCGTGTAGGAGTTGCCGAAGGATGCGATCTTTTGATCTTGTTTTTTCAGAATCAAGATCAAAAGATCGCAGCCTTCGGCAGCTCCTACAGGGGGTAATCCAAGTCCTTAATTTTTTCGCCATTGAGTCGCCATGGAATTCATCCGCAACCGCATCGAAACCCAGATCATGAGCCTGACCGGCCTGTCCCTCGGCAAACTTGACCTGGAAAACCCCAAAGGCGATCCCGGCCTGTTCGGTCCCGACTCGGTGAGCTGGCAAGTTCATGGCGACTTCAGCAGCATGCTGATTGGTGGTATCAGCGCGCTGATGTTGCAAGCCTTGCACCCCTTGGCGCTGGCCGGGGTGTGGGACCACTCGAATTTTCGCGAGGACATGCTCGGCCGATTGCGCCGCACCGGCCAGTTCATCTCCGGCACCACCTTCGGCTCGCGAAAAGATGCCGACTGGTTGATCGAGAAAGTCCGCACCATTCACCTTCAAGTCACCGGCACCGCGCCTGACGGACGCCCCTACGCTGCCAGCGACCCCGATCTGTTGACCTGGGTTCATGTGGCCGAAGTCAGCAACTTCCTCGCTGCGCACCTGCGGTATCGAAATCCGCACCTGTCCCTGGCGGATCAGGACCGGTATTACGACGAAATCGCTTTGGTTGCGCAACGGTTGGGCGCCCGTGATGTACCTCACTCGCGGCAGGACATTGCCAACTACCTTGAGCGCATCCGCCCGCAGTTACTGTGCGATGACCGCAGTCGCGAGGTGTTACGGCTGCTCATGAACGCGCCATCCCCCAGCCGGTTGGCCAAGCCGTTCGGTGGGTTGATGATGCAAGCCGGGATCGATCTGCTGCCGGACTGGGCCAGCGACATGCTGGGGGTCCACCAGAGCCCTCTTCAACGCAAACTGATCCGCGCCAGTGTCAATCGCAGCGCACCGATGTTGCGCTGGGCAGTTCGTAACGGTTCGGTCCAGCGGGCCAAGCGGCGGATGGGCTTACTGACCTGAGCCAGGGTGTCCAACCTCGCCACAGACAATCCCCTTGCGCACAGTGTTAAACTCCCGCGCCAAATTACCTCCTGCAAGGCGCTCAGCATGTCTTCCTTGAATCAGGCGCTGCGCGCCGCCCTCGATCAGCGCCAGGACCTGCTTGCCGAACTGCATCAGCAAGGCACCGATTGCTACCGCCTGTTCCATGGCAGCCAGGAAGGCGCTGGCGGTTTGACCATTGACCGTTACGGTCCACAGTTGCTGGTGCAAAGCTTCCATCAAGCGCTGGAACGCGATGCCCTGCTGCAGTTGCATGCCACGATCAATCAACACTTGGGCGTCGAAACGCTGCTGGTCTACAACGACCGCTCCCGTGGCAATTCACGCATTGACCGCGAAGACACGGTCTACCAAGCCGACGAAGCCGCGTTGCAGGACCTGGTCGGTCACGAGTGGGGGCTCAACTACCGGGTCCGCGGTCGTCACGCGGGTCAGGACCCTCTGTTGTTTCTCGACCTGCGCAACACCCGTGGCTGGGTCAAGGCACACAGCAGCAACAAAAGCGTACTCAACCTGTTCGCGTATACCTGTGGCGTCGGCCTCAGTGCTGCGGCCGGTGGCGCGCGCGAAGTGTGCAACCTGGACTTTGCCGAGGGCAATCTCGCGGTCGGACGCGAGAATGGCCTGCTCAACCCGCAATTGCCGACCATGGAATTCATCCAGTCCGATTATTTCCCGGCGATCCGCCAACTGGCCGGTCTGCCGATCAGCCAGCGTCGCGGGCAGAAACTACCGAGTTATCAGCGCCTGGAACAGCGTCAGTACGACCTGGTACTGCTCGATCCGCCGGCCTGGGCGAAGAGTGCTTTCGGCACCGTCGACCTGCTGCGCGACTACCAGAGCCTGCTCAAACCCGCGCTGCTGACCACCGCCGACAACGGTGTACTGATCTGCTGCAACAACCTGGCGAAAGTCAGCATGGACGACTGGCGCGAGCAGGTACTGCGTTGCGCCGAGAAGGCTGGACGGCCGGTTCGTGAGTGGACCGTGATGAAGCCCGGCGCCGATTTCCCGTCGATGGACCATCAGCCTCCGTTGAAAACGCTGATCCTGCAGCTCTGAAATCTGCCGACACTTTCAGACAAATCCGGCAAAGCCTGTTCACTTCGGAACCAGAAACGCGTGCCATACTCCAAGGCACTCCGATTCAGACAGATGAAGCCGCACATGCCCAAAGGATTGATTCGCGCTATTGGCGCTTTGTTGACTGCTCTGGCCCTCTACAGCCTGCTGGGGTTTCTGATTTTGCCGGGCATTGCGCTAAGGGTGGCCAACCAACAATTGGCTAACTACGCCACAGTGCCCGCACATCTCCAACGCATCGAACTCAACCCGTTCAGCCTTGAAGTGACCCTGTGGGGACTGACCATCGGTGAGCCAGGCAAGGAGCAAGTCGGCTTCGAACGTCTATACGCCAATTTGCAGATCGACAGCCTCTGGACCAAGGCGCTGCATTTGTCCGATATCGAGCTGGACAAAGCCAAGACCGAAATTCTCTTCAACAAGGAAGGCCAGCTCAATCTGATCGGCCTGTTCAAACTGCCTGCGAGTGAACCAACGCCCGCAGACCCTGACGCCAAACCCTTCCCGATGCGTATCGAGCGCATCAAATTCGCGGATGGTTACGTGCACTTCCAGGATGCGCGGCCCAGCGAACCCATTGAGTTTCTCTACGACAAACTCGATTTCGAACTGAACAACCTCAGCACCCTGCCCGATGACAACGCCGACATGACACTGGTCGCGGTCGGTCCAGGCGGCGGTCAAATTGACTGGACGGGCAATTTCAGCCTGATCCCGATTGCGTCCGAAGGTAAGTTGAAAATCACTAACGGCCAGATGAAACAGTTTTGGCCTTACGTTCGCGATGCCTTGCCGCTGGTGCTGGAGAACGGCGTTGTAAACCTCAGCACTGACTACAAACTCAATCTGTCCAAGGAAACAGAGCTGCTGTTGAGCAACGTCGCGGTCAGTGTCGCGCCCTTTGCCATCAAGGCCCCGGACGGTCGTCCTTTGGCGAAACTTGAACGTCTGGACGTCAGTGAGACCACCGTCGACCTGGCCAAGCAGCAAGTGGTGGTCGGCAAGATTCGCAGCCAAAAGCTGGAAACCTGGGCTGCTCTCGAAGCCGACGGACAGCTCGACTGGCAAAAGCTGTTCGCCAGCCATCCATCCAAACCGGCGGCCAAAGTCAAAGCCGACGCCGAACCCGTCAGCACACCAGCCGCCGCCGATTCACCGAAAGCTGAACCTGCCGCGCCCGGCAAGCCATGGCAGGTGCTGCTCAAAGACGTGCAACTGCGCGATTACCAGGTGCATCTGGCGGACCGTCAGGCTCAGCCCAACGTGGCGCTGGACATCGGACCGCTGAACGTCGACCTACAGAACTTCGACAGCCTCAACGGCTCGCCTTTCGACCTCAAGCTCGACACTGGCATCGGCAAGCAAGGCAAGCTCACCGCGGAAGGCATCGTCAATCTGGCGCCGGTCAATGCGAAGCTCAAGGTTCAAACCAAAGATATCGACCTGCGTGTCGCCCAGTCCTACATCAACCCGTTTATTCGCCTCGAACTGCGCAGCGGCATGCTAGGCAGTGACCTGGCTGTCGACCTGAAAAGCACCGAGCCCCTCGCGCTCAGCGTCACCGGTCGAGCTCAGATCGATCAACTGCACACCCTCGATACCTTGAAGACCCGTGACTTTCTCAAGTGGCAACAGGTCGTGGTCGAGGGCCTGAATTATCAGCATGGCGACAGCTTGTCGATCGACAAGGTCAACCTGTTCCAGCCTTACGTACGCTTCATGATCAACGATGACCGCACAACCAACGTCGACGATTTGCTGATCCCGCAACCGGCCGATTCCGGCAGTAAATCCACTGCCGCCAAACCGGCCAGCAAAGACAAACCCCTGGGCATTCACATTGGCGGCATTGCCATTAATGACGGGTCGGCCAACTTCGCCGACTTCAGCCTGACGCCAAACTTTGCCACCGCCATCCAACAGCTCAACGGTGCGATTGGCACCATCGACAGCCGCCAGATGAAACCGGCCACCGTCGACATCAAGGGCAAGGTCGACCGCTATGCGCCAGTGACCATCAAGGGCGCGGTCAACCCGTTCGACCCGATGGCCAGCCTGGACATTGCGACCAGCTTCAAGCGCGTGGAACTGACCACACTGACGCCCTACTCCGGAAAATTTGCCGGTTACCGCATCCGCAAGGGCCGACTTAATCTCGACCTGCACTACCTCATCACCAAAGGCCAGCTCAAAGCTGAAAACAAAGTGGTGGTCGAACAGCTGCAACTGGGCGAAAAAGTCGACAGTCCCGATGCGGTGAGCCTGCCGTTGAAACTGGCGATCGCGTTGCTCAAGGACGTCGACGGCAAGATCTCGATCGAACTGCCGGTCACTGGCGATCTCAACAATCCCCAGTTCAGCGTTATGCCGATCGTCTGGCAAACCCTGCGCAACCTGATCGTGAAAGCGGCTGCCGCACCCTTCAAGTTAATCGGCGGACTGGTCAGCGGTGGTGGGTCGCAGGATCTGGGCACCGTTTCCTTCGCCCCGGGTTCAAGTGACTTGAGCAAGGATGCCGAGGGTGCATTGATCAAACTGTCCCAGGCCCTCAAGGAACGTCCAGCCCTTCGCCTGGAAATTGAAGGCACCGCTGCAGCCAGCAGTGACGGCCCGCTGATTGCCGAGCAACGTCTGGAGCGGGAATACCAATACAACTACTACAAAATGCTCCAGCGTCGCGGCGATAAAGTGCCGGCCCAAGCCTCTCTTCTGGAGGTGCCGGACGGCGAAAAGGGCGCGCTGCTGGAAGGGATCTACCGCACACGCCTGAAGACCCAACCGCCTGCCGAGTGGAAAGACCTGGGCAAGGAAGAACGCACCGCGAAAATGCGCGAAGGTTTGATCAAGTTCTGGAGTTCCAGTGACGTGCTGTTACGTCAGCTGGGTCAGGACCGCGCCAGCGCCATCAAGGACTATCTGGTCGACAAGGGGCAATTGGCCGATGACCGCGTTTACTTCATCGACGCCAACCTTGGCGAAGCTGAAAGCGACGGCCGGGTCATTACGCCCCTGCACCTGGATGCCGAGTGATGATTCGCAGAGTGTTTTTCAGCCTGGCGCTGACATTGATCGCGGGGAATGTCTGGGCGGCCGACACGCTACGCTGCGGCAGTCAATTGATCAGCGTCGGGGATCGTTCCAGCGAGGTCTTGCAGAAGTGCGGGGAGCCCGTCGCACGCGACCCGCTGGGCTATAAGCGCAGCGCTAACCGACGGGAAGAATTCCAGGTCGAAGAGTGGACTTACGGGCCGAATGGCGGGATGTACCAGTACTTGCGGTTCGAGGGTAATCGCCTGGTGCAGATCACCAGCAAGCGCGGTAGTTGAACGTCAAAAGATCGCAGCCCCGTTTCACTCGACAGCGCCTACACACCGACAAGGGATGTGCGCTTCCTGTAGGAGCTGTCGAGTGAAACGAGGCTGCGATCTTTTAATTCCACAATAGAACAGGCCCCGACACGAATGCCGGGGCCTGTAATGGCCACATCCTTGTGGCCTTCGCATGAACTCCAAAGCTGCGACAGACGTATAGCTCGGCCCGTCTATCGCGCCTTCTCCCGGTTCAGGCGAGAAGTCGTGCCGTTACTCGGCTTTCAGGCCGTCAGCGGAGACCGCTTTGACGCCTTTGATTTTCTTGGCGATGGCCACTGCGGTGGTTTTCTGAGCGTCAGTCACTGCAACAGTGGACGACAGGGACACAACGCCTTTGTTGGTTTCAACTTTGATGTCGGTACCAGGAATGCCTTTTTCGGTAACCAGGTCTGCTTTGACTTTGGTAGTGATCCAGGTATCGGAAGTAGCTTCTTTGGCTTCGGTCACTTCACCAGCGGCCAGCACCATTGGTGACTGGGTAGCCTGGGTAGTTTGTGCAAATGCGGAACCGGCCATGGTCAGGGTCAGGGTCAGCGCGGTAGCAGCAGCGGCAGTGATAGCGAACTTCTTCATACGAGTAACTCCTGTTTTTCTGGAAAGTCTGCTGCGTGTCTTGTCAGCAGGGTTACTGGGTATATTGCGAACGCTGTGCCAACTTTGAAACACAGAATAATTACTTATAAATCAACAGGTTAAAAAATCACCTGATTTTCGAAATCATGCAATTTGCATGAGTTGGAAATAATGGACATGCAAGTTGCGGGTTTTGGCGTGGGCCTAAGGCCATGAATTGTCGGGGGTTTTCTCAAATTTCCCGATTGCGCCGTATCAGAATCAAAAAAAAGCCCTGTATCGCGAAATACAGGGCTCTTGATGATGCTGAAACTGGATCAGCCAGCAGCAGGCGTGCAACCTTTCGGCGCGTAGTCTGCGATAACACTGGTGGCGCATGACCAGCCTTTGGCGGCATCGCGAGTCAACGTCACAGTTGCGCCGGTAATAACGGAAGGTGCGCCTTTGATTGTGCAAACGATGCCTGAAGCAGGACTCGTAGCAGCGGTGATGGTGCAGTTTTGCGTATCGCCAGCGGGGTTGAAGGCTGTCGCTGCTGGTGCCGCAGTACCGGAGTTCACCGCATCTTCATAATTGACCTTCAGCGCCGATACTTCGGCCGCGCCAGCCGTCATCTTCGCCCGCGCCTGGTACTTCGAATAGGCCGGGATAGCGAACGTCGCCAGGATCCCGATGATCGCCACAACGATCAACAGCTCGATCAGGGTAAAACCTTTTTGGTTATTCATAGACAAGCTCCATGCATGAGTCGGAATCTCATGATCTGCATTTATCCCAGCACAGCGCATGCCAACAGCCGCAACGCCTGCACGCTGGGGGCAAGCGCAAATTACCCATCTTTAGAGCCCTCGTAATCCGCACTATCTGACACTTTTTGTCACTTCACCACGGCTGGTTTGGCTCCGTCCCTTGACTAGGCTATAAGTCATGAACTGTCTGCGTCCGGTATCCCAATGAATGACATCGCTCTTAGCGGCCTGGCCAAGCAACTGGTCCTGGCCGAGCTGCTGACTGACAAAAGCGCGCAACAGGCGTATCAGCAAGCCCAACGCAACCGCATCTCCCTGGTCAGCTATCTGGTGCAGAACAGGCTGGTGAAGAGCCGGCGAGTCGCCGAGATCGCCTCCGAGCATTTCGGCATGGCGCTGTTCGACCTCAATGCCCTCGACAAGGAAGGCCAGCCCAAAGGACTGGTCAGCGAAAAGCTCGTGCGCCAACACCACGTCTTGCCCCTGTGGCGGCGTGGTAACAAGTTGTTCGTGGGGGTTTCCGACCCGACCAACCATCAAGTCATCAATGACATCCAGTTCAGTACCGGGCTGACCACCGAAGCCATTCTGGTAGAGGATGAAAAGCTAAGCGACGCCATCGAAAAACTCTTCGACACCCACTCCACCGGCCTGGAAGACATGGCCGACGTTGACCTTGATGGCGTGGACATTGATTCAGCCGATGACAGCAAAGCGGACGCCATCGCTGGACAGGATGCCGATGACGCGCCAGTGGTTCGCTTCGTCCACAAGATGCTGCTCGACGCGATAAAAAGTGGCTCCTCGGACCTGCACTTCGAGCCTTACGAAAAAACCTACCGCGTGCGGATGCGCACCGACGGCATGCTGCGCGAAGTTGCCAAGCCACCGATTCAACTGGCGGGCCGCATCGCCGCGCGGTTGAAAGTCATGGCCAGCCTCGACATTTCCGAACGACGCCGCCCCCAGGACGGGCGGATCAAAATGCGCCTGTCCAAAAGCAAATCCATCGACTTCCGGGTCAATACCCTGCCGACCCTATGGGGCGAGAAAGTGGTGATCCGGATCCTCGATCCGTCCAGCGCACAAATGGGCATCGACGCCCTCGGTTACGAACCCGCGCAAAAAGATCTGTACATGGCCGCGCTGAGGCAGCCACAGGGCATGATCCTGGTCACCGGCCCCACGGGTTCCGGCAAGACCGTATCGCTCTACACCGGCCTGAACATTCTCAACACCGTGGACATCAACATCTCCACCGCCGAAGACCCGGTGGAAATCAACATGGAAGGCGTCAACCAGGTCAACGTCAATCCCAAGCAAGGCCTGGATTTTGCCCAGGCGTTGCGCTCCTTTTTGCGGCAGGACCCGGACGTGATCATGGTCGGCGAAATCCGTGACCTCGAAACCGCTGAAATCGCCATCAAGGCGGCCCAGACCGGGCACCTGGTATTGTCGACCCTGCACACCAACAGTGCGGCGGAAACCCTCACCCGCCTGCACAACATGGGTGTTCAGGGCTTTAACATTGCGACGTCCGTCAGCCTGATCATCGCTCAGCGCCTTGCGCGCAAATTGTGCAGTCATTGCAAAAAACCTATCGACATACCCCGCGAAGCATTGCTCAAGGAAGGTTTCCCAGAGGAACGCATCGGCTCGTTCACGATCTTTGAACCGGTCGGATGCGACCTCTGTAACAACGGCTATAAAGGCCGGGTCGGGATTTATGAAGTGGTGAAAAACACGCCGGCGCTTCAACACCTGATCATGGCCGAAGGCAATTCACTGGAAATCGATATTCAGATGCGCAAAGACGGTTTTGATGATCTGCGTACTTCCGGTCTGCAAAAGGCCATGCAAGGCATCACCAGCCTTGAAGAAATCAACCGGGTCACCAAGGACTGAACATGGCGGTCAAAGCAGTAAAAATCAGCGTTTACGCCTGGGAAGGCACCGACAGGAAAGGCACGAAAATGACCGGCGAATTGAGCGGTCAGAATCCGGCGCTGATCAAGGCTCAGTTACGCAAGCAAGGCATTAACCCGGGCAAGGTGCGCAAGAAGTCCGTCTCGATTTTCAACCTGGGCAAGCGTATCAAGGCCCAGGACATCGCCCTGTTCACCCGGCAAATGGCGACCATGATGAAAGCCGGTGTGCCGCTGCTGCAATCGTTCGACATCATCGGCGAAGGCTTCGAGAATCCGGCCATGCGCAAACTGGTGGGCGAGGTGAAACAGGAAGTCGCGGCGGGTAACAGCTTCGCTGCGGCCTTGCGTAAAAAGCCCCAATACTTCGATGAGCTCTACTGCAACCTGGTGGACGCGGGCGAACAGGCAGGTGCTCTGGATACACTGCTGGAACGGGTCGCGACCTATAAGGAAAAAAGCGAAGCCCTCAAGGCGAAGATCAAGAAAGCCATGACCTATCCCCTGTTCGTGGTGTTCGTCGCGCTGATTGTGACGGGGATTCTGCTGGTCAAAGTGGTGCCGCAGTTCGAGTCTGTTTTCAAAGGGTTTGGTGCTGAATTGCCCGCCTTTACCGTAATGGTCATCGGCCTCTCGGAGTTCATGCAGGAGTGGTGGTGGATCATACTGGGGCTATTGATCGCAGCAATCTTCGGTGTACGCCATGCGCTTAAAACCTCTCAGGCTTTTCGCGACCGGATGGACACCTGGCTGCTGAAACTGCCGTTGGTGGGCGCTCTGATGTACAAGTCTGCCGTCGCTCGTTATGCCCGCACACTGTCGACCACTTTTGCCGCAGGGGTGCCACTGGTAGAAGCCTTGGAGTCCGTTGCCGGGGCGACCGGCAATATCGTGTTCAAGCGTGCGGTGTTAAGGGTCAAGCAAGACGTTTCGACGGGTATGCAGCTGAACTTCGCCATGCGCACCTCTGGCGTTTTTCCAAACATGGCGATCCAGATGACGGCGATTGGTGAGGAGTCCGGCGCGCTGGACGACATGCTGGACAAGGTGGCGAGTTTCTACGAAGCCGAAATCGACAACATGGTGGACAACCTCACCAGCCTGATGGAACCGTTCATCATGGTGGTGCTGGGGATTATCGTCGGCAGCCTGGTGGTTGCCATGTACCTGCCTATTTTCCAACTCGGCGCAACGATCTGACATGCCCTTGAATGAAATCCTTACTGCGTACCCAATGGCCTTTGTCGCGCTTGCCCTGCTGGTCGGCTTGCTGGTGGGCAGCTTTCTGAATGTGGTGATCTGGCGTCTGCCGAAAATGCTTGAGCGTGATTGGCGGCTGCAAGCTCACGACATACTCGGTCAGCCGCTGGATACGCCTCAGCCGACCTATAACCTGATATTGCCCCACTCCCATTGCCCTCACTGTGATCACAGCATTCGCGCCTGGGAAAACATTCCAGTCATCAGTTACGTGTTTCTGCGGGGACGTTGCTCAAGCTGCGCGGCGCCGATCAGCAAGCGCTATCCATTGACCGAACTGACCTGTGGCGTGTTGTCGGCGTTTATTGCCTGGCACTTCGGATTCGGCTGGCCGGCGTGCCTGGTACTGGTCCTGACATGGGGCCTGTTGGCCATGAGCCTCATCGATGCAGAACATCAACTGTTGCCGGATGTGCTGGTGCTGCCGTTGCTGTGGCTGGGATTGATCGTCAACAGTTTCGACCTGTTCGTGCCGCTGCATGAGGCGCTGTGGGGCGCGATCGCCGGCTACCTGGTGTTGTGGTCGGTGTTCTGGCTATTCAAGCTGATCACTGGCAAGGACGGTATGGGCCACGGTGATTTCAAGCTGCTGGCGATGCTCGGCGCCTGGGGCGGGTGGCAAATTCTACCGCTGACTCTGCTGTTGTCGTCCTTCGTGGGCGCCATCATCGGCGTGACCCTGCTACGTTTTCGCAATGCCAAAACCTCCACACCGATCCCGTTCGGCCCCTATCTGGCAATTGCCGGCTGGATTGCGTTGCTCTGGGGTGGTCAAATAACCGACTTCTATTGGCAGTTTGTCGGTTTGAAATGAATACCCCTGTGGAAAAACCCTGGATTCTTGGTCTCACTGGCGGCATCGGCAGCGGCAAAAGCGCGGCTGCACAGCACTTCATCGATCTTGGGGTGCACGTGGTGGACGCCGACCACGCAGCGCGCTGGGTGGTGGAGCCCGGTCGCCCGGCGCTGACCAAAATCGTCGAGCACTTCGGCCCTGATGTCTTACAGGCTGACGGGCAGCTGGATCGCGCTGCATTGCGCAAGCTGATCTTCGAAGTACCAGAGCAGCGCATGTGGCTCGAAGCGTTGCTGCATCCGCTGATCGCGAAGGAAATCGTCGAACACCTGGGCAAGGCACAATCGCCCTACGCGATACTGGTGTCGCCGCTGTTGATCGAATCCGGCCAGTACGCCATGACGCAACGGGTCCTGGTCATCGATGCCCCCGAACAGCTTCAGATCGAACGAACCCTGCAGCGTGACCAGACCAGCGAGCAGCAGGTCCAGGCGATCCTCAAGGTTCAATCAAGCCGTCAGGATCGCGTGAGCCATGCCGACGATGTCGTGATCAATGACCGCGACCTCACCTGGCTGCACAGCGAGGTCGAACGCCTGCATCACTTTTACCTTACTTTGCGTGGAGGCCAGTCATGAGCCAGACCCCAACCGTCAACTGCCCAACCTGCGGCGCTCCTGTTGAATGGAGTGCCACCAGCACCTTCCGACCGTTCTGTTCGGACCGTTGCAAACTGATCGACCTGGGCGCCTGGGCGTCCGAAGAACACAAGATTCCCGTCAGCCCGGACGCCGAAGACGACCTGTTCAGTGAAGACTTCGAACCCCGTCATTAAGAGGACGACCAAGGAGGGCCTTTAAACCCCAGGGCGAAAGACTTCAATTCAGAATCAGGATTTTGGATCGTCGTCTTTCCAGGGTGCCGACAGGTAGCGCGTACGATTGAAAGTTTCTAGCCACTCGGGGCAGAACACCACCAATGCGCTGACCACCATGCCGTTGATGAACGCCTCGGGAAATATGATCAGCCACAGATAGCCGACAAAATCCTCCAGCCAATACGGCATCGCAAAACGCCCATCGAACCACAGCAGCCAAAGCGCAAGCAGCAGGCACAGCAACGCAGACACCGCCGCCGCAAAGAATCCGGAAACGAAGATATAGACAAAGGGATTACGCGGCTGCGCGCGCTCGACCAGAATGGCGCAGCATTCAGTGATCAACACCGGCAGCAAAATCAGCAATGCGCCATTGACCCCCACGGCAGCAAGGTCCTGACGCCCGAGGAAAACCAGGCCCATTTGTGCCACCAGGCCGCCGATGATTGCCAATGGCCAATCCAGCAGCAGGGTGACCGCCGTCAGTCCGATGAAGTGATAGCTCACGCCAGTGTCGAAATCCCGACGCACCAGCCAAAGCATGAACAGCGCGAATATCGTGCCAAACAGCAAATGCTGACGCCGACGGTCGGTGAACAATTCAACCCACGGCGCACGCCAGATTGCCCACATCACCACAGGTAAATAAATCAGCCAGCCGACCGTCAGACTTTCCGGTGACAGCAACTCGGCGCCGATCATGTGCCTACTCCTTTGAACACCACCGTAGTCTCCTTCGCTGAGTGCAGCTCATATCAGCAGTCTACACCGGCCTAAAAGTCGCTCCACCTGATGCAAAGCTTTCTGCTTGTCGCATTTGAACGCTAAGCTTGGGCCTATGGATGACTCAGACTACTTACGCCTGCTGACCATTGCGGCCGAGCAAGCCAACGCATTCCTGTCCAATGCCCGCAAATGGGAGCGTGAGCGTTGGGTTTGCCAGCGCCTGCTGCAAGGCCTGAACATTCCCTATCGCGCCGACGAGTTTGCCCCCGCCGGAGAGCCGCCAGACGTGCTGTTTCGCGACGCCAGTTTCGAGGTGTTCTTCGTTCTCGACGAAGGCCGACGCCTCAATGACGAATGGCGCGACGAACTGCAGCGCCGACGCAGCGCGTTTTCCTTGAGCTCACTCGTACGCCGCGAAGCAAAACCCAAGCGCATTCCGGCCAATGAGTTCTTGATGAGACTGGCGCCGACCCTGCGTAAAAAAGCGCACAACTACAAAGAGCGCGGCATGGACCTGGGGGAACTGGACATCATTGCTTTCGCCAGCCTCAAGCGCGAAGTACTTGACCTCAACAGCCACTTTCCACCGCCCACCGAATACCTGCGCCAGGGCTGGCGCTCGTTGTCGCTGGTCGGGCCGACCTTCGCCCGCGTGCTGTTCGCGCACCCGGACGCCCCGGACTTCCTGCGCAGCAACCTGGGCCGCAGCATTGTTTTCGACGTTGGAATCAGTCTGTGAGCCCGTTGCAGGAATTGCTCGCCGAAGTCCCGCAAACCGGCCTCGTTCGCTGGATTGGCGTGCGACCGGAACCGCACGTGCCAATGATTGAGCTCGATGCCGTGGAAGCGCGTCTCGAGGCAGGCCTGACCGGCGATCGCGCTCGCCCCGGCGTACGTAATGCCCGGCAGGTAACGCTTATTCAGTGGGAACACCTGGCGGTGATCAGCTCACTCATGGGGCGCTCGATCGATAATCCGGTGTTACCACAGGATTTGCGGCGCAACCTGGTCATCAGCGGGATCAATCTGTTCAGCCTCAAGGGCCGACGCTTCCGCATTGGCCAGGCAATTTTCGAAACCACCGGTTGGTGCCAGCCCTGTGCACGCCTTCAGAACAACCTCGGCCCCGGGACGTTTCAGGCCGTTCGTGGACATGGCGGAATCACAGCTCGAGTGCTACAAAGTGGAATCATTCGCCTAAACGACACCGTGAGCGTCGAGCCCATTCCGGACAGCGGCTATGCTCCGTTCAACGTGCGTTAAATCAGCCTGTAGCTTCTACACATTCAGCAACGTCTACCTGATGAGGCCTTTATGACCAGCCGCCTGAACCCGGACGACCAGAAGCATGTCGAAGAGTACCTGCACCTGTCCCAACACCAAGTCGAGCGCCGGCCCTTCCGGCCGTGGATGCTCCTTGTGCTGGTGCTGGCAGTGACCATTGGTTTGGGCCTGTTGAGCCGATTTATCAGTTACCTGACGCTATGAGCCGCCTCGCGCTCGCTCGGGTAGTTGCACCGATTTCTTTTAGCCTTGCGAGATATCCCCATGACTCATCGTATTGTCATCGTTGGCGGCGGCGCCGGCGGTCTGGAGTTGGCTACCCGTCTGGGTAAGACTCTGGGCAAGCGCGGCACGGCCAGCGTGATGCTGGTCGACGCGAACCTGACCCACATCTGGAAACCCCTGTTGCACGAAGTGGCCGCCGGATCGCTGAACTCTTCCGAAGACGAACTCAACTATGTCGCCCAGGCGAAATGGAACCACTTCGAGTTCCAGCTGGGGCGCATGAGCGGGCTTGATCGCACCCAGAAGAAAATCCAGTTGGCCGCCACTTACGACGAAGCCGGCGTAGAGCTGGTGCCTGCCCGTGAACTGGGTTATGACTCGCTGGTGATTGCCGTCGGCAGTACCACCAACGATTTCGGCACTCAGGGTGCGGCGCAGCATTGCCTGTTCCTCGATACCCGCAAACAGGCCGAGCGCTTTCACCAGCAACTCCTGAACCATTATCTGCGCGCCCACGCCGGACAGACCGACAAGGTCGAGCAAATCAGCGTGGCCATCGTCGGGGCAGGTGCAACGGGTGTCGAACTGGCCGCCGAGCTGCACAACGCCGCTCATGAACTGGCGGCGTACGGACTGGACCGGATCAAACCAGAGAATATGCACATCACCCTGATTGAAGCCGGACCACGGGTGTTGCCAGCATTGCCGGAGCGCATTGGCGGGCCTGTGCATAAAACCCTGGAAAAACTCGGGGTCAACGTCATGACCAATGCGGCAGTCAGTGAAGTGACGGCTGACAGCCTGATCACCGCGGATGGAAAAGTGATCAATGCCAGCCTGAAAGTCTGGGCTGCGGGGATCCGCGCACCGGGTTTCCTCAAGGACATCGATGGTCTGGAAACCAACCGCATCAACCAGCTTCAAGTGTTGCCGACCCTGCAGACGACGCGCGATGAAAACATCTTCGCCTTCGGTGACTGCGCAGCGTGCCCGCAACCGGGTACAGATCGCAACGTGCCGCCACGGGCGCAAGCCGCGCACCAGCAGGCGTCATTGCTGGCCAAATCGTTGAAGCTGCGCATCGAAGGCAAGGCGTTGCCTGAGTACAAATACACCGACTACGGCTCGCTCATCTCGCTGTCGCGTTTTTCGGCTGTGGGTAACTTGATGGGCAACCTGACCGGTAGCGTGATGCTTGAAGGCTGGCTGGCGCGGATGTTTTATGTGTCGCTGTATCGCATGCACCAGATGGCGCTGTATGGCGCGTTTCGTACGGCGATGCTGATGCTGGGCAGCAAGATCGGGCGCGGTACTGAGCCGCGGTTGAAACTGCACTAACCCTCTAACCACTGTGGGAGCAAAGCTTGCTCGCGATGGCCGTCATAGCAGTCGACATATCGGTTGAATGCAGGTCCGTCATCGAGCAAGCATTGCTCCTACAGAACGTCATCCAAGCAAAGATCCTTGTGTCCCACTGTATCCCCGCCCCGATTCAGCCCCTTCGCTTACAAACTCCCCCTGGCGCGACACAGTAGCGATACACCCATCCCGCTAAATGGCCACACCCGAGCAAGGCAACCCGCCTGCTCTGGCTACCTGACCCTTTATCGAGCGGTTGTGTCGTGCAACCCAGGAGAATTCAAATGTCCCGTACCCCTACTCTCGGCAAGAACACTTTTGGCCTGCTCGGCGCTGTACTGGCCGGTGGCATGATGTTGTCCGGCTCCGTGTTTGCCTCCCAGCCTTTGACTCAGGGCTATTTGCTGGCGTCGGCCGAACAAGTCGTGAAGACCCCTGAAGGAAAATGTGGTGAAGGCAAGTGTGGCGACGAGTCGATGGCCCGGACCGATACCGATACCGACGGTGACGGCAAAGTATCCCGCGCAGAATTTTTGAAAGTGGCGCCCAAAGCGGACTTTGACAAGATCGATGCCAACCATGACGGGCAGATCGATGAGCAGGAAGCATTTGATAACGTGAAGGCTAACTACGAAGCCAATGGCAAAAAAATGCCGAAAGGCCTGTTCGAGCACCTGAAGGACAACAGCTAAGACCTGAACGCCGCACCCACGCCTCGCTTCTCCAAAAGAGATGCGGGGCTTTTTTATGTGCATTTGCTGCAGGCAAAAAAAATCCCCATATCTTTCGATACGAGGATTTTTAATATGGTCGGGGTAAGGGGATTCGAACTCCTGACATCCTGCTCCCAAAGCAGGCGCGCTACCGGACTGCGCTATACCCCGGTAAAAAAAAGGCGACCTTATCAGTCGCCTTCTTCGATCAGGGCTTTTGGCCTCTGATCTTAAGATCTGATTCCAGCGTTAACTGGTTTCAAAAATGGTGGGTCGTGTGGGATTCGAACCTACGACCAATTGGTTAAAAGCCAACTGCTCTACCAACTGAGCTAACGACCCAAAAATGGTCGGGGTAAGGGGATTCGAACTCCTGACATCCTGCTCCCAAAGCAGGCGCGCTACCGGACTGCGCTATACCCCGGTTTGAAATTGGCTCCGTGACCAGGACTCGAACCTGGGACCCAATGATTAACAGTCATTTGCTCTACCGACTGAGCTATCACGGAACTACATATTTCAATTTACAACGTTGAAGCTTTACAGCGTTCTCTTCGACCCGTTCGCATCGCTGCGTTCGTGTGTCTGAGGCGCGCTATTCTACAATCTTAAGCACCTCTGTCAACCCCCTAAATTGCTTTCAAGTTAATGATTTGCAACTTATTTCAGATTTCTGCTTGGGGAGCAGAAACCCTTCCGGGTGACTTACTGCGGGGCGCACTTTACAAGCCTTTTCCTTTGAGTTCAACAGCCTAACGAAAAAAAGGCCTCGCAATGCGAGGCCTCTTCCAATTTGCTGCCGCTTTGGATCAGACGAAGACGATTTCGTCGTTTTCCACGACACCCTGAGCGGTATCGCCAGGCATGAACCGACCCGAAAGGATCAGCTGTGCCAACGGGTTCTCGATCCAGCGCTGAATCGCTCGTTTGAGCGGCCGTGCACCATATACCGGGTCGTAACCCACCGCGATCAGCTTGTCCATGGCCTCAGGACTGAGATCAAGCTTCAGTTCCCGTTCAGTCAGACGACTGCGCAGGCGACTCAGCTGAATCTCAGTGATGCCGGCGATCTGATCGCGAGCCAGAGGCTCGAAGATCACCACTTCATCGACCCGGTTAATGAACTCCGGACGGAAGTGTGTGGAAATCGCGTCCATCACCGCGGCGCGCTGAGCCTCCCGGTCACCGACCAATTCCTGAATCTGTACCGATCCCAGGTTAGAGGTCATGACGATCACGGTGTTCTTGAAATCCACCGTGCGGCCATGACTGTCGGTCAAGCGGCCATCTTCCAGCACTTGCAGCAGGATGTTGAACACATCGGGATGGGCCTTCTCGACCTCGTCCAGCAAGATTACCGAGTAAGGCTTGCGACGCACTGCCTCAGTCAGGTAACCGCCTTCTTCATACCCTACGTATCCTGGTGGCGCACCAATCAGTCGAGCCACGGAATGTTTTTCCATGAACTCGGACATATCGATCCGTACCATCGCCTCTTCCGTATCAAAGAGGAATTCGGCCAAGGCTTTACACAGCTCGGTTTTACCCACACCGGTCGGGCCGAGGAACATGAACGAGCCACTCGGGCGATTCGGATCGGACAATCCGGCTCGCGAGCGCCGCACCGCGTTGGAAACGGCGATTACCGCTTCGTCCTGGCCGATCACACGCTGGTGCAACAGGCTTTCCATCTTCATCAGCTTGTCGCGCTCGCCTTCGAGCATTTTCGATACGGGAATACCGGTCCACTTGGAGACGACTTCGGCGATCTCTTCTTCAGTGACCTTGCTACGCAACAACTGGTTTTCGCTCTTGCCGTGCTGATCGACCATCTGCAGGCTGCGCTCCAGGTCCGGGATCACCCCATACTGCAGCTCCGCCATACGGTTGAGGTCGCCTTTGCGGCGGGCCGTTTCCAGCTCCTGTCGCGACTGTTCGATTTTCTGCTGGATCTGCGCAGAACCCTGGACTTCAGCTTTCTCCGCGTTCCAGATTTCTTCCAGGTCCGAGTATTCGCGCTCCAAGCGGGCGATTTCTTCCTGGAGTTTTTCCAGGCGTTTCATCGCCGCTTCGTCACTTTCTTTCTTCAGCGCCTGGGATTCCACCTTCAACTGAATCAAGCGACGCTCCAGACGGTCCAGCACTTCCGGCTTGGAATCGATTTCCATGCGGATGCGGCTGGCAGCTTCATCGATCAGGTCGATGGCTTTGTCCGGCAGCTGACGGTCAGTGATATAGCGATGACTGAGCTTGGCCGCAGCAATGATCGCACCATCGGTGATCGCCACCTTGTGGTGAACTTCGTAACGCTCTTTCAAGCCACGCAGGATGGCAATGGTGTCTTCTTCGCTCGGCTCGTCTACCAGAACTTTCTGGAAGCGCCGTTCGAGGGCCGCATCCTTCTCTATATACTGGCGGTACTCGTTGAGCGTGGTAGCACCCACGCAGTGCAACTCACCCCGAGCCAATGCCGGCTTGAGCATGTTGCCCGCGTCCATCGAGCCTTCGCCTTTACCGGCGCCGACCATGGTGTGCAGTTCGTCGATGAACAGGATGATCTGTCCTTCCTGCTTCGACAGTTCATTGAGCAGCGATTTCAGGCGCTCCTCGAACTCACCGCGATATTTGGCACCGGCAATCAGCGCCCCCATGTCCAGAGACAACAGGCGTTTGCCTTTCAGACCATCCGGCACTTCGCCATTGATGATCCGCTGCGCCAAACCTTCGGCGATGGCCGTTTTACCGACGCCCGGCTCACCGATCAGTACCGGGTTATTTTTCGTACGACGCTGCAGCACCTGAATCGTGCGGCGAATTTCGTCGTCACGGCCAATCACCGGGTCGAGCTTGCCGTCTTCGGCACGCTTGGTCAGGTCGACGGTGTATTTATCCAGCGCCTGACGCGACTCTTCGTGGTTGGCATCGTTGACGGCATCACCACCGCGCAAATTGTTGATGGCGTTTTCCAGGGCTTTTTTGCTGACGCCCTGGCCAAGCAACAATTTGCCGAGTTTGCTGTTCTCATCCATCGCGGCCAGCAATACAAGCTCGCTGGAGATGAACTGGTCGCCCTTCTGCTGTGCCAGACGATCCGCCTGGTTGAGCAGGCGCGCCAGGTCCTGCGACATGTTGACGTCGCCGGTCGGGTTCTGGATTTTTGGCAGCTGGTCGAGCTCTTTCGTCAGCTCTTTACGCAGGCTGTTGACGTCGAAGCCTACCTGCATCAGCAGAGGCTTGATCGAACCACCCTGCTGTTCGAGCATGGCTTGCATCAAGTGCGCCGGTTCAATGCCCGGATGGTCAAGACCGACCGCCAGCGATTGGGCGTCGGATAGAGCTAACTGTAATTTGCTTGTTAAACGGTCGATACGCATAAGTCACCTTCCTTTTGAGCAGGCCGGACCTATAAAACATCCTGAATGAAGAAACCTGCCAGATACCGTTATAGATGCGGTCGATTCTGGGAGTTTCAAGCGCCGATCAGTTGATGCAGGTCAGGGAAGTCTAGCGCTCAAGCCAGATAAGGGAGGCAAACCGGCCGGTACGGGATGAACGGCGGTAAGAAAAGAAGCGTGGATCGGTGACCGTGCAGAAACCGCCACCGTAGACAGCGGTCACACCGCGAGCCGCCAGACGCAGGCGTGCCAGCTCATAGATGTCGGCCATGTACTTGCCGACGTTTTGGCTGGCAACAAAGGCTTTCTCGGCTTCGGGTAACTGGTGGATGAAGGTTTCACGAACTTCGGGGCCGACTTCAAAGGCCTGTGGGCCAATGGCCGGACCGAGCCAGACCAGCACTTCTGCTGCTGGCAACGCCAGGGTATCGAGTGTTGCTTCGAGCACACCTGCCGCCAACCCTCGCCAACCGGCATGAGCTGCCGCGACGCGAGTGCCGGCACGATCGCAGAACAGCACAGGCAGGCAGTCCGCCGTCATCGCCGCGCAGGCGATACCAGGGGTTGCCGTCCAGCTCGCGTCGGCCGTGGCGACCACACCCGGATCAGCATGAGCCACGGCGATACCATGAACTTGCTGCAACCAGGCGGGTTGAATAGAGAAACAATCGGTGAGGCGCCGGCGATTTTCGGCAACAGCTTCAGGGCTGTCATCGACATGATCACCGAGGTTGAGGCTGTCGAACGGCGCCAGACTGACGCCGCCCGAACGGGTGGTAACGCAGGCTTTCACCCCGGCAGGCGCAGGCCAGTCGGGAATCAGCCAGTCACTCATCCGATGAACGCCTCACGGTCTTGCTTGAGCAGCGTCAGTAACCAGACGAAATCGTCCGGCAATGGCGATTCCCAGCTCATGCGCTTACCGGTCGTCGGGTGGTCCAGTTCCAGGAATCGCGCGTGCAATGCCTGGCGCGGGAACGCCTTCAACGATTCGACCATGGTCACACTGGCTGCCGGCGGAATGCGGAAACGACCGCCGTAGGCAGGATCTCCGACCAACGGGTAGTTGATGTGCGCCATGTGCACACGGATCTGGTGCGTACGACCGGTTTCCAGCTTCACCCGCACGTGAGTATGGGAGCGGAAACGCTCGAGCACGCGGTAATGGCTGACGGCTTGCTTGCCACCTTCCATCACTGCCATGCGCTGGCGCTGCTGGCCGTGACGACCGATCGGGGCGTTGATCTTGCCACCAGCGGTCACCACACCAATCACGATGCACTCGTAGATCCGGCTTACGCTGCGGCTCTGCAACTGAGTGACAAGCTGTGTCTGCGCTTGAATGGTCTTGGCTACCACCATCAGACCGGTGGTGTCCTTGTCCAGGCGATGCACGATACCGGCGCGGGGCACATTGATAATGTCCGGCACATGGTGCAGCAAGGCGTTGAGCAAGGTGCCATCGGCATGACCGGCAGCCGGATGCACCACCAGGCCCGCAGGCTTGTTGATCACCAGGATGTCGTCATCTTCATAGACGATGTCCAGTTCGATGTCTTGAGCGATCCATTCGCCCTGAGCTTCCTGCTCGGCAGTCAACTCAAGAATGGCGCCACCGTGAACGATGTCTCGCGGGCGTATTACCGCCCCATCCACAGTCAGGCGGCCGTCTTTGATCCAGGCGGAAAGGCGCGAGCGCGAGTGCTCAGCGAATAATTGTGCGGCGACTTGATCGAGGCGTTGGCCGCCCAATTCGGACGGCACCTCTGCGCGAAGTTCAATTTTATCGGACATGCTCAGACTAGGCGTCGGCACAGCCTTTGGTTTCGGCTGCGCGCTTGTGGTTAAATACGGCGTCTTTTGCCCCGAGGCTTTTCAACGGGGCGCTCATCATAACAGGACGGCCTCGCCCAAGACAGCGGCCGTCATAGGGACGCAAGCCGCCATGCAAGTGAAACACCTGCTGCTGATCGCCATCCTCGCATTGACCGCTGCTTGCTCATCGAAGGAAGTCGTAGACGAAAACCTGAGCGAGGTCGAGCTGTACCAGCAGGCTCAGCACGATCTGGATAACAATAGCTACACCGCGGCCACAGCCAAGCTGAAGGCCCTGGAATCGCGCTATCCGTTCGGTCGCTACGCCGATCAGGCTCAACTCGAGCTCATTTACGCCAACTACAAAAACACCGAGCCTGAGGCTGCTAAATCGGCTGCCGAGCGTTTCATTCGCCTGCACCCACAGCATCCGAACGTGGATTACGCTTATTACCTGAAGGGTCTGACGTCTTTCGACCAGGACGTCGGCCTGCTGTCGCGTTTCCTGCCGCTGGACATGACCAAGCGTGACCCGGGCGCTGCTCGCGACTCCTATAACGAGTTCGCCCAGCTGACCAGCCGCTTCCCGAACAGCCGTTACTCGCCTGACGCCAAGCAGCGCATGATTTACCTGCGCAACCTGTTGGCGGCCTACGAGATCCACGTTGCCGACTACTACCTGACTCGTCAGGCCTACGTTGCCGCTGCGAACCGCGGCCGTTATGTAGTGGAAAACTTCCAGGAAACCCCATCGGTCGGTGACGGCCTGGCGGTGATGGTCGAGGCCTACCAGCGTCTGCACCTGGACGAACTGGCCAGCACCAGTCTCGAAACCCTGAAGCTCAACTACCCGAACCATCCAAGCCTGGAAGACGGTCAGTTCAAGCCTTCGGTTGCCGAAGCCGACAACCGTTCGTGGCTGAGCAAGGCCACATTGGGCCTGATCGAATCCCGTCCGCCACTGCCGCCGGGTGAAACTCGCGCCAATCAGGACGTGCAGAAGCAATTCCAGGATGCCAAAGACGCGATTCCTAACGATCTCAAGCCGCGCGATGAAAACGGCGACGTGATCGAAGAAGAGGAACAAGAGTCCGAAGGCAATAATGACGACCGTTCCTGGTTCAGCTACATGACGTTTGGCGTGTTCGACTAACGCTTCAACGTTGCGCGAAAAGGGAGACTCTTGAGTCTCCCTTTTTATTGCCTGATGATTACGGCGAGTTAATCCGCTGTGCGCCTGACCCGTCCTTGGCTAAACTGCCGAATCATCAATCAAATAGCAGCTGACCATGCTTCGTTTACTGTTCTGGATCGCCCTGATTGCCGCCGCCATATGGTTCTGGCGCAAGTTCAAGGGACAGGCTTCCGCGCCAAAGTCATCTGCCGAGCTGGAAGCGGCGCCCATGGTTCGCTGCGCTCACTGCGGCGTGCACCTGCCCCGTGATCGAGCGCTGAACCTTCAGCAGCAGTGGTATTGCAGCCAGGCTCACCTTGAGCAAGGCCCGGGCACCAGTGATCGCTGAGACGCCCAGTCCCGGCAACAAACAAGCCCAGCGACTGCTGCGCCTCTATCATCTCTACCGTTTAAGCGTTGGCATCATTCTGGTGCTGCTGATCTCCAGCAACATGGACGGTCAGTTGCTTTCACTTGCCAATGGCGACCTGCTGCGCAACGGCAGCTGGTTGTACCTGGTGCTGAATATTCTGTTGGTGGTGTTTCTCGAGAACACCCGCCGTCCAGCCCAGTTGTTCACCCTGGCGCTGGTCGACGTCGTGCTGCTGTGCGGGCTGTTCTATGCCGCCGGCGGCGTCGCCAGCGCAATCGGTAATCTGCTGATCGTCTCAGTCGCCATCAGCAACACCTTGTTGCGCCGACGCATCGGACTGTTGATCGCTGCCATCGGCGCGATTGGCATCGTAAGCTCGAGTTTCCTGCTGAGCTTCAGTCGCCCCGCCAGCCCCAGCTATTATTTGCAGGTCGGTACAGTCGGCGCCCTGTGCTTCGCAGTGGCATTGCTGGTGCAAGGCCTTATCCGACGCCTGGAAGTCAGTGAAAGCCTTGCACATCAGCGGGCGAACGAAGTCGTCGGCCTTGAAGCCCTCAATGCGCTGATCCTGCAACGCATGCGAACCGGCATCCTCGTCCTTGACGACGTGCAGTGCATTCAACTGGCAAACAACAGCGCGCTGACCTTGCTAGGCCAGGAAACGCTTGAAGGCCTTCTGATCGAAGACGTCTTACCCCTCCTCGTCGAACGCCTGCAACTGTGGCAAAACAACCCGACGCTGCGCCCCCAAAGCCTGAAAGTCGTCAGTAACGGACTGGAGCTGCAACCGAGCTTCATTGCGCTGGATAACAGCCCAAGCCAGCAGACACTCATTTTTCTTGAAGACCTGGCCCAGATCGCCCAACAGGCTCAGCAGCTCAAACTCGTCGCCTTGGGTCGACTGACCGCCAGCATTTCCCACGAAATCCGTAATCCACTGGGCGCCATCAGTCATGCCGCCCAGCTATTACAGGAATCCGAGGAACTGAACAGCGCTGATCGGCGTCTGACCCAGATCATTCAAGACCACTCGCAGCGGATGAATCGGGTTATCGAAAACGTTTTACAACTGTCCCGGCGCCAGCAAACCGTACCGCAACGACTTGATTTGAAGCCGTGGCTGGAACAGTTCGTCAGTGACGTCCGCGAAAGCGCTACCGAGAAGCAGAAGATTCATCTGAACATCGGTCCGGGAGACCTCAAGACCCTGATGGACCCGAACCAACTGACTCAAATTCTCGACAATCTGTTACGCAACGCCTGGCGCCACAGCGCCCAGATCCATGATGAGGCGCAGGTGTGGCTGGCATTGTTCGTAGACCCGCAAAGCCAGCTACCAATACTCGAAGTGCGGGACGACGGCTCCGGTGTGACTGCGCAATCCCAAGCCCATTTGTTCGAACCGTTCTTCACCACCAGCAACCAAGGCACAGGTCTTGGGCTTTATCTGTCCCGTGAGCTGTGCGAAAGCAATCAAGCCCGCCTAGACTTCCAACCACGCCAAGGCGGCGGCTGCTTTCGCATCACCTTTGCTCACGGACGGAAACAAAGTTGAACATGAGCCCACTGCAAAAAATCCTGATCGTCGATGACGAGCCTGACATACGCGAACTCCTGGAAATCACGCTCGGCCGAATGAAGCTCGATACGTTCAGCGCTCGCGACCTCGGCGAAGCCCAGGCGCTGTTGGCTCGGGAGAAGTTTGATCTTTGCCTGACCGACATGCGCCTGCCTGACGGTACCGGACTCGAGCTGGTGCAGTTCATACAGCAGCGCTACCCGCAAGTGCCGGTGGCGATGATCACGGCCTATGGCAACCTGGAAACGGCGATCAACGCCCTCAAGGCTGGCGCGTTCGACTTTCTGACCAAACCGGTCGACCTGACCCGCTTGCGGGAGCTGGTGAGCAGCGCACTGCGCCTGCCTGTGCCCGGTGGCGCCAGTACGTCAATCGAACGTCGGCTGCTGGGTGATTCATTGCCCATGCGTAACCTGCGTAAGCACATCGACAAACTGGCTCGCAGCCAGGCACCGGTCTACATCAGCGGCGAATCAGGAAGCGGCAAGGAACTGGTCGCACGCCTGATCCATGAACAGGGTCCGCGTACCACTCAGCCATTCATCCCGGTGAACTGCGGGGCGATTCCATCAGAGTTGATGGAAAGCGAGTTTTTTGGGCACCGCAAAGGCAGCTTCAGCGGCGCTGTCGAGGACAAGCCAGGGCTGTTCCAGGCCGCTCATGGCGGTACTTTGTTCCTCGATGAAGTGGCTGACTTGCCTTTGGCAATGCAAGTCAAACTGCTGCGCGCCATTCAGGAAAAAGCCGTGCGCAGTGTCGGCGGTCAACAGGAAACCGTCGTTGATGTCCGCATTCTCTGCGCCACGCATAAAGACCTCGACGCTGAAGTCGCCGCTGAACGCTTTCGTCAGGATTTGTACTATCGGCTCAACGTGATCGAACTGCGGGTTCCATCCTTGCGAGAACGTCGCGACGACATCGAACTGCTCGCCAGTCATGTGCTTAAACGCCTGGCAGCGGACAGCGGCGAACCCGTCACAAAACTTCATCCCAAGGCTCTGGATGCGCTGAAAAACTATCGTTTCCCAGGCAACGTACGGGAGTTGGAAAACGTCCTTGAGCGCGCTCATACGTTGTGTGAAAACAAGCAGATTGAGGCGAGCGACCTGCGGCTGGTCGATGGCAACTGCACTGCAGAGGGTGAGGTGCCAGATCTGACACAGATCGACAACCTGGAAGATTATCTGGAAAACGTTGAACGAAAACTGATTCTCCAGGCTCTGGAGGAAACCCGCTGGAACCGCACCGCAGCGGCTCAGCGGTTGAATCTTTCATTCAGGTCGATGCGTTATCGGCTCAAGAAATTGGGCCTCGATTGAGGGCCTCATCGCGAGCAGGCTCGCACCCACAGGATCTTGGTTGAACACAGCATCCTGCGACACTTGAGATCCACTGTGGGAGCGAGCCTGCTCGCGATGACTATCGAGTAAACGACCCATGTCCCGTGGTCAAATCCGGCCTGTCGGCGCGTAAGGCGCAGGATCAATAATCGGTTCACGCCCAAGCATCACATCCGCAAACAACTGGCACGACGCAGGTGCCAACACCAACCCGTTTCGATAATGCCCGCAATTGAGCCAGAGCCCGTCAAATCCAGGAACGGGCCCGATATAGGGAATCCCCTCCGGAGACCCCGGACGCAATCCGGCCCAATGCCCCACCACCTCGGCATCCGCCAACGCTGGAATCAATTCCACCGCCGAAGCCTTCAGGCTCTCCAGAGCCACCTCGGTCGGCGTCTTGTCGTAACCTTCATGTTCCAGCGTACTGCCAATCAAGATGTGCCCGTCGCGCCGTGGAATTGCATAGCGCCCCTTGGCCAGCACCATACTCGGCAGGAAATCCGCTGCGCACTTGTAAAGAATCATCTGCCCTTTCACGGGTTCAACCGGCAAATCCAGACCCAGGGTTTTCAGCAAGTCCCCGCTCCACGCACCTGCGGTCAGTACGACCTGGTCGGCGCGGATGGCACCCGTGGATGTTTGCACACCAACCACTTGATCACCTTCGCGGATAAACCCGTCTACCTCGCACTGTTCGTGAATCGTAACGTTGGGCAGTGCCAGCAACGCTGCCTTCAGGGACTTCACCAGGCGCGGATTACGTACATTTGCGACATCGGCCATGTAGATCGCTCGCGAAAAACCGGCACCCAGCACCGGTACCGCGTCATGAGCCGCCGAAATATCCACAGCCCGCAACGGACGGTTTTCCCGCAGCGCCCAGGCCAGCGCTTGCGCTTCATCATCCAGATCCAGCCAATACAGCCCGGTGACATGCACCTCGGGATCGACGCCGGTCGCGGCATGCAATCGCCTGCCCAGCTGTGGATAGAAATCCTGTGACCAGTGCGCCAGCGCGGTGACGGCCGGGCTGTATCGCCATGGATAGAGCGGCGACACGATCCCGCCACCCGCCCAGGACGACTCCTGGCCAACATTCGAGCGATCCAGCAGCACCACGCTTTGCACTTCGGACGCGAGATTGAACGCTGTCAGCAAGCCAATCACGCCGCCGCCGACAATCACTACTTGCTGTTGCCTGGTCATGTTCTGATCCAACCGTTAGATAGACAGAGGGCGCAAAGAGCGCTCAAAAAGTAACTCAGCGACCCCAGCAGTCCTTGGTGGTCAGTCCGGCTGTCGCGTTCACCATGCTCCTGATGCCGGTATTAGTGATGGTGAAGTCCCCGCACTTGTCACCCGCCATGGCGGTACCAGCCTTGCGCACAGCCGTCAGCAGGAAGGTCTGATCGGTCAGCGTCGGGGTGATGGTGTAGAAGTCATTGCCGGCGCTCAGCCCGGTGGCACCGGTGTAGACACTGGTTTTCGAATTCGAGTAGAACCGTTCGAGTATCTGCGCCTGCTCCGAAAGCAACCCCGCCACTTCAGTTCGGCGCCCCTTTTTCACGTATTCGGTCAGGCTCGGGTAGCCAATGGTGATGACGATCCCGATGATCGCAATTACGATCATGATTTCGATCAGGGTAAAACCTCGGTTGGATCTGCGCATGCCTCAACTCTCACTTACTGTATTTGTCGCCACATTATGCGACGGCTACCGCCGCCGGCCTTTTCCACCAGCGTCGTTGGCGTTCCGCTGGAGTCGTTCACGATCTTGCGGGCGCCGCCGTTGACGATGGCGTTGAGCACCGGCATTCCGCCCGTGAAGATCACACCGCTGGAAATCGTGTCCGTGCCGTCAACCAACCCGTCACCGTTGGTGTCGAGCACCGCGTAGTTGAGCATCTTACCGCTGAACGCATCGAGTTCGACCAGTTTGCCCGTGCCAAAACTGGCGCAAGGGTCGGTGGTGTCGACACTGGCCGTGGTAAAGACGATCCGCCCCAACACCAAAGCGGCCTGATTGATCACCCGTTCACCGGTCAGGGCACTGTTATAGACCAACGGCAAATACCAGCCCTTCTCCGCCGGATAGGTCACGTCGTTCTGGCTGGTAGTGATGAACTGCCCCGAGCTTCCCGAGAACACACCCGTGACCGATTGAGCTTGCAGACTCGCGGTGGTGATTTGCCCGGAGCCGCCATCCGCGTCCCACACCGCATAAAACGCCTGCAGGTCCTTGTTGGTCTTATCGGCGGTTTCGTTGAACTTGCCGGTGCCAAAAAATACCACTTTGCCGCCCAGGGAATTGTCCGCGAGTAACGGCTGCGCAGTGATCGGTTGGGTGGCGCCCCCGGCGGCGGTAAACAACGGTTTACCGGAGAACGCCACGCCCCATGCATCGGGATTTGTACTACTTAAATCAAACTTCCACAGCCGTCCTTTCAGGTCGCCACCATAAGCCGCCTGCACCACATTCTGGGAGTTGACCTTGAGTTTCACCGAGGACAGGCCGTTCGTGGTTTCGGTACTGTCGACCACGATTTTCCTGATCAGCGAGCCGTTGCGGATATCGACGACGTACAACGCCGCCACACCCGAATTGCTGCCATAACCGTTTGAGATAAACGCCGCCCAGCGACCATCATCCAGGCGTGCCACCTCGGGACGGGCGTAGGCGTAACCCAGATCGTTGAAAGCATTCGACGGGGTTGCCGTGGCCGGCGCGCTGATCTCCCATAACGCCTTGGGCTGGTTGTTAGGCGAAGCATCGAACAACTGCAACGCGTAATACGTCCGGCCACCGGCACCTGCTCCGCCCAGCGCCAGGGTTTTCCAGTCACTGTCGAGTTGGGCGTCGAACACGCCCACCTGACCGTCCACCAGGAATTTGTGGCTGACGCCGTTGATGTAAGCGACATCGGCAATGTAGCGCAGCGATGGCAACACACTGGAGGGCATGTAGGCATAACGTCGCACGCCATTGCTTGCATTGATGACGCTGACAAAACCATCGTTGCCGTTTTCCACCAGACTGGCCGTCATGTTAAGGGCCTTCTTGGCCAGATAGGTGGTATAGCTCGAATTACCCGATAAATCCGAAGCGGTTTTCTCCGAGGGAGAAGCGAGTACCAGTGGCGAGTTGATGACGTCGCCGAGCAAAACGCTGCGTACCTTCAACCCGGCCTTGTTCGTCCCCTTGCTCCACTCCACCAGATCGCCACCGCTAACGTTGGTGGGCAGCCCCTGGTTCAGGATTGTCTGCTGCGCAGGGGAGAAATTCGTGAACGCCAATGTCACGGGTGCGTTGTTCAGGGAGTTCCAGGACTGGTAAGTGGGCGCCGTTGCGCCGGGGACAATGGTCTTGTCCGTGGTCCAGAGCACCGAAGATGTGTCCACCGCGCCGGTAGAAGTGAAGCCGAACGCTTTGATGGTGCCGCGCCAGTCTTTGGGGTCGTAGCTGGTCTGATAGTACGAGGAACCCGACCCGACGATCGTGCTGCTGGTGGTGCCGCTGCCCCCTGAACCCGCCTTGGAGGTAATGTCACTCAAGGCCGATGACAGCGCGGTGGTCAGGCCAGTACTGTCGGTTGCCAGGTAGTACTTGCCCTGGCCGTACTTCGCGGCATCCTCCAGCATCTGATTGGCGGTGGTGAAGCCCACGGTGTAGGTGTTCATGTTCTGCTTGGGAAAGTCCGTCGCGTCCCAGCTTTTTTTCGCCAGATCGACACCGGTCGAGCGCATGTCGATGTCGAAGGCAAACTTGGCGATGTCATCCAGAAACAGCGAATCACCTTCGTCGTCGCCGCCCAGCGGATTATCGCCATCATTGTTGATGCCATCCCAGTTCGGCAGTCGGGGGCCGCCCTGGGCAATGGCTTGAGGGTCGTTCGTGGGAAAGGTACGGTCATAGGTTGGCAACCCATCGGTAATCACCACCCCATAGTTTTTCTGGCAGCGATACTGGATCGGGCTCGTGTACAGGCTCGGCGTGGTGTTGTAGTACGGAGCCAGACCGCGCATGTAACGAGTGACTTCGTAATAGGTTTCTGCCAGCGGCGTGTTCGCCACGGCACCCAAGGCCGCGATTGAATCGGTCAGCGTCTTGAATTTGGCATCTGTCGTCAGATCGTCGATGGGGACCGCGATGTAACCACCATTGCCGCGGTTGTTGCTGTTGACCGCATTGAAGGTGGCAAGCCCGATGCGCAACGTGCGATTCGCCCTGACCAACGCGGTTGATACATTTCGCGCAACACTGATGCGCGAGTCGATGGGAATGGGGGAACTGGCGGTTGAAAAGTCGGTTTTCTGCCCATTCGCCAAACCGACCACGTAGGAAATGTAGTCCCCCGAATACCGTGTATCGCCGTTCCCCGCCGGGTCAGGCAACTTGATGCACAGGGGCGCCAGTGAGTTGTTATAAAAAGCGTTGTAGCCGCTTGTGCAGCCTGACGTTGCCAGGCTCGAGAGAAAGATCGAATCCCCCGTGATCGCGGACGAACTCAAGCATAAACCCAGGAATGAGTTGCACTCGCGGGCTGGCGTCCAGTTTGCCGTCGGGTCGAAGGCAGCAGCGTAAATGATGTTGTTCATGCTGCCTGAGTCATCGATAAGCAGCATCACATTCGGCGCCACGGCCGCCGCACTCAACAGCGGTGAGTCGGACGGCGTAAACGCATAGGCCGGTGCCGAGAGATACAAACCCACCAGCGCGCCGCACAGTATTTGCCACCACCCGGCGCTGCTCTCAGTACTTCGCATAGATGCTCTCCACCACACTGCGAACGTTGTTGCCCACCACGGCCACTGCCGTGACCCGGTACAACGTCGCCGAGGTGTTGCTCGGTACATTCACGGCATTCAAGGTGGTGCCAAGGTTCTGTACGCCATAGAAACCGCTGCCGGCCGCAATCCAGGTGACACCGGAGGTCGCATTGAACCCGGCGCCGTTAATGGATGACGACTCCGCAGGTGGCGCGCACTGGACGGTGCCACTGCAAACCGCCAATGAAAAAGTGTCCAGTTGCACGGCACTTTCGCCGATGCGCAATGCTGCTTCGGCATTCTGGAACGATTGATTGCGCAAGGACACGCTGGTCGCCATTTTTTCCTGCAGGGTGGCGTTCTGCATCGAGGAAATACCGATCAGTGTTAACAACAACAGGAATACCAGGCTAACCAGTAGCGCCATGCCGCGCTGGGAGTGAGGGGTGACTGCAGAAAAACTCATCGGCCCTCCTCTCATGGCAAGCGGTTGCGCAAGGCGGCAACCACGTTGAAGGTTTGATCGCGTACCCGCTTGTCGGGGTCCGTAAGCGTCAACGTCAGTCGCACGCTGCGGATTCGCGCGGGGTCTGAAGGATTGCTGCTGTAACTGGAGGCAGCAGCGTCCGTGGCAGAACTGGCCATGCCAAAGCTCACATTGAACGCGCTGACGTTATCCACGAGAACAAACTGAGTCGGCGAACCAATTCCCGCCCCCATCGTCAGCTGTCCATTTTTCAGGCTATAGATCAATCGTCGAATCGGAAACGCCAGCTGCCCTGAGGCAGGGGCCTTTGTCTGCGGATAGGCCGTTGCGGTACTTCGGCAGTCGGAAATCACAGTCCAGGTCGGCATACCCCCGCTCCCCCCAACATCAGCGGTCACGAGCGTAAGTTTAAGGTTGGCGTTGTCCCAACTGATGGGCGTGATTTGACTGGCACTGAAGTCGCTGACCGGGGGCGCCTCGGTAATCGTCCCCAGACAACCGAACATGCCCACCATGCGAATCTCCTGAATCATCTTGCTCAGCACAAAGCGTGCATCTTCCTGCATGTTGGCGGCGCTGTTCTGGGTGACATAGGTATTTTTGGCGGCGATAAAAATCTGCGCAACGCCCAACACCACGATCAAGCTCAACGCTGTCGCGATCAATAGTTCGACCAGGCCGAAACCGCTGTCGCGCCGGGTCATGGTGTAGACACCGGGTCGACGGTGGCACGACTGGTCAATACGAAACTGCGACGGGAATTGGCGGTGTTGGCGGCTCGGGAGTCATCCCAGGTGATTGTGATGGTGTATACCCGCTGATTGAGGGCAACGCTGCCCGTGGCGGTGGCGCCGAGGGCACTTGCGATGTTGGTGGTGAAGTCGTAGAGATCCTGATCCCGGGCGACGCTCAGGTTGGCCGAGGTGGGTGGCGTGACCGTGTAATCGGCTGCCGAGTTGGCGCGAATTCGATCCATCATGTCGTAGGCAATAAAACTGGCCTGACTGGTCATCCGCGAGCTGTCGGTGTACTTCAACGCATTGAGTTGAATGGCCGCTGCCCCCAACAGGCCCACAGCCAGAATCAACATCGCAACCAGGACTTCAATCAGCGTCGTGCCTTCCTGTGCGCGTTTGCTCCATCCCCTCATCCGCAATTTCCGCTCAATATGATTCGTCCGTTCAAACACACATTCAGTGTCCTGCTTTGCGCGCCCAGCGCATAGCTGATCGCCACCGCAGTGGAAGGCGCAGACAACCCGCCCAGGTTGTTGAAGTCGATGGCGGTCACTCCTGAGGGTAGCGTCAGAGTCGCGCCGCTGCTCATTGCGGGAACAACCCGCAATACATTGGCGGGCGTGCCAGTCCCCTCATACACCGTCAATTCACCGGTCCAGACACTACCACCCGCCGTAGGACGAACCCGTGTGGTGATGCCCCGGTCGATCGCCTCCAGCCGGGCGAAATTCAAAGCGCGTCGCAGGTCACCGATCTCGGTATCAGCCTTGGTCCCTTGAACCGAACTGGTGAACGCCGGTACCGCCAGCGTGATCAGGATCAAAAAAATGGCGAGCGCGACCAACAACTCGATCAGCGTGAAACCTTTTGTACGATGATCCATCGATGCCCTCCGTTGCCGTCGGCTATACCTGCTGTTACACGCTAGAACATTCAGCTGGCAGATGTATGGTTGTTTTGCCATTAGTCGCGCTCGAATGTGCGTGTCACCACACTCCAGGGAGGGAGATGTCATGCGCCAGCAAGGTTTCAGTCTGATCGAACTGCTTATGGGACTGACGATCGCCGGGATTGTTCTGTCGTTGGTCAGTCCGGCGTTCGCAGCACTCACCGAATCGAACCATCGCGAAGAAGCGGCGAAGTCTTTAGTCGCGGGTGTGCGCAGCGCAAGAAGCGAGGCGATCACGCGCAATCAGACCGTGATGATTCACGGCATCGATGGCGATTGGAGTCAGGGGTGGCGGATCATTGTGGATGTCAGCGGCAAGGGGTATGAGGACAGCGACAATCCAGTGTTGATCGAGCGTCAGAGTGGCAACCGTGCGCCGATTGTAGGCAACACGCGTGTTACGACATCCATACGATTTACCGGTCTCGGCCAACCAATGGGCGGAGGGTTTCAAGGAGGGACATTGCATGTCTGTGCAACTCGCGAACCGCTAAGCCAACACCAGGTGGTGTTGGCTTCCAACGGCCGCGTCAGCCTGCGCAGTGATAAAACTGCACAGGCTTTGTGCGTGGGAGGAGAAGACTCAGAGAAGGGAGCGGACGCGTAATTCCTTGGGCATGGAGAACGTGATGTTTTCCTCGCGCCCGGCCAATTCATCGGCACCGGTAGCACCCCACGCCTGCAACTGCTGGATCACACCACGCACCAGCACTTCCGGTGCGGAGGCGCCGGCAGTAATGCCGATCCGCTCGACACCGTCGAACCAGCTCTTTTGCAGGTCCTCGGCGCCGTCGATCAAGTAGGCCGGGGTGGCCATGCGTTCAGCCAGTTCACGCAGGCGATTGGAGTTGGAGCTGTTAGGGCTGCCGACTACCAAGACCACATCGCATTCATCAGCCAATTGCTTGACCGCGTCCTGCCGGTTTTGCGTGGCGTAGCAGATGTCGTCCTTGCGTGGACCACCGATCGCCGGGAAGCGCGCACGCAGGGCATCAATGACGCGACTGGTATCGTCCATGGAGAGCGTGGTCTGGGTCACGAACGCGAGCCTTTCGGGATTGCTCACTTGCAGCGCGGCGACATCTTTTTCGTCTTCGACCAGGTAGATCGCACCACCATTGCTGCCATCGTACTGGCCCATGGTGCCTTCGACTTCCGGATGACCGGCGTGGCCGATGAGGATGCATTCGCGCCCGTCACGGCTATAGCGTGCAACTTCGATATGCACCTTGGTGACCAGCGGGCACGTTGCGTCGAACACCTTCAGGCCGCGGCCGGCGGCTTCGGTACGGACCGCCTGGGAGACGCCGTGGGCACTGAAGATCACGATGACGTCATCCGGCACCTGATCCAGTTCTTCGACGAAGATCGCCCCGCGAGCCCGCAGGTCTTCAACGACGAATTTGTTATGCACCACTTCGTGGCGCACATAGATAGGCGGCCCGAAAACTTCCAGAGCGCGGTTGACGATTTCGATCGCCCGGTCCACACCGGCGCAGAAGCCACGGGGATTGGCGAGTTTGATTTGCATGCTGTGCCTCGTGTCTTGCGCGCAAGAAATAGCGAAAACAGTGAAAAATCTACTGTGGGAACAAGCCTGCTGTGGCGAGGGGATTTAGCGAAACGTCGCACCGCCCCGTTAGGGCGCGAAGCGACCCTAAACCCAACCACCACGGTCTTGAATGAGAACGGGGTGCCTTATTTACGATTGCTTCGCAATCGAACGGGGATAAATCCCCTCGCCACAAAGGCTTGTTACCACAATTTACAGCGATGTGACGCTGATAATCTCAACGTCAAACGTCAATGTCTTGCCAGCCAGCGGGTGATTGAAGTCGATGGTCACTTGCTCATCATCGAACTCTTTCACCACGCCGGGCAACTCGGTATTCGCCGCATCGTTGAAGATCACCAACAAGCCCGGAGACAGGTCCATGCCCTGGAACTGCGAGCGCGGGATGATCTGCACATTCTGCGGGTTGGGCTGTCCGAAGGCGTTTTCCGGCGCAATCGCCAGGGTACGCTTGTCGCCCGCCTTGAAGCCAAACAGTGCTGCTTCGAACCCTGGCAACAGGTTGCCATCACCGACCTTGAAGGTCGCCGGGGCTTTGTCGAAAGTGCTGTCGACAGTATCGCCGTTCTCCAGGCGCAGTGCGAAGTGCAAGGTGACTTCCGTGTTCTGGCGGATGCGTTGCTCAGCCAATACGTGTTCAGTCATGAACGGCTTCTCCGGTCTTTTTACTTTTGAACATATCCAGTGCAAGCATCACGGCACCAACAGTAATAGCACTGTCGGCAAAGTTGAACGCCGGGAAATACCAGCGGTTCTGCCAATGCACCAGGATGAAATCGATCACATGGCCCAAGGCAATGCGGTCGTACAGATTGCCCAGCGCGCCACCGAGCACCAGGGCCAGCGCAACTGCCAGCCAGGTTTCGTTGCGCCCCAGACGCTTGAGCCAGACCACCAGCACGGCACTGACCACAATCGCGATCAACGCAAACAGCCAGCGCTGCCAGCCGGAGCTGTCGGCCAGGAAGCTGAACGCAGCGCCCGTGTTGTAGGCCAGGGTCCAGCTGAAGTAATCGGGGATCACCACGATTTGCTGGTACATGCTCAGCGAGCCTTCGAAGTAGAACTTGCTGGCCTGGTCAATGACCAAAACCAGCAAGCTCAACCAGAGCCAGCTCAGTCGTCCGAAACGACCAACGCCATTAGGCATAGTGGCGAACCTCGCCAGCGCCGCTGATGTTGTCGACACAACGACCGCAGATTTCCGGATGTTCCGGGTTCACGCCAACGTCTTCGCGGCAGTGCCAGCAACGGGCGCACTTGGCGAAGCTCGACTTGACCACTTTAAGCTTCAGACCGCTGACTTCGGTGACTACCGCGTCGGCCGGTGCCTGCACGAAAGGTGCAACGCTGGCGGTCGAGGTGATCAGTACAAAGCGCAGTTCGTTGCTCAGCTTGGCCAGGTCGGCGCTCAACGCTTCTTCGGCAAACAGCGTTACTTCGGCTTGCAAGTTGCCACCGACGGCTTTGGCCGCGCGCTGGATTTCCATTTCTTTGTTGACCGCTACCTTCACCGCCATGATCCGCTCCCAGTAGGCGCGGCCCAATTCGACATTTTCCGGCAACTCGGTCAGGCCTTCGTACCAGGTGTTGAGCATCACCGATTCGTTACGCTCGCCCGGCAGGTATTCCCACAGTTCGTCAGCGGTGAACGCCAGGATCGGCGCGATCCAGCGCACCAGCGCTTCGGAGATGTGGTACAGCGCAGTTTGCGCTGAACGGCGAGCCTTGCTGTTAGCGCCAGTGGTGTACTGACGGTCCTTGATGATGTCGAGGTAGAAACCGCCCAGCTCCTGCACGCAGAAGTTATGGATCTTGGAGTAGACGTTCCAGAAGCGGTATTCGCCGTAGTGCTCTTGCAGCTCGCGCTGCAGCAGCAAGGTACGGTCCACGGCCCAACGATCCAGTGCCAGCATTTCTTCGGCCGGCAGAATATCGGTGGCCGGGTTGAAACCGGTCAGGTTGGAAAGCAGGAAGCGAGCGGTGTTACGGATACGCCGGTAAGCGTCCGCGCTGCGCTGCAGAATCTGCTCGGAAACCGCCATTTCACCCGAGTAATCGGTGGAAGCCACCCACAGACGCATGATGTCTGCGCCCAGGGTGTCGTTGACTTTTTGCGGAGCGATCACGTTGCCCAAGGACTTGGACATCTTGCGGCCGGACTCGTCGACGGTGAAGCCGTGAGTCAGCAGCTCGCGGTAGGGCGCGTGATTGTCGATCGCACAACCGGTCAGCAACGAGGAGTGGAACCACCCGCGGTGCTGGTCGGAACCTTCGAGGTACAGGTCGGCGCGCGGGCCGGTTTCGTGGCCCATCGGATGCGAACCGCGCAGGACGTGCCAATGCGTGGTGCCTGAATCGAACCAGACATCCAGGGTGTCACTGATCTTGTCGTACTGCGGCGCTTCGTCACCGAGCAGTTCGGCAGCGTCCATCTTGAACCAGGCTTCGATGCCTTCGACTTCTACGCGCTTGGCGACTTCTTCCATCAGTTCAACGGTACGTGGGTGCAGCTCGCCGCTTTCCTTGTTCAGGAAAAACGGGATCGGCACGCCCCAGTTGCGCTGACGGGAGATGCACCAGTCCGGACGGTTAGCAATCATCGAGTGCAGGCGCGCCTGGCCCCAGGCCGGCACGAACTTGGTTTCTTCGATGGCTTTGATTGCCCGCTTGCGCAGGGTTTCACCAGTTGCAGGCTCTTTGTCCATGCCGATGAACCATTGCGCGGTGGCGCGATAGATCAGCGGCGTCTTGTGACGCCAGCAGTGCATGTAGCTGTGTTCGATGATGGTTGTGTGCAGCAGCGCACCGACCTCGGTCAGCTTGTCGACGATGGCCGGGTTGGCTTTCCAGATGAACTGGCCGCCGAAAAACTCCAGCGACGGAACGTAGACGCCGTTGCTCTGCACCAGATTGAGGATGTCATCGTTGACCATGCCGTATTTCTTGCAAGTCACGAAGTCGTCCACGCCGTAAGCCGGGGCGGAGTGAACCACGCCAGTGCCAGCGCCCAGCTCAACGTAGTCGGCCAGATAAACGGGCGACAGGCGATCGTAGAACGGATGACGGAAGTTGATCAGTTCCAGCTCTTTACCGGTCGTGGTCGCGATGACCGAACCTTCCAGGCTGTAACGGGCCAGGCAAGACTCGACCAGCTCTTCAGCCAGCACCAGCAGTTTGTCGCCGACGTCGACCAGGGCGTAATTGAATTCCGGGTGTACGTTCAGCGCCTGGTTGGCGGGGATGGTCCACGGCGTGGTGGTCCAGATCACGATCGAAGCGGGCTTGGTCAGCGACGACAGACCGAAAGCCGCAGCCAATTGGGCCTCATCGGCAATCGGGAAGGCCACGTCAATGGTCGCGGACTTCTTGTTCTCGTACTCGACTTCCGCTTCGGCAAGAGCCGAGCCGCAGTCGAAGCACCAGTTCACTGGCTTCAAGCCCTTGAACACGAAGCCGCCCTTGACGATTTCCGCCAGGGCACGGATTTCACCCGCCTCGTTTTTGAAGTCCATGGTCTTGTACGGATTGGCGAAGTCGCCCAACACACCGAGACGGATGAATTCGGATTTCTGACCTTCGATCTGCTCGGTGGCGTAGGCACGGCACAGCTCGCGGGTTTTATCCGCGCCCAGGTTCTTGCCGTGGGTCACTTCGACTTTGTGCTCGATCGGCAGGCCGTGACAGTCCCAACCCGGAACATAAGGCGCGTCGAAACCCGACAGGGTTTTCGAGCGGATGATCATGTCCTTGAGAATCTTGTTCAGTGCGTGACCGATGTGAATCGTGCCGTTGGCGTACGGAGGACCGTCGTGAAGCACGAACTTCGGACGATCCTTGCCAATTTCGCGCAACTTACCGTACAGGCCAATGCTGTCCCAGCGCTGCAGAATCTGCGGTTCGCGCTGAGGCAGGCCGGCCTTCATTGGGAAGGCGGTGTCCGGAAGGTTTAGCGTGGCTTTATAGTCGGTCATTTAAGGCTCTTCATTAGCGATTGGCGCTAGGTGCGACAGGGCACGGGCGGCGGCGACATCCGCATTGATCGCCGTCTTAAGCGCCTCCAGAGAGGCGAAACGCTGCTCTTCACGCAGCTTGTGGTGGAAAACCACCGTCAAACGCCGGTCATACAGATCGCCGGCAAAATCTAAAAGATGTACTTCGAGGTGAGCCTTGCCATCGCCCTGAACCGTTGGCCGCACGCCAATGTTGGCGACGCCAGGCCAGGTCTTGCCGTCGATATCGACATTGACCAGATAAACACCGGTCAGTGGAACCCGACGACGCTTGAGCTGGATGTTGGCCGTGGGCGTACCCAGTTGGCGCGCCAGCTTCTGACCATGCAATACCCGCCCGGCAATCCTGTAGGGACGACCCAGCAGACGCTCGGCCAAGACAAAATCAGCAGCGGCCAAGGCGTTGCGAACCTGCGTACTGCTGACGCGAATACCGTCCAGTTCCACGGTTTGCGCCGCCTCTACGGTAAAGCCCTGCATGACGCCGGCCTGTTGCAGAAAATCGAAGTCCCCCACCCGGTCACAGCCGAAACGGAAGTCGTCACCGACCTCAAGGTGCTGAACGCCCAGGCCATCCACCAGAATAGTATCGACGAATTCACTGGCGCTGAGCTTGCTCAGGCGTTGGTTGAAGGCCAGGCACAAAACGCGGTCAACGCCTTCGTCGGCCAGCAGCTGCAGTTTGTCTCGCAGCCGGGCCAGACGGGCAGGTGCCGTGTCCGGAGCGAAAAACTCTCGCGGTTGCGGCTCGAAAATGACCACGCAGCTGGGCACGCCCAACTCGAGCGCACGCTCACGGAGCCTCGCCAGGATTGCCTGGTGGCCACGGTGAACACCGTCAAAGTTGCCAATAGTGGCGACACAGCCCCGATGCTGGGGGCGCAGATTGTGGAGGCCTCGAACCAGCTGCATAACGCGCTTCTTGCTCATAAAGTGGTCGATTATAACCACACCCGGCGGCCGACGACAGGCAACACCGTAACCCAAAGTGATCGAGCCGACAAAAACACCGACTCGCCCGTGTTTATCGCGTCGTGACGTTCAACTCAACGCCTTGCGATTGAAGTCGCGTAAACGAAAGCCCATCAAAAACAGCATACCGAAATAGGCGATCACGCCAGCAGCGACCAAAGCCCCCAGACGCAGGAACCTTTCCAGCATGTGGCCCTCGGCCCAGGCCGGCATGAAATGCATGCCTGCCAGTAAAACACCGGACATCACCAGCACGGCAATCACCAGCTTGAGACCGAACTTCCCCCAGCCGGGCTGAGGTTGATACATCTGTTGCTTACGCAGCTGATAAAAAAGCAGCCCGGCATTGATACAGGCACCGGCACTGATCGCTAACGCCAGACCGGCATGTGCGAGCGGCCCGATCAGCACCAGGTTGAACAACTGCGTCACGACGAGGGTGAAAATCGCGATTTTTACCGGCGTTCGGATGTTTTGTTGCGCGTAAAAGCCTGGAGCCAGCACTTTAATCACGATAATTCCGAGCAAACCGACGGAATAGGCAATCAAGGCCCGCTGAGTCATGGACGCATCAAAAGCGCTGAACTGGCCGTACTGGAACAACGAGACCGTCAGCGGTTCGGCGAGAATACCCAGCGCCAGCGAGCATGGCAGCACCAGCACGAAACACAGCCGCAGGCCCCAATCGAGAATCCGCGAGTACTCGTGACGATCCTTGCTGGCATAAGTCTTGGCCAGGGTTGGCAACAGAATCGTACCTAACGCCACGCCCAACACGCCGGATGGCAACTCCATCAAACGGTCGGCGTAATACATCCAGGATACGGAGCCTGCCACCAGGAAAGAGGCGAAGATCGTGTTGATGATCAATGAAATCTGGCTCACGGACACACCGAGAATGGCCGGCAGCATCTGTTTCATCACCCGCCACACACCGGTGTCACGCAGATTCAGGCGCGGCAGCACGAGCATGCCGATCTTTTTCAGATGCGGCAGCTGATATAGCAGCTGCGCCAGACCACCCACCAGAACCGCCCAGCCGAGCGCCATGACCGGTGGATCGAAGTACGGCGTCAGGAACACCGCAAATATAATCATGCTGACGTTGAGCAGTGTCGGCACGAAGGCCGGCACCGAGAAGCGGTTGTAGGTATTGAGGATCGCCCCGGCCAGGGATGACAGAGAGATGAGCAATATGTAAGGAAAGGTCACTCGCAAAAGGCTGGACGTGAGCTCGAATTTCTCCGGCGTGTCGGTGAAACCAGGCGCTGTCGCCCAGATAACCCACGGTGCGGCGATCATGCCCAACGCGGTGACCAGTGCGAGCACCAGCGTCAGCAGGCCCGAGACGTAAGCAATAAATGTTCGCGTCGCTTCTTCACCCTGCTGGCTTTTGTACTCCGCGAGAATCGGCACAAATGCCTGGGAAAATGCGCCCTCGGCGAAGATACGCCGCAACAGATTAGGCAATTTGAAGGCAATAAAGAAGGCGTCTGTCGCCATCCCTGCGCCAAAAGTACGTGCGATGAGCGTGTCACGAACGAACCCCAGAATCCGGGAAAGCATCGTGATAGAGCTGACGGCGGCCAACGATTTGAGCAGATTCATTGAAAGAGTTTGTGCCTGTCGATAAACAGCAGGCGAACAAAGCGCCTACTTATGCGATACTCCGCGCCGCAGCAGCACAGAGCCAAAGCTCGCGAGTTTACAGGTCAAGCGCCGGAAATAAATATCCCGCCTCTTTATACCTACCACTTAGCGGAACGTTTCAACCGCCCTTGACAAGACAACAACTCATCGGCATGATTCGCGGCCTATTTTGTTTGCTATTTCCTAAAAAGTCTTTCGAGGAGCTCGACGGTGGCCAACACACCTTCCGCCAAAAAACGTGCAAAACAGGCTGAGAAGCGTCGCAGCCACAACGCCAGCCTGCGTTCCATGGTTCGTACCTACATCAAGAATGTAGTTAAAGCCATTGACGCAAAAGACGCTGAAAAAGCTCAAGCTGCTTACGTTCTGGCCGTGCCAGTTATCGACCGTATGGCCGATAAAGGCATCATCCACAAGAACAAGGCTGCTCGCCATAAGAGCCGCCTGAACGGTCACGTCAAGGCTCTGAACCTTGCTGTAGCCGCATAAGCGATAAGCTTGTTAAAAAACCGACCTCAGGGTCGGTTTTTTATTGCCTGCGATTTAGTGAACGCGCTGCAAAAAAAAATGCAGGAGTGAGCCTGCTCGCGATAGCGGTATAACATTCAACACTGATGTCGACTGTTATACCGCTATCGCGAGCAGGCTCACTCCTACAGTTGGATCTGCGTCAGGCTATTGGGCGTGCGCCCACGGCAGGATCGGAATCGCCGTTACCGCATTCTGTGGACTGCCCTCAATCAAGCGATCGCTGTAGACCAGGTACACCAGTGTATTGCGCTTCTTATCGAGGAAACGCACCACCTGCATGGTCTTGAACACTAGCGACGTGCGCTCCTTGAACACCTCGTCCCCGTCCTTCAGCTCACCCTTGAAGCTGATAGGGCCGACCTGACGACAGGCAATGGACGCCTCAGCGCGATCTTCCGCTAACCCCAAACCACCCTTCACTCCTCCGGTCTTGGCACGCGACAGGTAACAGGTCACGCCCTCAACCTTCGGATCATCAAACGCTTCGACAACGATACGATCATTCGGCCCGACAAACTTGAACACTGTCGATACCTGACCAATCTCTTCGGCTGAAGCCAGCAACGGCATCGCCAACAGCAGACCCAACAATCCTTTTGCCACGCGCATTCAGGTATTCCTTCAAACCAGAATCAGGTTATCGCGGTGAACCAGCTCAGGCTCCGCCATATAACCCAATAGACCGACAATCGCCTCAGACGACTGACCAATGATTTTTTGTGCTTCGAGCGCGCTGTAGTTCGCCAGGCCTCGGGCGATTTCACGACCATCCGGAGCCACGCACACCACCATCTCGCCACGACGGAAGCTGCCTTGAACCAGCTTGACGCCCACCGGCAGCAAACTCTTGTTGCCCTTTGACAGCGCCGTTACCGCACCCGCATCCAGCACCAGCGTGCCGCGGGTTTGCAGATGCCCTGCCAGCCACTGCTTGCGCGCTGCCAGCATGCCGCGCTCAGGCGACAGCAAGGTGCCGATGCGCTCGCCCGCTTTCAGGCGATCCAGCACGCGCTCCAGGCGCCCACCCACAATGATGGTGTGAGCACCCGAACGAGCCGCCAGACGCGCGGCACGCAATTTGGTCTGCATACCGCCACGACCCAACGCACCGCCTGTACCACCCGCCACCGCATCCAGCGCCGGATCATCGGCGCGCGCCTCGTAAATCAGGTTGGCATCGGGATTGTTGCGCGGATCGGCGTCAAACATGCCGTCGCGATCGGTGAGGATCACCAGCAGATCAGCTTCAACCAGGTTGGCCACCAGCGCCGCAAGCGTGTCATTGTCGCCAAAGCGGATTTCATCGGTGACGACGGTGTCGTTCTCGTTGATGACCGGAATCACTTTCAACTCAACGAGCGCGCGCAAGGTACTGCGGGCATTGAGATAGCGCTTGCGATCGGACAAGTCATCGTGCGTCAGGAGGATCTGCGCAGTGTGCCGGCCATGCTCGGCAAAGCTCGACTCCCACGCCTGCACCAGGCCCATCTGGCCGATTGCGGCAGCGGCCTGAAGCTCGTGCATCGCACTGGGTCGCACGCTCCAGCCCAGACGGCTCATGCCGGCAGCCACCGCCCCAGAGGACACCAGCACCAGCTCGACACCCGCCTCATGCAAGGCCACCATCTGCTCAACCCAGACACTCATTGCCGCGCGATCCAGGCCCTTGCCGTCCGCCGTCAGCAAAGCGCTGCCGATCTTCACGACCCAACGCTGCGCACCTGTCACCTTGCTCCGCATCATCTTCAACCTTAGCTTGAGGACAGCGCGACCTGGCACTGCCCGTGACGTTAATCGTGGTTATTCGTGACCAACGATCGATTTCCAGATACTAAAACGCCGCTCTGGTGAGCGGCGCTTAAGTTTATCGCAACGAATCAGTCACGCACGTAAATGATTTCCGGACCGTCTTCGTCATCCACATCTTCTTCATCCCAGTCATCGTCGCCGATGTCATGGACCGACTTCACGCCGCTGCGACGCAGAGCACGCTGGTCATCCAGGGCTTGCAGCTGAGCACGGGCTTCGTCTTCGATACGCTGATCGAGTTCGGCCAATTCTTCCTTGTAAGCCGGGTCGTTCGCCAGGCGATCGGCACGGTCTTCCATGTAACGCATGATGTCGTGGCACAGACGCTCGGTACCGAGCTTGGAGATGGCCGAGATCACATAAACAGGACCGGTCCACTCCAGACGATCAACGATCTCCTTGACGCGAGCGTCGTGCTCTTCTTCAAGGATCTGGTCGCACTTGTTCAGCACTAACCAACGATCACGCTCAGCCAGGGACGGGCTGAATTTGGTCAGTTCGCTGACGATCACTTCAGCAGCATCCGGCGCGCTTGCATCGTCCAGCGGCGCCATGTCTACGAGGTGCAGCAGCAGACGGGTACGCGACAAGTGCTTGAGGAAGCGAATCCCCAGGCCTGCACCATCGGAAGCGCCTTCGATCAACCCCGGAATATCCGCGACCACGAAGCTTTTCCAGCGATCGACGCTGACCACACCCAGGTTCGGCACCAACGTGGTGAACGGGTAGTCAGCGACCTTCGGCTTGGCGGCCGAGACCGAACGAATAAAGGTACTTTTGCCAGCGTTCGGCAAGCCCAGCAAACCAACGTCGGCCAAGACCTTCATTTCCAGCTTCAGGTCACGCGCCTCACCCGGCTTACCCGGAGTGGTTTGACGCGGAGCACGGTTGGTACTGGATTTGAATCGGGTGTTGCCCAGACCGTGCCAGCCGCCATGAGCCACCAGCAGTTTCTGACCTGCCTTGGTCAGGTCACCGATCACTTCCTGAGTGGCCGAGTCGATGACGGTAGTACCGACAGGAACCCGCAGTACCAGCTCTTCACCCTTCTTACCGGTGCAGTCGGTGCTGCCGCCGTTGGAACCGCGCTCGGCATCAAAGTGCCGGGTGTAACGGTAGTCCACCAGGGTGTTGAGGTTTTCGTCGGCGAGCATGTAGACCGAGCCGCCATCACCACCATCACCGCCGTTAGGGCCGCCGTTTTCAATGAATTTTTCGCGACGGAAGCTCATGCAACCGTTGCCGCCGTCACCAGCTTTTACTCGAATCGATACTTCATCAACAAACTTCATAACAAAACGCCTCTCGTCATACGGACGAGCCGAGAAAATCTAGACATAAGACTCTTGCAAAAATGAGCGCAGCGACCTCAATCAACGACCGCAAATCCAGCGCTGGAGCCCATTACAAACAGCTTTGCAAGAGACTCACCCCACAAACGAAAAAGCCCCGTCGCGAGACAGGGCTTTTCCAGCGATCGCGCAATTAAGCGGCGACAACGCTCACGTAACGGCGGTTGAACGCGCCCTTTACTTCGAACTTGATCACGCCTTCGATTTTCGCGAAGAGGGTGTGATCCTTACCCATGCCAACACCGTAACCGGCGTGGAATTGGGTGCCGCGCTGACGCACGATGATGTTGCCCGGAATGATTTTCTGGCCGCCATACATCTTAACGCCAAGGCGCTTGGCTTCTGAGTCGCGACCGTTACGGGTACTACCACCAGCTTTTTTGTGTGCCATGAGTCAATTCTCCTAGTGAGGAATTAGGCTGAAATTAAGCCTGAATACCGGTGATTTTGATCTCGGTGTACCACTGGCGGTGGCCCATACGCTTCATGTGGTGCTTACGACGACGGAACTTGATGATGCGGACTTTATCGTGACGACCTTGGGAGATCACTTCAGCCACAACGGTAGCGCCAGGAACAACTGGAGCGCCGATATTCACGTCGTCGCCATTGGCAACCAACAGAACGCGATCAAAAGTAACGGATTCGCCGGTAGCGATTTCCAGTTTTTCGATCTTCAGGTATTCACCTGGAGCAACTTTGTACTGCTTGCCACCAGTAACGATTACTGCATAAGACATGGTATTTCTCCGATAATCCTGCTCACCCAGCTCTTTATAAGAAGAGGTATTGGCTGGCATGGCTGCATTGGGCTGGAAGGCCCGATTGCAATTGCGTAAGGCAGGTGCTGCCCAGGAAGTTCAGGGTGCGCGATTGTACGCAAGCTGCTTGAGCGATGCAAGGGGCCATCCATCGCGCCTTGACACCCGCCGACGTGGGTCCTAGCATGCCGCGCAACCCTTCTGGAGCAACTGTCGCTGATGCAACCCCAAGCTTTCTACCGCGCGGTGGCGGACGATTTTAGCGCCGTCGACGGCATCATCAAGAAGCAGCTGACTTCCCGAGTGCCGCTGGTTTCGAAAATCGGCGATTACATCACCTCGGCTGGCGGTAAACGCCTGCGTCCTTTATTAGTGTTGCTCTGTGGCAAGGCGCTGGGCCGTGAAGGCGATGACATGCGCCTGCTGGCCGCGACCATCGAATTTCTGCACACCGCCACCCTGCTGCATGACGACGTCGTCGACATGTCCGGCATGCGCCGTGGCCGCTCGACCGCCAACGCCATGTGGGGTAACGCCCCGAGCGTGCTGGTCGGCGACTTCCTGTATTCGCGCTCCTTTGAAATGATGGTCGAACTGGGCTCCATGCCGGTGATGAAGATCCTTTCGCAAGCGACCCGCATCATCGCCGAAGGCGAAGTGCTGCAGCTGTCGAAGGTGCGTGACGCGAGCACCACCGAAGAAACCTACATGGAAGTCATCCGCGGCAAGACCGCCATGCTCTTCGAAGCGTCGACCCACAGTGCCGCGGCCCTTGCCGGTGCGACGCCGGAACAGAGCGAGGCGTTGCGCACCTTTGGCGACCATCTCGGGGTTGCTTTCCAGCTGGTTGACGACCTCCTCGACTACAAGGGCGACGCAGAAACGCTGGGTAAGAACGTCGGTGACGATCTGGCCGAAGGCAAGCCGACCCTGCCGCTGATCTACACCATGCGCGAAGGGACGCCGGAACAGGCTGCACTGGTGCGCAAGGCGATTCAGAAAGGCGGCATCGAAGACCTGGAAAGTATCCGTGAAGCTGTGGAAGCCTCAGGCTCGCTTGAGTACACCGCACAGCTGGCGCGTGAATACGTGGCCCGCGCGATCAAATGCCTCGACGCGCTGCCCGCCAGCGAATACCGCGATGCACTGGTCGAGTTGAGTGAGTTTGCGGTAGCCCGCACGCACTAAGATCAAAAGATCGCAGCCTCCGGCAGCTCCTACAGGGTTTTGTGTTCACCTGTGAGAGCCGTCGGAAGCTGCGATCTTTTGCCATCCGCGCCCTCCCCGGCTAAAACCCTATATAATGTGCGACTTTTAGCGGTCCTGAACTCAAGGAGCTTTAGTGAGCACGTTGCCACCCTGCCCGAAATGCAATTCCGAATACACCTATGAAGACGGCCAGCAGCTGATCTGCCCTGAGTGCGCCCATGAATGGTCCGCCAGTGGCGAAGCTGAGGTTGCGTCCGATGACACCGTGAAAAAAGATTCAGTCGGCAATGTCCTGCAAGACGGTGACACCATCACTGTCATCAAGGACCTCAAGGTCAAGGGCACATCGCTGGTGGTCAAGGTAGGCACCAAGGTGAAAAACATCCGCCTGTGTGATGGCGACCATGACATCGACTGCAAAATCGATGGCATTGGCCCGATGAAGCTCAAATCCGAGTTCGTCAGAAAAGTCTGAACACGCTGCATGCCATCCTGCGCCCTGCGTGGGATGGTGCTTCGCCCTCCCCGCCCTTGCGCCTCATTCCTTGCAATAGCAAAACGCCAGTCGGTTTGACCTTACGCAATCTGTACCCGGAAAAAAAAGCAAACCACCAATAGGTCCTTGCTATTTGATGAATAAGAATTATTCTCATTGAAATCCAATCAATGGAGATGAGAACCATGACTTATTTGATCGATGCCTGGCTGGACCGTCCACACCCTTACTTGAGGATCCTGCATCGGGAGACCGGGGAAGTGTGTGCCGTACTTGAAGAGGAAGCCTTGAACGAGCTGCAGGATCAGGGAGACCTGGACGTCAACGGCTTGAGTTCCAGCGAGCCGATGGTGCTCAAGGAGCTGGTGCGTAACCTGTTTCTGTTCTGCTACGCCCGGGCATTGCGCCCGACGAATGAACTGCATCACAAGCTCGAACTATGAGAAACACCATGAAAACGGTGGGAGCCAGCCTGCTGGCGATGGCAACAACCCGGTTTTAGAGAAAAATCCGGTTGACCGCATCGCCAGCAGGCTGGCTCCCACACGGGCCAGGCGTTACAGAACGTCGAGCAGCTCGACGTCGAACACCAGTACGCTGTGCGGCGGAATGCTGCCAACGCCTTGAGCGCCGTAAGCCAGCTCGCTCGGCACGTACAGACGCCATTTGCTACCGGCATTCATCAGTTGCAGTGCTTCGGTCCAGCCTGGGATCACGCCACCTACCGGGAACTCTGCAGGCTGGCCGCGCTCGTAGGAGCTGTCGAACACAGTGCCGTCGATCAGGGTGCCGTGGTAGTGAGTACGTACTTGATCTTCACGGGTCGGCTTGGCGCCTTCACCTTGGGTCAACACTTCGAATTGCAGGCCGGAAGCGAGGGTGGTGATGCCGTCACGCTTGGCGTTATCAGCCAGGAATGCCAGGCCTTCACCCGCCGCTGCTTCAGCTTTTGCTGCTGCTTCGGCTTGCATGACTTCACGAATCACTTTGAAGCTCGCGGACATCTCTTCCTGACCTACGCGGCTTTCCTTGCCGGCGAAGGCGTCGGTCAGACCCGCCAGGATCGCGTCCAGGCTAACGCCCGGTGGCGGGTTGTCGCGCAGTTGGTCGCCCAACTGGCGGCCGATACCGTAGCTGACGCGAGTTTCGTCGGTGGACAGATTTACTTCGGACATGACACTGCTCCGCTGTGCGGACGGCCCAGGAACATGCCGTGCTTGCACAGCGCATCCCGGAGCGCCCGGAACCAAAAGGGCCAGCAGACTAGCACAGATGCTATTGCGTTGATGAGAGGCGTCAGTTGTGCCATGCAGAACGAAAGGCGATCGGCACCTTCAGGCTTTCTTCGGCACTGGCACCCAACCCGCACATCTCGTCATGCACCGAGGTGTGCACAAGGTTGAAGGGCAAGGCTGGAAAAGCGTGCAACACTTCACGCGCGTGTTCCACAGAGCGCAAGTGGAACATGCCGCCGTTGGCATTGCTCAAGGGGTAGGCGGCACCGTGCATGCGCGCCTCCAACAGATAAATACCGCCTTCCAGCGATATCAGGTTCAGCTCATCGACCTTACCGGCGATGGCAAAGGCATTCAGCTCTTGCAGGTTCATGAACGCACCTCAGACAGTGGCGAACCAGGACCCTTACAGGCATAGGCCTCGCCGCATCAAAGCACAAGCCATAAACCACACCGCTTGTCTGTTTCGCACCTGCCAATGGGAGCAAAGCTTACTCCCACTGGGATGGGATCAGTGCTTGGTCAGCTTATCCAGATAACCCATGGCAAACGCCGAAATGACGAAGGTCATGTGAATGATCACGTACCACTTCAAATGCTCTGGGTCGAGGTTTTGGGCGTCCATAAAAACCCGCAGGAGGTGAATGGAAGAAATCGCCACAATGGAAGCTGCCACTTTCATCTTCAAGGATGAAGAATCCATGGTACCCAGCCAGTTGAGCTTTTCCTTGTTTTCATCGATATCCAGTTGAGAAACGAAGTTCTCGTAACCGGAAATCATCACCATCACCAGCAAGCCACCCACCAACGCCATGTCAATCAGTGACAACAGCACCAGAATCAGTTCCGACTCGACCATCGAGAACACGTTGGGGATGACGTGAAACACTTCCTGAAAGAATTTCAGCGCCAGCGCCAGCAGCCCGAGGGACAGGCCGAAGTAGATCGGCGCCAGCAACCAGCGGGAGGCATACATTGCATTTTCGATAAAGCGTTCCATTGAATCTCACACAAGGGGCTGGAAATGGCCGCGAGTATAACAGCCGCCTGTTACACCCAGAAACCGTCCGGAATCCGCAACCTGCGCGTTTGTCACAAGGTTTTTCTGCTAGTGTCCAAACTATTGACAGCACAGCTGCAACGGACAGGAAGACTGGAAAATGGATGTGCGATTATCTTTAACGAGTGCGGGAATTTGCCTCGCCCTGCTGATGAGCGGTTGCTCGCCCAGCGATGAGAAGCGTGAGATCAGCCTCGACGAAAAGACTGCGCAATTCGAAAAATCACTGGACGCCATCCAGGATCCGAAGCTCAAGGGCGCCGTGGCCGAACTCGGCGGCTCCCTGCTGTTGCTCGAACGGGCGCAACTCAAGCTTGACAGCAAACCTGTGGAAACCGGATACACCGACGATGCGCTGGCCGTGCTCAAGCACTACCCCACCCCTCAGGCGCTGGTCGACACCTACATCTCCGGCCTGTTTGTGCTGCACAAGGACTCCAGCTCCGACTACCTGACTGATCTGCAGCCGGTGTTCCCGTTCAGTTTCAATATCCCCGACGCGTTTCTCTTCCCTCACGGCCTGGAATGGCAATCGGTAACCCTGAGCAATAAGCGCGTGATCCCATTCCAGCCAGAGTGGTCGGAAACCGACCCCGGCATCCAGTTGAGCCCCTCAAGCTCCAACCTGACCAATCCCGATGATCTGACGGTGACCTATCCCTTCATCGATGGCCTCGACGTCGAAAACAAAAATCAGCCGCAACCGGTGAGCCTGCAAGGCAAAGTTGAAGTGATTGCGCCACGCCGGCTGTACAGCTTTGACCTGACGAAAAAAGACGTCGGCCAGACCCGCACCAATGACAACCTCAGCGTCACGCTGCTGAAACTTGAAAACAACTACGCAGAGATCGAGTTCAACAACAGCGCGCCATTAGCGCCCGAAGTAAACGAGACGCCACTCAATCCGCTGGTCGTTCAGGCGAAAGACACCACAGGGCAATTCCTCTCGCGCTCAGGGTCGATTAACGAAACCGCCGAGCAGATTGCTTTCTATCAAAAACAACTGGCACGCATGCAACAGCAGAAAGGCTGGAGCGAGGCGTTCGAAAAGCAGCTCGATGAAGAACAACGCGCTTATGAAAAAAAACAAACCCACCACTACTCCAAGGTGTATTTCAACGGGCCGATCGACACCCTCGAAGTCAACGTACTGGACTTCTCGGCCGCCACGGTCACCCGCAAGGACCTGGACCTGCCGGTCCGCCGGTTCGATTCACACACCACAGAAAAAACGATCCAGACGTTAAATCTCCCCGTGGTGGTCTACGACGATCAGGCGCCGAACTGGCTCAAGGGTGCGACGCTCGAAGAAGACCAGTTGAAGAAAAGTGTCAGCATCCGTCAGTCGGTCGAAGATCCAAGCGCGGCGCGCATCGAGTTCGATCATGCCAAAAGCTTTAATGACGAACTGCTCGGCAACTCTTTCAATCCCGGTGACAGCCCTGTCAGCTTCTTTACCGAAGACAGTCAGGGCAAACGCGACGAGCCGATCGAGCTACCACCTGAGGCTTACCAGGTCGATCCGTTGCGCGGCACCATCACCTACGACCTGAATCTGTTTCCCGAGACGCCAGCGTACGTCGTGGGCTCGATGCCGCTATTCCTGGCCACTGTCGAGAAGAAAACCCTGGAGTCCCATCAACTGCCCAAAGGCCTGGAGCTCAAAGGCAACGCGCTGGTGGTCGATCTCAAGACTTATCCCGCCCAGGACTGGCGTTTTTTCGCCAGGGACGACAGCGGCAATTATCTGAAGGAGATTCTTTCAGTCAGCCATGATGCGAGCGCGGAAGGCCCGGCATTGGTAGGCGTGCACTATTTTTACGGGCACCCCACCCGACTGGAAACCTATCAACGAACCGATCTCACCACCGTGCAATACGGTTTCGAGGTCAAGCTCGACAAGGCTGATACGTCCAGCCTTGCTCAATAGTGATCCCAATGATCGGATTCAATGATCAGGCCGAAACTCGAAGCCACCGGGATTGCGATTGCGACCGCCATTGATTTCCCGCAGTTGGGCCTGCAGGTGCAGGCACCAGATTTGCGGGTCATCGGCCAATTCGTAACCATGCAGCGTCAGGCTTTCAACGATGGTGTCGAGGATCGATTCGGCCACGAAAGGCCCATGAAACGGCCCCTGGGCTTTGATGGCTGAAGGTTGTTCGCCGGCCATTCCAGCGGCAAAAAGCAAGGTCCACATGCCCGTATCCCCCGCCAGCGGGCGGATGGCACATTCGATCCGGGTCACAAGGCCCAGGCATTGACGGGTAAGGCAGAGGTTGCGCGACATGGCGGCGACCCTCGGTAGATCCGGTATTCAGCCCCCACGAGAAGGCTGTCTCGATCCAGTGATTACTGTCGATATCCTTGAGCTGAGAATAGAAGAAAAGTATGGCTAGCATGCCAACTGAGACCAGAAGGCGCCGAGCGGTCATTGTGTGAATTTTGACGCCAGAGTGATGTCACTTTTCAAGCCCGGATGGATAAAAATGTGGGAGCGAGCCTGCTCGCGAAAACGACGTGTCAGGCGACATTGATGCCGACTGAAAGTCCCTCTTCGCGAGCAGGCTCGCTCCCACAATGGATCGATGTAGTTTTCGGCGAATGTGTCAGGCCGGTTTGGTTTCTACCAACGCTTCCTGCGCCGCTTCTTTCTCGATCTCCTTCAGATCCTCTTCACTGATCATTTCCGCAATCACGCGCAAGCGCTCCACGACCCGCGCGTTGACACTGCCCTCAGGAAATTCGCCGTTCTCATCGGGCGCACCCGCCGGCTCACCCACCAACAGGCTCAATGCCTCATCGGCCTGCCGTACCGCGTACACATGGAACTGCCCTGCACGCACCGCCGCCAGCACCTTCTCGTCGAGCATCAGGGTCGCAACGTTCGCCTGGGGAATAATCGCGCCTTGTTTACCGGTCAAGCCGCGCGCTTCACAGAGCCGGAAGAAGCCTTCGATTTTCTCGTTGACCCCGCCCACCGCCTGCACTTCACCGAACTGGTTGATCGAACCGGTGATCGCAAAACACTGCTTGAGCGGCGTTTTCGACAAGGCCGAAATCAGTGTGCAAGCCTCGCCCAGCGATGCACTGTCGCCATCCACGTAACCGTAGGATTGCTCCAGCGCGATACTCGCGGAAATCGCCAAAGGGAATTCCTGGGCATAACGACTGCCCAGGTAACCCGTGAGGATCATCACGCCTTTTGAGTGGATCGGTTGGCCGAGGTTGACCTCGCGCTCGATGTCGACAATACCGCTGCCACCCGGATACACCGTGGCGGAAATCCGCGCCGGCACACCGAATGCCGAGTCGCCGACTTCCAATACGGTCAGCCCGTTACATTTGCCCACGGCCGCGCCATCCGTGTCGATCAGGATGATCCCGGCCAGCATGTCATCGAGAATCCGCGCCGAGACTCGCCCGGTGCGGGTCGCCTTGGCCTTGAGCGCACGTTCGATGTGTCCGGCATCAGTCATTTCATCCGCCGCCAGGTGACGAATGAAATCCGCCTCGCTGACCAACTGGAACAGATCGCCGATACGCGCCGAAAGACGCCCCTGATGCTCAGCCAGTCGCGCGCTGTAGGTCGCCAGACGTGCCACCGCATCAGCGGTCAGCGGCGCCATGCCCTCCTCCGATGTTCGGGTTTTCAGCAACTGGGCGAACTGTTCCAGGCTCTCGTCGACCATCGGGATGTCTTCATCGAAATCCACCAGAACGCGGAACATCTCCTGGAAGTCCGGATCAAGGTCCTGCAGCGTGTAATACAACTGGCGAGCGCCAATGATGACGACTTTGACCTGCAACGGAATGTGTTGCGGGTTCAGCGTCACTGTTGCCAGACGACCCAGCTCACCCAGCGGCGACTCCATCTTCAGCTTGCGCGATTGCAAGGCACGCTTGAGCGCATCCCACACGAACGGCTCGCTGAGCATCTTTTCCGCTTCAAGGATCAGGAAACCGCCATTGGCCCGATGCAACGCGCCCGGTCGCAGTTGGCGATACGTCGTGTAGAGCGCCCCTTGATCGGTGCTGTACTCAATGCGGCCGAACAGGTTTTCGTAAGTCGGGTGCGGCTCGAACACCACCGGCGCACCGCCACTGGACGAGTGCCCCACTACCAGGCTCGGAGCGTATTGCTCTTCCAGCATCTTGCGCGCCACGGCGTCGACTTTGCTGTCGTCCACCAGTTGCTCGACCACGGTCTTGAGCAAGTACACCTGCATCGCTTGCAGATAGCCGCACACGGCCGCGTTCTCTGCGTATTTCTCCGACAAGGGAGACAGCAAAGGCTGCAAGGCCAGGGTGATGGTTTCTTCGTTGAGCTGACGCAGTTGATTGCTCGACTCGCGCTTCCACTGCGGCAGGCTGGCGAGCTCTTCGTTCAGCCGCTCTTCCAGACCCGAGATGTCGTCGTGGAAGCGTTCACGATCAGCCTCGGGCAGTTGCGCAAATTCCGCTTCATCCAGTGCCTTGCCTTCAGCCATCGGCGTGAACGCAATGTTGCTGGCATCACGGTACAGCGCGACATCCTTCTCCAGCGCCAGACGTTCGATGATGTCGAGTGCCTTGTCATAGCGCTGGTTGAAGGCGCGATCGATGGCACTTTTCTTTTGCTGGTAGGACGGGTGTTCGAACACTGCCGGGAATGTCGCCAGCAGGTTGTCGATCAAACCGTTGATGTCGCCGATAAACGCACCGGCAGTACCCGATGGCAATTCCAGCGCACGGGGCTCGCGCGGTTCGTCGAAATTATTGACGTAGACCCAGTCCGCCGGGGTCTGCAGGCGCTTGCCTTCGGCTTTCAGATAGCGTTTGACGAACGAGAACCGGCCAGTGCCGGGCTCACCCATGACAAAAACGTTGTAACCGGGGCGTGGCATGGCCACGCCGAACTGCAAGGCTTCGACCGCACGTTCCTGGCCGAGCACACCGCGGAAGGGCTCCAGATCATTGGTGGTAGAGAAGCTGAACTGTTCAGCGGAAAACGGACGGGTTAGCGCTTCAGGCGCTAGACGCAAGCTGGCAGCAACAGGATCAGGCATCGGGCTTCCTTACATCAGGCGGGGCAGATAGCGGCATTCTGGCGCTGCCCATACCCCACTTGCAAGGCGCGCCTACAGGCAAAGCATAGACAACCGGCTATCCCCAGGCGGGCCGGGCGTAAAACAGCGTTTAGATCAAATATTTTGCAAAAAATCACGGAACCCTTGGAACGTGCCTAAACTCCAAACTGCGCGGCTGGAACAATAACCGGCCCACTGGCGCCAGATCGGGCCAGACCCTGTCCATTGGTATGCACATAAAGAGAACAAAGCTATGAAACGGATTCTTCTCGGTACTCTCTTCACCGCTGTATCCATCAACGCCATGGCTCAGGCGCCAGGCGGCCCGGATTGCGGTTGGGGCAACATGCTGTTCGAAGGTCAGCGTGGCACTCCGGCTCACTTCCTGGCATCCACCACCAACGGCACTTCCGGTAACGCAACGTTTGGTATGACATCCGGCACCAACGGTTGCTCGACCAACGCGTCGCTGACCTATGGCGGCAAATCCTGGTTTGCCATGAATGGCATGATGAACGAGCTGTCCGAAGACATGGCCAAAGGTAACGGCGAAGCGCTGACTACCTATGCCGTGGTACTGGGCGTCGCGCCGGAAGACCGTGCGCACTTCGCTGCTGTGACTCACGAGCACTTCCAGCAAATTTTCAGCAAGGCTGACGTAACCGCTGAAGACGTGCATACCAACACCCTGGCCATCCTGAAATCCGATCCTCGTCTGGCCAAGTACGCAACTCAAGCTTAAGCTCGACCCGCCCGTTCCTTTCGAGGAGCGGGTTTTATTTTTTGAACCTGGCTCTTTTTGGCCCGCACTTTTGGGTCTTTATTCTCGAACTCTAAGTTGCCCACTATGCTCAAACGCCTTGCCTGGCTGGCGCTCTGTGTCTGCGCCCCGCTGTCCGCCGCGCCACACATCGACCCTCAACGTTTGCAGCAACTGGCCAACGACCCTTTCTGGATTTCCCTGGGCCACTACGAAACCGCCAAGCTGGGTGGCTGGCGCAGTTACGTCAGTGACAAGAAATTCTTTATCGCCCCTGACGGTAATGAACACCCGGACCGCGAACTCGCAGCCACCGTGCAAGCGCTGTATGCGCCGCCGAGTGCAGGAGAAAAACACGCCCAGTGTGTTTATCCGTCCCGCACCCGCTGGCTGAAGTCACAGCTGAACCTGACCGATCTGCCGACGCTTGAATGCGCTGAATTCAAGCAGTGGTTCAAGGACGTCTCGCCCCACAGTGCCGTGATGATCTTCCCTGCGGCCTATCTCAATAGTCCGTCGTCGATGTTCGGCCACACCTTGCTGCGTATCGACCAGGCCGATGTTCAGAGCGACAAGACGTCGCTACTCAGCTACGCGATCAACTTCGGCGCCTACATCGAAGGTTCGGACAACAGCATTCTCTATGCCTGGAAAGGCTTGATGGGTGGCTACCCAGGGCTGTTTGCGCTGGTGCCGTATCAGGAAAAACTCTCGGAGTACCGCAGCCTCGAAAACCGCGACCTGTGGGAGTACCGGCTGAACCTGACACAGGCAGAAACCGCGCGCATGGTCGAGCATGTCTGGGAATTGAAACAGATCCAGTTCGACTATTTCTTCTTCGACGAAAACTGCTCCTATCGCCTGCTGGAATTACTCCAGGTCGCACGTCCAAGCTTGCGCCTGACCGAGCAGTTCCCGCTCACCGCCATTCCGACCGACACCGTCAAAGCCGTCAAAGAAGCCGGCCTGGTGGAGTCCATCGAGTATCGTCCGTCCCGCGAGCGCGAATTGTTGAGCCGTGCCGAGCCGTTGACCGATGAAGAGCAGCAGTGGGTACTGAAGGTCAGCGCCGATCAGAAACAATTGCAGGACCCAGCCTTCAAGGCGCAACCACGCGACCGTCAGGCGCTGATCATCGACGCTTCTTACCGTTTGGAACGCTACCGCGCCAACGGCCAGGAGCGCGATCCTGAGCGGGCTCAGCGCAGCTTCGAACTGCTTCGGGCGATCAACCAGAACCCCGCGCCGGATCTCGATATCCCACGCCCTGGCTTGCCAGAAGACGGTCATGAATCGCGCACCTGGCAGGCCGGCATCGGCACCCGGGGCGACGAGGCGTTTGCCGAGTACGGCTTGCGCATGGCCTATCACGACCTCAACGACAATGCTGAAAGCTTCCCGCTCGGCGCGCAGATCGAAATCCTGCAGATGAAACTACGCCAGTACGAAGGCAATCGCTGGCAGTTTCAGCAGCTTGATCTGGCGACCATCCGTTCCCTGACGCCGCGCAACGAGTTGCTGCAACCGCTCTCATGGCAAGTCACCGGCGGCCTTGAGCGTGTACCGGGCAAGCATGACGATGAAACACTGGTCAGCCACGTCAACGGCGGCGGCGGTGGCACCTGGCAGCTTGGTGAAGATGTATTGGGTTTTGCCCTCGGCACAGTTCGAGTCGAACACAACAATGATTTCGCCGAATTCGTTTCTCCGGCCGGAGGTTTCAATACCGGTGTGCTGTGGAAAAACCCGCTGGGCAACCTCAGCCTGGAAGCCAAAGGAGATTACTTCACCAACGGCGAAGTGCGCCGCAGCTTGAGCCTGAATCAGCAGTGGGAGTTGTCGCGCAACTTTGGCGTGCGCCTGACGGCACAGCGTGAGTTCAGCCATGTCGCGACGCCTGAGACTGAGGTCATGCTAGAGGTGAAGTGGTATCACTATTGACCCCCTCAACCTGAGGAGCAAAGCTTGCTCGCGATCGCATCACCTCAATGTGCGTGCACGACTGCGCCGATGCCATCGCGAGCAAGCTTTGCTCCTACAGAGCTGCAGTATTTTGATCTTTCTTTCACATCCGGCTCACGAATCCACACCTAGACTTCTCCCATAGGCCGTTAAACGGCCCGGGAGTTCGAGATGTGGCGTAGCATGGCTGTGCTGGGGGTTTTGCTGTTGAGTGCGGGTTGCCAGTCAACCCACGAAGATCTCATCGCCAAGGGGTATCCACCGGCATTCGCCGATGGTTTCGATGACGGTTGCAGCAGTGGTCGACAAGCGGGTGGCGCCATCACAGGGGAGTTTCGCAAGAACGTCCCGCGCTATCTCAAGGACAAGCAATACGCCGAGGGCTGGAGCGATGGATTTCGCCAGTGCCAGGCCATGCTTGAGAACCAGGATCGCGATGACTATCGCAGCCACCATTGGGATGACCGCGACAAAGCCTGGCAACAGCAAAAAGATCAGGACGCTGCGCGCGCCTATCGCTCGCAATGAGTCGCTGACAGGTATCCGCCGAAACTAAATGCCTGCGAACATGGCCCAAACCCAATAACGGGAGAAAACCATGAGTCGCGCCTTCGTCAATGAAGATAACGCCGCAGCGCAAGCTGATCAGCCGGTCGAACGGCAGGTGAGCGAGCAGCCCAATTACGTGACGCCCACGGGGCTGACCCAATTGCAGGCGAAAGTCGCCGAGCTGCAACAGCAACTGAGCGAGCAATCGGCCAAAGGAGAACAGGCGGACAAACAGCGTCAAGCCGACCTGGAACGAGATCTACGGTATTTCAACCAGCGCCTGCACAGCGCTCAGGTCGTGACGCCCGCGAACTCGACGCAAAAAGTGCAGATCGGCAGCCGTGTGACCTTCGCTGATGAACAGAGCACCGAACAAACGGTGCAACTGGTGGGTGAGGATCAGGCCGATGCGTCGGCAGGCCTGATCAACTGGGGATCACCCCTGGGCCGTGCGTTGCTCGGGGCGCAACTCGGTGACGAGGTGCTGTGGCAACGCCCCGCCGGTGATCAGATGATCGAGATCGTGCGCATCGAACCGGCTTAAACCACGCCTTGAGCGAGCATGGCGTCAGCCACTTTGACGAAGCCGGCGATGTTCGCGCCTTTGACGTAGTTGATTCGTCCGTTCTCTTCGCCGTAATGCACGCACGCGTGATGGATAGACTGCATGATCGCGTGGAGTTTGCTGTCGACTTCACCGCCGGTCCACAAGAGGCGCATGGCGTTTTGCGACATCTCCAACCCGCTCACCGCAACGCCTCCTGCGTTCGATGCCTTGCCTGGCGCGAACAAGATACCCGCCTCGATGAACAGGTCCACGGCTTCCAGGGTGGTCGGCATGTTCGCGCCCTCGGCCACGCAGATGCAGCCATTGCGCAACAGCGTGCGGGCGGCGTCGGCGTCGAGTTCGTTCTGCGTCGCGCAAGGCAATGCGATGTCGCACGCCAGGTCCCACGGGCACTGACCGGCGCGGAACTCCAGGCCAAAGCGCGCGGCCAACTCGCTGATCCGGCCACGCTGGACGTTTTTCAGTTCCAGCACCGCCAGCCATTGCTCTTCGGTCAAACCCGCTTCGCAGTACAGCGTGCCTTCTGAATCCGACAGCGAAATCACCTTCCCGCCCAGGTCCATGACCTTGCGGGCTGCGTATTGCGCGACGTTGCCAGAGCCCGAGATCGCCACACGCTTGCCTTCGACTTTCTCGCCGGTGCGCTTGAGCATTTCCTCGGCGAAGTATACGCACCCGAAACCCGTGGCTTCGGGACGGATCAGACTGCCGCCATAACTTGGGCCCTTGCCGGTCAGAACGCTGGTGAACTGGTTGCTCAGGCGCTTGTACTGGCCGAACAGGAAACCGATTTCGCGGGCACCCACGCCGATGTCGCCGGCGGGCACGTCAACGTCTGCACCGATGTGCCGATACAACTCGCTCATGAAGGCCTGGCAAAAGCGCATGACTTCTGCGTCGCTTTTGCCTTTGGGATCGAAGTCCGATCCACCTTTACCGCCGCCCATGGGTAGCGACGTCAGCGAGTTTTTGAACGTCTGCTCAAACGCGAGGAATTTCAGCACGCCGAGGTTTACCGAAGGATGGAAACGCAAACCGCCCTTGTACGGGCCGATGGCGCTGTTCATCTGGATGCGGAATCCGCGATTGACCTGCACCTTGCCGTGATCGTCGACCCAGGAAACCCGAAACACCACCGCCCGCTCCGGCTCGCAGATGCGCTCCAGAATGCCTGAGTTCAGGTAGTGCGGATTGGCTTCGAGAAAAGGCCACAAGCTGCGCAGGACCTCTTCGACGGCCTGGTGGAATTCAGGCTGGTCAGGGTCACGTTTTTTCAGGCGGGCAAGGAAGGATTCAACGGATTCGATCATGAAAAGTCTCGGCGAATTTGTTGTCGTTGGAGGAGATTGAGCCGGACTTTAACAAACGATTCGCGCACAAGAACAGCGCGAAATGTCGCACTTATGAAATTAAATGGTGCACAGGATATAAATAAGGCTGTTTTTTAGACTGTTTTGCACCTGAAGAGGGAGATCGAATCCAAGTAGTGCATCAACAGTTACACCGCCATCGCTAGCAGGCTAGCTCCCACAAGTGACTGGCGGTGAATCGGACTTCAGTGCCTGCACAAAACCCTGTGGGAGCCGGCTTGCCGGCGATGAATTCGGCACGGAGCAACTGACAAATCGCGGACAAAAAAACGGAGCCCGAAGGCTCCGTTTTTTCATGCAACCCACCTGATATCAGGCCAGTTTCTTGTGCCGTACACGATGCGGCTGGGCCGCTGCTTCGCCGAGGCGCTTTTTGCGATCGGCTTCGTATTCGGTGTAGTTGCCTTCGAAGAACACGGCTTGCGAGTCGTCTTCGTACGCCAGGATGTGAGTCGCGACGCGGTCAAGGAACCACCGATCGTGAGAGATCACAATGGCGGCGCCCGGGAAGTCAAGCAAGGCTTCTTCCAGGGAACGCAGGGTTTCAACGTCGAGGTCGTTGGAAGGTTCGTCGAGCAGCAGGACGTTGCCGCCCTCTTTCAAGGTCAGGGCCAGGTGCAAGCGACCGCGCTCACCACCGGACAGGTCCTTGACGAACTTCTGCTGATCGCCGCCCTTGAAGTTGAAGCGACCCACGTAGGTGCGCGACGGGATTTCGTAGTTGCCGATGCGGATCTGATCGGAACCATCGGAGATTTGCTGGAACACTGTCTTGCTGCCATCCAGGTCTTCGCGGCTCTGATCGACGCAGGCCAGTTGCACGGTATCGCCGACTTCGATGGTGCCCGAGTCCGGCGTTTCCTTGCCCATCAGCATGCGGAACAGCGTGGACTTACCGGCACCGTTACCGCCGATCACGCCAACGATGGCGCCTTTAGGCATGGAGAACGACAGGTTGTCGATCAGTACGCGATCGCCATAGCCCTTGGAAACGTTCTTGAACTCGATGACCTTGTCGCCCAGGCGCGGGCCGGCCGGAATGTAGATCTCGTTGGTTTCGCTGCGCTTCTGGAATTCCTGCGATTGCATTTCTTCGAAGCGTTGCAGACGAGCCTTGGATTTGGACTGGCGGGCCTTGGCGCCTTTGCGCACCCACTCCAGTTCTTCCTTCATGGCTTTTTCATGGGCCGACTGCTGCTTGGACTCGGCCGCCAGACGATTGGACTTGGCTTCGAGCCAACCCGAATAGTTGCCCTCGTACGGGATACCGGCGCCACGGTCGAGCTCGAGAATCCAGCCGGCGACGTTGTCCAGGAAGTAACGGTCGTGCGTGATCGCAACCACGGTGCCCGGGAAGTCGTGCAGGAAGTGCTCCAGCCAGGCGACGGAATCGGCGTCCAGGTGGTTGGTTGGTTCGTCGAGCAGCAGCATGTCGGGGGCGGACAGCAGCAGACGGCACAGGGCCACACGACGCTTTTCACCACCGGACAGGAATTCGACCTTGGCATCCCACGCCGGCAGACGCAGCGCATCGGCAGCGACTTCCAGTTGACGATCCAGGTTGTGACCGTCGCTGGCTTGCAGAATGGCTTCGAGCTTGGCCTGTTCTGCAGCCAGTTTATCGAAGTCAGCATCTTCTTCAGCGTAGGCCGCGTAGACCTCGTCCAGGCGCGCCTGAGCGTTCTTGATCACGCTGACCGCTTCCTCGACCACTTCACGCACGGTCTTGGTCGGGTCCAGGATCGGCTCTTGCGGCAAGTAACCGATGTTCAGGTCCGGCATCGGACGGGCTTCACCCTCGAACTCGGTATCGACGCCCGCCATGATTTTCAGCAGCGTGGACTTACCCGAACCGTTGAGGCCGAGCACGCCGATCTTGGCGCCGGGGAAGAAGGACAGTGAGATGTTTTTCAGGATTTCCCGCTTCGGCGGAACAACTTTGCCCAGCCGATGCATGGTGAAGACGTATTGAGCCATGGAGAACCTTGGGTCAGTGACAGATGAATGATTGGAGCGCAGGCGATGCCCGGCCAGACCGTGCGCGTCGTACGATCGATGGGTATCAATGCGTGCGCGCTGAAAAAGTCTGATTCTAGGAGCTGGAACGCTCCCGCGTAACCGGCAAAGCTACCTGATTGACGGAAGGCAGTCCAGCCGAGCAGGGCTGGCACTTTGCCACAACTCAAGGCATGCTAGCCGCCCTTCGGGCGTCCGGCTTATAGTGCACGTCGCGCCGGTCCAGCCCATCCGCAGGATTTCAGTTTGCCTAACGTCCCTCCGTCATCTGCCCCGAGCGCACCGTCTCTTGCGACCGGCTCGCCCCTGCGTGGCACGTTGAAAGGTGCGCTGGCGACGCTCGTATTACTGTTGCTCGCCCTGCTCTTTTGGCAACTGCTCGATCAACTGAGCGAAACCCAGAAAAACCAGCGTCAGTACGCGATCGACTACACCGCCGACCTGGCGTCGCAAGTCAGCCTGAACATGGCACTCAACGCCCAGATTGCGCTCAACCTGCTACCGATCGTCGAGCAACCGCAAAGCGCCGACGAACAGCAGGCGCTGTTGCGCAAGTTGCAACAGTCACTGCCCGATGTCCGCAGCCTGGCACTGCTAAGCCCCTCCGGAAAAATACTCAGCGACAGCGCTGAAAACAGCGACGACGCCGACTACCTGAGCGAACTGGTCCGGCGCAGTCGCGCCCAGGCCCACTATTTCAGCGACGCCGAGGACGGTTCGGTGGTGCATCTGTTGCTGCACCAGGCCAGCGGCAGTACACGGGGTTATTGGGCCCTGCGCCTCACACCGACCTTCTTCTCTTCCCTGACCAAGCAACACGAAGCGGGCATCCGCCCGCTATGGCTGGTGGAAAACCGCCTCACTCATCAGATCATCAGCCGTGATGATGCTTTGCCCATGGCCGAACCCAGAACCCTGACGCCGGACGATCTAACCAACAGCGTGCTCACCGTTCCTCTGAGCAGCAGCGACTGGCAACTGCGTGGGCTGTTCGACCGCCAACGCGTGATCGAGCATCTATTGCCGGCCTTCATCGGCAAATGCCTGCTGGGACTGGCCTTCTCGCTGCTGCCGTTCATCGTTCTGCTGAACATGCGCCGGCGTCAGCGCCAGTTGCACGAGGGCCGTCGACGCTATCAGGATATTTTCGAAGGCACCGGCGTCGCACTGTGCGTGCTGGATGTGTCAGGGCTCATCAGCGTCTTCGAAAAAGCGAAGATCCACAGCAGCGAACACCTCAAAACCTGGCTGGATACGCCATCGCAACGTCAGCAACTGCTGCAGGAATTGCGCATCACCGAGGTCAACCAGGTCGCTCTGCAACTGCTCAACGTCAATTCCTGCGAGCAAGCCTGGCACCTGCTGATCGACGGCAATCCTCTGGACGGCACTGCCATCGGCGACCGGGTACTGGACGCCGTGCTGAACCGACACAAGCAGCTCGAACTGGAAATCAAACTCCAGGACGCCAGTGGTCGCGACCAGCATCTGTGGCTGGTCCTGCGCTTGCCGGAGGATCAGGACGACTACAAAGCGGTGATCCTGAGCATTACCGACATCACCAGCCGCAAGCTCATTGAGCTGTCACTGCTGGAGCGTGAAGGGTTCTGGTCCGACGTAGTGCGCACGGTGCCGGATCACCTGTATGTGCAAGATGTCATCAGCCAGCGGATGATTTTCAGCAACCACCATTTGGGCCAGACACTCGGCTACAACCGCACCGAGCTGCACCAGATGGGCGAGTACTTCTGGGAAATCCTGCTGCACCCGGAAGATGCCGACTTCTATCACCATTCGCGACAGACCCAGCGCCAGGGTGGTTACGGTCAATTGATGCAGTGCCAGCTGCGTTTCCGTCATCGGGACGGCAAATGGCGGTGCTTCGAGACTCGTGAGCAAGCACTCGCGCGGGACAAGGACAATCAGGTCACCCGTATCATCGGCGTGGCCAAGGACATCACTGAACAGATCGAGGCCAGTGAGTCCCTGCGCGACAGCGAACAACGATACCGGATGCTCGCCGAAAGCATCAGCGACGTGATCTTCTCCACCGACAGCAAGCTGTCGCTCAACTATGTCAGCCCGTCGGTGCACGCCGTGCTGGGCTACGACGTCGATTCGATTTTCCAGAACGGCTGGCAATCGACGATTGCCAACCCGCAACAACTGACCGGCATTTATAGCTTGATGGATCGGGTCAGCAAGGCGCTGGACAAGCCGGAGCAGCTTGCGCTGTTACGCAACCAGGTGCAGACCCAGTTGTACCTGTTTGACTGTCTGCGGGCCGACGGTCGCAAGATTCCAATCGAACTGCGCCTGGTGCTGGTCTGGGATGAGCACGACGCCTTCGAAGGTGTGCTCGGCGTAGGTCGCGACATCAGCCAGCAGCGCCGGGCCGAGAAGGACCTGCGCATGGCGGCGACGGTATTCGAGCACTCGACGTCGGCGATCCTGATTACCGATCCGGCCGGCTATATCGTCCAGGCCAACGAAGCGTTCAGCCGCGTCAGCGGTTACGCGGTGGAGCAAGTCCTCGACCAGTTGCCGAACATGCTCACCGTCGACGACCAGCAGGAAGCCCATCTGCGTTACGTCCTCAAACAGCTGAACCAGCACAGCACCTGGGAAGGCGAGGTGTGGCTCAAGCGCCGCAGCGGCGAGCACTACCCCGCCTGGGTGGGGATTACCGCCGTGCTGGATGACGAAGGCGATCTGGCCAGCTACGTGTGTTTCTTCAGCGACATCAGCGAGCGCAAGGCCAGTGAACAGCGGATTCACCGCCTGGCCTATTACGACGCCCTGACGCACTTGCCTAACCGAACGCTGTTCCAGGATCGCCTGCACACGGCGCTGCAATCGGCCGAACGGCAGAGATCCTGGGTGGTGCTGATGTTTCTCGATCTGGACCGCTTCAAGCCGATCAACGACTCCCTCGGCCACGCGGCCGGCGATCGCATGCTCAAGGAAATGGCGACGCGCCTGCTCGGTTGCGTCGACGATGACGACACCGTGGCGCGCATGGGTGGCGATGAATTCACCCTGCTGCTGCAGCCGCGGGCCAACCGTGAAATGGCGCTGAACCGGGCAATACATGTGGCCGAACAGATCCTTGCCAGCCTGGTGAAACCGTTCGTACTCGAAGGCCGGGAGTTCTTCGTCACGGCGAGTATCGGCATCGCCCTGAGCCCGCAGGACGGGAATGAACTCAGTCAGCTGATGAAAAACGCGGACACCGCGATGTATCACGCCAAGGAACGCGGAAAGAACAACTTCCAGTTCTATCAGGCTGACATGAACGCCAGCGCCCTGGAGCGCCTGGAACTGGAAAGCGACCTGCGTCACGCCCTCGAACAGAACGAATTCGTGCTGTATTACCAACCGCAATTCAGCGGCGACGGCAAACGTCTGACCGGTGCCGAAGCGCTGCTGCGCTGGCGCCACCCTCGTCGCGGATTGGTGCCGCCGGGGGATTTTATCCCGGTGCTCGAAGAGCTCGGCCTGGTGGTTGATGTGGGCGACTGGGTGATCAGCGAAGCCTGCCGTCAGCTCAAGACCTGGCATCAAGCCAAGGTTCGCGTGCCCAAGGTGTCGGTCAACATCTCGGCGCGGCAGTTCTCCGATGGCCAACTGGGTACGCGCATCGCCAACATCCTCAAGGACATTGGACTGTCGCCGGCGTGCCTGGAGATCGAGCTGACTGAAAGTATTCTGATGCGCGAAGTCAGCGAGGCGATGCAGATTCTCGACGGTCTGAAAAATCTTGGCTTGAGCATTGCGGTCGATGACTTCGGCACCGGCTATTCCTCGCTCAACTACCTCAAGCAGTTCCCTATCGACGTGTTGAAAATCGACCGCACTTTCGTCGATGGCTTGCCCTCCGGAGAACAGGATGCACAGATTGCCCGGGCAATCATCGCTATGGCGCACAGCCTCAATCTGGCCGTGATCGCTGAAGGTGTCGAGACCCAGGAGCAGCTGGATTTCCTGCGTGAGCATGGTTGCGATGAGGTTCAGGGGTATCTGTTCGGACGGCCCATGCCGGCTGAACGCTTTGAAGAACAGTTCAGCATTGATGCGTTGTTCGTGTTTGATTGAAGCGAGCAATCATTGTGGCGAGGGGCTTGTCGGAACGATGCACCGTCCCGTTTGAGTGCGCAGCGCTCACAGGATTCTGGGGCCGCTTCGCAGCCCAACGGGAGCAAGCTCCCTCGCCACAGGCAACACGATCACCGCTGATCCCGTCATGAAGCCCACTTGTCTGCGACATGATGTCCTTTCATATGCCATCTAAAACCCATTGGGTTAGAATGCCCCCCTTTTCTGCCCCGATCCTTGAGGACCGCCATGTTCAGCCGTGATTTGACTATTGCCAAGTACGACGCCGATCTCTTTGCCGCCATGGAGCAAGAAGCTCAGCGCCAGGAAGAACATATTGAGCTGATCGCTTCGGAAAACTACACCAGCCCTGCGGTGATGGAAGCTCAAGGCTCGGTACTGACCAACAAGTACGCCGAAGGCTACCCGGGCAAGCGCTACTACGGTGGTTGCGAGTTCGTCGACGTGGTCGAGCAGCTTGCAATTGATCGCGCCAAAGAACTGTTCGGCGCCGATTACGCCAACGTTCAGCCGCACGCCGGTTCGCAAGCCAACAGCGCCGTGTACCTGGCTCTGCTGTCGGCTGGCGACACCATCCTGGGCATGAGCCTGGCACACGGCGGTCACCTGACCCACGGCGCCAGCGTTTCGTCTTCGGGCAAGCTGTACAACGCCGTTCAATACGGCATCGACGCCAACGGCCTGATCGACTACGACGAAGTCGAGCGCCTGGCGGTTGAGCACAAGCCGAAAATGATCGTGGCCGGTTTCTCTGCCTACTCGCAGATTCTGGACTTCCCTCGCTTCCGCGAAATCGCTGACAAAGTCGGCGCTTATCTCTTTGTCGATATGGCTCACGTGGCCGGTCTGGTCGCCGCTGGCGTCTACCCGAACCCGGTGCCTTTCGCTGACGTCGTGACCACCACCACGCACAAGACCCTGCGCGGTCCACGTGGCGGCCTGATCCTCGCTCGCGCCAACGCCGACATCGAGAAGAAGCTGAACTCCGCCGTATTCCCGGGCGCCCAGGGTGGCCCGCTGGAGCACGTGATCGCTGCCAAGGCGATCTGCTTTAAAGAAGCGCTGCAGCCTGAGTTCAAGACCTACCAGCAACAAGTCGTGAAGAACGCCAAGGCCATGGCCGGTGTGTTCATCGAGCGCGGTTTCGACGTGGTGTCCGGCGGTACTGAAAACCACCTGTTCCTGCTGTCGCTGATCAAGCAGGAAATCTCCGGTAAAGACGCCGACGCCGCTCTGGGCAAAGCGTTCATCACCGTGAACAAGAACTCCGTGCCAAACGATCCACGCTCCCCGTTCGTCACCTCCGGCCTGCGCTTCGGCACTCCGGCTGTGACCACTCGTGGCTTCAAGGAAGCAGAGTGCAAGGAACTGGCCGGCTGGATCTGCGACATCCTGGCTGACCTGAACAACGATGCGGTGATCGACGCCGTCCGTGAGAAGGTCAAGGCCATCTGCAAAAAGCTGCCGGTATACGGCGCTTAATTGCACCGTTAAATCGCAGCAATAAAAAACCGGCCAGTGATGGCCGGTTTTTTTTCGCCTGTACCAATAAAGCCTTACTCGCCGAGCGCGCAATTACACTCAATGAACAGTCGACACCGACACTTATCCTGGCTCACCCATCACCATTAAAACTTTTGCCACACAGTAAAAACTACAACGCATACAAACATGCTTAAGCTGAAATCCGAACTCTGTGTAAACCCATTACATCAAATAACGGATTTCATTATGAACAGTGATATTGAAAAATCGTTTCTGGCAAATCTATTGATGGTTGGCCATAAGGTAAGTCTCATGGAGTTTCTCCATGGCAAGCCGGCCATGGCAACCATCGGCATGGTCAGCGGTGGTTTTTTCACCGGCAAACCCCAGACACGCGATCATTCCAGCCTGCTCGGTATCCGGCCCAGCGAGGAGGTTGGCCCGGTAAAGGCGTTAAGACTGCACTTTCGGCACACGGCCAATGGCTACATAATTTCCATAAAAAATCGCGGTGAATACTACAATCAGCTCATGAGTGAAAGTTGGCAGGAAGTGGTGGGGGCGAAAGATTGCAACATTGACGAACCGTCGATCTACACCCTGGTCAATCTCCAGAACAAACCCGTCACACTTGAACATCTGCCAGCGGCTCACTCTCCCGTTGCCCTGATGACTGAAGACAATAGTTATTTGGGGGCTATTAGAGTGAGAGGTTCGCCTTACGGTTATATAGGCAAAACCAAAGAGCGCTCAAAAATAACATTTGTCCTGAGCATTCTTGAAAGACAAGTACCCCATACTCATCCCTGATAAAGATCAGGCATTAAAGCCCCCTCGTTGCTCCGCTCTTACACCCAATAAGGCTGGCACCTTCAAGTTTTACTGCATCAACTCCAAAAAAATCGGCGCTTGCGCCGATTTTTTCGTCTGAGTAACCGCTCAACGCCACACTGCTTCGACCAACTGGTATGACCGGTCAAGCCAATCGTTCAATTTCCGCTTGCGATTTCAGAAAAACCTCGCCTAGACTGCGCCTGCACTGGACATACCGGTAAGACCACAATAATTAAGTCCTGAATCTGATGCGCGAAGCGCACGGCAGCCAGGACACCGACCAGGATTCCTCCCATGCTCAGATGGTGCTCGCGTTCAATCTTCCTTCAAGTGGTTCTCGGACTGGTGCTCGGCATCGTCTGCGGGCTGACCCTTCCCGAATACTCCGCTCAGCTCAAACCCCTGGGTGATGGCTTCATCAAACTGATCAAGATGCTCATCGGGCTGATTGTTTTCTGCGTGGTGGTCAGCGGCATCAGTGGCGCGGGCGATCTGAAAAAAGTCGGACGCATCGGCCTGAAGTCGGTGATCTACTTCGAAGTGCTGACCACCATCGCCCTGGTGATCGGTCTGGTGTTCGCCTTCAGCACCGGTATCGGCAGCGGCGCGAACATTCACCTGGACCAGCTCTCCGCTGCCGACATGGGCGACATCGCCCAGCGGGGTCAGCACATGCACACCACCACCCAGTTCCTGATGGACCTGATTCCGACCTCGGTCATCGGTGCGTTTGCTGACAACAACATCCTGCAAGTGTTGCTGTTTTCGGTGCTGTTCGGCAGCGCGCTGAACCTGGTCGGCGAAGCGGCCTCGGGCATTTCCCGACTCATCAATGAGCTGAGCCATGTGATTTTCCGCATCATGGGCATGATCGTGCGCTTGGCGCCGATCGGCGTGTTCGGCGCCATTGCGTTTACCACCAGCAAATATGGCCTGGATTCGCTGCAGCATCTGGGCAGCCTCGTAGGCCTGTTTTACCTGACGTGCCTCGCGTTCGTATCGTTGATTCTCGGGCTAGTGATGCGCCTGTCCGGTCTGCGGATGTGGCCACTGCTCAAGTACCTGCGCGAAGAACTGACGATCGTCATGGGCACCGCTTCGTCCGACGCCGTGCTGCCACAAATCATGCGCAAGCTTGAGCATCTGGGCATCGGCAGTTCAACGGTCGGCCTGGTGATTCCAACCGGTTACTCGTTCAACCTTGACGGTTTTTCGATCTACCTGACCCTCGCCATCGTCTTCATCGCTAATGCCACCGGAACGCCATTGGCGATGACCGATCTGCTGACGATTTTGCTGGTGTCGCTGATCACCTCAAAAGGCGCACACGGCATCCCCGGTTCGGCGCTGGTCATTCTGGCGGCGACGCTGACCGCGATTCCGGCAATCCCCGTGGTTGGCCTGGTGCTGGTACTCGCGGTGGACTGGTTCATGGGCATCGGACGGGCGCTGACGAACCTGATCGGCAATTGCGTCGCCACGGTGGCCATTGCACGGTGGGAAAAAGACATCGATATCCAGCGCGCAAACAAGGTGCTTTCCGGTCAGGTGGGTTATACCTTCCAGCCGAGAAAACCGGTGGCACCGGCCCATCAGCAGGAATTCTAAATAACGTGTGCCTGCCCCGCGGGCAGGCACCTTTATCGCGACATGGAGCGAACAGTGATTACCTCGTCAACCGTCGTAAATTCAGTAGTGGAAAAACTGCGGGCCGCGCTGGTCCGTGGTCAGTGGCGCAAAGGCGAAATGCTGCCCGGGCAACGTGAGCTGGCCGAGCAACTGGGCATCAGCCGCCCGAGTCTGCGCGAAGCCGTAATCGTTCTGGAAACCCTTGGCCTGGTGCGCTCCATGCCGGGCAAAGGCGTGGTGGTGCTGGACGCTCCTCTCGCCGACAGCCAAAGCCATGACAGCGCGGTGGCCGGCGCAAGTCTGGAAGATGTGCTGCAACTGCGCTACACCCTCGAGCCGTTTATCGTCGGCCTGGTGGCGCAGTCGATCAGCAGCAAGGAAGTCGGCCAACTGCGCCTGACCTTGATGGACATGCGCGAAGCACTGGAGGCCAACGACAGCGAGGCCGGCGTGAACGCTTACATCGCCTTCCACGAAGAACTGTTCACGCTGACGTCCAACCCGATTTTCCAAAGCGTGGTGCAGCAAACCAGCAACGCCCTCAAGCAAAGCGCCGAGGTGCTGCGCAATTCCCCCGAACACCTGGCTGAACGCCTTGAAGAAAACGAAGCAGTGGTACGTGCGATCCGTAGCAAGAACAGTGCTCAGGCGAGTGCCGAAATGCGTCGGCATATTCTTCGCGAAGGTCAGCGGATGGGCATTGAACTGAACATCCCGGACGACAACCTCGGCAGTTGACCACCCTACAGACACCGGAGACAGGCCATGAACAGCTTCGCCTCACCCCAGACTCTGACTGCCCTGCCGTTTTCTTTGCCGCAGGACGATCTCTATACGCGGCTGTTCGATGCCATTCTCGAACAACGCATTCACGCGCACAGTCGCTTTACTGAAGAAAGCCTGGCGCAGATGTTTGGTGCTCGACGCAGCGACATTCGTGGCGTGCTGACCCGCCTCTCACATCAACAGATCATTGTCCTCAAGCCCAACCATCGTCCCCGTGTCGCGTCGCTGGATCGCGAGCAAACCCGACAGACGCTGCATGCACGGCGGTTGACGGAAACCACATTGGTACACCTGGCCAGTGAAAGACGTTGCCGGCAAGACTGGAAACGCCTGCATAGCCTGATCGAAAAAGAACGCCTTTGCACCGAACAGGCACCGGCGATTCGACTGTCCGGGGACTTTCATCTGCAATTGGCGGAAATGGCGGGAAATGCTCCATTGGCGCATTTTTTGGACAGTCTGGTACCGTTGACTGCGCTGGCGATTGCGCAGTCTGATGCTCGGTTAGAGGGATATTGCGATTGGCAGGTGCACGAAGGGATTCTGGACGCCATCGAGCGGGGAGATGCGCTTAATGCCGAAAGGTTGCTGACGGGGCATCTGGATTTTCTGGAAAACACGTTACTGAACTCGCCACCGAAACCCAGCAAAAACCGTGTCGCCAGTTAAGCAGTCTTCGCGAGCAGGCTCACTCCCACAATGGTTTTGTGTCGTCCGGCTTAGAGCGGGCAACCTCTATCGAATGAGGGAGCGAGCCTGCTCGCGATGAGGGCTTCATACGCGAAGAGAATTCACGCCCCTACTCCGCCGCCACCTTCGCAAACCCCGCACGGATTTTCTCTTCCGGCAAATCATCGGCAATAAACACGATCACGCTTTCGCGCGGTTCATCGTCCGCCCACTCGGTATCCCAGTCGAAGCCATACAACTTCAACACGCCCTGGAACACCATGCGCCGAGGTTCACCAACAATGTTCAGCACGCCTTTGTAGCGCAGCAATTGCTTGCCGTGGTCTTCCAGCAGTTCGTTCATGAACTCGCTGAGCTTGTCGATATCCAGTGGCTTGTCAGTGCGCAGAACAAGGCTGGAGATTCGATCGATCGAAGGCGCCTTGCCCACCGGACGCAAGCTGATGCCGCCGCCCAGGTCCGCATTGAGGTTGAAACCGCGCACATCGAGCAATTCGGCCAGGTCGATGTTGCCGTGGTCGACCACTCGAATGGGGGCTCGACGGTTGATACGGGTCAAGCGCTCGCTCAACGCGGTGAACGTCGCCTCATCCACCAGATCACGCTTGCTCACCAGCAGGCGATCGGCAAAACCGATCTGCGCCTGGGCGATGGTCTGGGTCAGATGGGTGTCGGCATGAGCGGCGTCTACCAAGGTGATGATGCCGTCGAGAATGTAGCGCTCACGCAACTCTTCATCGATGAAAAAGGTTTGCGCGACGGGCGCCGGATCGGCCAGGCCCGTGCATTCGATCACCAGACGGTCGAAGGCGATCTCCCCGCTGTCCAGACGCTCAAGCAACAGATAAAGCGCTTTGGTCAGGTCGGTGTGGATGGTGCAACAGACACAGCCGTTGGACAGCGTCATCACCTGTACAGGCTCGTCGCCCAACAACTGGGTGTCGATGCCGGCGTCGCTGAATTCGTTCTCGATCACGGCGATTTTCAGGCCGTGTTCGGCTTTGAGCAGATGGCGCAGCAAAGTGGTTTTGCCGGCACCGAGGAAGCCGCTGAGGATCGTTACTGGAATGGGAGAGGACAAACTGGATCTCCTGACTCACAAAATTAAAGTATCAACACAAAATAAATGTGGGAGCTAGCCTGCTGGCGATGGCGGCGGAACATTCAACATCACTGTTGATTGAAAGTCCGCCATCGCCAGCAGGCTAGCTCCCACAAGATTGCTGTTAATCCGACAACCGGATCAACAGCACTTCGGCCCACCCTTGCCACCGTAACGGGCTTCCTGACGCTCCCGGAAGAACATCTCGTAGCTCATCACCGGTTTGTCCGGGTGTTTGGTTTGCATATGCTCGACATAGTTGTCGTAGTCGGGCATGCCGACCATCAGGCGCGCGGCCTGACCGAGGTATTTACCGAGGCGACTCAGGTCATTGAACATGTTTGCAATCCTCGATTACGCATCCGGCACAGCCTGGAATGGCGCTTCTTTATCCGTACGCTCTTTGGTACCCCAGGCGGCAATACCGACCTTGAGTGCATAGAACAGGATGCTGAACACCACAAACAGGAACAGCCCCGTCAGCGTTGCGTTGGTGTACGCGTTGTAGATCACGTGTTGCATCTGGTTGATGTCCTTGGCCGGGGCCAGGATCTGACCGTTGGCCAGTGCATCGCTGTACTTCCTGGCCAGCGACAGGAAGCCGATCGCCGGGTTGGCGTCGAACAGCTTGATGAAGCCTGCCGTCACGGTGCAGATCAGCAGCCAGACAGCTGGCAGCATGGTCACCCATATGTAGCGTTGACGTTTCATTTTGATCAGCACAACCGTTGCCAGCATCAGCGCGATGCCCGCCAGCATCTGGTTGGAGATACCAAACAGCGGCCACAAGGTATTGATCCCGCCTAACGGATCGATTACGCCTTGATACAGCAGGTAGCCCCACATCGCCACGCAACCGGCAGTGGCGATCAGGTTGGCAGTCCAGGATTCGGTGCGTTTCAGCGCCGGCACGAAAGAACCCAGCAGATCCTGCAACATGAAACGCCCGGCACGGGTGCCTGCGTCCACGGCGGTGAGGATAAACAGTGCTTCGAACAGAATCGCAAAGTGGTACCAGAACGCCATGGTGTTTTCACCCGGCAGGACACTGTGCAGGATCTGCGCGATACCGACCGCCAGGGTCGGCGCACCGCCGGCGCGAGCCAGAATGGTGGTTTCACCGATGTCCTTGGCCACCGCTTGCAGGGCTTCAGGTGTGATCGCGAAACCCCAGCTACTGACGGTTTGCGCCACAGTCACCACATCACCACCCACAATCGCTGCCGGGCTGTTCATGGCGAAATACACACCAGGCTCGATCACCGAAGCGGCGACCATCGCCATGATGGCCACGAAGGATTCCATCAGCATGCCGCCGTACCCGATGTAACGGGCATGGCCTTCATTGGCCAACAGTTTCGGTGTGGTACCGGAAGAAATCAGCGCATGGAACCCCGACACCGCACCGCACGCGATGGTGATGAACAGGAACGGGAACAGACCGCCCTTCCACACCGGCCCGGTGCCGTCGATGAATTGAGTCAGTGCCGGCATTTTCAGATCAGGCATGGTGATCAGAATGCCGATCGCCAGGGCAATGATGGTGCCGATTTTCAGGAAGGTCGACAGGTAGTCACGGGGTGCCAGGATCAGCCACACCGGCAGCACCGCGGCCACAAAACCGTAGCCGATCAGCATCCAGGTGATCTGGATCCCGGTAAAGGTGAAGGCTTTGGCCCAGACCGGATCAGCGGCGATCTGCCCACCGAGCCAGATCGAGCCCAGCAGCAAGAGCACGCCAATGACGGAAATTTCACCGATACGGCCCGGGCGGATGTAGCGCATGTAAATGCCCATGAACATCGCAATCGGGATGGTCGCCATCACTGTGAAAATGCCCCATGGGCTCTCTGCCAGCGCTTTAACCACGATCAACGCCAGCACCGCGAGGATGATGATCATGATCAGGAAGCAGCCAAACAGCGCGATGGTGCCAGGGATACGGCCCATTTCCTCACGGACCATGTCGCCCAATGAACGACCGTTGCGACGAGTGGACAGGAACAGGATCATGAAATCCTGAACCGCACCCGCCAGCACCACGCCGGCAATCAGCCACAGCGTGCCGGGCAGGTAACCCATCTGCGCCGCCAACACCGGACCGACCAAAGGCCCCGCGCCAGCGATGGCAGCGAAGTGGTGACCGAAGAGGATGTGCTTGTTGGTTGGAACGTAGTCCAGACCATCATTGTTGAGTACGGCGGGGGTGGCCCGACGTGGATCGAGTTGCATCACATTGTTAGCGATGAACAGACTGTAGTAACGGTACGCGACCAGATAGATGGCCACCGCTGCAACCACAATCCACAAGGCGTTGATCGCCTCGCCTCGGCGCAATGCCACTACGCCCAGGGCGCACGCTCCTACGATTGCCAGCAGCAGCCAGGGTAGATGGCGTAGCAGGCTATTATTATTTTTCATTTTATGATTCCAGCCAGGGTGGACAAGAAAGACAGCCACCCCGAGTTTAGCTCTCCTGACGGCAAAGACCATACCCCGACATTGGTCTAGAGACCTGTCCGCGCTGGCGGCCTTTGACAATGCGGGTCTATAGTCAGCGAACATTTCGAGGATTGCCCCATGAGCGACCACGCTGCCGATCGCCGCCGCTTCAAACGAATCGCATTCGATGCCAAAACCGAGCTGGGCCAAGGGGAAATGATCTGGCCAGTGAAGCTGATCGACCTTTCACTGAAGGGGCTGTTGATCGAACGACCAGCGCCGTGGCTTGGGGATCAAGCCAAGGATTTCTTCGTGAATATTCATCTGACCGATGAAATCGACATCACCATGGACGTACAGCTAACCCATGAAGCCAACGGTCAGCTTGGTTTCGTCTGCAAACACATCAGCCTTGAATCCATTGAACGCCTTCGGCGGTTGATCGAGTTCAACCTGGGAGATCCGCAGGAGCTGGAGCGGGAACTGGGTGCACTGATCGAGGTTTGATCGCTCTACTCCATGTAGGAGCTGCCGCAGGCTGCGATCTTTTGATCTGGATGTTCAGCGTCTTTAAACACGCCAAAATCAAAAGATCGCAGCCTTCGGCAGCTCCTACAGGGGGATTGTGTTTATTCGAATAGAGCGTCGAGGGCTTGCTCAAGACGCGTCACGGCAATGATCTGCAATCCGGCAGGCGCTTCCTTCGGCGCATTACCCTTGGGCACGATGGCGCGCTTGAACCCGTGCTTGGCCGCTTCCTTCAAGCGTTCCTGACCGCTGGGTACCGGCCGCACTTCACCTGACAAGCCCACTTCACCGAACACAAGCAGATCGTGGGGCAACGGCCGGTTACGCAAACTGGACATGACCGCCGCCATCAGCGCCAGGTCGGAAGCGGTCTCCAACACCTTCACGCCGCCCACCACGTTGAGGAACACATCCTGATCGTGGGTCGGAATGCCGCCGTGACGGTGCAGCACCGCCAACAACATTGCCAGGCGGTTCTGATCCAGCCCCAACGTGACCCGGCGCGGGTTGGCGAGGTGACTGTCATCCACCAGGGCCTGGACTTCCACCAGCATTGGCCGGGTCCCTTCCCACGTCGCCATGACCACACTGCCAGGTACTTCTTCCTGCGCGCGCGTCAGAAAAATCGCCGAAGGGTTGGAGACTTCTTTCAGCCCCTTGTCGGTCATGCCGAACACACCCAGTTCGTTAACCGCACCAAAACGGTTTTTCACCGCGCGCAACAAGCGCAACCGCCCATCCGACTCGCCTTCGAAATACAGCACGGTGTCTACCATGTGCTCCAGCACACGGGGACCGGCAAGCGCACCCTCTTTGGTGACATGACCCACCAGGAAAATGGCCGTGCCACTCTGCTTGGCATAGCGCACCAGCAACGCCGCACTTTCCCGTACCTGGGAGACACCGCCCGGCGCCGATTGCAGTTGCTCAGTGAAAATGGTCTGGATGGAGTCGATCACCATGACTTTGGGTTTTTCGACCCGTGCCGTGGCGATGATTGTTTCGATGCAGGTTTCGGTCATCACCCGCAGCTGATCCTGAGGCAGCCCCAGGCGCCGGGCCCGCATCGCGACTTGCTGCTGGGATTCTTCGCCGGTGACGTACAGTGCAGGCATGGTTTTGGCGAGGTTGCATAAGGTTTGCAACAGAATGGTCGATTTGCCGATGCCCGGATCACCGCCAATCAACACCACCGAGCCGTCCACCAGACCACCGCCCAGCACCCGATCGAGTTCACTGGAGGCTGTGGAGAAACGCGGGATTTCTTCAACGCTGACTTCGGCCAGCGTCCTGATCTGTGCCTGCTGGCCAGTCCAACCGGTGCGACCGCTGGGAGGTGCGGCACCACCGCTCTCCACCATGGTTTCGGTCAGGGTATTCCAGGCGCCGCACTCGCCACACTGGCCGGCCCACTTGGGAAAAGTCGAGCCGCACTCGGTGCAGCCGTACATGCGCTTGGCCTTGGCCATTTTAACTCCCGACAAAAAAACGCGATGATAGCGCAGTTGAGCCGGATCAGTTGCCAATGGGTTTGAGCACTTGCCTGATCGAACGACGAGGTTTTATTCACGCAGTGGCTATTAAGAAAAACTTGTACAAACTAATAAACAGATCGGCACTGTACTCAACAACTAATACACAAACCCTGTACAACTCTTTATCTACCAAAACAGACTTGTACAATTTTAACTAACATCGATATTAGAATGCCACCAATCGTCATTATTGATACACATTTGACATGTCGACTGTCAAAGCATTGGCTAATCGTTATCAAACTTACCCTGTGAAAGTACGCGTTTAATCCAAGCCATTCGACTTCCTTCCGGCAGCTGTTTTTCCACCGGATAATAATGGATCAGTCCTCCCAACTCCTCGCAGGCGAGCATCACATCATTCGGTGGAACGAACGCTGATCGTGCAGCGGTGATGGCCTTTTATAAACTTTTTCCGGCGGGTCCGGTCGATTGCAGGCAAGCTCTGTAAGCAGTCGTTTCGGGCAGAACGCTTTCTGCTGATTTACACTGCCTTCACCAACCTCATCTGTAACAAGGAAAAAACCTATGGGCGTGATCAGTGAGTTCAAGGCCTTCGCGGTCAAAGGGAACGTGATCGACATGGCAGTCGGTATCATCATCGGCGCCGCGTTCGGCAAAATCGTGTCATCGTTCGTCGGTGACGTCATCATGCCGCCAATCGGTATGCTGATTGGGGGGGTGGATTTCAGTGATCTGGCGATTACGCTCAAGGCAGCGGACGGCAATATCCCTGCGGTGGTGATGGCTTACGGTAAATTTATCCAGACCATCATTGACTTCGTCATCGTCGCTTTCGCGATCTTCATGGGCGTCAAAGCCATCAATCGTCTGAAGCGCGAGGAAGCCGTGGCGCCAACACTGCCGCCGGTTCCGACCAAGGAAGAGGTGCTGCTGGGCGAGATTCGCGATCTGCTCAAAGCCCGGAACGATCGACCCGGAACGCAAGATTGAAAACAGAAACGGCGCCTTCCCGGCGCCGTTTTTTTTACCAGTAAGTTTCCACAGCCACCTGTCCGGGCCGTCGACTGAGGCTCAGGTGCATGTCGCGCTGCTTCAATACTTTTCGGGTGTCATCGATCATCTGTGGATTGCCGCAAAGCATGACCCGCGAATGTTCCGGCGTTAGCGCCACCCCGGCTGCGCGCTCCAATTCGCCGTTCTCGATGAGCGTCGTGATTCGCCCGTTCAACGCTCCGGGGTACGCTTCGCGAGTGACGGTGGGAATAAACTGCAACTTGTGCGCGAACTCCACCAGGTAGTCACGCTGCACCAGCCCCGCAATCAAGTCTCGATAAGCCAGCTCCCGGGCTTCGCGCACGCTGTAGACCAGGAAGATGCGCTCGAATTTTTCCCAGACTTCGAAGTCCTGCAGGATCGACAAAAACGGCGCAAGACCCGTGCCGGTGGCGAGTAACCAGAGATCACGCCCGTCGACGAAGCGATCAAGGGTCAGGTAACCGAAGGCCTGACGGTCAACCAGCAGCGTATCGCCAACTTCAAGCCGACTCAGCTCACTGGTGAATTCGCCACCCGGCACAACAATCGAAAAAAACTCGAGAAACTCGTCATGAGGTGACGAAACCATTGAATACGCGCGCCATACCGTGCTGCCGTCAGCCTTGGTGACCCCCAGCCGCGCGAATTGACCTGCACGAAAACGAAAGCCGGGGTCCCTCGTAGTCCGTAATGTGAACAGATTCGGGGTCAATGAATGGACATCGAGCAGGGTCTGGCGAGTGAATTTTTCTGCACTGGCGGTCATGGGTCGCTCCGATCAACAGGTAACCCAGTGTCCCGCATAGCACAAAAATTAAACACCGACGGTTTGTAATGGCTTTAACCTCTCCGGCCTGCACTAACCGATTAGTTAAAACAAACAGATAGTTAAAATTACGGATGACATCCAATAACTTCAACTCACTCCATATTGTATTAGAACCGAATCGTCACATCTAAAGCGCTAACAACAGCTAAATAATAACTACTTCTCTGAAGGAAATATCCTACACTTTTCGGGGTGCCGGATCTTGGATCCACTACGCCCCCCCTCGTGTCACCAGCAAACGGTAATTGGAGCTTCACTATGGAACGGTGGAAAGAATCACAAATGGAACAATTGTCCGTTACAACGGACATTCATGTTGCGTACCAGATTTCGCTGACTTTCGCCAAGAACACCGGGTTCCGATTTTGTGCTTTTTCAACCAGTTATTTAGACAAAATAACCACTTCCAGCGTGATCCAGTTCGACAATTATCCTGGCGAATTGAACGCGAAGTATGAGCAAAAAGTCTTCGGAGCACTTAACCCGATAGTGGCGCATTGCAATCAATCGATGTTTCCAATTCTCTGGTCGCAGGAGCTGTTCTCCGACGCTACCTGGATATGGGACGCGCTCGAGCAGCATGGTTTGCAGTACGGGTGGTCTCAATCGTTCTACGATGAGGAAAGTGGTCTGTACAGCATCTTGAGCCTGGCCCGAAGCCATCAGCCGATCACGACGTTTGAGCTCTACGATAATCTGGGTTTTTCGGTATTCATCGGGCGCCATTTGCACGCGCTGGCCGTACGAACGCTGCCCAAACAGGTCACCGAGCGCTCAGTACCGCACTTGTCGGAGCGTGAAATCGATGTCTTGAAATTGGCAGCAGCTGGAAAGACGGCAGGAGAAAGCGCCAAAATTCTCAACGTCACTCCGCGCACTGTCAATTTCCATGTACAAAGCGCAATCATGAAATTCGGCGTCAATAACAAAATTTCAGCAGTGATTGCGGCTGCCAAAGTCGGAATCCTCACCAACACCCTGAGCCGCTGACAAAACCAGCGAGTAATTCAATGGAAAAAATCGTACCATTTGCAGCCTTTCCGAGTGTTGACCTGTAAACCTCTACAGCGCAGTACGCTCGGCCGGATTCGCCCGCAACAATGCCCCTGGCGGCGAGAATTCGTTGATTACCAAGAGCCCCCCGCCCATGCCTTTGCTTGAAACCCCCTTTGCCCAACTCGATCTGATCCGCCAGCCCGAGCAGTCGAACGAGCCGCTACAAGCATTCGATGCTGCAGACGAGTATTTGCTTAACTACCTGGCCGAACAGCAACCCACCGTGCAAACCCGGGTGCTGGTGCTCAACGACAGCTTCGGGGCATTGGCCGCAAGCCTGGCTGGCAAAACGCATGTCACCAGCAGCGGCGATTCGTTCCTGGCTTTTCAGGGGCTGGAAAAGAACCTGCTGCGTAACAGCCACGCATTTGATGCTGTGCCGATGGTGCCTGCCAACCAGCCATTCACCGGGCCGTTTGACCGGGTCCTGATCAGGGTGCCAAAGACCCTGGCCTTGCTCGAGGAGCAACTGATACGCCTTCAGGGCCAATTGGCACCGGGCGCCCAAGTGGTCGCAGCCGCCATGATCAAGCACCTGCCCCGCGCTGCCGGCGACTTGCTTGAACGTTACATCGGCCCGGTCCATGCCTCGCTGGCCGTCAAGAAGGCACGTTTACTGATCGCGACCGCTGAAGCCAGGGTCGCAGCGGTATCGCCCTACCCGACACGCTATCAGCTCGACACACCTGCTATCGAACTGCTCAACCACGCCAACGTGTTCTGCCGCGAAGGTCTGGATATCGGCACACGAGCGTTCCTGCCGCATCTACCAAAGAACCTGGGCGCCACTCGTGTCGCGGACCTTGGCTGTGGCAACGGTGTTCTGGCCATTGCCAGCGCCCTGCAAAACCCTGACGCTCAGTACACGCTGGTCGACGAGTCGTTCATGGCGGTGCAATCGGCTGCTGAAAACTGGCGCGTAGCGCTGGGTGACAGGGATGTCATCGTGCGGGCCGGTGATGGCCTGGCCGAACAGGAATCACAATCGCTGGACGTGGTGCTGTGCAATCCACCGTTCCACCAGCAGCAAGTCGTGGGCGATTTCCTCGCCTGGCGCATGTTCCAGCAAGCCCGGGAAGCGCTAGTGGTGGGCGGCGCCTTGTACATCGTGGGCAACCGACATCTGGGCTATCACAGCAAACTGGCCCGGCTGTTCCGTGGCGTCGAGCAAGTGGCGGCCACGCCCAAGTTTGTGATCCTCAAAGCCCGCAAGTAAATCGCAGGCAAAAAAAACCTCCATACGCTGGAGGTTTTTTATTGAAGGGCTGCAGCAACTCAATGTGTGCTCAGCCCTGCTGCGTTCATGAACATGCGCATCAGGCTCGCGACGATAAACAGCGCGCCCACGCTACCGACCCAGATCATCGCCAGCCATCCGAGTCGCTGCCACAGAGGCTTCTTCTCTGCGGCTTCGATTTCCTGCAATGAATGCTTACCAGTCATGGATTCAAACCCTCCTCTTCAAGGTTGACGGCGTCTGTTTCGACGCCATCGCGAGCAAGCTTTGCTCCCACAGGCCGTGCGCTAGTGGTAGCCATCTTCATGGGTGACCTTGCCGCGGAACACGTAATAGCTCCAGAAGGTGTAGCCCAGGATGAACGGGATGATAAACAGCGTGCCCACCAGCATGAAGCCCTGGCTTTGCGGCGGTGCGGCGGCGTCCCAGATCGAGATCGACGGCGGCACGATGTTCGGCCACAGGCTGATACCCAGACCGCTGTAGCCCAGGAAGATCAACACCAGGGTCAACAGGAATGGCGTGTAATTCGCATTGCGCGCCACGGCCCGGATCAAACCGTACATGGTGACCAGCACCAGGATCGGCACCGGCAGGAACCAGAATAAATTGGGCAGGGTGAACCAGCGCGAGGCGATCTCAGGATGAGCCAGCGGCGTCCACAGGCTGACAATACCGATTACCGCCAACACCACGAAGGCCAATGGCCGCGCGAGGTTGTGCATCTGTTCCTGCAATTTTCCTTCGGTTTTCATGATCAGCCAGGTGCAACCCAGCAGCGCATACGCCACCACCAAAGCAAGACCACAGAACAGGGTGAAAGGCGTCAGCCAGTCCAGCGAACCACCGGCAAATTGACGGTTTACCACCGGTAGCCCATCAATGAATGCGCCCAGTGCCACGCCCTGGAAAAACGTTGCAGCCACCGAACCACCAATGAACGCCTTGTCCCATAGGTGACGCTTGTCGTCTTTGGCCTTGAAACGAAACTCGAAGGCCACGCCACGGAAAATCAGCCCGATCAGCATGAATATCAGCGGCAGATACAGCGCCGACAGAACGACCGAATAGGCCAGCGGGAAGGCGCCGAACAACGCCGCGCCCCCGAGCACCAACCAGGTTTCGTTGCCGTCCCAGACAGGCGCGACGGTGTTCATCATCACGTCCCGATCCGTCTTGCCCTTGATGAACGGGAAGAGAATACCGATACCCAGGTCGAAACCGTCCATGACCACGTACATCATGATGCCGAAGATGATAATCACGGCCCAGATCAGCGGAAGATCAATACCCATGATTCAAATCTCCTTGGTCAGGCTGTGGTCGGCGTCAGCGTCAGCATCGTCTTCCGCTGCGGACAGCGGACGGGCTGGTGTACGTTTCTTGCCAGGACCGCCATCGTTGGTTTCCTTGCCTTCGTCGATCTTCGGTCCTTTGCGCACCAGACGCATCATGTAGCCCAGACCGGCACCGAACAGCGCGAAATACACCACGACGAACATGATCAGGGTGATGCTCATCTGCAGGAAACTATGGTTGGAGGACGCATCCGCCGTTCGCATCAAGCCGTAAACCACCCAGGGCTGACGACCAATTTCAGTCGTGAACCACCCGGCGAGAATTGCGATCAGCCCCGAAGGCCCCATCCACAATGCCAGGTACAGGAACGGACGCGAGGTGTACAGCTTGTCGCTCTTGCGCAGCCACAGGCTCCACAGACCGGTGAAGATCATCAGGAAACCCAAGCCAACCATGACCCGGAACGACCAGAACACGATGGTCGAATTGGGCCTGTCTTCAGGCGGGAAGTCCTTGAGTGCGGGGACCTGTTTATCCAGCGAGTGGGTGAGGATCAGGCTGCCCAGGTAGGGGATTTCGACGGCATACTTGGTTTTTTCAGCTTTCATGTCCGGCCAGCCAAACAGGATCAGCGGAGTCGGCTCATCACCGACGTTTTCCCAGTGCCCTTCGATTGCTGCGATTTTCGCTGGCTGATGTTCAAGTGTATTAAGGCCGTGGAAATCACCGATGACCGCCTGAATCGGCGCGACGATCAATGCCATCCACATGGCCATCGAGAGCATGGTACGAATCGCCGGATTGTCCTTGCCGCGGAGCAAATGCCAGGCTGCCGAGGAACCGACGAAGAAGGCGGTCGCTACGAATGCAGCGGTTGCCATGTGCGCCAGACGGTACGGGAACGACGGATTGAAAATCACCGCCAGCCAGTCCACCGGAATCACTTGTCCATTGATGATTTCGTAACCTTGCGGGGTTTGCATCCAGCTGTTGGAGGCGAGAATCCAGAAGGTCGAGATCAGGGTGCCGATGGCAACCATGACCGTCGAGAAGAAGTGCAGGTTGCGCCCGACCTTGTTCCAGCCGAACAACATGACGCCGAGGAAGCCGGCTTCCAGGAAGAACGCGGTCAGTACTTCATAGGTGAGCAACGGGCCTGTCACCGCACCGGCGAAGTCCGAGAATCGGCTCCAGTTCGTGCCGAACTGATAGGCCATCACCAGGCCGGAAACCACCCCCATGCCGAAGTTGACGGCAAAGATCTTCGACCAGAAGTGGTACAGGTCGCGGTAGGTATCGTTATTGGTTTTCAGCCACAGGCCTTCGAGCACCGCCAGGTAACTCGCCAGGCCAATGGTGATGGCCGGGAACAGAATGTGGAACGAAATGGTGTACGCGAACTGAATTCGGGCGAGATCAAGCGCCTCCAAACCGAACATAAGTCTTCCTCTGTCAGGTAATACCGGCTGAAGGCCTGCGGCCTGCACCCACTGCCCCCACGGATATGGAGTGTGGCGAATTCAAATTCGTTCTTTTTTTACAATCATCACAGCGTAGGGAGTCTGGCCATCTGGCCGCCGGATCATTTCCACAAAGGGTTTTGATCTGGATCAAGCATGGTTCAAAGAGTAGTCCCATTTTTGAGGGTGACCCGTGTGGTCTTTTGCCGCGTGACAGGTTGCCTCATGGCCGCAGCAACTGTTTGTAACACTCCCTGTGGCGAGGGAGCTTGCTCCCGCTGGGCTGCGCAGCAGCCCCATTCTCTTCAGTCAGTGTTGAATATCAAAAATGGAGACTGCTGCGCAGCCGAACGGGAGCAAGCTCCCTCGCCACGGGGGACCAAGTGAGATCGGTGTCTTGCTAACTAAATTTGCCTCGGCCGCAACTTCTAGTTACAGGTTGGTGATAATCTCGGGACTACCCTCGCTCAAGATCCGCCTCAGATGCCCAGCCAAACGCCCCTGCTGTTACGTCATCACCGCCCTTTCATCGCGTTCTGGCTGGCCCGTGTATTCACGGCCAGCGGCTTTCAGATGCTCACCGTCGCCATCGGCTGGAATCTGTATCAACTGACCGGAAACGTGCTCGATCTCGGTCTCGTGGGCCTGGTGGAATTTGCACCACGGGTGCTGTTCATGTTGCACACCGGTCATGTGGCGGACCGTTATGACCGACGCAAAGTCGCGGCGATCTGTCAGTCACTGCAAGCGCTGATTGCGCTGTCGCTGGCTATCGGCAGCGCCACCGATCATGTCACCCGGGAGATGATCTTCATCCTCGCGTTCCTGCTGGGGGCCGCGCGTTCCTTTGAAATGCCGACCACTCAAGCGTTGCTGCCCAGCATTGTGCCCAGCGCCCTGTTTCCCCGGGCGGTTGCCGCCGCACAGTCTGCCCAGCAATCGGCCACCATCGTCGCCCCGGCCCTCGGCGGTTTGCTCTACGCCTTCGGCAGCGTCTGGGTCTATGGTCCGACGGTCATTCTCTACCTCATTGCCTGCGGACTGATGCTCAACCTGCCGGCACGCCAGACACCGTTGAACAAGGGTAAAGCCACCCTGGACTCACTGTTGGCCGGCATCCGTTTCATTCGCAGTCGCCCGGATATCCTCGGGGCGATTTCTCTGGATCTGTTCGCGGTTTTACTGGGGGGCGCGACGGCGTTGCTGCCGGTGTTCGCCAAAGACATTCTGCTGACGGGGCCGTGGGGACTGGGCCTGTTGCGTTCTGCACCCGCTGTGGGCGCATTGATGATGTCGCTTTGGCTCGCGCGGTTCTCCGTGGACCGCAAGGTCGGGCGAGTGATGTTCACTGCCGTAGGCGTGTTCGGTGTCGCGACCATCGCGTTCGGCCTGTCGACTTCATTCTGGTTTTCCCTCGCGGTACTGGTGGTGCTGGGCGCGGCAGACATGATCAGCATGGTGATTCGCGCCTCCTTCGTGCAGCTGGAAACCCCGGACGAAATGCGTGGCCGGGTGAGCGCCGTGAACGGGCTGTTCATCGGCGCTTCGAACCAGTTAGGCGAATTTGAATCCGGCCTGACCGCTCACTGGTTCGGCACCGTACCGGCCGTTGTGATGGGCGGCATTGGCACCCTGGTGGTGACCGGCGTCTGGATCAAACTGTTCCCGACCCTGGCCAACCGCGACCGCATGCATGTGCCTGCGGAAGAAGCCAAGGTCTAAAGCAGTTTGTCGAGGGTGACGGGAAAGTCCCGCACCCGCTTGCCAGTGGCGTGATAGATAGCGTTGGCCACCGCCGCGGCAACGCCAACGATGCCGATTTCACCCACGCCTTTCGAACCGAGGGCGTTGACGATGTCGTCGTGTTCTTCGACGAACAACACGTCAATGTCACCGATGTCAGCATTCACCGGGATGTGATATTCGGCCAGGCTGTGGTTCATGTGACGGCCCAGCGCATGATCGGTTTGCGTTTCCTCGTGCAGCGCCATTCCAATGCCCCACACCACGCCGCCGAGAATCTGACTGCGCGCCATTTTCGGGTTAACCACCCTGCCCGCCGCGATGGCGCTGACCACGCGGTTGACCTTCACCGTTCCCAGGTCCTCATCGACAAACACCTCGACGAACACTGCCGAGTGAGTCGCCGTCGCATACGCCTCGCGTTTTTTGTCCGGCTCGGCATCCACCTGGACCTCCAGCGTGGCTTCGCCACTGTCCCGGACCAGCTCAGCCAGTGACACCCTCGCCTCACCGAACACTAACTGGCCGTCTTCGAAAACCGCCTGCTCCGTCGTCACCGCACTGAACGCCGGGTGCGTCTGCCGCGCCACCGCGAGCAGTTTTTCTTTCAATGCCTCGCAAGCCTGTTGCACGGCAGTACCCACCGACGACACGGTGAACGAGCCACCCTGCAGCGGCGCTGTGGGCAATGAGGAATCGCCGAGGACAAAGGTGACGTCCTTCACCGAAACGCCTGACGCCTGCGCGGCAATTTGCGTCATCACGGTGTAGGTTCCGGTGCCAATGTCCGTCGTCGCGCTGCTGACGGTTAAATGGCCCGCGTGGTCCAGGCAGGCCTTGGCACTGGCTTTCTGCTGCATCGCCTCCCAGACTCCGCCGGCCATCCCCCAGCCCACCAATTGGCGGCCATGGCGCATGCTGCGTGGTTCGGGATTACGCGCATCCCAACCAAACCGCTCGGCACCCTGCGCATAACAGGCGCGCAATTCTTTACTGGAATACGGCTTGTCTTCGTTCTGATTGCGTTCTGAGTAGTTGATCAAACGCAGCTGCACCGGGTCGATCGCCAGCGCACACGCCAGCTCGTCCATGGCGCACTCAAGACCAATCAGTCCGAGCGCGGCCCCCGGTGCTCGCATGTCCAACGGTGTGAACACGTCGAGGGGGACTAACTTGTAGGTCAGTTGCACGTTGTCACAGTGATAGAGCATGCCGCTCCATTCCACGACATGTTCGGTAAAGTCCTCGAAGCGCGAGGTCTGGCCAATCGCGGTGTGCGCCACCGCCAGCAAGCGTCCGTTGGCTACTGCGCCCAGTTGCAGTCGCTGCAACGTGCGAGGCCGATAACCGAAGGTGAACATCTGCTGGCGGGTCAGCGTCACGCGCACCGAGCGCTGAAGTTTGAGCGCGGCCATGACGGCGAGTGGCAGTTGATATTGCGGGCGTAAACCCGAGCCGAATGCACCGCCAACGTAGGCAGCGAAAATCCTGACCTGCTCTTTCTCGAGGCCGAAGACTTTTTGCACGTAGGACTGACAGTTTTGCGGCCCTTGGGTCTTGTCATGAATGTGCAGGCTGCCATCGGACTGATACAGCACCGTACTGGCGTGCGGCTCCATTGGATTGTGATGTTCAATCGGGGTGCTGTAATTCAGATCCAGGCTGATAGCCGCACCGGCAAACTCGGCCTGAAAATTCCCACGGGGCTTGGGCAGTTCGGCGGGCGCGGGATGCGCTTCTTCCTGCAACGACAACAGATCGGTCTGATGGGCTTCACTTTCGTATTCGATCACCACCAGGGAACCGGCATGGCGCGCCAGTTCAAGGTTATCCGCCACCACCAGCGCAAGTGGCTGGCCACTGTAGAGCACCCGGTCGTTATACAGCGGACGAAACGGTGAGCCTTCGGCAGAGTCGGCGTCGTCGTAATCCTCGTCGTAACTGGCGATCTTCGGCCGGCTCACATGATCGATCACCGCGATGACACCGGGCAGTGCCAATGCTTTCGATGCATCAATGCTGATCACCCGACCCCGGGCGATGCGGCTGGAAACAACACTGCCATGCAGCAGTCCATCCTCTGGATGTTCACCAGCGTAGCGTGCCTGCCCCGTGACTTTGAGTGTGCCGTCAACGCGGTCCAGTGGTTGGCCCATGGGTTGAGTAAACGTATTCATCAGGCTTGCCCTCCCAGCGCGGCATCGCTCAGGGCGCGGACGATTGCCCGACGCGCCAGTTTGACCTTGAAAGCGTTGTGTTCGAGGGGTTCGGCGTGTTGCAGCAAGGCATCGGCGGCGGCGCTAAAGGTCTCGCGGCTGACGGCTTTGCCCACCAGGAAACTTTCTACGGCCTTGTCGCGCCAGGGTTTGTGCGCCACACCACCGAGTACCAGACGCGCCTCGCGGATGATCGGCCCGGTCATGTCGAGTGCCGCAGCCACCGAGACCAGTGCGAAGGCATAGGACGCACGATCGCGGATCTTCAGGTAATGGCTGTACTGGGCAAAACCGGCAGCCGGCAACTCGATGGCGGTGATCAACTCGTCGTCGGCCAACTGGTTGTCACGCTCTGGCGACTCGCCTGGCAGGCGGTGGAAGTCGGCGAACTCGATGACTCGCGAGCCTGCGCGCCCTTGAACGTGGACCAGCGCCTCCAGTGCGGCCAGCGCGACACACATGTCCGAGGGATGTGTGGCGACGCACTGCACGCTGGCGCCGAAGATGGCATGAATGCGGTTCAGTCCGTCCTTCGCCGGGCAGCCGCTGCCGGGCTCGCGTTTGTTGCACGGTACGCTGGCGTCGTAGAAGTAGTAGCAACGCGTGCGCTGCAACAGGTTGCCGCCCGTGCTGGCCATGTTGCGCAGCTGCGGCGAGGCGCCCGCCAGTATTGCCTGGGACAACAGCGGGTAACGCTGTTCGATCAAGGGATGCCAGGCCAGGTCGGCATTGCTGACGAGGGCGCCGATCATCAATCCGCCCTTCTCGGTTTCGCGGACCTCTCGCAGGGGCAGCCCGGTGATATCGATCAGGTGCTCAGGACGGGTGACGTTTTCCTTCATCAAGTCCAGCAGGTTGGTACCGCCGGCAATAAACCGTGACGCGGGACCGGCGAGATGAACGGCGTCCTGCACCGAGTCGGGCTTGCTGTAATGAAAGGGATTCATTGGCCACCTCCTTGCCCGTCTTGCTGACGACAGGCGGGAAGCGCCTCTTCGATGGCATCGCGAATGTTGCTATACGCGCCGCAGCGGCAGAGATTGCCACTCATCAGTTCCTGGATTTGTTCCGTGGTCTGCGCGCGGCCTTCGTTGGCCATTCCCACGGCGGAGCAGATCTGCCCCGGCGTGCAGTATCCGCACTGGAATGCGTCGTGCTTGATGAAGGCCTGCTGCATCGGGTGCAGTTGATCGCCGTTTGCCAGACCTTCGATGGTGGTCAGGTCGGCACCGTCGCACATCACGGCCAACGTCAGGCAGGCGTTCACGCGCTTGCCGTTGAGCAGTACGGTGCAGGCACCGCACTGGCCGTGGTCGCAGCCTTTTTTCGTGCCGATCAGGTCCAGTTGTTCACGCAGCAAATCCAGCAGCGTGGTCCAGGGCAACACCTCAAGCTCACGCCTATGACCATTGAGGGTGATGCGCAACGGATGTCGGGCAAAGGACGGCTGCGCCGCCTTGGGGTTGGTCACGCTCATAGTCACCTCACGGTTGATCGTACGTTCGCGGCGTTTTGGCAAACCGCCGTCATAAGGGGTACGACTTCGAGGTGAGTGGAGCGTTCAAGGAAGTTGATCTGTGGCGAAGGAGCTTGGTCCATTGCCACAGAATCGGCGCTAAATGACTAATTCCGCTGCCACAGAGGCACGCGTGGCTTTACCGCAAAGCTGTTCTACAAGCGCCAAAGCAAATGGCAGGGCAGCGCCGGAGCCTTGCGCGGTGATGCAGTTACCGTCGACCACTACCGGTTGATCGACGAAGTTGCAGCCAGACAATTGGTGGCTGGCTGAAGGCAGGCAGGTCATGCGCCGCTGACGCAGGACACCAAAGGCCTGCAATGCCGACGCAGGAGCCTCGGCAATACCGGCAAACAGTCGGCCGGCAGCTGCCTGGTCCTTGATCAGTTGTTGCAGCGGTTGATGCGCCGCCAGGCGCTGTGCCCCGACTGAACCGCCGGGCAGCGCGATCAGGTCAAACGTCTGGGCGAGCAAGTCAACGAGCATTGCATCGGCCGTCAAGCGAGTGCCGCGCGCGCAGGTGAGCATGCGCCGTCCCTCGATGCTGGCCACCACCACTTCGACTTTGGCGCGGCGCAGCACATCGACCAGGGTCACGGTTTGCAGATCATCGATGCCCTCGGCGAGGGTAATCAGGGCTCTAAAGGTCATGGGGGGTGTTCCACAGAATGATCTCTAAAGCGTAGTCAGCTTTCTTGAGCCCTGTTCTGGCTGGCCGTTACTTGATGTAAAGCTGGGTCGACATCGTATTGCCCGGTGCATTGATCGAGGTGTTGCTGAAGGTGAAAGTACCCTCCTGCTTACCGGCCAGATCAAACACGTACAAATAGCCGACCGTTTTTTTTCCGACGGTGCATTCCGTCAGGTTGCCGTTATCAAACGCGCAGATGGGGGTTCGGGTGCCGTTCACTTCGAAACCATCCAGTCCGACTTGAGCCGTACGCCCGTAGCCGACTTCCAGCACATACACCTTGATACTCGGCCCACTGTGATTGCAGCGCGTCTGTTCCTGCCCCTGTGCAATGTCTTCAAAGCCGCAGGCCGGCGATTCGACCTTGAGTACCTTCACCTGGCTCAAGGGGGGCGCCGATGCCGCCGACACCGTTTGTGCCCCAAGGAACACGGCCAAAGCTGTCCCGGACACTCTAAACAGAAGCTTTTTCATGCAGCCCTCATGTCACCCCAAAACCAGCGCGCAGTATGGCTCACTTGGCTTTAACGCAAAACATCGACGACGATCGCAGCCATAAGCAGCCACAGCCCCACGCTGCTGGTATGATGCGCGGCTTTTTCCGACCCACAGAAAATTACCAGGCGCCTGCAGCGGTCTGTGCTTTGCTGTTGAGGTCGATACATTCACGGCGCCGGGCGCGCCACGGGGAGCAGACATGCTGGAAAGGCTGTTTCAACTCAAGGCACACAACACCAACGTGCGGACCGAGATTCTTGCGGGCGTAACGACCTTCCTGGCCATGGCCTACATTCTGTTCGTCAACCCGAGCATCCTCGGCGAGACCGGCATGGACAAGGGTGCGGTGTTTGTCGCGACCTGTCTGGCGGCGGCCATTGGCTCGACGGTCATGGGCCTGATCGCCAACTACCCGATCGCGCTGGCACCGGGCATGGGCTTGAACGCCTTCTTCACCTACACCGTGGTCCTGCACATGGGTCACACCTGGCAAGTGGCGCTGGGCGCGGTGTTCATCTCGGCGGTGCTGTTCTTCCTGCTGTCGATCTTCCGCATTCGTGAATGGATCATCAACAGCATCCCGCTACCGCTGCGTTCGGCGATTGCGGCCGGTATCGGCCTGTTCCTGGCACTGATTGCCCTGCACAACGCCGGCATCGTGGTCAGCAACCCGGCAACAATGGTCGGCCTCGGCGACTTGAAGCAACCGGCGCCGATCCTCGCGACCCTCGGCTTTGCCCTGATCGTGGCTCTCGAAGCCATGAAGATACGCGGCGCTGTGCTGATCGGGATTCTGGTGGTGACCATCGCCTCCATTGCGCTGGGCTTTACCCCGTTCGGTGGCGTGATGTCGATGCCTCCGTCCCTGGCACCGACGTTCCTGCAACTCGATATCAAAGGCGCGCTGGACATCGGTCTGGTCAGCGTGATTTTTGCCTTCCTGTTCGTTGATCTGTTCGACAACTCCGGCACATTGATTGGCGTCGCCAAGCGCGCAGGGCTGATGGGCAAGGACGGCCACATGCCGAAAATGGGCCGCGCGCTCATCGCCGACAGCACGGCCGCCATGGCCGGTTCGCTGCTGGGTACATCGACGACGACCAGCTACATCGAATCCGCAGCCGGCGTGAGTGCGGGTGGCCGCACCGGCCTGACTGCGGTGGTGGTGGCGATCCTGTTCCTGCTGGCGCTGTTCTTCTCGCCGCTGGCCGCCAGCGTTCCGGCGTTCGCAACCGCACCGGCCCTGCTGTTCGTCGCGGTATTGATGACATCCGGCCTGGCCGAAATAGACTGGGACGACATTACCGTTGCCGCGCCGGTCGTTGTCACCGCCCTGGCGATGCCATTCACGTACTCCATCGCCAACGGCATCGCCTTCGGTTTCATCTCCTGGACCGTGATCAAGCTGCTGTCCGGCCGCGCCCGTGAGCTGAATCCGGCGCTGGTGATTCTGTCGATTCTGTTCGTGATCAAGTTGGGTTGGTTCAACGCATGACTTTTGATTCCCAGGCTTACGCTACTCAACTCGAAGAAAAGGTTACGCGCCTGCGTGACCTGCTGACCCCGTTCGATGCGCCCGAGCCGACCGTGTTCGACTCGCCGCTGAAGAACTTTCGCCTGCGTGCGGAATTTCGTCTGTGGCGCGAAGGCGGCGAGCGTCACTACGCGATGTTTTCCCAGGAAGACAAACGCACGCCGATTCTGATCGAAGAGTTCCCGATCGCCAGCCTGCGCATCAACCAGTTGATGCCGCAACTCAAGGCGGCGTGGAAGGCCAGTGCAGCACTGAGCCACAAACTGTTTCAGGTGGAGTTCCTGACCACCCTGGCCGGCGACGCGATGATCACCCTGTGTTATCACCGCCCGCTGGACGAGCATTGGCACACCGCCGCGTCGAAACTGGCAGCCGACCTTAACGTCAGCGTGATCGGCCGCTCCAAGGGCAAACGCGAAGTCATCGGTCACGATTATGTGGTCGAGAAGCTTGAAGTGGGCGGTCGCACCTTCAGCTATCGCCAACCGGAAGGCGCGTTCACTCAGCCCAACGGCACCGTGAATCAGAAAATGCTCAACTGGGCATACGACTCACTGGGCGATCGTGCGGATGATTTGCTGGAGCTGTACTGCGGCAACGGCAACTTCACCCTGCCCCTCGCCACCCGCGTGCGCAAAGTGCTGGCCACCGAAATCAGCAAGGCCTCGGTCAATGCAGCCTTGAGCAACCTCAGCGAAAACGCTGTGGATAACGTCACCCTGGTGCGTCTGTCCGCCGAAGAACTGACCGAAGCGCTGAACGAAGTGCGTCCTTTCCGTCGTCTGCAAGGCATCGATCTGAAGAGCTACGAATTCGGCAGCGTCTTCGTCGATCCGCCTCGCGCCGGCATGGACCCGGACACCTGCGAACTGACCCGGCGCTTCGACAACATCCTCTACATTTCCTGTAATCCGGAAACACTGGCGGCCAACATCGCCCAGTTGCACGACACGCACCACATCACCCGGTGCGCGATGTTCGACCAGTTCCCCTGGACGCATCACATGGAATCCGGAGTGATGCTGACCCGTCGTTGATTGCAGCAGCCACAAACAGAAAAGCCGTCTTCACGACGGCTTTTTTTTGGGTGCTCAGTGGGGGAGATCGGCTTTGCGTGGCCGGCCACCCTTACGACCATTCGCCCGCGCAGCTTCGGATTTTGCCGCACTGCTCTGACTACCATTGCGCGAGGCGATAACCGAGGCAGCCATATGCATCAGCGACTCGCTCGACGAAATCATCCCCGCGATGGAGACGTGCCGATCCTTGCCTTCATGGCATAACGCACTTCCGGAAAAGCCGACTTTCAACTCGGCGAAGTCCTCGGTGGCGAAATCATCGAACTCCGGATAGTTCCGAACCGGCAGCAGCACGCCACTGCCATCGACGAAACTGATTGCCAGGCACGGATTCATAAAACTCACCGACGCCACTTGCAAACCACTTTTATGGCGTAGCTGCCCGCGCTGGACGGCGTCATCCAGCACAGCGTCGGTAACAGGTTGATCGGGCAACATTCCTGCCTTTAACGTTTTCATAGCTGAATCTCCACGCCCTCCGGGATGCCCATGAGCGCCAGCAGGGTCTTGTTCGTCTCGGGCTCATAGCAAGCCGAATGAATCATGCAGGTCGTACTCGCGATCTTTTGTACCACCACGACTTCGTTTGTCTGCCAGTCCCATATTTGCCGGTTGAGGCAGACCGTGCGCAGCTTGTCCCACCAAATTGTCCGGGCTCGCCGCAGGTGGGCGGGTTGTCTGAGTGCATGACGCAGTCCTTCCAGCACTGCAGAAGTTGGCCGTTTTGCGTGTGCAACCACGTCCCACAGCTCGACACTGTTGTGCCAAAAACTGAATTTAAAACGCGCACTCCAACTTCCACCGTCCACATGCGCGTGTGGCGGGCAATGCTCATCGCGCAGCATGATCACCACCGAAATCCCTTTGTAGCGGAACAATTTCATACTAACCCATCCGTTAGGTTATTGAGCTGATTGGCTCGACAATTCCTGAAAAACCGATAGCCGGCTCGCATCGTCAGTCCAGAATCCTGGTTTCAGCCTAGTGCTTGAACTCATTCCGGACGCAGCAAGTCCCCCTGCAAATGAGTAAGCAATCCTTTCACCGCACCCTGTGAAATTGTCCGATCACCGCACACAAACGCCTGCGATCCCGCCTCTGCAATTGACCAAACTAACCAGCTAGTACAATTTATCTCCACAGGCTGAAAACTCGGCCGACGCCAAAAATAATACGTGGAGAGACCCCATGCCCCCTATCGTTCTGGTGCTGAACGGCCCGAACCTGAACCTGCTTGGCACCCGTGAACCGGCCACTTATGGGCACGAAACCCTGGCGGATATCTCGGCGCTGTGTGGACGTGCCGCCGAGGAATTCGGCCTCACTGTGGAATTTCGCCAAACCAACCATGAAGGCGAACTGCTGGACTGGATTCACGCGGCTCGCCAGCGCTGCGCTGGAATCGTGATCAACCCGGCCGCCTGGACGCACACCTCGGTTGCGATTCGTGATGCGTTGGTTGCCAGTGAGCTGCCGGTCATTGAAGTACACCTGTCCAACGTTCACGCCCGTGAGCCTTTTCGCCACCACTCGTTCGTATCGGCTGTGGCGACGGCGGTAATGGCCGGTTTTGGCAGCCATGGTTATCGCCTGGCGCTGGAGCATTTCAGCCTGCGTTTGAAGGGGTGAGCAGCATGGACCAGCACAACGTGGTACTGGCCGGCCTGATCGGTGCCGGCATTCAGGCGTCACGCACTCCAGCGCTGCACGAGCATGAAGGCGATGCGCAGGGCATGCGGTATCTCTATCGCCTGATCGATCTCGACCAGTTGAAACTCGACAGCGCTGCCCTGCCCGAGCTGCTGATGGCCGCGGAGTGCATGAACTTTACCGGCCTCAACATCACATTTCCCTGCAAGCAGACGATCATTCCGTTGCTCGATGAACTGTCGCCGGAAGCCCGTGGCATCGGGGCGGTCAACACGGTGGTGCTTAAGGACGGTAAACGAATCGGCCACAACACCGACTGCCTGGGTTTTGCCGAAGGATTTCGGCGTGGCTTGCAGGGCGCTTCCGTTGAGCGCGTCGTACAAATGGGCGCGGGCGGTGCCGGTGCGGCGGTCGCCCATGCGCTATTGAGCGAAGGCGTCCAACGGCTGAGCATTTTCGATGTGGAAATCAGCCGCGCCGCAGCCTTGGCGCAGAATCTCAATCAACATTTCGGTGCCAGCCGTGCGGTGGCCGGCCACGATTTGCCGAGTGCGCTGGCCCAGTCGAACGGGCTGGTCAACACCACGCCCATGGGCATGAAGAAACTGCCGGGCATGCCCGTTCCCGTGGAACTGCTTCGCAAGGAGTTGTGGGTAGCAGAGATCGTCTACTTTCCGCTGGAAACCGAACTGCTACACAACGCACGTGCCTTGGGCTGCCGGACGCTGGATGGCGGCAACATGGCGGTGTTTCAGGCGGTAAAGGCGTTTGAGTTGTTCAGCGGCGTGGTGCCGGATGCGCAGCGAATGCTCGCGCATTTTCAAAGAATGAACGGCTAAAGATCAAAAAATCGCAGCCTGCGGCAGTGCCTGCAGGCCGCGATCCCAAGGATGAAATCAAGCCTGCAGATAGCGCAAAACCGACTCGCAGATCATTTCCCGATGACGCTGCTTGATGCGCTCGTTCGGCAAATCGATCTGGAACATTTCACTGAGCGTGTGGCGGTTCGAAACGCGATAGAAGCAGAACGAACTCATCAGCAAATGCACATCCAGCGGATCGAGTCCGGGGCGGAACACACCTTCGTCTGCACCCCGGCGCAGGGTCACGCCCAATGCGTCGAGAACGGTGTTGTTCATCGCCTTGATGGCATCTGAACGCTTCACGTACTCGGCGTTGTGGATATTCTCGATGCTGACGATACGCACGAAGTCGACGTTGCGGTCATGGTGATCGAAGGTAAATTCCACCAGGCGGCGAATCGCTTCCACGGGTGCCAGCTCGGACAGGTTCAAACGGTTTTCAGTGTTACGGATGTCACCGTACAGCTTCTCCAGAACCTCGACGTAGAGCTGTTCTTTACTACCGAAGTAGTAATAGATCATGCGCTTCGAGGTGTGGATCCGGTCAGCGATCGCGTCGACGCGAGCGCCGGAAAGCCCCTGCTGGACGAACTCGACAATGGCCTCTTGAAGAATATTCTCGCGGGTTTTTTCCGGATTGTTCTTGCGACTCTTGCGAGGCCCCACCACTGGTTCGTCGGGCACTACGGAGAGTTCTGGGGATATTGTCATTGCGGGCTCACGGCCATCACTGAACAGGCTGGCGATTATGAGCCGCGCCGCACGGCGAAGGAAGCTGTGCGGCAGCGGTTTAACCTCGCGCTTACCAATTTCCTACAACTTTGCCTGACGGACGGCGCCGCTACGTGATTTGGCCATGGCCGCCAGCCGTACCGCTACGTTCGCAGCACCGTAGCCTGTATAGCCGTTCTTGCGCTGGATGATTTCGAAGAAGAAGCGCCCTTCGAACGGCTCGGTGTAGACGTGAAACAGCTCGCCCCCCTGGGAATCCCGGTCGTAAAGCACGTTGTAGTACGCCAGTTCGCTGAGGAATTCGTCGTCAAAATCGAAGCGCGCCGCAAGGTCGTCGTAATAATTGAGCGGGATGTCCAGCAGCGGTACGCCCGCCTCTTTGGCGCGACTGACTTCAGCGAAGATGTCGTCACAATCGAAAGCGATGTGATGCACGCCCGAGCCGCGATAGCTCGACAGTGCGTGTGAAATCGCGGTGTTACGGTTCTCGGAGATGTTCAACGGCAAGCGGATCGAACTGTCACGACTGCGCAGGGCCCGGCTCTTCACCAGACCATACGGGTCAGGAAGCACCACTTCATCGTCGGCTTCGAAGTCCAGCAGGCTTTTGTAAAAAAGCACCCAGCTGTCGAGGCTGTCGGCGGGCAATGCAATGGCCATATGGTCGATGCGTTTGAGGCCGCCGCGAGCCACCGCATCGGGGCGCACATTGAAATCGGTCCCGTAGACATCGGCGTCCTGATCCACCAGATAGATCAGGCTGCCATCCGGTGCGCGCACGGCGGCCAGCTCCAGCTCGTTCGGGCCCACCAGCCCGCGATAGGGCTGACCTTTATAAGCAACGGCGCGGGCCAGTGCACTGCTGCTGTCCTTGACCCGCACGGCCATGGCGCACAGCGAAGGACCGTGAGCTTCGAAAAAGCTGTTGGCAAAGGAGTAAGGCTCGCAATTGAGGATCAGGTTGATATCACCCTGACGCAGCAAGCTCACGCTCTTGGAGCGATGTTGCCCCGCCTTGACGAACCCCAGTCGTTCCAGCCAGTGGGAAAGCTTGGCGCCAAGGCTCTCATCCACCGCAAATTCGAGAAACTCGATCCCGTTGTACTCGCTGGCCTTGGGAGTCTCGAAAAGAATCTCCGGGTTGGCCGCTGGCTTGGCTTCCTGCGCCAGCCGCTCACGGGTTTTCTCTTCCAGGTACAGCAGCGAACGCAACCCGTCGGCGGCGTTGGCTCGAGGCGGTGCGGCGCGGAAGCCATCGTTGAAGATCTCCAGCGACAGTGGCCCGGTGTAACCGCTCTTGATGATGGGTGCGAGGAAACCGGCCAGATCGAATTCGCCCTGCCCCGGGAAACAGCGGAAGTGCCGGCTCCACTCCAGCACGTCCATAGCCAGGATCGGTGCGTCAGCCATTTGGACAAAGAAAATCTTGTCGCCGGGAATATCAGCGATTGCGCTGGGATCGCCCTTGAGCGACAGGGTGTGAAAACTGTCCAGCAGCACGCCGAGACTCGGGTGATCAGCCTGGCGGACGATGTTCCACACCTGTTGCCACGTGTTGACATGCCGCCCCCACGCCAGCGCTTCATAACCGATACGCAGGCCACGCGCCCCGGCGTGCTCGGCGAGCAGACGCAAATCGTCGACGAGAATCTGTTCGTCACCGATGGAATCGGCAGAGGCGTTGCTGCACACCAGCACGAGGTCGGTACCGAGCTCCTGCATCAGGTCAAACTTGCGTTCGGCCCGTTCCAGGTTGCGCGGCAAGCGATCGCGGCGGCAGCCCTCGAAATCCCGGAAAGGCTGAAACAGGGTGATCGCGATCCCGAGATCGGCGCACATCTGTTTGATTTCCCGTGGACTACCGTCGTAGTAGAGCAGGTCATTCTCGAAAATCTCCACCCCGTCAAAGCCGGCGGCGGCAATGGCTTCAAGTTTTTCCGGCAGGGTACCGCTCAAGGAAACGGTGGCAATGGAACGCTGCATATTTCGACTCCCGGTGGTGGAGACAATCTTGTTATCGACATTGCAATACCGCATCTGTAGCAGCTGGCGAAGCCTGCGTCCGGCTGCGAAGCAGTCGTATATTCAGTGAACTCGGTTTACCTGTATGGCCGTATAGCCAGATTAACGACTGCTTCGCAGCCGGACGCAGGCTTCGCCAGCTGCTACAGAGGTTGCGTTGGGCAACGAGTGATGATTTGACGCTGGGTGAATTATTGGCCGAGCACCTCGACACAGCAATCCAAAGTGTACTACCCGGTTAGTTTTTCGTTCGATTATCGAACACTATGGCCGTTGGTGAATTGACGATTTTTTGTCCACTGCGCAACATCAACTGCACATTGAGTCCGGTCATGAACCACCGGGTTCGGTAACCAACGACACAGCACACCCTATAAAAACAATCGGTGGCCTACATGATTCCTTCTCAGAGCTCTTCCATGGAGCGTACCTCCATGACCCCTGCCAGCAGCGGTGTCGGCGACAAGATCCGCGGTGCCATGGCGGTCGGCAAGACCCGCTGGGGCATGCTGGCGCTGGTGTTTTTCGCCACCACCCTGAACTACATCGACCGCGCCGCTCTGGGCGTGATGCAGCCGATCCTGGCCAAGGAAATGAGCTGGACGGCGATGGATTACGCCAACATCAACTTCTGGTTCCAGGTCGGTTACGCCATCGGCTTCGTGCTGCAAGGTCGATTGATCGACAAAGTCGGTGTGAAGCGCGTGTTCTTCTGCGCGGTGTTGCTCTGGAGCCTGGCCACCGGTGCTCATGGTCTGGCCACTTCGGCGGTCGGTTTCATGGTCTGCCGGTTCATTCTCGGACTGACCGAAGCCGCCAACTACCCGGCCTGTGTCAAAACCACGCGGCTGTGGTTTCCGGCCGGCGAACGCGCTGTGGCCACGGGCATCTTCAATGCGGGTACCAACGTCGGCGCGATGTTCACCCCGATGCTGCTGCCGCTGATTCTCCACGTGTGGGGATGGCAGGCCGCGTTCCTGTGCATGTCTGCTCTGGGCGGGATCTGGTTGCTGTTCTGGGGTTTGAAGTATTTCAACCCGGAAGATCATCCGAGCGTTAAACAGACGGAACTGGACTACATCCAGAAAGAAGTGGAGCCGGAACAATCCCGCGTGCCCTTCTCGAAAATCCTGCGCATGCGCGGCACCTGGGCATTTGCCCTCGCCTACTCGCTGACCGCGCCGGTGTTCTGGTTCTATCTCTACTGGCTGCCGCCCTTCCTCAACCAGCAATACAACCTGGGAATCAACGTCACCCAGATGGGTATCCCGTTGATCATCATCTACCTGACCGCTGACTTCGGCAGCGTCGGTGGCGGGATCCTGTCCTCGTTCCTGATCGGTCGCGGCATGAATCCAATCAAGGCACGCCTGCTGTCCATGTTCCTGTTCGCTTGCTGCATCGTCGGCGTGATCATGGCAGCGGGGTCCAGCAATCTGTGGGTCGCCGTCTTTGCGATCTCGCTGGCCATCGGTGCGCACCAAGCCTGGACCGCGAACATCTGGAGCCTGGTGATGGACTACACGCCCAAGCACATGATGAGCACAGTGTTCGGCTTTGGTGGCATGTGCGCAGCCATCGGCGGGATGTTCATGACCCAGTTGGTGGGCCATATCCTGACGGTGACGAACAACAACTACACCGTGCTGTTCACCATGATCCCGGCGATGTACTTCATCGCGCTGATCTGGATGTACTTCATGGCACCGCGCAAGATTCCGACCGTCACTGACTGATAGTCCTTCCTCTCGCGGGTCTGATTCCAGGCCCGCTTCTCTACGTCATCGCCGGCGCTGTTGCCACACCGCAGCCAACCCGCTGCAGCAGATCACCGCGATCCCGACCACCGTGGTCAGGGTCGGCGTGTGAGAAAACAGCAGCCATCCCAACAAACCTGCAAAGACGATCTGGCAATAGCCGAAAGGTGCCAACAAGGCCGGTGCGGCGTATCGGAATGCCTGGGTCAGCAACAAGTGAGCCGTCATCCCGCAGGCGCCTAGCGCCACCATCAGACACCCATGAAGCAACGTAGGCACCTGCCAGAAAAACGGTACCAGCGCGCTCATCACCAAGGTATTGCACAGACCGGCGAAAAAGTTACTGGTCGTCGGGCTGTCGATTTCACTGAGCTTGCGCGTGAGCAACTGATAGAAGCAGAAGAACAGCGCCGAACACAAAGGCAGCAACACCGCCGGCGTGAACAACTCCCCACCGGGATGGACAATGATCAATACGCCTATGAACCCGCAGATGACCGCGACCCATTGGCCACGGGTCACATGCTCTTTCAAGAGCGGCACCGACAGCGCAGTCACCAGCACCGGGGCGAGAAAGTTGACGGCCGTGGCTTCGGCCAGGGGGATGTATTGCAAGCCGGTGGTGAAAAACAGACTGGTGCCCAGCAGGCACAACGCCCTGATGAACTGCAGCATCGGTCGCTTGGTACGCAGGACACGCAACCCCGATTGCGGCAGGAAAATACCCGCCATCAACAAGGTATGAACCACATAGCGGGCCCAGACCACCATGACGATCGGGTAGAAACCCGACAGGTACTTCGACAAGGCGTCATGGCTCGAGAAGAGAAAGGTGGCGATGACGATCAGCAAAATCCCTTTCAAGGGATGGTTAACGCCTGAGAGCGGAGTGCTGACGGTCATGAATGTCCCTTACGTCCTGAAATCAAAAACATCGTCGCATCGTCCTCTCGTGATTACCGTCAGAATAGATCCATCTCGACAATTTAGAACCTGATTCCATTTTCTATCACAGACGAACAGCGAAAATGTGCGAACAACGCACAGGTTTTTCCTCGAATCAGTCTAGCCAAACAACTCGGAGGCCAGACTCGCCGCCGACAACTCCTCTGTAAATTTCAACAAGACCGGCGCCAATTCATGCAACCGTGCTCCCGGCATCCGCGCGCTGGGGCCGGCGATGCTCAACACACCAATGACTCGGCCATCGCCGGGATGGCGCACTACCGCCGCTATCGCCGACGTGCCCACGGCCGAGCTTTCTTCTACCCACGCATACCCTTGTTCCCGCGCCAGACGCAAGCGTTCGAGGAGTTCGATGTTGGAACGAGGTGCGTTCGGACCGAGATCCTTGGGTTGTTCCGCACCCTGACGCTCCACCAATGACAGGGCTTCGGCATCGCTCATGCACGCCAGCCACGCATGCCCGGAAGCCGTGTAAAAAAGCGGCGCATCACGGCCCATGTCGGGGTCATAGCGCAAACCGGACCGAGCGCCCTGGGCTTTGGCAATCCAGGTCTGGCGCTCACCTTCGATCACGCCCAGGCGTACCAGTTCACCGGTTTCCTGGGCAAGCCGATCGAGCACAGGCTGGACAATGTCGGCACCGCTACTCGACAGATAACGAAACCCCATCGCCACCAGTTTGGTCGACAGCTGATAGCGCAGGTTCTCCGGGTTTTGCCGGACGTAACCCAATCGAGTTAGTTCGGCAAGCAAGCGGTGCGTCGCACTTTTCGGGATGTCCAACTGCTCCGCGAGCATCTGCAGGGGCACGCCGCGGGGGTCGCTGGTGAGGCTTTCCAGGACGCTGAAAACTCGTTCGATCTGACTGCCGGCCATGGGGGTTCCAACGAAAAGATTTCGATGATTCTAAAAGACAATGGGGTGAATGCGAAATCTGGAACTAGCGGCCACAGTGATCATCCCTAACGCTCGCTTACACATTCAGCCCGCACTCCCAGGCAGATACGGTTATTCATGGACAGGGCGATTACCCGCCTTCATCAATCCATGAGAGACCACCACCATGTTATGGAACAAGGCAAGACGCAGCACCAACGTTAACGACACTCGCGAGGGCAAGGATGCCCGCAAACCTACAGGGTTAGTACTCGGCGCAGGATTGGCGTTCGCACTCACAGGCGCCGGCGTGTACACGGCGCTGAGCCCACCGCAAGACATTCCACCCGTGCAGAACACCTCTGGCTTTCCCGTGCCCGCCATCGACCCGCAACTGACGTTCGTTCAGGCCGTGCTGGGCGATACCGAAGACACCTGGAAGGACCTCTTTGCCCAAACCGGAAAACACTACCCCGAACCGACGTTGACCCTGTTCGGCAATGGAGTGAATTCGGGATGCGGTTACATCGGCTCCGGGGGCGGCCCGTTTTATTGCCCGACGAACAAGCAGGTTTATCTGGATCTCGATTTTTTCCGACTCATGTCCGAGCGCCTTTCGGTGGTGGGCGATTTTGCCCAGGCCTACATCATCGCTCACGAGGTCGGTCATCATGTGCAGCTTGAACTGGGTCTGTCCGAGCCATTGGAAAAAGCCCTCATCGAACAACGGCCCGTGACGGGTGACGGCGGCCTCGAGGTTCGCGGCGAACTGCAAGCCGACTGCCTGGCCGGAATCTGGGCGCACCATGCGCAAAAGCGGCACGAGTGGCTGGAACCGGGGGATATCGACCTCGCGCTGAACGCCGCGTCAACCTTCGGTGACGACTACCTGCAGGCGCTGCGTAAAGGCAACGTTTTGCCTGAGACGTTCAGCCACGGTACCTCGCAGCAACGCCAGCACTGGTTCACCCAAGGTTTTACCGTGGGTACGATAGACGCCTGCGATACCTTTACTGCCGAAACCCTGTAATCCCCTTCGTCAGCTCAAATCGCTGATATCACCCCAGGCACAGAACCGCCGCGCCATAAGGCTGTCAGACGACCGGACTGGCGCGGCACCTGCTCACCAGCAACACTCATCACCACGTTTGTTCATCACGCAAGGAAAGAGGATTCCCACATGCTATGGAAAAAAGGCCGACGCAGCGACAACGTGGTAGATGCCCGTGGCGATGACGTCGGCGGTGGTGGCGGTGGGATGCGCTTTGGTGGCGGCAAAGGTTTGAGCCTGACGGCCATCATCCTGATCGTCGGCATCGGCTGGATCACCGGGCAGGATCCCTTGCAGATCCTCGGGCAATTGACCGGGCAGATGAGTGAGCAATCGGCACCGGCGACCACCCAGACGCGCAAAGCGCCACCGGCCAACGATGAGAGTGCCGAGTTCGTGCGCTCGATCCTGGGTGATACCGAAGACACCTGGGGCCAGATTTTTCAGCAGGCGGGACGGCAGTATAAAAACCCGACCCTGGTGTTGTTCAGCAACCGCGTCAACTCGGCGTGTGGTTTGGCGACGTCGGCGACCGGCCCGTTTTATTGCCCCGCAGACCAGAAGGTTTACCTGGACATGAGTTTCTTCCAGGAAATGTCCCAACGCTTTTCCGCAGCCGGCGACTTTGCACAGGCTTATGTAATCGCTCACGAAGTCGGCCACCACGTTCAGACGTTGCTCGGGGTGTCGGCGAAAATTCAGGCTGCGCGCCAGCAAGGTCGGCAGATGGAAGGTGACGGCGGTTTGCTGGTTCGCCAGGAGCTTCAGGCCGATTGCCTGGCCGGCGTCTGGGCAAACAATGCGCAGAAACGCCTGAACTGGCTTGAGCCCGGTGATATCGAAGAAGCCTTGAACGCCGCCAACGCCATCGGCGACGACCGCTTGCAACAGCAAGGCCAGGGTCGCGTGGTGCCGGACTCGTTTACCCATGGCACGTCAGCGCAAAGGGTGCGCTGGTTCAAAACCGGATTTGCGCAAGGCCAGGTTGGCCAGTGCGATACCTTTGCGGCGAAAAATCTGTAAATGAAAAATTGGCTGTTGATGCTGTTGTTTACCTGCGCAAGTACCCTCGCCGCCGAGCATGGCGTGAAAGAAGTAAGCCCCGGGCGGTTGTTGTTGAAAGAAGGTGAGATGGCCGTCGGCATCGGCCCGGCGCCTGCGAAGATCGAACGCGTACTGATCATCCTGCATGGTCGGTTACGCAATGCTGAAACCTATCGCCAGAGTGCCGAACACGCGGCCGAACTGGCCGGACAAACGTCCACCACGCTGGTGGTCGCCCCCCAGTTCCTCAACGAAACAGATCTCGCCCTGCACCCATTGCCCGACACCGTGTTGCGTTGGAAGGGTAATGAGTGGATGGCGGGCGGTTTATCCACCGCGCCGTTTCCTCTCAGTTCCTACGCAGCGCTCGACCAAATCATCGGCCGGTTTGCTGACCGTCGACAGTTTCCAGACGTGAAGGAAGTCATCATTGCCGGGCACTCCGGCGGCGCTCAGGTGGTGCAACGGTATGCACTGCTGAGCAGCGATCAGCCGGACCTGGAAGCGGCCGGCGTGCACGTGCGTTACGTGATCGCCAATCCTTCTTCCTATGCGTATTTCGATGAGCGACGACCGGTGGCGTTCAACCATGCGGCCTGCCCCGGTTTCAACCGCTGGAAGTATGGGCTCGCGGATTTGCCTGCCTATGCACAAGGACAAACCCCTGCGACGCTTGCGCAGCAATACGCCAAGCGTGACATCGTTTACCTGTTGGGCCAGCAGGACACCGACCCGAATCATCCGGCGCTGGACAAGGGGTGCGAGGCGAAAGCTCAAGGCCCGAATCGGCTGATGCGCGGGCGCAATTATTTCGAGTATTTAAAGCGCGAGCGTCCTGAGGGGTTGAACCAGCAACTGATCGAGGTGCCCGGGGTTGGGCATGATGGGGCGGGGATGTTTACGTCACCGGAGGGGCTGAAGGTATTGTTGGGTCAGTAAACGTTGGCGCCTGGATTGACGCCATCGCTAGCAGACTAGCTCCCACAGGGTTCTTTGCTGATCGATAGTCCTGAGGTTGATTCAGTCAATGTGGGAGCTAGCCTGCTAGCGAAGAGGTCCTCAAACTGAAATCATTTCCCGCAATGCCACACAATCCGCCGCATGCCAGTCCGTCAACTCCGGCCACGGATTGTCCGGCAGGTTCACCAACACCGTCCGCGCACCCGCCGCCCGGCCGCAATCCAGATCAAAGCGGTAATCGCCCACCATCACCATCTCGCTGGCCGGCACGTTCCAGGCTTCAGCCAGCTTCAACAACCCGCCCGGATGAGGTTTCGGCGGCGCCTCATCGCGCCCCAGCACATCTTCCATCGCGAAACAGTCAGCCAGGCCGATGGCCTCCAGCGTCACATGCGCCAGTTCCCGCGCGTTACGCGTAAGGATACCCAGACGGTAGCCGCGTCCTGCCAATTCACGCACCAGCTCCACCGCGCCCGGCGCCGGTGTTGAACCTAGCGCCAGATCACGTTCGTGCTCCAGCAGCCACGCATGTTTTGCCGCCGCTTCCTCAGCCGGGAGTGCGGCGAGGTGGGTCAGGATATCGTCCTCGGCAGGGATCGACAGCGCCACGCGAATCGCCGCGAAGTCGTGCACAGCCACCGTCAGGGTGCCGTCCATGTCGAACACCCAATGGCGCACCTCGCCCAGACTCATGCCCAATCCTTGCGGTGGCGAATCAGGCCTTCCTGCGTGACCGACGCCACCAGTTGCCCGGCGCGGTTGAACACGCTGCCACGGGTAAATCCGCGGGAGTTGCCGGCCCACGGGCTGTCCATCGCGTACAGCAACCAGTCATCGGCGCGCAGATCCGCGTGGAACCACAGCGCGTGATCCAGGCTGGCGACCTGCATGTCCTTGTGCCAGACCGATTTGCCATGGGGCTGCATCGAGGTGGTCAGCAAGCCAAAATCCGACGCGTAGGCCAACAGGTATTTATGCAGCGCCGGCGAATCGGCCAAGGCACCGTCGGCACGAAACCAGACGTACTTGACCGGATCGGACGGTGCCGGGTTGTAGGGGTCTTTCTCGGTAATCGGCCGGAATTCGATGGGTTTGGCGCACAGCAGTTTTTCGCGCATGTGTTCCGGGATCAGGTGCGCACGCTGCTGGGCCAGTTCGAGCTCTGACGGGAGGTTTTCCGGACCGACCACCACCGGCATCTCGGCCTGATGCTGGAAGCCTTCCTCGTCATACTGGAACGACGCGCTGCAGGTAAAAATCGGGTTGCCCTTCTGAATCGCCGTCACCCGACGTGTACTGAAACTGCCGCCGTCACGCACCCGGTCCACCTGGTAAACCACTGGCAGAGCGGAATCGCCCGGACGCAGGAAATAACCGTGCATCGAATGCACATGGCGCGCTTCTTCAACCGTCTGACTGGCCGCCGACAGGGACTGACCGATGACCTGACCGCCGAACAACTGGCGAAAGCCCAGATCCTGACTACGGCCACGAAACAGGTTTTCCTCGATCGGTTCCAGGGTCAGCAGGTCGACCAGATCATCCAACACTTGGCTCATTCAGACTCTCCTAACACAACGCAATGCCGCGCAGTCTTGGCTGCGGCGGCCGATTCAATTTCTGGCCAGCGCCATTATGGGAGCCATTGTAAACATCCAGGCGAGCTTAGCCATGCAAGGTTTGCAGCCATTGTTCACGGGTGATGCGGTACAGCACATGGTGACGCAGAGGATGGCCGAGGGCGAGCTTGGGATGCTCAAAGTCATCGGCTGAATCATGGTGCATGCCGATGGCCTGCATGACTTTCTCCGATGGCAGGTTGGATTGCGCGGTGAAGGCCACCACTTCTTTCAATGCCAATCGGTCAAACCCGCAGCGCAGAGCGGTCCAGGCCGCTTCACTGGCATAACCCAGCCCCCAGTGTTCACGCGCCAGGCGCCAGCCGATCTCGATGGCCGGCGTGAAGGGCGCGTCGAAACCGACCACACCCAGCCCGGTAAAACCGATAAAAGCCCCCGTGTCCTTGCGTTGCAGTGCCCAGAGACCGAAACCATGCTCGGCAAAATGTCCACGAATGCGACCGATCAACGAGGCGCTTTCAAGCCGACTCAAGGGCGCCGGGAAGTAACACATCACTTGTGGGTTGGCGCACATCGCCGCAAATTCCGGCAAATCCTCATCGCGCCATTGCCGCAACAGCAGGCGTGCGCTCTCGAGTTCCAGTATCGGCTCCATCGTGCTCCCCCTTTCCATGTCTCAAGTTTACATCGCTGGTAGGATCCTTCATTCATTCCTGCACGCATCCAAGATAAATCAGCCATGCCCCTGCCGTTGATCTACCACGAAGACTACAGTCCTGAGTTCCCGGCGGATCACCGCTTTCCCATGGACAAATTTCGCCTGCTGCGCGATCACCTGGTAGACAGCGGGTTGACCCGGGACGCCGACCTGTTGCGTCCGGAACTGTGCCCGCCAGAGATTCTCGCCCTCGCTCATGACCCTGCGTATATCGAACGCTACATGGGTGGCGAGTTGTCCCGTGAAGACCAGCGGCGTCTCGGCCTGCCCTGGAGCGAAGCCCTGGCACGCCGGACGATACGGGCGGTTGGCGGTTCACTGCTGGCGGCCGAGCAGGCGCTGGAACACGGATTGGCCTGCCACCTGGCAGGCGGCACACACCATGCGCATTACGATCACCCCGCCGGTTTCTGCATCTTCAATGACCTGGCCGTCATCAGCCATTTCCTTCTGCAAAGCGGTCGGGTGAATCGAGTGTTAATTTTCGATTGCGATGTGCATCAGGGCGACGGGACGGCGCGGATTCTGCACAACACCCCTGAAGCGATCACCGTTTCCCTGCACTGCGAGAAGAACTTTCCTGCACGCAAGGCCGAAAGCGACTGGGACATTCCCTTGCCAATGGGCATGGGCGACGCCGATTACCTGAAAGTCGTGGACGATGCGCTCAACTATTTGCTGCCGCTGTACCAACCCGACCTGGTGTTGTACGACGCCGGCGTCGATGTGCATAAAGACGACGCGCTCGGCTACCTGAAGCTGACAGACGAAGGCGTCGCCGCACGGGACGAAAGCGTGATGCGGCATTGCCTCGGCAGGGATATCCCCGTGGTCGGGGTCATCGGCGGCGGCTACAGCAAAGACCGCAAGGCCCTGGCGCGTCGACACGGGATTCTGCACCACAGCGCGCAACGGGTCTGGCTGTCATCAGGGTGTCATTGAGCTGTGGATGCTTTACCCACAATGCCTGTGGAACTGCCTGTGGATAACCTGAGTGAAAGGGACTGCAGGCCTTGATGTATATAGCCTGCAAAGTGGTGGTTGTTTTTTGATCAGCTCCAGAAGCATTCACTTCCCCCTGTGGGAGCGAGCCTGCTCGCGATGGCGATTTATCATTCAACCGTGATGTCGACTGAATGACCGCTATCGCGAGCAGGCTCACTCCTGCATAGATTCGTGCTGATAGAATGCGCGCCTTATTCCGCCACACCGCAGCGCTCGCCATGACCAAACCTTCACCCTTCTCTTCCTCTCACGTCGCCATCATCGGCGGCGGCCCCGCTGGACTGATGGCGGCCGAAGTGCTGAGCCAGGCCGGGATCAAGGTGGACCTGTACGACGGCATGCCTTCGGTAGGGCGAAAATTCCTGTTGGCCGGGGTTGGCGGCATGAACATCACCCATTCCGAAGCCTACCCGGCGTTTCTCTCCCGGTATGCCCAACGCGCTCCACAGATCGCCCCGCTGTTGCGCTCATTCGGCGCTGATGCCCTGTGCCAGTGGATTCATGATCTGGGCATCGAGACCTTTGTCGGCAGCTCGGGCCGAGTGTTTCCTACCGACATGAAAGCCGCTCCCCTGCTGCGTGCCTGGCTCAAACGCTTACGCGAGGCTGGCGTAGTTATCCACACCCGCCACCGCTGGCTGGGCTGGGATAACAACGGCAGCTTGCGCATCGACAGCCCCGACGGCGAAAAAACCGTTAAACCCGACGCTACCCTGCTCGCACTGGGCGGTGGAAGCTGGTCGCGCCTGGGTTCGGACGGCGCGTGGATGCTGCCATTGGAACAACGCGGCGTAGGACTGGCGCCATTGCAGCCCAGCAATTGCGGCTTCGAGGTGCAGGCCTGGAGTGATTTGATGGTCAGTAAATTCGCTGGCGCGCCGCTGAAAAATATCGCCATCGGCCTCAATGACGACGTCCCACGGCTCGGCGAATGCGTGATAACGGCGACCGGGATTGAAGGCAGCCTGGTTTACGCCCTGTCGGCTCCGATCCGCGAAGCCATCAATCAGCACGGCTCAGCAACCGTTCATCTGGACCTGTTGCCGGGCCGCCCTGTGGATAAAGTCCAGGCGGCACTGGATAAACCACGGGGCTCACGCTCCCTGTCCAAACACTTGCACAGTCAGCTCGGGATTGATGGCGTCAAAGCGGCGCTGCTGAGAGAACTCACACCGGCTGAAACCTTTGCCGATATGGCGCTGCTGGCCAAAGCGATCAAAGCGCTGCCACTGACCCTGGTGAAAACCCGCCCACTGGACGAAGCCATCAGCAGTGCGGGTGGTGTGTTGTTCGAAGCGATGGATGAACGTTTGATGCTCAAGCAAGTGCCTGGCGTGTTTTGCGCTGGGGAAATGCTCGATTGGGAGGCGCCGACGGGGGGGTATTTGCTGACGGCGTGTTTCGCCAGTGGGCGTGCGGCGGGTTTGGGGATGGTGGACTGGCTGAGGCGTATTAGTTAAGACCGAGTTGCTCCGGGCGGCGATCCGACGATCGGCGCAACTCGGTCTCAAGCAGCGAATTAAGGCTTCTTCTTACGCGGACCAGTATTGAACACCGGGACTTTTCGCACAGGCTTGATCGAAGGTTCCGGCGCCGAAGCATCCCCACTCTCGACCCACTTGCCCAGGTTGCGTTTGCCGCCGCCGGAGGTTTTTGGCTTCTTCGGCTTTTTCGGTTTCTTCACGACCTGACCGCTGGCATCGGTGTCCGGCACGCGGTGTTCGGGTTCGAAATCGTGCTCCATCTGCCGAGGCAACGTCTGACGCGTCAACGTTTCAATGGCCGACAGCAGATTCACTTCATCCGCACAAACCAGCGAAATCGCCTGTCCGGTTGCACCTGCACGACCGGTACGACCAATGCGGTGAATGTAGTCTTCCGCCACGATCGGCAGGTCGAAGTTGACCACCAACGGCAAATCTTCGATATCCAGACCGCGGGCCGCCACGTCAGTAGCTACCAGGATCTGTACTTCGCTGGCCTTGAAACGGTCCAGTGCACGCTGGCGCGTCGCCTGTGGTTTGTCCCCGTGGATGCCGTCGGCGTTGATGCCCAGGCCCTGGAGTTTTTCCACCAGCGCGTCCACACCGTTACGGGTCTTGGCGAACACCAGCACCTGCTTCCACTTGCCCTTGCGCAGCAAATGGATGAACAGCTCCGGCTTGCGCTTCTTGTCCACCACCACAACCCATTGCTTGACGGTGCTGGCGGCAACGTTGCGCGGGCTGACCTCGATGCTCAGAGGGTCGTTGAGCATTTGCCCGGCCAACAAACGGATGGCGTCGGAGAAGGTCGCGGAAAACAACAGCGTCTGACGTTGCTTCGGCAGCACGCGGTAAATATTCCCCAGCTCTTCCGAAAAACCCAGATCGAGCATGCGGTCAGCTTCGTCAAGAATCAGGGTTTGCAGCTGATTGAACTTGAGGGCCTTCTGGCGATACAGGTCGAGCAAACGACCCGGGGTCGCCACCAGCACGTCGACACCTTTGCGCAGCTTCATCATCTGCGGGTTGATGCTGACGCCGCCGTATACCGCGTAAGTGCTCAACGGCAGATTCTCGGCGTACTGACGCACGGCTTCGTGAACCTGTTCCGCCAATTCACGAGTCGGCACCAGGATCAGTGCGCGCACCGAGTTGGACGCCACTTTCGGCCCTTCCATGGCCAGCAATTGCAGGAGTGGCAGCGCGAAACCGGCGGTCTTGCCTGTCCCCGTCTGGGCGGCGGCCATCAGGTCGCGACCGGCCAGCACCGCTGGAATGGCTTGCGCCTGGACCGGCGTCGGGGTCTGGTAGCCGAGCGTCTCAAGAGAGCGCAGCAAGGGTTCGATCAGGCCAAGGGTGGCGAAAGTCATGGGATTACCGTAGGAAAATTCAGCGCGGGTTTTTCAAAACACAAGTGTGCAAAACATGATGCAATGCCGCGCAGTTTACCCTAATTCACTCGGGATTCTGTCGACACCGCTGCAGCGGGTTTGACCGGAGCGCGGCGCCACTGCGGCAACCCGATCAGGACCACGGCGCTGATGATCACGGCCATGGCCAACGCTTCTTCAATTCCGATGGTCTCACCGACAAACACAATCCCGAGCAATACCGCGACCGCCGGGTTCACGTAGGCATAGCTTGTGGCCGCCGCAGGTCGCACGTTTTTCAACAGGTACATGTATGCGTTGAACGCGATGATCGAGCCGAAGAAGATCAGATACGCCAGGGCCACCCAACCTTCAACCGGTGGCAGGCTTTCCAGGCGTTCGCCGCTTACGGCGCTGCCGATCAACAACACAACGCCGCCCACCAGCATTTCCACCGCGCTGGCCATCGCGCCCTGGGGCAACGGCAGGTGTCTGCTCCAGACCGACCCAAAAGCCCATGCCGCTGCGGCGAAGACCAGCAAAGCTGCGCCCGTCGGGCTCGATTGCAGGTTGGAGCCGAGGTTCAACATGCCAATGCCGATCAACCCAAGCACAATCCCGGCCCATTCGAGACGGGTATTTCGCGCGCCCCAGAAGTATCCGCAGAGCAAGGTAAACAAGGGCACCGTCGCCACTGCCAAAGCGGCTACACCTGAAGCAACGCCTGTATGTTCGGCAATACTGACCGCGCCGTTACCGCAGCTCAACAGCAGAATGCCTATGATGCCTGCCGCTTTCCACTGCGCCCAGGTCGGTGCAGGTGCCCCGCGCCAGCGCAGAAACGCGTACATCAGCGTGCCCGCAATCACGAAGCGAATACCGGCGAGCAGCAACGGCGGCCAGTATTCCACGCCAATGCGAATCACCAGGTAGGTAGAGCCCCAAATCACGTACAACGCGAAAAATGCGGCGATCAACGGTAAGGGGAAGCGACGTAAGCCAGGCATGGGGCAGCTCGAAGGCAAGACAAAAGAACGGTTATTCTAGAAAGGCCAGCGGTTAAAGATAAGTTACAAAACCGGTTTTTAGCGCCAGTACACTTTAAAAACAAAGTGGTAGGAACCCTGTAGGAGCTGTCGAGTGAAACGAGGCTGCGATCTTTTGATCTTGATTTTTGAAGACAAGATCAAAAGATCGCAGCCTCGTTTCACTCGACAGCTCCTACAGGGGTTCGGGGGGCCGGGGTTTCAGGGGTTCGGGGGTTCGGGGGTCGGGGGTTCGGGGGTCGGGGGTTCAGGAAGTCAGGGATGCGGGAGTTCGAGGGGGCAGGCGCTCAGCAGTTCAGCGGATCTACCGTGTTTCTGTCAGAACCCGCGATGCCGCTTCAAATGCTCATTGATCTTCGCCGCCGGCACTTTCTGCAAACTGCACAGCAAATCATGGGACAGCTCGCGCAGCCCATGCTTCTGCCGTAATTCCTGGGCCAGGTGCGCCGTCAGGTTGGCCGCCATCTCCGCATCGGCCATGGCCCGGTGAGCCTGGCCCGTGTGGGGTAGTTGCGCGAAGGTGGTGAGGGTGCCGAGTTTATGGTTCGGCGCCGCCGGCATCAGACGACGGGCGAGCAGCAGTGAACAGGCAAAGTTCTGCAAGCGGGTGCGCTTGATGCGCCCCATCTCGAAGTCCCAGAACTTCTGGTCGAACGCCGCGTTGTGCGCCAGCAGAGGCGTGATGCCAACGAACTCGTTGACCTCATTCATCACTTTCTCGGCCGAGGGTGCGGTACGCAGCATGGCGTTGCTGATGCCGGTGAGTTGTTCGATGAATCCCGGCACACGCACGCCAGCGTTCATCAGGCTCTGGTAACGCTCGACGATGCGCCCCTGTTCAAGGATCACCACGGCGATTTCCGTGGCCCGGCAACTGCTGCTCGGTGAGATCCCGGTGGTTTCAAAGTCGATGACTGCTATGCGTTCCAAACCTGTTTCAACTCCGTATAAATCAATTCTTGAGCAGCAACGCGCCTTCGATCGGCACGTAGCGGCTGGCGGCGCGGATCAGCGAATTGGCGGTCAGGCCAGGTACGCCGTAAGCCACGGCTTGCACGCCGTGCTTGCTGATGATGCGCTCGAGCAGCATGTCGAAATCACCGTCGCCGGAAGCCAACACGACTTCGTCGACATGATCGGCGGCGTCCATGATATCGAGGGTAATGCCCACGTCCCAATCACCCTTTGCCGAGCCGTCGCTGCGCTGGATATAGGGTTTCAGCTTCACGACGAAGCCCAGGTTGCGCAGGATCTGCTGGAACTGCTGCTGTTTGCTGTCGCCACGATCGATCGCGTAGGCATAAGCCTCGACAATCTCGCCCTGTTTGCTGATATCAGCCCACAAAGCGGCGTAGTTGAAGTGGCAACCATAGGCCTGACGCACGGTGTAATAGAGGTTCTGGACATCGGCGAACACTGCGATTTTTTTCACCGTTCATCCTCGTTCGCGCGCAGACGCGCAGGCTGGATCAGGCACCAGGCCCGAAAGGGAGCCCAGTATGCCAGCACGAAGGAATGTTCCGCGAATAATCAGCCATGCGGCGAGAGAGGTTGCCCCCTCGCCGCAACGGAATCAGACGAAGGAGTCGTCATCTGCGCCAAAGAATGACGAACTGTCGTCACTGTAATCAGCATCGGCATAACCGCCCTGATCGCTGGCGCTGTTGTCAGCGACGCGCTGGTCATCGCCCCAACCATTGTCGCCGCCGCTCTGATCGTTGACCTGAGCCGGTTCTTCCTTGATCACTTCAACCACTTCGGGCTGCTGATTGTGATTGAACAGGCTGCTGATGCCTTGTGCCAGCATCACGCCACCCGCCACGCCGGCTGCCGTTTTCAGGGCGCCCCCGAGAAAACTGCCGCCCGCCGGTTGCTGCGCGGCGTAATTCTGCTGAGGGGGTGCAGCACCGAAGTTCTGCTGAGCGGGCTGTGAATTGAACGAAGGACGCGCCGGCTCACGCCAGCCTCCACCGCTCGACACCGGTGCCGATTGAGTGGGCGCTGGCTGCGGATCGCGGGAACCACCGCCGAAGATGCTCGACAGGAAACCACCACTCGCGGGTGCCGACGGCTGTGCTTTGGCTTGCTGCAGCTCGGCCTGCAATTGCTGGACTTGCTGGGTGAGTTGCTTGTTCTGCTGGTCGAGGCTCTTGAGGGCTGCCTCTTGCACCAGAATCGCCTGGGTCATGAAATAGCCTGCTGCGGGCTGGCGAGTCAGGTGTTCCTTGATCCGCGCCTCGGCCTGGGCGTCACGCGGGGCTGAATCCGTTTCGGCCTGCTGCAGCCGGGAAAACAGTCCATCGATCAGGGTTTGTTCTTCGCTGTTCATGGCGACCTCGTAGATTGCCGGGAATTTCGTCGTCCTCATCCACTGTGGATAAGGTGCCTACTGGTAATGGAGGCTGATACAGGATGTTTCAATGACCTTTACCGAACGTTTACGTTTGCGCCGCCAAGTGCATCATCGGTTAAAGTGAGCCACTGCTTTCAACCTGCGATACCGACTGATGAATTCCTTCGATGTACTGCGTGACTCTCTGTATTTCTTCAAGCGCAATCTGGGCCAGATCGTGCGGCTGTGCCTGCCGTTGGTGATCTTCGAGGCGCTGTTGCAACAAGTGGTCGACTACTCCACTGAGCCGGACAGCTTTCCCGGCATCAGCGTGATCGTCGGTTTGTTGATCTACCCGCTCTATACCGCCGCACTGATCCTGTTTCTCGACGCCCGCAGTCGTGGCGAATCGCCGCGCACCCGTGACCTGCTGGCGATGTCCGCGACCTTGTGGCCGCGCTTCGCCCTGCTGACGGCCCTTAACACGCTGCTGATCCTGCTCGGCTTGTCGCTGTATTTCCTGCCAGGCATCTGGCTGATGGTGACCCTGGCCTTCGGCGAATACCTGCTGGTGCTGCGTGGATTGGCCCCGCTTGCCGCCATGAAGGAAAGCCTGCGCCTGACCCGGGGGCATTTCCTGAGAATCCTGGTGTGCATTCTGTGTGTGATGGGCCCGTTGTGGGTGCTCAAGGGCGCGACGCTGGCGATCTACCCCGACCCGCAGAACCCGGTCATTTCACTGCTGATCGACAGCGCTCACAGCTTCCTGCAACTGTTCACCAGCGTGGTGCTGTTCCGTTTGTTCATGTTGATCAGCGAACAACCGGCCAAAACCGATGGCCCGCTGTAACAGACGCCGCAAACTACCTGTAGCAGCTGGCGAAGCCTGCGTCCGGCTGCGCAGCAGTCGTAGAAATCTTTGGTCGCGGTGTTTCAGGCAAACCGCGTATACCGTTTACGACTGCTTCGCAGCCGGACGCAGGCTTCGCCAGCTGCTACAAGGGGCGGGTGATCACGCTAACATCCTTGGGATTACGCCCGACGCTCGGTTATGCTCGGGCTCATCTTTTGTAACGCGATAAAAGCCGAGCCATGACCCGTCTACTGCGCTACACCTTGCTGGGCCTGCTGATCGCGATCGCCCTGGTCGCCCTGCTGATCTACAACCTGACCTGGCGCCCAGGGGCCAAGGAAATGTTGCCCGTCAGTTGCAACGCACAGGCCCCCACGCTGGTGCCTGGCCAAGCGCTGAAGATAATGACCTGGAACGTCCAGTACCTGGCAGGCAAGCGCTATGTGTTCTGGAACGACCTGGCCCAAGGCAATGACGAAAATCCCACGCCGGAAGACATGGCATTCAGCCTCGATGAAGTCGCGCGGGTGATCCGTGACGAGCAGCCGGACATCGTGCTGTTGCAGGAGCTGGATGACGGCGCCAAAGCCAGTGATTACCAGAACCAGCTCAAACTGCTCCAGGAACGGCTCGCCGATCTCTACCCCTGCAGCGCCCACGCGTTCGACTGGAAGGCCGAATTCGTTCCCGAGCCCCACATCTTTGGCGCCGTCGGCCGGCAACTCGCCACCCTCAGCCGCTACCAGATCGAACACGCCGAACGCCTGCAATTGCCTCTCGAGCCCGTCAACTTCATCAGCCGTCAGTTCAAACCGAAAAACGCTCTGCTGGTCACGTATCTGCCGTTGAGCGATGGCGGCCAGATCGCCGCGCTCAATACGCATCTGGACCGCGCCACCCAATCGGATGAAACGCTGCAAGACCAGGTGACCGCCGTGGGCAAGGTGCTCGACCGATACGAAAGCCGAGGCACACCATGGCTGATTGGCGGTGATTTCAATCTGTTGCCGTTGGGGCAATTCCAGCGCCTGCCCAACGAACAACGCACGCCCTACTCCGCAGACAGCGCGCTGCATCTGCTGTGGGACAAGTACCCGATGATCCCCACCAACAACGAAGCCAGCGGTGCCGACCGGGCGCTGTGGCTGACGCATTACCCCAATGATCCGGGCTTGAACGGCCCGGACCGAACGGTTGATTACCTGTTCTACAGCCCGCGAATCAAACGGGTCGAGGCCATGGTGAGGCAGGACGATACGTTGCGCATTTCCGATCACTTGCCGGTGATCGCGCGGTTTCTGTTGCCGGCAGCACCGTAATCTTTGGCTGAACACAAAACTGTGGGCGAGCCTGTGTGGCGAGGGAGCTTGTCGAATCGTCGCACCGTCCCGCTGGGTCGCGAAGCGGCCCCAACAGCTTTGAATCTGCTGCGCAGCCGAGCAGGACGGTGCGACGATTCGACAAGCTCCCTCACCACACAGGCTCACTCCCAAAGGTGGATTGTGTTTGGCCGATATCAATGCGCCTCTTCCAGCTCATCATGCAGCAACCCGAAAATCTCGCGTTTCATCTCGATAAATGAGCGCTCCATGACCATGTTTAAGTGGCGTGGACGTTCGATCGGCACATCCAGAATCTGCTTGATCCTCCCCGGCCGCGCGCCCATCACGTAGACCCGATCCCCCAACAGAATCGCCTCGTCGATATCGTGGGTCACGAACAGCACGGTTTTTTTGCTGTTGCCCCAAACCCGCAATAACAGCTGCTGCATTTGCAGGCGAGTCTGGCTATCGAGGGCACCGAAGGGCTCGTCCATCAGCAGAATCTGCGGATCGTTGGCCAGCGCGCGAGCAATCGCCACACGTTGCATCATGCCGCCGGACAGCTGCTTGGCGTAGTTGTCGGCAAAGCCGGTCAAGCCCACTTCATTGACGTAGTAGTCGACGATTTCCTTGCGCTGCGCGGCCGCCATACCCCGCCGTTTGAGACCGAATTCGACGTTCTGGCGCACGGTCAGCCAGGGGAACAGGGTGTAGCTCTGGAACACCATGCCGCGATCCGCACCCGGCCCCTGCACTTGCTGACCGCCCACGTAGATCTCGCCTTCCGTGGGTTCGTTGAGCCCGGCGGTGAGGTACAACAGGCTCGACTTGCCACAGCCTGACGGCCCGACCAGCACCGCGAATTGTTGATCGGGCACCTCGAACGACACCTTCTCCAGTGCGGTAAACATCCCCCCGTCAGGCTTCTGGTAGCGCAGGCTGACCTTGTCCACTTGCAACCGTGGCGCGGCCTGTACCGGAGCCGACTGGGACGTGACGAAACGAGTGTTGACTGCGGTTACTGAGCCCATGCGGCGATCCTCAGACGTAGGAAGCGGAACAGTTGATCGGTGAACAGGCCAAGCAGGCCGATGATCGCGATAGCCAGGAAGATCACGTCAACCTGAAACCCGCGCATGGCTTTGAGGCTCAGGTAACCCAGGCCACTGGACGCCGCTACCAGCTCGGCCACCACCAGGTAAGTCCAGGCCCAGCCCATGGTCACGCGCAGGGTGTCGAGCACACCGGGCAACGACGCTGGCGCGATCACGTGCAGCACCGCATCGCGACGAGTTGAACCGAGGGTGTAGGAGGCGTTGATCAGGTCTTTGGAGATGCCTTTTGACACGTCGGCGATCATCACCAGTTGCTGGAAGAACACGCCGAAGATGATCACCGAAACCCGTTGCTCCAGGCCGATGCCGATCCACAGAATGAACAGCGGCACGAACGACGTCACCGGCAGGTAGCGAATGAAGTTGACCATCGGTTCGAGGAACGCCTGAACGATGCGGAAGCTGCCCATCAGCAACCCCAGCGGCACGGCCACCAGCGACGAGATAATAAACCCGACCATCACCACTTCGAGACTGGCCCACACGTGTAAACCGAGCGTGCCGTCGCGGCTCAGGCGCACGGCGGCTTCAACCACCGCACCCGGTGTCGGCAGGAACATCCCCGGCACCACACCGCCGTAAGACAAGCCGGCCCACAAGCCCACCAGCAACACCCAGGCCAGGCCGCTGGCGCTCCAGATCACCTGCACCGGCAGACCGGTCTTGGGCGTGATGCAGCGGCTCAGCCATGAATTGCGCTTGAACATGCGAACCTCCTACAGCGGGGTGACGAAGCGGTTGTCGATCAGATCGTCATTGCTGACGTTGTAGGGTTTACCCTGCAATTCACTGGCGGTTTCGTTGGCCAGTTTGATCAACGCCTCGCTGTCCCCAGGCGCACCCGGCGCGCCCAGAAGTTTCTCGCTCATCGCCTGATCGTAGAACCGCACGCCTTTCGCGGCGGCGGCCAGTTCCTTCGGATCGGCCAGGTAGCCACCAACGCCCTTGGCCATGATCTTGTAGGCTTCTTCCGGATGATCCTTGGTGTACTGGACGGCCTTGTACAAACCTGCGACCAGCGCCTTGACGTCTTCCGGCTGCTTCTCGATGACCGAGCAGTTGAGCGCCACCACGTCGACAATCACTCCCGGAGTACTGCTGCTGTCAATCAGCACCTTGCCTTGCTGTTTGCTGCGCACCATCGACAGATGCGGTTCCCACGTCACGGCAGCCGGCACGCGCCCGGCGATGAACGCGGTGGCGGCATCGTCAGCCGTCATGTTCTGCACGGTGATGTCGCTCATGGTCATGCCGTGTTTTTTCAGCAGATAAGACAACCAGAACTGCGACGTCGACCCTTCGTTCACTGCCACCGCTTTGCCTTTCAGCTCCTGCAGACTCTTGACGTCCTTGCCCACCAGCACGCCGTCGCCACCATGACTGTCGTCCAGGGCGGCCACGGCCTTGAAGCAGAATTGCGGACGGTATTTCAGCACTTCGTCGATGGTCGACGCCGAGCCCGACAACTCCCCCGAGGCCTGCGCGGCCATGTACATGGAGGCTTCTTCGACGACGGGCAATTCGACGGTCAGGCCGTTTTCCTTGAAGTAGCCCAGGTCCTGGGCCAGATAAAGCGTGCCGTAGCCCACCCAGGTGGTGTGACCGATAGAGAGGGTGCCGGCCTGGGCGCTGGTGGCGACCGTGGCGGCGATGGCGGTGAGCGCCAGTGGATGGGCGAGACGGGTAAGCAAGGACTTGATCATGGAGCACTCCCAAAGCTGTTGATTTAGTTTTGATGGGCAGTACGGCCAGCGGCTCTGGACATCAGCTGTCACCTCGGGTCTCTGATGGACCTTGCGGTGGGCAGCTTAGGGCTGACTGGTGAAGTCGATGTTGGCCCAGTGCGGGGAGAAGGAAAATTAGGAAATATGTCGCTGGGAGTGATGAAAAAACTGGGTAGAGTGCCCGGTAAAAGGGCGGTGTTGGCGGGGGTGCACGGGGTGGGTGCAAAACATGAAACGTCGTGGGTTCGGCTACCGCAATCGCGAGCAGGCTCGCTCCCACAGGAGGGCTGCGTCAGCCACAAAAATAGTGATCAACACAAATCCTCTGTGGGAGTGAGCCTGCTCGCGATAAGGTCCGCAGGACCTTCCTGCGATGTCAGATCCGGCCGTACTCCTGCGCTGTGCGATCAAGCGCTTTCAAGGTCTTGCCCACCAACTCATCAATCTCCTCACGACTGGCAATCAGCGCCGGCGCCATGATCATCCGCCCCAACGTCGAGCGAATAATCACCCCTTCTTCAAAGCCAATCGTGCGGCAACGCCAGGCAATGTCGTTCTCATTGGCGAAGCGCTTGCGGCTGGTCTTGTCCTCGGCCAATTGCAACGCCGCGACCATGCCCACGCCCTGAATATCGCCCACCAACGGGTGATTGCCGAACACCTCGCGCAAGCACTGTTGCAGGTACGGGCCGATGTCATCCTTGACGCGCGTCACCACGCCTTCATCGCGCAATGCCTTGAGGTTGGCAATCGCCACCGCCGCCGCCACCGGGTGCCCGGAATAGGTCAGGCCGTGGGCAAACACCCCGCCCTGCTCCACCAGCACCTGGGCCATTTTTTTCGACAGGATCAGCCCGCCCATGGGGATGTAGCCGGAGGTCAAACCCTTGGCGATGGACAAGGTGTCGGGTTCAAAACCGAAGTACTCATGGGCGAACCATTCGCCGGTACGACCGAACCCGCCGATCACTTCATCAGCACACAACAGCACGTCGTACTGGCGGCAGATGCGCTGGATTTCCGGCCAGTAGCTTTCCGGTGGAAAGATCATGCCGCCCGCGCCCTGGAACGGTTCGGCGATGAAGCCCGCGACCTTGTCCGCGCCCAATTCGAGAATCTTCGCTTCCAGTTGCTGCGCCGCCCGCAGACCGAATTCCGCCGGCGTGAGATTGCCCTCGTGGGCGAAAAAATACGGCTCGTCGATGTGTTCGATGTCCGGGATCATGCCGCCCATTTCATGCATGAATTTCATCCCGCCCAGCGCAGTCGCGGCCAGGGTAGAACCGTGGTAGCCGTTCCAGCGACCGATCATGATTTTCTTCTCGGGCTTGCCGAGCACCTGCCAGTAACGGCGCACGGTGCGGATCAGCACCTCGTTGGCTTCAGACCCGGAGTTGGTGTAGATCGCGTGGCTGTAGTGCCCCGGCAACAGGCTGAACAGCAGCTCCGAGAGCTCGATCACCTGCGGGTGGGTGGTGTGGAAAAACATGTTGTAGTACGGCAACTGCTCAAGCTGCCGGGTCGCCGCCGCGGCCAGATCCTTGCGTCCGTAACCGAGATTGGTGCACCACAAACCGGACATGCCATCCAGGTAACGCCGACCATCGTTGTCCCACAGATGCAGACGCTCGCCGCGGACCATCACGCGCGGTCCTTCGTCGTTCAGGGCTTTTTGATCGACGAAGGCGTGGATGTGGTGCGCAGCGTCGGCGGCCTGATAGTCGCGGGTTTCACGTGGTGTGGTCATCGCCAGTTCTCCGTTTTGTTGTGAGCGGCTGTTATCAGCGCAGCTGAAACCAGGTGGTCTTCAGCTGGGTGTATTTATCGAATGAGTGCAGCGACAGGTCGCGGCCGAATCCCGACTGCTTGCCGCCGCCAAAAGGCACCGTCACGTCCAGCGCATCGACGCTGTTGACCGACACCGTGCCCGCTCGCAATTGTCGCGCCACACGGTGGGCGCGATTGAGGTCGTCGGTCCACAGCGAAGCGGCCAGACCGTAGACGCTGTCGTTGGCCAGTTGCAAGGCCTGTGCCTCGTCATCGAACGCCGTAACGGCCAGCACCGGGCCGAACACTTCATCGCGAAACAGCGACATGTCCGGGCGCACACCGGTGAAGATCGTCGGTTGAATGAAATTGTCGGAGCCGTTGAAGATCGACTGGCGACCGCCACACACCTTCGTCGCGCCCTGGCGTTCGGCCTGTTCGATAAACGTCATGATGCGCGCGGTCTGGCGGCTGTCGACGATCGCCCCGGCGCTGCTCGACGGGTCCAGTGGATCGCCCGGAAGCCAGCGTTCAGCCTGGGCTTTGAGGCGCTCGACAAAGGCGTCGTGAATCGAGCGCTCGACTAACAACCGCGAGTTGGCCGAACACACTTCGCCCTGATTGAAGAAGATCCCGAACGCGGCTTTCTCGGCGGCCAGATCCAGGTCCTGGCAATCGGCGAACACCAGGTTGGCGCTCTTGCCGCCGCACTCCAGCCACACCTGTTTCAGGTTCGATTGCGCGGAATACTGCATGAAGTATTTGCCAACTTCCGTGGACCCGGTGAACACCAGGCAATCGACGTCCGGGTGCAAGCCGAGGGCTTTACCGGTCTGCTCGCCAAGCCCGGGCAACACGTTGAGCACGCCTGCTGGCAAGCCGGCTTCCAGCGCCAGTTCGGCCAGACGCAGGGCAGAAAAGGGTGATTGTTCAGCGGGCTTGAGGATCACCGAATTGCCCGCCGCCAGCGCCGGTGCCAGTTTCCACGCCGCCATGTCCAGCGGGAAGTTCCACGGCACGACGGCCGCGACCACGCCCAACGCTTCACGGGTGATCGTGGCGAGGACGTTTGGCGCGCTGGGGGCGATTTGATCGTAGAGTTTATCGAGGCTCTCGGCGTACCAGCGAAACACTCCGGCGGCGCCGGGGACGTCGATGTTGTAGGCATCCATCACTGGCTTGCCCATGTTCAGCGAATCCAGCAGTGCCAGCTCTTCACGATGGGTCATGAGCAGGTCAGCCAGACGCAGCAGCACTTGCTTGCGCTCAACCGGTGATCGGCCCGACCACGTGCCGGCCTCGAACACCTGCCGTGCGTTACGCACCGCGGCGTCTACCTCTGCTTCGCCGCACGCGGTCACGTTCGCCAGGCACTGGCCGGTGGCCGGATTGATTGCCGCGAAGGTCTGCCCTGTCTGCGCCGTACAGTGTTTACCGTCGATGACGGCCTGATCGGAAAACCGCAGGGCAGCGGCTTTATTTTGCCAATATGCAAGCTCGAACACGTTCAGACGCTCCAAAGGCTTTCTTGTGCCTGGATGTTGGCTCAGGTACGAGTCCAGCAAAAATAGTAAAAATGTCTTCGCAGACGATAAAAAAACGGGGTAGTCATTCTCCCCAGCCGGGTTGCTTGTGGTTATTGTTCAAGCAACAAAAACACCGTCGTCAGAACGGATGCGGGCGGCTCGCAATTTGCTTGGATGTCGACATCATCCACCCCGAGGTTTGCCGTGGCTGCCTACAACCTGCGTCAACTGAAATACTTCATCACCACCGTCGAGTGCGGCAGCGTCGCCGAGGCTTCGCGCAAGCTGTACATCGCCCAGCCGGCTATTTCCACGGCAATCAAAGGCCTGGAGGACAGCTTCGGTGTGCAACTGCTGATCCGGCATCACGCTCAAGGCGTGTCGCTGACGCCCAGCGGCGCGCGCTTTTATCGCAAGGCGCAGGAACTACTGCGCATGGCCAAGGAGTTCGAGCAGAACGCCCTGGCCGACAACGATGTGGTGTCCGGACAAATCGATATCGGCTGCTTTGAAACGGTCGCGCCGTTGTACTTGCCGCAGCTGATCGCCGGGTTTTCGGCGCTGTATCCCGGGGTGAAGATCCGCATCCGCGACGGTGAGCAACAAGAGCTGGTGCAAGGCCTGACATCGGGCGCCTTCGACCTGGCCATCCTGTATGAACACGATCTGGACGCCACCATCGAAACCGAGCCGTTGATGCCGGCGCAACGACCCTATGCGTTACTGCCAGCGGACCATCGCTTTGCCCAGCTCAAGCAAGTATCGCTGCGGGATTTGTGCCTGGAGCCGATGATTCTGCTGGACGTGCAACCGAGCCGGACTTACTTCGTCAGCCTGTTTGAAGAGTTGGGTCTGACCCCGCACATCGCGTTCAGCTCACCGTCGATCGAGATGGTCCGGGGGATGGTTGGCCAAGGGTTTGGCTTCTCCATTCTGGTCACGCGACCGCACTCGGAATGCACGTATGACGGCAAGAAAGTGGTGTGCGTGGACATCGTCGAAGACGTCACCGGGTCCGGGCTGGTCGCGGCGTGGCTCAAACGGGGGCAGCTGACCAAACCGGCGCAGATGTTTGCCGATTATTGTCGGGAGCAGTTGACGGCCAAGGCCACGTCTTGAACATCAACGTCAAAAGATCGCAGCCTCGTTTCACTCGACAGCTCCTACAAGGGATACGCAATACATGCGGGCGCTGTGTAGGAGCTGTCGAGTGAAACGAGGCTGCGATCTTTTGATCTTTTGATCTTTTGATCTTCAGCTTTTACGGGGTTTGATCCGTGCAGTGGCCTCGGCCACCAACGGATCATCCGGCCAATAATGTTTCGGATACCGCCCCTTCAGATCCTTCTTCACCTCGGCATACGTGCTGCGCCAGAAGTTCGCCAGATCCTGGGTCACTTGCACCGGTCGCCGCGCCGGGGACAATAAATGCAGCTTCACCACTTGACGGCCACCGGCGATACGCGGGGTGTCGGATAGGCCAAACAGCTCCTGCAGCCGCACCGCCAGAATTGGCGGATGCTCGCTGTAATCCAGACGAATCGACGAGCCCGATGGCACGGACAAGTGATGGGGCGCTAGTTCGTCCAGCCGTTGCGGGAGTGGCCAGGGCAGCAGGTTATGGACGATGCTCGACAGGTCCAGATTGGCGAAGTGACTGAGGCGCGAGACCTTTCCCAGATACGGCATCAGCCAATTTTCGAGGTTTTTAATCAACGTAGCATCGCTGACATCCGGCCATTCGCTCTCGCCTTTGCTGCCCAGATCCAGTTGGCGCAGTAACGCCACACGCGCCTGCCACTGACGCAGCTCCGGGGTCCAGGGCAACAGCTCCAGGCCCTTGCGTCGCACCAGATTGACCAGCGCCTGACTGCGCGCGGTTTCATCCAGACCGGTCAGTGGTTCACGGCTGAGAATCAACTCTCCGACCTTACGCTGCCGCTCGGCGCGCAGCACGCCTTCGCGCTCATCCCAATCCAACTGATCGACCACGCGCACTTGTTCGGCCAGCACGGAATCGAACAGCGCCGGATCGAAATCCGCCGCCAGATAAATCCGCTCCTCTCGCTGCCCCTGTCGACTGCCCAGATCGGCGATCACCAGCCAGGGTTGCTTCATCAAACTGTCGGCCTCGGCGAACAGCGCGGCGCGACCGTTTGCCAGACGATACTCAGCGCCACCGGCACGCCGCTGCTGGGCGACGCGGTCGGGATAGGCCAGCGCCAGCAATGCGCCCAGCCAACGCGGATGATCCGGGTTGCTGACCGGTTCCGACGCTTTGCCCCGCAGATAGCCGCGATACTGCCGCGCCAGTTGCCGGGCACGCTGCACGCCGCCCTGAGCCCCCCGTGCAGCGCGCTCTTCGCCGGACAACAGCACCAGCCGACTGTGCAGATCCGCGCCGGCGCCGCGCAAGATGTCCCGCTCACCGAGCAATGCCGCGACATCGCAAGCCATGTCCGCCAAGCCCAGCGCCTGACCACGCAATAACAAATGCGCGATGCGCGGGTGCGCCGGCAGCTCGGCCATGGCCTGGCCGTGACGGGTCAACGCCTCGCCATCCAGCGCGCCCAAGCGGTCGAGCAGGTCCTGCGCCTGCGCATAGGCTGCGGCGGGCGGTACGTCGAGCCAAACCAGCTGCGTCGGTACCACACCCCATCGCCCGAGCTGCAACGCCAAGCCTGCAAGGTCCGCAGAAAGAATTTCCGCACTGGCGTATGCCGCCAGTTGTTCGTGCTGATCCTGGGACCACAGGCGGTAACACACACCCGGTTCCAGTCGCCCTGCACGGCCCGCGCGCTGAGTAGCACTGGCGCGGGAGATGCGTTGAGTATCGAGGTGAGTCATGCCGCTGCCGGGATCGAAGCGCGGTACCCGTGCCAGTCCGGCATCGATCACCACGCGCACGCCGTCGATGGTCAGGCTGGTTTCGGCGATGTTGGTTGCCAGTACCACTTTACGTTTGCCCGCCGGCGCGGGGTCAATGGCAGCGCGTTGCGCAGCCAGGTCCAGCTCACCGTGCAACGGGCACAGCAGAACCGGCGTGTGATCACCCAGCGCGTCGACCAACTGCTGGTGCACCCGACGGATTTCCGCCTGTCCCGGCAAGAACACCAGCACACTGCCGGTTTCATCGTTCAGCGCTTCAAGAATGGTCTGCACCAGCCGCGGCTCGATGAATTCACCGGGCTGGAACGGCCGGCCCCAACGCATCGCCACCGGGTACATGCGCCCTTCACTGCGCAGGATCGGTGCGTCATCGAGCAATCCGGCCAGACGTTCGCCTTCCAGGGTGGCCGACATCAACAGAATTTTCAGCGGTTGATCTTCACGGAACAGCTCCCGACCGTTCAGGCTCAGGGCCAATGCCAGGTCGGCGTCGAGGCTGCGTTCATGAAATTCGTCGAAGATCAGCAGGCCCACGCCTTCCAGCGCAGGATCGTCCTGCAAACGCCGGGTCAGAATGCCTTCGGTGACCACTTCGATGCGGGTATTGGGGCCGACCTTGCTGTCCAGCCGAATGCGATAACCCACGGTTTCGCCGACCTTCTCGCCCAGTTCGCTGGCCAGACGCTCCGCCGCTGCCCGCGCCGCCAGACGACGCGGTTCAAGCATCAGAATGGTCTGCCCGGCCAGCCATGGCTCGTTGAGTAGGGCCAACGGCACACGGGTCGTTTTACCGGCACCGGGCGGTGCTTCGAGCACGGCTTCGTGGCGTGTAGCCAGGGCTTCACGCAGGGCGGGTAAAACTTCATCGATCGGCAGAGAGATCATGCTGGCTCCAAAACAGAGGGCCGAGTATAACGGCGAACTGCCTGGCGTTAACCACGGTCCTAATTCATACCGACGACGCTTCGTTTCCAGATGACCCAAGGAGGTTTCCCATGCGTGTTCCCTTTCGCCTGATTGGCGGTGTTTTGGTAGCGACTCTGCTGACACAAGTCACCGCGTGCGGATCGATCTTCTACCCCGATCGCCGCGGGCAGATCGACGGCAAGATCGACCCGGCCATTGCTGTGCTCGATGCCGTCGGTTTGCTGTTCTATGTCATTCCCGGACTGATCGCATTTGCCGTCGACTTCGCCACCGGCGCGATTTACTTCGAACCGGGCAAGACTGCCCAGGTGGCACCGGAAAAACTTCAGGAAGCCATCGGTGCTGATGGCAAGGTCGATAACCGCAAATTGCAGACTATTCTGGAAACCGAGTTGGGCCGCAGCTTCCCGCTGGACGATCCACGCCTGATCCAGCACAAGGGCAGCACCCAGCAACTGGCCATGTTCGGTCTGCAACCTGCCGCCTAACCTCTATTGAAAGGAATTGCCGGACTCATGATCTCCAGCGCAGAACACGCCCGCCTGTTGCGGCTGGCGACCCGTGCCTCGGTGGCAGTGGCGTGCACGCTGATCGTCGCCAAAGCGATTGCCTGGTGGTTGAGCGGGTCGGTGAGCATGCTCGCCGGCCTGACCGACTCGACCCTCGACGGCGTGACGTCGTTGCTCAACCTGCTGGCGGTGCATTACGCCCTGCGCCCGGCGGATGACGATCACCGTTATGGGCATGGCAAGGCTGAATCACTGGCGGGCATGGCTCAGGCACTGTTCATTGGCGGCAGTGCGGTGCTGATCGCCCTGCAGGCGTTTGATCGATTGAAACATCCGGAGCCGGTGGGAGCGCCCTGGATCAGCATCGGGGTGATTATCTTCTCCCTCGGGCTGACCCTGGCGCTGCTGATTCTTCAGCACCGGGTCGTCAAGGCGACCGGCTCCAACGCCGTGCGCGCCGACTCGCTGCATTACCGCTCGGACATGCTGCTCAACGGCAGCATTCTGGTGGCGCTGATACTGGCTGGATTTGGCTGGCATCAGGTGGATGCGTGGTTTGGCTTGGGGATCGCCGTCTACATCCTCTGGAGCGCGATTCAGATCGCCCGGCAAAGCTTTACCGTGCTGATGGACGAAGAGCTGCCGCCGGATGTCAGCCAGCACATGCTCGAACTGGCCTGCAACGTGCCGGGCGTTCTGGGTGCGCATGACTTGCGCACGCGGGTCTCCGGCAACCAGTGGTTTGTGCAACTGCACCTGGAGTTGCCGGGGGACCTGACCCTGTCAGTCGCCCACGGCATCAGCGACCAGGCCGCCGATGCCATTCATGCCGTCTACCCGAAAGCCGAAGTGCTGGTGCACGCCGACCCGCAGGAAGTGGTGCAGGCCGCCAGGGCTCAGAACGTAACCCGGTAACCGCGACTGCTCAGGCAGTTGCCCTGGGCCTGCCGGTACGCTTGCACGGCCGACGGGTCTGGCTGGTAGGTATCGGCCCGGGGATCAAAGCCGCTCTGCTCGACGGCGTATCGATAACAGTCGTAGCCATCCTGATTGACCACTTCGGGTGACTGCCCATTGGCTGGATACGCTTCCACGTCGTAACTGTTGCTGGCCGATTGCGGCAGCGGCTGGCCCGCAGGCTCGACCACGACGTAATCCTGAGTGTTCTCCTGGTAGGCGTAGTACGAACCTGCTGCCAGGAACAGCAGCGAACCGCCAATCCACACTTCCCGTGCGTAGTCGGGCAAGTAACTGACGCGAATGCCACGCGGTGGCTGCACCACCACGTAACGCGGCCCCTGCGGGCGATACCAGTAGCCACCGGAATAGAAATAATCCCGACCACCGTAAGGCACTCGATAATCGCGGTCCGGGAAGCGGTCGATTACGTGACCTGGTCGATACTGTGGGCCAGTCCCCCAACCGTTGCCGTGGCCATCCGGACGACCCGGCCAGCGATGGTCATCGGGACGTGATCCCGGACCGCCCGCCTGCCAGTGCTGGTTGTTATTGTTGCGCTGTGGAACATCCTGGTAGTAACCACGCTGCGGCTGCTGAGTCTGGCGCACGCTGTCGGGCCGGCCCTGTATCGGCAGGTCATTGGCTGGCAGCTGCGGCGGCGGAGGTGGCGATCGGACCCGGCTGTTGTAGTCGGGTTGCGGACGGTTTTGTCCGTTCTGATGCTGGCCGTCCTGTTCGAATTGACGGCTGTTGTCGCCACGAATGATCTCGTTGTTTTGCGGGCGCGGTTGATTCTGCTGCGGAGCGTTCTGCCCGTGCGGCTGATTATTCTGTTGAGGATTGTTCTGCGGGCGCTGCTGGTTATTGTTGCCACCATGCCCCTGATTGTTGCCCTGACGGCCATCACCCCCGCGTTGCCCGCCATCGGGGCCGCGGTTTGGCGGGTCATCGGCCAGCGATTGCGCAGTGACACTGATACACAGCAAACCAACACCGGCCAACTGCCAGATGCGCGACTTCATGCTTTTCCTCACTGCGGTTTAGGGCTTGTACATAAGACTTGGAAAGCACAGGCCGGTTCTGCGACAGATTATCAGTCACGCAACTTATTTATTGAGGGGCTGGCGATAAATAGCGGGCAAAAGAAAAGGGAGACCCGTCGGCCTCCCCTTGAGAACTTCGTCCGTGCTCGACGCTTTTGACGTCGGCTCACCTCACGCCGTCTTCTGGACAGTGTGTAGCTCGGGGGCCGGCACATCCCCTGTGGGGGTGGCGACCGCAGCTGGCCTGATTGGGCGAGCCGCACTGGACTGTTTGTCCGAGCAGTGATTCTGGTGATAAGAATAGGCTCGCGACGCCGGCAGAGGATTGCGAAGATTGCTGAATTAAACATCACTTGCGCAATTTTTAACCCTGGATAGATAATCTGCCGCAATAGTTATGACAAAGGCCTGACTGATGAGCAAACTCGACAGATACGACTTGAGCATTTTGGCGGAATTGCAGCGTGACGCGCGCATCTCCAATCAGGAGCTGGCCGAACGCATCGGCCTGTCGCCTTCGCCCTGTTCCCGTCGGGTCAAGCAACTGGAAGACGACGGCTACATCTCGCGCCAAGTCGCTTTGCTGGATCGCAAGATGCTGGGCCTGAGCCTGACCGCGTACGTGCTGATCGGCATGGATCGCCACACGCCTGAGCGGTTCGAAAACTTTGAAGCCGCGATTCGCACCTTGCCCCAGGTGCTTGAATGCAGCCTGGTGACCGGGATGGATGCCGACTATCAGCTGAAGGTCGTTGTGCCAGACATGGACCACTATCAGAAATTGCTGCTGGGGCATTTGACGCGGATTGAAGGCGTGACGAGCGTGCGGTCGAGTTTTGTGTTGAATCAGGTGTTGAACAGCACTGAGTTGCCGTTGACCCACCTGCGCAGCTGATTGTTCTGTGGCGAGGGGATTTATCGGAATGCCGCACCACCCCGTTGGGTTGCGCCGCGACCCCAAGACTTTCTGCCAGCGCTACGCACTGGAACGGGGATAAATCCCCTCGCCACACAATACTGCGCGAACCCTGCCTGGCGTATACTCGCCCCCGCCCTTTTAGCCCCGCCCGCGCTGGAGATGTTCGATGGATCCTGCAGTATTCGAAGAGTGGATGATGACCGGCCTGGTCTCCATCCTGATCATTTTCATGGGTTTCATCGTTTGGGATCTGGCGAAGAAGTCCAAGGCCGGACGCTTCGGCTCGATGATTTTGTTCTTCGTGCTGGGCCTGGGCGTCGCTGCGTTCATCATCAAAAGCGTCGTGATCGGCCTGATTGAATCCGGCGCCTTATAAGCGCGCGGGCACTTCCTTCCACTGGCCCTGATCGAGCCCTTCGATCGTCCAGTTACCGATCCTGACCCGCACCAGCCGCAATGTCGGCAAGCCGACGGCCGCGGTCATGCGCCGCACCTGGCGGTTGCGCCCCTCGCGGATGACCAACTCCAGCCAGCTGGTTGGCACGCTTTTACGAAAGCGCACTGGCGGGTTGCGAGGCCATAACTGTGGCTCCTCAAGCTGCCGCGCCTCGGCGGGCAAGGTCATGCCATCGTTCAGTTCGACGCCATCGCGCAGCCGCTGCAACTGTTCGGGGCTCGGCTCGCCTTCCACTTGTACCCAATACGTCTTGGCCAACTTGTGTTTCGGATCGGCGATCCGCGCCTGAAGCTGTCCATCGTTGGTCAGCAACAACAAGCCTTCACTGTCACGGTCCAGGCGCCCTGCCGGATAAATCCCGGGAACATCGATGTAATCCTTGAGCGTCGCGCGCCCTTCTCCGTCGCTGAACTGCGTCAGCACATCAAAAGGTTTGTTGAACAGAATCAGTTTCGGCTCGGCAGGCGGCGTTTTGGCAACCCGGCGTGGAGCTGAGGAGGATGGTGCAGGCTTCACGCCAGGGCGGTGTGAAACAGGGCGAGGTGGACGGGGCATGGCGAAATGAACATCTAACGGTCAGGGCTGCTAATGCTAGTAGCCCGACCGTTAAATAACCATCGGCAAATCAGCGGAACGGCGGCTCGTCGAAGCTACGCAGTTTGCGCGAGTGCAGCGAGTTGAGTTCGGTGCGCAACAAATCCACCGCCTCGATGCCGATCTTCAAGTGCTGGCTGACCGCGCGCTCGTAGAAAGCGTTGGCCGAACCTGGCAACTTGATTTCGCTGTGCAGCGGTTTGTCCGAGACACACAGCAACGTGCCATACGGCACCCGCAAACGATAACCCTGGGCGGCAATGGTGCCGCTTTCCATGTCCACCGCCACGGCGCGAGACAGGTTGATCAGCGGACGCTCCTGAGCCCAGCGCAGTTCCCAGTTACGGTCGTCGTAGGTCAAAACGGTGCCGGTGCGCAGACGCTTCTTCAGCTCGTCGCCCTTCTCACCGGTGATGTTCGCCGCCGCTTGCTGCAGGGCCATCTGCACTTCGGCGAGGGCAGGAATCGGGATGTTGGGCGGCACGACCCGATCAAGAATCCCGTCGCGGCGCATGTAGGCGTGAGCCAGGACGTAGTCGCCGATGGTCTGGGACTGACGCAAACCGCCGCAGTGACCGATCATCAACCAGCAATGCGGGCGCAGTACGGCCAGGTGATCGGTGATGTTCTTGGCGTTGGACGGGCCGACGCCGATGTTCACCAGCGTCACGCCATGGCCATCGCTGGCGATCAGGTGATAGGCCGGCATCTGGTAACGATGCCAGACAACGCCAGCGGCAATCGCCGAGGCTTCGCCGTGGTCCATGCTCTTTTCGATGATCACATTGCCCGGCAGGACCATACGTACGAAGCGCGGGTCACTGCGCAACTGTTCCAGGCCATGGACGATGAACTGGTCGACATAACGGTGGTAGTTGGTCAGCAGAATCCACGGTTGCACATGACGCCAGTCGCTGCCGGTGTAATGCACCAGGCGACGCAGGGAGAAATCCACCCGTGCCGCATCGAACAGGGCCAGGGGCAGCGGATCGGTGTTTTCCCAATCGTACAAACCATCGGCAATACCGTCAGTAGCGGCGGACAGGTCGGTACTCGGAAACACGCGCGCCAGCACGGCGGCCGTCACACCCGAACCGGCCAGCTCATCACCCTGCTCGACGACGTATGGATATGGAATGTTTTGCTGACTGACGCCGACTTCCACGGTCACGGTAAAGTCGTGCATCAGGGGAACAAGTTGTTCCAGCAGGTACTTACGGAAGGCGGCCGGATGAGTCACGGTGACGCTGTAGGTCCCTGGCAGTTGAACCTTGGCGTAGGCGCGAGTGGTTTGCGGGACTTCGCCCTGGCAGTGATAGGTCAGGCGCAGCTCAGGATAACGAAACATCGCACGCTGTTCGGCATCCGGCTCGACACGATCCTTGAGGTAACGCTTGAGCGCCTGGTTCAGCGCGGTGGTTGCACGATTGTGCAAGAGCGCAAGCCGGTCCACGGCTTGCTCGGCGGTTTGAACGACAATAAAAGCTTCGGTCACGATCAGCATCCTGTGTTCTGACTTGCAGAGCTTCATCTTGCCTGTATCGGTGCGTCACGGGAACAGTGGCCTCAACACAAATGCCAAGTCCAGCGCAGATCCATTGTAGGAGTGAGCCTGCTCGCGATAGCGGTGTGTCAGCCAACAATTGTGTTGACTGACACACCGCTATCGCGAGCAGGCTCACTCCTACAATGGTTTTTGGGGGGTCAGAACCTTTGCGGAGTCGAACGCGCCACAATCGCTTCCACATCCAGGCCCCGCGGTAACGCACCGTACACCCGCCCCGCCGAACCCAGCCGGCTGGCGATGAATGCGTCACTGACCGCCGCATTGCCGGCCTCCAGCAACAGCTTGGCCTGCAACCCCAAGGCTATGTCCTCGGTGAGTTGGCGAGCACGGTATTGAATGTCGCCGGTATCCTTGAACGCCGCCTGCAATTGGTTGATGTGCGTGGCCAGACGCTTGTCGCCATGACCGTCACCCAACTCACTGAACAGCACATCAAGCACGCCCGGTTCTTTCGACAAGGCGCGCAGCACATCGAGGCATTGCACGTTGCCGGAGCCTTCCCACGTCGAATTCACGGGCGCCTCACGGTACAACCGCGGCAGGATGCTTTCCTCGACATAACCCGCCCCGCCCATGCATTCGGCGGCTTCGTTGATCATCGCCGGCGCGCGTTTGCAGATCCAGTACTTGCCCACCGCGGTCACCAGTCGGGCGAATTTCGCTTCATGGCCGTCGTCCAGATGGTCCAGCGCGCGCCCCATGCGCAGGCTCAAGGCCAGGGCCGCTTCGCTTTCCAGGGCCAGGTCGGCCAGGACGTTCTGCATCAAGGGCTGCTCGCTGAGCAGTTTGCCGCCGACACTGCGGTGAGCGCAGTGATGGCTGGCCTGGGTCAGGGCCTGACGCATCAATGAGCTGGAACCGACCATGCAATCGAAACGGGTCATGGCGACCATTTCGATGATGGTCGGCACGCCACGCCCCTCTTCGCCGACCATCCATGCCAGCGCCCCCCGAAACTCCACTTCGCTGGACGCGTTGGAACAATTGCCGAGCTTGTTCTTCAGGCGCTGTATGTAGAACTGATTTCGCGTGTCGTCCGGACGATGCCGTGGCAGCAGAAAGCAAGTCAGTCCCTTGTCGGTCTGGGCCAGAGTCAGGAATGCATCACACATGGGCGCCGAGCAGAACCACTTGTGCCCCACCAGTTCATAGGCCTGGCCCGGACCGCTCGCGCCGACCGGGTAGGCCTTGGTGGTGTTCGCCCGAACATCAGTACCGCCCTGCTTCTCGGTCATGGCCATGCCAATGGTGACACCAGCCTTATGGGCCATGCCGACGTTGCGCGGGTCATATTCGGTGGCGAGGATTTTAGGTAGCCATTGATCCGCCAGATCCGGCTGCAGGCGCATCGCCGGAACGCTGGCGAAGGTCATGGTGAGCGGGCAACCACTGCCGGCTTCGGCCTGGCTGTGCAGATAGGTCATCGACGCGCGAGCAACATGGGCACCGGCCTGTGGATGCGCCCAAGGCAATGAGGTCAATCCGTGTTCGACTGCCGTGCGCATCAACTCGTGATAGGCCGGGTGAAACTCCACCAGGTCGATGCGATGGCCGTAACGATCATGGCTGACAAACACCGGTTTGTTCTGATTGGCCAGAAACCCTGCTTCCATCAGCGGCCCGCCGGCCAATGCGCCATACGCGTCGATTCGCGACTCGGCCCAACCCGCGCCAAACCGCCGCGACCACTCCTGCAACGGAAGGTCGATGCGGTACAGGTTGGTACCGTCCAGCGACGGGGGTTGATTGGTGACTTCGTGGGTTTCGGCGAACTGATGCAGGTTCATGACGGGAGCTCCTCTGGGTCAGCCAAGGGGTTTAGTTAAGCATCGCCCCATGACCGATCAAAGTGTCATATCCGCCTAACTGCCGGCGCTTTCGCCATGCTGCGGACTGAGCACTCGACGATACAGAGCAGCTTGCAACATCTCGAATTTCACCGGTTTGCTCAGATAATCGATCTGGTCACCCGTTGGGCAGCGTTCTCGATCGTTGCTCAGTGCCAGCATGAAGACGGGCAACTGCGAACAGCCTGGCAAGGCCCGAATCTGGCAGCAGACGGAGATCCCGTCCGAGGCAGGTAACTGACAGTCCAGCAGCACCGCATCAAAGGTTTCACGCTGCAGGCAGTCGATCGCGGCCGCTCCACTGTCAGCGATACGCACCTGGAACCCGAGCTTGAGCAACATGCCGCGCATCACCAGTTGGTTGATGCCGTTGCCATCCACCAGCAATACCGTGCAATCGCGAGGCATACGCAGGCGCGGGAAAAGACGGTCCTGGGTTGGCGGCTCTATTTCCGGCAGTTCGAACTCGACGTCGAGCTGGAAGCGACTTCCGCGCCCTGGTTCGGAACGATGAGTGAGCCGTCCACCGAGCAATTCGACCAGTTGCCGACAAATCGCCAGCCCCACACCCAGGCCGCCGTGCTCGCGCGTCATCGACCCGTCGAGCTGGAAAAACCGCTGGTACATCGTTGCTTCGCCCAAATCAGTGAAGCCGATGCCGGTATCGATCACGGCGAACGAGAGCGCCAATCGCCCCGGCTCTGCAGGTTTGCCTGTCACTCGCAGTGCCAGCCCGCCAATCCGGGTGAACTTGATCGCGTTGTCCAGCAGGCATTCCAGGCATTGGGTCAATTTGACGCTGTCGCCGTGCAACCGGTCTGGCAATCCGGTTGCGATATCCACTTTGAAGTCCAGGGACTTGCTCAACGCGTTGCCTTCGAACTGCACGCGCAGGGCTTCAACCACGCTACGCAGGCTGAATGACGACGCAGTGGCCTTCAGTTTGCCGGCCTGCAATTCAGTCAGGGTAAGGATGCCGTTGACCATCCGCATCATGTCGCGTGCAGACCCCGCGGCTGTCTGCTGATACTGCGCCAGCTCCTGATCCATCTCGACGGTCTGCATCAACTCCAGAGAACCGATGACACCATTCATTGGTGTGCGCAGTTCATGGGTCAGGGTGGCAAGGAATTCATCCTTGAGCTGGTTGCTGTGCGCCAGTTGCTGGTTCAGTACTTCGAGCTTTTGACCTGCGTCGAACAGGGTCTGTGCCTGCTGCTCGCGCATGGAATTGATGCGGTCAGCCAGGGCCAGGGACAGCAGCGCCACTTCGATGGCCGAACCGATCTGGCTGGAATACATGGTCAGGAAAACATTCGGCAGGTAACCCAGCACCATCAAGGTGTTGATGATGCCGCCGAGCAGGAAAGCCGACCAGGCGATGATGAAATAACGCGCGACGCGCAATCCGCGGACCCAGGCGAAAATACCGGCCGCGAAAATCACCACGGTGAAGGTCAGCGCCAGCGCCGTCGCCAACCGCAGGGCCAGGGCGTAACTGGTCATCAATGAGAGCCCCACGACCACCGCGCCAAACATCACCAGTGCCAACAGCAAGCGGTCGAGCCAGCGACTGTGCACCGCTGTCTGCAGGAAGCTGCGGGCGAACTGACTGCCAAACAGGCCGGCACATCCAATGAAGAACGGCGTCGAAGCGTTGGCCCACCAGGGATTGTTCGGCCAGAAGTACTGTACTGCCGCACCGTTCACCGACAGCTGATACAGGCCGAACGAGGCGATGTAGAAGATGTAATAGAGGTAGCTGGTGTCTCGCACGCTGAGATAGATGAACAGGTTGTAGACCAGCATCCCGAGCAATACGCCATAAATCAGCCCAAGCACATAAAGGCGCAATGGCTGCTCTTCGAGGAACGCGGTGCTCGACCACAACGTGACAGGGGCCTGGATGGAGCCTTCGCTTTGCAGACGCAGGTACACGGTTTGCACTTGGTCCGGGGTGAAGTTCAGATCAAACAAATAGTTGTTCTGGCGAATTTCGCGACTGTCGAACGGTAATGCGTCACCCGTCTGTCGGGCCAACTGGTAGGTTCCGGCAGCATCGGGCAAGTACAGATCAAGGTGATCGAGGGGCGGATAGGCCAGTTCCAGTAGCCAGGTTCGTTGCGCAGCGGGATTATGCGGACGGTAATGCAGGTCGATTTTGAGCCAGAACACCGAACGCGAATAACCGGCGTTCAAGGTGTCTTTATCGTGGGGTTTTAAGTTTCCGGCCGCCGCTTGCGCACGTACGTCGGCAATGGTCGCCTGACCACTCGGGTCTTCGAACACTTGCAAGGAGCGACCCAATGGAAGGCTTTGGGTGGACTCGTCGAACTCGACTGCGCTCGCCAAAAGGGGCAAGCAAAGCAGCAACATCAGCAAATAGCGCATTTAAGCCCCAGCGTGGCCGCTCCGGTTATCCAAGGAAGCCCCTCATTCCTTTTGAGTAGACGTAAAACCGGTATTACCTGTTATTGGTTTGGATCCACTCTAGCATGGCGTTGATGGCCTTTGAACACCATTGTAAAAATTCGTACAACAGCTCTAGCACGGGCGTTTCAGCGCGATGAATTGAAATAGCGCTGATTACTCGGTGAGATTGCCTCCCCCCAAACCCTGTAGCAGCTGGCGAAGCCTGCGTCCGGCTGCGAAGCAGTCGTAAATACCCCCCCACAGTGTCTCGGTTAGATCGCGGGTGACGTATAGGCGACTGCTACGCAGCCGAACGCAGGCTTCGCCAGTTGCTACAGGACGGTGTTCGACGCAGGTGTCGTTCGCAGCCAAATGGACCTTCATGACTGATGGGTCGACTGGTGGTAAGCTCGCGCACCATGAATATCTACAGCTCTCGCCCCGTTGTCCTCTGTCTCTCCGGCCACGACCCCAGTGGTGGCGCCGGCTTGCAGGCAGATATCGAAGCCTTGCTCGCGCAGGGCTGTCATGCGGCTCCGGCCGTCACCGCCCTGACCGTGCAAAACACGGTCAATGTCACTGACTTCCGCGTCCTCGACCGTGAGTGGGTGTTGGCTCAGGCCAATGCCGTGCTCGACGATTCCGAAGTCGCCGCCGTCAAACTGGGCATGCTCGGTTCTCTGGAAATGGTCGACACCGTCGTCGAACTGCTTCAGGCGCACCCGCATTTGCCGATGGTCTGTGACCCGGTGCTGCGCGCAGGTGGCGGAGGACGACTGGGCAAGGATGAAGTCGGTTACGCCATGCGCGAGCGCTTGCTGCCGCTGGCAATCATTGCCACCCCTAACCTTCCCGAAGCCCGCATCCTCGCCGAACTGCCGGAAGGCACCGCGGACGAGTGCGCTGAAAAACTCCTGCCGTTCGTTAAGCACCTGTTGATCACTGGCGGTCACGGCGATGAACAGGACATCCACAACCGCCTGTACAGCCGCGACGGGCTTCGCAAGACGTTTACCTGCCAACGCCTGCCCGGTAGCTACCACGGTTCGGGCTGCACATTGGCGAGCACACTGGCCGGTCGTCTGGCCCTGGGTGAAAACCTCGTCAGCGCTGTGCAGACCGCGCTTAACTACACGTGGCGCACCCTGCGCGATGCAGAGCAGTTGGGTAAAGGGCAGTTCGTACCGCGGCGTCTACCGCTGGATTTCTGCTCGTAACTTCCTATTGGTTAGTAATGCGGTGAGGCTTGTCCGATGAAATTACGTGGCCTTTACGCCATTACCGACAGCCAGTTGCTGGCCGGGAAATTCCTGTCGTATGTGGAGGCGGCGCTGGAAGGCGGCGTCACCTTGCTGCAGTACCGTGACAAGAGCAGCGACGAGGCCCGCCGCCTGCGTGAGGCCGAAGCCCTGCGCGACCTGTGCGATCGCTATAAGACCCGGCTGATCATCAATGACGATGCCGAATTGGCAGCGCGCCTGAACGTCGGCGTCCACCTGGGCCAGACCGACGGCCCACTGACCCCGGCCCGCGCCCTGCTGGGCCGTTCGGCGATTATTGGTTCGACCTGCCATGCCCAGCTCGATCTTGCCGAACAAGCGGCCAAGGAAGGCGCCAGTTACGTCGCCTTCGGCCGCTTTTTCAACTCCAGTACCAAACCTGGCGCGCCGGCGTGCGATCTCGATCTGCTGGACCAGGCGCGCAGCAAACTGCACCTGCCGATCTGCGTCATCGGCGGTATCACCCTGGAAAACGCCGCGCCATTGGTTGCCCACGGGGCCGATCTGCTGGCGGTCGTTCACGGTCTGTTTGGCGCCGAGAGTACGGCGCAAGTGACCCGCCGCGCCCGCGCCTTTAACGAATTGTTCAAATCCTGATTTTTTGAGAGCCCGATCATGTCTCGTTCCGAAACCCTGTTTGCCAACGCCCAGAAACACATTCCCGGCGGCGTGAATTCGCCTGTTCGCGCGTTCAAGAGCGTGGGTGGCACGCCACTGTTTTTCAAACACGCTGAAGGCGCCTACGTCACTGACGAAGACGACAAGCGTTATGTGGATTACGTCGGTTCCTGGGGCCCGATGATTCTCGGCCACAGCCACCCCGACGTGCTGGACGCAGTGCGCAAGCAGCTTGAGCACGGGCTTTCCTACGGCGCACCGACCGAAATGGAAACCCAGATGGCTGATCTGGTGTGCTCGCTCGTGCCGTCGATGGAAATGGTGCGCATGGTCAGCTCCGGCACCGAAGCGACCATGAGCGCGATTCGCCTGGCCCGTGGCTTCACCGGTCGCGACAGCATCATCAAGTTTGAAGGCTGCTATCACGGCCACTCCGACAGCTTGCTGGTAAAAGCCGGCTCCGGTGCGCTGACCCAAGGCGTGCCGAGCTCGGCCGGTGTGCCGGCAGCATTTGCCAAACACACGCTGACCCTGCCGTTCAACGACATCGAAGCGGTCGAAACGATGCTTGCCGAAGTCGGCCAGGACGTAGCGTGCATCATCGTCGAGCCGGTTGCCGGCAACATGAACTGCGTGCCTCCGGCCCCCGGCTTCCTCGAAGGCCTGCGCACGTTGTGCGACAAGCACGGCGTGGTGCTGATTTTCGACGAAGTGATGACCGGTTTCCGCGTGGCCCTCGGCGGCGCACAGGCGCACTACGGTGTCACGCCGGACCTGACGACCTTCGGCAAGATCATCGGCGGCGGCATGCCGGTGGGCTGCTTTGGCGGCAAGCGTGAAATCATGTCGCACATCGCACCGCTGGGCCCTGTTTATCAGGCCGGCACACTGTCGGGTAACCCGCTGGCGATGGCAGCCGGTCTGACCACCTTGCGCCTGATCAGCCGCCCTGGTTTCCACGCAGAATTGACCGACTACACCAGCCGTCTGCTCGATGGTCTGCAACAGCGCGCCGATGCGGCAGGCATTCCGTTCGTGACGACCCAGGCAGGTGGCATGTTCGGTCTGTACTTCAGCGGCGCCGACGACATCGTGACCTTCGATGATGTGATGGCCAGCGACGCTAAGCTGTTCGGACGCTTCTTCCATCTGATGCTGGAAGGTGGTGTGTACCTGGCGCCGAGTGCATTCGAAGCCGGCTTCACCTCGATCGCTCATGGCGAAGCCGAGTTGAAACTGACGCTGGATGCCGCCGAACGCGCTTTCGCTGCATTGAAATAACGCAGTGCCGCTGACGTTGGCGAGTGCCAGCGTCAGCTTTTACCTACATCCGTGCCCTTATTCCTACTCATCTGCCAGGAATCACCCATAAAGTGGGCGATATATTCCCCGTGCAGCAGAAAAACGAGTAAAGACTTTGTAAGGTTGGCCCTGCTTATTTCATAATGCGCGCTTATTGGATCCCCTCGATGGGTCCGCGTGCCCTTCAGAGGTAAGTCGATTCCCATGAACCGCACCGGCCGCGCCCTTGCATTGGGCTGCCTGTTGCTCCTTCAGCCCTTGCTTGTACAAGCAGGCGGCAACTCGTTGTTAATCCCAGCGATGGGTCGTTGCACCCTCAATACTCAGCCGCAAGATCTGGCACAGGCCCTCGCTGCCTGCCAGAAGGCGTCGGATGAAGGGGATGCGCAGGCACAATACGAGTTGGGTGAGTTCTACTACGACGGCAAAAATGCGCCGCGCGACCTCAATCAAGCCCTGAGCTATTTCGAAAAAGCCTCGCTGCAAGGCCATGCCCAAGCGCAATTCAAACTCGGCACCATGTTCTTCCACGGTGAAGGCGTGACGGCCAATAATGTTCAGGCGTATATCGTGCTGAAGATGGCGGCGGTCAATGGCGCAGAAGATGCGCTGGACACCGCGGATGAAGTGGCCGAAAAAATGCCGCGCGAAGAACTTGAGGTTGCCACTCAGGTGCTCGGGCAGATCTTTCGTAAATACCTGATGGAATTGCAAAGCGCGGACGGGCGTACGCCGTTTTCGCCACTTCCCTAACGCACTCACGGCCCCTGCGGTGAGGGGATTCTGTGGCGAGGGGATTTATCCCCGTTCGACTGCGCAGTAGTCGTAAAGCAAGGGCGCGTTCTGGCATAAGGAGTGTACTTGCCGGGAGCAGGGCCGCTTCGCAGCCCAACGGGGATAAATCCCCTCGCCACAATAAGTCCTCTCGCCACAATAACTCTCTAGCAAGAAGAGCATCCTGTCAGCTTCGAGACTGCTGCCTACTTCTCAGGCATCGGCATCGGGAACGGCATGACATTGCCGACCGCGCCACGGGCTTCGCTGATTTTCGGCGTACCGAGACGCTCCACTTCATCGATTCGCACAATCGAGTGCATCGGCACAAAACTGCGCACCACACCCTCGAACTGAGCCTTGAGCTTTTCTTCGCTCGGATCGACGACCACTTGCGTGCGCTCGCCAAAGACGAATTCTTCCACTTCCAGGAAGCCCCACAGATCACTTTGATAGATCTGCTTGGCATACATTTCGTACACCTGGCCCTGGTTAAGAAAAATCACCTTGTAGATTGGAGCTTCACGTTTGGTCATGGTGGGCGAGCAACACATCGGGGGATAAAAATGAGGGCGCGAACTATAGCATAGCCGCCGGACGCACAGCGGTAGGAACCTTGGAACATGTTCCCTATAATGCGCGGTTCTTTGAATCACGTGATGACTCTGTCCATGGCCAAGAAGCTTTACATCGAAACCCACGGTTGCCAGATGAACGAGTACGACAGCTCGCGCATGGTCGACTTGCTGGGCGAACACCAGGCCCTGGAAGTCACCGCTCGCGCTGAAGATGCCGACGTGATCCTGCTGAACACCTGTTCCATTCGCGAACGCGCCCAGGACCGGGTGTATTCCCAGCTCGGCCGCTGGCGCGAACTCAAACTGGCCAACCCGGACATGGTAATCGCCGTCGGCGGTTGCGTGGCCAGCCAGGAAGGCGCCGCCATCCGCGACCGCGCGCCGTACGTCGACGTGGTATTCGGCCCGCAAACATTGCACCGTTTGCCGGAAATGATCGACGCCGCGCGCGCCACCAAGCTGCCGCAAGTCGATGTCTCGTTCCCGGAAATTGAAAAATTCGATCATTTGCCCGAGCCGCGCATTGATGGCCCGAGCGCTTATGTGTCGGTGATGGAAGGCTGCAGCAAGTACTGCACGTTCTGCGTCGTGCCTTATACACGCGGCGAAGAAGTCAGCCGCCCGTTCGACGACGTGATTGCCGAGATCATCCACCTCGCCGAGAACGGCGTGCGCGAAGTGACCCTGCTGGGTCAGAACGTCAACGGCTATCGTGGCACCACCCATGACGGTCGTCTGGCCGATCTGGCCGAATTGATCCGGGTTGTCGCCGCCGTCGATGGTATCGATCGCATCCGCTACACGACTTCGCACCCGCTGGAATTCTCCGACAGCCTGATCCAGGCCCACGCTGATGTCCCGGAACTGGTGAAACACCTGCATTTGCCGGTGCAATCGGGTTCCGACCGGATTCTCTCAGCGATGAAGCGCAACCACACGGCGCTGGAGTACAAGTCCAAGCTGCGCAAACTGCGCGCGGCCGTGCCGGGGATCTGCATCAGTTCGGACTTTATCGTCGGTTTCCCGGGCGAGACCGAAAAAGATTTCGAACAGACCATGAAGCTGATTGAAGACGTCGGCTTCGACTTCTCCTACTCGTTTGTCTATAGCCAGCGTCCGGGTACGCCCGCCGCTGATCTGGCGGACGAGACGCCGGAAGCGCTGAAGAAAGAACGCCTGAATGCGCTGCAACATCGCCTCAACCAGCAAGGTTTCGAGATCAGCCGACAGATGGTCGGATCGATCCAGCGGATCCTGGTGACCGATTACTCGAAAAAAGACCCTGGCGAGTTGCAAGGCCGGACCGAGAATAACCGGATCGTCAACTTCCGCTGCGACAATCCGACCTTGATCGGCCAGTTCGCCGACGTGCACATCGATGCCGCGCAGCCGCACTCGCTGCGGGGCTCGTTGATCCAATAGCACCACATTGCAACTGTTGGATGGGGCTTTTTGTGGTGAGGGGATTTATCCCCGTTGGTTGGCGCAGCCGACCCAAAACTGCAAGCCGGTAGTTCTGGCGTACCGCGCACGCTGGCTTTGGGTGCGCTTCGCGCGCCATCGGGGATAAATCCCCTCGCCACATAAGCTCCTTTAGCCACCGAGAATGGGTTCGAACGCGACAGCGTTATTTAAGAGCTTTCGCACCCGCCTTACTGGCGTTATCCTTGATTTCATCTTAATTGCCCCAGGGCGGCTAAATACGACCTTGAACGCACCCATCGAACCACATCGTTTCATGCTCGAGCCCTTTGAGGCTCGCCGCTTCGCCAATCTGTGCGGGCAATTCGACGAGCATTTGCGCTTGATCGAACAGCGCCTGACCATCGAGATCCGCAACCGCGGAAACCAGTTCGAACTGATCGGCGACCCCAAGCACACCACCTCCGCGGAAAACCTCCTGCGCCGCCTGTACCGAGAAACCAAAGGTACCGAGCTGTCGCCGGACATGGTTCACCTGTTCCTGCAGGAATCGGCCGTCGAAGAGCTGGACAACGTTTCCCCGTCCGAACCCTCCGTCGCCCTGCGCACCAAGAAAGGCATGATTCGCCCTCGCGGCTTGAATCAGCTGCGCTACGTGAAGGAAATTCTCGGTAACGATATCAATTTCGGCATCGGCCCGGCCGGTACCGGCAAGACGTATCTGGCCGTTGCCTGCGCGGTAGACGCGCTGGAGCGCGAGCAGATCCGCCGCATCCTGCTGGTACGTCCGGCGGTTGAAGCGGGCGAAAAGCTCGGCTTCCTGCCCGGCGATCTGTCGCAGAAAATCGATCCGTACCTGCGCCCGCTCTACGACGCGCTCTACGAAATGCTCGGCTTCGAATACGTGGCCAAGCTGATCGAGCGCCAGGTGATCGAAGTCGCGCCGCTGGCTTACATGCGTGGCCGGACTTTGAACAACAGCTTCATCATTCTCGATGAAAGCCAGAACACCACCGTCGAGCAGATGAAGATGTTTCTGACGCGGATTGGTTTCGGCTCGACGGCGGTCATTACAGGTGACATCACCCAGGTCGACCTGCCGAAAGGTACCAAGTCCGGGCTGCACCATGTCATCGAAGTATTGAAAGACGTTCCAGGCATCAGCTTCACCCATTTCAAGCCCAAAGACGTTGTGCGCCATCCATTGGTGCAACGCATCGTCGAAGCCTACGAGCGCTTCGAAAATCGCGTGGCCGACGAAGCACCCAAGGACAGCCGCCGCGATGCTTGAGCTTGATCTGCAACTGGCTACCCAAGCGTCTGCCCCGAGCGAAGCCGAGTTCCGCCAATGGTGCGAACTGGCCCTGCGCCAGCGCACAGCCGACTCGGAAATGACCATTCGCCTGGTCGATGAAGAAGAAGCCCGGGAGCTCAACCACACCTGGCGGCAAAAAGATTACGCCACCAACGTTCTATCGTTTCCGGCCGATGTGCCAGACGAATTCCTCGACATTCCACTGCTGGGCGATCTGGTGATCTGCGTGGCGGTGGTGGAGCGCGAAGCGGCTGAACAAGGCAAGGAACTAAAGGCCCATTGGGCGCATCTGGTGATTCATGGCTGCTTGCATCTACTGGGTTACGACCATATAGATGACGACGAAGCCGAAGAAATGGAAGCACTGGAACGAACGTTGCTTGCCGAACTGGGTCATCCGGACCCGTACGCGGACGACGAAATTGAAACATCCCCTATCGTTACAACAAAGGATTCAGAGTAATCGCTATGAGCGAAGATCGATCGAGCAACGGGCAGAAGTCATGGCTGGGTAAGCTCACCCAGGCTTTTGCCCACGAGCCGAAAAACCGCCAGGAGCTGCTTGAGCTGCTGCGCGATGCACACCAAAACAAGTTGCTGGACAGCGAAGCGCTGGCCATTGTCGAAGGCGCCATTCAGGTGGCTGACCTGCAAGTACGGGACATCATGGTTCCGCGCTCGCAGATGATCAGCATCAAGGCGACCCAGACACCTCGCGAGTTCCTGCCTGCCGTGGTCGATTCGGCCCACTCCCGCTACCCGGTGATCGGCGAAAGCCACGATGACGTGATGGGCGTGTTGCTGGCCAAGGACTTGCTGCCGCTGATCCTCAAGGAGAACGGCGACAGCTTCAACATCAAGGACCTGCTGCGCCCGGCCACGTTCGTGCCGGAGTCGAAGCGCCTGAATGTGCTGCTGCGTGAGTTCCGCGCCAATCACAACCACATGGCTATCGTCATTGACGAATACGGCGGCGTGGCCGGTCTGGTGACCATCGAAGACGTGCTGGAACAGATCGTCGGCGACATCGAAGACGAGCACGACGTCGAAGAAGACAGCTACATCAAGCCGCTGCCAAGCGGTGACTTTCTGATCAAGGCCCTGACGCCGATCGAGAACTTCAACGAGTTCTTCGACAGCGAATTCTCCGACGACGAGTTCGACACCGTCGGCGGATTGGTGATGAGCGCGTTCGGGCACTTGCCTAAACGCAACGAAATCACTGAAATCGGCCCCTATCGCTTCCGTATCCTGAACGCCGACAGCCGTCGGATTCACCTGCTGCGTCTGACACCCATTGCCCGTTAAGGATTGACATGCTCCGCGTAACCCGCCCCGGCTGGCCCGGTAACCTGCTGGCCGTGGTGGCCGGTGCACTGACTACCCTGGCCCTGGCGCCGTTTGATATCTGGCCGTTAGCCTTGCTGGCGGTCGGGTTCTTTTATGCCGGGTTACGCGAACTGAATCCCCGCCAGGCCTTGGGCCGTGGCTGGTGTTACGGTTTTGGCCTGTTTGGCGCCGGCACCAGCTGGATCTACTACAGCATTCACCACTTCGGTGGTGCTTCAGTGCTGCTGGCCGGCTTCCTGATGCTGATTTTCACGGCGGCCATTGCCTGGTTCTTCGCCCTGCCCGCCTGGATTTGGGCGCGCTGGCTGCGTCGTAACGAAGCGCCGCTGGCCGACGCTCTGGCGTTCGCGGCCCTGTGGGTCGGCCAGGAAGCCTTTCGCGGCTGGTTCCTGACCGGTTTCCCGTGGCTCTATTCCGGTTACAGCCAGCTGGACGGCCCCTTGTCCGGACTCGCACCGCTCGGTGGAATGTGGCTGATCTCGTTCACCCTGGCACTCACCGCCGCGCTCCTCTACAACGCGTTGCCGCTGGTTCGTACCGGGCGCAAGGGCTTCATTGCTGCCGGCGCGGTGCTGTTGATCGGCCCATGGGTGGCCGGCATGGCGCTCAAGGAACATGCCTGGACCAGCCCCTCGGGCGCGCCGCTGACCGTGGCAGCGATTCAGGGCAACATCGAACAAAGCATGAAATGGGACCCTGCGCAGTTGAACGCGCAACTGGCGCTGTACCGCGACATGAGCCTCAGCTCCAAGCGCGTGGACCTGCTGATCTGGCCGGAAACGGCCGTCCCGGTGCTCAAGGAGTCCGCCGAGGGCTACCTCACCATGATGGGCAAGTTTGCGGCGGAACGTGATTCGGCGTTGATTACCGGCGTACCTATTCGCGAAGAAGTCCGGCACGAGAAACGTTTTTTCAACGGCATTACCGTGGTCGGCGAAGGCGACGGTACGTACCTGAAGCAGAAGCTCGTGCCATTTGGCGAATACGTACCGCTTCAGGACGTGCTGCGCGGTCTGATAGCTTTCTTCGACCTGCCGATGTCCGACTTCGCCCGAGGCCCGGCTGATCAGGCTCTGTTGCAGGCGAAGGGCTATCAGATCGCCCCGTTCATTTGTTACGAAGTGGTGTACCCGGACTTCGCCGCCAGCCTTTCGGCGCGCAGCGATCTGCTGCTGACCATCAGCAACGACACCTGGTTCGGCACCTCAATCGGCCCGCTGCAACACTTGCAGATGGCGCAGATGCGCGCGCTGGAAGCCGGCCGCTGGATGATCCGTGCGACGAACAACGGCGTGACTGGCTTGATCAATCCGTTTGGCCAGATCACCGCTCAGATCCCGCAATTCGAACGCGGCATCCTGTACGGCGAAGTGGTACCGATGCACAACCTGACGCCGTATCTGCAGTGGCGCTCGTGGCCACTAGTCATCTTCTGCGTGCTGTTGTTTGGTTGGGCGTTGATTGCGAGCAGGATGGCCAAGACCGTTTGAAGCGGACAAACTTTCGTGGTGAGGGGATTTATCCCCGTTGGACTGCGCAGCAGGCCTATTTTCAGGGCTGCTGCGCAACCCAACGGGGATAAATCCCCTCACCACAGATTATCGCTGCGCAACCCTATCGGTAAAACAACGAATACCCCACCTGCCCCACCGCCTCGTTCATCAACTGGCCGCTCTGCCAGATCGACTTGAACTCCGGCATCCAGCCGCCCAACGGTCGGGCATTGTCGCCGCCCAGAAACCCAACCGGCGCAGGCACTACCTCAAACCCGGCCTTCTCAAAACTCCAGACCGATCGCGGCATGTGGGCAGCTTGAGTCACGACCACCACGCGTTTGATGCCTTGCGGCAATAAGACCTGCGCACTCAACTGCGCATTCTCCCAGGTCGTGCGGCTGAGCCCTTCCTGCCAACGCACTGTCACGCCGAAATCATCCAGTAACGAATCGGCCATTATTTTGGCCTCACTGGGTGGCGTGTCGTAGTGCAATCCGCCACTGGTCAGAATCGGCAGCCCCGAGGCCTTGGCGAGTCGCGCCGCATAACGCTCGCGCTCCAGGCCAATGCCGGTAGGTTGATCCGAGCCCCAAGCCAGATCGCCCCGTTCGCGCCCCGAACCCAGCAACACGATGGCGTCCGCTCGTTGCCCAAGCGTCGCCCATTCATCGCGAGCCAATGGGGGCACTCGCTCCAGGGCATTCGCGCTCCATTGCACCACAATCGGCAAACTCATCAACCAGAAGCCGCCCAGGCCCAGCGCAAAACACACGCCGGCAAGGCGAGGTCTAGAGCGGCGGAACCACCAGGCAAGCGCCAGGAGCAGCAAAAGGATGCCGGGCGGCAGCAGAAGTTGTTTCACGAAATAACGAAAAGGCATCGAGCATCTCCAAAGATGCTCGAAGCCTAAGTGCGTTGACGCTCTGCGACAACATATTCGAAAGGACTGTGCGTTGAACTACTGTTGAAAAAGCAGTCGGGACATCGCCTCAAGTGCCCTTATTTGAATTGCAGTGACCGGACCTTTACCGCGTCCCTGCCAGGTGCCTTGTCCTTGAGCCAGATGATCTTGGCCGAACGTGGTGCGTCGAGTTGCTTCACTGCATCTGACAAGCATCCCTGTGTTTCACGTTCACTACGGTCCAGATACGCTTTGACCAATGCAAACTCTGCAGGACTCAGGCCACGTAGTTCCAACTCCAGGGGGCGCTCATCGCGCAGCCGGTTAGCAGTTTTTGCCGCGTCCAGGGCCATCCCAAGACGATCGATCAGTCTTTCATACAGCTCCGGTTTTGTGACTTTTCGCTGTGACTCAACCATCCCTCACCTCATTGAAGATAAGTCTTGCTCCCCATTTAGAGCTTAGCTTCCATGATCAAACCAGCTGAGTGCTGCGACCAACGGCCCTCGCAGCGTGTTTCACAAGATCTGCGGCAGCAATCAGGGTTTCCCTCGGTAGAGCGCGGTCATGTATGCTACGGCGCTTCCTGTAACTCCACTTCCAGCTCGTCTGGACACCGAAACGCCGATTTGGCGTACTCACCGTCCAGCGTCGCATTGAAGAGGATTAGGCCACCCCTATTCAGTTCAAAAGTAGCCATGCACGAACAATATCAGCCCCGTGAAATCGAAGCCGCCGCCCAGTCGTTCTGGGACGAGCAAAAGTCCTTTGAAGTCAGTGAACAGCCAGGCAAGGAGACGTTCTATTGCCTGTCGATGTTCCCTTACCCCAGCGGCAAGCTACACATGGGGCATGTGCGCAACTACACCATCGGCGACGTGATCTCCCGCTATCAGCGCATGCAAGGCAAGAACGTCCTGCAACCCATGGGTTGGGACGCCTTCGGCATGCCGGCAGAAAACGCCGCCATGAAGAACAACGTAGCGCCCGCCAAGTGGACCTACGAAAACATCGCCTACATGAAAACCCAGCTGCGCAGCCTGGGCCTGGCGGTGGATTGGTCCCGTGAAGTGACCACCTGCAAGCCGGATTACTACCGCTGGGAACAATGGCTGTTCACTCGCCTGTTCGAAAAAGGCGTGATCTACAAGAAAAGCGGCACCGTGAACTGGGACCCGGTCGACCAGACCGTTCTGGCCAACGAGCAAGTGATCGACGGTCGCGGCTGGCGTTCCGGCGCACTGATCGAAAAGCGCGAAATCCCGATGTACTACTTCAAGATCACCGCGTACGCGGATGAACTGCTGTCGAGCCTCGACGATCTGCCGGGCTGGCCTGAACAGGTCAAGACCATGCAGCGCAACTGGATCGGCAAGTCCCGCGGCATGGAAGTGCAGTTCCCGTACAACGTCGATTCCATCGGCGAAGCCGGTACGCTGAAAGTCTTCACTACCCGTCCAGACACCCTGATGGGCGCGACTTACGTGGCCGTGGCCGCCGAGCACCCATTGGCCACCCTGGCCGCGCAAAACAACCCTGAGCTGCAAGCGTTCATCGCTGAATGCAAAGGCGGCAGCGTGGCCGAGGCCGATGTTGCCACCCAGGAAAAGAAAGGCCTGCCGACTTCGCTGTTCGTCGAGCATCCGCTGACCGGTGAGAAACTCCCGGTGTGGGTCGCCAACTATGTGCTGATGCACTATGGCGATGGCGCAGTAATGGCAGTTCCGGCTCACGACGAACGCGATTTCGAGTTCGCCACCAAGTACAACCTGCCGATCAAATCCGTGGTTCGCACCAGCACCGGTGACACCAACCCGGCACCTTGGCAGGACGCTTACGGCGAGCACGGCACGCTGATCAATTCCGGCGAGTTCGACGGCCTCGATTTCGCAGGCGCTTTCGACGCCATCGAAGTTGCGCTGATCAAGAAAGAACTCGGCGCCTCGCGCACTCAGTTCCGCCTGCGCGACTGGGGCATCAGCCGTCAGCGCTACTGGGGTTGCCCGATCCCGATCATCCATTGCAAAACCTGCGGTGATGTACCGGTCCCGGAAGACCAGCTGCCGGTCGTACTGCCAGAAGACGTCGTTCCGGACGGCGCCGGTTCGCCATTGGCGCGCATGCCCGAGTTCTACGAGTGCCAGTGCCCGAAATGTGGCGCACCGGCCAAGCGTGAAACCGACACCATGGACACCTTCGTCGAGTCCTCGTGGTACTACGCCCGTTACGCCTCGCCACACTATGAAGGCGGGCTGGTGGAAAAATCCGCGGCTGACCACTGGTTGCCGGTTGATCAGTATATCGGCGGTATCGAACACGCGATTCTTCACCTGCTCTACGCGCGCTTCTTCCACAAGCTGATGCGCGACGAAGGCCTGGTGAGCTCCAACGAGCCGTTCAAGAACCTGCTGACCCAAGGCATGGTGATCGCCGAGACTTACTATCGTCGCGAGGCCAACGGTGCTTACACCTGGTTCAACCCGGCGGACGTCGAGCTCGAGCGCGACAGCAAAGCCAAGGTCATCAGCGCCAAGCTGATCGCAGACGGCCTGCCGGTAGAAATCGGCGGCACCGAGAAGATGGCCAAGTCCAAGAACAACGGCGTCGACCCACAGTCAATGATTGACCAGTTCGGCGCAGACACCTGCCGCCTGTTCATGATGTTCGCCTCGCCACCTGACATGAGCGCGGAATGGTCTGACTCCGGCGTGGAAGGCTCGCACCGCTTCCTCAAGCGCGTCTGGCGTCTGGCTCAAGCGCACGTCACCCAGGGCCTGCCGGGCAAACTGGACGTTGCCAGCCTGAACGACGAACAGAAAGCCGTTCGCCGCTCGATTCACCTGGCCATCAAGCAAGCCAGCCACGACGTCGGCCAGAACCACAAATTCAACACGGCCATCGCCCAGGTGATGACGCTGATGAACGTGCTGGAAAAAGCCGCACAAGGCACCGACCAGGACCGTGCTCTGGTTCACGAAGGTCTGGAAGCCGTGACACTGCTGCTGGCGCCGATCACTCCGCACATCAGCCACGAACTGTGGAATCAACTGGGTCACGCTGAACCCGTGATCGACGCTGGTTGGCCGGTGCTGGACGAGACGGCGTTGGTGCAGGACAGCCTGACGCTGGTGATCCAGGTCAACGGCAAGCTGCGTGGCCAGATCGAAATGCCGGCCAGCGCAACGCGCGAAGAAGTCGAAGCCGCTGCCCGTACCAATGAGAACGTGCTGCGCTTTGTCGACGGCCTGACCATTCGTAAAGTGATTGTCGTGCCCGGGAAACTGGTCAATATCGTCGCCAGCTAAATTGGATCAGGCGCCAGGTGAGCCTGGCGCCGAGTAAAACCTTTCGGGCCGCATGATCGGCCCACCTGGTTTCAAGGGGAGCAACAAGATGATCAAACGCAATTTGCTGGTGATGGGCCTGGCAGTCCTGTTGAGCGCGTGCGGTTTCCAGCTGCGCGGCACCGGCAACACTGAACTGGCGATCAAGGAGCTCGATCTGAGCGCCCGTAACGCTTATGGCCCAACCGTGACCCAATTGCGTCAGGTGCTTGAGGGCAGCGGCGTCAAAGTCGTCACCGGTGCACCTTACAAGCTGGTGCTGACCGACGAGCAGGAAACCCAGCGCATTCTCAGCTACGCCGGTGCCGGCCGTACTGGCGAATATCAGCTGAGCACGGTGCTTAGTTACGACATCCGCGGCCAAGGTGGCGTGGACCTGCTGAATGACAAGATCGAAGTGCAGAAAGTGTTCATCCACGACGGTAACAACCTGGTGGGTTCCGAACAGGAAGCCGATACCGCTCGCGTGGAAATGCGCCGCGACCTGGTTCAACGCATGATGGTCCGTCTGCAACAGCTCACGCCGGCTCAGCTGGATCAAATGCAACAGACCGCCGACGCCAAAGCCAAGGCTGAAGCCGCGGCCATTGAAGCGGCGCAGAAGGCTGAGGCGCAAACACCGCGCCAGTCGCCTCTCGAACTGCCTCAGCAGTAAGACTTACGGGGCGCTCCGGCGCCCCGTTCGCCCTTTCTTATGAAACTCGCCCCCGCCCAACTCGGTAAACACCTGCAAGGCGCACTTGCGCCGGTCTACATCATCAGTGGCGACGACCCGCTGTTGTGCCAGGAAGCCGCCGACGCCATTCGTGCCGCCGCCCGCCAGCAAGGCTTCGACGAACGGCAAGTGTTTGCCGCCGACGCCAGTTTCGACTGGGGGACGCTGCTGCAGGCAGGCGCGAGCATGTCGCTGTTCGCTGAAAAGCGTTTGCTGGAGTTGCGCCTGCCCTCGGGCAAGCCTGGCGACAAGGGGGCTGCCGCATTTATCGAATACTGCTCGCGACCTGCTGAAGACACGATATTGCTGATCAGCCTGCCGAAGCTCGATGGCAGTGCTCAGAAAACCAAGTGGGGCAAGGCGCTGGTCGAAGGTCAGCAGACCCAGTTCGTGCAGATCTGGCCAGTGGATGCCAATCAGCTGCCAAGCTGGATCCGTCAACGGTTGTCCCAGGCCGGGCTGTCTGCCAGCCAGGACGCCGTTGAGCTGATTGCTGCACGGGTCGAGGGCAACCTGTTGGCCGCGGCGCAGGAAATCGAGAAACTCAAGCTGATGGCCGAAGGTGGCCAGATCACTGTTGAAACCGTTCAGGTCGCGGTGGCTGACAGTGCGCGTTTTGATGTGTTCGGCCTGACTGATGCAATTCTAAATGGCGAAGCCGCCCACGCCCTGCGCATGCTAGAAGGCCTTCGGGGAGAAGGTGTCGAACCACCGGTGATTCTCTGGGCCTTGGCTCGAGAGTTGCGTTTGCTGGCCAACCTGTCGCTGCAATACAGTCAGGGCGTGCCTTTGGACAAGGCGTTCAGCTCCGCCCGACCGCCCGTCTGGGACAAGCGCAAGCCACTGATGAGCAAAGCCCTGCAACGTTACTCGGCGCAACGCTGGGCGCAGCTGTTGCTGGAAGCACAACGCATCGATGCGCAGATCAAAGGCCAGGCCGCCGGTTCGCCGTGGATGAGCTTGAGTCGGTTGTCGTTGTTGATGGCGGGTCAAAGGTTGTCGTTGCCTGCCGAATAAATTCAAAAGATCTTGCTTCCTGCACAAAGCCACAATTCGCACTATGGACAGAAGCCAAATTTCGACCGATGATTCGCTCCGCAAAACTCACTCACTTGCGAGAACCATAATGAGCAAAAAGCCATCCAGAAATGGCCCGAACAAGGCCAAATCCATCATCGCCCAGCCACTGTTCCGCAGCCGTCAGGAACGCGCCGGCAAGGGCAAAGGCAGCTACCGCCGCGAAGCCTTCCAGTCTAATAGCTGGGAGGCTTCTTACTTTCTGGCGGCCTGAAAGGCAAGCGCACGCTCAACATGTTAAGGTCTGCACCTGATTCGTATTCCCTGGACCTGTGCATGCCCCCTAGTCTTTCCCGTCGTTGGCACCTACGCCAATTGATTGCTGCCTCCAGCCTCGTATTGCTTGTCGCCTGCGCGGAAAAACCGACCGCCGCCGACGCCGAACCGCTTCAGACCCGCCCCGTCGCGACAGCCCCAGCGGTGATTCCTCCCGTTGTGCCGACCGGCGAAAATCTTGATATTCAGCCGACGCAGACCTTTGCCGAATGGCAAGCGGGCTTCCGCAAGGACGCACTGGCTGCCGGCATCCGCGCCGATCTCTTCGACCGTGCCTTCGCCAATGTCAGCCTGGACCCTAGCGTCATCCGCGCCGATCGCAGCCAGCCCGAATTCTCCCGCCCGGTGTGGGAATACCTCGATGGCGCCCTGTCGCCATTGCGCGTACGTAAAGGTCAGGCACTGGTCGGCCAGTACGCCGACATCTTGCAAAGCATCGAACAGCGCTACGGCGTCGATCGCCAGGCTCTCGTCGCGGTGTGGGGCATGGAGAGTAACTTCGGGCAATTCCAGGGCAGCAAGTCAGTGATCAATTCCCTGGCAACCCTGGCCTATGAGGGACGCCGCCCAGGTTTTGCCCACGCGCAATTGATTGCTGCGCTGCAGATCCTGCAGCAGGGTGATATCGAGCCAGACATGATGCTTGGCTCCTGGGCCGGCGCCATGGGTCAAACCCAGTTCATCCCGACGACCTACAACACTCACGCCGTCGACTTCGATGGCGACGGTCGCCGCGACATCTGGGGCAGTCCTGCCGACGCCCTGGCCTCGACCGCGCATTACTTGCAAAGCTCCGGCTGGCAGAAAGGCCAGCCGTGGGGTTTTGAAGTGCAGCTGCCGAGCGGCTTCGACTACGTTCTGGCGGATGGCACGATTCGCAAGAGCGTCGCCGAATGGCTGCAGCTGGGTGTGAGCTTGCCTGGTGGTGCTCAGGTGCCAGCCGGGGCTGAACACTTGTCAGCCGCCCTGCTGCTGCCAGCAGGTTATCGTGGCCCGGCGTTCCTGGTGCTCGACAACTTCCGCGCGATCCTCAAGTACAACAATTCGTCGTCCTACGCATTGGCGGTGAGCTTGTTGTCGGAACGCTTCAGCGGTGGGGGCCTGATCAGCGGGACTTGGCCGAAAGACGATTTGCCATTGAGCCGCACTGAGCGGATCGAATTGCAAAGCCTGTTGAGCGCGCAGAACTATGATGCGGGCACGGCTGACGGGATTATCGGTGCCAACACCCGCAAGGCGATTCGCAGTGCGCAACAGTCGTTTGGCTGGCCGGCGGACGGGTATCCGACGCACAAGTTGCTGGAAGGTTTGCGTAACCGCTGAAACAGCATCGCGGGCAAGCCCGACTCCCACAAGTTATTCGCTAATCCTGTGGGAGCGGGCTTGCCCTCGAAGACTGACTATCAGGCAACGGCGTTCTAACGCTTGATCACCACATCCTGCTCCAGAACCAACGCCTTGTTCCCCGCATCGAGCCTCACCAGCGCCCCCATCGGCAACGTCAGGTTCGGGTCGCAATGCCCGCTACGCCATCCAGCCAGCACCGGTATGCGCAAAGGCTCGAAAGTCTGCTTGAGCAAGCGAGCCAGCGCGTCGGCGTCCACGCCTGCCACATCCCCTACCAGAACCCCCCGCAGCTTGCCCAGCGTACCTGCCAGACGCAGGTGGGTGAGCAGTCGGTCGATGCGATATAGCGGCTCGTTGATGTCCTCGATGAACAGGATGACGCCTTCGGCATCAATCTCGTAAGGCGTGCCCATGGTCGCGGCAATCATCGACAGATTGCCCCCCAGCAAACGCCCGTGGGCGATGCCCGGTTCGATGGTAGTCAACGGGTATGCCACCGGGTGCGCAAGCACGCTGCCAGCCTTCACCTGCCCTCGGAGCATGTTGAAAAACGAAGACTCGGTTGGCTTTTGCTTGTCACCCAACAAATCGGCATTCAGCAGCGGCCCATGAAACGTCACGAAACCGGCATAACGACTGATCGCCAAATGCAGGGCGGTGATATCGCTGTAGCCTATGAATGGCTTGGCGTTATCGCGCAGCAGTTCGAAATCAATCCGGTCGAGTAAGCGCGGCGTACCGTACCCGCCACGAAGACAGATGATGGCATCGACTTCGCTGTCAGCGAACGCCGCATGCAAATCATTGAGCCGCACATCGTCAGTGCCGGCCAGGTAGCCATCCTTTTCATACACCCCTGCAAACACCCGCAGCGAATAACCGCGAGCGCGCATCCAGGCGATGGCTTTATCCGTGTCCAGCCCTGCAGGGCCGGCGGGTGCAATAACGCCAATCAACCCTTGCGCTGGCAAGGCCGGGACAGGCGCGTGAGGAAAAAGAGTGTGGTGCGGTCTAGCGGTCATCCTTGAATCTCCCTGCGTGAATACATCAAACACACAGTAGTCAGGAACGGGGACAAACAGAAGAGGTTCGGTCGCCCCGCGAGTTGCGGGAAAAGGCAGCGGGCACTGTGAGACAGGCAAAAAAAGCCCGCAAGGCCGGATAAGCCATGCGGGCGTTTTATTTCTTGCACCGGCAAATTACAACGACGCGATCAGCTCGGCCTTGACCAGTTTCGCCTGCTCGTCGGCATGGTACGAAGAACGCACCAGCGGGCCGGAAGCAACGTTCTTGAAGCCCATCTTGTAACCTTCCTCGGCGAACCAGGCGAAGGTGTCCGGGTGCACGAAGCGCTCGACCGGCAAGTGGCTACGGGAAGGTTGCAGGTATTGGCCCAAGGTCAGCATGTCGATGTCGTGTTCGCGCATGCGCTTCATGACTTCGATGACTTCGTCGTCGGTCTCGCCCAGACCCAGCATCAAGCCGGACTTGGTCGGAATGTGCGGCATCATCTGCTTGAAGCGTTGCAGCAGGGTCAGCGACCACTGGTAGTCCGAACCCGGACGCGCGGCCTTGTACAGGCGCGGTACGGTTTCCAGGTTGTGGTTGAACACATCCGGTGGCTCGGCTGCGGTGATTTCCAGCGCAACGTCCATGCGACCACGGTAATCGGGAACCAGGGTTTCAAGCTGTACGTTTGGCGACAGTTTGCGAATCTCGCGGATGCAGTCGGCAAAGTGCTGGGCACCGCCGTCACGCAGATCGTCGCGGTCTACGGAGGTGATCACCACATACTTCAGCTTCAGGTCGGCAATGGCGATGGCCAGGCTTTCCGGCTCGTTGACGTCCAATGGCTTCGGACGACCGTGGCCCACGTCGCAGAACGGGCAGCGACGGGTGCAGATGTCACCCATGATCATGAACGTCGCAGTGCCGCCGGAGAAGCACTCACCCAGGTTCGGGCAGGACGCTTCTTCGCACACGCTGTGCAGCTTGTGTTTGCGCAGCAGGGCCTTGATACGGTCGACTTCCGGAGAAACCGGGATGCGCACGCGAATCCAGTCAGGTTTCTTCGGCAGTTCGGTCGTCGGAATGATCTTTACCGGGATGCGTGCAACCTTCTCGGCGCCGCGCAGCTTAACGCCGGCTTCAACCTTGGCACGCGGGGCCGGGCGCTCGGTGACATCCAGCGTCGGGATCATGGTTTGCACTGCATCAGTAGTCATATCAGTCGATTCCGCCCGTTAGGGTCGTCTGCTCAGCATAGTCGAGGTGTTTGACGAGCTGCGCGCGCAGCCGGGCACTTACCTCGGCAAATTCAATCGATCCTGCGTGATCGCTCAGCTGGGTCATCGCCAGCCCGGCGTAGCCGCAGGGATTAATCCGTCGAAACGGTTCCAGGTTCATGTCCACATTCAGGGCCAGGCCATGAAAGGAACACCCGTGGCGAATACGCAGCCCCAAGGACGCTATTTTCGCCCCGTTGACGTAGACACCCGGTGCATCCGGCTTGGCCGCTGCCGTGACGCCATAGCTGGCCAGCAGCTCAATCAGGCAGTGCTCCATGCGGGTGACCAGGTCACGCACGCCGAAGCCAAGCTTGCGAACATCGAGCAACAGGTAGGCCACCAGTTGACCGGGACCGTGATAGGTCACCTGTCCGCCGCGATCAACCTGCACCACCGGAATATCACCCGGGAGCAACAAGTGTTCGGCTTTACCGGCCTGACCCTGGGTAAACACCGGCGGGTGCTCGACCAGCCAGATTTCGTCCGCAGCATCTGTGCCGCGTTCATTGGTGAAGCGTTGCATGGCATGCCAGACCGGCTCGTAAGCCATCTGGCCGAGCTCGCGAAAGCCCAGCGTGCCAGACATCACAGCACCATGTGCACGAAACCGGTAGCCCGCAACTCGCTGTTGATGTCGTACAGCTGTTCTTGACCGGTGGCGATGATGTGCAGCTGGATGGTCGTGTACTTGCCGTTGGTGCTCTGGCGTTCAGCAAACGTCTTGAGGTCAACGGTCGCGTGTTTTTCAAGAATCGCGATGATCCTGTCCTTGAAACCCACGCCGGTGTCGCCGATTACTTTAATCGGGTAATCCGCGCAGGGAAATTCGATCTTTGGCGCCTTTACTTCGGTATCGGTCATGGCGTAACGGCCTCGTGAGCGTAAGCCGTGGCAACGAACAGGGCCCCGCTCCTTATTGGAACGAGGCCATGCAGGTCCACACTAAATCAGTTGAACAAGCCGTAGAAGAATAGACGGATGCTATCCCACATGCGACGGAAGATACCACCCTCGTCAACCGCGTCCAGAGCGATCAGGTCTGCGCTGTGCACAACCTTGTCGTCCAGTTTCACTTCGACTTTACCGATCACGTCGCCCTTGGCGATTGGCGCAATCAGCTGTGGGTTCATGGTCATGCTGGCGACGAGCTTTTTCAGCTGGCCTTTTGGCAGGGTCATGGTCAGGTCTTCAGCCAGGCCGGCCTTGACTTGATTGGTGGTGCCTTTCCAGACAGGAGCCTGAGCCAGCTCGGCGCCTTTCTGATAGAAGGTCTGTGTTTCGAAGAAGCGGAAACCGTAAGTCAGCAGCTTCTGGGTTTCGGAAGCACGTGCCACTTCGCTGTTGGTGCCGAATACCACGGCGATCAGGCGCATGCCGTCACGTACAGCCGAAGACACCATGCAGTAGCCGGCTTCGTCGGTGTGACCGGTTTTCAGGCCGTCGACGGTTTTGTCGCGCCACAGCAGCAGGTTACGGTTAGGCTGCTTGATGCCGTTCCAGAAGAACTCTTTCTGCGAATAGATCGCGTAGTGAGCCGGGTCTTCGTGAATGATCGCGCGAGCCAGTACTGCCATGTCATGAGCCGACGAGTAGTGCTCAGGGTTCGGCAGACCGGTCGGGTTCATGAAGTGGCTGTTGGTCATGCCCAGGTCGGCCACGGTTTTGTTCATCATGTCGGCGAAGGCGTCTTCGCTGCCGGCGATGTGCTCGGAGAGCGCAACACTGGCGTCGTTACCCGACTGAATGATGATGCCGTGCAGCAGGTCGCTGACAGTCACCTGCGAGCCAACCTTGATGAACATCCGCGAACCACCGGTACGCCAGGCGTTTTCGCTGACGGTTACCGGATCGTTTTCGCCGATCTGGCCACGACGGATTTCCAGGGTCGCGATGTAGGCGGTCATCAGCTTGGTCAGGCTGGCCGGAGGCAGACGCTGGTCACCGTTGTTCTCTACCAGCACGTTGCCGCTGCTGGCGTCCATGAGCACATAGGATTTAGCGGCCAGTTGGGGTGGCGATGGCATCATCTCAACCGCGAACGCGGCAGGCGAGATGAGCAGCGGTACTAGCAGGCACAGTCGTTTGGCAAAGGTGGTGATGTTCATCCGTCTCTCGAAATCGCTAATGGTACTGCCCAGAGGCAAAACTAATCAGACAACCTTCTAACGGGTCGTCGCGTGTTCAGCTGTTCACTCAGAGCCCTTGCCGGGCTTTTGTTCTTCAACGAGCCAACAACCAGGTCCACCCCCCAAATAGCAAGTGAACCGTCATTCAAGTACCGCGTACTACTCGGCAGTGACCAGGCTCGGCGAACCGAGATTGGCCAGCCGCACGCTGTTCTGCACTTGCTGGATTTCACCCTGCGAGCCGATTGGCCCCAGGCGAACCCGATGCAGTGTCTGTTGATTGCGCACGATCGAACTGATGAACACCGGAGCGCTCACCATTCCGCTCAGCTTCGATCTCAGGAGTTCTGCAGCGTCCGGGTTGGCGAACGCGCCCACCTGCAGATACTGGCCAGACGCTGGTACAGAAGCGTTTTTTTTTGCATCGATCTGCACGGGCACTACGGCCGCTGCGTGCTGCTGCGGCGGTGGCGTCCATTGTTCGACCGTACCGGCCGACGCGGTAATGACCGGGGCCTTATTCTGCGCAACCTGCGGTTCGTTTAGCATCAACGGCGCCGGACGACCCTTGGCGGCCCACCACTGCTGCGGATCGATACCTTCGACCTTGACTCGCGCAGTGCCGGTTTCGGCATAGCCGAGCTTCTTGGCAGCCGCGTAGGACAGGTCGATGATCCGGTCCGAATAGAAGGGTCCACGATCATTGACCCGCAGAACTACCGTCTTGTTATTGTCCAGGTTGGTCACCCGAACGTAACTTGGCAGTGGCAGGGTCTTGTGAGCGGCGCTCATGCCGTACAGGTCATACACTTCGCCGTTGGCGGTGTTCTGACCATGGAACTTGGTGCCGTACCAGGACGCCGTGCCCGAGGCCACATAGGTCTTGGACTCTTGCAGCGGGAAGTAAGTCTTGCCCAGCACGGTGTACGGGTTGGCTTTGTATGGGCCGGTGTGCAGGGTTGGCGTGGCATCCGGGATGCGCGATACGTCGACGTCCCACCATGGCGCGCCGTCCTTGTGAGCACGGTTGATGTCCAGCCCCGGCGTCGCGCGCACGGCAGTGGATGAGGATTTCTGAGCCGGCGCACGGCTGGTCGAACAACTGGCGACCAGCACTGCCAACGCGGCGAATGCCATCAGCTTCAGGGGTTTATTCATAGGCAATGCCCGCATTACTTGACGCCCCGTGCTTGGACCAGCTGTTCAGACAGTTGATGTACGGCCATGGCGTACATCACGCTGCGGTTATAACGCGTGATCGCGTAAAAATTCTTCAGGCCCATCCAGTATTCAGGGCCGTTGTCACCTTCCAGGCGGAAAGCGGTGACCGGCATATCATCGCGCAGCGCATCATGACTTGACCACCCCAACGCTCGCAACTCCCCGACGGTTTTAGTCGGTTCAATGCCAGTGGTCAAACCTTCCTCTACCTGATCGCCACGAACATCGGCGCGACTGACCACCGGCTCACCGGCGACCCAGCCGTGACGCTTGAAATAACTGGCGACGCTGCCGATGGCGTCATCCGGGTTGTTCCAGATATTGATGTGGCCGTCACCGTCAAAGTCCACTGCATAGGCGCGAAAGCTGCTGGGCATGAACTGCGGCAGGCCCATCGCCCCGGCGTACGAGCCCTTGAGGGTCAACGGATCGACTTGCTCTTCACGGGCCAGCAGCAGGAACTCACGCAGTTCCTTGCGGAAAAATTCGGCACGAGGAGGATAGTCGAAGCCCAGGGTCGACAACGCGTCGATCACCCGGAAATTGCCGGTATTACGTCCGAAAAAGGTCTCAACCCCAATGATGGACACGATAACCTGCGCCGGCACTCCGTATTCCTGCTCCGCGCGGGCCAGCACGGCCTCGTGCTGACGCCAGAAATCCACGCCCCGGGCGATACGCGCATCGGAGATGAACATTGGCCGGTACTCGTTCCACTGCTTGACCCGCTCGGCAGGCTTCGAGATCGCGTCCAGAATCGACTGCTTGCGCTCGGCTTCGCGGAACACGCCCATCAGCTGCTCACCGGCGAAACCGTAGTCGCGGGTCATTTCACCGACGAATTCAGCCACCTGGGGTGAGCCTTCGTAATCGCCGGCCAGCGCATCCTGCGCTGTGCCAAGGATGCTTACCAGGCCGACCCACGGCGCATATCGAGTCGCCCAGCCACGCATTACTTGCATTGAAATCTTCACCTTATTCAAACTTGTGCGATCCACTTACGATGGGTATGGATCGACATCAAAACCCCAAACGCTGACAGCAGCGTCACCAACGAAGTTCCTCCGTAGCTAATGAACGGCAACGGCACCCCTACAACCGGCAACAGGCCACTGACCATACCGATGTTGACGAAAACGTAAACAAAAAACGTCATGGTCAGGCTGCCCGCGAGCAATTTGCCGAACAATGTCTGGGCCTGGGCGGTAATTACCAGCCCGCGACCGATCAATAAAAGGTAAATCAGCAGCAGCGCACAAATGCCCACCAGGCCGAATTCTTCGCCCATTACCGCGATAATGAAGTCCGTGTGACTTTCCGGCAGGAAGTCCAGGTGAGACTGGGTGCCCAGCAACCAGCCTTTGCCGAATACACCGCCGGAACCGATGGCCGCCTTCGACTGAATGATGTTCCAGCCAGTGCCAAGCGGATCGCTCTCAGGGTCGAGGAACGTCAGGATTCGCTGCTTCTGGTAGTCGTGCATGATGAAAAACCACATGGCGACGGCCACAGGCACTGCGGCTGCCAGCACACTGATAATCCAGCGCCAGCGCAGTCCGCCCATGAACAGCACGAAGGCGCCGCCCGCAAGAATCAGCAGCGAGGTGCCCAGGTCGGGCTGCCGCACGATCAGGATGAAGGGCAGTCCGATCAGGAACAGACTGACGCCCACATGCTTGAGCTGCGGCGGCAAGGTGCGCTTGGACAGGTACCAGGCGATGGTCGCCGGCATCAGGATCTTCATGAATTCCGAGGGCTGGAAGCGAATCACCCCGGGGATGTTGATCCAGCGCGTCGCACCCATGGCGTTGTGGCCCATGACGTCCACCACCACCAGCAAGAGCACGCCGACCACATAACCGACCGGCACCCAGCGAGCCATGAAACGCGGTTCGAACTGGGCGATAACGACCATCGACACCAGGCCGATGCCAAAGGATGTGGCTTGTTTGGCCAGCAGATCCCAGCTCTTGCCACTGGCTGAATAGAGGACGAACAGGCTGCCGGCGGCCAGGGTCAGCAACAGGATCAGCAACGGGCCATCGATGTGCAGTCGTTGCAACAGCGTCGCCCGGCGACGCATCACATCCTCACTGGAGAGCATGCGATCAAAATTATTCATCACGGGCCGTAGCCTCCGCACTGATAGGGCTGGCGTATTCGGCTTTCAATCGGCCGTCCTGGCCCAGAAGCCAGGCATCCATCACTTGGCGTACCACGGGTGCGGCGACACCGGAACCGGACTCGCCGTTCTCGACCATCACCGACACGACGATTTTCGGGTTGTCGGCCGGCGCAAAGCCCACGAACAAGGCGTGGTCACGGTGACGCTCCTGAACCTTCGAGCGGTCGTACTTCTCACCCTGTTTTATGGCGACCACCTGGGCCGTACCACTCTTGCCGGCGATTCGGTACTGGGAACCTGCAGCGGCCTTGCGCGCGGTACCCCGAGCGCCGTGCATCACTTGCTGCATGCCGTGGTTGACCTTGTTCCAGTCGGACGGGTCACGCAGGACGATATTCGGCATCGGGTTTTCATCTTTCGGCCTCTCACCTTCGACGGTCTTGGCCAGGTGCGGGCGGTTCCAGATGCCTTTGTTGGCGACCAGCGCCGTGGCTTGCGCCAATTGCAGTGGCGTCGACTGCATGTAGCCCTGACCGATCCCGAGAATCAGTGTTTCGCCCGGGAACCACGCCTGACGACGGGTTGCACGCTTCCATTCACGGGACGGCATCAAGCCCGGTGACTCCTCGAACATGTCCAGGGAAACCTTCTGGCCGATGCCGAACTTGCCCATGTACGCGGACAGTCGATCGATGCCCAACTTGTGGGCCAGGTCATAGAAGTAGGTGTCGTTGGAGCGCATGATTGCCGTATCGAGGTCCACGAAGCCGTCGCCGCTGCGGTTCCAGTTACGGTACTTGTGATCGTAATTGGGCAGCTGGTAATAGCCGGGATCGAAGACTCGGGTCGACGCAGTGACCACACCGGAATCCAGTCCTGCGATGGCCACGGCGGGCTTGATGGTCGAGCCAGGCGGGTACAGGCCTCGCAGGACACGGTTGAACAGCGGACGATCAATGGAGTCACGCAGCTCCGCATACGCCTTGAAGCTGATGCCTGTAACAAACAGGTTCGGATCGAAACTCGGCTGACTGACCATCGCCAGCACTTCGCCGGTCGCCGGGTCCAGCGCCACAACGGCGCCACGCCGACCGCCCAGCGCCGCTTCTGCGGCTTCCTGCAATTTGATGTCCAGGCTCAGGACAATGTCCTTGCCGGGAATCGGATCGGTACGCTTGAGCACACGCAACACGCGGCCTCGAGCATTGGTCTCTACTTCCTCGTAACCCACCTGACCGTGCAACTCGGGCTCGTAGAAGCGCTCGATGCCGGTTTTGCCAATTTGATGGGTGCCGCTGTAACTCACCGGGTCCAGAGTCTTCAGCTCTTTCTCGTTGATCCGCCCCATGTAACCCACGGAGTGTGCAAAATGCGCACCCTGCGGATAGTGACGGACCAGCTGCGCGACCACTTCTACCCCCGGCAGACGGAACTGGTTCACAGCGATTCGCGCAATCTGCTCTTCGGTCAACTCGAACAGGATCGGCACCGGCTCGAACGGCCGACGCCCCTGCCGCATGCGCTTCTCGAAAATCACCCGATCCTCAGGCGTCAGCTCCAGCACCTGGACGATCACGTCGAGCACTTGCTGCCAGTCGCCAGAGCGCTCACGGGTCATGCTCAGGCTGAAGCTGGGCCGGTTGTCGGCAATGACCACACCGTTGCGGTCGAAAATCAGCCCACGGGGTGGCGGAATCGGCTGCACATGGACGCGGTTGTTTTCCGAAAGGGTCGAGTGGTACTCGTACTGAATCACCTGGAGGAAATACAGCCGCGCGATCAGCACACAAATCAGCACCACCACCGCAATGGCCCCGAACACGACGCGGCCACGCACCAGACGGGCGTCTTTTTCGTGGTCCTTGATGCGGATCGGCTGAGGCATGAGGGCAGAACTACTTGTGGTAAGGGTGGCCGGACAGCACTGTCCAGGCACGATACAGCTGTTCGCCGATCAGGATCCGCACCAGCGGGTGCGGCAACGTCAACGGCGAGAGCGACCAGCGCTGATCCGCCCGCGCGCACACTTCAGGCGCCAGCCCTTCCGGGCCACCGACCATGAAATTCACTGTGCGCGAGTCCAGCCGCCAGCGATCGAGCTCGACCGCCAGCTGCTCGGTGCTCCAGGGCTTGCCGTGGACTTCGAGTGTGACAATCCGCTCGTTCGGCCCGACCTTGGCCAGCATGGCTTCGCCTTCCTGACGGATGAAACGAGCCACGTCGGCGTTTTTGCCACGGGTGTTGAGCGGTATTTCCACCAGTTCCAGCGCCAGCTCGGAAGGAAGACGCTTGGCATATTCATGCCAGCCTTCTTCCACCCATTTGGGCATGCGTGAACCGACGGCGATCAGTCGCAGTCGCACAGCGAACCCTTATTGCTGGTCTTTGTTGAGCTTGGTGAAATGCTCATGGGTGTTCTCTGGGCTGTGGTGTGCAGCGCTGGCCGAACGGCTTTGCTCGGCACCGGCCCACAGACGCTCCAGGTCATAGAACTGACGGGCAGAGGCCGTCATCATGTGCACGATGACATCATCCATGTCCAGCAGGACCCAATCGCTGTCGCCCTTGCCTTCTTCACCCAGTGGCTTGACGCCTTGGGCTTTGACGGCTTCGCGGACTTTGTCGAGCATCGCGCCGATCTGGCGGTTGGACGTACCGGTCGCGATGATCATGAAGTCGGTGATGCTCTGCTTTTCACGAACATCGATGACCTGGATGTCCTGGCCCTTCACGTCTTCCAGGGCTGCTACGGCAACCTTGACCAGTTCTTCGCCACGCAGCTCCGGCCCGGTTTGGACTTCTACTGGCAGCGGGGCGCTCTTGAACGTGCCTTTGCGCTTTACTTTGGTTTGGTCTTTGTCAGTCATATAAAACTCGTTTTGCTCGTATGTTCAGGCGCTTCAATACACGTTGTTGCACGTGCCTTGAGGCACTCCTATTCAGTTCGACGCACGGTAAAGTCCGTGCGCATCGATGTAGGCCAGGACCGCGTCGGGCACCAGGAAACGTACCGACTTACCGCTGGCCAGCAGTTGACGGATCTGGGTGGCGGATACCGCAAGCGGTGTCTGCCAGACGAATGCAATCTGTCCGCTCGGCCCTTTGAGGGCCAGCGGGTCGCTCACCGAGCGCGCTGCCAGCAGGTTGCGCAAGGCATCCGGCGGTTCGCTGTCGGCATCCGGGCGTTGCAGCACCAGGATGTGGCAATGCTGGAGCAACTCTTCCCAGCGGTGCCAAGTGGGCAGGCCGCAAAAAGCGTCCCAGCCCAAAAGTAGAAAAACCTGGTCTTCAGCGGCCAGCTCGGCACGCATCAGTTCCAGGGTATCGATGGTGTAGGACGGTTTGTCCCGCTGCAATTCGCGGGCGTCCACTACCAACGGCGCCACACCGGCCACCGCGCACTCAACCATCGCCAGACGGTCTTTTGCCGACACTTGCGGCGTGCCGCGATGAGGCGGCCGGGCACTCGGCGTCAGTCGCAACTCATCCAGCGCCAGCGATTCGGCGACTTCCAGTGCACCGCGCAAATGGCCGATGTGCACCGGGTCGAACGTCCCACCCAGCATGCCAATGCGTCGCGGAGCGGGCTCGCGGGCAGGGACCGGCGTTGTCAGGTCAAGGTCGCCCAAGTCAAACAGACGCCTGGCCGCGCAACTGGCCATCACCGACCACGATGTACTTCTCGCAGGTCAGACCTTCGAGACCCACCGGGCCACGGGCGTGCAGCTTATCAGTAGAAATGCCAATCTCGGCACCCAATCCGTATTCGAAGCCATCGGCGAAGCACGTCGGGGTGTTGATCATCACCGACGCCGAATCGACTTCCGCCACAAAACGCCGGGTATCGCCGACGTTTTCGCTGACGATCGAATCGGTGTGATGGGAGCCGTACTGATTGATGTGTTCGATCGCCTGGTCCAGGCCATCCACGATACGAATCGACAGAATCGGCGCCAGATATTCGGTATTCCAGTCTTCTTCCGTCGCCGCCACCGCATCGATAATTGACCGGGTGCGCTCACAACCGCGCAGCTCAACGCCTTTTTCACGGAACTGTGCAGCCATGGACGGCAGGAAATCCCTGGCGACGGTTTGATCCACCAGCAGCGTTTCCATCGCACCGCAAATGCCATAACGGTAGGTCTTGGCATTGAAGGCGATGCGCTGGGCTTTCGGAAGATCGGCATGAGCACTGACATAAACGTGACAGATGCCGTCCAGATGTTTGATCACCGGTACACGGGCATCGCGGCTGACACGCTCGATCAGGCCACGGCCACCACGGGGCACGATGACGTCGACGTATTCCGGCATGGTGATCAGCGCGCCAACGGCGGCACGGTCGGTGGTTTCGACGACTTGCACGACGGCGGCCGGCAGTTCGGCCTCGGCCAGCCCGCGCTGGATACAAGCAGCAATCGCCCGGTTGGAATGAATCGCTTCGGAGCCGCCACGCAGAATGGTCGCGTTACCGGACTTCAGGCACAGGCTTGCAGCGTCGATGGTCACGTTGGGGCGGGATTCATAGATGATCCCGATCACACCTAGCGGTACGCGCATCTTGCCGACCTGAATACCCGAGGGCCGAAAACTCATGTCGCGTATGGCACCCACCGGGTCCGGCAGGGCCGCGACCTGGCGCAAGCCGACGATCATGCCGTCGATGCGATCCGGCGTCAGCGCCAGGCGTTCAAGCAATGCGGGCTCAAGACCATTGGCGCGGCCAGCAGCCAGATCCAGTTCATTGGCAGCGGTCAGCTCGGCACGTGCAGCGTCCAGCGCATTGGCGGCAGCTTGCAGGGCGCGGTTTTTCTGCGCGGTGCTGGCACGGCCGATGACGCGGGAAGCTTCGCGAGCAGCGCGACCCAGGCGGGTCATGTAGTCAAGAACGGACTCAGTCATGGTCTTGGCGAGGTCTTAGATAAGGTTTGATAAAGAGTAAAGCGGCAGATTATAGCTGTCGTGTCTCCTGACTAACAGCAGTGACGGGCGGATGGTCGAAATGGAAGGCCATTTGCCGACGTTCAGACGTGATTAAGCTTCAAATTGTTATCATCACGACTCATTCACCGCTGATAAACGCTACTGATCATGACCAATCTGACTCTTCGAGCATCCGCTACGCGGCAGCCCAAGGCGCTTCCAGATGCGTTTTTCAACCGCGACGCCCAAACGCTGGCCCGGGATTTACTCGGCAAAGTTATCCGCCATCGGGTCGATGACCTGTGGCTCAGTGCCCGAATCATCGAAACCGAGGCCTATTATTTCGACGAAAAAGGCAGCCACGCCTCACTCGGCTACACAGAAAAGCGTAAGGCTTTGTTTCTGGATGGCGGTCACATCTACATGTATTACGCCCGAGGTGGCGACTCCCTGAACTTCAGCGCCCACGGTCCCGGCAACGCCGTACTGATCAAATCGGCCTATCCATGGACAGACGAACTGAGTGGACCGGCAAGCCTGGCGCAGATGCTGCTCAACAGCCCCGACGCCCAAGGACGCCCTCGCCCCTCGCAAAAGCTGTGTGCCGGCCAGACCCTGTTGTGCAAGGCGCTGGGGCTGAAAGTCCCCGTATGGGATGCCAAGCGCTTCGATCATGAGATATTGCTGGTGGAAGATACCGGCCCTGCCCCTACCCACATCATTCAAACCACACGACTGGGCATCCCCCATGGACGTGACGAACACCTGATGTACCGCTTCGTTGATGGTGCCTACGCGCCCTATTGCACGCGGAACCCGTTGCGACGCGGGCAGGTCGAAGGGCGGGATTATTTTTTGCTGACTTGAACGATGGACGGACCACTTGTGGGAGCGAGCCTGCTCGCGATAGCAGACGGACAGTCGACGCAGATGTCGTCTGACATTCCGCCATCGCGAGCAGGCTCGCTCCCACAAGGAGATGAGATCAATTGAACATTCAATGGAGTTGTATGTATGGGCCCATGGCTCGATAGCGTGACCGGTTGGTTGACGGTGAATCCACAATGGCTGGCTGCGGCGGTGTTCATCGTGGCGTTTGTGGAATGCCTGGCGATTGCCGGCCTGATCGTGCCTGGCACGGTGCTGCTGTTTGCCGTCGCGGTGCTCGCAGGCAGTGGAGCGTTGTCACTGAGCGAAACGCTGCTGCTGGGATTCCTGGCCGGCGTTCTGGGCGATATTGTTTCCTACTTTGTTGGACGTCATTTCCATCAGAACATCCGGCGCCTTCCGGGGCTGCGTCACCATCCAGAATGGATCGCCGGGGCCGAGACCTATTTCCAGCGTTACGGTATCGCCAGTCTATTGGTCGGACGCTTTATCGGCCCGCTACGCCCCATGCTGCCAATGGTCGCGGGGATGTTCGACATGCCCTTCCCGCGCTTTCTCGCCATCAGCCTGCTGGCTGCTGCAGGCTGGAGTGTCGCCTATCTTCTGCCCGGTTGGGCCACGGGCGCGGCAATTCGCTTGCCGCTGCCGGAAGGGTTCTGGCCTGAAGCAGGTATCGTCGCGGGCAGCATTGCGGCAATGGTCGGCTTGAGTATCACCAGCAGCATGCGTCGCCACCGCAAAGCAACGGTGCTGATTGCCGGTATGAGTTTTTTGATTCTTGTCGGCCTGTTCATCGGGTATCCGCACCTGACAGCCCTTGATCAGGGCGTGATGACGCTCATCCAGGAACATCGTAAACCGGTGCTCGATGAGGTCGCCGTCACGTTCACGCTGATCGGCGAATTCCGCAACATGCTGATGTTCAGCGCCCTGCTGACAGGCCTGCTGCTGCTTACCCGACAGTGGCGACAAGCGATTTTCGCTTGCAGTACCTTGCTCTTCACGGCGCTGGCCAATACGGCGACGAAGCAATTTTTCGCCCGCGTGCGTCCTGAGGTGTTGAGTGATCCGCTGGTGAGCTACAGCATGCCTAGCGGGCATGCCTCGGGCTCTTTCGCGCTGTTCCTGACCCTGGCTGTGCTGGCCGGGCGCGGACAACCGCCGCGGCTGCGTCTGACGTGGTTGCTATTGGGATGCCTGCCGGCGTTGTCGATCTCCCTGTCACGGGTGTATCTGGGCGCGCATTGGCCGACCGATGTGGTGGCCGGTGCGATGCTCGCCGCGTGCGTATGTGCTGCAAGCCTTTGGCTGATTCAGCGCAAGGAACCTCTCAACGCCATGCCGCCCCGGGTCTGGTGGCTGGTGCTGCCGGCCCTGACGATACTATTCGGCTTTTTCGCGCTGAGGCATTTGCCCCACGCGATGTTGAGATATGCCTACTGAAGCCCAGCCGCGCCTCTGTAGCAGCTGCCGAGCCTGCGAGGCTGCGTTCGAGGACGCAGTCCTCGCAGTTATTCCCGACGGCGGCTTCGCCACCGAACGCAGCCTCGCAAGCTCGGCAGCTGCTACAAGTCCTACAGCGGTTATAAAAGCTCGCAGCGTTCAGGCAAACAACTCACCTTGCAACTCATCCAGCAGCGCTTGAATGGCATCCAGCCGCTGCTGTGGATCATCGAGTTGCAGCAGATCAATCTTGTCCACTTCGGCAAACGGCAGCAGATAGGCAAGCTGGTTGGCCAGAGACTGCTGACCGGTGGCTTCGGTGCCCATGTTCAATGCTTCCACCATCGGATGTTCGGCCAGAGCCTTGAGCAAGGCGACCAGATCGGCATCCTCATCCTGCAAAGGTTGTTCTGGCTCGTCTTCCAGCCACTCGACCTCGGCAATCGTCAACTGATCGCGCTGGACCTCGGTGCGCAACACATTGAAACGCCTTCCGCCCTGCACGCGAATACCCAACAAGCCATTTTCTTGCTGCTTGAAGTCGGTGATCAGTGCTTCACAGCCCACCAGTGCATAACCCTCGGGGGCTAGACCGACCTCTTCGCCGTCGAGGATGCATACCACACCAAAACCGCCGCCCTGTTTCATGCAGCGGCCGATCATGTCCAGGTAGCGCGCTTCGAAGATCTGCAAATCGAGAATGCAGCCGGGAAACAGCACTGTGTTCAGCGGAAAAAGCGGCAAGCTCATAGACATTTCCTTACACCACCATCGACACCGCCAACGGCAGGAACACCGCCGTGGCCACGCCCATCAAACTCATCGCCAACGCCGCGAAGGCGCCGCACTCTTCACTTTCCTGCATCGCCACCGCCGTGCCGACCGCGTGGGCGGTCATGCCCAGGGCCATACCGCGGGCTTCGGCGCTGTGCACGCCGAGTCGGGTCAACAGGCTCGGCCCGAAGATCGCCCCGATCACGCCGGTGATCAGCACAAACACCGCCGCCAACGCCGCGACACCACCAATCTGCTCGGCCACCAACATGGCGATCGGCGACGTCACCGACTTTGGCGCCATCGTCATCAGGATCATGTGTTCGGCGCCAAACCACCAGCCCAGCAACACGCCCATCCCCGTGGCGACGACACCGCCTATCACCAGCGTAGTAAATATCGGCCAGAACAACTGCCGAATCCGTCGCAGATTCAGGTAAAGCGGAACGGCCAGTGCAACCGTCGCCGGCCCTAACAGGATGCTGAGAATCTCGGTGCTTTTTCGGTATTCGGCGTAGGTCAGACCACAACTGATCAAGACACCGATTACCAACAGCATGGAGACCAGCACCGGCTGCAAAAAGATCCAGCGGGTTTTCTCGAACGCCGCCAACACCAACTGATAAGCGCCAAGCGTGATCCCGATACCAAACAACGGATGGTGAATTACCGACGTCCAGGCGCCGTGCCAATCGAAAATCATTGGCCGTCCTCGGGATGGGCGTGACGCTTGACCATGCGCTGCATCAGCACGCCGGTAAACGCCATGGACAGCAGGAGCGACAACACCAGGGCGCCAACGATGGCCCAGAAGTCAGCGGCAATGTCCTTGGCATACACCATCACGCCCACTGCTGGCGGTACCAGCAGCAACGGCAGATAACGCAGCAGACTGCTGGCTGCCAGGTTCAGAGGTTCGCCCACCTGACCACGGATTATCAGGAACACCAGCAGCAACAGCAGGCCGACAATAGGCCCCGGCAGCACCGGCAAAAACAGGTGATTGATCGCTGTGCCGAGCAACTGAAACAGCACCAGCCAGGTTAAACCTCGTAACAACATCCTTAAATCTCCTGCAGAACCCGTCCCCGCGGTAGCGGGCCGAGCATTATAAGCACGTCATCGCTATAGACCGGCATTCGCCAAAAGCATGGTCAGTTGACCTTGGCCCATTGCCATGTTGATCTAAAGTGGTAATTCGGGAGGTCAAATCCCCCCACCTAAAAACTATAAAACCGATGAACCCAAGGAGAGTCTCAATGCCCTATGTTCCCGTTGCAGAGCTCAAAGATTATGTCGGCAAGGAACTTGGATGTTCCGAATGGCTCACCATCGATCAGGAGCGCATCAACCTGTTCGCCGAAGCCACCGGGGATTATCAGTTCATCCACGTCGACCCGGTCAAAGCCGCGCAAACGCCTTTCGGCAGCACTATCGCCCACGGTTTCCTGTCGCTTTCACTGATCCCGAAACTGATGGAAGACATCCTCGTCCTGCCTGAAGGCCTGAAGATGGTGGTCAATTACGGCCTCGACAGCGTGCGGTTCATTCAACCGGTCAAGGTCAATTCCAAAGTACGACTCAAGGTCGAACTGAGCGAAGTCAACGAGAAGAAACCCGGCCAATGGCTGCTCAAAGCCACCGCCACGCTTGAGATTGAAGGCTCGGACAAGCCGGCGTACATCGCCGAACCACTGTCACTCTGCTTCGTGTAAACCATCCCGGATGCGAAGCAGCTCATGCTGTTTCGCGCCCCCTCTCTATATATAAGTGATAGAGCTGCGGCATACTCGGTCGCCTAATTGCCCGGATCCCGCTATGCGCTCGATTGCCCTCCTCGCCTTGACCCTGATGCTGACCGCTTGCGGCGACGGTGAATCACTGTTGCCCCCTGACGCTCGTCTGCCGGACGGTGGGCGTTATCGCGGTGAATTGGTCAACGGACTGCTGCAAGGCCAGGGTCGCATCGACTACCCGAACAGCAGCTGGTACGCCGGCGAGTTCGACAAAGGGCAATGGCATGGCCAGGGGGAATGGCACGGGAGCAACGGCGAGGTCTATCGCGGGCAATTCAATCAAGGGCTCTTCGACGGCCAGGGCACGCTGACCACCAATGGCAGCAGCTACACCGGCGGGTTCAAGGCGGGGCGGCGGGACGGCGAAGGCACCCTCAAAGAAAACGGCATGACCTACCGTGGCGAATTCAAGGCCGACCAGTATTCCGGGCTCGGCCGACTCGAACTCGACGACGGCAGTTCGTATCAAGGTCAGTTCGCGCACGGCAAACCCAACGGTGAAGGTCAGCGCGGCGACGCCAGCGGCAATCAATTCACCGGGCATTTCGTCGACGGTCAGCTGGAAGGTAACGGAACGTTCAACAGTGCTGACGGCGACATGTATGTCGGCAGCTTCAAAAACAATCAATTGCACGGCAAGGGTCGCTACGAAAACTCCGACGGCGATGTCTGGCTTGGGCAATTCAAGGAAGGATCGCTGAACGGCAAGGGCGAGTTGATCGGCGCCGATGGCAGTCACTACATCGGCCACTTCAGCGACTGGCGCTTTAGCGGCCCAGGTCGACTGAACCTGCCAGACGGCAGTTTCTACATTGGCCAGTTCGACAACGACAGTTATTCGGGGCGCGGCACCCTGGTATTGACTGACGGCACCGTGCAAAGCGGCACCTGGATCAATGGCCAGCGAGTCCGCGACGCTGACGGCAAGCTGCTGCCCGACAGCCTCGAACTCGGTCTTTTGGCTCAGGGCCGCTTGCTCGAAGAAACGCTGGCCAGCGTGCCCGCCTCGACCCCGGCGATCGAACTCTACACTCTGACCCTCGGCGGTGATGGCAAGCAGAGCGTGTTCCTGCGTGAATCCGACTATGTCAGCAACATGCTCAGCAGCCGATTTGGTGCTTACGGCCAGATTCGCCTGGTCAACCATCGCGACCATCTCGTCGATCGGCCGATGGCCACTCGGGAAAACCTGCGCCGCGCCGCCGCAACCCTGGCCGAACGCAGCGGACCGGAAGATTTGATCTTCATCTACCTGACCAGCCACGGCAGCAGTGAGCACGAACTGGTGCTCGACCAGCCACGCATGGAGCTGTCAGACCTGCCGGCCGACGAACTCGCCGCCGTGCTGGCCCCGCTGAAAAACCGCGACAAGATCATTGTCATCTCGTCGTGCTATTCCGGTGGTTTCATCCCGATGCTCAAGGATGAACGCACCCTGATCATGACGGCGTCCCGCGCCGACCGTGTGTCGTTCGGTTGCTCGGAAGAAGCCAACTTCACCTACTTCGGTGACGCCCTTTTCGCCCAGGCACTGAACCAGACAGACGACCTTGAGCAGGCGTTCAAGCTGGCCAAGGCTACGGTGGCCGAGCGTGAGCTCGCGGACAACTTCGAGGCCTCTGAACCGCAGATCTGGGCGCCGAAGACGGTCCTGTCCCACTGGCAGTTGTTGCGCAAACAACAAGCACGCAAGGCACTGCAAAGTGTCTCTATCAGCAGCAAGGATGCAAAGAGCAACTAAGCTGAACAGTATCAAGGGAGAAACACTATGTACTTGACGCCTCAGCACGTACTGCTTGCCGGAGCTACCGGGTTAACCGGTGAACACTTGCTTGACCGCTTGCTTAACGAACCCACGATTACCCGGGTTTTGGCCCCTTCACGCCGGCCATTGGCCAAACATCCCCATCTGGAAAATCCCGTCGGCGACCCGGCCGTGTTCCTGCCCCAACTCAACGGCCGCGTCGACATTGCCTACTGCTGCCTGGGCACCACGATCAAACAGGCAGGCTCGGAAGAGGCATTCCGCGCAGTAGACCTGGACATGGTGGTGGCCTTCGCCAAACGTGCCCGGGAGATGGGTGCACGGCACCTGATTGTGATCAGCGCGCTGGGGGCCGATCGCAGGTCCTCGGTTTTCTATAACCGGGTCAAAGGCGAGATGGAATACGCCCTGCGTGAGCAAGACTGGCCGCAACTGACCATTTGTCGCCCATCACTGCTGCTGGGTGATCGGCTGGAACCGCGTTTCGCCGAAAAAGTGGCAGGCCCTTTGTCTCGACTGATCCCGGGTAAATATCACGGCATCGAAGCTTGCCAGCTGGCCCGCGCAATGTGGCGGTTGGCATTGGAAGAGCAGGATGGGGTGCGGGTGGTTGAGTCGGATGAACTGAGGAAGCTGGGCAAATAAGATCAAAAGATCGCAGCCTGCGGCAGCTCCTACAGGTGTACACATTTCCCCTGTAGAAGCTGCCGCAGGCTGCGATCTTTTGCCTTTTACAACCCACCCGTCGCCTGAAAACCCACGCCGAGCACCGTCAACACAGACAACGGCAACAACAGCGTATCGAGCAACGCACTCGCTGGCAGATCAATACCCGGATAGCTCGGAGCCTCAGCGCCAAAGCGGTCCATTGCACAGCAACCGCCGTTCATGGCGTACAGATCCAGTCGAGTCCCTGAGTACACAACCGGCGCCCCTGGCTTGGCGGCATCCAGCGTGCGCGCCGTGGCACAGCCCGCCAATTGCAACGCCAGGATGATCGTCAGCAATCTATTCATCGCTGGTCAGATGGTGCTCGCCCCAACGCGGCAACATGTCCTGCGGAATGTTCAGCAGATTGAGGATCCGCGCCACCACGAAGTCGATCAGGTCATCGATGGTCTGCGGCTGATGGTAGAAGCCCGGCGACGCCGGCAAAATCGTCACGCCCATGTTCGACAACTTGAGCATGTGCTCCAGATGAATGCTCGAATACGGCGCCTCACGCGGCACCAGAATCAACTGGCGGCGCTCCTTCAACGTCACGTCGGCGGCACGTTCGATCAGGTTGTTGCAGGCTCCCGTCGCGATTGCCGACAAGGTTCCGGTCGAACAGGGCACGACCACCATCGCCGCCGGTGCGCCAGAGCCAGAGGCCACGGGCGACATCCAGTCTTCCTTGCCGTACACGCGAATTTGCCCGGCGGCAGCACCGGTGTATTCGGTGAGGAAGGCCTGCATCATCTGGGTTTTGGGTGGCAGGGTGACGTCAGTCTCGGTGGCCATCACCAGCTGCGCGGCCTTGGAGATGAGGAAATGTACCTCGCGGTCCTCGCGCACCAGACAGTCCAGCAGGCGCAAACCGTACTGGGCGCCCGAAGCGCCGGTCATTGCCAGCGTGATGCGTTCCGGACCGTTGTTCATTGCAGGGCCTCGGCGAGTTTTCCGTGCAGGCCGCCGAAGCCGCCGTTGCTCATGATCACCACGTGAGTGCCTGGCTGGGCCTGGCTTTTCACGCGCTCGATGATGCCTTCCAGCGTATCGCTGACGATCGAGGGCACGGTGCACAGCGCGGCAGTGCCCGCCAGGTCCCAACCGAGGTTGGCCGGCGCGTACCAGATCACCTGATCGGCATCGTTCACACTTTCCGGCAAGCCATCGCGGTGCGCGCCAAGCTTCATGGAGTTGGAGCGAGGTTCAATGATCGCAATCAGCGGAGCGTCACCGATGCGCTTGCGCAGGCCGTCGAGCGTCGTGGCAATGGCCGTCGGGTGGTGAGCGAAGTCGTCGTAAATAGTGATGCCACGGACTTCGGCAACTTTCTCCATCCGGCGCTTCACGCTTTTGAATGCGCTCAATGCAGCAATCCCCATGGACGGCACAACACCGACATGCCGCGCCGCAGCTAACGTCGCCAGCGCGTTGGCAACGTTGTGCTGACCGGTCATGTCCCACTCGACCACGCCTTGAACCACGCCTTCGAACATCACTTCGAAGGCAGAACCGTCTTCGCTGAGCAACTTGACCTGCCACTGACCACCCGCACCGGTGGTTTGAACCGGCGTCCAGCAACCCATTTCGATCACTCGCTGCAACGCGGGCTCGGTGGTCGGATGGATGACCAGGCCTTCGCTGGGAATCGTTCGCACCAGATGATGGAATTGGCGTTCGATTGCCGGAAGATCAGGGAAGATATCCGCATGATCGAACTCAAGATTGTTCAGGATCGCGGTGCGCGGACGGTAGTGAACAAACTTCGAGCGCTTGTCGAAGAAGGCACTGTCGTATTCATCCGCTTCGATCACGAAAAACGGTGTGTCACCCAGTCGGGCCGACACCGAGAAGTTTTGCGGGACACCACCGATCAGGAAGCCCGGGCTCATGCCGGCATGTTCCAACACCCAGGCCAGCATGCTGCTGGTGGTGGTCTTGCCATGAGTGCCGGCGACGGCCAGCACCCAGCGGCCTTGCAGCACGTGATCCGCTAGCCATTGCGGGCCGGAAACGTAAGGCAGACCTTTGTTCAGTACATATTCGACGGCCGGGTTGCCGCGGGACATGGCGTTGCCGATCACCACCAGATCCGGTGCCGGATCCAGTTGGGAGGGGTCGTAACCCTGGGTCAGTTCAATGCCTTGAGCCTCAAGCTGAGTGCTCATCGGCGGATAGACGTTGGCATCGGAACCCGTTACGTGATGGCCCAGCTCTTTGGCCAGAACCGCCATCGAGCCCATGAAAGTGCCGCAGATACCAAGAATATGAATGTGCATAGTCGACCTCGTAAAACATGGCCGCAGGTTAGCGTAGGGTGGGAAAATTCGCACCTTTGTTTCGCCCATTCCGATGCCATCGCCAGCAGGCTGGCCCCCACAGTGGATTTGAGTAGGCTCCCAAATCGTGAGTCCAGCCCATTACCCTGTGGGAGCTAGCCTGCTGGCGATGGCCGCGCCACGGTTTATCGGGCTATGCCGTGTTTACGCAGCTTGCGGTAAAGCGTATTGCGACTCACCCCTAACTGTTCAGCCGTATGCGTCATATGCCATCGCGTCTGCTCCAGTGCATTGAGCAATGCCAGCCGCTCGGCGTCTTCAAGGGGATGGTCCGATGCCACGTCGTCTGCAACGACCGGTGTCGGGCGAGCCTGCTGAATCATCACAGGCAAATCGTCCAAACCGATCCTTCCACCGTCACACAACGCCGCCAGCGTGCGCAGCACATTACGTAACTGCCGAACGTTACCGGGCCAGGCAAAATCCAGCAGCGCCTGTCGTGCCAATCCATCGATGACCACCGTTTCCCCGCCAGCCTCTTCCGCCAGCAAAAAGTCGAGTAGCTGTGATTTATCGGTTCGTTCGCGCAACGCCGGCAATCCGACCTCCAGCCCGTTGAGCCGGTAATACAAATCCTCGCGGAAACTGCCGTCCTGCACCCGCTCCATCAAATTGCGGTGAGTGGCGCTGATGATCCGCACGTTGACCGACTCCGGCTCACCACCGATAGGCACCACCTGCCGGTCTTCCAGCACTCGCAGTAGCCGAGTTTGCATGGCCAGCGGCATGTCGCCGATTTCATCGAGGAACAGCGTGCCGCCATCGGCTTGCTGCAACTTGCCGCGCATGCCTTCCTTGCGTGCGCCCGTGAAGCTGCCGCCGCGGTAACCGAACAATTCACTCTCGATAAGGCTTTCCGGAATGGCCGCGCAGTTAAGCGCCACGAACGCTTTTTCGGCCCGTTGACTGGCGTTGTGCACAGCCTTGGCGAACGCTTCCTTGCCGGAGCCGGTTTCGCCATTGATCAACAGCGGCACGTCCCGCTCGAAGACTCGCAAGGATTTTCGGAAGTCTTCCTGCAGCGATGCATCGCCAAGACAAATGCCGGACAAGCGTGGACGGTCGGCAATGATCGGGCGCTGCACCACGGGCACCGGGATGCTGCGGGGTTGTCCGCGCAGCAGCGCAAACAGGTGCCGCCCGTCACGCGTGCGCAACGGCCAACTGGCACTGGCGTTGATGCTGGCGCGGCCCAGCAGCTCATCCAGAGAGCAGTCGAAAAACGCCTCGACCGGCTTGCCCAGCAGCCCGCCGCGTACATGCCCCAACAGATTCAAGGCACTTTGGTTGACGGCGCTGATCCGCCCTTCCCCGTCGAACGCCAGCAACCCTTCGCTGAACAGCCCGACGGATTCTGCCTGCAGGTGAAAACGGAGTAACCACTGGTTGTCGAAGTAGCGCAGGAAATAGCAGCTTTCGATCATCTTCGCCGAAAGATTGACCAAGGCCATGGTATGGAACTGGCTCTGGCGCGAGACATCATGACGCGCGGAAGACACGTCCAGCACGGCCAACAGCTCGCCATGCGGATCGAAGACCGGGCTGGCCGAACAGGTCAAACCGGTGTGGCGACCACGAAAGTGTTCGTCCTGGTGGATGGTCAGAGACTGCCGCTCCACCAGGCAGGTGCCGATACCGTTGGTGCCTTCGCAGGCTTCGCTCCAGTCGGCGCCCAGCCACAGGCCGGCGCGTTCGAAAATCTTCCGCTCGGTGGGGGCCGTGACGCAATTGAGGATGACGCCGCGAGCGTCGGTCAGCAGCACCGCATGTCCGGCGCCGGAAAGTTGCTGATGGAGACTGGTCATTTCAGTGCCGGCAATCTGCAGTACTTGCTGCAAGCGTTCGCGGCTTTCCAGGACGCGGCCGTGTTCCAGCACCGTCGGCGCAATCGTCAGGGCCGGGTCGAGGTGATAATCCTCAAGACAACGTAGCCAGGAACGGGCAATGGAAGGGTCACTGCCAGGACCGCGCAGCCGGGACTTCCCCTGGGTCACGGTCAAGACTTGCTGGGCATGGCGACTTAAATGGTTGTCGTGCATTTTCTTGTACTTCTCCCTGCCGGGTCTGGTTCGCCCCGTGTAGCAGCTGCCGAAGGCTGCGTTCGGCTGCGGAAGGCTGCGTTCGGCTGCGGAAGGCTGCGTTCGGCTGCGGAGCAGTCGTAAAACCGTATTCGATGCTTCCATGCTAAACCGAGGCGAGTGCTTCGCACTCGAACGCAGCCTTCGGCAGCTGCTACAGACAGTGTGTGGCCGAGCATCCTCCAGCCCGGCGAGTATTGCAATGCTCGCAAGACTGTCCGGTCACACACTGCGCCACAACCGGTACAAACTGTCACATAGCCTGTACCGATACCGTCACATCCACCGTCCGCCCGTCCGACTTAAACCCGGCAACACCTTGATTTGCCTGACCTGCAAGGCAGTGGCCCGACCTTTGCTCTACGCTTATAACAAGCGCACAAGCGCTCTCCCTTATAAGCACAAAAGCCAAGGAGAAATCACCATGCGTTACGCTCACCCCGGTACTGAAGGCGCTATCGTTTCGTTTAAAAGCAAATACGGTAACTACATCGGCGGCGAGTTCGTCGCGCCTGTCAAAGGTCAGTACTTCACCAATACTTCGCCAGTCAATGGCCAGCCCATTGCCGAATTCCCACGCTCCACGGCCGAAGACATCGACAAAGCCCTGGATGCTGCCCACGCCGCCGCCGACGCCTGGGGCAGCACTTCTGCCCAGGCACGCTCGCTGGTGCTGCTGAAGATTGCCGACCGTATCGAGCAGAACCTGGAACTGCTGGCGATCACCGAATCCTGGGACAACGGCAAAGCCGTTCGCGAAACCCTGAATGCCGACATCCCGCTGGCTGCCGACCACTTCCGCTACTTCGCCGGTTGCATCCGCGCTCAGGAAGGCAGCGCCGCCGAGATTGATGGCAACACCGTGGCCTATCACATTCATGAACCGCTGGGCGTGGTCGGTCAGATCATCCCGTGGAACTTCCCGATCCTGATGGCGGCCTGGAAACTCGCTCCGGCGCTGGCCGCCGGTAACTGCGTGGTGCTCAAGCCTGCCGAGCAAACGCCGCTGGGCATCACCGTGCTGATGGAACTGATCGGCGACCTGCTGCCGCCGGGAGTGCTCAACGTGGTGCAAGGCTATGGCAAAGAGGCCGGCGAGGCGCTGGCCACCAGCAAGCGCATTGCCAAGATTGCGTTCACAGGGTCCACTCCGGTGGGCTCGCACATCATGAAATGCGCCGCCGAGAACATCATCCCGTCCACCGTGGAGCTGGGTGGCAAGTCGCCGAACATCTTCTTCGCCGACATCATGCAAGCTGAAGAAACCTTCATCGAGAAAGCCGCTGAAGGCTTGGTGCTGGCGTTCTTCAACCAGGGCGAAGTCTGCACCTGCCCTTCCCGCGCACTCGTGCAAGAGTCGATCTACGACGACTTCATGAAAGTGGTGATGAAGAAGGTCCTGTCGATCAAACGTGGCGACCCGCTGGACACCGACACCATGGTCGGCGCCCAGGCGTCCGAGCAGCAATTCGACAAAATCCTTTCGTACCTGGAAATCGCCAAGGGCGAAGGCGCCGAGCTGCTGACGGGCGGCAAGGTCGAGAAACTCGAGGGCAATCTGTCGACCGGGTATTACATCCAGCCGACCCTGCTCAAGGGCACCAACAAAATGCGCGTGTTCCAGGAAGAAATCTTTGGCCCGGTGGTGAGCATCACCACCTTCAAGGACGAAGCTGAAGCCCTGGCCATCGCCAATGACACCGAGTTCGGCCTGGGTGCCGGTCTCTGGACCCGCGACATCAACCGCGCCTACCGCATGGGCCGCGCCATCAAGGCCGGTCGCGTCTGGACCAACTGCTATCACCTGTACCCGGCGCACGCCGCGTTCGGTGGTTACAAGAAGTCCGGCGTCGGTCGTGAAACCCACAAAATGATGCTCGATCACTATCAGCAGACCAAAAACCTGCTGGTGAGCTACGACATCAATCCGCTGGGTTTCTTCTAAAACCGTTCTCGAGCAAGCACCAATCCCTGTGGGAGCGGGCTTGCTCGCGAAGGCGGTCGATCATGCAACATCAATGTGCATAGCAGACCGCAATCGCGAGCCAGTTCGCGCCTGCAAGGGAGCCTTCGCCCTACCCGGCAACTTGGCCGGCCAAAACAATAAAAACAGGTGAACTCTTATGCCCAGCGAACCTACGCCCGCTTCGGCGACTGGCTCCTCTGTCGACTTCGAAAAAGTCGGCTCCGAGTATTTCCAGCAACGTGAATTGAAAAAAGGTGCAGCAGGCTGGGTCCTGCTGGTGGGCCTGGGGGTGGCCTATGTCATCTCCGGCGACTACGCGGGGTGGAACTTCGGCCTGGCCCAAGGTGGCTGGGGCGGGATGTTTCTTGCCACGTTGCTGATGGCGACCATGTACTTGTGCATGTGTTTTTCCCTCGCTGAATTGTCCTCCATGATTCCCACTGCGGGTGGCGGCTACGGTTTTGCCCGGAGTGCCTTCGGCCCCTGGGGCGGATTCCTGACCGGGACGGCGATCCTGATCGAGTACGCCATCGCCCCGGCAGCGATTGCCGTGTTTATCGGCGCCTACTGCGAGTCGTTGTTCGGCATCGGTGGCTGGATGATCTATCTGGCCTTCTACATCATCTTTATCGGCATCCACATATTCGGTGTCGGCGAAGCGCTGAAACTGATGTTCGTCATTACCGCCGTTGCCGCCCTGGCACTGGGGGTTTTCCTGGTGTCGATGGTGCCGCACTTCAGCGTCGCCAACCTGCTGGACATCCCGGTTACCGAGGCCAAGGGCGCGAGCAGCTTCCTGCCGTTTGGCTATGTCGGCGTGTGGGCAGCCATTCCTTACGCGATCTGGTTCTTCCTGGCGGTCGAAGGCGTTCCATTGGCAGCAGAAGAAACCAAAAACCCGAAACGCGACCTGCCTCGCGGCCTGATCGGCGCCATGCTGGTGCTGGTGAGCTTTGCGCTGCTGATTCTGGTGATCGGGCCCGGTGCGGCTGGCGCCAATGCCCTGCTGACATCCGGTAATCCGCTGGTTGAAGCATTGAGCAAAGCCTATGGCGGCTCGACCTGGATGGGCAGCTTCGTCAACCTTGTGGGTCTGGCGGGCCTGATCGCCAGTTTCTTCTCGATCATTTACGCCTACTCACGGCAGATCTTCGCCTTGTCCCGCGCCGGCTACCTGCCGCGCAAACTGTCGGAAACCAACAAAAGCAAGGCGCCGGTGCTGGCGTTGATCATTCCCGGGATTATCGGTTTCGGCTTGTCGCTGACCGGTCAGGGCGACTTGCTGATCCTGGTGGCCGTGTTCGGCGCAACCATCTCCTACGTCCTGATGATGGCCGCGCACATTACGCTGCGTATTCGTCGCCCCAAAATGGATCGGCCATACCGCACACCGGGCGGCATCTTCACTTCTGGTGTAGCGTTGGTATTGGCGTGCATCGCTGTCGTGGCAGGATTTCTGGTGGATCCGCGGGTGGTGATTGGTGCAGCGGTCATCTATGGAGTGTTAATTGCTTACTTCGCTTTCTACAGTCGGCATCACTTGGTAGCAGGCACGCCCGAGGAAGAGTTCGCGGCGATTCAGGCCGCTGAAAAAGCCTTGCACTAACAGCCGCAAATCACGGCGCAGGCCTGGTCTGCGCCGTCACGGAGAATCTGTATGGCTAGTTTTGCTCACACTGTCGGCAACCAGACCTATCGCTTCGAGAGCCTCAAGGACGTCATGGCCAAGGCCAGCCCTGCGCGGTCCGGGGATTTCCTGGCAGGCGTCGCCGCCCTCAACGATGGTGAACGGGTGGCCGCGCAGATGGCCCTTGCTGATATACCGCTGAGTCATTTCCTGCAGGAAGCGCTGATTCCTTACGAGGACGATGAAGTCACCCGCCTGATCATCGACACCCACGACAAACAGGCTTTCGCCGGAGTCAGCCACCTGACCGTCGGCGGTTTTCGCGACTGGCTTCTCAGCGATGCCGCTGACGAGCAAAGCCTGCGCGCGCTCGCCCCCGGCCTGACCCCGGAAATGGTGGCCGCCGTTTCAAAGATCATGCGCGTGCAGGATCTGGTGCTGGTGGCGCAGAAAATCCGCGTGGTGACCAAGTTTCGCGGCACGATGGGCCTGCGCGGCCGCTTATCCACCCGTTTGCAGCCCAACCACCCCACCGATGAACCCGCCGGCATCGCCGCGAGCATTCTTGACGGTCTGTTGTACGGCAACGGCGATGCAATGATCGGAATCAACCCGGCCACCGACAGCATCGCCTCGATCTGCGCGATGCTGGAAATGCTCGATGCCATTATCCAGCGCTACGACATTCCTACTCAGGCTTGCGTGCTGACTCACGTCACTACGTCCATCGAAGCCGTGAACCGCGGGGTGCCACTGGACCTGGTGTTCCAGTCGATCGCGGGCACTGAAGCGGCCAACGCCAGTTTTGGCATCAACCTGAACGTACTCCAGGAAGGCTACGACGCGGGTTTGAGCCTGAATCGCGGCACACTGGGCCAGAACCTGATGTATTTCGAGACGGGCCAGGGCAGCGCCTTGTCCGCCAACGCCCATCACGGCATTGATCAACAGACCTGCGAAACCCGAGCCTACGCCGTCGCACGACATTTCAAACCGTTTCTGGTGAATACCGTCGTAGGATTTATCGGTCCGGAATACCTCTACAACGGTAAACAGATCATCCGCGCCGGCCTTGAAGACCACTTCTGCGGCAAGCTGCTGGGTGTGCCCATGGGTTGCGACATCTGCTACACCAATCACGCCGAAGCGGACCAGGACGACATGGACACCCTGCTGACGCTGCTTGGCGTGGCCGGGATCAACTTCATCATGGGCATCCCCGGCTCCGACGACATCATGCTCAACTACCAGACCACCTCGTTCCATGACGCGCTCTATGCGCGGCAAACCCTGGGTTTGAAACCGGCGCCGGAGTTCGAGCAATGGCTGGCCAAAATGGGCATCTTCACCCAGGCGGATGGCAAGGTTCAGTTTGGCAACAGCCTGCCGCCGGCATTCCGCCAGGCCCTGGCGCAACTGGGATGAGTGTTGATATGGATAAACCACCCGTTGACCCGCAAAACCCTTGGTTGGAGCTGCGCCGACTGACACCGGCGCGAATTGCCCTCGGTCGAACCGGCACCAGCATGCCCACCGGTGCGCAGCTGGACTTCCAGTTTGCCCACGCCCAGGCTCGAGATGCCGTACACCTGCCGTTCGATCATGCAGGTCTTGGCGCTCAGCTGGCCGAACGCGGGCGTGAGAGCGTGCTGCTGCACAGCGCAGCCACTGATCGCAACAGCTATTTGCAGCGTCCGGATCTGGGTAGAAAGCTCAGTGACGAGTCGGCACAGACGCTGCGAGATTACGCGCAAGCCCATCCCGGCGGCGTGGATCTGGCGATTATCGTCGCCGACGGGTTATCGGCACTGGCGGTTCATCGCCACACGATGCCCTTTCTGGAGCGCATGGAAGAGCAGATCACGGCTGAAGGCTGGTCCGTGTCGCCGGTGATCCTGGTTGAACAGGGCCGCGTGGCCGTCGCCGACGAGATCGGCGAGCGACTGGGCGCAAAAATGGTCGTCATCCTGATCGGCGAACGCCCCGGGCTCAGCTCGCCAGACAGCCTGGGGCTGTATTTCACCTACAACCCAAAGATCGGCCTGACGGATGCCTATCGCAACTGCATTTCCAATGTCCGGCTGGAAGGATTGAGCTATGGAATGGCGGCGCACCGTCTGCTGTATCTGATGCGTGAGGCCTGCCGACGGCAGCTGTCAGGGGTGAATTTGAAGGACGAAGCCCAAGTGCAGACGCTGGAAACAGAACCAGGCGTGGAGATGAAAAGTAACTTCCTGCTGAGCCCGCCCGAAGCCTGAACCGTTTCCGCATTGCGTTTGAATGCGGATTTCAGGCAGGATCGACGCACGGCTGCCCGAGTGAGAACCGTTCGCCGTCAGAGCACGTGAAGACAGCCACTTGAAGACGAGACCTATCGATGCGGATTATTCAAGCGACCCTCGAACACCTGGACCTGCTGACCCCGTTGTTCGTCAAATATCGGGAGTTTTATGGTTCCCTGCCGTATCCGGACTCGTCCCGGGCCTTCCTTGAAAAACGCCTGCGCCGCAAGGAGTCGGTGATCTACCTGGCACTGTCCGATGACGACAACAACCGGCTGATGGGTTTTTGCCAGCTGTACCCGAGTTTTTCATCGCTTTCACTCAAACGCGTGTGGATCCTCAACGACATCTACGTCGCCGAAGATGCCCGCCGCCAACTGGTCGCCGACAACCTAATTCGCACTGCGAAGAAAATGGCCAAGGACACCAATGCCGTGCGTATGCGCGTGTCCACCAGCAGCGACAACGAAGTCGCGCAAAAAACCTACGAATCGATCGGATTCAAGGAAGACACCGAGTTCAAGAACTACGTACTGCCGATCAGCGACGAGCTTTAAGCCTCACAGCCTTCAGGAGCAAAGCTTGCACGCGATAGCGGTTTCTCATTAAGCGCATCTGCTGCTGACACACCGCTATCGCGAGCAAGCTTTGCTCCTGCAAAAAAAAGAAACCGCACCGTCCGTCTCCGCGACATCCCCCGCTACAAACTCGACGCGCTTTTCAGTTGTCTGTCCGTATAATGCCGACCTTTCCGGCTTGTAAGAAAAACTACACCCGTCTGTAGCCTTTCGCGAAGTCATCCGCACAGGCCTGCAGAGTCGGGCCGTCACCACAGGTGCTTTCCATGGATTTCAACCCGCTTGACCTCATCTTGCATCTCGATGTTTACCTCGACATGCTGGTCACCAATTACGGGCCATGGATCTACGCCATTCTGTTTCTGGTGATTTTCTGCGAGACCGGACTGGTGGTGATGCCTTTCCTGCCAGGTGATTCCCTGCTGTTTATTGCGGGCGCCGTAGCGGCGGGCGGTGGCATGGATCCGGTGCTGCTGGGCGGGCTGTTGATGCTGGCCGCGATACTCGGCGACAGTACCAACTACGTGATCGGACGAACGGCCGGAGAACGCTTGTTCAGCAACCCCAATTCGAAAATCTTCCGCCGTGACTACCTGCAACAAACCCACGACTTCTACGACAAGCACGGCGGCAAAACCGTGACCCTGGCGCGCTTCCTGCCGATCATTCGGACCTTTGCACCGTTCGTCGCCGGTGTTGCAAGAATGCCTTACCCGCGCTTCTTCGGTTTCAGCGTCCTCGGCACGATCCTCTGGGTCGGCGGCCTGGTAACCCTCGGTTACTTCTTCGGCAACGTACCGTTCATCAAGACCAACCTGTCGCTGCTGGTCGTCGGCATCATTCTCCTGTCGTTGGTGCCCATGATCATCGGTGTGGCACGCAGTCGCTTTGGCAGTTCGAACTCAAAAGCCCAACCGCGCTGATCGTCGATGTGGTCCCTTAGCGCCTGGCGTCGCCAGCGCATCCTGGCCAGACACCCGATTGCCGACGACATGTGGCAACGGGTGCGTCACCACCTGAGTTTTCTCGACGGAATTACCGTTGCCCAAGACCAGTGGTTGCGTGAAGCCAGCGTACTGTTCCTCGAAGACAAACACCTGACCGCCCTGCCCGGCGTGGAACTGCACCAGGAACAACGCCTGTTGCTGGCGGCTCAGGCGCAATTGCCACTACTGAACCTGGGCGATTTGAACTGGTATCAGGGTTTCCACGAAATCGTGCTCTACCCCGACGACTTTCTCAGCCCCCAGCGTCATCGCGATGCCAGCGGCGTCGAACACGAGTGGGATGGCGAGCACAGCGGCGAAGCCTGGCAGCAAGGCCCGATCATCCTTGCCTGGCCCGGCGTAATGGCCAGCGGCGGTTGGGAGGGCTATAACCTGGTCATTCACGAGCTGGCGCACAAGCTGGACATGCTCAACGGTGACGCTAACGGCCTGCCACCTCTGCATGCCGACATGCGGGTCAGTGACTGGGCGAAGGTCATGCAGGACGCCTACGACGATCTCGATCAGCAACTGGAGCGTAATCCCGACGCCGAAACCGCCATTGATCCGTACGCAGCGGAAAACCCGGCAGAGTTCTTCGCCGTCACCAGCGAATACTTTTTCAGCGCCCCGGATTTGCTGCACGAGGCTTATCCACAGGTCTACGAGCAGTTGAAGCGTTTCTATCGGCAGGATCCTTTGGACAGGCTGCGGCAACTTCAGGCCAATGACCCGGTCTATCAGGCACACGACTAAGGTCTCTACGACCCTGTCGCGCATGGCATCGGCGGCGGAATATGCCTATAATCGCCGCCACTTTTTGGTCAATCCGGCCAAGTGTTTTTGGTCAACTAACGGGGGCACCGCCCAATGAGCTACAGCAAGATTCCGGCTGGCAAAGACCTGCCGAACGACATCTACGTCGCGATCGAGATTCCGGCCAACCACGCGCCGATCAAATACGAAATCGACAAAGACAGCGATTGCCTGTTCGTTGACCGTTTCATGGCCACCCCGATGTTCTACCCGGCCAACTACGGTTTCATCCCGAACACCCTGGCTGACGACGGTGATCCCCTCGACGTTCTGGTTGTGACCCCTTACCCGGTTGCTCCAGGCTCGGTCATCCGCGCTCGTCCAGTCGGCATCCTGAACATGACCGACGACGGCGGCGGCGATGCCAAAGTCATCGCAGTACCCCATGACAAGCTGTCTCAGCTGTACGTGGACGTGAAGGAATACACTGATCTGCCACCGCTGCTGCTGGAACAGATCAAGCACTTCTTCGAGAACTACAAAGATCTCGAGAAAGGCAAATGGGTGAAGATCGAAGGTTGGGGCGACGCAGAAGCTGCCCGCGCCGAGATCATGAAGTCGGTTGCAGCCTACAAAGGCTGAGAAGCTCCAGGCTTCTAGCAACAGGCATCAAGAAAAACCCCGGTTGATCCGGGGTTTTTTGTAGACGCCTATAAATCACCATAAACGTTTCGTTTAACTCGCATCCGTTTTGGTTTTTTCTTGTTTAATTTCCCTACATTACGTCTTACATCCGGTCGTAAAATTCCCTCGATATTTGAACGGCTCGTTGATTCAAAGCCTTGCCCCGCGACATTAGACTCGCGTTTATGAAAAAGAATAAAACCTGCGGTAAACGATTCAAGGTTCTCCTCAAAGAGGCAAAAATCTCGACGACGGCATTTGCCGATTTCTTGAACATCCAACAGGCTCAAAACGTTCACAACTGGTACACCCGCGGTGTGCCCGAATATCGAATGGAAGAAGTCGCCAGAATTCTTTCCGTTAAAAGCGAATGGCTGAAAACCGGCGAAGGTCAAAAAGACGCCAAAGAACTGCGACTGACCGACGAATCCGGCAACGCCCTGGACGCCCAAGCGATCCGCGGCTCGTACCGGGTTATCGAGCCAACCGATGTCGAACTGCATTTCTATAAAGAAGCCCCCGTCACACCCGGCGCCACTAAAACCCATGTCATCAAAGATCCAGACCAAACCATCCGCCTGCCCCGCAGCGATCTCGACTCCCTGGAAATCAAGCACATCGACGCCATCTGCGTTCGCATGACAGGCAACAGCATGGCCGAAAAAATTGACGACGGCTCCATCGTCGCCATAGACCGGGGACTGACGCAAATTATCGATGGCGAGATTTACGCAATAGAACATGACGGCATGCTGTTGATCCGCTACCTGTATCGGGTACCGGGCAATGCGATACGCATGCGCAGCCACAACTACAACCGATACCCGGACGAAGTTTTTCGCCCACCGCAAATTGATGAGCAAAACATACGCGTCATAGGCTGGGTGTTCTGGTGGTCGACCCTGAACAAACGACGACCGCCTATTCCATTTTTGTGAATATGTCCTGAAGCAGCTGGCGCAGCCTGGGTCCAGCTGCACAGCAGTCGCAAAAGCATCCACCGCAATCGCAACAAGCGCACATCAAGCTGGGATTTCCGTAAAAAAATCAGTATGCTGCGCCCCACATTTGCGCATCGACCCTCCCAGAGGCTCAGATCGCACCGACCAGGCAGATGATTTTCTCGCCGAGTCCCACAGCCGGACGCAAGATCCGGGTGTACGTTTTGAAGGCTGGCGCGGTTTACCAAAAATGAATCAAGCCAGTCCCCGAGAAGCCGGCCACAAGCCGGCTTTTTAATGCCTGAAAACCAGCCTAAACCAAAGCATCTGCGATTCAATCCGTGAAACAAGGTTAACGACCGGGATTACGCCGCGCCTGTCAGGTGCACAGGCGTCGGCAGAAATACTGCCAGGGCTGTCCCCTCATCACGGATAACTAAACCCCTTCACCAACGTCAATTCCCCCACCGCCCGCATCGGCACCAGAAACGTCTCCATCTTTTCGTTCGGCGTCCCCTCCTCCGTTATCACCGTGACCTGCGCCGTCGTCAGCGGCTGAACCGCGTCTTCCTGCCCGTCTTCATCACTGCGATAACCGCCCCCGAAGTAGTTCACATACACCAGGTACTGCCCCTTGATCGGTGCAGGCATGGCGAAGATTTCCGGTCCGTAGCCGGTGGTGACGTCGACATCGAGTGCGGCGCCGTTGGGGGCGACGCGGTCGCCGTACCAGATGTGTGCGCCGTCGGGGGTGATCAGGTGCAGATCCAGGTCGGTGTTGTCGCTGTCCCACGCCAGCAGCACCCGCAATTTGGCCGGGGTGGCGCCGCCGCTGCTGTTGAGGAATTGCGTGCGACGCCGTTGCTGGCCGTCCGGACTGCGGACCTCGACGCTGTTGCTGCCGTTGGGGAATGAGAACGGGCGATCAAAGCGGCCGGCGTCATCGATTTTCAAAGGCATGCTGACGCCGTTGACGATCAGCCGTCCCGGCTCGGCGGACTTGGGCGTGGTTTTGATCTGCCCGGTGATGCGTGCCGTGTTGGCCTGGCCTGCCGGGGTGTTGACCGATGATGCGGGGTAATTGACAGTCTGGCGGAAGTTTTCACCTTCCCCCTCGACGGCGCCGGTGCGCCATCCACCGACGGGAGTGTCGAGTTTGACGGCGTTGTCGGCGGCGAAGGCCGTGGGGCCAACGCAGAAGGAGCAGAGGAACAGGAAGACCTGTGGATAACGGAGTTTCATGGCCTATTCCAGCAAGAGGTGGCGGGCGAGCCCTTCGATGTAGGTTTCATCCTGGCCGTTGGGATGTGCTTCGAAGGCCAGGTGCAAGTATTCGTGGGTCAGGTCGAGTCGATCCTGCAGCGACAGCACGCCACGCACGTAGATGCGCTGGCGTTCGCGGTCGACGTAGGGTCGGCCAAATGCGAGGCGGCACACCGCGAAGGTGCTGACCTCGTTGTAGCCGATTTCGCCTTCAAGACGTGGGCGCCAGCCGCGGCGCTGGTTTTGCAGCCAGTCCTGTGCGGCGGGCAACGCTTCGCAGGAGGCGACGGGATTGTCCCAGCGGCTCAGGCTCGCACGCGGGTAAGCGTGCAGCAGGATGGCGTCGTAGCGTTGGCCGGCATTGGCTTGTTCGACGGCTTGCTGCCAGGAGAGTTTGTCGGGGCCAGGTGCGTCGGAATGGTAGGTGACGGTGCTGCCCGCGAGCACCAGGTCACTGGTCCACGCCGCGATGGCGCGGGATTCAAGGGTGGCCGGGCGTGGGGCGACGCGTTGACGACTGCTGCTGTCGTCGATATTCAGGCAGTCGCCGTTGCGCGTGGCGTTTTGCAGCAGGTAGGTTCGGATCGCGACAGCGAGTGCCTTGGCGGCTTCAGCGGGTTCGGGCGTGGCTTCTCGCTGGAGGACGCGGGCGACGTATTCTTCGCGGTCCACACGGGCGACCAATTGGTTGTTCATCAAAAACAGTTCGCCATCGCTGTGAATATCAAGCTGATTACCGTTGCTGAATTCGACGCGATAATCACCCTGCAGCGCCCCGGAAGAAACCTCCCGATCCCCCACCAGTACACGCTTGATCGGATAGCGTGAAAACAGCCCGACCTCGACGCATCGTCCCGCCTCTGCTGGCCAACCCACCGGCAGCACCGAAGCCAACGCCGCACTGTAATGCTTCAAAACCATCTGGCTGGTGCCACGACCACCGGCCCAGATCGGCGTGCCATCCGCCGTCCAACCAGCAAACCCGCCCTGACGCGACGCAGGGTCCTGATCCCCCAACCAGCTCCAGGTTTTCGCCCGCAACCGGCTGCCGAGTTCCCCCACGACGTTGCCGTCAGCGGCGTTCAACACCACGTCCAGCAGCACCCGCCGCGCTTGATCCTGCGCCGGCATCACGGCCAGTACTTTCAGCAACTCAGCCACGGAGACTCGCGTGGAAGGCTGCAACGAGGGCAAGTTCAGCAACCATTCCGGCGCCTGTCGCGCTTGCCAATACGTGCGCCAATCCGCGCCGACGATACCCAACCGCGTCGGCTCAAAATACAAGCCGCACGACTTCACCAGCGCCTGATCGCGGTCGATCTTTCCACCGGCAGTGCAGCAGTAAACTTCTTCCTTCGACTGCCCGCGGCACTCGTACGCAGATTCCCGCGCACCAGTGTTCACCAGCCAGCCATAGACAAACAGCTTCCACACACTGCCCAACGGCGTTTGCAGATCAGCAGGCAACGGCTCGCGTGCGATCACCTGAGTCCGGTTCAAAGACAGCAATTCCCCGTTGAAGGCCAGGCGCAGTGGCTCGTCCTGCGCCGTTGCCAACGCAGAGATCAAGACCATCAGCCACCCGACCAGAACCCGGGGCATATCAGTGGACCGTGACCTGGCCGAGCGCCGGTTTCTGTTCCTGAGCCTGATGCTGTGGCGCGTAGACCTGGGTGAAACGCACGGGCGGCAGATTGAACTGGCCTTTTTGCGAGAACCGCACCAGGTGCCGCAGGCGCAGCTCACCGCTCAACGCATCAATCGGAATCGCGTAGGCCATTTGCCCCGGTTCGAAACGCGCCTTCTCCAGCGCGGAGGACTCCGTGCCCGCCTTGCCCATGAGCTTGATGCCCCACGTGGTGCGCTCAACATCGGCGCCCGGTGGCAGCGGCACTTCGAGCATGCCGTAACGCAGCGGCTTCCCGGCTTTGCTGGTGAGGATCACTTCGTCCAGATACAGGCTGTCGCTGGACAACGGTTGGTTACCGACGGCTTCCAGCTTGAAGTTAAATGCTTCATCTCCGGGCACCAGTCGGGACAGGCGACGGGTGATGGTCACGGCCATCGGATCGAATGGCGGTTGTTGGGTCCGGTAGCTCAAAGCCGCCCGCAATGGACGCTCTTGCGTTCCAGACAACGTCAGCACCACAGGCACTGACGAAGCGCCTTGCCACGTCCAGTACAGCTCACCGGTCGCACCATGTTCCTTCTTCCAGCCTTCACCCGGCGCCAGTGCAATCGTGGGCGATGCCTGCTCGATGCTGCGCTGCAACCAGGTCAGCGCCAAGGCACGTTCCAGCGTCGATTGCTGTGGCAGCAAGCGCTGCAACAACGCTTGAGCGTGTGCCTGATCGAAGGGTTGCAGCGACAGGTTCAAGGCTTCGGCGAACGGCTGTGAACTGACCGCCAGGCGCTGTTGTGCATCCGGCAGTTGGCGACTGAAGGCGTCCGACAAAGCGACCTTCGACTGCCTGGCCAAAGAGGCCGTCAACGCACGCGCCGCCGCCAGGCCGAGCGCCGAATCCGGATCGCTCATGACGAGGCTGTCTTCTCCGTCCTCCAGCAGATTGGCGGCGTTGCCCTCGCCCGCTTTCGCCAGGTCATCCATCAGGCCACTGAGCAACGTGTTGACCGGCAATTGCATCTGTTTGGCGAAGGACAGAATCAGCGCCCGTTGCAACAGCGGCGTATTTTTCGCCTGCTTCGCATACACCTCCAGCACGCGCTGCCAATGCTCCGGCGGCAGACTGAGTTCCAGCACTTGGCTGGCGTGCCAGTCGGCGTAATAGGCGTAGGCGGTGAGGAAGGCATCCGGCTCGCCGTCCATGCCCCACCAGGTGAAGCTCGCGGAAGGCCCGGCCATTTGCACAAGACGCAGGCGGCTGTTCTGCATGATCAGACGCAAGCGATCGCGGATCTGCGGGTTCGACGCCAAGGTCGGATACGCGATGCTTAATGGCAGCAAACGACTGGCTGTCTGCTCGACGCCACCGTACGGATAGCTCAACAGGTCATCGAGGGCCGAGCGGAACAGCGCTTGCGGACTGTCATCCAGACGCAGGCGAATATCACTGGCGTCTACCGGCAATGTCAGCGGCGTATCACCGCTGGCCACCTCCAGGCTTTGGCTTTGTGTCACCTGCCAGCCTTCACCGGTCGCGCTCAGGCGCACGGCCAGGGCGTCGGCGATTTTGCCGTCCTGCACCAGCTCGGCGGTCCACTCGCCACGGGTCAGCGCGAATGCCGGAAGCGCGATGTAGTTGATGCCGTTGTTCAGCGTCACGGGTACACGTTGATCAGTGCCGCCGTAATGAATTACCAGCTCAGCCTTGACCGGTTTCTCAGCCTGGCTGAAGGCGAATACACCGAGATCCGGTTTATCGCCGTTGCGGAAATTCGTCGGGCCGCTCCACTTCAGGTACAGCGGTTTTTCCGAGCGCACGAACTGTTTCTTCTGACCGACCTGGCCGTCATCGGCAATCGCCCGCGCGGTGATGCGCCAGCGGGTCAGCGAGTCCGGCATCGTGAACGTAAAGCGGGTTTTGCCGTTGGCATCGGTCACCAGTTCCGGCTGCCACGCCGCGGTGTCGACATCTTCGCGACGCGGCCGCTCAAGCACTTTTACACCGCGCTCGCTGCGATTGGCTTTGCCCGGTGCACCTGGGCTACCCGGCAACGCCACGTCATAGCTGATGAAGGACAGGCTGGCGCTGGTGCGCACGTTATTTCTGCGCGGGTGATAGAAGAACTGGTCGATGGTTGGCGCGACTTCCGGTTGCAGCGCGTAGACCATTTCGTCGACCACACTCACCGTCAGGTGCGCTGGAACCGCTTTGCCGGCGAACTGCGTGGTCAGGTCCACGGTCACTGTGTCGCCCGGCTGATACGCCTCTTTATCCGTGGCGATGGCGACATCGATTTGTGGCGCAACCACCTTGATGCCCGCGTTCTGGAAGCTGTACTGACCACCCTTGGTGTACAGCACCGAGAAGGTCAGATTAGGTGCGAAGTTATCTTTCACCGGGATGCGCGCGCGGTATTGGGTCTCGCTGAGTTTTTCCATCTTCAGCCAGTCGCCGCCCTTGGACAGCAGCGCCGTGGCCTCGACCTTGTCGCGCTCCAGCGACAGCAGCGCATCGCTGACCGGCTCAGGGAAGGTGATCAGTGCCAGGGCCTCATCGCCTGCCTTGTACTCCGGTTTGTCGAGAACGATTTCAACGGTGCCGGGCACGGCTTTCACGCCCTCGCCGGTGACCGAATGCCCGGTGGCGCCGACGACGCGGCCATGATCATCTTTCAACGTGAGGTTGTAAGTGCCCGGACGATCGAAGGCCAATGTGAACCCTTTGTCCGTCGTGGCGAGTTTGCCTTCACCGGTGGACTGATCCTCCAGTCGCACCCAGCCGAAGCTGCTCGGCGTAACCGCTTTGCCTGACTCGCTGCCGCCTTCGTTGATGTAGCTGAAAGCCACCTTGTCGCCCACCGCACTGAAGCGTTGCGGCGCGCTCAAGCGGAAACTGGCGGCGCCACGGTCGATGAGGATTTCCTTGGTGGTCTTGACCCGATACGCCGCGCCATCACTGGCGAACACTGTGAGCATGTAGCGGCTGGGTTTCTCGGCTGCGGGCAGGTCCAGGGTCGCGTTGCCCTTGGCGTCGGTGGTCAGTTCGGTGCTGGTCAGCTCTACCGGAAACTGTCCGAGGTATTGCAGTTCGTTGTCGACCATCGACAGTTGCTGGGCGCGCAGGCTCAGACTCAACTTGGCATTCGCAACAGGTTTGCCGTCCGGGTACAGCAGCACCAGGCTGCCTTTCACCGGCTCGCCCGTGCGGTAATCCTGCTTGGCCAGGTTCAGCGATATTTCGAAGTGCGGCTTGATGTACTCAGCGACGCGGAAAGCGCTGCTGTAAGCCTGATCCTTGTAGCTGAAACGCAGTTCATAACCGCCCGCCACCGCGTTGTCCGGCAACTGGAAACGCCCTTGGGTACCGGCCTTGGAATCAAGTTTCAAGGCCAGTGATTGCAAGGCGGTGCCGGTGGCATCGAGCACGGTCACGTTGACGTCTGCAGCGGTCGGCAGCACCGAATCCCGGGCATTCTTGAACTCGCGCCCGATTATTTTCAGCGACACCCAATCTCCCGGTCGATACAGCGGTCGGTCGGTAAACGCGTAGAGCTTGGTGTCGTAGATTTCACTGTCGTAATAGAAGTTCTCGGAGACGAACACTCCGCCCTCTTCGTCTTCGCCGATGACGAATGAGCGTTCAGGGCTGACGTGTTTGAGACGGAGCAAACCATCGGTATCGGTAGCGCCGCTGCTCATGACGCCCAGGCCATCAGTCCACAGCACATTGACCTTGGGCACCGAGCTGCCTTCGTGTTTGCGTGCGGCCCACACCACCAACTCATCACCGGCAATCTTGCTCACGGCCACGGTGTTGGAGACGAACACCATGGTGGTCGCACGGTATTTGCCGATCAGCGCTTCCACCAGGTACAGCCCCGGTTTCAGGTTGCCCAACGGGATGTAGACGTTACCCGGCGCAACGCTGACGAATTCGCTGGAAGAACCGGCCAGGTTCACACCGGCCGGCGGCTGGATGGGTTTGGCTTCCCACAATGGATAGCGGAATTGACTGACGACCGGCAGGCCCGGGATCAACGCGAATTGCGGCTGAGCATCGTAAGGCGTCGGCGCGGCGATGGCGGTGCCCATCTTCAGTTCCGGCACTTGCTCGGTGACGTGTTGGCGCGACTCGTAGGAAAACGCCCGCTGCATCACGCGCCGGGATTTGCGGTACCAGTTGTCCCACAGGTACGCGAGGGTATTCGACAGGCCTTCGCCCTTGAACTGGCCATCGCTGACCACGCGGTGCAGGTTCTTCTGGCGCTTGAGGAAGTCCAGCGGCTTATCAATCCGATACACCCGAATATCCGCCCCGCCGTAAGGCTCCATGCGGAACCGGCGATAGTCGCGGCCCGGCGCTTCGAGTCGCACCATGGCCTGCTCGTCGCTGGCGAAACTGCTGTCGGCCAGCAGGAAAAAACTTTCACCGGCCACCGGCGTGTAGCCACTTGGCTCGACGGTGTCTTCAGCGTGAACCGACGAAAAAGGCAGTACCAGGACCAACAGCAAAGGCAGAAAACGCAGCATGCGGGCACCGATCATTGGGAGAGAAAATTCAGTCGATAGACGCCGATGAAGTTGGGGTTGGCTGCGTCGGGTATCCATCGGGTGTCCTTCCATGTCATGAGTTGCTGCAGGCTCGCGGAGCGCATGCCGTTGTCAGTCGGGGTGGTGGTGCCGGTGTGATAGGCGATGTTGCGGCCCATCCAGATCATCAAATGCTGGTCGTCACCCTGGTCGAAAAACATCAGGTCGCCAGGCCTTGCCTGGGCAACGTCGCGGCCGACCAGGTGGCTGTTGAACTGGATCAGCTTGATCGCATTGACGTACGGCCCGGTCTTGCCGCCGCCTTGTTGCCATTGCTGGGCGAGACCGCGTTGCACCTCGCTCAATTGCAATTCGGGCGGCAGGTAGCGATTGGACAGGCCATTGCTGCGCAGCCATTTGTCGTCGTGGACTTTCAGCGCTTCATTGGCGGCAAACCGCACCAGTCCGGCGCAGTCCTGCTGATACCAGCGCGGGCTCGGGCCCTGGGTCAGTTGCTCTTGAGCGATGCGTACGAACCAGGCGCGAAATACCTGGGATTGCTGCACATCGAGCGGCGGCGCTTCGAGGGCGAATACCCGACTGCCCAGCAACATCGCCAGCAGGCCAAGACCTCGGATGAGTGCAGTCACAGGGCTTTCCATTCAAGCGGCAGCCATTGCCAGTGGCCGTCGGGCTCACTGCCCGCGGGCAAGGTCAGGGCATATTTGCCGTACCCGCCGAGCGTGCGCAGTTTCGGAATCAGGTAGGTTTGCGCGGCGTTGTAGAACACCGGCTCCATGTCCTGCGGCAGGCTGTCGAGGGTTTCCTGTTGCATCAGCTGCGCCATGGAATCCGGGCCGAAGTAGACCGGCATCAGCAGGTCTTTCGGCACCACATCGGCCATCGGCGGGAAGCGCTTGTCGAGGGTGCCAAGGGCTTTGTCCACGAGCTTGTCGTCGAGGGAAAACAGCAGGGTCGAACCGTGACGGGCCAGGCTGACTTTCATGAAGGCCTTGCCCGAAATCGCCTCCGGATTTTCAGCCTCCTTGGCTTTGTAGGGACCGAAGTTGGAGCTGACCTGACGCTGCCACTGGCGGGTTTCGCCTTCCTGTTTCTCGATCACCGGGAACACATGCTCTTCGACGTTGCCTTCATAGGCACCGACCATCGATCCGAACAGGTTACCGAGGTCGTCGTCGAGCTTGGCGCTGTCATCGTCATCGAGGCTGGCGACCAGCAGCGGCGTGTACAACCGCGAATCGGCGTACCAGCAAAGGCCGGCAGCGCCCGCCATGTGTTCGGTCAGCGCCTGGGCCACTTTATCGTCGGCGCCTAGCTTCACCAGCAACGGCTTCTGTTGCTCGGCCGCGAGCGGCAACGCCACGCAAGCGCTGGCGCCCATGGGCATGGCTTGCCAGATCGGTTTGAAATCGAAGTCCGGCTGGTTATCCAGTTCGTCCATTGCCAGGAAGCTGTGCCACCCCTTGTCGTCCATGTCGAAACGCAGGCCCGCGAAGTTCGGGATGAAGCGTTGATACCCCATGGCCAATACACTGGAATTGACCGACAGACGCTGTTTCACCTCCGGCGCGCGGGGTTGCAGGCCAAAGGCTTCCGGGAACAGTTTTTCGCCATTGAGCAATGCGGCGATGGCCTTGTTTGAAACGCTGCCGGGTTCTTCCTCCGCGCCGTTTTCAGGGTCATACAGCTTGGCCGGATTGGACAGCACCACCAGTTTGTCGCCATGGGAGGCAAACAACAGCGCCTTGCCGGCGTTGTAGGTGAGTTGATAGAGCGGCACGTCGTCAGCACCGACTTTCACGTCGCTGAGTCTGGTCAACTGTGAATCATCCAGCGCCACTTTGGCCAACGGCTCCAGCACCTTGGCCAGGCCACCGCGATCCATCACCAGAAGAAAGTCTTTCAGGCGACCGTCCGCCCCGCGCCACAGCGCTACGTCTGCCGGCTGATCGAAAAGCTGTTCGATCAGGCTGTCCTGCAACTTCAGGTCGTGCTCGTAAATGATCCGCCGCAGACTGCCGATCAAACCGAGGCGGTCGGCATGGGTCTCGTAATAGAAGACGAAATCTTCGGTCAGGGTTTCCTTGAGGAAAGGCACCGCCAGCAGGTCTTTGGGCAATTGGCTCAGGGAATGGGTTTCCAGCAGCCCGTCCGGTCGGCTCATGCCCAGCTTGTCACTGGCCAACTGCGCCACCGGCGCCTTGGGTTTGTGCATGAACCAGCCGAGCCCGGCCGCCACACCCGCCACCAGGCACAACCCGACCAGCAGCGCCGGCCAGCGACGGGAAGTGGGGGCCGGCGGGGTAACAGTGTTATCGCTCATGTTCACGCTCATTGTTCACAAAGCACAATTCACCCGGGGTGCGGGAGGCTTAATAGTTGAAAGTCTTGACCAGCAGCAGGTCGCCTATCGCGCGTAACGGCACGATGAAGGTTTCGCGTTTTTCGTCGACGGTGTTTTCGTTGAGCACCAGATTGATTTGCGAGGTGATCACTTCGTTCTGGTTGCTGGTCTCATCGAAGTTATAGCCTTCGCTGCCAAAGTTGCCCCAATAGTTCACGTAAACCAGATAAGTGCCATGCATCGGCGCGGTCATGGTGAACATTTCCGGGCCTGGGCCATCGACGCCATCCGGGTCCAGGCCGCCACCGTTGGTCAACGCCGTATGGGCGAAAAACGCATGCTGGCCGTCGGGGGTAATGATGTGCAGATCAAGTTCTGCCTTGGGATCGTCCCAGCCCAGCACCACGCGAATACGCGCCGGGGTGCGCAGGTTGTTGGCTTCATAAAATTGAACGCGCTTGAGCGACTGGCCTTCGGCACTGTGCACTTCGACGCTGTTGGACCCCGCGCCGAACGTATACGGCCGGGCAAAACGCCCTTGATCGTCGGTGTACAGGTTCAGCGGATTGCCGTTGACCGCCAGCGTGTGCGGCCCACGCTGAGTGCCGATGGCCTTGAGTTGCCCCTCGATCATTGTGCGATTGCGCTGCACACCCCGGTCAATGGGCGGTGTCGGATAGGCAACTTGCGGGTATTCACTGCGATCGAGCAGGCCGTTATAGCGCCAGCCGCCCACCGGCTCGGACAACCCGGCCGTCGGCTCGGCACTGGCGGCGGTCGCGCCGAGCCAGGCGATCAGCAGTAAAAGAAATGAACGCATGTAACGCCTCCTGCCATGCACAACGAAACCTTGCGCCTGATCCTCGGCGCGTAACAGATAAAAACTGTGTTTCGTCAGAAAGACCCATGACCGACGGGTCGTTGTTGGGGCGAAGGTTAGACAGTCGGCCGGTTTTTAACAATCAGAGACATCTGACGTGCGGTAGCGATCACGGATATTTTTTAGAGATGAGCCGAATAGCGGGTTTATTCGGCTCATGTAGTGAGCCGAATACGTCAATACTCAGCCAGGGAAAGCATCCCGATGATTTTTGAGCGACAGACACTGAATGCGGTATTCCTGAAAAAGTTAGTTGGATGGTTTCGGGGCCGCTACGCGACCCAGCGGGAGTAAACGCCCTCGCCACAGGGTTGTTTTCAACGCAGGACCGAGTCTCGAACTCCCCGGCTCATTTGCCCATAACCCCCATGTCTGCTAGTGTCGCGCCGGTTTAACGTCAACCGGAAATAGCCGCCATGGCCCGCAAAAAAGCTGCACTGGATTTCGAACAATCCCTCGCTGACCTGCAAACGCTGGTAGAGCGACTGGAGAACGGCGAGTTGTCGCTGGAAGACTCGCTGACGGCTTTCGAGCAAGGCATCGGTCTGACCCGCGATTGCCAGGCAGCGCTGGCCCAGGCTGAGCAAAAGGTTCAAGTGCTGCTCGAGCGCGATGGCGAGCTCGCCGAGGAACCCTTCGACGCGGAACAACCAGAATGATTGCAGCGTATTCGGCGACCAGCCAGGCTCGGGTCAACGCAGCATTGGAACTCCTGTTCAACGCGCCGAGCCCTGAGCTTGCACGCCTTTACGAAGCGATGCGCTATAGCGTGATGAATGGCGGCAAACGCGTTCGCCCGCTGCTGGCCTACGCCGCGTGCGAAGCACTGGGCGGCCCGGCCGAACAAGCCAATGGCGCAGCCTGTGCGGTCGAACTGATTCACGCTTATTCCCTGGTTCACGACGATTTGCCAGCCATGGACGACGACGATCTGCGTCGTGGCCAGCCGACGACCCACAAAAAATTCGACGAAGCGTGCGCGATCCTTGCCGGTGACGGTTTGCAGAGCCTGGCCTTCAGCGCCCTGCTCGACCCGCGCCTGAGCACGCTCGATGCCGAGATCCGCCTGCAAATGGTCAGTGCCCTGGCACAAGCGGCCGGTCCAGCGGGCATGGTCGGCGGGCAAGCCATCGACCTTGGCTCGGTAGGCCTGAAGCTCGATCAGAAGGCCCTCGAATATATGCATCGGCACAAGACCGGGGCATTGATCGAGGCCAGCGTCAAAATCGGCGCCCTGGCCAGCGGCCGTGCCGAGAAAAGCGAACTGAAGTCCTTGCAGACTTATGCACAGGCCATCGGCCTGGCTTTTCAGGTTCAGGACGACATTCTCGACGTCGAAAGCGATACCGAAACCCTGGGCAAACGCCAGGGTGCGGACATCGCCCGCGACAAGCCGACCTACCCGGCCCTGCTTGGCCTCGATGCAGCCAAGGCCTACGCCCTGGAATTGCGCGATCAGGCGCTGCACGCACTGCGACCGTTTGACGCGGATGCAGAGCCGTTACGCGACCTTGCCCGCTATATCGTCGAGCGGCGCAGCTGAAGGCGTATCCGCCAAGTTAAAACCAACGCGTGGGCAGGGGGCGATGCATCAGGTAAACTGCCGCATCTTTTATACCTATAACGATTCGCCTGATGCCCACGACGTTTCATGAGATTCCCCGCAAGCGCCCGACCACGCCCCTGCTCGACCGTGCCAACACGCCGGACGGCCTGCGCCGGTTAGGCGAAGCCGAGCTGGAAACCCTGGCTGATGAGTTGCGCCTGGAATTGCTCTATACGGTCGGTCAGACCGGCGGGCATTTCGGTGCCGGCCTGGGTGTCATCGAGCTGACTATCGCGTTGCATTACGTTTTCGACACCCCGGATGACCGGCTGGTGTGGGACGTGGGTCATCAGGCTTATCCGCACAAAATCCTCACCGGCCGTCGCGAGCGCATGGGCACCCTGCGCCAGAAGGACGGCGTCGCTGCCTTCCCGCGTCGTTCCGAGAGCGAGTACGACACCTTTGGCGTCGGCCATTCCAGCACCTCGATCAGCGCAGCGCTGGGCATGGCAATTGCCGCCCGCCTGCAGAACAGTGATCGCAAGGCGATCGCCGTGATCGGCGACGGCGCGTTGACCGCGGGTATGGCGTTCGAGGCGCTGAACCATGCGCCGGAAGTGAACGCCGACATGCTGGTGATCCTCAACGACAACGACATGTCGATTTCGCGCAATGTCGGCGGACTGTCGAACTACCTGGCGAAAATCCTTTCCAGCCGCACCTACGCCAGCATGCGCGAGGGCAGCAAAAAGGTCCTGTCGCGCCTGCCGGGCGCCTGGGAAATCGCACGCCGTACAGAAGAATATGCCAAAGGCATGCTGGTTCCCGGCACGCTGTTCGAAGAACTGGGCTGGAACTACATCGGCCCGATCGATGGCCACGACCTGCCGACCCTGATCGCCACCCTGCGCAACATGCGCGATCTGAAAGGCCCGCAGTTTCTGCACGTCGTCACCAAGAAAGGCAAAGGCTTCGCCCCGGCGGAAGTCGATCCGATTGGTTACCACGCCATCACCAAACTCGAACCCGTCGATGCCCCGGCCGCTGCGCCGAAGAAAGCCGGCGGACCAAAGTACTCAGGCGTGTTTGGTGAATGGCTGTGCGACATGGCCGCTGCCGATCCGCGTTTGGTCGGCATCACCCCGGCCATGAAGGAAGGTTCCGACCTGGTGGCGTTCAGCGAACGCTTCCCGCTGCGCTATTTCGACGTAGCGATTGCCGAACAACACGCCGTGACCCTGGCCGCCGGCATGGCGTGCGAAGGCGCCAAGCCCGTCGTGGCGATCTACTCGACATTCCTGCAACGGGGCTACGACCAGCTGATACATGACGTCGCGGTGCAAAACCTCGACGTGTTGTTCGCCATCGACCGTGCCGGTCTGGTGGGCGAAGACGGCCCGACTCATGCGGGCAGTTTCGATCTGTCGTTCCTGCGTTGCATCCCCGGCATGCTGGTCATGACCCCGAGCGACGAGAACGAGCTGCGCAAAATGCTCAGCACCGGCCACCTGTACAACGGTCCGGCAGCCGTGCGTTATCCGCGCGGTAACGGTCCGAATGCCACCATCGAAAAAGACCTCGAACCGATTGAAATCGGCAAAGGCATCGTTCGCCGTCAGGGCAGTAAAGTTGCCTTGCTGGTGTTCGGCGTACAACTGGCCGAAGCGTTGAAAGTTGCCGAGACGCTGGACGCCACCGTGGTCGACATGCGTTTCGTCAAACCATTGGATGAAGCACTGGTTCGCGAGATCGCCGGCAGTCACGAGTTGCTGGTGACCATCGAAGAGAACGCGATCATGGGCGGCGCCGGTGGTGCGGTGAGCGAATTCCTGGCGCGCGAGAATATCCTCAAGTCGATGCTGCACCTGGGCTTGCCGGACATCTACGTCGAGCACGCGAAGCCAGCGCAGATGCTGGCTGAGTGTGGGCTGGATGAAGCCGGGATCGAGGCTTCGATTCGCGAGCGCCTGGCGCTGCTCAACCTGTAAACCCGATCCCCTGTAGGAGCTGCCGGAGGCTGCGATCTTTTGATCCTGGTCTTCGGTGGCTCCAAATCTGTCAAAAAAGCAAAATCAAAAGATCGTCCGAACGCGGCCCGAGCCTTCGGCAGCTCCTACAGGGTTTTGCATCAGCCATGGATCGCCATGAAACTCTCCCGCCTCGCTCTAACGCTGACGCTGCTGCCAGCAGGTCAACTCCTGGCCGACACCTTCGAACGCGACCAGGCCCTGAAGCTGCCCGACGTGTTGATCAGCGCCAATCGCCAGGTCGAAGCACGAAACGACAGCAGCGCCGCCAACACCGTGTTCACCCGCGAAGACATCGACCGCCTGCAACCGAACAGTGTCACGGACTTGCTGCGGCGCGTACCAGGTGTACAAGTCGGGCAAACCGGCGGGCGCGGCAGCCTGCCGGGGATTTACATTCGCGGCACCAAATCGGCGCAGAGCCTGGTACTGGTGGACGGCCAACGTATTGGCAACTCGACCTCCGGCGACAGTAACCTGCAGCACATCAACATCGAACAGGTCGAGCGCGTGGAAGTACTGCGCGGCTCCCGCTCGGTGATTTATGGCAGCGATGCGATTGGCGGGGTGATTCAGATCTTCACCCGCCGGGGTACCGAACAAGGCCTGCAACCGCGCCTGCACGTTGGTTTTGGCAGCAACCAGACCTGGGAGCGCAGCCTCGGACTGTCCGGTGGCGATGAGCAAACCCGCTTTAATCTTGGCGCAAGCCTCGATGAAACGGCCGGGATCAATCGCACCCATGAGTCGTATCCCAGCGACGGCGACCACGATGAGTACCGCAATAAATCGGTCAGTTTAAGCCTGAGTCACGCCCTCACCGATGACATCGAAATTGGCGCCAACGTACTGGATAACCGCGGTAAAAGTGAGTTCGACAACCCGTTTGGCCGCTTCGACTTGGACACTTTCGAGTCAGTTCAGCAGCAGCCCTACAGCGATTTCGCCGTGAGCAGCATTAGCAGCTACGTAGACGCTCGGGTTAATGACCTGTGGAAAACCCGCATCGAGTTCGGCCACAGCGAAAACCGCGAAAAGACCCTCGATAAACTCAGCGATGAGCGCAGCGTGTTCAACACCTACCGCGATTCGGTGACCTGGCAGAACGACCTGACGCTTAACGAGCGCAACAGCCTGATCCTTGGCGGCGACTGGTACGAAGACCGCATCAACAGCAGCACGCCGTTCGACGAAGACAGTCGCTGGAATCGCGCGGCATTTATCCAACATCGCTATCAGGCGGACAGTTTCTCCACGGAACTGGGACTGCGCCGCGACCAGAACCAGCAATTCGGCGGCCAGAACAGCTGGAGCGGTACGTTCACGCTGCCGCTGAACCCGGACAACGATGTGCTGCTGACCTACAGCGAAGGCTTCCGCGCGCCAACCTTCAATGACCTGTATTACCCGGACTTCAGCAACCCGGATCTCAAGCCGGAGACCTCGAAAAGCTTCGAACTGCAATGGCGCAGCCAGTTGACCGAGACCAGTCGACTGGAGGCTTCGCTGTATCGCACGGACCTTGAAGACGCGATTATTTTCGGCAGCAACTCACGACCGCAGAACGTTGCCTCGGCACGTATCAACGGTTTTGAGGCGGCATTGAAGCAGGAATTTTTCGGCTGGCAGAGCAACCTGGGTGTGGCGATCATCGACCCTCGGGACCGCGACAGTGGGCACACCCTCGCCCGCCGGGCACGGCGCACCTTGAGTCTGGATCTGGATCGGCAGTTTGATCAGCTGGGTCTTGGCGCCAGTTGGCAGGCGGTGAGCAGCAGCTATGACGACGAAAACAACCTGCAGCCGCTGGGTGGTTATGCGTTGTTAGGGTTGCGCAGCAGCTGGGTGTTGAATCGCGAGATTCAGCTGGAGCTGAAGGTGGACAACCTGCTGGACAAGGGTTACAGCCGTGCGCTGTACAGCTATGACAGCAGTCAGTATGGGTATCACGAGGAAGGTCGGGCGTGGATGTTTGGGGTGACCTGGACGCCGCAGCTCTGATCCGGAGAGATCAGGGCCGCGGCTGCGGCTATCAGATGCGCGCCTGAAGACTGTCGACAAACCGGGCGATACGCCCACAGGCATCGCTCAAGGCAACATCCGAGACCGTGAAGGATATCCGCACAAACCCGTCAGTGCTGGCGCCAAACGCACTGGCGTCGAGGACCGCAACCCCGGTTGCACGAAATAGCTGCCAGGCGAAATCGGTGCTCGACAGACCGGTTTCACGCACATCCACCAGCATGAACATTCCGGCCTCAGGCACCTTGCACTTGAGCAGCGGCACATGCCGCAGGCCTTCGACCACCAAGTCACGACGCCGTCGGTACAGGGTGCGCGCCTCACCGACCACTTGCTCATCGAGCTCCAGCGCCTTCAACGCCGCCGCCTGGATAAACCCCGGCAAACCATAGAGCATGCACAGCAGCAGGTTATCCAGATGGCCGATCAGTTCTTGCGGCCCGACCACCCAGCCGACTCGCCAGCCCGTCATGGCGTGGGATTTTGACAAGCTGTTCAACACCACGGTGCGATCGGCCATGCCTTCGAGCGTGGCGACGCTCTGGTGCGGACGGTCGTAAGTCAGCTGGCCGTAGACCTCGTCGCTGATCACCCACAGATTGTGACGCTGAGCAACCAGCGCCACCGCCTCCAGTTCCGCGCGGGTATAGACATTACCGGTCGGGTTGTTGGGAGTCGCCAAGGCGATACCGCGGGTCTTCTCGGTAATCACCGCTTCGATGGCCGCCAGGGTCAGGCGGAAGTCGTTTTCCGCCGGCTGGGCAATCGGCACCAACAGCGCGCCTGATGCCTGGATGCTCGCGGCATACGTCAGGTACATCGGCGCCGGCACCAGCACTTCGTCACCCAGCTCGAACAGACACATTGCGGTGGCGTACAGGCCGTTCTGCGCCCCGGCCACCAGCGCCACGTTGTCGGCGGACACCGGCTGGCCAAGCAAGGCCGTCTGTTTGGCGGCAATGGCTTCACGCAGTTCAGGGCGACCGATCACATGGGTGTAGTGCGTGTCGCCCGCATGGATCGCCTGGACCGCTGCCGCGCAGATTTCATCGTCGGTGGCAAAATCCGGATCCCCAATACTCAGCACGATTGCGTCTTCACCCCGCGCCTGTGCGTCGCACGCGGCGTAGTGAATATCCCAGGCAGTGACGGTTTCGCCGCTGATGCGCTTGACCATGGACGAGTATTTCATTTGAAACTCCTTAAAAAACCTCAGGCCGACACGTCAGGCCTGACGTTGAGGCGTTTTGCCGATACGGGCAAAGCCTTGTTCGATAATGATCGCCAGAATGATGTAGATCACCGCCACCACCAGCAGGGGCTCGTAGACCCGCAACGTCTGGGCACGCACCAGGTTCGCCGCACCCAGCAGATCGGTGACGGCCACGGTCGACGCCAATGCAGTGGCCTTGAGTAGCATCACGCTCTCGCCAGCCAGTGTCGGGCGCAGCATCTGCAGCGCACGCGGCATCCATACCCGGCGCAGCACCAGCCACGGTCGCATGCCATAGGCCCGCGCCGCTTCCAGCTCGCCACGGGGCACCGCGCGCAGACCGCCGCGCAGCACTTCACCGACGTACGCCGAAACGCTGAGGGTCAGGGCAAACGCGACATACCAGAAACCTTCGCGCAGGTACGGCCAGAACATACTGCCGCGTATCAACGGAAAGGTCGCGAACACGCTTCCGACGCCGTAATACAATACGTAGATCTGCACCAGCAGCGGCGTGCCGCGCAGAACGCTGGTGTAGAAACGCAAGCCGTTGGCCAGGAAGCGGTTCTTCGACAACCGCCCCAGCGCCACGCCCACCGCCATCAGAAAACCGAAGAACGCCGAGATCAGCAGCAGTTGCAGGGTCAGACCGGCGCCCCTGACCAATTCGCTGTAGAAACTGCTCAACCAGTGAAAGTCCATGACCTGCCCTCCCTATGCGTGCCGTGGCATCCAGCGCTCGAAGCGAACTTCGACCTGCCGGAACACCGAACTGGAAACCAGCGTGATCAGGTAATAGAACGCGCCCACCGCGAGGTAGAACAGCAAGTAGTGCTTGGTCGACGCCGCCGCCTGACGGCCCGCTGTGAGCAGCTCGCTGTAACCGACCACGCTGATCAGAGCGCTTTCCTTGACCAGTACCAGCCACAGGTTGGACAAACCGGCGATAGCAAACGGCAACATGGTCGGCAGGATCACCCGCCGCACCAGTAAGCTGCGGTTGAGGCCATAGGCCCGTGCCGCTTCGATTTGGCCGTGGGGAATCGATTCGATGGCGCCACGGATGATTTCACCCGAATAGGCTCCCTGCACGATCCCCAACACCACGATGGCCGCAATGAATCCGTTGATTTCGACGCTCGGTTGCCCGAACGCCGCCATCGTCCAGTTGATCAGGTCGGCACCGGCGTAATACAGCAGCAGGATCAGCAACAATTCCGGCACCGCGCGATACAGCGTGGTGTAGCAATTGGCGCAGACCACCATCCAGCGCGGCCCCTTGAGCTTGACCATCGCCACGATCAACCCGATCGCCAGACCCAGGACGAAGGCCCCCAGGGAAATCCCAAGGGTTTTCACCATGCCTTGCGACAACGCCTGAAGCCAGCCATCGGTGAAAAACAGCCGGGTAATGTCAGAAAAATTCATGAACACACCTTTGCAGGACAACCGGGTGACTAGAGAGCCGAGATGTCGGTCTTGAAGTAGCGCTCACGGATTTTTTCGTAGCTGCCGTCGTCACGCAGGGACTTCAACGCTACGTTCAAGCGCTCGCGCAACGCATCGTTGCCCTTGCGCACACCGGCGCCCACGCCGTCACCGAACAACGGATCGAGCGGTGCCACGCCCTTACTGGCGAGCATCGAGTTGTCGGGTTTGTCCAGCAGCGGCTCGACCATCAACTGATCGGCTAGCATGATGTCGACGCGACCGCTGCGCAGGTCGGCGAGGATGTCGTCCTGGTCGTTGTAGTAACGGATGGTCGATTCTTCGCCGTAGTACTTCTTGACGAACGCGGCGTGGGTAGTCGAGCCCTGCACACCGATGATCTTGCCCTTGAGGCCGGCCGGCGTCGGGTCGAGTTCCAGGCTGCGGTCACCGACCCACAGGGCGCGGGTGAAGAAGTAAGGCTGGGTGAAATCAATCACCTGCTGACGTTCCGGGGTAATCGACAGCGAGTTGAGCACCACGTCCACCTGTTGCGACTTGAGAGCCGGAATCAAGCCGTCCCAAGACATTTCGTTGAGCGTGCAATCGGCTTTCATACGTGCGCATACCGCGGTGATCATCTCCGGTTCGAAGCCACTCCATTCGCCCTTGCCGCTTTTGAACGAGAACGGCGGATAGGGCTCCATGGCGATGCCGAACACCAGTTTGTCGGCGGCGAATACGCTATGTGCGATGCCGGCCAATACGACGGCTTGCAGGGTAACCAACAAAGTTTTTTTCATGGCTGAGTGCCTCTTTCTGGTTTTTGATATCGAGGTTGAAAAAATTGCTGCGGGTTATCCGCGGTTGTCCTGCGCCATCACAAACTGCCGGCAACGTTCGCTGCGCGGATTCAGCAATACCTGCGAAGGAGGGCCTTCTTCCTCGACCCGGCCCTGATGCAGGTAGATCACCTTGCTCGATACATCGCGGGCAAAGGCCATTTCGTGGGTCACCAGAATCATCGTGCGGCCCTCTTCGGCGATCCCCTGGATGACGCGCAAGACTTCGCCAACCAGCTCCGGGTCGAGGGCCGAGGTCGGCTCATCGAACAGCATCACTTGCGGGCGCATGGCCAGGGCTCGGGCGATGGCCACCCGCTGCTGCTGACCACCGGAAAGGAACGACGGATAGACGTTGCGCTTGTCGATCAGGCCGACTTTTTCCAGCAGGTGTTCGCCATGGGCAATGGCTTCCTTGCGGTCCTCGCCGAGCACGTATACCGGTGCCTCGATGACGTTCTCCAGGACCGTGCGATGCGGCCACAGGTTGAAGCTCTGGAACACCATGCTCAGCCGGGTGCGCAGGCGTTCGACCTGACGCGGATCGGCGACTTGCGCGACGCCGTTGCGACCGGTCTTCAAGCCGACGGTTTCACCGTTGATCTTGAGCGTACCGCTGCAAGGAATTTCCAACAGGTTGATGCAGCGCAGCAAGGTACTTTTGCCCGAGCCGCTGGAGCCGATCAGCGAGACCACCTCCCCCTCTTTGGCGCTCATCGAAATGCCCTTGAGCACATGGTGATCGCCATAGCTTTTGTGCAGGTCGTCAATGGCGACGACCGAAGTGTCCGTGTCCTGCTGCGGGATTTTCACGTTGAGTGCTTGCACGTCTGTCTCCTCGAATTCTTTTTGTATTGGGGACTATTCGTCTTCTCGCGCGGGAATCCACCACTCTTCACCCCGAGCGGTGCGGACGTACTCCGGCCAGCGGAAGCGATGAGGTGCCTGGAAATCCGCCGGCAGCAACGGTGCCTGCCAATGTTCGCCACCGATGCCGCCGCCGGTGCGCTGGTTGAATTCAGCTTTGGCCGCGCTCAACAGCTCGTCGCGGCAGAACAGGTCGAGCAAGGTGGTGGCAATGGTTTTGGCGGCGACGTCGATCATCGGATCGATGGTCTGGGGAATGCCACCCAAAGCGTTCGAGACCCAGTCCGGATACACATGACCGGTCGGCGCGGCGAGCATCGGGCGTGCCACCAGCAGACGCACGGTCGGGCAATGCCAGGTGTATTCGGGATAGTCGTCGGAGGTCAGGTACTTCTGCCATGCCGGCATTTGCAGGCGCATCTGCCGTTCGCATTCCTGGGGCTCGATCAATTGCTCGATAGCCGGCAGGAACGGTTCGGCCATCGGCTCCAGGCCAAGATTGCTCTGAATTTCCCGGGCAATCTCACAAGCCTCGGCACCCCAGCGCGGGGCACCAACGGCCGCCAGGTTGTCGTAGGTGGCCTGGGCCAGCACATGGTTGGCCAAGCCGCCCCGGGACTTGCACACCCAGGTCTTTTTCCACTGGCAACCGGTGGCCATCGCCGCCGCGGCGGCGTTGTTGTCCATCACCGAGGAGATTGTTTCCGCCTGTTCGATCGAGTCGCAACGCAACAGGTACTGGATTTGTGAAAGGTGCGGCGGCAGGTTGTCCGCCGTGGCCTGGCCAGCGGTGAGGATTGCTTCGTTGTAGCTCCACAGTCCGGTAAACGGCAGGGTGGAGCGACGCAGGCTTTCGTTGAGGTTGTAGAAATGCATCAACGCATCGTTGGCCCCCGGCGCCCGTGCCGCCAGATGATTCTGCGGAATCGGGCTGTAACGGTCGGCGGCAATCCAGTTTTCCGGATCTTCGCAGGTGAAGGTGTAGATGTAGGCGTAAGCGATACCGCAATGCGTATCCCAAGTCGTGGTGTTGTTCAGCGGCAGCATGTACGTGGGGTGAAAGCTGATCGCCGCGTCCAGGCCGTCGTAGTAGCCCTTGGCGGCATGCACGGGTTTGGAGGCGCGGAGTTTTTCGGCCGGCTCGCCAAAGAATCGGATCGTGCCCTGTATGCCGAATTCGATCATCGTCGCCTTGGCGGCCAGCACACCGCCCAGGGCACTGATCCCCAAGGCCGAATGTGGGTCGGTATGGCCAGGCGCGAAGCGCGACAAGCCATCACGGGGCATCTTGCGTGTGGTAGCGGCCTGGCAGTTGCCCGGCACCGCGTCGTATTCGGCATAGGTCGCCAGCACCGGGCCTTCACCGTTCGTGAAAGTCGCGCAGTAGGCGGTCGGCATGCCGCCGCTGCCCTCTTCCACCGTGAAACCTTCCTTGCGCAGTAGCTCGACATACCAGGCGCAGGATTTGTATTCGCGAAACGCCGGTTCCGCGTAGTGCCAGATGATCTGATGCCAATTCGACAGTTGTTGGCGATGCCTTTCAATCCAGTTCAGGGCGAATCTTTTTTGCAATTCCATGCGGTTCTTTCCCAAAAAAATCAGCGGCGTTGAGTTCAGGCAGAAAGGAAGGCGGCGGCGTCCAGTTCCAGCAGCACGGGCTGGCGTGTGTCGGCAAGGCTCCTGAGCACTTCGCGCAACTGCTCGCGACTGCGCACCGGTAAATGCTGCACGTGGCAGGACTTGCCCAGGGCGGCAAAATCCGGCGGCAGAATATCGACGCCCAGCGGCGCAATATCGCGGGCCGTCATGTAGTCACGTATCTCGGCGTAGCAGTGGTTGTTCCACAGCACCACGATCACCCCGACCTCGGCTTCGCGCGCAGCGATCAGTTCGGCACTGGAGAACTGCACGCCGCCGTCGCCCACCACCGCAATCACATGGCGCTCGGGCATCGCCAGCTTGGCGCCGATGGCAGCAGGCAAGCCGTAACCCAAGGTGCCGAAACCGGTGCCGGCGTTAAACCAGCTATTGGCCTGCGGTGCGCGATAACCCAGCGCCCCCTGATAAACCGGTTGAGTCGAGTCGCCGACCACAATCGGTGCCGGCAGACTGTCGCGAAGGGTGTCGAGCATGCCCTGCATGACGTTTTGCTTGCTGCTCCAGCTGGCACGTTCCGCGGCGTTGACCCGCGCCACGCTCGGTTGCGCCCAGTCGCTGGCGCCTGCATCCGGTAGCGCGGCCAGGAGTGCTTGCACGCCTTGCTCGGCATCACCCAGCAAACCGACGTCGGCCCGCATTGCACCGAGAATCTGCAGGGGATCAATGTCCAGGCGAATCAGCGGTGCATTCAGCGTCAACGGCCCCAAACCAAAAAAGTCGTAGTCGGTTTCCCCCAGCTCAGTGCCCACCGCCAGCACCACATCCGACTCGGCAAACAGCGCCCGGCCATGGGCCGAAGATTGCACGCCGTCGAGCAATAACGGGTGCTCAGGGGCCAGCAAACCCCGGGCGTTGGTGGTCAGGGCGACCGGGGCCTGGAGGCGCTCGGCCAGCGTTTGCAACGCCGGGCCGGCACGCCGCGCACCGCCGCCAGCGAGGATCAACGGCTTGCGTGCCGACGCCAGCAACTTCACCGTCGCTTCGATATTCGCCGCCGCCGGAGCCGGTGCTTGCGGCAAGGTGCGTGGCCGCAGGTCGAGGCCATCGGCGGACATTTCCAGCACGTCCAGCGGGATCTCGATATGCACCGGACGCGGCCGCGCACACTTGAACAGGGCGAACGCACGAGCCAGCACTTCCGGCAATTCCTGCGGACGCTGCAAGGTATGGCTGAAGGAGCACACCCCGGAGACCACGGCTCGTTGGTCGGGCATCTCGTGCAGATAGCCGTGGCCCAAGCGCTGGTGCTCGCGGCGGCTGGTGGTTGAAATCACCAGCATCGGTACGGAGTCGGCGTAGGCCTGGCCCATGGCGGTCAGGATATTGGTCATGCCCGGGCCGGTGATGATGAAGCACACGCCCGGCTTGCCGCTGGCACGGGCATAACCGTCGGCCATGAAGCCGGCGCCTTGCTCGTGGCGCGGGCTGATGTGGCGCAGCGAGCTGCCGTGCAGGCCTCGATACAGTTCTACCGTATGAACACCGGGAATGCCGAACACCAACTCCACACCGTAGCCTTCAAGTAAGCGAACGAGCGCCTGGGCACAACTGGTCATGCGAGCACCTCTTGTTTTTTCTTATTGGATGCTAGGCGTCGAGCGCCTGAATCGAGGGCTCTAGTATTGGTGACAAAATAATTACATCAATCAAAATAAATTTGCGCAATTGTCCAATTTAATTGAACAGACATTCCCTTCCTCAAGGGTTCGAAAGGATCATTTTGCTCACCAGTGATGGGCAAATTATTCGATTGTGGGCACCCCTGGTTTTCATAAAGATGCAATCGACCAACCTCCACAAGGACGACTCCGATGCGTGTCGAGCACCATCCCCTGTTGACCCGCAATCCGTGCACCCGACGCCAGTTGATCAGCCTGCATTACGGCCACGCAGGTGGCGCCGGCAAGGTATACCTGCAAGCCAGCCTGCACGCCGACGAACTGCCCGGAATGCTGGCGTTGCATCATCTGCGGCAATTGCTGGACAGCGCCGAAGCGCGTGGGGAGATTCTTGGCGAGATAGTGCTGGTGCCGATTGCCAATCCGATCGGCCTGGAACAGACGCTCATGCACGATGCCATGGGCCGTTTCGACTTCAACAGCGGCGAGAATTTCAACCGCCGCTACCCTGATCTGGCGTCGATGATTGCGGGACGAATGGTCGGTGAGCTGACTGACGATGCGGATGAAAACCGCAGCATCATCCGTCGTGTCATGATCGAGGTACTGCAACAGATGCAACCTGGCAGTGAAATCGACTCCATGCGCCAGGCCCAGTTGCTGCTGGCGGTCGATGCCGATGTCGTCCTCGATCTGCATTGCGATGCCCAGGCCATTGTCCACTTGTATGGTGAGACACCGTACTGGCCGCAGACCGAACCGTTGGCACGCTACATTGGTGCCGAGGCTTCGCTGCTCGCCGAGGGCAGTGGTGCCGGCTCGTTCGACGAGGCCTGCGGTCAGCCATGGTGGCGACTGGCGGAACAGTTCTGCGGGCGCTTTCCGATCCCGTCGGGTTGCGTCGCCGCGACGGTAGAGTTACGCGGCGAAGCGCAGGTCGAGCATGCGCTGGCAGCCCAGGACGCCGCGGCGCTCTACGCCTTTTTGCAGTATCGCGGCATCATTGCCGGCACCCCACCGCCACTGCCCGCGCTGCCCCGACCAGCCACGCCGTTCGATGGATCGTTGACCCTGCGCGCGCCGTGCGCCGGGCTGGTGGTGTTCCTGCAGCAACCGGGCGCCTGGATCGAATGCGAGCAACCGGTGGTGCACCTCATCGACCCGGTGAGCGGTGCTACCCAAGTGGTCTGCAGTTCAGTGAGTGGCGTGATGTACATGCGCAGCGCCATCCGCTTTGCAGCGGCCGGGGTGGAACTTTGCAAGGTCGCGGGAGCGACGGCAATGGCAGGAGGCGTGACGGTTTCGGCCTGATCTCAGCGATCAGGCGCAATCAGCTTACAAAGCTTCGCTGTCGCTTCGATCATCTGGCCGCTCGGCCGCTCCAGGCCTTTGTCCGTGACGAGCAGCAACTGCCCGTGCGCCACGGCGGTCACTTGCGGCCAGGCTTTCCAGGCATCGAGCTGCGCTTGATCACTGGCCAGAATCACGTCGGGATTTCGCTGCAAGACCGCCTCGACGCTGACCTGAGGCGCAGGGAGCGCCAGGTCGGCAAACACATTGCGCGCCCCACACACTTGCAGCGCATCACTGATGACCTGCCCGCCACCGACCGTGTACAGCGGCCGATCCCAGACCTGATAAAACACTTTTAACGGCTCATCCCGCTGATAGCGCTGACGCAGGGAATCCAGCCGTTGGCGCAGGTTTGCTGCCAATACCACGCCCCGTTCGGGTCGCCCGAGCTGTGTGGCAATCGCCTCAATCTGCCGAGTGAGTTGCTCCAGGTTATGGGGTTCGGCTACGTAAGTGGGGATGTTCAACCGCGCAAGCTGTTCACGTTGCGCCGGCCCGACGCTGCCGGGCCAGAGCAGCAGCAAGTCAGGTTTCAGACTGAGCAGGCGCTCCATGTCTAACTGGCCGTAGCGGCCCACGGAAGCAAGGTTCTTGATCTCGACAGGACGCTCGCCGGCATCCAGCACGCCCACCAGCAGGTCGGCCGAATGCAGTTCAACGACGATTTCCGAGAGGGATGGGGCAAGGCTGACAACCCGCTCTACCGCGATAGCTGAGCCACTGGCGGCCAGCAACACAACCGCCAGCCAATGACACCGCATCAGCCGAGTTGACGCGGAATACGGTAAAGGTAGAACAGCACCATCGTCGACAGCGCCAGCAACATCAGCGGCACAGCTTCCAGACCGACGAAAACGGCCAGGACACCGATCCAGGCGGGTAAAGATGCAACCAGGAACGCCACACGACGCTTGGCGGCCAACGCAATCCAGGCGGCGGGCTCTTCAGGCGTATCGAGGGCTTTCTGGGTGGCGATCAGCGCATGCTTGTAGCCACCAAAGAATTTCAGGCTGACAAACATCGAGGCAACACCGGCAATGAACATCGGCATTGCCAGCACCGGCAGGATCGCCTCGCTTTGACCGAAGACGCCATTGATCACGAACAGTGGCAACAAGGCCAGCGCCAGGTATTGCCACCAGTTGACGGACAGTCGCCGCCGGACCTGACCGCGGGTCACGCCCGACCCACCTCGCCCTGATGCTCGTTGCCCATCATGTGGTCGAGCTTGCTGGCCTTGGTGGCCAGGTAAAGTTTGTTATGCGGGTTGTGCCCGGTGTGCAGCGGCACGCGCTCGGCGACCACGATGCCCATGTCGGTCAAGGCTTTGACCTTGCGTGGGTTGTTCGTCATCAGTCGCAGGGACTTCACGCCCAGATGCTCAAGCATCGGCAGGCACATGGCGTAGTCACGCTGGTCGGCGGCAAAGCCCAGGCGCTCGTTGGCTTCAACGGTATCGGCACCGCCGTCCTGCAACTCGTAAGCGCGGATCTTGTTCAGCAGGCCAATGCCACGGCCTTCCTGACGCAAGTAGAGCAATACGCCACGGCCTTCACGGGCGATGGCTTGCAACGCCGCCTCAAGCTGCGAACCGCAGTCGCAACGCTGGCTGAACAAGGCATCGCCCGTCAGGCATTCAGAGTGCAGCCGGCCGAGTACCGGGGCACCATCGTCGAACTCACCCAGACTCAGCACGACGTGCTCGCGGCCGTTTTCCTCATCGAGAAAGCCGTGCATGGTGAATTGCGCAAAAGGCGTTGGCAGCTTGGAAGCGGCGACAAAAACGACAGGCACCGGTGTGCTCCTGATCTAAAGGTACTGGAGATTCGCAGACGCGGCATTGTAACAGCAGGTTCCAGCAGACGCTTAGGCTGAATTATGGGGCATAACGATCAAAATGTTTGATCTCAAGCACCCACGGTCTCCACGACACGCCCCTTGTAGCAGCTGGCGAAGCCTGCGTTCGGCGGCGCAGCCGTCGTCAATTCATACCACACGGAGTGTCAGACAGACCGAGTCGCCAGGTTTTACGACGGCTTCGCCCTCGAACGCAGGCTTCGCCAGCTGCTACAGGGTTTGTGTCAATTGGAGGTGAATGGATAAGGTTGTTTCCAGCGTTCGAAGATCGGTTTCAGCTGGCCGCCTTTTACCAACAGTTCCATGCGTCGATCGAACAACGCCATCAAGGAGCGCGCCTGAAGTGTATTGGCGAAACAGAGATAAAGCGGCAATTCCGCGATATGTGTTCGGCGGAACTGCGACGGGTCCTTGGCCCGACTGACCACATAGTCCACCTCGGTCAGCGCGTCGATGTAGTAGTCCGCGCGATCGTGGGTGAGCATCGACAGGATCCCGGTACGTCGGATGACTTCGTTGTACCGATGCACGTTGGGCAGGTAAGCCTGATACTGGTAACCCCGGACCCAGGCCAATCGATAATTGCCCACGGTTTCCAGCGTCGGCTCCGGGTTGCTGGCCAATCCCAGGGCGTAGATGTGGTCGGTATCGTAATTCCAGCGCGGATAAAGCAGATCGCTCACTTCATCCCGATAACCGCCGACGCAAGCGTCCACTTCGCCGCGCTGTGCCAGGCCGATAGAGCGTGTGTAAGGTTCGGAGCGGATGTCCAGTTTGACGCCGGCGGGCTCGAAAACTTCACGCAACACGTCCCAGGCCAGGCCGTGGCCATCGGCGGCGGTGTAGTCTTCCCATTCTTCGCTGGCCAGATGAATCACAGAGGGTGTCGGTGTTTCGCCCGCCTGAACCAGCGAGCAAAACAGTGCGAAAATAATCATCGCCAAACCGCGTCGAGCCATCCCTTGTCCCCCTGATCAGTCCCTCAGGCAAAAATCCACACCAGGCCTTGCATCGCCAGCCAGGCAAATACACCGGCCAATACATCGTCAAGCATGATCCCTACGCCACCGTGCACATGCCGGTCGATCCAGCGAATCGGCCAAGGCTTGAGGATGTCGAAGAACCGGAACATCAGGAACCCCGCGAGCAACCAGTACCAGCCTTCGGGCACCAGCCACAGGGTGATCCACATGCCGACCATTTCGTCCCAGACGATACCTTCGTGGTCGTGTACCCGTAAATCGTCGGCCACCTTGCCGCACAGCCAGAAGCCGAACAGCATGGTGATGCCCAGCATCAGCCAGTAACCCCAGTCGGGCAGCATCTGCCATAGCGGGATAAAGGGTAGCGCAACCAATGACCCCCAGGTGCCCGGTGCTTTTGGCAGGGTGCCCGAGCCGAAGCCGAACGCCAGGAAATGCCATGGATTGCGCCAGACCGACGGCGGTACGAATTCCGCCGGGACCTGTTTGGGATGATCTGTCACGGTGTCTCCCGAAAATGTTGGTAGCCCCGGGTTTGCGGGGTGATGTCTTGTCCATCGGCATCCAGCAGCATGACGCCCTGCCCCGTTACTACACGTCCGACCACATGGATTGGCCAGCCGTCGGCCAGCAATGCGGGTAACTCGACGGACGGTAACGTGAAGGCCAGCACATAATCGTCACCGCCGCTCAAGGCTGCGGCTTCGGCACCCGATTGGCCGAGGAAGGCGACCAGGGCTTTGGACAACGGCAGCTTGTCCTTCACGACTTCAATGCCGACCTTTGACGCGAGGGCGATATGCCCACAATCGGCCAGCAGGCCATCGGAGATGTCCAGCGCCGAAGTGGCCTTGCCCCGTAGCGCCCTGCCCAACTCAAGCTGCGGTTGTGGTGACCAGTAATGCGCCAGCAGTGGATCGGCGATGGCCGCCTCGGCAGTTCGCTGGCCAAGCACGAGCGGCAAGGCGCCTGCGGCATTGCCTAGCTCTCCGCCGACGCACAGCAAGTCACCCGGCTTCGCGCCGCTGCGCACGTGAGCCCGGCCCGCTGGCACACGACCGAATACGGTCATGGTCAGGCTCAGCGGTCCACGGGTCGTATCGCCGCCCACCAGCGCCACGCCGCAGCGTTGGGCCATGAGGTTCAAACCACGGGCATACGCATCCAGCCAATCGGCGGTTACCGTGGGCAAAGTCAGGGCAAGGGTAAAGGCAACGGGCGTGGCGCCCATGGCAGCCAGATCGCTGACCGCGACGGCGAGCGAACGCTGGCCGAGTAGAAAAGGGTCGCAAGGATCTGCGAAATGCACACCGGCCACGAGGGTGTCGGTAGAAATGGCCAACTGTTCCCCGGGGGGAACAGCCAGCAAGGCGCAATCGTCGCCGATGCCAAGAGCAACGCCCTCGCCGCCTTGCGCACAAGGCGCGGCGGCGAAGAAATTGCGGATCAGCTCAAACTCGCCCATGGCTGCGTGCCGACAGTACAAGCGCCGATTAGCGCTTGTACGCCTTCACTTCAGCTTCACGCAGACGGGGAGCCAGCTTGTCCAGTACACCGTTGACGAACTTGTGGCCGTCAGTGGAACCGAAGACTTTCGCCAGCTCGATACCTTCGTTGATCACAACGCGGTACGGCACGTCGACGCGCTCGAGCAGTTCCCAGGTGGACAGGCGCAGAACGGCCAGCTCAACCGGGTCCAGCTCTTCGATCGTGATGTCCAGGCACGGCGCCAGTGCGGCGTCGATGCGGTCTCTCTGAGCCGGTACCCCATGGAGGATTTCACGGAAGTAAGCACCGTCGACATCACTGAAATCGTTATCGACCCGGAACTGCGCTTCGATCTCGTTCAGCGATTGCTTGGCCATGTGCCATTGGTACAGCGCTTGAGTCGCGAGCTGACGGGCTTCACGACGCTTGACGCTTTTCGATGGTTTACCAGCATCCGCAGGCTTTGGATCGCGCGGGTTGAAACGATCGCTTTCGTCGCTAATCACTTGGCCTCCAACTGCGCCAGCAGGCTGACCATTTCCAGAGCGGACAAGGCAGCTTCAGCACCTTTGTTGCCGGCCTTGGTGCCGGAACGTTCGATGGCTTGCTCGATGGAATCGACGGTCAGCACGCCGAAGGCAACCGGTACGCCGAACTCCATGGACACCTGGGCCAGGCCCTTGGTGCATTCGCCAGCCACGTATTCGAAGTGCGGAGTACCGCCACGAATGACTGCGCCCAGGGCGATGATTGCCGCGTATTCGCCTTTCTGAGCAACTTTCTGCGCAACCAGCGGAATTTCGAAGGCGCCAGGTGCGCGGATGATGGTGATGTCGCTTTCGCTCACGCCATGGCGAACCAGGGCATCAACTGCACCGCTGACCAGACTTTCAACGACGAAGCTGTTGAAACGGCCTACTACCAAAGCGTAGCGGCCTTTAGGGGCGATGAAGGTACCTTCGATGGTCTTCAGGGTCATTCGTTAGATCTCTTAAAGAGCCGGGACGCGTTTTCTACGCATCCCTCAGTGATATTAGCCACGAACACGCAGCCGGAAAAATCCGCATTGCTGCTCGAATGCACCCCTGTGGCGAGGGGATTTATCCCCGTTGGGCTGCGCAGCGGCCTCTATTTTGGGACTGCTACGCAGTCCAACGGGGATAAATCCCCTCGCCACAACGGGTACACACCAGCAATACGAATCTCCGGGTCATTATTCGGAGGGCACGTATTCTACAACTTCCAGATCGAAACCGGATATCGCATTAAATTTCATTGGTGCACTCATCAGGCGCATTTTTCGCACACCCAGGTCCCGAAGGATCTGCGAACCGGCACCGACGATGCTGTAGGTGGTCGGTTTTTTCACCGCCGTCTGATCAGCGGTTTCGCGAATGTGCGCGAGCAACACGTCGCCATCGAGCGGATGCCCGAGCAACAGCACCACACCACTGCCGGCCTCGGCGACCGCAGCCATCGCGGCACGCAGGCTCCAGCGGCCTGGCTGTTTGACCATCAGCAGGTCGCGCAGCGGGTCCATGTTGTGCACGCGAACCAGGGTCGGTTCATCGGCGCACACGGTGCCCAGGGTCAGTGCCATGTGCACGTCGCCTTCCACGGAATCACGATAGGTCACCAGGTTGAATTGGCCCAGTTCGCTGTCCAGCGGCTGCTCGGCAATCCGCTGAACGGTACGTTCGTGGATCATCCGATAGTGGATCAGGTCGGCAATGGTGCCGATCTTGATGTTGTGTTCAGCGGCAAACGCTTCCAGTTCGGTGCGACGGGACATGGTGCCGTCGTCGTTCATCACTTCGCAGATCACGCCGCTTGGCTCGAAACCGGCCATGCGCGCCAGGTCGCACGCTGCTTCGGTGTGGCCGGCACGGGCCAGGGTGCCGCCGGCCTGGGCCATCAGCGGGAAGATGTGACCGGGGCTGACAATGTCTTCAGCCTTGGCGTCTTTCGCGGCAGCCGCTTGCACGGTACGCGCACGGTCGGCGGCGGAGATACCGGTGGTCACACCCGTAGCGGCTTCGATGGACACGGTGAACTTGGTGCCGAAACCGGAACCGTTGCGCGGCGCCATCAATGGCAGCTTCAGCAGTTCGCAACGCTCACGGCTCATCGGCATGCAGATCAGGCCACGGGCGTGCTTGGCCATGAAGTTGATGTGTTCGGGCTGGCAGCACTCGGCGGCCATGATCAGGTCGCCCTCGTTCTCGCGATCTTCGTCATCCATGAGGATGACCATCTTGCCTTGGCGGATGTCTTCAACCAGTTCTTCGATGCTATTGAGCGCCACAAGGCACCCCCTTGAGTCAGGATTTGAGGTAGCCGTTTTGGGCCAGAAAGCTTTCAGTGATGTTGCTGCCGGCGGCTGGCTCTGCGGCCTTGTCGCCCAACAACAGGCGCTCCAGGTAACGGGCCAGCAAGTCAACTTCCAGGTTCACTCGGCGACCCGGCTGATACGACGCCATGATGGTCTCGCTCAGGGTGTGCGGAATGATCGTCAGCAAAAATTCAGCGCCATCGACCGCGTTCACGGTCAGGCTGGTGCCGTCGACGGTGATCGAGCCTTTATGGGCGATGTACTTGGCCAGTTCTTTCGGTGCGCGGATGCGAAACTCCACAGCCCGGGCGTTTTCGGTGCGGGTCACTACTTCACCCACGCCATCGACGTGACCGCTGACCAGATGCCCGCCCAGGCGAGTGGTCGGGGTCAGGGCTTTCTCCAGGTTGACCGGGCTGCCGCTTTTCAGGTCATTCATGGCGGTGCAGTCGAGGGTTTCGCGACTGACGTCCGCCGCAAAACCGTTACCTGGCAGTTCAACCGCGGTCAGGCAAACGCCGTTGACCGCAATGCTGTCGCCCAGTTTGACGTCGCTCAGATCGAGCTTGCCGGTTTCTACGTGTACCCGCACATCTCCGCCTTTTGGGGTCAATGCACGAATACTGCCGATGGATTCGATGATGCCGGTAAACATGGAGTCCTCCTCGAGAACAGGCCAGCGCTGTGGCGATGGCCGGGAATTATACGCTCGCTGCTGGCACAGGAATGGCAGTGACCCGCCAGTCATCGCCAACCGCGCGAATTTCGGTGATTTTGAGCTCGGGCGCGTCTTTCATTTGCGCGAGCGGCCAGTCCAGCAGTGGGCGTGCCGAAGAGCCCAGGAACTTGCCCGCGATGAAAATCAGGAATTCATCGACCAGGCCTTGCTGGGCAAAAGCACCCGCCAGTCGCGGGCCGGCTTCCACCAGCACATCGTTGACACCGCGCGCCGCCAGTTCAACCAGCAGTTTGCGCAGGTCAACCTGGCCATCGTTGCCGGCCACGATCAGGCATTCCGGGCCGTTGGCATATTGTTCTTCAATGGCCATGCAGGTGGCCACCAGAGCCGGCCCCGCTTTGAAGAACGGCGCATCAAGCGGCACGCGCAGGCGGCCATCAATCAACACACGCAAGGGCAGACGGCTCATCACCTGCGCGGTTTGCTCGGCGTCCAGACCCAACTCATCGGCGCGCACGGTCAAACGCGCATTGTCTGCCAGCACGGTGTCAGCGCCGGTCAGGACCACACTGGCCTCCGCGCGCAGACGCTGAACCGCAGAGCGTGCCGCCGGGCCGGTGATCCATTGGCTTTCGCCGCTTTCCATCGCCGTGCGCCCGTCGAGGCTCATGGCCAGTTTGACCCGCACGAACGGTAAACCGTGTTCCATGCGTTTTAGGAAACCCTGATTAAGCTTTCGGGCCTCACCTTCCAGCACACCGCTTTCGATGGATACTCCGGCCTGGGCCAAACGCTGCATGCCACGACCGGCGACCGACGGATTCGGGTCCTGCATCGCGGCGACCACACGTGCCACACCGGCGTTGACCAGCGCATCGGCGCAGGGCGGCGTACGCCCATGGTGGCTGCACGGTTCGAGGGTCACGTAGGCAGTGGCGCCACGGGCCTTGTCGCCGGCGGCACGCAGGGCGTGGACTTCGGCGTGAGGCTCTCCGGTGCGCACATGCCAGCCTTCGCCGACAATCTGCCCGTCACTCACGATCACACAGCCCACCCGCGGGTTGGGGTGCGTCGTGTAGTGACCTTTGCGCGCCAGTTCCAAAGCACGGGCCATGTAGTGAGCGTCGAGGATGGTTTGTTCGGGAGAGGTGGTCATTCTTTTACCGGCTCACGGGCCAGGCGATCGATCTCTTCGCGGAACTCGTTGAGGTCCTGGAAGCGGCGATACACCGAAGCGAAGCGGATATAGGCGACTTCGTCGAGCTTTTGCAGCTCGGCCATCACCAGTTCACCGACCACGAGGGATTTGACCTCGCGCTCACCGGTGGCTCGCAGTTTGTGTTTGATGTGCACCAGCGACGATTCGAGGCGCTCGACACTGACCGGGCGTTTCTCGAGGGCGCGCTGCATGCCGGCGCGAAGTTTTTCTTCGTCGAACGGCTGACGACTGCCGTCGGTTTTGATCAGGCGCGGCAACACCAGTTCAGCCGTCTCGAACGTCGTGAAACGTTCGCCGCAGGCCAGGCATTCACGCCGGCGGCGCACCTGTTCGCCCTCGGCGACCAGACGCGAGTCGATGACCTTGGTGTCGTTGGCACCGCAGAAGGGACAGTGCATGGTGGCAGGCAACAAAAAAAGGGAGGGCCATGGTAGCGCATCCCGGTGGCAAGACAAGCCATAGGGTTTGCGGTATACAGACGGGCTATATAGATCGATCCATGGATTTCACCTTGCTGGAGCCGCAAATGTCACTCAGACCGCTCGTTTTGCTCAGTCTTTTCAGCCTGCTGGTGGCCTGCAGCAGCGATGCGCCAAAGCCCCAGCCACCGACGCCAGGCCCCGCGCCGCAGGCTGCGCAGAAAAAAGCCCAGGAGTCGGCCAACCTCGGCCCGCTGCCGGCGTACCAGCGTGAATTGAGCGGCACCCTGCAAGGCGTGCCGGCCGGCGCTGAAGTCGAACTGGCGCTGCTGGTGATCGATAGCAAGGATCGCCCGCAACAATTGCTCGCCAGTTCCAGCCTGATTGGCACCAACCAGATCCTGCCTTTTCACCTGCGCTTCAATCCGGATTCCTTTCCGGCAGGTCAGCGAGTGGAATTGCGGGGCCGCGCCAGCCAGTCCGGACAGTTGATCCTGCATTTGCCGTCACAAGTCATTACGCAGCCAACGACTCAGACCGTGGGCCAGCTGCAATTCGTCAAAGCGCCATGATTGCACCGCTAGACCTGCAACACGCGTTGGGTGAGCTGCTCGGTGATGCGCAGCTTGTCCCCGTCGCATTGCCCGGGACTGAACTGAAGCTCTGGTTGATCGACGGTGACAAGATGGACAGAGCCTTCAGCCCGGAAGAAACCCGACGGATTCTGCACGAGCCACCGTACTGGAGTTTCTGCTGGGCCAGTGGCCTTGCCGTGGCCCGCTACCTTGCGCAAAACCCGCGGTGGGTCGAAGGCAAGCGCGTGCTGGACTTCGGTGCGGGTTCCGGTGTGGCAGGGATTGCCGCACTCAAGGCCGGGGCACTCGAAGTGGTGGCTTGCGATCTCGACCCACTGGCGATTGCCGCCTGTCGGGCGAATGCCGAACTCAATAATGTAGAGCTCAGCTACTCGACGGACTTTTTCGCCGAGGCCGATCGCTTCGACCTGATCCTGGTCGCCGATGTGTTGTACGACCGGGCGAACCTGCCGCTGCTCGACGAGTTCCTGACGCGCGGGCGGGAAGCATTGGTCGCGGATTCGCGGGTGCGTGATTTCAAGCATCCGCTGTATCAGCGCATCGAAATACTGGAAGCCATGACATTGCCGGATCTGGCCGAGCCGGAAGAGTTCCGGCATGTGAGCCTGTACCACGCGCGGCGCCCTGCCTGACGCGATCGCCAGCAGGCTGGCTCCCACAGTTGACCGCATTCCATGGTGGGAGCCAGCCTGCTGGCGAAGCGTCAGATCAGGCGATACAACTCTCCCGGTCACCCCCCGCTTCCGGCCACCCCCCGCCAAGCCTTATAGTGACCCCATTCACGCTTTTACGAGATCCCCCATGAGTCAGGAAACGCCGTACATCTTCGACGCCACGACTGCCGATTTCCAACAGTCGGTGATCGAGAACTCCTTCCACAAGCCCGTGCTGGTGGATTTCTGGGCCGAATGGTGCGCGCCCTGCAAAGTGCTGATGCCGATGCTGCAGACCATTGCCGAGAGCTATCAGGGCGAGTTGCTGCTGGCCAAGGTCAACTGCGATCTGGAACAGGACATCGTCGCCCGTTTTGGCATTCAAAGCCTGCCGACCGTGGTGCTGTTCAAGGATGGCCAACCAGTCGATGGCTTTGCCGGTGCGCAGCCGGAATCCGCCGTGCGCGCGATGCTGGAGCCTCACGTGCAGATGCCGCCACCGGCAGCGGCCGACCCGTTCGAACAAGCCCAGGCGCTGCTCGACGACAGTCGCTTTGCCGATGCAGAAGCGGTACTGGCCGTGCTGTTGGGCGAAGACAACACCAACGCCAAGGCGCTGATCCTGTATGCCCGTTGCCTGACCGAGCGTGGCGAACTGGGTGAAGCCCAAACCGTGCTCGACGCAGTGAAGAGCGATGAGCACAAGGCCGCCCTGGCCGGTGCCAAGGCGCAGATCCAGTTTCTCGGCCAGGCCAAGGACCTTCCCGACGCGGCGGACCTGAAAGCCCGTCTGGCGAAAAATCCTCAGGACGACGAAGCCGTCTATCAGCTGGCGATTCAGCAGTTGGCCCGCCAGCAGTACGACGCGGCGCTAGATGCACTGCTGAAGCTGTTCATCCGCAATCGCAGTTACAACGAAGGCCTGCCGCACAAAACGTTGCTGCAGGTGTTCGAACTGCTCGGCAATGACCATCCGCTGGTGACCACGTACCGCCGCAAGTTGTTTGCCGCGTTGTATTGATGGCAACCCCGATCTCGTAGGAGCTGCGGCACGCTGCGATCTTTTGATCTTGTTTTTTACGGTGCTGAAAATAACCGAAGATCAAAAGATCGCAGCGTGCCGCAGCTCCTACATGAGATGTGTATTTTTCGGGGTTTATCCGATCCAGCTGTAAAGCGGCGTATCCCCGCCGCTTGTCACCTTCACATCCGCACAGTGGCGCAAACGCACCAACAGGCGCTTGCCCGATGCTGCGCTCCCGGTCAGCCCTTCCAGCTGCTCAAGCAAATCCGGCCCGCTCAATTGCCCGGCCTTGCGCAGCAGGTCCTTGGTGATCTGCCAAAGCGCATCGTCCTGATTGACCGGTTTCGCCGTGGCCGCACTGGCCTCGGGCTGGGTGACCTGCAACTGCGCGCCAAGCCGCGCCCAATCGCCGTCGTCCATCTCCAGCGTCAAATCCACCGGCCAATCGCCGATGCTTCCGCGTATACGCAACATAAGCTCGCTCCTGCACATTTCTTCCCTGCATGCTCCCATGGGACTTGTGCAACGCCAAGCAGCCGGGCAAACTCTCCGCACTTACGTTATAAGATTACATAACAATATTTTTATCTTTCTATCCGGGGATCCTCACATGCGTCGTCTGCTGCTCGCTCTGCCGTTTGCCCTGTTACCGCTGGCTGTCGCCCATGCGGCGCAAGAACATGATCACGACCATGAACACAGCAGCCTCGCCGCCCATGAGCACGGCGTCGGTCGCTTGAACGCGGCGCTGGATGGTCAGACCCTGGATCTGGAGCTCGAAAGCCCGGCAATGAATCTGGTGGGCTTCGAACACGTTGCCACCACCGACGCTGACAAGGCCAAAGTCGCCGCCGCTCGGGCGCAACTGGAAAAACCCCTCACCCTGTTCAACCTGCCAAAAGCCGCCGGTTGCGTGGTCGCGACACAGAAACTGGAAAGCCCGCTGTTTGGTGACAAGCCGCACGCCGATGATGATCACGATGAAGATGACCACGATAAAGATGCGAAAGACGAGCATCATCACGACCACAGCGAGATTCACGCCCAATACCACTTCACGTGCTCGGCACCGGGTGCACTGACATCTCTGGACCTGGCGAACATTTTCAACACGTTCCCGGCCACCCAGAAAATCCAGGTACAACTGATCGGCCCGAGCGGGCAGCAAGGTGTTGAAGTGACGGCCAAGGCGGCTGCGCTGAAATTCTGAATCCACCCTGATCCCTGTAGGAGCTGTCGAGTGCAACGAGGCTGCGATCTTTTGATCTTGATCTTTAAAGTCAAAAGATCGCAGCCTCGTTGCACTCGACAGCTCCTACAGGGTTATCTGCGCTCATGAAACTGGTGTTATGACCCAACCACTCATCGAACTATCCGACCTGGGCTTCAGTTGGCCCGGCCATCCGCTGCTGCTGGACATCCCGGCTTTTCGCCTGGAACCGGGCGAAACCCTGTTCCTCAAAGGCCCCAGCGGCAGTGGCAAAACCACCCTGCTGGGTTTGCTCGGCGGCGTGCAGAAGCCTGATCGCGGCAGCATCCGCCTGCTTGGTCAGGAACTGACCGAGCTCGGTGCCGGCGCCCGCGACACGTTCCGCGTCGATCACACCGGCTACATTTTTCAGCAGTTCAACCTGCTGCCGTTTCTCTCGGTGCGGGAGAACGTCGAGTTGCCCTGCCACTTCTCCAGACTGCGCGCCGAACGGGCGATCCAACGCCACGGCAGCGTCGATCAGGCAGCGGCCACCCTCCTCGCCCACTTGGGCCTGAAGGATCAAAACCTGCTCAGCCGTCGTGCCGATTCCCTGTCGATCGGTCAGCAACAACGCGTGGCGGCCGCACGCGCGTTGATCGGCCAGCCAGAGCTGGTCATTGCCGACGAGCCGACGTCAGCCCTGGATTACGACGCCCGCGAGAATTTTATTCGCCTGCTGTTCGCCGAATGCCGTGAAGCAGGCTCGAGCCTGTTGTTCGTCAGCCACGACCAAAGCCTCGCGCCACTGTTTGACCGTCATCTGTCGCTGGCCGAACTCAATCGCGCCGCCACGCCCGAAGAGGTTTGAGATGTATTTGTTTCGTCTGGCCATGGCCAGCCTGGCTAACCGCCGTTTCACCGCCATCCTCACCGCTTTCGCCATCGCCCTGTCGGTGTGTCTGTTGCTGGCCGTCGAACGCGTTCGTACCGAGGCCAAGGCCAGTTTTGCCAGCACCATCAGCGGTACCGACCTGATCGTCGGCGCACGCTCGGGTTCGGTGAACCTGTTGCTGTATTCGGTGTTTCGCATTGGCAATGCAACCAACAACATCCGTTGGGACAGCTTCGAGCACTTCGCCAACAACCCGAAAGTGAAGTGGGCCATCCCGATGTCGCTGGGCGATTCTCACCGCGGCTATCGAGTGATGGGCACCACCGAGGCGTACTTCGAACATTATCAATACGGTCGCCAACAGCATCTGGAATTGGCCGATGGCCGTGCGTTCGCCACCGACCCTTTCGAGGTGGTACTCGGCGCCGAAGTGGCGGATGCGCTGCACTACAAGCTCGGTGACAAACTGGTGCTGGCCCACGGTGTGGCGGTGATCAGCCTGGTAAAACATGACGACAAGCCCTTCACCGTCGTCGGCATTCTCAAACGCACGGGCACCCCGGTTGACCGCACGTTGCACATCAGCCTCGGCGGCATGGAAGCGATTCACGTCGATTGGCACAACGGTGTGCCGGCCCAGGGCAAAGGCCGGATCAGTGCCGATCAGGCGCGCAACATGGACCTCACGCCGCAAGCGATCACGGCGTTCATGCTGGGTCTCAACAGCAAGATTTCGACCTTCGCCGTGCAACGGGAGATCAACGAGTTCCGTGGTGAACCGATGCTCGCCATCCTGCCCGGCGTCGCGCTGCAGGAATTATGGAGCCTGATGAGCACGGCGGAAAAAGCCTTGTTCGTGGTGTCGCTGTTCGTGGTGCTGACTGGCTTGATCGGGATGCTCACGGCGATTCTCACCAGCCTCAACGAGCGCCGTCGGGAAATGGCCATCTTGCGTTCGGTGGGCGCTCGGCCGTGGCATATCGCATCGTTGCTGGTGCTGGAGGCGTTTGCTCTCGCCTTGTCCGGAGTGATTGCCGGCGTGGCGCTGCTGTATGTCTGCATCGCTGCAGCCCAGGGTTACGTGCAGGCAAATTACGGTTTGTTTCTGCCAATGGCGTGGCCGAGTGAATATGAATGGACGCTACTCGGTGGCATTCTGATCGCCGCGTTGTTGATGGGCAGCGTGCCGGCCTGGCGTGCGTATCGCCAATCTCTGGCCGATGGCCTGTCGATCCGATTATGAAGGCTCCATGAAGAGACTGAATATGCCCCGCGCTCTGCTTGCGCTGTTGATGCTGGTCGCCCTGCCCCTGTGGGCGGCCGAGCCGAAAGACCTGACCTGGTCGGAAATGATCCCGCCGGACGCCGCGCCTGAAGTCCCCAACATGACGCCGCTGCATGACCTATCGCAGATGAGCAACGCGCTGTCCGCCGAATCGGCACCAGCGGCGAAACAGGACATGCCCAATGCGCCGGTGGTGAAAGGTCTCGACGGTCAGAGCATCCGACTGCCCGGCTATATCGTGCCACTGGAAGTCAATGAAGACGGGCGCACCACCGAGTTTTTGCTGGTGCCGTATTTCGGCGCGTGCATCCACGTCCCGCCACCGCCGTCGAACCAGATCGTGCATGTGAAAAGCGAGGTGGGCGTGAAGCTGGATGAGCTGTACCAACCGTACTGGATCGAGGGGGCGTTGCAGGTCAAAGCCTCCACCAGCGAATTGGCGGATGCGGGGTATCAGATGGAGGCGGACAAGATTTATGTGTATGAATTGCCGGAGTGAATCCGGTGGTCTTGTGTTGTCTGGTCAATTGCCATCGCGGGCAAGCCCGCTCCCACAGGATTCAGGTGATCACTGTGGGAGCGGGCTTGCCCGCGATGGGTCCCTCAAAGTTGCACAAAAAGCTCGACTATCAGCGTTTCATTGAGCTGTATCAAAAGACCGGATTGTTAGCCGCCTTACCATTGGACATCGAAAACTTTTAACGTCCTTTGGAGCCCCCATGCACAAGTCCTTGCTCAGCGCTTCGCTGTTTGCCCTCGCGCTCGCAGCCCCGCTCGCCTACGCCCACGAAGCGGGTGACATCATCGTTCGTGCCGGTGCGATCACCGTTAACCCGAAAGCTGACAGCTCCAGCGTCAAGGTCGACCAAGGCCCGTTGGCAGGTGCCGATCTGGGTGGCAAGGCCACTATGAGCAGCGACACGCAGCTGGGTTTGAACTTCGCTTACATGCTCAACAACAACTGGGGCATCGAGTTGCTCGCAGCCTCGCCGTTCGAACATGACGTGAAGCTCAAAGGCACCGCCCTGGGCGCGGCCAACGGCAAACTCGGCACCCTGAAACACCTGCCGCCCACCTTGAGCATCGTGTACTACCCGCTGGACCATAAGTCCGCGTTCCAGCCTTACGTCGGTGCCGGTATCAACTACACCTGGATCTACGACGAGCACGTCGGCAGCGAAGCCAGCGCCAACGGCTTCAGCAACTTCAAGGCGGAAAACTCCTGGGGCATGGCGTTCCAGATCGGTGCCGACTACATGATCACCGACAACATCATGCTCAACGCCCAGGCGCGTTACATCGATATCGACACGACTGCGACTGTGGAAAACAACGCTGTGGCGCCGGGCACCCGGGCCAAGGTCAACGTGGATGTGGACCCGTTCGTGTACATGGTTGGCCTGGGTTACAAGTTTTAATACAGACGTGAACTGCTTTTGTGGCGAGGGAGCTTGCTCCCTCGCCACAGCGGACCGGACTCATCGCAAAAAAAAGGCGCCTCGAAAGGCGCCTTTTTTTGGTCGGGACAATCAGCGCCCCAACAACCGCGCCAGCCCGACGCTCATGGGTGTCTGCTCTGGATAGGTAAAGCGCTCCAGCAAACGGCGGTTATTCGCTCGCGAATGACGAATGTCACCGGAGCGCGCCGGGCCGTAGCTCACTGGCGGCAACTCTCCCACCACCGCTTCAAGTGCCTCAAGCATCTGCTTGAGCGTGGTGGCCTGATTCCAGCCGACATTGACGGCGCCCACTTCAACCTGCGGTTTCTCGATGGCTTGCACCAGCAAGTCGACCAGATCTTCGACGTAAACAAAATCCCGGGTCTGCTCGCCATCTCCAAACACGGTGATCGGCAGACCTTTCTGCGCACGTTCGCTGAAAATACTGATGACCCCGGAGTACGGCGAGGAGGGATCCTGACGCGGTCCGAAGATGTTGAAGAAGCGGAAGACCACCGGTTCCAGTCCATGCTGGCGGCGGTAAAAATCGAAATAGTGCTCGCTCGCCAACTTGTCCGAAGCGTACGGCGTCAGCGGTGCTTTTGGCGTGTCTTCGTCGATCGACTCGCCCTCACCGTTGTTGCCATAGACCGCTGCACTGGAGGCAAACAACACGCGTTTGACGCCCGCCTGCCGCATGGCTTCGCAGACGTTGAGCGAACCGATGAAGTTGCTTTGATGGGTTTTTACCGGATCATCGACCGACGCCTGTACCGAAGCGACCGCCGCCAGGTGCGCCACCGCGCTGCATCCGGCCATCGCCCTGGCCACCAGATCGGCGTCGGCGACGTCGCCCAGGATCAATTCGACCTTGGGATTGTCCAGCGGCAGGTTGCTGCGTTTGCCGGTGGACAAGTCATCGAGAATGCGCACCGAATGCCCCTTGGCAAGCAATGCGTCGGTCAAGTGCGAACCGATGAAACCGGCACCGCCGGTGATCAAAACTGGGCCGTCAGCCATGGCGATAGAACCTATCCAGTAAACCCGGGAGCGCCGCACGCCAGGCGCGTGGTTTGATCCCGAACGTGTGCAGAATTTTCTTGCAAGCCAGCACCGCGTGTTGCGGTTCTTCGCCAGCATCCGGGCGCGCAGCGTGAGCCTGGGCGGTCGGTGCTTCGATAGCCAGCGGATGCAGGTTACGGGCTTCGGTGAGGATAGCCTGCCCCAATGCCAGCGGCGTGGTCGCCTCATGCCCGGCGTAATGATAGGTGCCCCACAGCGGCGCTGCACAATCGAGTTGCTTGAGCACCGAAATAATCACACGGGCCGCATCATCGACCGGCGTCGGGTTGCCCCGGCGGTCGTCGGCCATCAACAGCTCTTCGGGCTTTTCCGCCCGAGCGAGGAAACGTCCCAGTGCGCCATCGGGGCTGTCATCGAGCAGCCAGCCGAAACGCAGCAGCACGTGCTGCGGGCACGTGGCACGGACGCTTTGTTCGATGCGCCACAAGGCCTGACCGCGCAGGCCCAAGGGTACGGGTTCATCTTTTTCGCTGTAGGCGGTCGCCCGGGAGCCATCGAATACGCGATAGCTCGATGGTTGCACCAGCACGATGTTGTGGTGCTGACACAGTTCGGCCAGACGCTCGATCGCGCGTTCCTGCCCGGCCAGACGCTGTTCGCTGACCGTCTCCGCCTGAAACCAGTCGAAGTAATAGGCGAGATTGATCAGCGCGTCCGGACGGGTGTCGTCGAGCAGTTGCGTCAAGCTCGCGGCATCCCAGCCGTCTTGCGGTGGGCGGGGGGCGAGGAAGCCGATATCTTCCTCCGCACCGAGGCGAATCAGCGCCTGCCCAAGGGCATTTCCGCCGCCCAGTAACATAAGGCGCATTCGCATAGAGTCAGCAGGCCCAGTCTGATTGGAACGATGGCTGTATCGACAGTGCCCGTAGGCGATGTCGTTGATAGTTGCCGGAATCGTTGCATTTTGCGGGTTTAGTGCGCAACCGTCATCCGTAAAGTGTAGATACACAGGGTTTTTGGTGCCTGAGCTGGCCTCATCGCGAGCAGGCTCACTCCTACAAGGGATTTTGTGTGCGCCCTGATCCATGTGGGAGCGAGCCTGCTCGCGATGTGGCCCTCAAAATCAACACACATCCCGAGCGGTACTTGCATCTTCACGACCCCACCCGCATAAATTACCCATGAATCTGCCCATTCCCCCGGACGGCGCTCTGGCAGGCTTTCACCCTGCCGTCAGCGCCTGGTTTCGCAATACGTTCCCGACGGTCACCGCCGCCCAGGCACGGGCTTGGCCGTTGATTCGTCAGCGCCGCTCGACCTTGATTGCCGCGCCCACCGGTTCCGGTAAAACCCTCACGGCGTTTCTAGCCGTGATCGACGATCTGGTCCACCGAGGTCTGGAGACTGAAGGCGGGCTGCCCGATGAAACCCTGGTGGTCTACATATCGCCGCTGAAAGCACTGTCCAACGACATCCAGATCAACCTGCAAAATCCGCTGGCCGGCATCACCGAACAATTGCGCGCCATGGGCTTGCCACCCTTGCGCATCAACACCGCCGTGCGCACCGGCGATACGCCGCAAAAAGAACGCACGTCAATGCGCAAGACAGCGCCACACATTCTGGTGACGACGCCGGAATCCTTGTACGTGCTGCTCGGTTCCGACTCGGGCAGAAAAATGCTCAGTACCGCACGCACGGTGATCGTCGATGAAATCCATGCCATCGCCGCCAGCAAACGCGGCAGTCATTTAGCGCTCAGTCTTGAGCGGTTGCAGGCGCTGTGCGCCACCCCTCTGACACGCATCGGCTTGTCCGCCACGCAAAAACCCATCGAAGCCGTGTCGCGCTATCTGGTTGGCCGGGATCGCCAATGCGAAATCATCGACATCGGACACGCCCGTACACGAGATCTGGGCATCGAAGTGCCGCCAGTGCCGCTGTCGGCGGTCATGGCCAACGACGTCTGGGAACTGGTCTACGACCGCCTCGCCGTTCTGGCCCGAGAACACCGCACCACACTGATCTTCGTCAACACCCGGCGCCTGGCCGAGCGCGTCAGCCGACACCTGAGCGAACGCCTGGGTAAAGACGCGGTGGCCGCTCACCACGGCAGCCTGGCCAAGGAGTTTCGTCTGGATGCAGAGCAACGGCTCAAGCGCGGCGAACTGCAAGTGCTGATCGCCACGGCATCGCTGGAATTGGGGATCGATATCGGTGACGTCGACCTGGTGTGCCAGATCGCCTCGCCGCGCTCTATAGCCGGTTTTCTGCAAAGGGTCGGGCGCTCCGGTCACCAGGTCGGTGGCACGCCAAAAGGCCGGTTGTTCGCGACCACGCGCGACGACCTGATCGAATGCACCGCCCTGCTCGACTGTGTACGTCGCGGTGAGCTCGACACCTTGCAGATTCCCAAGGCGCCGCTAGACGTGCTGGCCCAACAGATCATCGCCGAGGTCAGTTGCCAGGAATGGCCAGAACAGGCACTGCTGGACATGTTCCGCAAAGCCTCGCCCTACGCTGAACTCGACGAAAAACATTACCAGGCACTGCTGCAAATGCTCGCTGAGGGTTACAACGGCAGTCAGGGCATCCGCAGCGCTTACCTGCATCGCGACGCCGTGACCCGCACACTGCGTGGTCGCCGTGGCAGCAAGCTGACAGCCGTGACCAGCGGCGGGACCATTCCCGACAACGCTGACTACAGCGTGCTGCTGGAACCCCAGGGGCTGAACATCGGCAGCGTCAACGAAGACTTCGCGGTGGAGAGCATCGCCGGCGACGTCTTCCAGTTGGGCAATACGTCTTATCGAATCCTGCGGGTCGATAGCGGTAAAGTGCGCGTCGAAGACGCCCAGGGCATGCCGCCGACCATTCCATTCTGGCTCGGTGAAGCCCCGGGGCGCAGTGCCGAATTGTCATTCGCCGTGGCCCGACTGCAAGCGCAACTCGATGACTTGCTCAGCGCCACACCGGGCGACTTGCAACCGGCCCTCGACTGGCTGATCGACACCCTCGGCTTGAACCTCGACAGCGCCGAACAGTTGGTGGATTACCTGGCCCGCGCGCGACTAACCCTGGGTGCCTTGCCGTCCCAGGATACCCTGCTGATGGAGCGGTTCTTCGATGAATCCGGTGGCACGCAACTGATCATCCACACGCCGTTCGGCAGTCGCATCAACCGTGCCTGGGGCCTGGCTCTGCGCAAGCGTTTCTGCCGCACGTTCAACTTCGAATTGCAGGCCGCTGCGAGCGAAGATGCCATCGTGTTGTCGCTGTCCACCAGCCACAGTTTTGAACTCGATGATGTGTGGCGCTACCTGCACAGCAACAGCGCGGAGCATCTGTTGATTCAGGCGGTGCTCGACGCCCCGTTGTTCGGCGTGCGCTGGCGCTGGAACGCCAGTGTTGCACTGGCGCTGCCCCGTTACACCGGTGGCCGGAAAGTCGCGCCGCAGATCCAGCGGATCAAAAGTGATGACCTGATCGCCAGCGTGTTTCCCGATCAGATTGCTTGCGTGGAGAACCTGGCTGGCGCACGCGAAGTGCCCGAGCATCCGCTGGTGGAACAAACCCTGGACGATTGCCTGCACGAGGCGATGGACAGCGAAGGCTGGCTGAACCTGCTGCGACGCATGGAGCGTGGCGAGGTGCGTTTGATCAGCCGCGACCTGCCGGCGCCGTCGCCACTGGCGGCAGAAATCCTCAGCGCCCGCCCCTACACCTTTCTCGACGATGCTCCACTGGAAGAGCGTCGCACCCAAGCCGTGCTCAACCGCCGCTGGACCGATCCCCAGTCCACCGACGACCTCGGCGCACTCGATGTCGAGGCGATCCAGGCGGTGCGCGAAGAAGCCTGGCCGGCGCCCACCAGCCTCGATGAAATGCATGAAGCGCTGATGAGTCTGGCGTGCATCACCGAAACCGAGGCGCAGGCCAATATCCATTGGCCCGGTTGGCTGAACGCCTTGGCCGAGAGCGGTCGCGCCAGCCGTATCAATGAATCACTGTGGTTTGCTCTGGAGCGGCTGACCTGCCTGCGGTCGATTTATCCACAGTCGAAGTTGCATCCACCCCTTGAGGCGCTACCAGGATTCGATGAAGTCTGGGACGCGGACGAAGCCGTGCTGGAAGTGATCCGCGCACGGCTCAGCGCGTTTGGTCCGCTGCCGTTGCGAGCGATCGCCGACCCGCTTCGATTACCCGCCATTCAAGTCACTCAGGCCCTGGCTCAACTGGAGCGTGAAGGGTATGTGCTGCGCGGCCAGTTCACGCCGGGCACCACGGAGGATGAATGGTGCGAGCGGCATCTGCTCGCGCGGATTCATCGCTACACGGTCAAGCGCTTGCGCCGGGAAATCGAGCCGGTGGCTTTGCAGGATTTCATGCGTTTTCTGTTCGACTGGCAGCACCTGTCAGCGGCGACTCAAGGCCAGGGCAGCGCGGTATTGCCGGCAATCGTCGCGCAATTCGAAGGCTACCCTGCCGCTGCATCCGCCTGGGACAGCGACATTTTGCCAGCGCGCATCAAAGGCTACTCCGCCAGCTGGCTGGATGATCTGTGCCGCAGCGGCAAACTTGTCTGGACACGGCTGACCGCGCGCAACAAAAGCGCCACCACGGCCCTGCGCAGCACACCCATCCTGTTGCTGCCACGCAGTCAGGTCGGGTTGTGGAGCAGCTTGACCGAACAGACTCCGGTGAGCGACCTGTCACTCAAAACCCAAAAGGTTCATGAGACTCTCAGCCTGCAGGGTGCCTTGTTTTTTGATGAGCTGATTCACGAGGCGCATCTGCTGCGCTCGGAACTGGAAATCGCCTTGCAGGAACTGGTGGGCGCCGGGCTGGTGAACGCCGACAGTTTTGCCGGGCTGCGCGCGCTGATCACTCCGGCCAGCAAACGTCAGGCCCGCACCAGCCGTCGTGGTCGCGGCGCGTTTATCGGTGGAATGGACGATGCCGGTCGCTGGGCGTTGTTGCGACGCGGTCCCGCCGCCCCGGTTGTGGATAACAAACGTCCGGCGCCCACCCCCGCCGATACGCTGGAACACATCGCCATGACCCTGCTTCGACGTTACGGCGTGGTGTTCTGGCGCTTGCTGGAGCGCGAGGCGGACTGGTTGCCCAGCTGGCGGGAATTGCTGCGCACCTTTCATCGGCTGGAAGCCCGTGGCGAGATTCGCGGCGGCCGGTTTGTCAGTGGTCTGGCGGGTGAGCAGTTTGCGTTGCCTGAGGCCATTGCGTTGTTGCGCGAAGTAAGGCGGCGGCCCCATGACGGGAGTCTGGTAGCGGTGTGCGGGGTCGATCCACTCAACCTTGCCGGCACGCTTTTGCCTGGGGCGAAGGTGCCAGGGTTGGCGAGCAATCGGTTGGTGTATCGGGATGGGGTGCCGGTGGCGGCGGTGATTGCGGGGAAACCGCAGGTTTGGGGGGAGCTGGATCAGGAGGTCGGGGCTGAGGTGCGGAGCAAGCTGATCCAGCGATGATGGTGTCGGGGCTTGCCTCATCGCGAGCAGGCTCGCTCCCACAGTGGAATTGTGTCGCTCACAAAACTATGGTCGGACAAATATCCTGTGGGAGTGAGCCTGCTCGCGATTGGGCCAGCAAAATCAATAATATAGTTACTGACTACGCGGCTGATCCGGCAGCAACACCGACCCATGCTCTGGCTTCTGTCCCGCATCCTCAGACTCTTCCACCTTCCGTTCGGGCAGCAGAACCTGCTGTGGATAAGTCTGCGCGAAGTGCACCCACGGGCTGTTATCCACAAGCTTTTTCAAACGCTGATTGAACGCCCGGCTCACTGCATATTGCCCGCCCGAGACGGTGCGGAATTGCGCCGTGAGCACCACGCCGTTGAGGTCCATCTTGTCGACGCCGAACACGTCCAGCGGACCTTGCAGGTTGTATTTGAGGAACGCGTCTTCGCGAATCGAATCCCCCGCTTCACGAATCAGTTCAATGGCTTTATCGACATCCGTGTCATAGGTGAACTGCACCGAGAAAAACGCGTAGGCAAATTGCCGCGACTGGTTGGTCACCGCCTTGATCTGGCCAAACGGCACCGAGTGCACAAAGCCCTTGCCGTCACGCAGACGCAAGGTCCGGATGGTCAGGCCTTCGACAGTGCCCGCGTGGCCGGAGTCGAGCACCACCCAGTCGCCAATCGATAGCGTGTCTTCGATGATGATAAACAGACCGGTGATCACGTCCTGCACCAGTTGCTGCGAGCCAAAACCGATGGCCAGACCGACCACCCCCGCACCCGCCAGCAATGGCGCGACGTTGATCCCCAGGTTGGCCATGGTGGTGATTGCGCAAATCACCACCAGGATGATTTTCATCGCGTTGCGCAGCAGTGGCAGGATAGTTTTCACCCGAGTGCTGGGCTGGCGGGCCGAACGCTTGTTGACCGGGGGTTTCAGTGCTTCCTGAATGGCGGTGTCGAGCACCACCCAGAACAGCCATGTCACCAGGAAGATCAAACCGATGCGACTCAGCGAATCGCTGATCGCCCGCCCTATCGAGTTGCTCACGGCAAATTCGAACAGCGACACGCCCCAGATTCGTCCGAGGATTTCGATGAACGCCACGGCCATGACGATCCTCAGAAGGGCATGCAGCAGGCTGAGAAAACGTTCCTTGTACGCGCTGCTGCGCTGAAGCGCCTCGGCTTTTCTGGACTTGAACAGGTGCTGGAAAATCGTGCTGAGAAATACCGTTCCGATCAGCAAAATGGTGGTGAACAAGGCACAACGCAGGGCTTTCTGATTGTCCTCGCCGACGCCGATCAGGTTGATCGCTGAAACCATCACCATCAGCAGAATCGGCCAGTACCAGAGCCCGGAAAAGATCCGCAGGGACTCTTGCATCGAAGGCTGTTTGAGGCGCTGAACCAACGGTCGGTTACGGATCAGGTGCGCCACCGGGCGGCGCAGACGAATCACCAATAAACCAAAGATGATCGAGGCAAAAAGCCCGGTGAATACCGCAACGCTGCTGGTGATATTGCCGCCCAGTTGCCGGGCGATCTGCGGGCTGGTCAACGCATCGCTCAGCGCGGCGAGGAAGCCGATCAGGAACAGCGGTCTGGGGCAATAGTCACGAATGATCTGCACCGCTGGGCGCTTGTGCCCGGTGTTGAACATGACGATCACGCACAGCAGCATCGAAGTCGAAAAAATACCGCTGCTGGTAGCGTAGGCAAAACACATCGCCAGCGCGCGACCTACCGAGGCTTGCAGGAAATGACTGGCATAGAGCGTTACCGGCAGACAGATGACCGCCGGCAGCGTGTAAGGCAGCACATAGTTGAGCAGGGCCTGGCTGCGCTGGCGGGTTCGCAGCCAGCGTCCCTGGTTCAGGCGCTTGGCCAGAAGACCGCCCAGCACCGTCAGCAAGGCAAAGAGCCCGAGCCAGATGCCGGACAGCAGCAGGAAATCGCCAACGACACTCATGGGCGAGCGAGCCGACGGCTGATTCACCAGCTTGTCGACTTCATCCGCAGCCCTGTCGGCTCGCAGACGCCAGGCGTCCACCAAATTTTCGTTGAGATCGAGTTTTTCCTGCACGTCGTCGATGCTGGAACTGATGGCCCCAAGCAGCCCGCCTTGCACCAGTGGCTCAGGCTTGGCCGACTCTTCACTGGCAGCGGGAACACCCGGTAGCGTGGCGGCTTCCAGTTCGTTGCTGCCCAGGATCAGCAACGCTCCCAGCAGTATCGCGGTTTTGAATTTGAGCAAAACGCAAGGCTCCTTAAAACGCATCAGTTAGGAACTGATCGAAAAATGGTCAGCAAGTTCGGTTATAGCTGATAGAAACCCACCCTTGCGGGTCCGGTAAGCGCAACTGGATGAGGTTCAACACGAATCGTCGCCAGACTTAACCCCTGTAGGAGCTGCCGCAGGCTGCGATCTTTGATCTTTACGATCGAAAATCAAAAGATCGCAGCCTGCGGCAGCTCCTACGCAATCAAAGGCCGCGTATCGCCAGTCGATACATCAAAGGCCGTGCATCGCCTGCGGATACCATCCGTAGCCCCGTCGAAACTTTATCCCGTTCTGTGCAGTCATCAAAAGACAGAGGCAACCGAGGACCATTAGACGGGAGGCGACATGGCGGCGATTCACATCGGTATTTCAGGTTGGCGTTACGTGCCCTGGCGCGGGGATTTCTACCCAAAGGGCTTGACCCAGAAACGTGAATTGCAATTTGCGTCGAGGGCGGTCAACAGCATCGAAATCAATGGATCGTTTTACGCCCTGCAACGGCCTGAGCGTTACGCCGAGTGGTATGCCGAAACGCCGGCTGATTTTGTCTTCAGCGTCAAAGCCCCACGGTTTATCACCCACATCAAGCGCCTGCGGGATGTGCACAAACCCTTGGCGAATTTCTTCGCTTCCGGGGTGCTGGAGCTCAAGGAAAAACTGGGACCGATCCTTTGGCAGTTTCCGCCCAACTTCAAATTCGACGCCGAACTGTTCGAGAGTTTCCTGGAACAACTTCCGCACAACACCCAGCAGGCCGCCGCCCTCGCCCGCCAACATGATTCGCACCTGCATGGTCATGCCAGCGTGAAGGCTTACAAAAAAAAGCCCCTGCGCCACGCCGTGGAAATCAGGAACGACACCTTCATCGACCCCGCTTTTGTCCGCCTGCTCAAGCGCTACAACGTCGCTTTGGTCATTGCCGACACGGCGGGTAAATGGCCGTACCGCGAAGACCTCACCAGCGATTTTGTTTACCTGCGCCTGCATGGGGCCGAAGAACTGTATGCCAGCGGTTACACGACCGAGGCGTTGAAACGCTGGGGCGATCGGATTGATGCCTGGAATCACGGGAAGCAACCCACGGATCCGCAGCTGATTGCACCGCGGCAAAAACCCCAGGCACGTAAGTCCCGCGAGGTGTTCTGCTATTTCGACAATGACATCAAGGTCCGCGCGCCTTTTGATGCGCGACGTCTGCTGGAGCGCTTTCATCTCGATGACAGCCTGGCCACGAAACCCGGAGAGCCAGCGGCCGAAGGAGTGCTGCCATGAGCATTTCCGAACAGCCCGATGCTCCCGAGCAACTTCAAACCCACACTGCCGTGCGCCGTTTCACGGTGCTGACGGTTAATACACACAAGGGGTTCACCGCGCTTAACCGGCGATTCATCCTGCCGGAATTACGCGAAGCGGTGCGCAGCGTGTCGGCCGACGTGGTGTTTCTGCAGGAAGTCCATGGCACCCACGAACACCATCCTCAGCGCTACGACAACTGGCCGTCGATGCCGCAATATGAGTTCCTCGCCGACACCCTCTGGCCGCAGTTCGCCTATGGCCGCAACGCGGTGTACCCGGCCGGCGATCACGGCAACGCGCTGCTGTCGAAATTCCAGATCATCCGCCATGACAACCTCGACGTGTCCATCAGTGGTCATGAAAACCGCGGCATCCTGCATTGCGTACTGCGCCTGCCGGGTGACGGGCCGGAAGTTCATGCGATCTGCGTCCATTTGGGCTTGCGTGAAACCCACCGAACCGAGCAACTCGAATTGCTCGCGCGCCGCCTCGCGGAGTTGCCAAGTGATGCGCCCGTCATCGTCGCCGGCGACTTCAACGACTGGCGCCAACGTGCTGATGCCCTGCTTGAACCCTGCGGCTTGCGCGAGGTATTCGCGCAGCACCACGGCAAACCTGCGCGTAGTTTCCCGGCACGACTGCCGATGCTACGCCTGGACCGCATTTACGTGCGAAACCTCAAGGCCAGCCGTCCGCAAGTGTTGGCTGCGCGACCCTGGTCTCACCTTTCCGACCACGCACCGCTATCGGTGGAGATTGAGCTATGAGCGTCCCGTCGATGGAGAAAAGCACCGTGGAACACATTTCCGAGCCTCCTGTTCGCGAGCCCGCAGCGGTCGACGTCGAATACGGCTGGCAAGGGAATAATCGGGTTGTATTGCTGGAAAATGGTGAAGCGTATTTCCCGAGGGTCTTCGAGGCCATGCGTGAGGCCAAGACTGAGATTCTCCTGGAAACCTTTATTGTGTTTGAGGACAAGGTGGGCAACGAGCTGCAGGAAGTGCTGATCGAGGCGGCAAAACGCGGGGTGCGTGTCACCGCCAGCTTCGATGGTTTTGGCTGTGGAGAGCTGACGACCGGTTACCTCACTGCACTCAGCGAAGCCGGTGTGCGCATCCAGATGTTCGACCCGGCCCCCAAGCACCTGGGCATACGCACCAACTGGTTCCGTCGGCTTCATCGCAAAATTGTGGTGGTCGATGGCACGGTCGCGTTCATTGGCGGGATCAACTTTTCCGGTGACCATCTGGCCGACTTTGGCCCAGAGGCCAAACAGGATTATTCGGTTGAAGTGCAGGGCCCGGCTGTGGCCGATATTCATCATTTTGCATTGCTGCAAAGCGGCCGCCCGGCTCGCGCCAAGTACTGGTGGCAACGGCGACGTCAACGGCGCTCAGAGCTCGCGTTCAGCGACCATGATGGTCAGGTCCGGCTGGTGTATCGCGACAATGGCGATCATCAAACCGATATCGAAGAGGTCTACCGGCAAGTGCTGCGCAGTGCCCAGCGCCGCGTGGTCATCGCCAACGCTTACTTCTTTCCCGGTTATCGACTGCTGCGTGAGATCCGTAACGCTGCCCGTCGTGGCGTAGAAGTACGGCTCATTTTGCAAGGTCAGCCGGACATGATGGTGGCCAAGCTCGCCGCGCGCATGACCTATGACTATTTGCTCAAATCCGGTGTGCAGATTCACGAATATTGCGAGCGCCCACTGCACGGCAAAGTGGCGTTGGTGGATGAGGACTGGAGCACGGTCGGATCGAGTAATCTCGACCCGTTGAGCCTGTCGATGAATCTGGAAGCCAACGTGTTGATTCGTGACCGCGCCTTCAACCGCGAACTGTTCGAACGTCTCGAAGACCTCAGCAACAATCACTGCAAGGCCATGTCAGCCGATAAATCCCCACGCGGTCGCGTCTGGCACATGACCGTGGGCTTTCTGGTTTTCCACTTCTTGCGACACTTCCCGGCGTGGGCCGGCTGGCTTCCCGCGCATAAACCACGCCTGAAACTGTTCACTCATCCAACCGGGAGCAAACACCATGAGCCGCGCTGAAGCCCAACCGGCGCAGCATGCCGAAAGCCCGGGGAAATCTCGCTGGAGTCGCTGGAAGCGCCCGTTGACGATGCTGTTTTTTCTGGCGCTGATCGTGCTGTTCACGATGCTAGCGCGGCGTATCGAATGGAATGAAGTGTTCGAGACCCTGGCCGATTTCAAGGTACGCACCTTGATTATCGCCTCGGGGCTGACGCTGTTGAGTTTTCTGGTCTACGCCTGTTTTGACCTGATCGGTCGCACGTACATCCGCCAGGACCTGACCTGGAAGCAGATCCTCCCGGTCGGGATCATCAGCTACGCCTTCAACCTCAACCTGAGCGCCTGGGTGGGTGGAATCGCCATGCGCTATCGGCTGTATTCACGACTGGGAGTGAGCAAATCCAACATCGCGAAAATCCTCGGCCTGAGTCTGGCGACCAACTGGTTCGGCTACATGTTGATTGCCGGCGTGGTCTTCAGCAGTGGGCTGGTGCGCATGCCGCCGGGCTGGAAACTCAGCAGCGATGCGCTGCAAGGCGTGGGCGTGTTGTTGTTGCTGGTGAGCGCGGGTTATCTGGCGGCGTGTCGGTTTTCCAAGCGTCGCGAGTGGGCAATTCGTGGCGTGGAAATCAACCTGCCGTCGTTGCGCATGGCGATTCTGCAATTGGCGTTGGGCGCGTTGAACTGGTCGTTGATGGCGGCGGTGATTTTCACGCTGCTGCCGAGCAAGCTGGATTATCCGCTGGTGCTGGGCGTGCTGTTGATCAGCGCCATTGCCGGGGTGATTACGCACATTCCAGCAGGGCTGGGCGTGTTGGAGGCGGTGTTTGTCGCGCTGCTGCAACATGAGGCTTCACGCGGAAGTCTGGTGGCCGGGTTGCTGGCGTATCGGGCGATTTACTTCATCTTGCCGCTGTTGATTACGTTGGTGATGTACCTGGTGGTGGAGGCCAAAGCCAAGTCGTTGCGGATTTCGAAGAAGCCCAGGGATTGAACACATCCCTTTGATGAGGACGGGCTGGCGTGTGGCGAGCCCCTTCCAGGCACTGCTCATTTCGATTGAATAATGCTCAACCGCTCGCCCACGACCATTTCGGTGATCCAGTCCACCAGAATCGAGGTGTAGGCCTGTTGTGAAACAGGCTCGCTCAAGGCGTGATCGGCACCGTCGATGATTCGATGAGTCAGGGAGTGCGTCTGCTGGCAAGCGGCGCGGTAACTCATGATGGTGGCGTGGGGTACGTAGTCGTCCGTCTCTGATTCGACCAGCAACACGTCGCCGGTAAATTGCGAGCATGCATGCAATGCACGATTGCTGTCGGCACGGATCAGCGTGCTGCGGTAATCGCGCAAATCCGTCTTGTCCAGTTCACGCTTGGGCGTGTGCCATTGTTCATCCCGATACAGCGCAGGCACCCGCAGCGCCAGCCAGCGGACCGGGCGTAGAGACGTCAGAATCGAGGCAAGATAACCGCCGTAGCTGGTGCCCACCACTGCGATGGCGGACGTGTCGAGCGCCGGATGCGCAAGCAGCCGATCGTAGGCGGCGAGCAAATCGCGCAGATTATCTTCACGCGTGACGCGCGTCAGCGGGATGCCGCTGCCACCGGTGTGGCCACGCAAGTCGAACGTCAGGCACACGCAACCCAGACCGGCGATGCCTTTGGCGCGCTCCAGATCGCGCTCCTGACTGCCGCCCCATCCGTGTACGAAAAGAACCCCTGGGACTTTGGATTTGGGACTCAGGAAAGTCCCGACCATCTGTTCATCGTCGATGTCGATTTGAATGGTTTCGCTTCTAGCCGTCATAGGATTTAACCGTCACGTACTTGAGAAGAAAGTCACTGTTTTCGGCCGGCCCGCGGTACACCTCGATGGCGTCTGCCGGCAGCGGTTGATCGATGTAGGTTTCCACCGAAGAGACACGAATCGCGCGCATACCCGGATCGTTGACGAAACTCTGCAAGGCCGCCACCTCGGCGCTGCTGGCGCCGCCCATGCGCCAGGATTGTTCGAGCACCCCGCTGCGACTCTGGCCGTTGCTGTCCAGTCCCTGGGCGATGTCGTAGTTGCGCCGCGATGCATAAAAACCGGGATAAGCTTCGTCAGCCGCGCTGTCGAACACCTGGGCCTGGCGGATGGCCAGTTGCACGTCGTCAGCCAATGGCAATTCGAGCAAATCGTCGTAATACCCCTGCACAACCAACAGGTTCGAGCCTCCATAAACCTGCTCGCCATGGCCGTCTTCGGTCAAGTATTGATCGCCGCAGTAACTCAGAACCCTGTCGCCGATGAAGCTCTGGCCGACGCTATGGGTGATGACATTTTGCAGGTCCTGCTCCAGCACGACGCCTTCGACAAACAACGTCCTGGCATCGGGTCGGGCGAGGATGGCATCGAACTGATCAAGGCTCTCGACGACTTCCTGCCCACGCCCGGCGCAAGCGTGAACCGGTTTGAGCCGGATCGGGCCGTTGTACAGCAGGTGCTCCGCCGCAGGCCGGGCATCTTCCAGGGAAAACACGCTGAGACCGTCGAGCACAACGCTGCGCACCCGTTCGGAAAACAACGGCGACCAGCCTTCAGGCGCGCAAGCGTGGCGGTTGAGCAAGCCATGACTGATGGCTTTGGTGCAGATGAAATCGTGATCGACGTACCCGCCCCACAGATCCTCAGGACCTTTCACGCCCAGCTGACGGGCGGCAGCGGCGCCGACCAATGTCTGGGTGGGCAAAAGGTATAGGTCGCGGCCGCTGTGCGCGTCGACGTCGTAGCTGCCACCGAATTTGAGCCCGAGGATCTGTGCCAGCCATCGAGCCAGTGCACGGTTGGTTTCCACTTCGTGCAAAGGCGCCTCGGCGCGAACCGAGTGAGCAACGACCAGTTTCTTGCGATTCGTTGGGGTCATGCATCCCCCTTCAATCTGCGCTGGGTGAATGTGGCAGGGCCGGTGCCGGGATCGAACCAGGCACCGCCTGCTGGAAACCGTTACTGAATCCGCCGGTTAATCACTCCGACATTTTGCACCCTTGAGCGTTCAACTCTGACCGGCACCGACGCCAAATCGGTTGCGGTAATCACTCGGCGCCAGCCCGGTGATTTTCTTGAAGGTCGCCCTGAATGCACTGGGGTCTTGATAGCCGACGGTCCAGGCGATGTGATCGATGGTGCCATTGGTGAATTCAAGCATTTCCCGCGCCTTGCCGACCCGCAGATGCTGGCAATACTCGGTGGGTTTGAGGCCGGTTGCCGCGCGAAAACGACGTAGAAAAGTGCGCTCTTCCAGCCCTGCCCGCTCGGCCATTGCGGTCAGTGATACCTCGGTCGCACCCGTGCTTTGCAGCCAGTGCTGAACCTTCAGAATCGATGCGTCGCCGTGATTGAGAATAGGTGAGAAGTTACTGCCGCATTCGCTTGCGCTGTCACTGTGCTCGACCACCAGGAACCGCGCAGTTCCGGTAGCGATACTTGGGCCGAGCAGACGGTCCACCAGGCGTAACCCCAGCTCGGACCATGCCATCAGCCCGGCGGTGGTGATCAGGTCGCCATCATCGACAATGGGAGTGTCGGCCTTGAGCTTGATCGCCGGATACCGCTCGGCGAAGGTTTTGGCTGACGTCCAGTGGGTAGTGGCACTGCGTCCGTCGAGCAGGCCACTTTCGGCCAGCAGGATCGAACCGACGCAGACGCCGCCGAGGGTGGCGCCGTTCGCATGGTGCTGCCGCAGCCATTGAATCAAAGCGTGCGGGGCCTGCCCCTCGGAGAAGCCGGCAATCGACGGCGGAATCAGCACAGCCACCAGTGCCTCGTCTGGTGCGGGATGGCTGTCATAAACGCACTCAGGCGCTTGTTCGCCATTGACCTGCCAATGGCTGACCCGCAGCAGCGGCAAGCGCGTAGCCTGATGCTCGGCGGCAATACGGTTGGCCACCCCGAACAAGTCCGTCAAACCATGCACCGCCGCCATTTGCGCACCGGGATAAATCAGTACGCCCAATTGCGCAACAGCCCTTTGTGCATCCATTGTCAGTTTTCCCCCTTCTATTGTCGGTGCGGCCAATCCTCGGGCGGCCTGCCAGGGCCAATACTTCATTCACACCCACTACACACTTCGAGGAAACAGTCATGGCCAAGCAAGCACTCATCGTAGTCGATATCCAAAACGACTACTTCCCCCAAGGCAAGTGGCCATTGGTGGGCGCCGATGCCGCTGCCGATAACGCCGTACGTCTTTTAAAAGCCTTTCGCGATGTGGGTGATTCGGTGGTGCATATCCGCCATGAATTCACTTCCGACGAAGCACCTTTCTTCACCCCGGAATCAGAGGGCGCAAAGCTTCATCCCAAAGTCCTCAACCGCACGGATGAGCCCGTCGTGCTCAAGCACTTCGTCAATTCGTTTCGCGAAACCGAGTTGAAGACGATCCTTGACGAGCAAGACATCAAGGAACTGGTGGTCGTTGGCAGCATGAGCCACATGTGTGTCGACGGCATCACTCGCGCCGCCGCCGATATGGGCTACACCGTCACCGTGATCCATGACGCCTGTGCCAGTCGTGACCTGGAGTTCAACGGCCTGACGGTTCCGGCAGCCCACGTTCACGCCGCGTTCATGTCAGCTTTGGGCTTTGCCTATGCGAGCGTGATCTCGACTGACGAATTCCTGGCTGCCAGCCACTAAAATCGCAACGTCCGCATCGAAGTCCGAAAGCTCGACGTGCCCTTCCGCGGCTCATTAAAACGGCCCGGAGGGGACATATCGTCAGACGCCCGCGAGACTTACCGTTGAAATGCCGGATAATGGCGGCCAAATCGACTAGCCCGCTATTCTGGTAACCCCCATGGAAATCAAGGTCAACTTTCTCGACAACCTTCGACTTGAAGCCAAGTTCGATGACTTCACGGTGGTGGCTGATCAACCTATCCGCTACAAGGGCGATGGCTCGGCACCGGGCCCGTTCGACTACTTCCTCGCTTCGTCGGCGTTGTGCGCGGCGTACTTTGTAAAGTTGTACTGCAGCACGCGCAACATACCCACCGACAATATCCGCCTGTCACAGAACAACATTGTTGACCCGGAAAACCGCTACAACCAGATTTTCAAGATCCAGGTCGAGCTGCCGGCAGACATTTCCGAGAAGGATCGTCTGGGCATTCTGCGTTCCATCGACCGTTGCACCGTGAAAAAAGTGGTGCAGGCAGGCCCTGAGTTTGTGATCGAAGAGGTGGAAAACCTCGACGCCGACGCTCAGGCGTTGCTGATGCCAGCGTCCAGCTCAGAGGCGAGCACCTATATTGCCGGCAAGGATCTGCCACTTGAGCAGACCATCGCGAACATGTCGGCCATCCTCGCTGACCTGGGCATGAAGATTGAAATCGCCTCGTGGCGCAATATCGTGCCTAACGTGTGGTCGTTGCATATCCGCGATGCGCATTCGCCGATGTGCTTCACCAACGGCAAGGGCGCGACGAAGGAAGGCGCGCTGGCGTCGGCATTGGGCGAGTTTATCGAGCGACTCAACTGCAACTTCTTCTACAACGACCAGTTCTGGGGCGAAGACATCGCCAATGCAGCATTTGTGCACTACCCGGACGAACGCTGGTTCAAGCCGGGCCGTAAAGATGCGCTGCCGACTGAAATTCTCGATGAGTACTGCCTGAAGATTTACAACCGCGACGGCGAGTTGCGTGGCTCCCATTTGATCGATACCAACTCGGGCAATGAGGAGCGAGGTATCTGCTCGCTGCCGTACGTGCGGCGTTCGGACGGTGAGGTGGTGTACTTCCCGTCCAACCTGATTGAAAACCTTTTCCTGAGCAACGGCATGAGTGCCGGTAATACGCTCGCCGAAGCCCAGGTGCAGTGCCTGTCGGAGATCTTCGAGCGCGCGGTAAAACGCGAAATCATCGAGGGTGAATTTGCCCTGCCGGATGTGCCGGCCGATGTTTTGGCGAAGTTTCCCGGGATTCTGGCCGGTATTCAGGCACTGGAAGAGCAAGGGTTCCCCGTGCTGGTCAAGGATGCGTCCCTGGGCGGTGAATTCCCGGTGATGTGCGTCACGCTGATGAACCCGCGTACCGGCGGCGTATTCGCCTCGTTCGGCGCGCACCCGAGCCTGGAAGTGGCGCTGGAACGCAGCCTGACCGAATTGCTTCAGGGCCGCAGCTTCGAAGGTCTCAACGACCTGCCACAGCCGACGTTTGAAGGTCATGCAGTGACCGAGCCGAACAACTTCGTCGAGCACTTTATCGACTCTAGCGGCGTGGTGTCGTGGCGCTTCTTCAGCTCGAAATCGGACTACGAGTTTGTCGAGTGGGATTTCTCTGGCCAGGGCGAAAACTCGAATGTCGAAGAAGCCGCGACCTTGTTCGGCATTCTCGAAGGCATGGGCAAGGAAGTGTACATGGCGGTGTACGAACACATCGGCGCGACGGCGTGCCGCATTCTGGTGCCGGACTATTCGGAAATCTATCCCGTAGATGACCTGATCTGGGATAACACCAACAAAGCGCTGTTCTTCCGCGCCGACATCCTGAACCTGCATCGTCTGGACGAAGAGGAGCTGCGAGCGCTGGCTGAGCGTCTGGTGGAAAGTGAGCTCGACGACTACACCGACATCACTTCCTTGATCGGCATCGAGTTTGACGACAACACGGCTTGGGGACAGCTGACGATCCTGGAGTTGAAGCTGCTGATTTATCTCGCCCTGCAGCAATTTGAAGAGGCGAAGGAAGCGGTGGAGATGTTCCTGCAATACAACGACAACACGGTCGAGCGTGGCTTGTTCTATCAGGCTATCAATGCCGTGTTGGAGATGAAGCTGGACGAAGACCTGGAACTGGAAGACTACGAGGCTAATTTCCGCCGGATGTTTGGTAACGAGCGCATGGACGCAGCGATCGGATCGGTGGATGGCAGCGTTCGCTTCCATGGCTTGACGCCGACCAGCATGAAGCTGGAAGGGCTCGACAGGCACCTGCGCCTGATCGACAGCTACAAGAAACTGCACACGGCGCGGGCGAATGTGACTGCTCAGTAGGAACGCCGCACGGACGCTCCTGCAAAAAGGGCGCACAAAAGAAAACCCCCGACCAGTCGAGAGGACTGATCGGGGGTTTCGAGGCTAGACCTTACAAACAAGTCCAGGCTGTATCCTAGAACGGGATATCGTCATCGAAGCTGTCGAAATCCGGAGCCGGTTGCGGCGCAGCCTGCTGAGGAGCCGGACGCGACTGTTGTGGGGCGGACTGCTGCGGTGCCGACTGCTGTGGGCGCGGAGCCTGCTGGCGCGGTGCCGGAGCGGACTGCTGGTAGTTATTGCCCCCGCCTTGTTGGTCGCCCTGTTGTGGACGGCCGCCTAGCAGTTGCATGGTGCCTTGCATGTCGACCACGATTTCGGTGGTGTAACGCTTGATACCGTCTTTTTCCCACTCGCGGGTTTGCAGCTTGCCTTCGATGTACACCTGCGAACCTTTACGCAGGTATTCGCCGGCGATTTCGGCTACTTTGCCGAACATCGATACACGGTGCCATTCGGTCTTCTCGACCTTCTGACCGGTTTGCTTGTCAGTCCACTGTTCGCTGGTCGCCAGACTCAGGTTGGTCACGGCGTTACCGTTAGGCAAGTAGCGAACTTCGGGATCCTGGCCGCAAGTGCCGACCAATATGACTTTGTTAACCCCACGGGCCATAACGTTCTCCTAGGCTTCGCACGCTGTCGAGGCCGGGTTGTTCACCAGGCGCTCAAGGGTGGTGCGATCCAATAGTTCGGTGTCCAATTTGATGTAAATGGCCGCTTCATCAGCGACCACGACTGCATCTGTTACCCCTACGACGGCCAACAGGCGCTCGACCAGACCCGCTTCGCGGATCGCTTCGGGCGACAACGGCAAGCGCAGGCTCGTCACGTAGGGAGGTTCGCGCATGGTAACAGCAAAGGCTAACCAGAGGGCAGCCAGCCCGGCGCATCCAAGGAACACAACCGACAAACCGCCATGCTGGAACATCCACCCGCCCATGATCCCGCCCAACGCCGAACCCAGGAACTGACTGGTGGAATAAACCCCCATTGCCGTGCCCTTGCCGCCTGCCGGTGAAACCTTGCTGATCAACGATGGCAACGAAGCTTCCAGCAGGTTGAACGCGGTGAAGAACACCACCGTACCAATCACCAGAGCCCGCAAGCTATCGCCGAACTGCCAGAAGAATAGCTCAGTGAGCATCAGCGTCACGACGGCGCCGAGTAAAACTCGTTTCATTTTGCGTTTCTTCTCGCCATAGATAATGAACGGGATCATGGCGAAGAAAGAAATCAGCAGCGCGGTCAGGTACACCCACCAGTGCTGCTCCTTGGGCAGGCCGGCTTTTTCGACCAGCGCCAACGGCAAGGCGACGAAGCTCGACATCAACATCGCGTGCAACACAAAAATGCCCAGGTCCAGACGCAACAGATCCGGATGTTTGAGCGTCGGCAACAGCGCCTGTCGCGCAACACCGGATTCACGATGCTGCAACGGCCCGGTGGCGCGAGGCACCATGAACATCACGATGACGATGCCGATCAGTGCCATACCGCCCGTGGCGAGGAATAGTCCCGACAGGCCAAAGGCGCGGGTCAGCAATGGCCCTACGACCATGGCGACAGCGAACGACAAGCCGATGGTCATGCCAATCATCGCCATGGCTTTCGTGCGGTGTTGTTCCCGGGTCAAGTCCGACAGCAGAGCCATGACCGCTGCAGAAATGGCACCGGCACCTTGCAGGATTCGTCCGGCAATAACTCCCCAGATCGAATCCGCATTAGCGGCCAATACACTGCCCAGGGCGAAAATGATCAGCCCCAGGTAAATCACCGGACGTCGCCCGATGCGGTCGGAAATGAAACCGAAAGGAATCTGGAAAATCGCCTGGGTCAGGCCGTAAGCGCCAATCGCCAGCCCGATAAGAGCCGGGGTCGCGCCTGCCAGATCCATCCCATAGGTCGCCAAAACCGGCAACACCATGAACATGCCAAGCATACGGAAGGCGAACACCAGGGCCAGACCGCTTGCTGCGCGGGTCTCACTGCCACTCATGCGTTCGCTGTGGGGATCGTGCATGGATAAACCTCATGTGAACCGGCGGCGATTCTACCAGTCCCATCGATTGACAGGGTATATCGCGACGCTTTGCCGCGCTCTGCTGACAGACTCTTCATGTAAGACAACAATCCGCTCGTTTGATAGTGTGCATCCATCCAGTATTTGGCCGTATACTCCTACGTTTTCGACGCCCGCCAAGCGAGGCCACTTTGGACAAGATCCTGATTCGTGGGGCCCGAACCCACAACCTGAAGAACATCGACCTGACCCTGCCACGGGACAAACTGATCGTCATCACCGGCCTGTCCGGATCCGGCAAGTCGTCCCTGGCATTTGACACGTTGTACGCCGAAGGCCAGCGCCGCTACGTCGAATCGCTGTCCGCCTACGCGCGACAATTCCTGTCGATGATGGAGAAGCCTGACGTCGACACTATCGAAGGTTTGTCGCCGGCAATCTCCATCGAACAGAAGTCGACCTCGCATAACCCACGCTCCACCGTCGGCACCATCACCGAAATCTACGACTACCTGCGCCTGCTCTACGCTCGCGTGGGTATTCCGCGTTGCCCGGATCACGATATTCCGCTGGAAGCACAGACTGTCAGCCAGATGGTCGACCTGGTGCTCGCCCAGCCGGAAGGCAGCAAGCTTATGCTGTTAGCGCCGGTGATTCGCGAGCGTAAAGGCGAACATCTGTCGGTCTTCGAAGAGCTGCGCGCCCAAGGCTTCGTCCGCGCACGAATCAATGGCCGGCTTTGCGAGCTGGACGAGCTGCCGAAACTTGATAAACAGAAGAAGCATTCGATTGATGTCGTGGTTGACCGCTTCAAGGTTCGCGCCGATCTACAGCAGCGCCTCGCCGAGTCGTTCGAGACCGCGCTGAAACTGGCGGATGGCATTGCACTGGTTGCTCCGATGGACGACGAGCCTGGCGAAGAGATGATCTTCTCCGCGCGCTTCGCCTGCCCGATTTGCGGTCATGCGATCAGTGAGCTTGAGCCCAAGCTGTTTTCCTTCAACAACCCGGCTGGCGCCTGCCCGACGTGCGATGGCCTTGGGGTGAAGCAGTTTTTTGATATCAAGCGACTGGTCAATGGAGACCTGACACTGGCCGAGGGTGCGATACGCGGCTGGGACAGGCGCAACGTCTATTACTTCCAGATGCTCGGGTCGCTGGCGTCTCACTACAAGTTCAGCCTGGAAGTGCCATTCAATGAACTGCCGGCCGATCAGCAGAAGTACATCCTGCATGGCAGCGGTTCGCAGAATGTCGACTTCAAGTACCTGAACGACCGTGGCGACATCGTCAAACGTTCGCACCCGTTCGAAGGTATCGTGCCGAACCTGGAACGTCGCTACCGCGAAACCGAATCGGCTTCGGTACGCGAAGAGCTGGCCAAGTTCCTCAGCACCCAGCCTTGCCCGGATTGCCGTGGCACCCGTCTGCGTCGCGAGGCGCGGCACGTCTGGGTAGGTGAGAAGACGCTTCCGGCAGTCACCAACCTGCCGATCGGTGATGCATGCGAGTACTTCGGCGGACTGAAATTGACGGGCCGCCGCGGCGAAATCGCCGACAAGATCCTCAAGGAAATTCGCGAGCGCCTGCAGTTCCTGGTCAACGTAGGCCTGGATTATCTGTCGCTGGATCGCAGCGCGGATACCCTATCCGGCGGTGAAGCTCAACGAATCCGCCTGGCCAGTCAGATTGGCGCCGGGCTGGTGGGTGTCCTGTACATTCTCGATGAGCCGTCGATCGGCCTGCACCAGCGCGACAACGATCGTTTGCTCGGTACGCTCAAGCACCTGCGGGACATTGGCAATACGGTCATCGTGGTCGAACACGACGAAGATGCCATTCGTCTTGCCGACTATGTGGTGGACATTGGCCCGGGTGCTGGCGTTCACGGTGGACATATCGTTGCCGAAGGCACGCCAGCCGAAGTCATGGCTCACCCTGATTCGCTGACTGGTAAATACCTGTCGGGCCGGGTCAAGATTGCGGTTCCAGCCAAGCGTACGCCGCGCAACAAAAAGCTGTCTTTGTCCTTGAAAGGCGCGCGCGGCAACAATTTGCGCAATGTCGATCTGGATATTCCGATTGGTCTGCTGACCTGCGTCACCGGCGTATCCGGCTCGGGCAAGTCGACGCTTATCAACAACACGCTGTTTCCCCTGAGCGCCACGGCACTCAATGGCGCAACGACGCTCGAGGCTGCCGCACACGACAGCATCAAGGGTCTGGAGCACCTGGACAAGGTGGTCGACATTGACCAGAGCCCGATTGGTCGTACGCCGCGCTCAAACCCGGCGACGTACACCGGCTTGTTCACACCGATTCGCGAATTGTTCGCCGGCGTGCCGGAGTCCCGTTCCCGTGGATATGGTCCGGGGCGATTCTCCTTCAACGTGAAAGGCGGTCGTTGCGAAGCGTGTCAGGGCGATGGTCTGATCAAGGTCGAAATGCACTTTCTGCCGGACATCTATGTGCCGTGCGACGTCTGCAAGAGCAAGCGCTACAACCGCGAAACCCTTGAGATCAAATACAAGGGCAAGAGCATTCACGAGACCCTCGAGATGACCATCGAGGAAGCACGAGTGTTCTTCGACGCGGTTCCGGCGCTGGCGCGCAAGCTTCAGACGTTAATGGATGTTGGCCTGTCGTACATCAAGCTGGGGCAATCGGCGACCACATTGTCTGGTGGTGAAGCGCAACGGGTAAAACTGTCTCGCGAGCTCTCCAAACGCGATACCGGCAAGACGTTGTACATCCTCGATGAGCCAACCACTGGCCTGCACTTCGCAGACATCCAGCAGCTGCTCGATGTACTGCACAGACTGCGCGACCACGGCAATACTGTGGTGGTGATCGAGCACAACCTTGACGTGATCAAAACGGCCGACTGGCTGGTGGACCTTGGACCCGAGGGTGGCTCCAAAGGTGGGCAGATCATTGCCGTTGGTACGCCGGAAGAAGTCTCTGAGATGAAGCAGTCGCACACTGGCTTCTACCTCAAGCCGCTCCTGGCTCGCGACCGGGACTGATCCGGCCCCATAAAAAAGCCCCTGTCACTTCATCAGTGACAGGGGCTTTTTTTTGTAGCTGATTAAAACTGCGATTGCAGGTAGTTCTCGAGACCGATCAACTTGATCAAACCCAGCTGTTTTTCCAGCCAGTAGGTGTGATCTTCTTCGGTGTCGTTGAGCTGAATGCGCAGGATCTCGCGGCTTACGTAATCTTTGTGCAACTCGCAAAGCTCAATGCCCTTGCAGAGAGCAGCGCGGACTTTGTATTCAAGGCGTAGATCGGCGGCGAGCATATCAGGCACGGTTGTGCCGACATCCAGGTCGTCCGGACGCATGCGCGGCGTGCCTTCAAGCATCAGGATCCGACGCATCAGCGCGTCAGCGTGCTGTGCTTCTTCTTCCATTTCATGGTTGATACGTTCGTAGAGCTCGGTGAAACCCCAGTCCTCGTACATCCGCGAGTGGATGAAATACTGATCACGCGCCGCCAGCTCGCCGGTCAGCAACGTGTTGAGGTAATCGATAACGTCTGGGTGGCCTTGCATCGCCCTACATCTCCCTGCTTGAAAGTCTGTAGTTTGAACCAAGGCGACTGTTTGGTCACTCCGTTTACGCGATAAAAGCGAAGATATTCTGAGAAAAGTAGTTTAAATAGCGCAAAAACCGCCCAAATGAGGGCGGTTCTGCTTCTCGTTTAGACTTCGTTAATCTGTACGTTGAGTGCCTTTGCGATTGCTTCTCCATACGCCGGATCGGCCTTGAAGAAATGCTGCAACTGGCGATCAACCACGTCGCTTGAAACCCCTGCCATCGCTCCGGCAATGTTGTTGATCAGCAGGGTTTTCTGCTCATCACTCATCAAGCGGAACAGCGCACCGGCATGGCTGTAGTAATCGGTGTCTTCGCGATGGTCGTAACGGTCCGCGGCGCCGTTCAATGCCAACGCAGGCTCAGCATAACGAGGGGCCTGTTTTGGCGACTCGATGTAGCTGTTTGGCTCGTAATTCGGCGCACTGCCGCCGTTGCTGCCGAATGCCATCGAACCGTCACGCTGGTAGCTGTTCACCGGGCTATGTGGGGCATTCACCGGCAGTTGCTGGTGGTTGGTGCCGATGCGGTACCGGTGGGCATCTGCGTAAGCGAAAACACGCCCTTGCAGCATACGATCTGGCGACAGCCCGACACCCGGAACCATATTGCTCGGGCCAAAAGCGGCTTGCTCGACTTCCGCAAAATAGTTCTGTGGATTACGGTTCAGTTCAAGTTCGCCGACTTCAATCAACGGAAACTCTTTCTGCGACCAGGTCTTGGTCACGTCGAACGGATTCTCGTAGTGAGTAGCAGCCTGGGCCTCGGTCATGATCTGAATGCAGACGCGCCATTTCGGGAAGTCACCGCGCTCGATCGCACCGAACAGATCCCGCTGAGCGTAATCCGGATCGGTACCCGCCAGACGTGCAGCGTCAGCCGGCGCCAGGTTCTTGATCCCCTGCTTGGTCTTGTAGTGCCATTTCACCCAGTGCCGCTCGCCGTTGGCATTAATCAGGCTGTAGGTATGGCTACCGAAGCCGTGCATATGACGGTATCCGTCGGGGATACCACGGTCCGAGAACAGAATAGTGACCTGGTGCAACGCCTCCGGCGAGTGCGACCAGAAATCCCACATCATCTGCGCGCTTTTCAGGTTGCTGTGCGGCAGGCGCTTTTGGGTGTGGATAAAGTCAGGGAATTTGAGCGGATCACGGATGAAGAACACCGGCGTGTTGTTGCCGACAATGTCCCAATTGCCTTCTTCGGTGTAGAACTTCAACGCAAATCCACGTGGATCGCGCTCTGTGTCGGCGGAACCGCGCTCACCACCCACGGTAGAAAAACGCAGGAAGGTTGGGGTTTGCTTACCGACGGACTCAAACAGCTTGGCGCTGGTGTACTCGGTTATGTCACGAGTCACCGTAAATGTGCCGTAAGCACCCGAGCCTTTTGCGTGCACTCGCCGCTCAGGAATGTTCTCACGATTGAAGTGAGCGAGCTTCTCGATAAGATGGAAATCATCAAGCAACAGCGGTCCGCGTGGGCCGGCAGAGCGGGAATTCTGATTATCGGCGACTGGAGCGCCACTGGCGGTGGTAAGGGTTTTATTTTGGCTCATTGATATCTCTTCCTCTTTCTGTCTACGAACTACCGCTGATCGGCTAGAGGAGAGTATCGACCACGAACGTTACACGTACAAATTCATTAACCCATGCATAGCGATAGATTTTTTCTAACGAGTGGGGGCTCGGCCGACATTTTCGAGCGCACAAAAAACCGGGCACTAGGCCCGGTTCTTCGTTTCAGACTGACGTCTTACTCAGCGGATACAGCTTCACCGCCAACTGGACGATCAACCAACTCAACGTACGCCATAGGCGCGTTGTCACCAGTGCGGAAGCCGCACTTGAGGATGCGCAGGTAGCCACCCTCACGGGTAGCGTAACGCTTGCCCAGGTCGTTGAAGAGCTTACCAACGATAGCTTTCGAACGAGTACGGTCGAAAGCCAGACGGCGGTTAGCCAGGCTGTCTGTCTTGGCCAAAGTGATCAGCGGCTCAGCAACGCGACGCAGTTCTTTAGCTTTCGGCAGTGTAGTTTTGATCAGCTCGTGCTCGAACAGCGACACCGCCATGTTTTGAAACATGGCCTTGCGGTGCGAGCTGGTGCGGCTCAGGTGACGACCACTTTTACGATGACGCATGGTTCATTCCTTACCAAACACAACGTTCGGTGATTACGACGATCAGGCAGTCGCCTTGTCGTCCTTCTTAAGACTTGCAGGCGGCCAGTTGTCGAGGCGCATGCCGAGGGACAGACCGCGGGAGGCCAGAACGTCCTTGATTTCAGTCAAGGATTTCTTGCCAAGGTTCGGAGTCTTCAACAGCTCTACTTCGGTGCGCTGGATCAGGTCACCGATGTAGTAGATGTTTTCCGCCTTAAGGCAGTTAGCCGAACGTACAGTCAGTTCCAGATCGTCAACCGGGCGAAGCAGGATCGGATCGATCTCGTCTTCCTGCTCGACAACCACTGGCTCACTGTCACCTTTGAGGTCGACGAACGCAGCCAACTGCTGTTGCAGAATGGTTGCAGCGCGACGGATAGCCTCTTCAGGATCCAGGGTGCCGTTGGTTTCCAGATCAATAACCAGCTTGTCCAGGTTAGTACGCTGCTCGACACGGGCGTTTTCCACCACGTATGCGATACGGCGAACCGGGCTGAACGAAGAGTCAAGCTGCAAGCGACCGATGCTGCGGCTTTCGTCTTCATCGCTCTGACGCGAGTCTGCCGGTTCATAACCACGACCACGAGCTACGGTGAGCTTCATGTTCAGGGCGCCGTTAGACGCCAGGTTAGCGATTACGTGATCGGGGTTAACGATCTCGACATCATGATCCAGCTGAATATCGGCAGCGGTAACCACCCCCGAACCCTTCTTCGACAAGGTCAGCGTAACTTCGTCACGACCGTGCAGCTTGATAGCCAGACCTTTAAGGTTCAACAGGATTTCAATTACGTCTTCCTGTACGCCTTCGATGGCGCTGTACTCATGGAGTACACCGTCAATCTCGGCCTCGACTACTGCACAGCCGGGCATTGAGGACAACAGGATGCGGCGCAGCGCGTTGCCCAGGGTGTGGCCAAAACCACGCTCGAGAGGCTCGAGAGTGATTTTGGCGCGGGTTGGACTGACAACCTGCACATCAATATGGCGGGGTGTCAGGAACTCATTTACCGAAATCTGCATGGATGCACCTATTTTCTAGCCCTTACTTGGAGTAGAGCTCGACAATCAGGCTTTCGTTGATGTCGGCGGACAGATCACTGCGAGCAGGAACGTTCTTGAAAACGCCCGACTTCTTCTCAGTGTCTACTTCTACCCATTCTACGCGGCCACGTTGGGCACACAGATCGAGAGCTTGGACAATGCGAAGTTGGTTCTTTGCTTTCTCGCGGATCGCGACCACGTCACCAGCACGAACCTGGTAAGACGGTACGTTTACGGTCTGACCGTTAACGCTGACGGATTTGTGCGATACCAGCTGACGGGATTCGGCACGAGTAGAGCCAAAACCCATACGGTATACAACGTTGTCCAGACGGCATTCGAGCAGTTGCAACAGGTTTTCGCCAGTTGCACCTTTCTTGCCAGCAGCTTCTTTGTAGTAGCCGCTGAATTGACGCTCGAGAACGCCGTAGATACGACGGACCTTCTGCTTTTCACGCAGTTGGGTGCCGTAATCGGACTGGCGACCGCGGCGTTGGCCGTGGATACCAGGTGCTGCTTCGATGTTGCACTTCGATTCGATCGCGCGCACGCCGCTCTTCAGGAAGAGATCGGTGCCTTCGCGACGAGCGAGTTTGCATTTTGGACCAATGTAACGAGCCATTCTTTACAATCTCCTGGATTACACGCGGCGCTTCTTCGGCGGACGGCACCCGTTGTGCGGGATTGGCGTCACGTCGGTGATGCTGGCGATCTTATAGCCACAGCCGTTCAAAGCACGGACAGCAGACTCACGACCTGGACCTGGACCCTTGACGTTAACGTCGAGGTTTTTCAGGCCGTATTCCAGCGCAGCTTGACCAGCACGTTCAGCAGCTACTTGAGCAGCAAACGGGGTGGACTTGCGGGAACCGCGGAAACCCGAACCACCGGAGGTAGCCCAAGAAAGCGCGTTACCTTGACGGTCGGTGATGGTCACGATTGTGTTGTTAAAAGATGCATGGATGTGGGCGATGCCATCAACCACTGTCTTTTTAACTTTTTTACGAGGACGAGCAGCAGGTTTTGCCATGATAATTTTCCTGTCGATTCGCTGGGGCGATTACTTGCGGATCGGCTTACGCGGACCTTTACGGGTACGCGCGTTAGTCTTGGTACGCTGACCGCGTACTGGAAGACCACGACGATGACGCAGACCGCGATAGCAACCGAGGTCCATCAAACGCTTGATTTTCATGTTGATTTCGCGACGCAGGTCACCTTCAGTGGTGAACTTCGCCACTTCGCCACGCAGCTGTTCAATCTGCTCGTCGCTCAGATCTTTGATCTTTGCGGCTGGGTTTACCCCAGTCACTGCGCAAATTTTCTGCGCAGTAGTGCGACCAACACCATAGATGTAGGTCAGCGAGATAACAGTGTGCTTGTTATCTGGAATGTTAACGCCTGCAATACGGGCCATTCAGTGGGACTCCAATTGACAGCTACCTACGCCCCGGAAGCCAAGAAATAGGGCGCGAGATAATATCGCTGTAATAACAAATAATCAACCCGGCAGCGCACTAGCTGCCGGGCTTCAAGCGGATCACACTCAGCCTTGGCGCTGTTTGTGACGCGGTTCCGCGCTGCAAATTACTCGAACAACACCTTCGCGGCGAATAATCTTGCAGTTACGGCACAGCTTTTTCACCGATGCACGAACTTTCATCACCAACTCCTCTCACCTTATGGGTACTTCAGCGAAGCATGCCGCTGCCGTAGCCCTTCAGGTTGGCTTTCTTCATCAGGGATTCGTACTGGTGCGAAACGAGGTGCGATTGTACTTGGGACATGAAGTCCATCACAACCACGACGACGATCAGCAACGAGGTCCCGCCAAGGTAGAACGGAACGTTTGCCGCAACCACCAGGAACTGGGGCAACAAGCACACGGCCGTCATATATAGAGCACCGAACAGGGTCAGACGAGTCAGAACGCCATCAATGTAGCGCGCAGACTGCTCACCTGGACGGATACCCGGAATAAAGGCACCGGACTTCTTCAGGTTTTCCGCTACGTCTTTCGGATTGAACATCAACGCCGTATAGAAGAAGCAGAAGAAAATAATCCCTGCACTAAACAGCAGAATATTCAACGGCTGACCAGGAGCGATCGACTGCGAGATGTCCTGCAGCCAGCCCATACCTTCAGACTGACCAAACCAGGTACCCAACGAAGCCGGGAACAGCAAAATGCTGCTCGCGAAAATAGCCGGAATAACACCGGCCATGTTCACCTTCAGCGGCAAGTGGCTAGTCTGTGCAGCAAAAACCTTGCGGCCCTGCTGACGCTTGGCGTAGTGAACAGCTATACGACGCTGACCACGCTCAATGAACACCACAAAACCGATAATCGCTACTGCCAGCAAACCGATGGCAACCAGGGCGAAAATATTGATATCACCCTGCCGCGCAGACTCGAAAGACTGCCCGATCGCTCTCGGAAGACCGGCGACGATACCTGCGAAAATCAACATCGAGATACCGTTGCCAACACCACGCTCAGTAATCTGCTCACCCAGCCACATCATGAACATCGCACCAGCCACAAAAGTGGATACCGCGACGAAATGGAAGCCAAAGTCACCAGTGAACGAAACACCCTGCCCTGCCAGACCAATGGACATGCCAATTGCCTGAACCAGAGCGAGGACGACAGTGCCGTAGCGGGTGTACTGGGCAATCTTGCGACGCCCAGCTTCACCTTCCTTCTTCAACTGCTCGAGCTGCGGGCTGACGGCGGTCATCAGCTGCATGATGATCGATGCCGAAATGTACGGCATGATCCCCAGTGCAAAGATGCTCATCCGTTCCAGCGCGCCGCCAGAAAACATGTTGAACAAGCTAAGAATGGTCCCCTCATTCTGTCGAAACAGGTCCGCGAGTCGGTCCGGGTTGATACCTGGAACCGGGATGTGTGCGCCTATTCGGTAGACGATAATCGCCAGGAACAGAAAACGCAGACGAGCCCAGAGTTCAGACATACCGCCTTTGCCGAGCGCAGAGAGAGCACCTTGCTTAGCCATTTATTCCTCGAACTTGCCGCCAGCTGCTTCGATAGCCGAACGCGCACCTTTGGTGGCGCCGATTCCCTTTCCGATGGTAACAGCGCGAGTAACTTCGCCGGACAGCATGATTTTCACACGCTGAACGTTGACGTTGATCACGTTGGCATCTTTCAGGGACTGCACGGTAACGATGTCGCCTTCCACTTTAGCCAGCTCGGACAAACGCACTTCTGCGCGATCCATGGCCTTCAGGGAAACGAAACCGAACTTTGGCAGGCGACGATGCAGCGGCTGTTGACCGCCTTCAAAGCCTGGAGCAATGGTGCCACCGGAGCGGGAGGACTGACCTTTGTGGCCACGGCCACCGGTCTTGCCCAAACCACTACCGATACCACGGCCCGGACGATGCTTTTCGCGACGGGAACCCGGCGCTGGACTCAGATCATTGAGTTTCATCGATTAACCCTCGACACGCAGCATGTAGTAAGCCTTGTTGATCATCCCGCGATTCTCGGGAGTATCAAGTACTTCTACAGTGTGACCGATGCGACGCAGACCCAGACCCTTAACACACAGTTTGTGGTTAGGGATGCGGCCGGTCATGCTTTTGATCAGCGTAACTTTAACGGTAGCCATGATCAGAAGATCTCCTTGACGCTTTTGCCACGCTTGGCGGCAATGGATTCAGGAGACTGCATAGCTTTCAAACCTTTAAAAGTGGCGTGAACCACGTTTACCGGGTTAGTCGAGCCGTAGCACTTGGCCAGAACGTTCTGAACACCAGCAACTTCGAGGACAGCACGCATAGCGCCGCCAGCGATGATACCGGTACCTTCAGAAGCAGGCTGCATGTACACCTTCGAAGCGCCGTGACCGGACTTCATTGCGTACTGCAGGGTAGTGCCGTTCAAGTCAACTTGGATCATGTTACGGCGAGCAGCTTCCATTGCCTTCTGGATCGCAGCAGGCACTTCACGTGACTTGCCACGGCCGAAGCCAACACGCCCTTTACCATCACCAACCACGGTCAACGCGGTGAAAGTGAAGATACGGCCGCCTTTAACGGTTTTGGCTACGCGGTTAACTTGAACCAGCTTCTCAATGTAGCCTTCGTCGCGCTTTTGGTCGTTATTTGACATAACTTAGAACTCCAGCCCAGCTTCACGAGCAGCATCAGCCAGCGCCTTGACGCGGCCGTGGTACTTGAAGCCAGAGCGGTCGAAAGCCACCTGCGAGACGCCAGCGGCTTTAGCACGCGTAGCGACCAGCTGGCCAACCTTAGTGGCCGCGTCGATGTTGCCAGTGGCGCCATCACGCAGTTCTTTATCCAAAGTCGAGGCAGATGCCAGGACTTTGTTGCCGTCGGCCGAAATGACCTGGGCGTAAATGTGCTGCGACGAGCGGAACACGCAGAGACGCACGACTTCGAGTTCGTGCATTTTCAGGCGTGCTTTGCGAGCGCGACGCAGTCGAGTAACTTTTTTGTCGGTCATTTGCTATGCCCTACTTCTTCTTGGCTTCTTTACGACGGACGACTTCGTCCGCGTAGCGCACACCTTTGCCTTTGTACGGCTCTGGTGGACGGAAGTCGCGGATCTCGGCGGCCACTTGACCTACCAGCTGCTTATCGATGCCCTTGATCAGGATATCGGTCTGGCTAGGAGTCTCAGCGGTGATGCCTTCCGGCAGTTCATAATCCACTGGGTGCGAGAAGCCAAGAGCCAGGTTCAGCACTGTGCCTTTTGCTTGCGCTTTGTAACCAACACCGACCAGCTGGAGCTTGCGCTCGAAGCCTTGGCTTACGCCTTGGACCATGTTGTTTACCAACGCACGAGTGGTACCAGCCATTGCGCGAGTCTGTTGATCGCCATTGCGAGCAGCAAAACGCAGCTCACCGGCTTCTTCAACAATCTCAACGGACGAATGGATGTTCAGTTCGAGAGTGCCTTTGGCACCCTTCACCGAAAGCTGTTGGCCTGCGAATTTGACTTCGACACCGGCTGGCAGCTTAACGGGGTTCTTAGCGACGCGTGACATGCTTATCCCCCCTTAGAACACAGTGCAAAGAACTTCGCCGCCGACACCGGCAGCGCGCGCAGCACGATCCGTCATCACACCTTTGTTGGTGGAGACGATAGACACACCGAGACCGCCACGAACTTTCGGCAGATCATCGACGGACTTGTACTGACGCAGGCCTGGACGGCTAACGCGCTTCACTTCTTCGATGACCGGACGGCCTTCGAAATATTTCAGCTCGATAGACAGCAGTGGTTTGATTTCGCTGCTGATCTGATAACCCGCAATGTAACCTTCGTCCTTCAGGACTTTGGCAACAGCTACCTTCAAAGTAGAAGATGGCATGCTTACGACGGACTTTTCAGCCATCTGGGCATTACGGATTCGAGTTAGCATGTCCGCTAACGGGTCCTGCATACTCATGGGCTAGACGCTCCTAATACACAAAAAATTAGCCTTGCGGCTACTACGTGTCGCCGAGTACATCCATGCGAAAAAAGCACGGGCTCAGGCGAGCCGGGTATTCTAGACACACCCCACAAATGAATCAAGCCCCAAAAGGGGCTTGATTCAAGTTCAAGGTCACCGGTGGTCAGGATCTTTCGATCCAAAGCACCGAGACTTTGATATTGCTTACCAGCTGGCTTTAACCAGACCAGGTACGTCACCACGCATTGCAGCTTCACGCAGCTTGTTACGGCCAAGGCCGAACTTGCGGTAAACGCCGTGTGGACGACCGGTCAGGCGGCAGCGGTTACGCATGCGCGAAGCGCTTGCGTCACGTGGCTGCTTCTGCAGAGCTACTGTAGCTTCCCAACGTGCTTCTGGACTTGCGTTCAGATCAACGATGATAGCTTTCAGTGCTGCACGCTTTTTGGCGTACTTGGCAACCGTGAGCTGACGCTTCAGCTCGCGGTTTTTCATGCTCATCTTGGCCATTTTCCTACTCCAATCAGTTGCGGAACGGGAATTTGAAAGCACGCAGCAGCGCGCGACCTTCATCATCGTTCTTGGCAGTGGTGGTCAGGGTAATGTCCAGACCGCGGAGAGCATCGATCTTGTCGTAGTCGATTTCCGGGAAGATGATCTGCTCTTTTACGCCCATGCTGTAGTTACCACGACCATCGAAGGACTTGGCATTCAGGCCGCGGAAGTCGCGGACCCGAGGCAGGGAGATCGACAGCAGACGATCCAGGAATTCATACATACGCTCACGGCGCAGAGTCACTTTGACGCCGATCGGCCAACCTTCACGGACTTTAAAGCCAGCGATGGATTTCCGAGCGTAAGTCACAACGACTTTCTGACCGGTGATCTTTTCCAGGTCGGCAACAGCGTGCTCGATGACTTTTTTGTCACCGACCGCTTCGCCCAGACCCATGTTCAGGGTGATTTTGGTAACGCGTGGAACTTCCATCACGTTCGAAAGCTTAAGTTCTTCCTTAAGTTTCGGTGCGATTTCCTTCCAGTAAATCTCTTTTAGTCGTGCCATGGTCTTCTACCTAGCAGTGTTCAAGCATCAACCGCTTTTTGGGTCGACTTGAAGACACGAATTTTCTTGCCGTCTTCTACTTTAAAACCAACGCGATCAGCCTTGTTGGTTTCGCCGTTGAAAATGGCGACGTTAGAAGCATCCAGCGGAGCTTCTTTTTCGACGATACCGCCTTGCACGCCCGACATAGGGTTAGGCTTGGTATGACGCTTAACCAGGTTCAGACCGCCAATAACCAAACGGTTGTTAGCGAGAACCTTAAGCACCTTACCGCGCTTACCTTTGTCTTTGCCGGCGATCACGATGATCTCGTCGTCACGACGAATCTTTTGCATGTCGGATCTCCTTACAGCACTTCTGGGGCGAGCGAGACGATCTTCATGAACTTCTCAGTACGAAGTTCACGGGTCACTGGCCCAAAGATACGGGTGCCGATCGGCTCTTGCTTGTTGTTCAGAAGAACAGCAGCGTTGCCATCAAAGCGGATAATGGAGCCATCAGCACGGCGTACGCCGTGACGAGTGCGGACTACAACAGCAGTCATCACTTGGCCTTTTTTCACTTTACCGCGAGGAATTGCTTCCTTCACGGTAACTTTGATGATGTCACCGATACCAGCGTAACGACGATGGGAGCCACCCAGCACCTTGATGCACATAACGCGGCGAGCGCCGCTGTTATCGGCCACATCGAGCATGGATTGAGTCTGAATCATATAATTTCTCCGACCCCTAGTCCTTAGACTTCCACAGCGCGTTCGAGAACATCAACCAGCGCCCAAGACTTGGTCTTGGCCAAAGGACGAGTTTCACGAATAGTGACTTTGTCGCCGATGTGGCACTGATTGGTTTCGTCGTGCGCGTGCAGCTTAGTCGAACGCTTAACGTATTTACCGTAGATCGGGTGCTTAACGCGACGCTCGATCAGAACGGTGATGGTCTTGTCCATTTTGTCGCTGACAACACGGCCAGTCAGCGTACGGACGGTTTTTTCGGCTTCAGCCATGATTACTTACCTGCCTGCTGTTTGAGCACAGTCTTCACGCGAGCGATGTCACGCTTAACTTGCCGGAGCAGGTGAGACTGCCCCAACTGGCCAGTTGCTTTCTGCATACGCAGATTGAACTGGTCGCGCAGCAGGCCGAGCAGTTGCTCGTTAAGCTGCGGCGCGTCTTTTTCACGAAGTTCATTCGCTTTCATCACATCACCGTCCGTTTAACAAAGGCGGTGGCGAGCGGCAGCTTTGCAGCAGCCAGGGCAAAAGCCTCACGCGCCAGCTCTTCAGTTACACCCTCGATTTCATACAGGACTTTACCTGGCTGAATCTGGGCAACCCAGTACTCCACACTACCCTTACCTTTACCCATCCGAACTTCGAGTGGCTTCTTGGAAATAGGCTTGTCCGGGAATACACGGATCCAGATCTTGCCGCCACGTTTAACGTGACGGGTCAGAGCACGACGCGCTGACTCGATCTGACGAGCGGTGAGACGACCACGAGCTACAGACTTCAGCGCGAACTCGCCGAAGCTGACTTTGCTACCGCGCTGAGCCAGACCACGGTTGTGGCCTGTCATCTGCTTGCGGAACTTCGTACGCTTTGGTTGCAACATTTGGCGTACCCCTTACTTAGCAGCTTTTTTACGAGGCGCTGGTGCTTGTGGTTTCAGCTCTTCTTGGCGACCACCAATTACTTCGCCTTTGAAGATCCAAACCTTTACACCGATCACACCATAAGTGGTGTGAGCTTCGTAGTTGGCATAGTCGATGTCGGCACGCAGGGTGTGCAGTGGCACACGACCTTCGCGATACCATTCAGTACGTGCGATTTCAGCACCGCCGAGACGACCGCTCACTTGGATTTTGATGCCTTTGGCACCAATGCGCATGGCGTTTTGTACAGCGCGCTTCATAGCGCGACGGAACATTACGCGGCGCTCCAGCTGCTGAGCTACGCTCTGCGCAACCAACATACCGTCGAGTTCCGGCTTGCGGATTTCTTCGATATTGATGTGCACAGGCACACCCATTTGCTTGGTCAGGTCCTGACGCAGTTTCTCAACATCTTCACCTTTCTTCCCGATAACGATACCTGGACGAGCGGTGTGGATGGTGATACGTGCAGTTTGAGCCGGACGATGGATATCGATACGGCTTACGGACGCGCTTTTTAGTTTGTCTTGGAGATACTCACGCACCTTCAGATCAGCGAACAAATAGTCCGCATAAGTCCGACCGTCTGCGTACCAGACGGAGGTGTGCTCCTTGACGATTCCCAGGCGAATGCCAATGGGATGTACTTTCTGACCCATCTCTTCGACTCCGTTACTTGTCAGCAACCTTGACAGTGATATGGCAAGACCGCTTGACGATGCGATCAGCACGGCCTTTGGCTCGTGGCATGATTCGCTTCAGCGAACGCCCTTCGTTGACGAAAACGGTGCTGACTTTAAGGTCATCAACGTCTGCGCCTTCGTTATGCTCGGCGTTGGCTACGGCCGACTCCAGCACTTTCTTCATGATCTCGGCGGCTTTCTTACTGCTGAAAGCCAACAGGTTGAGCGCTTCGCCCACCTTCTTCCCGCGGATCTGGTCGGCGACCAAGCGGGCTTTCTGGGCGGAGATTCGAGCGCCCGACAACTTAGCGGCTACTTCCATCGTTCCTTACCCCTTAACGCTTGGCTTTCTTGTCTGCCACGTGCCCACGATATGTGCGGGTACCGGCAAACTCGCCTAGTTTGTGGCCGACCATGTCTTCGTTCACGAGAACTGGAACATGTTGACGACCGTTATGCACTGCAATGGTCAAACCGACCATTTGTGGCAGGATCATCGAACGACGCGACCAGGTTTTAACTGGTTTGCGATCGTTCTTTTCCGCCGCCACTTCGATCTTCTTCAGTAGGTGAAGATCAATAAAAGGACCTTTTTTCAGAGAACGTGGCACTGTCGTATCCCTCTATTTACTTGCGACGACGGACGATCATTTTGTCGGTACGCTTATTACCACGAGTCTTCGCGCCCTTAGTCGGGAAGCCCCATGGCGATACCGGATGACGACCACCAGAGGTACGACCTTCACCACCACCATGTGGGTGGTCAACCGGGTTCATGGCAACACCACGAACGGTTGGGCGAACGCCACGCCAGCGTTTGGCACCAGCTTTACCCAGCGAACGCAGGCTGTGCTCGGAGTTCGAGACTTCACCCAGGGTCGCGCGGCATTCAGCCAGCACTTTACGCATCTCACCAGAACGCAGACGCAGGGTCACGTAGACACCTTCACGAGCGATCAGCTGAGCCGAAGCACCAGCGGAACGAGCGATTTGCGCGCCTTTACCTGGCTTCAATTCGATGCCGTGTACGGTGCTACCAACTGGAATGTTACGCAGTTGCAGAGCGTTGCCCGGCTTGATCGGCGCCAAAGCACCTGCGATCAGCTGGTCGCCAGCACTCACGCCTTTAGGGGCGATGATGTAGCGACGCTCGCCATCTGCGTACAGCAGCAGAGCGATGTGAGCAGTACGGTTTGGATCGTATTCAATACGCTCGACAGTGGCAGTGATGCCATCTTTGTCGTTGCGACGGAAATCGACCAGACGATAATGCTGCTTATGGCCACCACCGATGTGACGAGTGGTAATACGACCATTGTTGTTACGACCACCAGTCTTCGATTTTTTCTCGAGCAGCGGTGCGTGAGGAGCGCCTTTATGCAGCTCCTGGTTGACCACCTTGACCACAAAACGGCGGCCAGGGGAAGTCGGTTTGCATTTAACGATTGCCATGATGCACCCCTTCCTTACTCAGCACTGCTGCTGAAATCGAGATCTTGGCCTGGCTGAAGGGAGATAACTGCCTTCTTCCAGTCATTACGCTTGCCCAGACCGCGAGCAGTGCGCTTGCTCTTACCCAGAACATTCAGGGTAGTAACACGCTCTACTTTCACGCTGAACAGGCTTTCGACGGCCTTCTTGATTTCCAGCTTGGTTGCGTCAGTTGCAACCTTGAAAACGAACTGGCCTTTCTTGTCAGCCAGAACCGTAGCCTTCTCGGAAACGTGCGGGCCAAGCAGAACTTTAAATACGCGTTCCTGGTTCATCCCAGCAGCTCCTCGAATTTCTTCACGGCCGACACGGTGATCAACACCTTGTCGTATGCGATCAGACTAACTGGATCGGAACCTTGCACGTCACGTACATCAACGTGTGGCAGGTTGCGAGCAGCCAGGTACAGGTTCTGATCAACCACTTCAGACACGATCAAGACGTCAGTCAGGCCCATGCCGGTCAGTTTGTTCAGCAGATCTTTGGTCTTCGGTGCATCAACAGCGAAGTCCTGAACCACAACCAGACGATCAGTACGCACCAGCTCAGCAAGGATGGAACGCATTGCTGCGCGATACATCTTCTTGTTCAGCTTCTGGGTGTGATCCTGAGGACGAGCTGCGAAAGTGGTACCGCCGCCACGCCAGATTGGGCTACGGATAGTACCGGCACGAGCACGGCCAGTACCTTTCTGACGCCATGGGCGCTTACCGCCACCACGAACGTCGGAACGGGTCTTTTGCTGCTTGCTACCTTGACGGCCGCCAGCCATGTAGGCCACGACTGCTTGGTGAACCAGCGTCTCGTTGAATTCGCCGCCAAATGTCAGTTCGGAAACTTCGATCGCTTGAGCGTCATTTACATTTAATTGCATGTCAGCTTCCCCTTAACCGCGAGCCTTGGCTGCTGGACGTACAACCAAGTTGCCGCCAGTAGCGCCAGGAACAGCGCCCTTGACCAACAACAGATTGCGTTCAGCGTCCACGCGCACTACTTCGAGGGACTGCACGGTCACGCGCTCAGCGCCCATATGACCGGACATTTTTTTGCCCTTGAATACACGACCAGGAGTCTGGCACTGGCCGATAGAGCCTGGAACGCGGTGGGACACGGAGTTACCGTGGGTATTATCTTGCCCGCGGAAGTTCCAACGCTTGATCGTACCCTGGAAGCCTTTACCCTTGGACTGACCGGTTACATCAACCAGTTGACCAGCAGCGAAGATTTCAGCGTTGATCAGATCGCCGGCCTGGTACTCGCCTTCTTCAAGACGGAATTCCATTACGGTACGACCAGCGGCAACGTTCGCCTTAGCGAAGTGGCCAGCCTGAGCAGCTGTAACACGCGAAGCACGACGCTCGCCTACAGTGACTTGCACTGCACGATAGCCATCGGTCTCTTCAGTTTTGAACTGGGTGACGCGATTCGGCTCGATCTCAATGACCGTGACCGGAATGGAGACACCTTCTTCGGTGAAAATACGGGTCATACCGCATTTACGACCGACTACACCAATAGTCATGTTGTAAACCTCATGAGTGTACGGGGCTTTCACCCGCTATGGCCGCCCATTTCAGAGCGTTACACGACTAAGACCGAGTCTTAGCCGAGGCTGATCTGCACTTCCACACCGGCCGCAAGATCAAGCTTCATAAGAGCATCAACGGTTTTATCCGTTGGCTGGACGATGTCCAGAACGCGCTTATGAGTACGGATCTCGTACTGGTCACGCGCGTCTTTGTTGACGTGCGGGGAGACCAGAACGGTGAACCGCTCTTTACGGGTAGGCAGTGGAATTGGACCACGCACTTGAGCACCAGTACGTTTCGCGGTTTCCACGATTTCCTGGGTGGATTGGTCGATCAGGCGATGGTCAAAAGCCTTCAACCTGATACGGATTTGCTGATTTTGCATTGGATTTCAGACTCCGGCTGCTATTCCCAGCGAGCGCAATACGCCCGTTAAAAGGAGGCGCAATTCTATAGACGGGCTACTACAGTGTCAACCCAATAAAAAAGCCCCCGCTAGGCGGGGGCTTTTTCAAGTCATCACTTATTAAGCGATGATTTTGGCTACGACGCCAGCGCCGACGGTACGACCGCCTTCACGAATAGCGAAACGCAGACCATCTTCCATTGCGATGGTTTTGATCAGGGTGACAACCATTTTGATGTTGTCGCCTGGCATTACCATTTCAACGCCTTCCGGCAGTTCGCAGTTACCGGTCACGTCAGTGGTCCGGAAGTAGAACTGTGGACGGTAGCCTTTGAAGAACGGAGTGTGGCGACCGCCTTCTTCTTTGCTCAACACGTACACTTCAGCTTCGAAGGTAGTGTGCGGCTTAACCGAACCTGGCTTGACCAGAACCTGGCCACGCTCAACGTCGTCACGCTTGGTGCCGCGCAGCAGCACGCCGCAGTTCTCGCCGGCACGACCTTCGTCGAGCAGCTTACGGAACATTTCAACACCGGTGCAGGTGGTGACGGTAGTGTCACGCAGACCAACGATTTCCAGTGGATCCTGAACCTTGACGATACCGCGCTCGATACGACCAGTCACAACAGTACCGCGACCCGAGATCGAGAATACGTCTTCGATTGGCATCAGGAACGGCTTGTCGATAACACGAACTGGATCTGGGATGTAGCTGTCCAGAGTCTCAACCAGTTTACGAACGGCAGTGGTGCCCATTTCGTTGTCATCTTGGCCGTTCAGAGCCATCAGAGCGGAACCGATGATGATCGGGGTGTCGTCGCCTGGGAAGTCGTAAGTGCTCAGCAGATCGCGCACTTCCATCTCAACCAGTTCCAGCAGCTCAGCGTCGTCTACCATGTCAGCCTTGTTCAGGAAGACAACGATGTACGGAACGCCAACCTGGCGGGACAGCAGGATGTGCTCACGAGTCTGTGGCATCGGACCATCAGCGGCCGAGCAAACCAGAATAGCGCCGTCCATCTGTGCAGCACCGGTGATCATGTTCTTCACATAGTCAGCGTGACCTGGGCAGTCAACGTGAGCGTAGTGACGGATCAGCGAGTTGTATTCAACGTGCGCGGTGTTGATGGTGATACCACGAGCTTTTTCTTCCGGAGCGCTGTCGATTTTGTCGAAAGCAACAACGGCCGAACCGAAAACTTCGGAGCAAACACGAGTCAGAGCAGCGGTCAGCGTGGTTTTACCGTGGTCGACGTGACCGATGGTGCCAACGTTGACGTGCGGGAGGGTACGGTCAAATTTTTCTTTAGCCACGACAATTAACTCCTAGCCTAAAGGGGCTGAATCAGCCTTGTTTTTTGGTAACGGTTTCGACGATGTGCGACGGAGCCGTATTGTATTTTTTGAATTCCATAGAGTAGCTTGCGCGACCTTGGGACATGGAGCGAACGTCGGTTGCGTAACCGAACATCTCACCCAACGGAACCTCGGCACGAATTACTTTGCCGGAAACCGTATCTTCCATACCCAGGATCATGCCGCGACGACGGTTAAGGTCGCCCATCACGTCACCCATATAGTCTTCAGGTGTAACAACCTCTACCGCCATGATCGGCTCAAGCAACTCACCACCACCCTTCTGGGCCAGTTGCTTGGTCGCCATGGAGGCAGCCACCTTAAACGCCATCTCGTTGGAGTCGACGTCGTGGTAGGAACCATCAAACACAGTAGCCTTCAGGCCGATCAGCGGATAACCGGCAACAACGCCGTTCTTCATCTGCTCTTCGATGCCCTTCTGGATAGCCGGGATGTATTCCTTAGGAACCACACCACCCACTACTTCGTTCACGAATTGCAGACCTTCCTGACCTTCGTCAGCAGGAGCAAAACGGATCCAGCAATGGCCGAACTGACCACGACCGCCGGATTGACGAACGAACTTGCCTTCAATCTCACAGCTCTTCGTGATGCGCTCACGATAAGAAACCTGAGGCTTACCGATGTTGGCTTCGACGTTGAACTCACGGCGCATCCGGTCAACCAGGATGTCCAGGTGCAACTCGCCCATGCCGGAGATGATCGTTTGACCAGTCTCTTCATCAGTCTTGACGCGGAAAGATGGATCTTCCTGAGCAAGCTTGCCCAGAGCGATACCCATTTTTTCCTGGTCATCCTTGGTCTTAGGCTCAACGGCAACCGAAATAACCGGCTCCGGGAAGTCCATGCGAACCAGGATGATTGGCTTGTCAGCGCTGCACAAGGTCTCACCAGTGGTGACGTCCTTCATGCCGATCAAGGCCGCGATGTCACCAGCGCGTACTTCCTTGATTTCTTCACGGGCGTTTGCGTGCATTTGCACCATACGACCCACGCGCTCTTTCTTGCCTTTAACCGAGTTGATCACGCCGTCGCCGGAGGCCAACACGCCCGAGTAAACTCGAACGAAGGTCAAAGTACCCACGAATGGGTCGGTAGCGATTTTGAAAGCCAGAGCCGAGAACGGCTCGCTATCGTCTGCGTGACGCTCCATTTGCTTTTCCTCGTCATCCGGGTCAGTACCCTTGATGGCGGGAATGTCAGTTGGAGCTGGCAGGTAATCGATAACGGCGTCGAGAACCAGGGGAACACCCTTGTTCTTGAAGGAAGAACCACAAACAGCCAAGACGATCTCACCAGCGATAGTACGCTGACGCAGAGCCGCCTTGATTTCCGCGTTGGTGAGTTCTTCACCTTCGAGGTACTTGTTCATCAGTTCTTCGCTGGCTTCGGCCGCAGCCTCAACCATGTTGCCGCGCCACTCGTCAGCCAATTCCTGCAGTTCAGCAGGGATAGGCTCGCGACGTGGAGTCATGCCTTTGTCAGCGTCATTCCAGTAAACAGCTTCCATGGCCATCAGATCGATCTGACCCTGGAAATTGTCTTCGGAACCGATAGCCAACTGGATTGGCACCGGAGTGTGACCCAGACGCTGCTTGATCTGGCCGATCACGCGCAGGAAGTTCGCACCAGCACGGTCCATCTTGTTTACGTAAACAAGACGTGGAACGCCGTACTTGTTGGCTTGACGCCATACGGTTTCCGACTGAGGCTCAACACCCGAGGTGCCGCAGAACACAACAACCGCGCCATCGAGAACACGCAGGGAACGTTCAACTTCAATAGTGAAGTCAACGTGGCCCGGGGTGTCGATGACGTTGAAGCGGTATTGGTCCTTGTGCTGCTTCTCGGAACCCTGCCAGAAGGCGGTAATGGCAGCAGAAGTAATGGTAATACCACGCTCCTGCTCCTGAACCATCCAGTCTGTGGTCGCGGCGCCGTCATGCACCTCGCCCATTTTGTGACTTTTGCCAGTGTAAAAAAGGACGCGCTCGGTGGTGGTGGTTTTACCAGCATCCACGTGAGCAACGATACCAATGTTACGGTAGCGATTAATCGGTGTTGTACGAGCCATAAAGCCCTCGCAAAATTAGTGACGCTAAAATTAGAAGCGGTAGTGCGAGAAAGCCTTGTTGGCTTCAGCCATACGGTGCACGTCTTCACGCTTCTTAACTGCAGCACCTTTACCTTCGGCAGCGTCCAACAGTTCGCCAGCCAAACGCAGAGCCATAGACTTCTCGCCGCGCTTACGGGCGAAGTCTACCAACCAGCGCATTGCCAGGGCGTTACGACGGGACGGGCGAACTTCGACCGGAACCTGGTAAGTAGCACCGCCTACACGGCGCGACTTCACTTCGACCAGCGGAGCGATGGCGTCGAGAGCTTTCTCGAAGATTTCCAGGGGGTCGCTGTTCTTGCGTTCTTTAACCTTTTCCAGCGCGCCATAAACGATACGTTCGGCAACGGCTTTCTTGCCGCTTTCCATAACGTGGTTCATGAACTTGGCCAGAATTTGGCTTCCGTATTTTGGATCGTCAAGCACTTCGCGCTTGGCTGCTACGCGTCTTCTTGGCATGGATAAGCCCTCAAACGGTCTTCAGGTTCGCTCGGAATCGGTGCCCTTACGGGACGCCTCCGACCTTACTCTTATCGACTCAGAAAAATAGAAAATCAGTTTTACAAAAAGCCGCTACTACTTAGGCTTCTTGGTACCGTACTTCGAACGACCCTGGTTACGACCTTTAACGCCGGAAGTATCCAAAGAGCCGCGTACGGTGTGATAACGAACACCTGGCAAGTCTTTTACACGACCGCCGCGGATCAGTACCACGCTGTGCTCTTGCAGGTTGTGGCCTTCACCGCCGATGTACGAGGAAACCTCGAAACCGTTGGTCAGACGCACACGGCATACTTTACGCAGTGCCGAGTTAGGTTTTTTCGGCGTGGTGGTATACACACGAGTGCATACGCCACGACGTTGCGGGCAGTTCTGCAGCGCAGGTACGTCGGATTTCTCGACGATACGCTTACGCGGCTGACGTACCAGCTGGTTGATAGTTGCCATCTACTAGCTCCACTGTTGTCTTGCGACGCTATTGTCTTGCAAGAAAAGCAAAATGGCAGGAACGAATTCCCGCCAAATTTAGGGGTACAAGAGTCTAAAGAGGATCTTGTCCCCAGTCAAGGCAAGGCCCCGACCTTCCCGCTCATCCAACCTCGACAAAATGTCTGGATTCGATGAACGGAACGATCAGGGCCTCACGCTCATTTATCGCAGAACTCAGTTACCGCTAGAGTTCAGCGCTTCGGTCAGTGCTGCTTCCACTTCACTGGCGCTTACGCGCAATGGTTTGTCTGCATCACGGCGACGCTTACGCTCGCTGTGATAAGCCAGACCAGTACCTGCCGGGATCAGACGACCCACGACCACGTTTTCTTTCAGGCCGCGCAGGTAATCGCGCTTGCCGGTTACCGCCGCTTCGGTCAATACGCGAGTGGTTTCCTGGAAGGAAGCCGCCGAGATGAACGATTCGGTGGACAACGACGCCTTGGTGATACCCAACAGCACGCGAGTGAACTTGGAAACGAATTTCTCGTCGCCAGCCAGACGCTCGTTCTCTACCAGAACGTGAGTCAACTCCATCTGGTCGCCCTTGATGAAAGTCGAGTCGCCGGATTCAGCGATTTCAACCTTACGCAACATCTGACGCAGAATGGTCTCGATGTGCTTGTCGTTGATCTTCACGCCTTGCAGACGATAAACGTCCTGGATCTCGTTCACGATGTACTTGGCCAGCGCACTCACACCCAGCAGACGCAGGATGTCGTGTGGATCGCTCGGGCCGTCGGAGATAACTTCGCCGCGGTTTACCTGTTCGCCTTCGAAGACGTTCAGGTGACGCCACTTCGGAATCAGCTCTTCGTACGGATCGGTACCGTCGTTCGGGGTGATAACCAGACGGCGCTTGCCTTTGGTCTCTTTACCGAACGCGATGGTGCCGCTGACTTCAGCCAGAATCGAGGCTTCTTTCGGACGACGTGCTTCGAACAAGTCGGCAACACGCGGCAGACCACCGGTGATGTCACGGGTCTTCGAAGTCTCTTGCGGAATACGAGCGATAACATCACCGATCGCAATCTTCGCACCATCCGCAACACCGACCAGGGCGTTGGCTGGCAGGAAGTACTGAGCGATAACGTCAGTACCTGGCAGCAACAGATCCTTGCCGTTGTCATCAACCATTTTCACAGCAGGACGGATATCTTTACCGGCAGCTGGACGGTCTTTGGCGTCGAGTACTTCAATGTTGGTCATACCGGTCAATTCGTCAGTCTGACGCTTGATCGTGATGCCTTCTTCCATGCCCACGTAGGTCACGGTACCTTTCATTTCGGTAACGATTGGGTGAGTGTGCGGATCCCACTTGGCCACGATTGCGCCAGCGTCGACCTTGTCACCTTCTTTAACCGAAATCACAGCACCGTACGGCAGCTTGTAACGCTCGCGCTCACGACCGAAGTCATCAGCGATTGCCAGCTCACCGGAACGGGATACAGCGACCAGGCAACCATCCACTCGCTCAACGTGCTTCAGGTTGTGCAGACGGACGGTACCGCCATTCTTCACCTGAACACTATCAGCTGCGGAGGTCCGGCTTGCCGCACCACCGATGTGGAACGTACGCATGGTCAGCTGGGTACCCGGCTCACCGATGGACTGGGCAGCGATAACGCCGACCGCTTCACCGATGTTCACCTGGTGACCACGAGCCAAGTCACGGCCGTAGCACTTGGCGCAAATGCCGTAGCGGGTTTCGCAGCTGATCGGCGACCGCACGATCACTTCGTCGATGCTGTTCAGCTCGATGAACTCGACCCACTTCTCGTCTACCAGTGTACCGGCAGGAACGATGATTTCTTCGGTACCTGGTTTGAACACGTCACGGGCGATAACTCGACCCAATACGCGCTCACCCAACGGCTCAACAACGTCACCGCCTTCAATGTGCGGAGTCATTACCAGACCATGTTCGGTGCCGCAATCGATCTCGGTCACAACCAGATCCTGCGCCACGTCTACCAGACGACGAGTCAGGTAACCGGAGTTCGCAGTTTTCAACGCGGTATCCGCCAAACCTTTACGAGCACCGTGAGTCGAGATGAAGTACTGAAGTACGCTCAAACCTTCACGGAAGTTCGCAGTAATCGGCGTCTCGATGATGGAACCGTCCGGCTTGGCCATCAGGCCACGCATACCGGCGAGCTGACGGATCTGCGCAGCAGAACCCCGTGCGCCCGAGTCGGCCATCATGTACATCGAGTTGAAAGACTCTTGGTCGACTTCGACGCCATGGCGGTCGATGACTTTCTCTTTCGAGAGGTTAGCCATCATTGCCTTGGAAACTTCGTCGTTCGCCTTGGACCAAAGGTCGATCACTTTGTTGTACTTCTCGCCCTGGGTTACCAGGCCGGAGGCGTACTGACTTTCGATCTCTTTCACTTCATCAGTAGCAGCATTGATGATGCGGGCTTTTTCATCCGGGATAACGAAGTCGTTAACACCGATGGAAACGCCGGAAATGGTCGAATAGGCAAAACCGGTGTACATCAACTGGTCAGCGAAGATCACGGTCTCTTTCAAACCAACCACGCGGTAGCACTGGTTGATCAGCTTGGAGATCGCTTTTTTCTTCATCGGCTGGTTGACGACGTCGTACGACAGACCAGGTGGAACAACCTGGAACAACAGCGCACGGCCGACAGTGGTGTCGACGATACGGGTGTTCTTGACGCTGCCACCATCACGATCGTTGACGGTTTCGTGGATCCGCACTTTGACTTTAGCGTGCAGTGCGGCTTCGCCGGCACGGAACACACGGTCAACTTCTTGCAGATCCGCGAACACACGACCTTCGCCCTTGGCGTTGATCGCTTCACGAGTCATGTAGTACAGACCCAATACAACGTCCTGCGAAGGAACGATGATTGGCTCACCGTTGGCTGGCGACAGAATGTTGTTGGTCGACATCATCAACGCACGCGCTTCCAACTGGGCTTCCAGTGTCAGCGGTACGTGCACGGCCATTTGGTCACCGTCGAAGTCGGCGTTGTACGCAGCACAGACCAGAGGGTGCAGCTGGATAGCTTTACCTTCGATCAGTACCGGTTCAAACGCCTGGATACCCAAACGGTGAAGGGTCGGTGCACGGTTGAGGAGAACCGGGTGTTCACGGATCACTTCAGCGAGAACGTCCCAAACCTCTGGCAGTTCGCGCTCGACCATTTTCTTGGCAGCTTTAATGGTGGTAGCAAGGCCACGCATTTCCAGCTTGCCGAAAATGAACGGCTTGAACAGCTCGAGAGCCATTTTCTTCGGCAGACCGCACTGGTGCAGACGCAGGGTCGGACCAACGGTAATTACCGAACGACCCGAGTAGTCAACACGCTTACCGAGCAAGTTCTGACGGAAACGACCCTGCTTACCCTTGATCATGTCAGCCAGGGATTTCAGAGGACGCTTGTTCGAACCGGTGATAGCGCGGCCACGACGACCGTTGTCGAGCAGTGCATCGACGGCTTCCTGCAACATACGCTTTTCGTTGCGCACGATGATGTCCGGAGCGGACAGATCGAGCAAACGCTTCAAGCGGTTGTTACGGTTGATCACTCGACGATACAGATCGTTGAGGTCGGAAGTCGCGAAGCGACCGCCATCCAGCGGGACCAGTGGACGCAGATCTGGCGGCAGAACCGGCAGAACGGTCAGCACCATCCACTCTGGAAGGTTGCCGGAACCCTGAAAGGCTTCCATCAACTTCAGACGCTTGGACAGCTTCTTGATTTTGGTTTCGGAGTTGGTTTGCGGAATTTCTTCACGCAGACGACCAATCTCGTGCTCCAGGTCGATAGCGTGCAGCAGTTCGCGGACAGCTTCGGCACCCATGCGGGCATCGAAATCGTCGCCGAACTCTTCCAGCGCTTCGAAGTACTGCTCGTCGTTCAGCAGCTGACCTTTTTCAAGAGTGGTCATGCCTGGATCGATAACGACATAGCTCTCGAAGTAGAGAACGCGTTCGATATCACGCAGGGTCATGTCCATCAGCAAACCGATACGCGACGGCAGCGATTTCAGGAACCAGATGTGGGCAACTGGCGAGGCCAGTTCGATGTGCGCCATGCGCTCACGACGAACTTTAGCCAGCGCGACTTCAACGCCGCACTTCTCGCAGATCACACCACGATGCTTCAAGCGCTTGTACTTACCGCACAGGCACTCGTAATCCTTTACCGGGCCAAAGATCTTGGCGCAGAACAGGCCGTCACGCTCAGGTTTGAACGTACGGTAGTTGATGGTTTCCGGCTTTTTAACTTCACCGAACGACCACGAACGGATCATCTCAGGCGATGCCAATCCAATACGGATGGCGTCGAACTCTTCGACTTGACCCTGGTTTTTCAGCAAATTCAGTAGGTCTTTCAAGGCCTTTCCTCCTGACGGAGCAGAGAGCGGGCAATCCTGCCCCGCTCTCGATTCGCGTCACGTGTTATTCGGTTTCCAGATCGATATCGATGCCGAGGGAACGAATTTCTTTGATCAACACGTTGAAGGACTCGGGCATGCCCGGCTCCATACGGTGATCGCCGTCCACGATGTTTTTGTACATCTTGGTCCGGCCGTTCACATCGTCCGACTTCACTGTGAGCATTTCTTGCAGAGTGTAAGCAGCACCGTATGCTTCCAGTGCCCAGACCTCCATCTCCCCGAAACGCTGACCACCGAACTGCGCCTTACCACCCAGCGGTTGCTGGGTAACCAGGCTGTACGAACCGGTAGAACGAGCGTGCATCTTGTCGTCTACCAAGTGGTTCAGCTTCAGCATGTACATGTAGCCAACAGTAACCGGGCGCTCGAACTTGTTGCCGGTACGGCCGTCAGTCAGCTGCATCTGGCCGCTTTCTGGCAGGTCCGCCAGTTTGAGCATGGCCTTGATTTCGCTTTCCTTGGCACCGTCGAACACTGGAGTGGCCATTGGAACACCGCCACGCAGGTTCTTCGCCAGATCCAGGATTTCCTGGTCGGAGAAGCTGTCCAGATCTTCGTTGCGACCGCCGATCTCGTTGTAGATCTCGTGCAGGAACTTGCGCAGATCGGCAACTTTACGCTGCTCTTCGATCATGCGGTTGATCTTCTCGCCCAGACCTTTGGCCGCGAGGCCCAGGTGGGTTTCAAGGATCTGACCAACGTTCATACGCGAAGGTACGCCCAACGGGTTGAGGACGACGTCGACCGGGGTGCCATTGGCATCGTGCGGCATGTCTTCAACCGGCATGATCACGGAGACCACACCTTTGTTACCGTGACGACCGGCCATCTTGTCGCCCGGCTGGATGCGGCGACGGATAGCCAGGTAAACCTTGACGATCTTCAGCACGCCTGGAGCCAGGTCATCGCCCTGCTGCAGTTTGCGCTTCTTGTCTTCGAACTTGTCGTCCAGCAGACGGCGACGATCAACGATGTAGGCCTGGGCTTTCTCGAGTTGCTCGTTCAGAGCATCTTCAGCCATGCGCAGCTTGAACCACTGACCATGCTCAAGACCGTCGAGAATTTCGTCGGTGATGTCCTGACCTTTCTTCAGACCGGCGCCGCCTTCGGCTTTGTGGCCGACCAGAGCGGAACGCAGACGTTCGAAAGTTGCGCCTTCAACGATACGGAACTCTTCGTTCAGGTCCTTGCGGATCTCGTCGAGTTGAGTCTTCTCGATCGACAGTGCACGAGCATCACGCTCAACGCCGTCACGAGTGAAGACCTGTACGTCGATGACGGTACCCTTGGTGCCGGTAGGCACGCGCAGGGAGGTGTCTTTAACGTCGCTGGCTTTTTCACCGAAGATGGCACGCAAGAGCTTCTCTTCCGGAGTCAGTTGGGTCTCGCCTTTCGGAGTGACCTTACCAACCAGGATGTCGCCTGCGCCAACTTCAGCACCTACGTAAACGATACCGGCTTCGTCCAGCTTGTTCAGTGCAGCTTCACCCACGTTCGGGATGTCTGCAGTGATTTCCTCTGGCCCAAGCTTGGTGTCACGCGCCACACAGGTCAGTTCCTGGATGTGGATCGTGGTGAAGCGATCTTCTTGAACAACTCGTTCCGACAGGCAGATGGAGTCTTCGAAGTTGTAACCGTTCCAGGCCATGAACGCGATGCGCATGTTCTGACCCAGCGCCAGCTCACCCATATCGGTGGACGGACCATCAGCCATGATGTCGCTACGCTGAACCCGATCACCTTTACGCACCAGCGGACGCTGGTTGATGCAGGTGTTCTGGTTGGAGCGGGTGTATTTGGTCAGGTTGTAGATGTCGACACCGGCTTCACCGGTTTCAACTTCGTCATCAGCAACACGAACCACAATACGGCTTGCATCAACGGAATCGATTACGCCGCCACGACGAGCCACGACGCAAACGCCGGAGTCACGAGCTACGTTACGCTCCATGCCGGTACCGACCAGCGGCTTGTCAGCGCGCAGGGTTGGTACAGCTTGACGCTGCATGTTCGAACCCATCAACGCACGGTTGGCGTCATCGTGCTCGAGGAACGGGATCAGCGACGCAGCAACCGAAACTACCTGCTTCGGCGATACGTCCATCAAGGTGACGTCTTCCGGCGCCTTGACGGTGAATTCGTTCAAGTGACGAACAGCTACCAGTTCGTCAATCAGCATTTTCTTGTCGTTCATGGTGGCCGAAGCCTGAGCGATCACGTGATCAGCTTCTTCGATGGCGGACAGGAACACGATCTCGTCGGTGACCAGAGCGTCTTTCACCACACGATACGGGCTTTCGAGGAAGCCGTACTGGTTGGTGCGCGCATAAGCGGCCAGGGAGTTGATCAGACCGATGTTCGGACCTTCCGGCGTTTCAATCGGGCATACACGACCATAGTGAGTCGGGTGTACGTCACGAACTTCAAAGCCAGCACGCTCACGAGTCAAACCGCCAGGGCCGAGTGCAGAAACACGACGCTTGTGGGTAATCTCGGACAGCGGGTTGTTTTGGTCCATGAACTGGGAAAGCTGGCTGGAACCGAAGAACTCTTTCACCGCCGCAGCTACAGGCTTGGCGTTGATCAGGTCTTGCGGCATCAGGCCTTCGCTTTCAGCCATCGACAGACGTTCTTTGACCGCACGCTCAACACGTACCAGGCCAACGCGGAACTGGTTCTCTGCCATCTCGCCTACGCAGCGAACACGACGGTTACCCAGGTGGTCGATGTCATCGACGATGCCTTTACCGTTACGGATGTCGACCAGAGTCTTCAAGACCGCAACAATATCTTCCTTGCACAACACGCCCGAACCTTCGATCTCGGTGCGACCGATACGACGGTTGAACTTCATCCGACCGACCGCAGACAGGTCGTAGCGCTCAGGGCTGAAGAACAGGTTGTTGAACAGAGTCTCGGCAGCGTCTTTGGTTGGCGGCTCGCCTGGACGCATCATGCGATAGATCTCGACCAGCGCTTCCAATTGGTTGCTGGTGGAGTCGATCTTCAGAGTGTCGGAGACGAACGGACCGCAGTCGATATCGTTGGTGTACAGAGTTTCGATGCGAACAACCTGGCCCTTGGCGATTTTTGCCAGGATCTCGGTGTTCAGCTCGGTGTTGCACTCTGCCAGGATTTCGCCGGTTGCCGGATGCACGATGGCCTTGGCGGTAGTGCGGCCCAGGACGTAGTCAAGAGGCACTTCCAGGGTCTTGAGACCGGCTTTTTCGATCTGGTTGATGTGGCGCGCAGTAATACGGCGACCAGCCTCAACGATGACCTTGCCCTTCTCGTCCTGAATATCAAGAACAGCGATTTCACCACGCAGACGCGAAGCAATCAGTTCCAGACTGAGGGTTTCGCCGCTCAGGTGGAAAACGTTAGTGGTGTAGAACGCGTCGAGCACTTCTTCAGTGGTATAGCCGAGCGCGCGCAGCAGTACCGATGCAGGCAGCTTGCGACGACGGTCGATACGCACGAATACGCAGTCTTTCGGGTCGAACTCGAAGTCCAGCCACGAACCGCGGTAAGGGATGATGCGCGCGGAGTACAGCAGTTTGCCGGAGCTATGCGTCTTGCCGCGGTCGTGGTCGAAGAACACGCCCGGGGAACGGTGCAGCTGGGAAACGATTACACGCTCGGTACCGTTGATTACGAAGGTACCGTTTTCAGTCATCAGGGGGATTTCACCCATGTAGACTTCTTGCTCTTTGATGTCCTTGATCGCTTTGTTCGACGATTCTTTGTCGAAAATGATCAGGCGCACTTTTACCCGCAAAGGTACGGCGTAAGTTACACCGCGCAATACGCATTCTTTGACATCAAATGCCGGTTCGCCCAGGCGATAACCGACGTACTCCAGCGCAGCATTGCCGGAGTAGCTGATGATCGGGAAAACGGATTTGAAGGCCGCATGCAGGCCCACGTCGCGGAACTGATCTTTAGTCGCTCCCGCCTGCAAGAATTCACGATACGAATCCAGCTGGATTGCCAGGAGATACGGCACATCCATGACGTCCGGCAACTTGCTAAAGTCCTTGCGGATACGTTTTTTCTCAGTATATGAGTAAGCCATCAGCGTTCCCCAGCTTGGTCACCTGCTTGTTTGGCCCCTCCCGACGGGAGCAGCCAGAAAATCGTGCAAACCCCATGGTTTGCTCCACCGCATCGGGTGGTTACAGCTCGTTATCAGCACCGACCCAGTCGGCTGCCAATAACGGAAAAAGGCCGGTGGCAAGAGCCACCAGCCATCAGCCTTTCGCTTTACGCTCGGGCTGGAGGTGCAAAGTCGATGCTTATTTCAGCTCGACTTTAGCGCCTGCTTCTTCCAGAGTGGCTTTTGCTTTGTCAGCTGCGTCTTTCGAAACAGCTTCCAGAACGATGCCAGGAGCGCCGTCAACTACTGCCTTGGCTTCTTTCAGGCCCAGACCGGTCAGTTCACGTACTGCCTTGATCACGTTAACTTTCTTCTCGCCAGCTTCGGTCAGCATGACGTTGAATTCAGTTTGTTCTTCAACAACGGCAGCAACAGCAGCTGGACCAGCGGAAGCAGCAGCAGCGGAAACGCCGAACTTCTCTTCCATGGCCTTGATCAGCTCAACGATTTCCAGAACGGATTTTTCGCCGATTGCTTCGATGATTTGGTCGTTAGTCAGAGACATGACTATAAATTCCTGTATTGGGGTGACAGCCTACGCGGCCATCGAAATAAACAATAAACGCTGAAAGGAGTGGCTCAGCCTTAGGCTGCAGCAGCTTCTTTCTGGTCGCGAAGTGCCGCCAGAGTACGAGCCAATTTGCTGGTTGCGCCTTGAATCACGCTCATCAGCTGAGAAATTGCTTCGTCACGGGTCGGCAGACTTGCCAGTACGTCGATCTGATTAGCTGCGAGGAACTTGCCCTCGAACGCAGCTGCCTTGATCTCGAACTTGTCCTGACCTTTTGCGAACTCTTTGAAAATACGAGCAGCAGCGCCCGGATGATCTTTAGAGAATGCAATCAAGGTCGGGCCGGTGAACACGTCGTTGAGCACGTCATATTGAGTGCCTGCAACGGCGCGCTTGAGCAGGGTGTTACGTACAACACGTACGTAAACGCCAGCTTCACGAGCCTCTTTACGGAGTCCGGTCATAGCGCCAACTGTCACGCCGCGGGCATCAGCCACAACAGCAGACAGGGCAGCATTGGCAGCCTCGTTGACTTCAGCGACGATGGCCTTCTTGTCTTCGAGTTTAATTGCCACGGGTTTAACTCCTGCTTGTTACCGTTTCATCCAACCGAGGCCGGATGTCGTTTTGGTGTCTGATTCGGTAAGGAACCGGGAGCACCATCTGCGTAGGCTTGAGGTTTAAGACTTGCGTCGCCTACGGTCTTGGATAGCCCCCGCCAGGCAGGGACCCCAATCTTTCAATTGACGCAATCGCTTGCGCCAACCTTTGTCTTACGCGTCGAGCGAGCCTTGGTCGATGACCAGGCCTGGACCCATGGTGGTGCTCAGGGTAACGCGCTTGACGTAAATGCCTTTCGAGGAAGCTGGCTTGATACGCTTCAGATCAGCGATCAGGGCTTCAACGTTTTCCTTCAGCTTGACGGCATCGAAGCCAATCTTGCCAACGGAGGTGTGGATGATGCCGTTTTTGTCGGTGCGATAACGAACCTGACCAGCCTTGGCGTTTTTAACCGCGGTAGCTACGTCTGGAGTTACAGTGCCGACTTTAGGGTTAGGCATCAGACCACGTGGACCGAGGATCTGACCCAACTGACCTACAACGCGCATTGCATCCGGGGATGCGATAACTACGTCATAGTTCAGGTCGCCGCCTTTCATTTCGGCAGCCAGATCGTCCATACCTACACGGTCAGCGCCGGCAGCCAGAGCGGCCTCAGCAGCTGGACCCTGGGTGAACACAGCAACGCGAACGGTCTTGCCAGTGCCGTGTGGCAGCACAGTAGCGCTACGAACAACCTGGTCAGATTTACGCGGGTCAACGCCCAGGTTTACAGCAACGTCGAACGACTCGCTGAACTTGACAGTCGACAGCTCAGCCAGCAGAGCAGCAGCGTCTACAAAATTGTAGGACTTGCCTGCTTCGATTTTGCCGGCGATAGCCTTTTGACGCTTGGTCAACTTAGCCATTACACACCCTCCACGTTAAGGCCCATGCTACGAGCAGAACCGGCGATAGTACGCACGGCTGCTTCCATATCAGCTGCAGTCAGATCCGCGTTTTTGGTTTTCGCGATTTCTTCCAGCTGAGCACGGGTCACGGTGCCAACCTTAACGGTGTTCGGACGAGCAGAACCGCTAGTCAGACCAGCCGCCTTCTTCAGGAGAACCGAAGCAGGGGTGGATTTGGTTTCGAAAGTGAAGCTACGGTCGCTGTAGACAGTGATGATCACTGGAGTCGGCAGGCCTGGCTCAATACCCTGAGTACGGGCGTTGAAAGCTTTGCAGAATTCCATGATGTTCACGCCGTGCTGACCCAATGCAGGACCAACAGGTGGGCTTGGGTTAGCCTGAGCGGCCTTCACTTGCAGCTTGATGTAAGCGGTAATCTTCTTGGCCATGAGGCACTCCAATTACGGGTTCGAACGCCTCGAAAGGCTCCCCGGTTACTTGCGCGTTTATCCCAGTGACGACAAAACCCCACAGCCTAAGGCTGCGGGGTTGGGATGCTTGCTCAGCTAGACCTTTTCGACCTGGCTGAACTCTAGCTCTACCGGAGTAGAGCGACCGAAAATAAGCACTGCCACTTGGATCCGGCTCTTTTCGTAGTTAACTTCTTCGACCGTGCCAGTGAAATCAGCAAACGGTCCGTCATTGACCCGTACCGACTCACCCGGCTCGAACAACGTCTTCGGCTTCGGCTTGTCGCTACCATCAGCAACGCGACGCAGAATCGCTTCTGCCTCTTTATCAGTGATTGGTGCAGGCTTATCAGCAGTACCGCCAATGAAGCCCATCACCCGAGGTGTATCCTTGACCAAGTGCCAAGTACCCTCGTTCATATCCATCTGGACCAGCACATAACCAGGGAAGAATTTGCGCTCGCTTTTGCGTTTCTGGCCATTACGCATTTCAACCACTTCTTCAGTGGGAACCAGAATTTCGCCGAAGCCATCTTCCATGCCAGCCAGCTTTACGCGCTCTAACAACGAGCGCATGACATGCTTCTCGTAACCGGAGTAAGCATGCACAACGTACCAACGCTTAGCCACGGGACACCCTTAGCCGACAATCAAGGAAACAAGCCAGCCGAGCAGGGAATCAAGCCCCCACAACAGCAACGCCATAACCAGAACAACAGCCACTACGATCAACGTGGTCTGCGTGGTTTCTTGGCGAGTTGGCCATACGACTTTACGAATCTCGGTGCGAGCTTCCTTAACCAGTACAAAGAAAGACTTGCCCTTGGCTGTCTGCAGGCCTACAAAGGCAGCTACAGCAGCAATGGCGAGCAATGCAAGTACGCGATACAGGATCGGCGAAGCAGAGTAATACTGATTGCCAACAACGCCAACAACCACCAAAGCGACTACTACTAGCCACTTGAGCAGATCGAAGCGAGAGCCTTGAGCTTCAGCTTTAGGAGTCATCTATGAAGATCCTGTGAAAAGAAAGCCAAACCCACCAAGTGAATCTGGCAGGTCAGGAGGGAATCGAACCCCCAACCTACGGTTTTGGAGACCGTCGCTCTGCCAATTGAGCTACTGACCTAAAACAAAATCAGGCCGACCATTATGCCGGCCCGAAAAAGACATTACAACAACTTACTCGATGACTTTCGCTACGACACCCGCGCCGACGGTACGACCGCCCTCACGAATTGCAAAACGAAGACCATCTTCCATCGCGATGGTTTTGATAAGGGTAACGGTCATCTGAACGTTATCACCCGGCATCACCATCTCAACACCTTCTGGAAGCTCGCAATTACCAGTCACATCAGTTGTACGGAAGTAGAACTGCGGACGGTAACCCTTGAAGAATGGCGTATGACGACCGCCCTCTTCCTTGCTCAGAACATAAACTTCAGCAGTAAACTTGGTATGCGGCTTGACAGTGCCCGGCTTGACCAGTACCTGGCCACGCTCAACATCATCACGCTTGGTACCACGCAGCAATACGCCGCAGTTCTCACCCGCACGACCTTCGTCGAGCAACTTGCGAAACATCTCAACACCCGTACACGTTGTCTTGACCGTATCACGCAACCCAACGATCTCGACTTCTTCCTGGATGCGGACGATGCCACGCTCTACACGACCAGTCACAACAGTGCCGCGACCGGAGATCGAGAATACATCCTCGATCGGCATCAAAAACGGCTTATCAATAGCGCGCTCAGGCTGCGGAATATAGCTATCCAGGGTCTCGACCAACTTCTTGACGGCGGTGGTGCCCATCTCGTTATCGTCTTGACCATTCAGCGCCATCAGCGCCGAACCGATGATGATTGGAGTGTCATCACCAGGAAAATCGTAGGTGCTCAACAGGTCGCGCACTTCCATCTCAACCAACTCAAGCAGCTCCGCATCATCTACCATGTCAGCCTTGTTCAGGAAGACAACGATGTATGGAACGCCAACCTGGCGCGACAGGAGAATGTGCTCACGGGTTTGAGGCATCGGACCATCAGCGGCCGAGCAAACCAGAATCGCACCATCCATCTGTGCAGCACCAGTAATCATGTTTTTTACGTAGTCGGCGTGACCAGGACAGTCAACGTGTGCGTAGTGACGCACGGCCGAATCGTACTCAACATGAGCGGTGTTGATAGTAATACCACGAGCTTTTTCTTCTGGGGCGCTATCGATCTTGTCGAAGTCAACCTTTGCCGAACCGAAAACTTCGGAACAGACGCGGGTCAAGGCTGCAGTCAGAGTAGTTTTACCGTGGTCGACGTGACCAATGGTGCCTACGTTAACGTGCGGCTTATTACGTTCGAACTTTTCCTTAGCCATCGAAATCACCCTCAGGAGAAGAATTTTACAAGTCAAACAAGCCATTAAAACAAAGGCAGATATTTTCATATCTGCCTTGTTATATGGAGCTCTTGAGCGGATTTGAACCGCTGACCTCACCCTTACCAAGGGTGTGCTCTACCAACTGAGCTACAAGAGCGAAACACTGCGCAAGATCTGCAAACATGGAGCGGGTAGCGGGAATCGAACCCGCATCATCAGCTTGGAAGGCTGAGGTTCTACCACTAAACTATACCCGCGAGATTGCAACTCTCGCTAAAAATGGTGGAGGGGGAAGGATTCGAACCTTCGAAGTCGTAGACGTCAGATTTACAGTCTGATCCCTTTGGCCGCTCGGGAACCCCTCCTAAGCGAGCCGGCATTCTATATTATGCCAGCCTTCTGTCAAGCATTTTCTCATTAAAAACCTAAGGTTAGCTGCGTTGACCTCGCTTCGCACTGATCACCTCTAAAGGTCTTCACTGCGAAGCGGGCGCCATTCTATGCAAACTAAACTGCGGGCGCAACCCCCTCACAAGGCATTATTTTATGTTTTAACTCATTGAATTCTCTGGAAAGGTTTTGAAGCTGCACATCATCAAGCCAGCGGCGGCTTTCTGGTGCCACGCGCACCCAGTAGCCAGGATTATCAGGCAGATCCTTCGGCAGCGCCTGAAACCTGATCTCCATTCCGGTCAATCGTCGCTCGATTGCCTGAGCCACCTCCTGACGTGAATACCCTCCTACATATAGGCACCCACTATCCGGTTGAACCGTCCTGGCCTTGTCACGCGCCGCATCCATGGATTCGCTCAGCAAGCGAATATCTTGCTGCGAACCCCGGTAAAGGCTCAACGGCGTCACGTCCTTGGCTCGAAGAGGAGCCTCTTGTTGATGCCAGATGTAATAAAACACATTGAGGACAAGCAGGAGCAGGAACAACCAACGCATAAAACACCTCAGATCAGGGGGCACGCCATCGCCAGTCCCACGAACACAAGGTCCGGAACCACTCGAGCCTCGGGCACTACTGCAGCTACCAGATCGGCATCTCCGCCGGTCAGGAATACGCAAAAGCCCTCTCCCCAGTAGCTGCGTGCTAGCTCCAACTGAGTCAAGACAAAGCCCCTGAGCATCAACGAACATCCACGCTCCACCGCTTCGACGGTTGTGCGACCTGGAGCGAGACTTTCCAGCGCCCGCTCGGCGGCTAGATCCCCATATCGGATCTTTCGTGTATGAGTACGCAGTTGATTGCGCATCAAAGGCATCCCAGGACAGATAAAACCTCCGAGATGCTCGCCATCTCCACCGATGAAATCCGCGGTAACGGCTGTACCAAAATCCAGCACAAGGCAGGGGCCCGACGCGAGATGAAATCCTCCCAGCATCGCTAGCCAGCGATCAAGCCCCAACCGCTCGTATTCCTCATAGCCGTTACGAACACCGGACATTTCGCGAGACGGTGTGGCGCAGGCAACCGATACGCCATAGGCGCTCACGAGCAAGACAGTCAGTGCGTCGGTTTCTTCGGCGGTCCTGACACTTACCAAACGGCAAAAGGACAGGGACAGGTGCTCTATCGTATTCAGACTCTCCAGCAACGCCAGATCCGAATCGACAACGCCCTCTCCCACCGTTTTACCGGCACCGTCGCCGAGAACACGCCATTTTATAAAGCTGTTTCCACAGTCGAGCTCAAGAATCATCACGCAACCTCAGGCTGAGCTCACCACCACTAAAGCTCTTTTCCACACCATCAACCTTCAAGCGCAAAGCGCCTTGTTTATCAATTCCCAGCACTTCGCCATCTATCTGGTTAACTCCAGCAATCAGCGATACCGCTCGCCCTTGCCATAGATGATTTTGCTCCCATTCCGACTGGATAGCGGAAAATCCTTCAACCTGGTGCCGGTGCAAATAGCGCTGTAGCTTTTCACTCAACACCGCGACCATCTGATTGCGATCAAACACCTTGCCGGCCTCCAACCGCATCGACGTCCACTGCTGATCAACCTCATCGGTCATCTGCATATTTACGTTAATGCCAACTCCCAGTACCACGTGACATACATCGGCCGGATCGCCGACCAGCTCGAGCAGTATGCCCGCTATTTTTTTCTGCCCGACCAAGACGTCGTTAGGCCACTTAAGACCTGCAGCCGAAACACCAAGCTCGCGCAAGGCCTGCATCACCGCAAGGCCGACGACCAGACTAAGACCTTCCAGCTGGCGCATTCCTCCTTCAATGCGCAACACCAGGCTGTAATAGACGTTTTCAGCGAATGGGCTTACCCACTTCCGCCCGCGCCGCCCACGACCTGCCGTTTGCCGTTCAGCAAGTACCAGGAACGGGGCAGTCTGTCCTCGCTCGATAGCTCGCAAAGCCTCGGCATTTGTGGAATCGATAGAGTCGAAGACCAAGACTGACCAATCGCAGGAAGGGCTCGCCTCGCTTATGCCTATAGGGTCAAGCAGCATCAATGGCGCCGCCAGCTGATAACCACGGCCGCGCACCTTGTGTATGGACAGACCCAGCTCAGCCTCCAGGAGCTGAAGCTGTTTCCAAACTGCGCTACGACTGACACCCAAGGCAACGCCCAGAGCCTGGCCAGAGTGAAACCGGCCATCCTTAAGAAGCTTCAACAACGTCAGCATGAAAGTCTCGCCTCACAATGAGGCCCGCATGATAGCCATGCCCCGAGCCGTTGCATAGAAACCCGTCGAGCGAGATTTTTCGCGGGCAAAACAAAACCCCTGTTCGCGTTAGCAAACAGGGGTTTCGGAATTTAATCTTGACGATGACCTACTCTCACATGGGGAAACCCCACACTACCATCGGCGATGCATCGTTTCACTGCTGAGTTCGGGATGGGATCAGGTGGTTCCAACGCTCTATGGTCGTCAAGAAATTCGGGTACCGAGTCGTGGCCGGGTGGCCGCGCTTCAGCAAATTGGGTATGTGACAGGTTTCGGTGTTTGCAAGGTCTCGAACTTTCGGTTCGTTTCGTCTTCACACACCGCAATCTGATGCTCTTTCGAGTAGTCAAATTGCTTGGGTGTTATATGGTCAAGCCTCACGGGCAATTAGTATTGGTTAGCTCAACGCCTCACAGCGCTTACACACCCAACCTATCAACGTCGTAGTCTTCGACGGCCCTTCAGGGGACTCAAGGTCCCAGTGAGATCTCATCTTGAGGCTAGTTTCCCGCTTAGATGCTTTCAGCGGTTATCTATTCCGAACATAGCTACCCGGCAATGCCACTGGCGTGACAACCGGAACACCAGAGGTTCGTCCACTCCGGTCCTCTCGTACTAGGAGCAGCCCCTCTCAAATCTCAAACGTCCACGGCAGATAGGGACCGAACTGTCTCACGACGTTCTAAACCCAGCTCGCGTACCACTTTAAATGGCGAACAGCCATACCCTTGGGACCGGCTTCAGCCCCAGGATGTGATGAGCCGACATCGAGGTGCCAAACACCGCCGTCGATATGAACTCTTGGGCGGTATCAGCCTGTTATCCCCGGAGTACCTTTTATCCGTTGAGCGATGGCCCTTCCATACAGAACCACCGGATCACTAAGACCTACTTTCGTACCTGCTCGACGTGTCTGTCTCGCAGTCAAGCGCGCTTTTGCCTTTATACTCTACGACCGATTTCCGACCGGTCTGAGCGCACCTTCGTACTCCTCCGTTACTCTTTAGGAGGAGACCGCCCCAGTCAAACTACCCACCATACACTGTCCTCGATCCGGATAACGGACCTGAGTTAGAACCTCAAAGTTGCCAGGGTGGTATTTCAAGGTTGGCTCCACGCGAACTGGCGTCCACGCTTCAAAGCCTCCCACCTATCCTACACAAGCAAATTCAAAGTCCAGTGCAAAGCTATAGTAAAGGTTCACGGGGTCTTTCCGTCTAGCCGCGGATACACTGCATCTTCACAGCGATTTCAATTTCACTGAGTCTCGGGTGGAGACAGCGCCGCCATCGTTACGCCATTCGTGCAGGTCGGAACTTACCCGACAAGGAATTTCGCTACCTTAGGACCGTTATAGTTACGGCCGCCGTTTACCGGGGCTTCGATCAAGAGCTTCGCGTTAGCTAACCCCATCAATTAACCTTCCGGCACCGGGCAGGCGTCACACCCTATACGTCCACTTTCGTGTTTGCAGAGTGCTGTGTTTTTAATAAACAGTCGCAGCGGCCTGGTATCTTCGACCGGCATGAGCTTACGGAGCAAGTCCTTCACCCTCACCGGCGCACCTTCTCCCGAAGTTACGGTGCCATTTTGCCTAGTTCCTTCACCCGAGTTCTCTCAAGCGCCTTGGTATTCTCTACCCAACCACCTGTGTCGGTTTGGGGTACGGTTCCTGGTTACCTGAAGCTTAGAAGCTTTTCTTGGAAGCATGGCATCAACCACTTCGTGTTCTAAAAGAACACTCGTCATCAGCTCTCGGCCTTAGAATCCCGGATTTACCTAAGATTCCAGCCTACCACCTTAAACTTGGACAACCAACGCCAAGCTGGCCTAGCCTTCTCCGTCCCTCCATCGCAATAACCAGAAGTACAGGAATATTAACCTGTTTTCCATCGACTACGCTTTTCAGCCTCGCCTTAGGGACCGACTAACCCTGCGTCGATTAACGTTGCGCAGGAAACCTTGGTCTTTCGGCGTGGGTGTTTTTCACACCCATTGTCGTTACTCATGTCAGCATTCGCACTTCTGATACCTCCAGCAAGCTTCTCAACTCACCTTCACAGGCTTACAGAACGCTCCTCTACCGCATCACCTAAGTGATACCCGTAGCTTCGGTGTATGGTTTGAGCCCCGTTACATCTTCCGCGCAGGCCGACTCGACTAGTGAGCTATTACGCTTTCTTTAAAGGGTGGCTGCTTCTAAGCCAACCTCCTAGCTGTCTAAGCCTTCCCACATCGTTTCCCACTTAACCATAACTTTGGGACCTTAGCTGACGGTCTGGGTTGTTTCCCTTTTCACGACGGACGTTAGCACCCGCCGTGTGTCTCCCATGCTCGGCACTTGTAGGTATTCGGAGTTTGCATCGGTTTGGTAAGTCGGGATGACCCCCTAGCCGAAACAGTGCTCTACCCCCTACAGTGATACATGAGGCGCTACCTAAATAGCTTTCGAGGAGAACCAGCTATCTCCGAGCTTGATTAGCCTTTCACTCCGATCCACAGGTCATCCGCTAACTTTTCAACGGTAGTCGGTTCGGTCCTCCAGTTAGTGTTACCCAACCTTCAACCTGCCCATGGATAGATCGCCCGGTTTCGGGTCTATTCCCAGCGACTAGACGCCCTATTAAGACTCGCTTTCGCTACGCCTCCCCTATTCGGTTAAGCTCGCCACTGAAAATAAGTCGCTGACCCATTATACAAAAGGTACGCAGTCACCCAACAAAGTGGGCTCCCACTGCTTGTACGCATACGGTTTCAGGATCTATTTCACTCCCCTCTCCGGGGTTCTTTTCGCCTTTCCCTCACGGTACTAGTTCACTATCGGTCAGTCAGTAGTATTTAGCCTTGGAGGATGGTCCCCCCATATTCAGACAAAGTTTCTCGTGCTCCGTCCTACTCGATTTCATGACTAAGAGATTTTCGCGTACAGGGCTATCACCCACTATGGCCGCACTTTCCAGAGCGTTCCGCTAATCTCAAAGCCACTTAAGGGCTAGTCCCCGTTCGCTCGCCACTACTAAGGGAATCTCGGTTGATTTCTTTTCCTCAGGGTACTTAGATGTTTCAGTTCCCCTGGTTCGCTTCTTAAGCCTATGTATTCAGCTTAAGATACCTAACTTATGTTAGGTGGGTTCCCCCATTCAGACATCTCCGGATCAAAGTCTGTTTGCCGACTCCCCGAAGCTTTTCGCAGGCTACCACGTCTTTCATCGCCTCTGACTGCCAAGGCATCCACCGTATGCGCTTCTTCACTTGACCATATAACCCCAAGCAATCTGGTTATACTGTGAAGACGACATTCGCCGAAAATTCGATAATACTCAATTAAGAGCAACTCACAAATTTTACCTTAGCCTGATCCGTTACCAGTGAAAGTAACGTCCAGTCTATCTTTCTATCACATACCCAAATTTTTAAAGAACGATCTAATCAAAGACTAGAAATCAATATTCACTTCAGAATATTCATTTCTAAACTCTAACAGCAGAAACAGTTAATGGTGGAGCCAAACGGGATCGAACCGTTGACCTCCTGCGTGCAAGGCAGGCGCTCTCCCAGCTGAGCTATGGCCCCATAACAAAATTGGTGGGTCTGGGCAGATTCGAACTGCCGACCTCACCCTTATCAGGGGTGCGCTCTAACCAACTGAGCTACAGACCCAATTTCGAGCGCAACTGATTAGCTAAGAGCTATCAGCTTGGAGCTTAAAGCTGCTTCTATCGTCTTCTTCAATGAATCAAGCAATTCGTGTGGGAACTTATGGAGCAGCTGATGTCGTCGATTAAGGAGGTGATCCAGCCGCAGGTTCCCCTACGGCTACCTTGTTACGACTTCACCCCAGTCATGAATCACACCGTGGTAACCGTCCTCCCGAAGGTTAGACTAGCTACTTCTGGTGCAACCCACTCCCATGGTGTGACGGGCGGTGTGTACAAGGCCCGGGAACGTATTCACCGCGACATTCTGATTCGCGATTACTAGCGATTCCGACTTCACGCAGTCGAGTTGCAGACTGCGATCCGGACTACGATCGGTTTTCTGGGATTAGCTCCACCTCGCGGCTTGGCAACCCTCTGTACCGACCATTGTAGCACGTGTGTAGCCCAGGCCGTAAGGGCCATGATGACTTGACGTCATCCCCACCTTCCTCCGGTTTGTCACCGGCAGTCTCCTTAGAGTGCCCACCATTACGTGCTGGTAACTAAGGACAAGGGTTGCGCTCGTTACGGGACTTAACCCAACATCTCACGACACGAGCTGACGACAGCCATGCAGCACCTGTCTCAATGTTCCCGAAGGCACCAATCCATCTCTGGAAAGTTCATTGGATGTCAAGGCCTGGTAAGGTTCTTCGCGTTGCTTCGAATTAAACCACATGCTCCACCGCTTGTGCGGGCCCCCGTCAATTCATTTGAGTTTTAACCTTGCGGCCGTACTCCCCAGGCGGTCAACTTAATGCGTTAGCTGCGCCACTAAGAGCTCAAGGCTCCCAACGGCTAGTTGACATCGTTTACGGCGTGGACTACCAGGGTATCTAATCCTGTTTGCTCCCCACGCTTTCGCACCTCAGTGTCAGTATCAGTCCAGGTGGTCGCCTTCGCCACTGGTGTTCCTTCCTATATCTACGCATTTCACCGCTACACAGGAAATTCCACCACCCTCTACCATACTCTAGCTCGACAGTTTTGAATGCAGTTCCCAGGTTGAGCCCGGGGATTTCACATCCAACTTAACGAACCACCTACGCGCGCTTTACGCCCAGTAATTCCGATTAACGCTTGCACCCTCTGTATTACCGCGGCTGCTGGCACAGAGTTAGCCGGTGCTTATTCTGTCGGTAACGTCAAAACACTAACGTATTAGGTTAATGCCCTTCCTCCCAACTTAAAGTGCTTTACAATCCGAAGACCTTCTTCACACACGCGGCATGGCTGGATCAGGCTTTCGCCCATTGTCCAATATTCCCCACTGCTGCCTCCCGTAGGAGTCTGGACCGTGTCTCAGTTCCAGTGTGACTGATCATCCTCTCAGACCAGTTACGGATCGTCGCCTTGGTGAGCCATTACCTCACCAACTAGCTAATCCGACCTAGGCTCATCTGATAGCGCAAGGCCCGAAGGTCCCCTGCTTTCTCCCGTAGGACGTATGCGGTATTAGCGTCCGTTTCCGAGCGTTATCCCCCACTACCAGGCAGATTCCTAGGCATTACTCACCCGTCCGCCGCTCTCAAGAGAAGCAAGCTTCTCTCTACCGCTCGACTTGCATGTGTTAGGCCTGCCGCCAGCGTTCAATCTGAGCCATGATCAAACTCTTCAGTTCAAACATCTTTGGGTTTTTAAGAAACCCTAAACTTGGCTCAGCAATCGTTGGTTACATCTTTGATTTCTCGCGGAGTAACTTGTGATGCTGATAATCTTGTTGACTATCAGTCTGACTCCACAAGCACCCACACGAATTGCTTGATTCAGTTGTTAAAGAGCGGTTGGTTAAGATCTTTCGTCTCAACCGAGGCGCGCATTCTACAGCAGCCTCTGTTGCTGTCAAGCGGTTATTTTCAGAAGTTTTCAAAGTTTCCTTTGTAACTTCAACCACTTGCGCTTTCGATCTCTCGTTAGCGGGAGGCGAATTCTACAGCGTTACTCGCTGCTGTCAACACCTCTTTTTCAACTCCTTTCGCGCTTCGATGACCTGAAGCAACTCACTGCCGAAAACTGCGTAACTCTTTGTTTACCAAGGAGTTTTCCGTTTCGACTGCGCCGGAAGTGGGGCGAATTATAGACCGTTACAATTCGCCGTCAACCCCTTATTTCACCTTTATTCCGATTTTAGCGTAATGCGCGCAAATGCCTTCTTTCCAGCCTGACAGACATGGGTCGCGCCCAGCGCGTATATAAAGGTGCGATCGACAACCTCACCATCTATACGCACACCACCTGCACTCAGGAGATCACGCGCCACAGCCGAGTTCTTGACCAAGCCTGCCTTATTAAGGACGGCCGCAATCGGCATATCCTCAGCAGCAATCAGCTCGATCTCCGGCAAGTCCTCCGGCAGCTCGCCATCTTTCATGCGATTACCTGCCGCACGGTGAGCGTTGGCCGCAGCCTCTTCACCATGAAAACGCGCCACGATCTCTTCGGCCAGCTTGATCTTGATGTCACGCGGATTGGCACCCGACTCCACATCCACACGGAACGCATTGATCTCATCCATGGAACGGAAGCTGAGCAACTCGAAATAGCGCCACATCAGCGCATCCGGAATAGACACCAGCTTGCTGTACATAACCCCCGGCGCTTCCTGGATACCAACATAGTTACCCAGCGACTTGGACATCTTCTTCACGCCATCCAGACCTTCCAGCAACGGCATGGTCAGAATGCACTGAGGCTCTTGACCATAACCACGCTGTAGCTCACGCCCCATTAACAGGTTGAACTTCTGGTCGGTGCCGCCCAACTCGACATCCGCGCGCAACGCAACAGAGTCATAACCCTGCACTAACGGATAGAGGAACTCATGAATAGCGATCGGCTGATTAGTCGTATAGCGCTTGTCGAAATCATCGCGCTCGAGCATGCGAGCGACGGTGTACTGCGAAGTCAGCCGAATGAAGTCAGCCGGTCCCATCTGATCCATCCAGGTGGAGTTGAATGCCACTTCGGTCTTGGCTGGATCGAGAATCTTGAAAACCTGAGTTTTGTAGGTTTCAGCATTTTCGAGCACCTGCTCGCGAGTCAGCGGAGGACGCGTTGCACTTTTCCCGCTCGGATCGCCGATCATTCCAGTGAAATCCCCTATAAGGAAGATCACCTGATGCCCAAGCTCCTGGAACTGACGCAGCTTATTAATAAGCACGGTGTGACCCAGGTGCAAATCCGGCGCAGTCGGATCGAAGCCTGCCTTAATACGCAGCGGCTGGCCGCGCTTGAGCTTTTCAACAAGCTCTGACTCGACCAACAGTTCTTCCGCACCACGTTTGATCAGCGCTAGCTGCTCTTCAACCGACTTCATAACAGACCCGCAAGGCTCGAATTCAAAGGGAACCAACCATACAAGATCACGCCTCAAATACAAAGTTTGGTCGGCGCAATGACGCCAATCCGCTGGCAGAGTAACCACGGACTTGCTTCAGAGATGATTTGGTTATATTTTATACAGTTATTTCATCTTCATCATGTCATTCATCTATTCCAATTCATCTTCTTCAAAGTCAAAAATTACCTATGACCAAAGAATCGTCTAAAGCGCCGCCGCTTTACCCGAAGACCCACCTGCTCGCAGCAAGCGGTATTGCCGCCCTTCTGAGCCTGGCGCTTCTGGTATTCCCTTCCAGTGATGTTGAAGCCAAAAAGACAACCCTGAGTCTTGAACTGGAAAGCCCTGCTGAACAACTGACACAAGATCAAGACGCTGCTGAAGCCGTTCAAGCCACAAATGAGTCAGCAACCTCCCCGTTCGCGCAGATTGAAAACAGCGCTGAAGAACCTCAGGAAACCGCTCAGGCAGATCCCGCACCAGCGCCCGTTGTTGAAGAAAAGAAAGCCCCCAATCACCGGGAAGTGATCGTTTCCAAAGGCGACACACTCTCAACCTTGTTCGAGAAAGTCGGTCTGCCGGCAACGTCAGTGCATGAAGTGCTGGCCAGCGACAAGCAAGCCAAGCAATTCAGCCAACTCAAACATGGTCAGAAACTTGAATTCGAACTGAACCCGGAAGGTCAGCTGACCAACCTGCACAGCAAGATCAGCGACCTTGAAAGCATTACCCTGACCAAGAACGACAAGGGTTATACGTTCAATCGCATCACCGCCAAGCCCACCGTACGCTCCGCCTACGTTCACGGCGTGATTAACAGTTCGCTGTCGCAGTCTGCCGCCCGTGCAGGCCTGTCCCACAGCCTGACCATGGACATGGCCAGTGTGTTCGGCTATGACGTCGATTTTGCTCAGGACATCCGCCAGGGTGACGAGTTTGACGTGATCTACGAGCAGAAAGTCGTCAATGGCAAGGCCGTTGGTAACGGTCCGATCCTGTCGGCACGCTTCACTAATCGGGGCAAGACCTACACCGCAGTGCGCTACACCAACAAACAAGGCAATAGCAGCTACTACACCGCTGACGGCAACAGCATGCGGAAGGCGTTCATTCGTACTCCGGTAGATTTCGCCCGCATCAGCTCCAAATTCTCCATGGGCCGCAAACACCCGATTCTGAACAAGATTCGCGCTCACAAAGGGGTCGATTACGCAGCCCCACGCGGTACTCCAATCAAAGCTGCGGGCGATGGCAAGGTGTTGCTGGCCGGGCGCCGCGGCGGCTACGGCAATACAGTGATCATCCAGCACGGCAATACCTACCGTACGCTGTACGGGCACATGCAAGGTTTCGCCAAAGGCGTAAAGACTGGCGGTAGCGTCAAGCAAGGCCAAGTCATTGGCTACATCGGCACCACCGGCCTGTCCACCGGCCCGCACTTGCATTACGAGTTCCAGGTCAACGGCGTACACGTCGACCCGCTGGGCCAGAAGCTGCCAATGGCCGATCCGATCGCCAAAGCTGAGCGCGCACGCTTCCTCGCGCAGAGCCAGCCGCTGATGGCGCGCATGGATCAAGAGAAGGCCACCATGCTCGCTTCGAGCAAGCGCTAAACCATGGCCCTCTATATAGGCGTGATGTCCGGGACCAGCCTTGATGGATTGGACATTGCGCTTGTAGAACTGACCCCGGCGATCAAACTGATCGCCACGCACTACATCCCTATGCCGGACTCACTGCGCGCCGAGTTGCTTGGCTTGTGCGCCAGCGGCCCAGACGAAATCGCCCGTTCCGCCATCGCCCAGCAAAACTGGGTGAAGCTGGCCGCCCAAGGCATCCACGCTCTCCTCGAACAACAAAACCTGAAACCTGAGGACATCCGCGCCATTGGCAGCCACGGCCAGACCATTCGCCACGAACCGGCGCGCGGTTTTACCGTGCAAATTGGCAACCCTGCCCTGCTGACTGAGCTGACGGGTATCACCGTGGTGGGCGACTTCCGTAGCCGCGACGTAGCCGCCGGCGGGCAAGGTGCTCCACTGGTGCCAGCCTTCCATGAAGCATTGTTTGAAGAGCAGGCCGGCAACCGCGCAGTGCTGAATGTCGGAGGTTTCAGTAACCTCAGCCTTATCGAACCTGGCAGACCCGTTGCGGGATTCGACTGCGGCCCGGGAAATGTTCTTCTGGACGCCTGGATTCATCAACAACGCGGCGACAACTTTGATCGCGACGGCCTTTGGGCTGCCACCGGCGAAGTCGAACCTGTCTTGTTGAAAGCGCTGCTGAGCGATCCGTTCTTCGTCACCAAAGGCCCGAAAAGTACCGGCCGAGAAGTGTTTAACCTTCCGTGGCTGACACAACATCTTTCACTGTTGCCTACGTTCGCCACCGAAAACGTGCAAGCAACACTGCTGGAACTGACCGCCCTGACAATCATCGAGTCGTTGCAAAGCGCTCAGTCAGATACGCGCGAGTTGCTGGTCTGCGGGGGCGGCGCGCACAACGCCACGCTAATGAATCGCCTGTCCCGTCTATTGCCCAACGCAAAGGTCTACAGCACTGCCGCTTACGGCGTCGACCCGGACTGGGTTGAGGCAATGGCCTTCGCCTGGCTAGCCCACTGCTGCCTGGCAGGTATTGCTGCCAATCGCCCAAGCGTCACTGGCGCTCGAGGCTTGCGGGTACTCGGCGCTATCTATCCCGCCTGACTGCTCCCCACCAAACTCCAGACGCCAAAACGCCGCAAAACCCTCAGGTTATGCGGCGCTCGGTATTATCTTGAAGTGTATTCAGATCGAGAACGAAGAACCACAGCCACACGTGGTCGAAGCGTTCGGATTCTTGATGACAAAACGCGAACCCTCCAGACCTTCCTGGTAGTCCACTTCGGCACCTGCCAGGTACTGAAAGCTCATCGGATCAACGACAAGACTCACACCCTCGCGCTCGACGATAGTGTCGTCATCGGCTACTTCTTCATCGAAGGTGAAGCCGTACTGAAACCCGGAACAACCACCGCCCGTAACAAATACGCGCAGTTTCAAGCGATCATTCCCCTCTTCATCGACCAGGCTCTTCACCTTGTGCGCAGCACCGTGGGTGAATTGCAAAGCCGTGGGGGTGAAGGATTCGACGCTCATGCTAACTATCTCCCGGCGTTACGCCGCCATAATGCGTGATGACGCGCATTATCCGCTTCTCCTAGAAAATCGGTCAACTATTGTTACGGTATATCAATCAAGCAAATCGTCAGACAAGAATGCAAAAAGGCCTGTAACCCAGGCCTTTTAGCTAAGCGGGATAAAGCGTTACGGCAACATGCCGGCGTGGGAAAGACCCAGGCGCTCATTCAGGCCAAACATAATATTCAGATTCTGCACCGCCTGCCCCGACGCACCCTTCACCAGATTGTCGATAACCGACAACACCACGACGAGATCCCCATCCTGAGGACGATGCACAGCAATCCGGCACACATTGGCACCACGCACGCTACGGGTTTCCGGATGGCTGCCGGCTGGCATCACATCGACGAACGGCTCGTTGGCGTAGCGCTTTTCGAACAGCGCCTGCAGGTCCACCGAGCGATCCACGACGGTCGCATAGAGAGTCGAGTGAATGCCGCGGATCATCGGTGTCAGGTGCGGCACGAAGGTCAGACCAACGTCCTTGCCCGAGGCACGGCGCAGACCCTGGCGGATTTCCGGCAAATGACGGTGACCTTTGACGGCGTAAGCCTTCATGCTTTCCGATGTCTCCGAGTACAGAGAACCTACGGCAGCGCCACGACCGGCACCGCTGACGCCGGATTTGCAATCAGCGATCAAACGCGTGGTGTCGGCCAGCCCCGCTTCGAGCAATGGCAGGAAACCCAGTTGGGTTGCAGTCGGGTAGCAACCAGGAACAGCAACCAGACGAGCCTGTTTGATTTGCTCGCGGTTGACTTCCGGCAAGCCATAAACAGCCTCTTCAAGCAATTGCGGAGCACCGTGCGGCTGTCCGTACCACTTCGCCCACTCATCAGCGTCTTGCAAGCGGAAATCCGCCGACAGGTCGATGACCTTGGTCCCTGCCGCTAGCAGCTCACCCGCCAGGGCGTGCGCGACGCCGTGAGGCGTGGCGAAGAACACCACATCGCAGGCACCCAGGGTTTTGATGTCCGGAACGCTGAACGCCAGACCGTCGTAATGGCCGCGCAGGTTTGGATACATATCAGCCACGGCCAGACCGGCCTCGGATCGGGAAGTGATGACGACCACTTCAGCTTGCGGATGCTGTGCCAACAGACGCAGCAGTTCGACACCGGTGTAACCCGTGCCGCCGACGATACCGACCTTGACCATAAACCTGCCCTCAAACGAAACCACTGGAAAGCCGTCGATAATAGGGCCCGCATCGCCCTGCGACAACCGGCAAGGTGACGTGCGGAGCCTCAAGCCTCTACTATCCAGGCTACCGTGAACCTGGGAATACCTAAAAAATGCTTTATCTATGGCTCAAAGCTTTTCATATCGTCAGTCTGGTCTGCTGGTTTGCCGGTCTGTTCTACCTGCCACGCCTGTTTGTCTATCACGCCCAAAGTGAAGACACCGTCAGCAAGGAGCGTTTCAGCATCATGGAGCGCAAGCTCTACCGCGGCATCATGGGACCGGCAATGATCGCCACGCTGATCTTTGGCATTGCACTGATTGCCATGAACCCCAGCATATTCAGTCAGGGTGCCTGGATTCACGCCAAGCTGACACTGGTAGTGATCCTGATCGGCTACCACCACATGTGCGGGGCGCAGGTAAAACGCTTTGCCCGTGGCGAAAACACCCGCAGCCATGTCTTTTATCGCTGGTTCAATGAAGTGCCGGTTCTGATATTGCTGGCTATCGTAATTCTGGTCGTGGTTCGACCGTTCTAACTTCACTACGCGCTACTTTTCGGGGTACCTACAATGTCGCTGCCCGCTTTGCTTGAACAACGTTTGCGCCTGCCTGTGGTGGCGGCGCCGATGTTCCTGATCTCCAATCCGCAATTGGTACTCGCTTGCTGCCGTAATGGTGTAGTGGGCAGCTTCCCCGCGCTCAACCAGCGCGAGAGCAGTGGCTTCAAGGCCTGGCTGGAAGAGATTGAAGCGGGTTTGGCGACACTGGAAAATCCAGCGCCCTATGCAGTAAACCTGATCGTCCACAACAGCAACCCAAGGCTGCAAGCGGACCTCGCGATCTGTGTCGAACACAAGGTTCCGATTGTGATCACCAGCCTTGGCGCTGTGAAAGAGCTAGTGGACGCGGTTCACAGCTACGGCGGGTTGGTGTTTCACGACGTGACGACCCGTCGCCATGCCGAAAAAGCTGCAGAGGCCGGGGTAGACGGCTTGATTGCAGTGGCGGCGGGCGCCGGTGGACATGCTGGCACCTGGAGTCCATTTTCCTTGATTGCCGAGATTCGCCAGTTCTTCGATAAAACGCTACTGCTGGCCGGCTGTCTGAACCACGGCCACGAGATTCTTGCCGCACAATTGCTCGGCGCGGATCTAGCCTACTTCGGTACTCGATTTATCGGCACAACCGAAAGTCACGCGCCCGATGCCTATAAAGAAATGCTACTGAGCTCCAGAGCAGCCGACATCGTTCATACTCCAGCAGTGTCGGGTGTGCCGGCGAGCTTCATGCGTCAAAGCCTTGAGGCTGCCGGTTTCGACATGGCGGCATTGCAAGGCAAAGGGGAAGTCAACTTCGGTTCCAAACTCAAACCTGTAAGCGATGAAGCAAAAGCCTGGAAGACCGTATGGTCCGCCGGCCAAGGCGTTGGTGAAATCGATGATTTACCTGGCGTTGATGAACTGGTCGCGCGCCTCGACAGCGAATACCGCAAGGCGCTGGAACTGGCCGCAACGCTGCCGAAGCGCTGGCCTCGCTAAATGCAGAAACCGGTCGCTTGCGATCGGTGTATGCATCTCTCATTCAAACACTCGCGACAAGGATGCCTCGCAATGAGCGAAAACCGTTTCAAGATCGTATTCGACGGCGCTCTGCTGCCAGGCGTCGATGCCACTACGGCCAAGCTCAATCTCGCCGAGCTGTTCAAAAGCGATGTAACGGCCATCGAACGACTGTTCAGTGGTCGCCCGGTTTCACTCAAGCGCGACCTGTCGCAAGCCGATGCCCAGACGTATTTACAGGCACTGGTGAAAACCGGCATTGATGCGCGGATCGAAAGCGAACCAACGATCGAGCTGGATTTGGCCGACGTTCGCGAACCGGCCCCGTCCTACGCGTCCCCCCCGCCGGATCAGGATTCGCCCTATGCCCCGCCCCGCGCCGCGGTCGGAGAAGCATTGCCCGACTTTGCTCCCCTCAAGCCGTTCAGCTTTCAGGGACGTATCGGACGCTTACGCTTTCTTGCCTGGACGATGGTCCTGACGCTCGTGACGCTCGGCATCGGGATCGTGCTTGCGCTTTTTGGTCTGGCGCTTCTCAGTTCGGACTCGAATGCCGGGCTGATTCTTGCGGGTCTGCTGGCGTTCATCCTCGTTGCTGCGCTTGGTTTTGTCAGCATCCAGTTCAGCGTCCAGCGTCTGCACGATATCGGTTGGTCTGGCTGGTTGTGGCTGCTGAACCTCGTTCCCTTTATCGGTAGCTTCTTTCCGTTCGTGATGATGGTTATGCCGGGGAACAACACGGCCAATCGGTACGGTGCACCGCCACCACCCAACAGCAACGCGGTAAAAGTGCTCTCTGCGTTGTGGCTGGTGTTTATCGCGATCCTGTTCATTGGAGGGTTGGCGGGTGGCCTCACGGCAATTCAGGATGAATACGAAAACGCCACCCAGAGCAGTTACGAAAGTGACTCCGTCACCACCGAAGAGATCGAAGATCAGACCGCAGTGGAAGTAGAGCCGGCGCCAAATACAGCTGACGAAGCAGCAGAAGAAGCCCAGCCCACTGTAGACTCTGCGAAAGAATGAACAGCGCTCCCCGCACGTGACACCCGCGTCACTGGCGCGGAGCTGTTGCGATGGAGAACTGAATGACCCGTTACGCTCTGATCACTGGCGCTTCCAGCGGCATCGGCCTGGCGATGGCCGAAGCGCTGGCCCGCCGTGGCCGCAGCCTGCTACTAGTGGCCCGACAGCGTGATCAGCTGGAAAGTATTGCGATAGAACTGACCCAGCGTTTTGGTGTGGAGGTACTGTTCCGAGCCTGCGATCTGGGTGAGCCACTGCGGCTGTCCGGATTTCTGCTGGAACTCGAAGAAGGCGACCGGCAGATTGACCTGCTGGTGAACTGCGCCGGTATTGGCACCTCTGGTCCTTTCCTGGCTCAGGACTGGATGACCGAACAGGACCTGATCGAGGTCAACATTCTGGCCCTTACTCGCCTGTGTCACGCCATCGGCAACACGATGGCCTTGCAGGGTGGCGGGCAGATTCTGAACGTTGCCTCCTTGGCGGCCTTCCAGCCTGGCCCATGGATGAGTACCTACTACGCCAGCAAGGCCTATGTGCTGAATTTTTCCGAAGGCTTGCGGGTGGAACTCAAGAAATGTGCGATCAAGGTTTCGGTGCTCTGCCCCGGTCCAACCCGCACAGCGTTTTTCCGCACGGCACAATTGGACACCGGCAAACTTGAAAGTAACAAGCGCCTGATGAGCGCAGAAGAGGTTGCTCTTTACACCGTGCGGGCACTGGAGAAAAATCGCGCCATCATTATTCCGGGTCAGCGCAACCGCTGGTTAGCTTTCTTGCCGCGCCTCGGCTCTCGCTGGCTAAACCGGACAATCGCAGGCATGGTCAACAAGGCCTACTGCCCTCGCTGAACGGCCCTACGGCATAACACTGGGATGGTGTAGCTTGCGTGGGTACACTCAGGACTGCCTAAACAACGGAGAAAACAGCTGTGGATACTCTGTTCACCAAGATCATCAACCGGGAAATCCCGGCGAAGATCATTTACGAGGACGACCAGGTTCTGGCCTTCCACGACATCGCCCCGCAGGCACCCGTACATTTTCTGGTGATTCCGAAGAAACCGGTGCGCACCCTGAATGACCTCACCGAGGATGACAAGGCACTGGCCGGGCATATTCTGTTCACAGCCCAGCGTCTTGCTCTGGAACTGGGTTGCGAAAAAGGCTTCCGCGTCGTGATGAACTGCAATGAAGAAGGCGGTCAAACCGTCTATCACATCCATATGCATGTGTTGGGTCAGCGTCAGATGCACTGGCCGCCGGGCTGATTGCGCAAATCCCTGCGGGAGAGGGCTTGCTCCAGGAGACGCCCTCTCCCACAAATGACCCAACGCAAACCTTCACCGGCCGATTCGGTTAAACTGGCCGCCGAGATTCTTCCCGGAGGTCAGCATGACTACCCAACGTCACTACTCGCCGATTGACCGTCTACTGCTGCAAGCCGATGCGGCGATGCGTACCCTGCTACCATTCAGTGGCCAGCCGTACCGTCCGTCCCCGGCTATCGTGCAGCCTGATGTGCAAATGAGCGACGAAGACACCCGGCACGTTGCCGGCCTGATGCGCATCAACCACACCGGCGAAGTCTGCGCCCAGGCGCTGTACCAAGGCCAAGCCCTTACGGCGAAACTGCCGCAAGTGCGTGCCGCTATGGAACATGCCGCCGAAGAAGAAATCGACCATCTGGTCTGGTGCGAACAACGCATCCATCAATTGGGCAGCCACACAAGCATTCTTAATCCGTTGTTCTACGGCATGTCGTTCGGAATAGGTGCGGTTGCCGGTTTGATCAGCGACAAAGTCAGCCTTGGGTTTGTCGCCGCTACAGAGCATCAAGTGTGCAAACACTTGAACGAGCACCTCGAGCAACTGCCAGCGGAAGATGAAAAATCCAGAGCAATTCTTGAACAGATGCGCACGGATGAAGAGCATCACGCGCAGAGTGCGCTGGATGCTGGGGGCTTTCGCTTCCCGGCTCCGGTGAAATTCGGGATGAGCTTGTTGGCCAAGGTCATGACCAAGAGTACTTATAGGATCTGACCTCAGGAGTAAGGCTGCTCTGCGATAGCGATACCCAGGACGCAATCGCGGGCAAGCCTTGCTTCTACTGGGGATTTTGCATCAACCAGTAAAAAGGCGACTGCCGTGAGGTAGTCGCCTTTTTTGCATCTGGGGAATCTCGATTTCAACCGAGCTCGATGATCTCGTAGTCGTGGGTAATCTCCACGCCTGCCGCGCCGAGCATGATCGACGCCGAGCAATACTTCTCGGCCGACAGCTCAATGGCGCGTTTGACCTGAGCTTCTTTCAGCCCGCGGCCCTTGACCACAAAGTGCATGTGGATCTTGGTAAATACCTTCGGATCTTCGGTGGCGCGCTCGGCTTCAAGGAAAGCTTCGCAGCTCTCTACCGCCTGACGGGACTTCTTGAGGATGCTGACCACATCGAAGTTGCTGCATCCGCCAACACCCAACAAGAGCATCTCCATCGGACGGACACCCAGGTTGCGACCGCCGGCATCAGGGGGACCGTCCATGACCACGACATGACCGCTGCCGGATTCGCCGAGGAACATGGCTTCGCCAGCCCATTGGATGCGTGCCTTCATCGCCAAGACTCCACTACATAAAAAAGGGTCGCCAGCTTAGCACAGGGTCCTTGATTGACAGCGCTCACCTCCGTAGGACATAACCTTCGCCTGCGTAGGCAAAATCTCGAATGTTGCAGAAAGTGTCTGTTATGCTGGCGCCAATTCACTGGCGCATAGCCAGCTTGAAGCGAATAAGCAGTCCGTCCGTTCGCGGTCCGGGCCTTCACAAGCGCCTAAAAAAACCAAACACACCGTGCAGTCTTTTCGGGATACAACCATGGTTGCTATTGCTCCCGCCCCAAAAATCAAAAACCTCGACAAGCTGCTGATGCATTGCCAGCGCCGCCGGTATCAGGCCAAGAGCAACATCATTTGTGCCGGCGATCGCTCGGAAACGCTGTTCTTTATAATCAAAGGCTCGGTCACCATCCTTATAGAAGATGACGATGGCCGTGAAATGATCATCGCGTACCTTAACTCCGGAGACTTTTTTGGAGAGCTCGGCCTGTTTGAACAGGCCGGTCTGGAACAGGAACGCAGTGCCTGGGTCCGGGCCAAGATCGAATGCGAAGTCGCGGAGATCAGCTACGCGAAATTCCGTGAACTGTCCCTGCAAGACCCCGACATTCTTTACGTGCTTAGCGGACAAATCGCACAGCGTCTGCGCAATACAACGCGCAAAGTGGGCGATCTGGCGTTTTTCGACGTGACCGGCCGCGTTGCCCGCTGCCTTTTAGAGCTGTGCAAGCAACCCGATGCCATGACGCATCCCGACGGCATGCAGATCAAGGTGACGCGTCAGGAAATCGGGCGGATTGTTGGCTGTTCACGAGAGATGGTCGGTCGCGTGCTCAAGGATCTGGAAGAGCGCAACCTGGTGGACGTCAAAGGCAAGACCATGGTGGTCTTCGGTACACGTTGAGTTTCGCGTCGCGTTACGCGTCAAGTTACGCGTCAAGTTCGAAAACTAAGCCGCAACCACTTCCGCCAGCAACTGACGATAAAGAGCATCGAGCCGCTCCAGCGCATCAGGCGCTGCGAACTTTTCATGTAAGGCGATGTGGCTCTCAGCGCGAACCCGTTGATCCAGACCGCACGCCTCGTTGAACCGATTGACGGCTGCAACCATCGACTCACGCTCGTTATCCAGCAACAACGCTCCGTGCACCAGGCCGACAGGTCGAGTACCGCCCTTGCTTTGGCGCCAGCGCTGAGCAGTGCCGACCATCTTGCGCCCGTCGAGGTTGACGTTAAAACGACCGTCGCAGAACGCGCCGTCGACTTCACCCAAGGACGACACGCCCCCCAACTCATCCAGAAGCTGACAGATCGGATCGCAAAGGCGCCGGTACGCGGTTTCGATGCGATTCAAATCCCCTTCGCGAGCGGGCGGTGCGTAAACCAGGGCAATGTTGATGGTCGATGCCGACTGAGGCACTGGCTCACCGCCGGTTTCACGCAGCAACACAGGCCAGCCTGCAGCCGCCGATGCATCGCAGGCAGCCTCGAAACCAGGCAGGCGACTCAGGCGTCGAGGCATGACCAGCGCTTTATCGCTGGGTTGCCAGAACAACAGGCCGAATTCCGATTCACCGGAGCAAACCGAGGCCAGCAGATCCTGTTCGGCGAGCAATCCAGCTTCTACGAGTAGCGAGGTCGGGAGCATAAAACAGTCCGTCTGACGGGTCATTCCATGGTGCATCTGAAGCCATCTTCGCCAGCAGGTTCACGCCCACATCAAGCCGCGCTCATTGTGGGCGTGAACCTGATCGCGAAGAGGTCGAGTCAGTCGAGTGTAGAACCGCTGATTGCAGTGCCGCGCTCAGGGAAAAACAGACGCTGCAATTCAGTGCCCGGGCTTTCAGCGCGCATGAACGCCTCCCCGACCAGGAACGCATACACGTCGCTGATTTCCATCAGTTCAACGTCGGCGCGATTAAGAATGCCGCTTTCCGTGATCACCAAACGATCCCGCGGAATTCGCGGCAACAGGTCCAGCGTGGTTTCCAGACTCACATCGAAGGTATGCAGGTTGCGGTTGTTGACGCCCACCAACGGCGTATCGAGAGTTTTCAAGGCCCGCTCCAACTCATCGTCATCGTGCACTTCCACCAGCACATCAAGGCCGACGCCTTTTGCAACGGCTGCCAACTCGGCCATCTTCACGTCATCCAGTGCGGAGACGATCAACAACACGCAGTCCGCACCCAACGCTCGGGCTTCGATGATCTGGTACGGATCGATCATGAAATCCTTGCGAATCACCGGCAGTCTGCAAGCGGCGCGAGCCTGTTGCAGGTACGCGTCGGCACCCTGGAAGTAATCGATATCGGTGAGTACAGACAGACAGGTCGCGCCGCCCTTTTCGTAGCTTATGGCGATGTCGGCAGGAACGAAGTTTTCGCGAATCACGCCTTTGCTTGGCGAAGCCTTCTTGATTTCAGCAATCACCGCCGGCTGTTTCAACTTGGCCTGAGCGATCAACGCCTCGGCAAAACCACGGGGTGCATCGGCCGCCTTGGCCAGACGTTCCAGCTCGGCAAGGCTCACACGAGCACTGCGCTCGGCGACTTCTTCGACCTTGCGCGCCAAAATGTTTTCCAGAACCGTCGGTACACTCATCCCTCATTCTCCACTCTGAATACCGCGGTAAATGCACCCAGCTCCTCAAGCTTTTCTCGAGCAAGACCTGTATGCAGCGCATCGTGCGCCAGGGCAACGCCCTCTTTCAAACTGGTGGCATGGTCGGCAGCGTAAAGCGCCGCACCGGCATTGAGCACAATCATTTCCGCCGCTTTCTGACCGTTTTCGGTCTTGCGCTTGCCCAGGGCATCACGGATCAGTTCCAGCGAAGCCGCCGGGCTCTCGACCGCCAGGCCATGCAAACTCTGGCTCTTCATGCCCAAATCTTCTGGCTCGACCCAATACTCTGTGATCTGGTCGTTCTTCAATTCCGCTACAAAGGTCGGTGCCGCCAGACTGAACTCGTCCAGGCCGTCCTTCGAGTGCACCACCAGCACATGCTTGCTGCCAAGTCGCTGCAAGACCTCGGCCAATGGCCGGCACAACGCCTGGCTGAACACGCCGACCACCTGATGTTTCACGCCAGCCGGATTCGTAAGCGGGCCAAGCATGTTGAACATCGTGCGCAGGCCCAGATCACGTCGTGGGCCGGCGGCGTGCTTCATCGCACTGTGATGGGTCTGGGCAAACATGAAGCCGATGCCGACGTTATCAATGCAGCGCGCCACCTGAATCGGCGTCAGGTTCAGATAGATACCGGCCGCCTCCAGCAGATCAGCGCTGCCACTTTTGCCCGATACCGCACGGTTACCGTGCTTGGCCACGGTGCAACCCGCAGCGGCGACCACAAACGAGGACGCGGTCGAAACGTTGAAGATATTGGCACCGTCGCCGCCTGTACCCACTACGTCGACCACGCCGTCCAGCGTCTTGAGTTCGACCTTGTCCGCCAACTCGCGCATGACCGATACGGCACCGACGATCTCGTCGATGCTTTCGCTCTTCATGCGCATGGCCATCATGAACGCGCCGATCTGCGCGTCCGTGCATTGCCCGGTCATGATTTCGCGCATGACATCACGCATCTCATCAGTGCTCAGGTCGAGGTGGCCGACGATACGGCTCAGGGCTGTCTTGATATCCATGGAAAGTCCTTAGCGCGTGCCGCCGGTTTGTTTGAGGAAGTTGGCGAACAGTTCGTGACCTTGTTCGGTGAGGATTGATTCGGGGTGAAATTGCACGCCTTCGATGTTCAGCGTCTTGTGGCGCAGGCCCATGATCTCGTCGACCGAACCGTCCTCCAACTGGGTCCATGCCGTCAGTTCGAGGCAATCGGGCAGAGTTTCACGCTTGACGATCAGCGAGTGATAGCGGGTCACCGTCAACGGACGATTCAGACCTGCAAAAACGCCCTTGTCCTCATGGAATACCGGACTAGTCTTACCGTGCATCACTTGACGGGCGCGGACCACGTCACCACCAAAGGCCTGGCCAATGGACTGGTGACCGAGGCAAACACCCAAAATAGGCAGCTTGCCGGCAAAATGCTTGATCGCTTCAATGGAAATGCCTGCTTCGGTCGGGGTGCAAGGACCCGGCGACACGACGATGCGCTCCGGGTTGAGCGCTTCGATTTCGGCAATGGTGAGTTCGTCGTTGCGCACGACTTTGACTTGGGAGCCGAGCTCACCAAGGTACTGCACAACGTTATAGGTAAAAGAGTCGTAATTATCGATCATCAGCAACATGGCGCTTGGAACCTCTTGAATTCACTGACTTTGAACATGACCTTCAAACGATTACCCGCGGAGCGCTGCGCTTTGTCAGGTGCTGGAGTGGCGCCAGCAAAGCGGCAATTAAAACGGGTAAAGAAGGTAAATCGGTACAGGACCGGCGAGGCCGGCAAAGGAATTCAGGCGCGCCAACGCCAGCGGGCGTGTGCCTTGATGACTTGATCCAGAAGTTTGCTGATGATCAACACGGGGAAGGTCTCATTCATACGTCTCGGCACAGTAACTTAGCTGGGCGGAGCGTGCAATATGGTGGGGCCGGCGGCTGGGGAAACTATCGGAGGGTTCGCGACCGATGGCAAAAGGCCGGGAGATTTTGGTACTGTCGTTTCGTTCACTACAACAATAAATAAACGGACTTGCTCATGATCAAACAGACGCTGTTTGTACCGCTCGCCGGATGCCTGCTCGCAATGGCCTGCGCCCAGGCGATCGCCGCTCCAAATCCTTATTCGAATTTCGTCGTCTTCGGCGACAGCCTCAACGATGCCGGGACCTTTACCGACACGGGCGGTCCTGCCGGTGCGACCCAGCGCTACACCAACCGGACCGGACCGCTCTATCAGGATGGCAGCGGCGAATTCCGCTCGCTCAATTCCACGCAGTTGCTGGGTGGACGGCTCGGTTTCACTCCGGACGAGACTGCAGCTTCGAGCTCAGCCGTACGCGCCAATCAGGGCCTGCCGGATGGCAACAACTGGGCAGTAGGCGGGTATCGCACCGATCAGATCCTTGACTCCATTACCACCCAATCCGCCACGGGCGAACGCACCCGAGCCGGTTACCTGCCATCGAACAACTTCCGCGCCGATCCAAACGCGCTTTACTACCTCTCCGGTGGTGGCAACGACTTCCTGCAAGGGCGCATCCTCAGCCCAGCTCAAGCCAACGCGGCCGCAGATCGACTGGCGGACAGCGTGCAGGTCCTGCAAACCGCTGGCGCGAAGTACGTCATGGTCTGGCTGCTGCCTGACATCGGCCTGACCCCAGCCATCAACGGCACGGGGTTACAAACAGCGGCCACACAGCTCAGCAACCAGTTCAACCTGCAGCTGGTGCAACGCCTGCAGGGCATCAACGCAGAAATCATCCCATTGAACATTCCGCTGTTGTTGCAGGAGTCGTTCGCGGATCCGGGCCGGTTTGGCCTCGCCACTGACCAGAACCTCACGGCCACTTGCTTCAGCGGTAACGGCTGCACCGAAAACGCCAGATACGGCATCAACAGCGCCACCCCGGACCCAAGCAAGCTGATCTACAACGACGGGGTTCACCCAACCGAGGCCGGGCAAAAACTGATTTCCGATTACGCCTACTCCTTATTGGCAGCGCCATGGGAACTGACGCTGTTGCCGGAAATGGCCCTCGCCACATTACGTGCTCACCAGGACGAATTACGCAGCCAATGGCAATCGGATTGGGAGAGCTGGCAGGCTGTAGGTCAATGGCGGGCGATCGTCGCTGGTGGCGGTCAGCATCTTGATATCGATAGCCAATCAAGCGGCGCCAGTGCCGATGGCAGCGGCTACAACCTGAACATCGGTGGCAGCTATCGTCTTAATGACGCCTGGCGTGTCGGCGTAGCGGCAGGCTTCTATCGTCAAACCCTGGAAGCCGGCAGCAACGATTCGGACTACAAACTCAACAGCTACCTCGCCACCGCCTTCGCCCAGTTCCAGCAGAACCGCTGGTGGGCAGATGCCGCGTTGACCGGCGGCAAGCTGGATTACGACAACCTCAAACGCAAGTTCGACCTGGGTGCCAGCGAAGGTGCGGAAAAAGGTGACACTGACGGCCATCTCTGGGCGTTCAGTACTCGCGTGGGTTACGACATCGCGCAACCTGGCAGCCAATGGCACCTGTCACCGTTCGTGAGCGCTGATTATGCCAAAGTAGAGGTCGACGGATATTCGGAGAACAGCAACCGCGCCACCGCGTTGAATTTTGATGATCAGACCCGTGATTCGAAGCGCCTGGGCCTGGGTCTGCAGGGCAAATACCAGATCACTTCGCAAACCCGGGTGTTTGGTGAATACGCCTACGAGCGCGAGTACGAAGACGATGTGCAGAAAGTGAACATTGCCCTCAACAGCTTGCCGGCCAACGACTTCAAACTCGTAGGCTATACACCGCAAAGCCATTTAAACCGGGTGAACGTGGGCGTCAGCCACAACCTCACGAAGGACTTGGCACTGCAGGCAAGCTACATCATTCGCAAGGATGATGACTTTACCCAGCAAGGCGTGAACGTGGGCGTTGCGCTGGATTTCTGATCCGGTACACAGCAGGCAAAAAAAAACGCGGCGCCCTCTCAGGCGCCGCGTTTTTTTGGATTGAGCAAAATCCCGGCGGGAGCGTACTCAGCTTTCCGGCGTTTGCTCAGCCAGCGCCACAGCGCGGAACATCGCACGACGCTTGTTCAGGGTTTCTTCCCATTCCAGCGCCGGCACCGAGTCGGCAACGATGCCGCCACCGGCCTGCACATGCAGCTCGCCGTTCTTGATCACGGCGGTGCGAATCGCAATCGCGGTGTCCATGTTGCCGTTCCATGCAAAGTAGCCCACCGCACCACCGTAGACGCCACGCTTGACCGGCTCCAGCTCGTCGATGATTTCCATCGCGCGGATTTTCGGCGCGCCGGACAACGTGCCGGCCGGCAGAATTGCCCGCAGCGCGTCCATCGCCGTCAACCCGGCTTTCAACTGCCCGGTGACGTTGGAAACGATGTGCATCACGTTAGAGTAACGCTCGATCACCATCTTCTCGGTGAGTTTCACCGAGCCGATTTCCGAAACGCGGCCGGTGTCGTTGCGACCCAGGTCGATCAGCATCAAATGCTCGGCGATCTCCTTGTCATCGGACAGCAGGTCTTTTTCCAGCGCCAGATCGGCCTCTTCGTTGGCCCCACGTGGACGGGTGCCGGCAATCGGTCGTACGGTGATCAGATTGTCTTCGACCCGCACCAGCACTTCCGGCGAACTCCCCACGACATGGAAGTCGCCGAAGTTGAAGAAGTACATGTAAGGCGTCGGGTTGAAGCAGCGCAGCGCCCGGTACAGATCAATCGGCGCGGCCTTGAAGTCGATCGACATGCGCTGGGACGGCACGACTTGCATGCAGTCACCGGCGAGGATGTATTCCTTGATGGTGTCGACGGCTTTTTCGTAATCGTCCTGGGTGAAACTGGAACGGAAGATCGGGTCAGCAGACTGCTGCTTGCTGAAATCCAGCCCACGGCGCGGGGTGATCGGTTGGCGGAGTTTTTCCAGAAGCTCCTGCAACCGTGCCTGACCTTGTTCGAATGCATCCTCTTGGGATGGATCGGCCAGAACAATGGCGTGCATCTTGCCGGCGAGGTTATCGAACACCACCACAGCGTCGGACACCATCAGCAGAATGTCCGGCACGCCCAGCGGATCCGGGTTCGGGCATTTGCCCAGACGCTTCTCGACATAACGCACGCAGTCGTAACCGAAGTAGCCCACCAGGCCGCCATTGAAGCGTGGCAAGCCGACGATGGTCGGCACGTTGTACCGGGCCTTGAAGGCTTCGACGAAGGCCAACGGGTCTTCGGCTTCGTGGCTTTCGATCTCGATGCCGTCATGGGTCACGCTGACGTGATGGTCATGGACCCGCAACACGGTGCGGCATGGCAAACCGATGATCGAGTAACGGCCCCACTTTTCTCCGCCCTGAACCGATTCCAGCAGATAGGAATTAGGCTCGTCAGCCAGTTTCAGGTAGATCGACAGCGGCGTGTCGAAGTCGGCAAGGGTTTCGCAGGCAAGCGGGATACGGTTATAGCCGGCAGCGGCCAAACGCAGGAATTCTTCGCGGATCATGGGGTAGCCTCGTGGCTTGAGGGTCTAACAGTCAGGTATGCAAACGCGCCGGATAACCGGCCAGAATCGAGTCAGGCGCGCCAACGCCAGCGGGCCAGGGCCTTGATGACTTTCATCCAGAGTTTGCGAGTGACCACCACGATGGCGTTTCCAGAAGGGGGTTGAACAGCGTCGGGCAACGTTATCCCAGAGGCTGAATCCAGGCAACCGGGAATTAGCTTGCGCAGATCGTCGATGACCAGCGCCGGCAATTCTTCGGCAATCGGCCGGCCATGGTTATAGCCATAGCTGAGCGCTACGCACTTGACCCCTGCCGCTTTCGCCGCCAGCACATCGCTGCGCGAATCGCCGACGAACAAGGACTGTGAAGCCGGGATGTTGGCCATCTTCATCACAAAGAACAGCGCTGCAGGATCGGGTTTCTTCTGCGGCAAGGTATCGCCGCCGATGATCCATTTAAAGTAGCGACCGATCTTCATCTGATCCAGCAGCGGCGCGACGAAGCGCTCCGGCTTGTTGGTGATCAGAGCCATTTCCACGCCTTGCTTGTGCAGCCATTTCAGGGTGTCGCGCACGCCGGGGTAAACAACGGTCAGCTCATGGCTCTCGCTGTAAGCCTCCATGAAAATCTCCAGCGCGCCTTCCGCCTCGCCGTCATCGACCGTCGAATGGTCAATGCCACCCGCCAGCGCTCGACGAACCAGCACCGGAGCACCATTGCCGACCCATTCGCGGACAGCGTTCAGGCCGGCAGGCTGTCGACCGAGCTTGAACAGCATGTTATCCACAGCCACTGCAAGGTCCGGGACCGAATCGATCAGCGTGCCATCCAGATCGAACATCACCAGCCGCGGCAGAGACCCCGGGAACAGCTGTTCAAAGCCACTCATGGGCGAGCCAGCGCCAGCTCGGAACGCATCTTCTCGATCACTTCCTGATAGTTCGGCGCATTGAAGATGGCCGAGCCCGCAACGAAGGTATCGGCGCCAGCAGCGGCGATTTCACGGATGTTGTTCACGTTTACACCGCCGTCGATTTCCAGGCGAATGTCACGACCGGAAGCGTCGATCAGGGCGCGTGCCTCACGCAGCTTGTCGAGGGTGCCTGGAATGAATTTCTGCCCGCCGAAACCCGGGTTTACGCTCATCAGCAGGATCATGTCGACCTTGTCCATCACGTACTTGAGTACATCCAGCGGCGTTGCCGGATTGAACACCAGGCCCGACTTGCAGCCGCCCTCGCGGATCAGTTGCAAGGAGCGGTCGACGTGCTGCGTGGCTTCCGGGTGAAAGGTAATGTACGTCGCCCCCGCCTCGATGAAGTCACCGACGATACGGTCTACCGGGCTGACCATCAGGTGCGCGTCGATCGGCGCGGTCACGCCGTACTTGCGCAGCGCCGCGCAGACCATCGGGCCGATGGTCAGGTTGGGTACGTAATGGTTGTCCATGACATCGAAGTGCACGAAGTCGGCGCCAGCGGCCAGGACGTTGTCCACTTCTTCACCCAGTCGGGCGAAGTCAGCGGAGAGAATCGACGGAGCAATTACGAAGGGCTGCATGACGCACCTTTTCTGAGCAGAATCACGATGGCGCGCATTGTATACCTCATGCTTTGACGCGCGCACCGTGAGCGCGATGATCAGTAAGCCGCTCGGTAGATCTTCTCGATATCGACGGCACTCAACTTGCGTGGATTATTGCGCATCAGGCGTTCGATCCCGGCGGCTTCCACGGCCATGGCCGGGATCGCGTCTTCGGGCACGCCGAAACTGCGCAGTCCCTGAGGAATTTCCACCGCAGCGCACAGCTCGGTCATCGCCTCGACCGCTTTATCCGCCGCTTCGTTAGCGCTCAGATGAACAGTCTTCACCCCCATGGCCTCGGCAATATCTTGCATGCGCTCGACGCAGGCCATCTTGTTCCACGTCATCACATAGGGCAGCAGCAGCGCATTGCTGACACCGTGGGCAATATTGAACCGCCCGCCCAGGGGATACGCCAACGCATGCACCGCGCCAACACCGGCATTACCAAACGCCATGCCGGCCATCAGACTGGCGGTGGCCATGTCTTCGCGTGCCTGCAGGTGGGTCGGGTTGGCGTAGGCCTTGGGCAATGCCTTGGCGATCAACTTGATCGCACCAATGGCCAAGGCGTCGGTGATCGGCGAGGCATTGACCGACAGATAGGATTCGATGGCATGTACCAGCGCGTCGACGCCACTGGCCGCGGTGACACTGCGGGGGCAGGTCAGGGTCATCTGTGGACTGACCAGCGCCACGTCCGGTAATAGATAGTCGCTGACGATGCCTTTCTTGAGTTGCGCAACCTTGTCGGAGAGGATCGCTACATTGGTCACCTCCGAGCCGGTACCCGCAGTCGTCGGGATGGCAACCAGCGGCGGACCTTTGCGGGGCACCTGATCGATACCGAACAAATCCTCCAGCGCGCCGTGATAACCCGCATAGGCCGCAACGCTCTTGGCGATGTCGATCGCACTCCCGCCGCCCAACCCGATCAAGCCGTCATGCCCGCCGTCACGGTAAACCCGCATGCAGTCTTCGACGATGGCGACTTCCGGGTCCGGTAGCACCCGGTCAAATATTTCGTAGGTCCGACCGCCCAGCTGCGCCAGCACCAGCTCGACTGTGCCGGATTTGACGAGGGCGGCATCGGTGACGATAAGCGGGTTGTCGACATCCAGGCGTGTCAGCTCAGCGGCCAACTGCTCGATGGCACCTGCGCCGGTGATCAGTTTGTGAGCGATTTTGAAAGAGGAAAGACTCATGTGCGCAGCCTCTTATAGATAGGGGAGCTGGGCACAATAGTAGCTGGGGATTGGGGTTTGTCTGGTATTCAGGCCATGAATGACCAGCGATCCCGAGAAACACAAAAAACAACTGTAGGAGCTGCCGCAGGCTGCGATCTTTTGATCTTAAAGAATCAAAGTCAAAAGATCGCAGCCTGCGGCAGCTCCTACAGGGACCGCGTTACACCTGTGCTGTACGCAGTTTCTCGCTGCGCCCCCGCAGCCATTCCAGGGTCAGCAGCAGGATCACCGAGAAAGCAATCAATAGCGTCGCCGCAGCGGCAATCGTCGGGCTGAGGTTTTCGCGGATGCCGCTGAACATCTGCCGAGGCAAGGTCGCTTGTTCAGGACCGGCGAGGAACAAGGTCACCACCACTTCATCGAATGAAGTCGCGAAGGCAAACAGCGCACCGGAAATCACGCCGGGGGCGATCAACGGCAACGTCACTCGACGAAACGCAGTGAGTGGCGAAGCGCCCAGGCTGGCCGCCGCACGCACCAGGTTGTGGTTAAACCCCTGCAATGTCGCCGACACCGTAATGATCACAAACGGCACACCCAGTACCGCGTGCACCACTATCAGCGAAAAGAAGCTGTTGCCCAGCCCCAGCGGCGCAAAAAACAGGTAGCTGGCCACACCGATGATCACCACCGGCACCACCATCGGTGAAATCACAAGCGCCATCACCAAGGCTTTGCCCGGGAAGTCGCCACGGGTCAATCCAATCGCCGCCAGCGTGCCGAAAATCATTGCCAACACGGTGGCTGCCGGTGCGACGATGATGCTGTTCTTCAACGCGCGCATCCATTCCGCCGAGGCGAAGAAGTCCTGGTACCAGTGCAGTGAAAAACCTTGCAGCGGATACACCAGGAAACTCCCGGAGTTGAACGACAACGGAATGATCACCAGCACCGGCAGAATCAGGAACAACAGGATCAGTGCGCAGAGGATGCGCAAACTGTAGAACCACACCCGCTCGATGGGCGACATATAAGGATTCAGCATTTCGTTCTCCCTTAGCTAAGGCGCAGGCGACTGGCGCCCACCAGCCAGCTGTAAATCAGATAAAGCACCACAGTCGCCAGCAGCAGCAACCCTCCGAGTGCGGTCGCCATGCCCCAGTTGATGCTGGTGTTGGTGTAGAAGGCGACGAAGTAGCTGACCATCTGATCGTTCGGGCTACCGAGCAAGGCCGGGGTGATGTAATAGCCGATGGCAAGGATGAACACCAACAGGCAACCGGCACCGACGCCGGCATAGGTCTGCGGGAAGTACACCCGCCAGAAACTGGCAAACGGGTGGCAGCCCAGGGAAATCGCGGCGCGCATGTAAGTCGGCGAGATGCCTTTCATGACGCTGTAGATCGGCAGGATCATGAACGGCAGCAGGATGTGCACCATCGAGATGTAAACACCGGTGCGGTTGAACACCAGCTCGAGTGGCTTATCGATAATGCCCATGGCCATCAGGCCGCTGTTGATCAAACCACCCGACTGCAGAAGCACGATCCAGGCCGCAACCCTGACCAGAATCGAGGTCCAGAACGGCAGTAGCACCAAAATCATCAGCAGGTTGCTTTGACGGGATGGCAGGTTGGCCAGCAGGTAGGCCAATGGATACGCCAGTACCAGGCAGATCGCCGTGATGATCAGCCCCATCCAGAAAGTCCGGGCGAAGATGTCGAGGTAGATCGCCTGATCAGGCGTCGCCGGGGCAATTTCGCCGAGGTCGTCGATACGGTGATCGACAGCTGCCAGCAAGTAGTACGGCGTGATGTTGCTGGTGTTACGGCGCACCGCCTGCCAATAGGCCGGATCACCCCAACGCTCGTCGAGACTTTCCAGCGCTTCCTTATAAGAGGCGGGCTCGGTGGCGAACGGCAAGGCGCGGGCGGTTTTGGTCAGCAGGCTGCGGTAGCCGGCCAACTCCATGTTCAAGCGCTTGGACAGATCGCCCAAGGTCTGGTTTTTGCGGGCTTCGGCGAGGTCTTCGCTGGCAGCTTTGTAAACCGGTTCAGCGGGCAAGCCGCGGCCGTCCCAGCTGGCAATGGCAGCCACGGTACGCGGCATGCCGCCGACAACTTCCGGGTTACCCACACTTTTGTAGAGCAGCGCCACGATCGGCACCAGGAACACCAGCAACAGAAACAGCACCAGTGGCGCGATCAAGGCCTGGGCCTTCCAGCGGTTGATCCGCTCGGCATGCTTGAGCCGCTGCTTCAAGGTGGGATCAGTGCCCGCGTTCAGGGGAATGGCGGTAGCCATGGCGTACTCCGGAAATCTTTGGATGGGCGACATCACCCTGGGTGATGCCGCATTGCATCAACTCGCACCTGTAGGAGTTGTCGAGTGCAACGAGGCTACGATCTCTTGATCCTGGAAAATCAAAGTCAAAAGATCGCAGCCTTCGGCAGCTCCTACAGACGAAGCATTACTTCGCAGCCCATGAATTGAAGCGCTGTTCCAGTTGCTCACCGTTGTCAGCCCAGAAGCTGACGTCGATCTGCACCTGGTTGGCGATGTTTTCCGGGGTAGTCGGCATGTCTTTCAGGACATCCTTGGCGAGCAACGGCACCGCTTGCGTGTTGGCCGGGCCGTAAGCGATGTTTTCCGAATAGGTCTTCTGCTGCTGCGGCATGACCGAGAACGCGATGAATTTCTTCGCCGCTTCAGCCCGCGCCTTGTCCAGACCCTTTGGAATGGCCCATGCGTCGAAGTCGTAGATACCGCCGTTCCAGACAACTTTCAGATTGCTTTCTTTTTGCACCGCAGCGATTCGGCCGTTATAGGCCGAGCTCATGACCACGTCACCGGAGGCGAGATATTGCGGCGGTTGCGCACCGGCTTCCCACCACTGAATGCTTGGCTTGAGCTCATCGAGCTTCTTGAACGCGCGATCCTGACCGTCTTTACCGGCCAGTACTTTGTAGACGTCCTTCGGCGCAACGCCATCGGCCATCAAGGCAAATTCCAGGGTGTACTTGGCGCCTTTACGCAGGCCACGCTTGCCCGGGAATTTTTTGGTGTCCCAGAAATCCACCCAGCTGGTCGGTGCGGTTTTCAGCTTGTCGGCGTTGTAGGCCAACACTGTCGACCAGACGAAAAAGCCAACGCCGCAAGGCTGGATGGCGCCTTTGACGTAGTCTTCGTTCTTGCCGAACAGCGCAGGGTCGAGCTGCTCGAACATGTCTTCGTCGCAACCACGGGACAGTTCCGGCGATTCAACTTCCACCAGGTCCCAGGACACGCTCTTGGTGTCGACCATGGCTTTGACCTTGGCCATCTCACCGTTGTATTCGCCGGCCACGATCTTACCGTTACCCGCCGCTTCCCAAGGCGCGTAGAAGGCTTTGACCTGCGCGGCCTTGTTCGCCCCGCCAAAGGACACCACGGTCAGATCCGGCCCCGCTGCCATCGCGTGTGCCGCACCGATCATGCCCATTACCAGGGCTGTGAATTTCAGGGATTTCAACATTTATATTGTTCTCCACGTGCAGGGTTGGTGTAGCAGGGGGCGATCAATTCGCCTCTAGAAGCGGGTCGAGTGCACGAACGTGTTCGACCTGCCAGCCAAGCGGTACCACGTCGCCGACGGCCAGCGCGGGATCGAGCTCGGCAATCGGTTGTTTCACAAAGAAGTCGGTCTTGCCGCAGACTTCCAGACGAACCCGGACGTGGTCGCCCAGATAGATAAATTCCGCCACCCGCCCCGAGAAACGGTTGACGCAGGACTCGCTCGAACCATTGAGGCTCACGCGTTCCGGTCGAATCGACAACGTAACGGGCTCACCGGTCTTGCCGACATTGACCGCCAGGGCTTCAACCTTCTCACCACGCGCCAGCTCGACCACGCAGCGATCACCCGTCTGGCTGTGCAGGCGCCCATTAAGGCGGTTGTTCTCCCCGATGAAATTGGCAACGAAGGTGTTCTTCGGCTCTTCATAGAGGGAGCGCGGCGGCGCGATCTGCTGGATCTCGCCCTGATGGAACACCGCGACACGGTCGGACATGGTCAGGGCTTCTCCCTGGTCGTGGGTCACGTACACCACGGTCACGCCGAGACGCTGGTGCAGATGCTTGATCTCCATCTGCATGTGCTCACGCAGTTGCTTGTCGAGTGCGCCGAGAGGTTCGTCCATCAGCACCAGTTGCGGCTCGAACACCAGTGCGCGGGCCAGCGCCACACGCTGCTGCTGGCCACCGGACAGTTGTGCGGGATAACGCAGGGCGAAGGCGTCGAGCTGAACCATGCTCAGGACACGTTTGACCCGGTCGCTGACATCGCTTTTGTTCAAACCGCGCACGGTCAGCGGGAACGCGAGGTTCTCGGCCACCGTCATGTGCGGGAACAACGCGTAGTTCTGGAACACCATGCCGATATCACGTTTATGTGGCGGCACGTTGTTGATGGAACGACCACCAAGCAGGATCTCGCCTGCGGTCGGCGTTTCGAAACCGGCGAGCATCATCAGGCTGGTGGTCTTGCCGGAACCGGACGGGCCGAGCAAGGTGAGGAATTCACCTTTGCGAATGTCCAGGTTGAGGTCTTTGACGATCAGGTTCTCGCCGTCGTAGCTCTTTTGCACTCCACGAAAGCTGACCAGAACATCGCTGGCCCCTGCGCTTGAATCGACCTGGCTCATACCCACACCTTTGTTAGTGATGACTGCTGTGGACTAAGCCTAGTGGACGCCGGGAGCCACGCAAATCGGGGGGCAGGAGAGATTCGCCTCAGCCGGATGGAAGGTTGGGGGTAGGGATTGCCCTACAAGGATGGCGCGTTTTGGCAAGCCCCGCGGCAAGCGATCAGCTACAAGCCGCAAGAACAGGCAAATACTCGTGAACGGGGTGTCGCAGATGGATATGTCGACGCGATCCCTTGTAGGAGCTGCCGAAGGCTGCGATCTTTTGATTTTGGTGCCAGAAAGAAAGATCAAAAGATCGCAGCCTTCGGCAGTTCCTACAGGGAATCCATATGCAGATTTAGAGGAGTTTGTGTTCCATCGCGTACTTCACCAGTTCCGCCAGGGAGGTGATGTTAAGCTTCTGCATCAGCCGCGCCTTGTGGGTGCTGATGGTTTTGCTGCTCAAGGCCAATTGCTGGGCGATATCGTTGACGTTGGCGCCTTGGGCGAGGCGTTCGAACACCGAAAACTCTCGCTCCGAGAGCAATGAATGCAAGGGCCGGGAATCGGTCAGACCTACCTCGAACACCATTCGGTCAGCCAGGTCCGGATCGATGTAACGCCCACCGGCCGCGACTTTGCGGATCGCCGTCAAAAGCAGTGCGGGGTCGCTGTCCTTGGTTGCGTAGCCCGCTGCGCCGACCTTTAAAGCCCGGGCGGCCATTTGCGCCTCATCGTGCATCGACAACACCAGGATCGCGGGCGGATTGTTCAGCGCCCGAATCCGTGGAATGGCTTCCAGGCCGTTGACGCCAGGCATGGAGATATCCAGCAGCACCACCTCGCAGGGCACATGTCGCAAGATCTCGAGCAACTGCTCGCCATTGCTCGCCTCCCCCACCACCAACAAATCCTTGGCCAGGCCAATCAACTGCTTGATGCCTTCACGAACGATGGTGTGGTCTTCGGCTACCAGTACACGGATCACAGACTTCTCCATTCTTCTTAATGTCAGAGCCAGGAACATTCGCGAGCAGGTGCTCCAACAAATACCTCAGGCCGCCGCCAAAGGAACACGCACGATCAACGTCGTACCCTCCCCCGGCTCACTGTCGAGCGACAACTGCCCGCCCATGATCAACACACGTTCACGCATGCCGACCACACCAAAGGATGTTGGCCGACCGGTCGTGGCGACAAATCCTACGCCGTCGTCGCTGACGGTCAGACACAGTTCGTCGCCTTCACGCACCAATGTCAGTTCGACAGTATGCGCTTGGGCATGCCGCATGACATTGGTTAGCGCCTCCTGAAGAATCCTGAACAAGCCGATGGCCATCCCATCACTGAGCGCGGGCAGATTGTCCGGTACTTGCACCAGACACGGAATCTGCGTACGCGCTTCGAAACGCCGGGCCTGCCATTCAATTGCTGAAGCAATACCGGCGTCGAGAATCGGCGGACGGAGCGCCGTCGCCACATCGCGCACGAGCTGGAACAACTGGGCGATCAAACGCTTCATGCTGTTCAGGCGCTCGTTCAGACCAGGGTCCAATTGTGCGTAGGCCAATTCGCACATGGAAGTTTCCAGCTTCAATACGGTGAGCATCTGACCCAACTCGTCGTGAACCTCACGCGCGATACGAGCTTTCTCCTCCTCCCGCACGCTTTCCAGATGTGCAGACAATTCACGCAGTTGCTCGCGGGAACCCGCGAGCTCGAGTTCGATGCGTTTGCTCTCGCTGATGTCCCAAACGATCCCGTCCCAGACGTAGGCGCCATCCTCAAGGCGTCGGGTAATCGCCTTGATTTCAGCCCAGCGTTGCTCGCCCTGGCGGGTCAGGATTCGTCCTTGCCATGACCAGTCACTGTCGGTGTCCAGAGCACGGTCCTGGGTCTGGTGATAGCTCGCCTTGTCATCGGGATGCACCAGACTGCGCAGGCCTTTGTCGCGATGAGCCAACGTCGCTGGCGAATAGCCAACCAGACTCTCGCTGCCTTCACTGATGTAGGCAAAATCGACCTGCCCTGTCACCGGCGCTCGCTCCAGTCGAAAGACCAGACCCGGAACGTTAGCGGCAATCCCTTGCAGCCGCGCTTCACTTTCCTGCAACGCAGCCAGAGCACGACGGCGCTCGGTGACGTCATTGAGGTACACCACCAGGTATTCGCCGTCGCGAAAACGCAGGAAACTCAGCGACACATCCGTCGGCAGAATGCTGCCATCGGCACGCACACAGTTGGTTTCAAAGGATTGCGGCCCCTCTTCGCTGGCCCTGGCGCGTTTCCACAGGTTCAACCAGCGATCCATGTGCAAACCTGGCTCGAAGTCGATCAATGGCCGATCAATGATCCCGTCCGCCGTATAACCGAGCATGGTTTCGGCGGCACGGTTGGCATAGCGCACATGACTGTCCCAATTCACCCACAAGATACCGACCGTACTTTGGTCGATGGAAAACTGGGTGAGTCGCAAGGCCTCTTCGCTGGCCGTGCGCAACGCAATATCTTCTCGTGCGGCCAAAAGGCGCTGCTCCAGACTGTGCTGCTGCCGACGCTGCCAAAACACAATGGCCATGCTGCTCAGCATGATCACGGCCAACAGAAGACAGAGGTTTTGCCAGAACCCCGGAGACTCGGTCAGGCGCGGGTATTTGGGTTGCAGCCATTGGTTGTGCAGTTGCTCCAGGTCCTTGGCAGGGATCGCTCGCAGGGCACTTTCGACGATCCCCGCCAGTTCAGGCCAGTCACGACGCGTGGCCACCCGCAGCAACTGCGGTAAGCCGATGTCGCCGACGACCACCAGCCCCGCGAACTCGGGCTCGGCGGACAGCCGTCCCAATTGCGCTTCGTCGACCACGGCGTAACTGGCTTGTTGACTCAACAGGAGTTGCAACGCCTGGCGCTCGATGGGCACGCCTTGCAGATTCAAATGCGGAAAATTGCTACGCAGGTAGTCAGCCGTGGCACCCGGCATGCGCACTGCCACCCGGGTCTGGCTGTCGAGTTTTTCCAGCTCCACTGCACCGTTGCTTTTCTGGTCGCTGACGACCAATTGCGGCACCCGCATGTAGGGGTCTGAAAACTGCCAAAGACGCAAACCACCGGGGGTTTGAGTCAACCCCGGCGCGAGGTCGATCTCCCCTTCGCGCGCAGCCGTTTCCAGTTGCGCAAGGTCGGGATAGTTTCGCCAGCTCAGCTCGATCTTGAGCGCTTTGGCCAACCACTTCATCAGCTCGACGTTGACACCGGACAGGCGCTGCAAGCGACGATCGTATTGGGCATAGGGCGCCTGCAGAACCAATCCAACCCGCAATTCGCGGTGGTCTTCCAGCCATTGCTGTTGCCCCTCTGACAACTGGGCAACGTGTGCCGGTGGCGCGGACGCCGCCCAGCTCATCAAGGGAACCCAAAAGCAGCCGATAACCCACAGGCAGCGAAAACGCATCATTGAAGCTCCGCACACTGACAAACACTGACCAACCCATTAGGCTGCCCGAATCACTTCTGGCCTGGAATATCCGATGCCCCCTGTCTACCGCCTGGCACTGCCAGCATTGTGCCTGTCGCTGATCCTGCCTTGCGCCTTTTCAGTTGAGGCGGCTGATCCGGTTCCGGCGCAAACACCCACCGAAGCAAAACCGGTCGAACGCGAGCCGCTGCCTGAACGCAGCCAGGAAGAGGCCGCAGCGCTGGAGCGAACGATCCCCGCAGCGGAACAGCAACAACTGCAAGCCGGCGCCGACACGTTTCTGTCGCTATGGAAACCGGCCAATGTCGCTGAGCCCAAAGGCGTAGTCATTATCATCCCGGGCGTCGGCGAAACAGCTGACTGGCCTCAAGCAATCGGTCCATTGCGACGCCAATTACCGAACGCCGGCTGGAGCAGCCTGAGTATCACCTTGCCGGACTTGCAAAGCGATGTCATTGCGCCTCGAGTCCTCGACGTACCGCCCACCATCAAGGCACCGGATGTCGGGAGCAAGGATTCCACGACCGCCGCGCCTATCGAACAAGCGGCAGGCGGGGAAGCGGACGTGGCTGACAAAGTCGTGGTCGACAGTAGCGAAGAACACGCCAAGGTCGACGCCGAACGGATTTTTGCGCGCCTGGATGCCGCTATTGCCTACGCCGAACAGCAAAGCGCCCCCAGCATCGTGGTATTGGGGCACGGCACTGGTGGTTACTGGGCAGCTCGATATATGAGCGAAAAGCAACCGTCGCAAGTCGAGAAACTGGTGATGGTCGCTGTCCAGACACCCGCCAAGGCGAAACCCGAACTGACCGAACTCACGCCAACCCTGAAGCTACCCACAGCGGACATCTTCTACATGGACAAGCCGCTCGATCGAAACGCAGCGCTGGAGCGATTGCAGGCGAGCAAGCGATTGAAGACGTCGGCGTTCAGTCAGGTGTCGCTGAAATCACTGCCGGGTAATGCCAAGGATCAACAGGAGCAACTGGTGCGCCGGGTACGTGGCTGGTTGAGTCCTAATGCTGCTGATTGAGCGAAAAAGCAGAAGATCGTCCGAAGGCACGGGATGCATTCGGACGATTGTTTGATCTTGTGGATGGCTAACGAAAATCCCGCCGCTGACGAATCAACGTGTAGGCGTTATGCAACTCCCGCGTTTTGTCAGTCGCCTCCCGAACCTGCATCGCCGTCGCGCCACTGCCGGCAATTTTGTCCGGATGATGACGACTAAGCAGGCGCCGATAGGCGTGCTTGATCTGCGCCGGATCGCTGGTAGCGGACACGCCCAATAACCGCATTGCGTCCTGATAGGTCAGCGTACTGCTGACCAACGGACGTTTCTGTGGCTCGTAATCGGTCGCCAGTGCCTGTACCTGCCGGGAACTCCAGCCCAGCCACTTGCCCCACAGCGCAATCAGCTCACGCTCACTGCGCCCCGCCTGGCCGTCGGCCCAGATCATTCGCCAGCAGGCGCGCAACACCCCTTCTGCCGCGAAAGGCTGGGCGCTCAAGCGCCTCAAATGACCGCGCAAACGGTCATGCCCGGATTTGCCTCTATTGAAAGCGGCAATCGCTCGGCGCTGGGCTGACTCGGTCATTTCCAGCGCGCGCATTTCCTGACGGGCTTGCTGGATGTGCCCATCCACGACGCGCCCGTCACACTTCGCCAGCCGTCCAAGCAGCACAAACAACAGTTCGTCGTTACGCAGTACAGGACGGCCACCGAGCTTTTCCCGCAAATGCCCCCAGCTCTGCAGCTGCAAACGCCGGTCAAGCGCCTGCCCTAACAAGGCGCCGAGCATGGCCCCCGGGATGCTGGCTATGGCAAAGCCGGCTCCGGCTCCAATCAGAGTCCCTGGCCACAACATGTCAGCGGCTCGCTTCTATCAAGGTTTCCACTTCAGCCAGGCGCTCGTGAGTACCCACATCTACCCAGTGTCCGCTGAGGCGTTCGCCGGTGACCTGCCCGGCCGCCATCGCTGTGCGCAGCAGCGGCGCGAGTTTGAAGGCGCCTGCCGAACACCCGTCGAACAGCTGCGGATGCAGCACGGCAATGCCGCTGTAGGTCAATGTTTCAGCACCCGGCTCACCGTCGCGAACGTGACCGTCGCTCAGACTGAAATCGCCGGTCGGGTGATGAGGCGGGTTGTCCGCCAGCACCAGATGCGCCAACCCGGAGATAGGCTGGTGCAACATGCTGAAGTCATAGTCGGTCCAGATATCACCGTTGACCACCAGGAACGCATCGTCGCCCAATAGCGGCAATGCACGGAAAATACCGCCGCCAGTTTCCAGTGGCTCACCTTCCGGCGAGTACTGGATTCGAACGCCGTACTGCGATCCGTCACCCAGATAGTTTTCAAGCTGCTGACCGAGCCAGGCGTGGTTGATCACAATTTCGGTGAAGCCCGCGATTGCCAGGGCCTTCAAGTGATACTCGATCAGCGGCACACCACCGGCACGAACCAGCGGTTTGGGCGTGGTCAGGGTCAGCGGGCGCAAGCGCTCGCCTTTGCCTGCCGCCAGAATCATCGCCTTCATGCTGTTACTCCGCCGCGCAGGCTGTCCAGCAAAGCCCTTAGCTCAGCCAGCTCAGGTCGGCGCGCGACAACGTTCTCTATATAAGCAAAGAATCGCGGTACGTCCGCCAGATAACGCGGCTTGCCGTCGCGGTGACAGATGCGGGCGAAGATGCCGATGACTTTCAAGTGACGCTGCACGCCCATAAGATCACTGGCGCGCAGGAAATCTTCTACATCCGGCTGAACCGGAATGCCCAGAGCGCCCGCTTGTTGCCAGTAATCTTGCAGCCAACCGCGTACACGCTCTTCAGGCCAGCTGAGAAAAGCGTCCTTGAACAGACAGGTCACGTCGTAGGTCACTGGGCCATAGACCGCGTCCTGAAAATCCAGCACACCGGGGTTGGGTTGGCTGAGCATCAAGTTGCGCGGCATGTAATCGCGGTGGACCAGCACTTTCGGCTGTGCCAGTGCGCTGTCGATCAACAGATCGCTGGCTTTCTGCCAGAGTGCTTGCTGAGCGGAATCGAACTCGATGCCCAATTCATGCTTGACGTACCACTCTGGGAACAATTCCAGCTCACGCCGCAGCAAGGCCACGTCATAACTTGGCAACGGCGCCACCATTGGCAGTTGCTGAAAAGCCAGCAACGCTTGCAGCGCATCCTTGAACAGATCATCGGCGTTTTCGCTGTTGATCACGTCCAGGTACGTCTTGTTTCCAAGGTCATTCAGCAGAAGAAAGCCGCGTTCAAGGTCTTCGGCATAAATTTTCGGCACGTTAATTCCGGATTTCTCCAGCAAAAAAGCAATATCCACGAAGGGTTTGCAGTTTTCCTGAGGCGGAGGTGCGTCCATCACGACGAAACTCCTGCCCTCGCCCTCCCAGCGAAAATACCGCCGAAAACTTGCGTCACTGCTGGCAGCAGTCAACGTGGCCGGGGGTACGGCACCCCAGCCCTGATCTGCGTAGTGAATCGCCAATTGCTCATCGAGCCAAACTTTCAGGTGTTGCAAACGTACATCTTGGTCAGGCATTGCAAGGGTCTCCGACGGCGCTAGCCGTCAAGCGGGTCATGCTTTATTATCCAGCATCTTTTTCAGACCATCGAGAGGCGTGCGGCCCACACCGCGGGCAGATGGCACGCAGGAAGCCCGGACTAATAAGATGGCATTGAAATCCCCCGCGTTTCGTAAAAAATTTCCGTTGTTGGTAACCGGCAGTCTGCTGGCCCTGCAACCCCTAGCCACTTCGTTCGTGGTCGCCGCGGAACAGTATGACTGCTCAGTCTCTGCTTCGGGTGCCTGGGACTGTGCGCCAAAATCGCCAGCGGCTGCCCTGCCTCCTCGCCCCGTCCATGACGGCAGTGCGGTAGGCGCGAGCGGCGAGACACCAGCCGACGGCGGTTCCAGCGAAGACACCGGCGCCAAAACGGCACTGGTGACCGAGGCCAAGGGACGCGGATTGAAGTCGCGCAGTGCAGACTACAGTCACCTCGACTGGGTTCCACGCGAAAACCTCACAGCAGCACAATTGGCCGAAACAGGTCCTTACTGCTCTGGTTCCTATATCGAACCGATTCGTCCTGGCATGAATGACAAGACGAGTAAAAGTGACGCCCCGACCTTCCTCGGCGCCAAAGCCTCCCGGTACAAGCAGGATGAGCAGGTCGCGACCCTGGCCGGTGACGTCGTCATGCGTCAGGGCAGCATGCAGGTCGAAGCCGACGAAGCGAATCTTTATCAGGCTGAAAGCCGTGGCGAACTGAGCGGCAATGTCCGGGTTCGTGACAATGGCGCCCTGATCGTCGGCGACCACGCTGATGTCCAGCTCGACACCGGCGAAGCCAAGGTCGACAACGCCGAGTACATTCTTCACAAGTCACGTATTCGCGGTAGCGCCCTGTACGCCAAACGTGCCGAGAACGCGATCATCCGCCTGAAGGATGGTACGTACACCACGTGCGAACCGAACAGCAACGCCTGGCAGCTCAAGGGTAATAACATCACCCTTAACCCGGCCACCGGCTTCGGCACCGCGACCAACGTGACACTGCGGGTCAAGGACATTCCGGTTCTTTACACGCCGTACATTTACTTCCCGATCGATGACCGTCGCCAGTCCGGCTTCCTGCCGCCGACTATCGGCACCGGCACCGATACCGGCTTCATGCTGGTCACGCCGTACTACTTCAACCTGGCGCCGAACTACGATGCCACGTTGTACCCGCGTTACATGAGCAAGCATGGCTTGTTGATGGAAGGCGAGTTCCGCTACCTGACCCCGTCCAGCGAAGGTCAGTTCGGTGCTGCTTACCTCAACGACGAGGACACCGAACGCAGCCAGCAGAGCGATTACGAAAAAACCCGCTACATGTACAACTGGCAGCACAAAGGTGGCCTCGACTCGCGCGTCTTCACGCAGGTCGATTACACCAAGATCAGCGACCCGTATTACTTCCAGGATCTGCAGACTGACCAGATTGGTGTGAAAAGCGCTGATTATGTGAACCAGCAGGGTTCCGTTAGCTATCGCGGCGACAGCTATACCGCTCGACTGAATGCCCAGGCTTATCAGCTGGCAACTGTCTCGAACATCACGCCGTATGACCGTTTGCCGCAGATCACCTTCAATGGTGCACTGCCCGAACAGCCAGGCGGCTTGAATTTCTCCTATGACACTGAGCTCGTGCGGTTTGATCGCGACCTGAAAAACGGCAACTTCACCGATGAAGATGGCAACGTTTCTCCGCGACTGGATACCAACGTACAAGGCCTGGCACGCGCCAATGGCGATCGCCTCAACCTTGCACCCGCTGTCAGCCTGCCGCTGGACTGGTCCTATGGTTTCCTGAAACCACAGCTCAAATACCAATACACCCAGTACCAGCTGGATCTGGATAGCATCGGTAAATCTCAGATCGCCGCTCAGAATGCTGAACAGGACAAGCTCAACGGCACCTTCGACACCAACCAGAATCGTGGCGTACCGATTGCCAGCATCGACAGTGGTCTGTACTTCGATCGCAAAACCACATGGTTTGGCAAAAACTACAACCAGACACTTGAACCGCGTTTGTACTACCTCTACGTCCCAGAGACGGACCAGGAAGACATTCCGGTATTCGACACTGGCGAATACACCTTCAATTATTCGTCACTATTCCGTGACAACCGCTTCTCCGGTGCCGACCGCGTCGGTGACGAGAACAAGCTGGCCCTGGGCATCACCAACCGCTGGATCGAAGACAACGGTTTCGAGCGTCAACGCATCAGCGTCGGTCAGGCGTTCTATTTCAAGAACCGCGAAGTCCAGTTGCCAGGTATCGACGCCAAGACCCGCGAAGATGCGAAATCCAAGGTTTCGCCTTATGCGCTGGAATACGAATATCGCTGGAACCGCGATTGGCGTACGACCGCCGATTACAACTGGGACCCGGATACCCGCAGCCCTCGCTCGGGCAGCGCGATGTTCCATTACCAGCCTGAAGACAACCCGAACAAGGTTATCAACGCCGGTTATCGTTATCGCAACGACCAGATCCGCTACGACCAGAACACCGGTAAGTGGCAAGTGGGCGGCGGTGACTACGGTACTCCAGGCCAACCTGGCTACGTGAAGGACTATTACAAGATTCAACAGCACGACTTCTCGGTGATCTGGCCGATCGTGCCGCAATGGAACCTCATCAGCCGCTGGCAGTATGACTACAACCGTAACCGTACCCTGGATGCCTTCGGTGGCTTCGAGTACGACAACTGCTGCTGGAAACTGCGCGTGATCAACCGCTACTTCGTCGACTACGACGAAACCAGCCAAGACGCTCCGCAAAACGAAAAAGGCGACCATGGCGTCTTCCTCCAAATTGTTCTGAAGGGACTCGGCGGCCTCACCGGCGCCAAAGTAGAGAGCTTCCTCGACAAAGGCATCCAAGGTTATCGTGAACGTGAAGACCAAGCTTTCTGATTGTCTGCGCCCGCTAGTACTGGGCGCGCTGTTCCTGGGTACCGCGGCCAACGCCGCGGTGCAGTCCATCGATAAAGTGGTGGCCATCGTCGACAACGACGTGGTCATGCAGAGCCAACTGGACCAACGGGTTCATGAAGTTCAGCAAACCATCGCCAAGCGTGGCGCCGCTGCGCCGCCGCCTGGCGTGCTGGATCAGCAGGTGCTAGAGCGCCTGATCGTCGAAAACCTGCAACTGCAGATCGGCGAACGCTCCGGCATCCGTATTACCGATGAAGAACTGAACCAGGCTGTCGGCACCATTGCACAGCGCAACAACATGACCGTGGATCAATTCCGCGCAGCCCTGACTCGCGATGGCTTGTCTTACGACGACGCCCGTGACCAGATCCGTCGCGAAATGATCATCAGCCGTGTACGTCAGCGTCGCGTGGCCGAGCGCATCCAGGTGTCCGAGCAGGAAGTGAAAAACTTCCTCGCTTCCGACCTTGGCAAAATGCAGCTGTCCGAAGAGTTCCGCCTGGCCAACATCCTGATTCCTACACCGGAAAGCGCCAACTCCGACGCGATTCAGAATGCTGCCAAGCAAGCGGACGCGGTGTACCAGCAGCTCAAGCAAGGCGCTGACTTCGGTCAGTTGGCAATCGCCAAATCCGCCAGCGAGACAGCACTGGAAGGTGGCGACATGGGCTGGCGTAAAGCTGCTCAATTGCCACCACCGTTTGACCGGATGCTGAGCACAATGGCGGTTGGGGACATCACCCAGCCAATGCGCACTCCAGGTGGCTTCATCATCCTGAAGATTCTCGACAAGCGTGGCGGCGAGGCCCAAGTGCGTGACGAAGTTCACGTGCGTCATATCCTGGTCAAACCTAGCCCGATCCGTGATGAAGCAAAAACCAAAGCCCTGGCTGAGTCGCTCTACACACGTATCGAATCAGGCGAAGACTTCGGCGAGCTGGCCAAGAGCTATTCGGAAGACCCGGGCTCTGCCCTCAACGGTGGCGACCTGAACTGGATCGACCCGAATGCACTGGTGCCTGAATTCCGTGAAGTGATGGCCAACACCCCGCAAGGCAAGCTGTCCAAGCCGTTCCAGACTCAATACGGCTGGCACGTCCTGGAAGTCCTTGGTCGCCGCGCTACCGACAGCACCAACCAGGCTCGCGAGCAGCAAGCAATGACCGTACTGCGTAATCGCAAGTACGACGAAGAGCTGCAAACCTGGCTGCGTCAGATCCGTGACGAAGCGTACGTAGAGATCAAACTCCCTGGTGCAGACCAGGCAGCGCAGTGAAACCCCAACGTTTCGCTCTGACACCCGGCGAACCAGCCGGCATAGGTCCTGACCTGTGCCTGCTGCTCGCCTCGCAAGCCCAGCCACACCCCCTGATTGCCATTACCAGCCGCGACCTGCTCCTTGAGCGCGCCGCGCAGCTGGGTGTGGTTGTCGATCTGCTTGCAGTAACTCCCGACAATTGGCCAGATACCCCGGCACCGGCAAACAGCCTGTACGTGTGGGACACTCCGCTCAACGCCAAAGTCATCGCCGGGCGACTGGACAAGGCCAATGCTGCGTTCGTGCTCGAAACCTTGACCCGAGCGGGCCAAGGCTGCCTGGACGGGCATTTCGCCGGCATGATCACCGCGCCCGTCCACAAAGGCGTGATCAACGAGTCGGGGATCGCCTTCTCCGGGCACACGGAATTTCTCGCCGACCTGACACAGACCGCGCAAGTGGTGATGATGCTGGCGACTCGCGGATTGCGCGTGGCGCTTGTCACCACTCACCTGCCCCTTCGCGAGATTGCCGATGCAATCACACCGGAGCGCCTGGAGCGGGTCACTCGAATCCTGCACGCCGATCTGCAAGAAAAATTCGGCATTGCCCAGCCACGTATCCTGGTCTGCGGACTTAACCCGCACGCCGGCGAAGGCGGTCACCTGGGCCATGAAGAAATCGACATCATAGAACCTACATTAGAGCGCCTGCGTGGCGAGGGCATGGACCTTCGCGGCCCCCTCCCCGCCGACACTCTGTTTACCCCCAAATATCTGGAGCACTGCGACGCGGTGCTGGCGATGTACCACGACCAGGGCCTGCCAGTGCTGAAGTACAAAGGCTTCGGCGCGGCAGTGAACGTAACTCTGGGCTTGCCAATCATCCGCACGTCGGTCGACCACGGCACAGCCCTGGACCTGGCCGGCAGCGGAAGAATTGACACCGGCAGCCTGCAAGTCGCCCTGGAAACCGCCTACCAGATGGCCGAGACCCGTTTATGACCGAGCATTACCAACACCGCGCGCGCAAGCGTTTTGGCCAGAATTTTCTGCACGATGCGGGTGTTATCGACCGTATCCTGCGTTCCATCCATGCCAAGACTGAAGACCGCCTGCTTGAAATCGGCCCGGGTCAGGGTGCACTGACACAAGGCCTGCTCAGCAGTGGCGCGCAACTCGACGTGGTTGAACTGGACAAAGACCTGATCCCGATCCTGAACCAACAGTTTGGCGGCAAGAGCAACTTCAACCTGCACCAGGGTGATGCACTGAAGTTCGACTTCAACAGCCTGAATGCAGCCCCGGGCAGTCTTCGGGTCGTCGGCAACCTGCCGTACAACATTTCCACGCCGCTGATCTTTCACCTCCTGCACAACGCCAGCCTGATCCGTGACATGCACTTCATGTTGCAAAAGGAAGTGGTCGAGCGCATGGCTGCTGGCCCGGGTGGCGGTGACTGGGGTCGTCTGTCGATCATGGTTCAGTACCACTGCCGCGTGGAGCACTTGTTCAACGTAGGCCCTGGCGCGTTCAATCCGCCGCCTAAAGTCGATTCGGCCATCGTGCGCCTGGTGCCTCATGCGGTGCTTCCGCACCCGGCCAAGGATCACAAACTGCTGGAGCGCGTCGTGCGCGAAGCCTTCAACCAGCGCCGTAAAACCTTGCGTAACACCCTGAAGCTGCTGCTCAGCAATGACGAGATCGAAGCGGCCGGAGTCGATGGCAGTCTGCGCCCGGAGCAACTCGATCTGGCCGCGTTCGTACGCCTGGCCGACAAGCTCAGCGAACAAGTCCTACAGAAACCCGCCGCAGACTGAGACGAACGAACGTTATCGGGTAAGACACCAGCCGTCAGGTCTGGTTTACTACCCGATACTTGGCCTAGACTGAGTCCTATCAGCTACGCCCCGCGTCCCGCTTCGTTTTTAAGGCCTCTTGCATGTCCGATCCTCGCTATCAGGTCGACGTCAGCGTCGTCACCCGCTATCTGGCAGAACAATCGCAACCCGAGCACGAACGCTTTGCCTTCGCTTACACCATCACCGTGCAGAACAATGGCGAACTACCCGCCAAGCTGCTGTCGCGGCACTGGGTAATCACCGATGGTGACGGGCATGTCGAGGAGGTTCGTGGTGCGGGCGTCGTTGGCCAGCAACCATTGATCGATCCGGGCAAGAGCCACACCTATAGCAGTGGCACGGTGATGACCTCCAAAGTCGGCACAATGCAGGGCACCTATGAAATGATCGCTGAGGACGGCAAACACTTCGACGCTGTCATCGCGCCATTTCGTTTGGCGGTGCCCGGAGCCCTGCACTGATGGCAACGTACGCCGTTGGTGACTTGCAGGGCTGTCTTGAGGCATTGCAATGCCTGCTTGAGAAAGTCGCCTACGACCCGGCTAAAGACCGTTTGTGGCTGGTAGGCGATCTGGTCAACCGTGGCCCCCAATCCCTGGAAACCCTGCGCTTTCTCTATAGCATCCGCGAATCGCTGGTGTGCGTACTCGGCAACCATGACCTGCATTTGCTGGCCGCGGGAAAGAACATCGAACGCCTGAAAAAAAGCGACACCCTTCGCGAAATTATCGAAGCTCCCGATAGCGCAGAGTTGCTGGATTGGTTGCGCCAGCAGAAGCTCATGCATTACGACGAACAGCGCAACATCGCATTGGTGCATGCCGGCATTCCGCCGCAATGGTCGCTGCGTAAAGCCCTGAAGTGTGCCGCTGAGGTCGAGGCGGCCCTGCAAGACGACAACCTGCTTCCACCCTACCTCGATGGCATGTACGGCAACGACCCAGCGAAGTGGGACAGCGACCTCAAAGGCGTCACGCGCCTGAGGGTGATCACCAACTATTTCACCCGCATGCGTTTCTGCACTGCTGAAGGCAAGCTCGATCTCAAGAGCAAGGAAGGCGTCGACTCTGCACCGCCAGGTTACAAGCCCTGGTTTCAGCACAAGGAACGCAAAACCAAAGACGTGAAAATCATCTTTGGTCACTGGGCCGCGCTGGAAGGCAAAGTGCTTGAACCGGGCATTTCGGCGCTCGACACCGGCTGTGTCTGGGGCGGTGCACTGACCCTGATGAATGTCGACAGCGGCGAGCGCCTGTCCTGCAAATGCGACGAGCATGGCCATGTAGCCAAACCGCCAGTCGCCCAGACTATTTCCGAATCATCGTCAGCCAGCGCCCAGCGCTAGACTGCGCTTTCAGCCGAGCCACAGGAGCCCGCCATGAGCGAATTCAAACGTATCCCCCCCGAACAGGCCCAGGCCCTGCGTGAACAAGGCGCAGTGGTGGTCGATGTTCGCGATCCGCAAACTTATGCTGCGCTACACATCGCGGGCTCCAAACATCTGGACAACGTTTCCATCTCGGATTTCATCCGGGCAGCCGACCTCGATGCACCGACCGTCGTGGTCTGCTACCACGGCAACTCAAGCCAGAGCGCGGCGGCGTACCTCATCAGCCAGGGCTTCTCTGACGTCTACAGCATGGACGGCGGTTTTGAGTTGTGGCGTACGACTTATCCTTCAGATACCGCGCAAGGCACTTCTGAATAATATTTTTGTAACGCGCAAGCCCACGTCTCCCGTGGGCTTGCGCCGAGGCAGACGAACGGTCAGCCACAACTAATTACGTATCTCGCCTTTACCTCCCGAATTCCCAACTATCCTTAAGCCCAGGCCATCCAAAACAGGGGAGAGCCGGTACACCGGCGCGCGGGTCATCGGGAGTAGCTTTCGCAGTCGTCAGCTGTGAAAGAGTTCTGGGGGGTAAACAGCGACTGCCTGTTCGGTTGCTGCCAGCATCGACTGAGTGATCCGGCGTCGGCTCCACGTATCGAGCGAGGTGACGTCATGAGTATCTTTAGCCACTTCCAACAACGCTTCGAATCCACACGCCAGGAAGAACTCTCGCTGCAAGAGTATCTTGAGCTGTGCAAAAAGGACCGCAGCGCCTATGTATCCGCCGCCGAACGCTTGTTGCTGGCTATCGGTGAACCGGAGCTGCTCGACACCTCGACCAACTCGAGGCTGTCGCGCATCTTCTCCAACAAGGTTATTCGTCGCTATCCGGCCTTTGAAGACTTCCACGGGATGGAAGAATGCATCGACCAGATCGTGTCGTATTTCCGGCATGCCGCTCAGGGCCTCGAAGAGAAGAAACAAATCCTCTATCTGCTCGGTCCCGTGGGTGGCGGTAAATCGTCCCTCGCCGAGAAGCTCAAACAGTTGATCGAAAAGGTGCCCTTCTACGCGATCAAGGGTTCACCGGTGTTCGAATCGCCCCTGGGTCTGTTCAACGCCACTGAAGATGGCGCGATCCTTGAAGAAGACTTTGGCATTCCGCGGCGCTACCTCAACACCATCATGTCGCCATGGGCCACCAAGCGCCTGGCCGAATTCGGCGGCGACATCAGCCAGTTCCGCGTGGTGAAGCTTTATCCATCGATTCTCAACCAGATTGCGGTGGCCAAAACCGAGCCGGGAGACGAGAACAACCAGGACATCTCCGCGCTGGTGGGCAAGGTCGACATCCGCAAACTGGAGGAATACCCACAGAACGACGCCGATGCTTATAGCTACTCGGGCGCACTGTGCCGGGCCAACCAGGGCCTGATGGAATTCGTCGAAATGTTCAAGGCGCCGATCAAGGTGCTGCACCCGTTGCTGACCGCCACTCAGGAAGGTAACTACAACAGTACCGAAGGACTGGGGGCCATTCCTTTTACCGGGATCCTGCTTGCTCACTCCAACGAATCGGAATGGCACACCTTCCGTAACAACAAGAACAACGAAGCGTTCATCGACCGGATCTACATCGTCAAGGTGCCGTACTGCCTGCGGGTCAGCGATGAGGTGAAGATCTACGACAAGCTGCTGTTCAACAGTTCGCTGGCCAAAGCTCACTGCGCGCCCGACACCTTGAAGATGCTGGCCCAGTTCACCGTGCTCTCGCGCCTCAAAGAACCGGAGAACTCCAACATCTATTCCAAGATGCGGGTGTATGACGGCGAGAACCTGAAGGACACCGATCCGAAAGCTAAATCGATACAGGAATATCGCGATAACGCCGGTGTCGACGAGGGCATGAACGGGCTGTCGACGCGTTTTGCATTCAAGATCCTGTCGAAGGTCTTCAACTTCGATCCGCACGAAATCGCCGCCAACCCGGTCCACCTGCTTTATGTACTTGAGCAGCAGATTGAACAAGAGCAATTCCAGGCCGAGACACGCGAACGCTACCTGCGCTTCCTCAAGGAATACCTGGCACCGCGTTATATCGAATTCATCGGCAAGGAGATCCAGACCGCTTACCTCGAGTCTTACAGCGAGTACGGCCAGAACATCTTCGATCGCTATGTGCTGTACGCAGACTTCTGGATTCAGGATCAGGAATACCGCGATCCGGAAACCGGCGAGATCCTCAATCGCGTGGCGTTGAACGAAGAGCTGGAAAAGATCGAAAAACCTGCAGGCATCAGCAATCCGAAGGATTTCCGCAACGAAATCGTCAACTTCGTACTGCGCGCCCGGGCCAACAACAACGGCAAGAACCCGACCTGGCTCAGCTACGAAAAACTTCGCGTGGTTATCGAGAAGAAAATGTTCTCCAACACCGAAGATTTGCTGCCAGTTATCAGCTTCAACGCCAAGGCGAGCAAAGAGGATCAACAGAAACACAACGACTTCGTTACACGAATGGTCGAGCGCGGGTACACCGACAAACAGGTGCGACTGCTGTCCGAGTGGTATCTGAGGGTTAGAAAGTCCCAATAAGGGAGCGGCAAGCGGCAAGCGACACATCTCTAACGAACACGCGCTGTTTGCGTAATCGTGGCCATATGTCGCGCGCCGCTTGTTTCTGAAGCTTCTGTCTTGCAGCTTGAAGCTTATGACTCGAAGCTCCCCGGAGGGCCTATGAGCTATGTGATCGACCGACGTCTCAATGGCAAGAACAAGAGCACGGTGAACCGCCAACGGTTTCTGCGGCGCTACCGTGATCACATCAAGAAAGCCGTCGAAGAGGCGGTCAGCCGGCGTTCCATTACAGACATGGAACATGGCGAACAGATCAGTATTCCCGGTCGCGATATAGACGAGCCGGTGCTTCATCATGGCCGTGGGGGCAAGCAGACTGTCGTGCACCCCGGCAACAAGGAATTCACCAGCGGCGAGCATATTGCACGTCCGCCGGGTGGGGGTGGCGGTAGAGGTCCAGGCAAGGCCGGTAACTCGGGTGAAGGGATGGACGAGTTCGTCTTCCAGATTACCCAGGAGGAATTCCTTGAATTCATGTTCGAGGATCTTGAGTTGCCGAACCTGGTCAAGCGTAATCTGACTGGCACAGACACCTTCAAGACTGTCCGAGCAGGGATCAGTAACGAAGGTAATCCATCGCGGATCAACATCATCCGCACCCTTCGCTCAGCCCATGCCCGGCGCATTGCATTGTCCGGCAGCAGCCGGGCAAAGTTGCGTGAAGCGAAAGAAGAATTGTTGCGACTGAGACGGGATGAGCCCGACAACTTCGGCGATATTCAAGAAATTGAAGCTGAAATCGAAAAGCTCAGCGCGCGAATCCATCGCGTGCCATTTCTCGACACATTCGACCTCAAGTACAACCTGCTCATCAAGCAACCCAACCCAAGCTCGAAAGCAGTGATGTTCTGCCTGATGGACGTTTCCGGCTCCATGACCCAGGCGACCAAGGACATCGCCAAGCGTTTCTTCATCTTGCTGTACCTGTTTCTCAAGCGAAACTACGACAAGATTGACGTCGTATTCATCCGCCACCACACCAGCGCCCGGGAAGTGGACGAGGAGGAGTTCTTCTACTCGCGGGAAACCGGCGGTACCATCGTCTCCAGCGCTTTGAAACTGATGCAGGAAATCATGGCCGAGCGCTATCCAAGCAATGAGTGGAACATCTACGCCGCTCAGGCTTCGGACGGTGACAACTGGAATGACGACTCGCCGATCTGCCGCGACATTCTGATCAATCAGATCATGCCGTTCGTGCAGTACTACACTTACGTCGAGATTACCCCACGCGAACATCAGGCTCTGTGGTTCGAGTACGAACGGATTGCCGAAGCCTTCTCTGAAACGTTTGCCCAGCAACAACTGGTCTCGGCCGGCGATATCTATCCGGTCTTCCGTGAACTCTTCCAGCGCAGGTTAGTGACATGACCGCCAAAGAGCAGAAGCGCCAACCCATTTCCACCGGCTCTGAATGGACGTTCGAGCTGATCCAGGCCTACGACCGTGAAATCAGTCGTATTGCAGCTCGCTACGCACTCGATACGTACCCTAACCAGATCGAAGTGATCACTGCTGAGCAGATGATGGATGCCTATGCCTCGGTAGGTATGCCACTGGGTTACCACCACTGGTCCTATGGCAAACACTTTCTCAGTACCGAGAAATCCTATAGTCGAGGCCAGATGGGGCTCGCGTATGAAATCGTGATCAACTCAGACCCGTGCATCGCTTATCTGATGGAAGAAAACACCATCTGCATGCAGGCGTTGGTGGTTGCGCATGCCTGCTACGGGCACAACAGCTTTTTCAAAGGCAACTACCTGTTCCGCACCTGGACGGACGCCAGCTCGATCATTGATTACCTCGTGTTTGCCAAGCAGTACATCATGCAGTGCGAAGAGCGCCATGGAATCGATGCCGTCGAGGATCTGCTGGACTCTTGCCATGCATTGATGAACTACGGAGTGGACCGCTACAAGCGCCCCTATCCGATTTCAGCGGAAGAGGAACGCCGTCGGCAAAAGGACCGAGAGGAACATTTGCAGAAGCAGATCAACGATCTGTGGCGGACGATTCCAAAAGGCGCGGACAAATACAGCGACAAGGACAATGCACGCTTCCCCGCCGAACCTCAGGAAAACATCCTGTATTTCATCGAAAAACACGCTCCACTGCTTGAGCCATGGCAGCGGGAAATCGTACGAATCGTGCGCAAGATCGCTCAGTATTTTTATCCGCAACGCCAGACTCAGGTCATGAACGAAGGCTGGGCCACGTTCTGGCACTACACGTTGATGAATGACCTGTATGACGAAGGTCTCGTCACCGACGGTTTCATGATGGAGTTTCTGACTTCACACACAAGTGTGGTCATGCAACCGGGTTTCGATAGCCCTTACTACAGCGGCATCAACCCGTACGCATTGGGATTTGCCATGTACAGGGACATTCGGCGCATGTGCGAAAGCCCCACGGAGGAGGATTACCGCTGGTTCCCGGAAATTGCCGGTACGGACTGGCTGTCGAGCATCAAGTTCGCCATGAGCAGCTTCAAGGACGAGAGCTTCATCCTGCAGTACCTGTCGCCGAAAGTGATTCGCGACCTGAAGCTCTTCAGCATTCTTGACGATGATCAGAAAGACGATCTTCTGGTTCCCGCCATTCATGATGAAGGAGGCTATCGCACTATTCGCGAAACCCTGGCAGCGCAGTACAACCTGGGCAATCGCGAGCCCAATGTGCAGATCTACAGCATCGATCGGCGTGGTGATCGCTCCTTGACGCTGCGTCATCAGCAGCACGACCGCAAGCCTTTGGGAGAATCGACCGAGGAAGTGCTCAAGCATCTGCATCGGCTCTGGGGCTTCGACATACACCTGGAGACCCTGCAAGGGGATCAGGTTACGAAGACTCATCATGTGCCGCCAAGAGGTGAGCATTCCGAAAGTGATTATGGCCGGCTGGACTTGGCCGTCATTCATCTTTGAACCGGTTTCGGCCTCCGTTAGCTCGACGCAAAGGTTATTCTGTCGAGCTAACGGAGGTTTTTTATGCAGATTTATAAAGTTGGTGGCGCAGTACGTGACCGCCTGCTGGGCAAACCTGTCACCGACATCGATTGGGTCGTCGTCGGGGCCACCACCGAGGAAATGCTCGCCAAGGGGTTTCGTCCGGTGGGATCTGATTTCCCGGTCTTTCTTCACCCAAAAACCGGTGAGGAATATGCGCTTGCTCGCACTGAACGCAAGAGCGGACGCGGCTATGGCGGCTTCACCTTCCATGCCAGCCCCGAAGTTACCCTTGAAGAAGATCTGGTTCGCCGCGACCTGACAATTAACGCGATGGCCGAAGACGCCCAGCAAAATCTGACGGATCCTTACCAAGGTCAGAAAGACTTAAAAGAGCGCCTGCTACGCCACGTCTCCCCGGCGTTTGCCGAAGATCCCCTTCGTGTATTGCGCGTTGCCCGCTTTGCCGCCCGTTACGCGGCGCTGGGTTTTACCGTCGCGTCCGAGACTTTGGAGTTGATGCGTCAGCTCAGCGAGTCCGGCGAGCTGGAAGCCTTGACCGCTGAACGCAGCTGGAAGGAAATTTCCCGCGCCTTGATGGAAGACCAGCCGCAAGTATTCATCGAAGTACTGCGCGAATGCGGCGCGCTCAAGGTCCTGATGCCTGAGGTCGATGCATTGTTTGGTGTACCGCAGCCTGAGGTTCATCACCCGGAAATCGACACGGGTGCACATACACTCAGCGTCCTTGAGCAATCGGCCCTCCACAAGCAACCGCTTACAGTGCGCTGGGCCTGCCTGCTGCATGATTTGGGCAAAGGCCTGACGCCAGAGGAGGAATGGCCGCGCCACATCGCTCACGAACACAAAGGTCTGAAGCTGATAAAAGCGGTTAACCAACGCTTCAAGGCGCCGCGAGACTGCCAGGAGCTGGCGCTGTTGGTGGGCCAGTACCACACCCATGGTCATCGCGCTTTGGAACTGAAGCCTTCGACCTTGCTGGAGTTGCTGCAAAGTTTTGATATCTATCGGCGACCACAGCGGTTCGAAGAATTTATCGCGGCGTGCGAGATGGACGCCCGAGGACGCAAAGGTCTGGAGCATAGAAGTTATCCACAAGCAGATTATTTGCGTGGCGCGGCAACTGCCGCCAGAAGTGTGGCCGTTCAGCCGTTGCTGGAGAAAGGATTCAAGGGGCCGGAGCTGGGGGAAGCCATCAAGCGCGAGCGTTTGAAAGCGCTCAAGGCTTACAAGGACGCAGCGTCGGCTTGAAAAGCATCGCGGGCAAGCCCGCTCCCGCTGGTACAGTGTCGACCTTGTGGGAGCGGGCTTGCCAGCAATAGCGTCACAGCAATTCTAAGGGGGTCAGCTGCTCACCGCGCCACTCGAACGCCACTGGCGCCAACACTTGATCGATACGCGCCTCGCGCCACAACGCCGCAAAGCTTTTGCCCACGCCCGGATGCACGCGACCCGGGGCAATGAGCGACAAGGGCCAAAGCACGAAGGCATTTTTCAGGATTTCTGCTCGCGGCAGGATCAAGCCATCGAAGTTGCCTACCAGGTCGCCGAACAACAACACATCGATGTCCAGGGGCAAACCCTTGCGGTCCGGTGCGTAGCGACCATTGTCCGCCTCGATGAATTTCAGCCGTCGATCAAGCTCCATCAACGACAGATCGGTAAACGCCGAAACCACGAAGTTGAAAAATGGCCCGCTCTTGATCCCCACCGGCTGGCTTTCGAAGACTGCCGAGCAGCGGATATCCACCAGAAAACCTGCGAGCGCATCCAGACCCGCCTGTAGATGGGTTTCGCGCTCGATATTGCTACCAAGCCCGAGATACACCTGAGTCAGCGACATCCGCGCTCAATCTCCACGCCCACACCACCTTTGGCAGCGGGAACTGCACCCGGCTTGGTCAGTTTGAGGCGCACCCAAGTGATCTTGAATTCACTCATCAAAACTTCAACCAGGCGCTCGGCAAAGGTTTCGACCAGCTGAAACTGAGCCTGCTCGGCAAACGCCTGAATACGCGATGAGACGCTGGCGTAGTCAAGCGCCAGCGTCAGGTCGTCACCGGCGGCAGCAGGGCGGTTGTCCCAGGCAAAACTCAGATCAAGACGCAAGCACTGTCGGATGCCTCGCTCCCAGTCGTAGGCACCAATCACGGTGTCGACTTCCAGGCCCTCGATAAACACTCTGTCCAAGCACTTCTCTCCGCTGCACGACAAGGGCGCAATGCGCCGTTAGAATCAGGGCGTCCTCGCCCGGAATAGTTAGCATGTTTTGGTTACTGGCGACTCTCGCCTACCTGCTCGGCTCGCTGTCCTTCGCCATTTTGCTCAGCCGCCTGACCGGTAACCCCGATCCGCGAATGAGTGGCTCGGGCAATGCCGGCGCCACCAATATGTTGCGCCTGGCGGGCAAAAAACTCGCCGTGCTGACCTTGCTGGGCGACCTCTGCAAAGGCTTGCTGCCAGTACTGATCGCAAGTCTTGCAGGCCTTTCACTGCAAGAACAGGCCTGGATCGGCATTTGCGCCGTGATCGGTCATCTGTTCCCGCTGTATTTCCGCTTTCGAGGCGGCAAGGGTGTCGCCACCGCTGCCGGCATGCTGTTGGGGCTTTATCCACCCGCAGCGTTGCTGGCGGTCTGCGCGTGGGTCCTGACGTTCTACCTGACCCGTACAAGCTCACTGGCGGCACTGATCGCTACACCACTGACCCTGCCCCTGTTCGCCTGGCAAGAGCCGGCTGCATTGCTGCCCATGAGCGTGCTCACCGGGCTGATTGTCTGGCGTCACCGCGGCAATCTACGCGACCTGTTTGCCGGGCGCGAACGGCATTTTTAAATGCCGCGCATGAGTACCGCTCATCAGAGAGGCGACAACTGCTCCATCGGCCACCGCGCCTGTACGCTGATCGCCAGACTTTCGTGCTGGCCGGCTTGCAGTCGCTGGCAACCGGCAAACGCAATCATCGCCCCGTTGTCGGTGCAGAACTCCGGACGCGCGTAAAATACATCGCCTTTCAAGTCGCCGAGCATCTTTTCCAGCGAAGTGCGCAGTGCCTTGTTGGCGCTGACGCCCCCAGCGATCACCAGACGCTTCATACCCGCCTGTTTCAGGGCACGCTTGCACTTGATGGTCAAAGTCTCCACCACGGCCTGCTGGAACGCCAGCGAGATGTCGCAACGGGCTTGATCACTGTCGTCCCCGGCGCTGACACACTGTTGCCAGGTGTTTAAAGCGAAGGTTTTCAGACCACTGAAACTGAAAGCCAGACCCGGCCGGTCGCACATCGGACGCGGGAAAGTGAAACGCCCCGCAACTCCCTGCTCTGCCAGACGGGCAATTTCCGGTCCACCCGGATAATTGAGGCCCATCATCTTCGCGGTCTTGTCGAACGCTTCACCGGCTGCATCGTCGAGCGTCTCGCCCAACAGGGTGTATTGACCGATTCCGTCGACCTGAACCAACTGCGTATGACCGCCCGACACCAACAAAGCGACGAACGGGAATTGGGGGGGCTGCGCCTCCAGCATGGGCGCCAGCAAGTGACCTTCCATGTGGTGCACACCAAGGGCCGGAATGCCCCAGGCAAAGGCCAATGCCTGGGCACACGAAGCCCCTACGAGTAAGGCACCCACCAGGCCAGGACCCGCGGTATAAGCGATGGCGTCGATCTCGGTAGGCACACAGCCCGCCTCTGCCAACACCTGGCGAATCAAGGGCAGCATGCGTTTGACGTGATCACGCGACGCCAGCTCCGGCACCACACCGCCATAGGCACGATGCAGGTCAATCTGGCTAAACAGCGCGTCGGCCAACAAACCGCGTTCACTGTCGTAAAGTGCGACACCAGTTTCGTCGCAAGAAGTCTCTAATCCCAGTACTAGCATGGGTTTGCGCCTTGTTTAGGCTGAATTCGAAGGCGCGCATAATAGTCCCCACGCGATGCCCCGACCAGCGGTTTTCGATCAGAGGCTTTGCATTCCGAGCGATGAGGGGTTAACATCCGCAACCCTTAAAAACCGACGTCTTCAAGTGCTCTTTTGCCGCGAGGATGTTGACCCCGGTAATGAATGAAGGTAGCTCTGGATGCCAGCCGTCAAAGTAAAAGAGAACGAACCCTTCGACGTAGCTCTGCGTCGTTTCAAGCGCTCCTGCGAAAAAGCCGGTGTACTGGCTGAAGTTCGTAGCCGCGAATTTTACGAGAAGCCAACTTCTGAGCGTAAGCGTAAAGCAGCAGCCGCTGTTAAGCGTCACGCGAAGAAAGTTCAGCGCGAACAGCGCCGCGCCGTTCGTCTGTACTAATACACAGACGTTCGTAGCAAGCTTCTGCCAAGCCCGGCCCTCAGCCGGGCTTATGGCATTTGCGGTAAACGCTTGATGCTTCACCGTCAAAGTCGCAGACGCGACCTAGACAAATCTGCTTCACAGCGTCAGACCTGGCTCTTTTGCCAGCGGTGCACGTCTTTTCTGACGAGCCTTCCAAGGCTACTGACGAGCACACCCACTGATTCCTCTCACGACGATCAGCCCAAGGCACCTTCTTGCGTGCCCGCTTATGAGCTATCCGAGGCCATTGACTGGCCGCTGCGGAGTTCAGCGCAATACTTTCAAAAAGTCGAATACTGATTGGTACTAACGTCAGTGGATTTTCGGCAGATACACTTCCCGACAGCGATTACGCAAACGACACCGTTTGAGCCGCCTACTTTGCGCGTCTCAAGCAACGAACCACGCTCGTTCGTCGTAAGTTTTGGATCCACTTCATCGCAGATGACGAGAACGCCATGGCCGGGCTAATTCCCCAGAGCTTCATTGACGACCTTCTGAACCGCACCGACATCGTCGATGTAGTCAGCTCGCGCCTGCAAATGAAAAAAGCCGGCAAGAACTACACCGCCTGCTGCCCGTTCCACAAAGAAAAAACCCCCTCCTTCAGCGTCAGTCCCGACAAGCAGTTCTATTATTGCTTCGGCTGCGGCGCTGGCGGCAATGCACTCGGCTTCATGATGGACCACGACAACCTGGACTTCATCCAGGCTGTCGAAGAACTGGCCAAAGCCGCCGGCATGGAAATACCCCGGGAAGAAAGTGGCCGACCGCACAAACCGCGACAGCCAACCGACTCCCCCCTGTACCCACTGCTCACCGCCGCTGCCGACTTTTATCGTCAGGCACTCAAAAGCCATCCATCGCGCAAAGCCGCTGTGGATTACTTGAAGGGACGCGGATTGACGGGCGAGATCGCACGGGACTTCGGTCTCGGCTTCGCACCACCCGGCTGGGACAATCTGTTCAAACATTTGAGCAGCGATACCCTGCAGCAGAAAGCCATGGTCGACGCCGGCCTATTGATCGAGAACGCCGAAACCGGCAAACGCTATGACCGCTTTCGCGATCGCGTCATGTTCCCGATTCGCGATAGTCGGGGGCGCATCATCGCGTTCGGCGGGAGGGTATTGGGCGATGACAAACCGAAGTACCTGAACTCTCCAGAGACCCCGGTCTTCCATAAAGGCCAGGAGCTCTACGGCCTTTACGAAGCGCGCAAGAACAACCGCAACCTGGACGAAATCATTGTTGTCGAAGGTTACATGGACGTTATCGCCCTCGCCCAACAAGGTCTGCGCAACGCCGTCGCCACCCTGGGCACCGCCACCAGCGAAGAGCACTTGAAGCGATTGTTTCGCGTCGTACCCAACGTGCTGTTCTGCTTCGATGGCGACCAGGCTGGCCGCAACGCTGCCTGGCGTGCACTGGAAGCGACGCTGCCGTGCTTACAGGACGGACGTCGCGCTCGCTTTCTTTTCCTGCCCGAGGGCGAAGACCCGGACACCCTGGTTCGCTCCGAAGGCACTGACGCGTTCCGGGCTCGCATCAATCAGCACGCTCAACCGCTGGCCGATTACTTTTTTCAGCAGTTGACCGAAGAGTCGGACCCACGCTCGCTTGAAGGCAAGGCTCACATGGCCACCCTCGCTGCGCCGCTGATCGACAAGGTACCTGGTGCAAACCTGCGCATTCTGATGCGTCAGCGCCTGACCGAAATTACCGGTCTCAGTGGCGAAGCGGTGAGCCAGCTAGTGCAAAGCGCACCTCAAGATGCGCCGCCGGCCTACGATCCGGGCATCGATTACGATGTCATGCCTGACTACAGCGACTACCATCAGCCGCAAGCGCAGGACATGTACGCGCCGCAGCAGGAATGGACGCCGAAAAAACCCGGCGCCGGCGGCAAGAAGTGGGACAAGAAGCCCTGGGACAAAAATGGCAAACGCGGCGGTGATCGTGATCAACCCCGCGCGCCACGCACGCCAATTGCGGTGGAAGCCCCAACGCTGATCGCGCTGCGCACCCTTATTCATCATCCCGATCTGGCTGGCAGGGTAGAAACCGCCGACCACTTCGCCAATGAAAGCAACACATATGCACAGTTGCTGGTCGCCCTTATCGGGGCCGTGCAAAAAAATCCTAAGCTAAACTCAATTCAGTTGATGGCCCGTTGGCACGGGACCGAACAAGGACGTTTGCTCAAGGCATTAGCGGAAAAGGAATGGCTGATTGATGGCGACAACCTTGAACAACAGTTTTTAGACACCATTACTAGGTTATCGGCAGCTCAACACACGGATAGCCTGGAAGCACTCATCAGAAAAGCCAGGCAGCCAGGATTGAGTGCAGAGGAAGCAAATCAGATCGCAAATCAGATGCGCGACCTATTAAAACGCAATATGGCTGTATCAAACCCGACCTCAACTGGCGCGTGAGGTCATAGCTCAGGTATAATCCTCGGCTTGTTTTTTGCCCGCCAAGACCTTCAGTGGATAGGGTGTTATGTCCGGAAAAGCGCAACAGCAGTCTCGTATCAAAGAGTTGATCACACTTGGTCGTGAGCAGGGCTACCTGACTTACGCGGAGGTCAACGACCACCTGCCGGAGGATATTTCAGATCCGGAACAGGTGGAAGACATCATCCGCATGATCAACGACATGGGGATCAACGTATTCGAGGTTGCGCCAGATAAGGATTCCCTTATGCTGGCCGACGCCGATACCGACGAAGCCGCGGCCGAAGAGGCAGCAGCAGCGTTGGCAGCGGTCGAGACCGACATTGGTCGCACCACCGACCCAGTGCGCATGTACATGCGTGAAATGGGTACGGTAGAGCTCCTCACACGTGAAGGCGAAATCGAAATCGCCAAACGTATTGAAGAGGGCATCCGCGAAGTGATGGGCGCAATTGCGCACTTCCCTGGCACGGTTGACCATATTCTCTCCGAATACACTCGCGTCACCACCGAAGGTGGCCGCCTGTCCGACGTCCTGAGCGGTTATATCGACCCGGACGACGGCATTGCGCCGCCTGCTGCAGAAGTGCCACCGCCTGTCGATCCGAAAGCCGTGAAAGCGGACGACGACACCGAAGACGATGACGCCGAAGCAACGACTGATGACGAAGAAGAAGCCGAAAGCGGTCCGGATCCGGTCATCGCAGCACAGCGTTTTGGCGCTGTCTCCGATCAGATGGAAATCACCCGCAAGGCGCTGAAAAAGCACGGTCGTGGTAACAAGCTGGCAATCGCCGAGCTGGTGCTTCTGGCTGAGCTGTTCATGCCGATCAAACTGGTTCCGAAGCAATTCGAAGGCCTGGTTGAGCGTGTTCGCAGTGCCCTGGATCGTCTGCGTCAGCAAGAGCGCGCGATCATGCAGCTTTGTGTTCGTGATGCCCGCATGCCACGTGCCGACTTCCTGCGCCAGTTCCCGGGCAATGAAGTTGACGAAAGCTGGACCGATGCGCTGGCCAAAGGCAAAAGCAAATACGCTGAAGCCATTGGTCGCCTGCAGCCGGACATCATTCGTTGCCAGCAAAAGCTGACCGCGCTGCAAACCGAAACCGGTTTGACGATCGCCGAGATCAAGGACATCAACCGTCGCATGTCGATCGGTGAGGCCAAGGCCCGCCGCGCGAAGAAAGAGATGGTAGAAGCGAACTTGCGTCTGGTGATCTCCATCGCCAAGAAGTACACCAACCGTGGCCTGCAATTCCTCGATCTGATCCAGGAAGGCAACATCGGCTTGATGAAAGCGGTAGACAAATTCGAATACCGTCGCGGCTACAAGTTCTCGACTTATGCCACCTGGTGGATCCGTCAGGCGATCACTCGCTCGATCGCCGACCAGGCCCGCACCATCCGTATTCCGGTGCACATGATCGAGACGATCAACAAGCTCAACCGCATTTCCCGGCAGATGTTGCAGGAAATGGGTCGCGAACCGACCCCGGAAGAGCTGGGCGAACGCATGGAAATGCCTGAGGACAAGATCCGCAAGGTATTGAAGATCGCTAAAGAGCCGATCTCCATGGAAACCCCGATCGGTGATGACGAAGACTCCCATCTGGGTGACTTCATCGAAGACTCGACCATGCAGTCGCCAATCGATGTCGCCACCGTTGAGAGCCTTAAAGAAGCGACTCGCGAAGTTCTGTCCGGCCTCACTGCCCGTGAAGCCAAGGTCCTGCGCATGCGCTTCGGTATCGACATGAATACCGACCACACCCTCGAGGAGGTTGGTAAGCAGTTCGACGTGACCCGTGAACGGATTCGTCAGATCGAAGCCAAGGCGCTGCGCAAGCTGCGCCACCCGACGAGAAGCGAGCATTTGCGCTCCTTCCTCGACGAGTGACAACAGAACCCCCGGCCCATGCCGGGGGTTTTGCTTTATGCAGATTAAATCCCCCGCTCCTCCCTCCCTGCGAATTGCCCGTCTACACTCGAAACATTCCCCCGAGCCATAACGAGACCGTTATGCCCAGACTGCCGACCGTGCTTTTTTTGCTGTCGCTGATGACCTGGACCGCAACGGCTGGCGCGCTGACTCTGACCGACGAAGAACGTAGCTGGCTGACGGCCCACCCAGACCTGCGTCTGGGTGTAGATGCGTCATGGCCACCCTTTGAGTACCGCGACGACCAGGGCCGTTACCAGGGCCTTGCAGCGGACTATATCGACATGATCCGCCAACGCCTGTCCATCAAGCTCACCCCCATCGAGCCCGTCAACTGGACAGTCGTTCTGGAGCAAGTCAAGCAAGGCAAGATCGATCTGTTGCCGGGCATCATGTCGACTCCGGAACGCCAGACCTATCTGTCGTTCACCCGCCCTTACCTGGATTTCCCGATCGTCATCCTTGCCCACGTCGGCGGCGCCCAACCACGCAAAATCGAGGACCTGTACGGGCTGAAAATTGCCGTCGTCGAGAACTATGCCCCTCACGAACTGCTGCGCAATCATCATCCCGACCTGAATCTGGTGGCGATGCCCAACGTCAGCTCGGCTTTGCAGGCACTGGCCACCGATGAAGTGGACGCGGTGGTCGGCGATCTCGCTTCAAGCGTCTGGAGCCTGCGTCAGCTTAAGCTCGAAGGCCTCTATGTCAGTGGCGAGACCCCTTACCGCTACCAACTGGCAATGGCCGTACCCAAGGACAACAAGATACTGGTCGGCATTCTGGACAAAGTCCTGGCAGACATGTCCCCGACAGAAATCAGCGCCATTCAGGAACATTGGATTGGCAATGTCCTCGATCAACGGACCTTCTGGTCAAATCTACTGGTGTATGGCCTGCCGGGTTTACTGTTGCTGATCACTGTGCTGGTCGTGGTGATACGGATCAACCGTCGACTGAGCTCGGAAATCGCCAGGCGCGTCGATCTGGAACAAGAACTGCGCAGCAGTGAATACCACTACCGCGGGCTGGTGGAGAGCCTTTCCGCGATTGCCTGGGAAGCGCGCATCAGCGACTTCACCTACAGCTACGTGTCGCCTCACGCCGAAGACTTGCTCGGTTACCCACTGTCCCACTGGCTGATTCCGGGCTTCTGGCGCAGCATCATTCACCCCGCCGACCTGACCCGCGCCCAGACCTTCTGCGATCACGAAGTCCTGGCCGGACGCGATCACTCAGTGGATTACCGGGTGATCACCGCCGACGGCAGGTGCCTGTGGGTGCGCGATATCGTCAGCCTGATCGAACATGGCCATGAACCGGTCCTGCGCGGCTTGATGATCGACATCAGCGACGCCAAACGCACCGAAGAAGCATTGCGCCTGTCGGAGCAGAAATTCGCTTCGGTGTTCCAGCAATGCCCTGACATCCTGGTGATCGCGCGACTCTCCGACGGCTGCCTGATGGAGGTCAACGAGGCGTTCGAGGAACAGATCGGCCTCACCGCTCAAGAAGTCATCGGCCAGACGGCCACTGACCTGAACATCTGGGGCATACCCGGCGTCGGCCCGGGACTGCTGCAGCGGTTGCAGGCCGGCAGCATTCGCAACCTGGAAATGCCCTTCCGCCGCAACAACGGCCAAGTGTTCACCGGCCTGATCTCCGCCGAACCGTTCGATCTGGATACAACCCCGGCACTGGTCGTAGTCGTGCGCGACATCAGCCAACTCAAAGAAACGCAGCAGCAACTGCAAATCTCAGAAGAGAAATTTGCCAAGGCCTTCCATGCGTCCCCGGACGGATTGCTATTGTCGCGTCAAAGCGACGGCTTGCTTCTGGAAGTCAACGACGGCTTTAGCCGCATCACCGGTTTCAACAGCGCGATGTCGGTGGACCGGTCGTCTCTGGAGCTCGGGATCTGGGTCAACCTCAATGAGCGCAAGCAAATGCTTGATTTGCTCAAGCGAGATGGCTTCGTTCGTGACTTCAGTTGCCACATCCGCCGCAGCGATGGGCAAATCCGCCTCTGCGAAGTGTCCAGCCGCCCGCTGCCGATCGGCAATGAAGACTGCATGCTCACCATCGCCCGGGACATCACCGAGCGCCACCTCATGCAGGAAAAGCTGCAACAGGCCGCCACCGTATTCGAAAGCACCGCCGAAGGCGTGTTGATCACCGACACCCAGCAGCACATCAGTGCGGTCAATCGCGCGTTTACCGAAATCACGGGCTACAGCGAAAGCGAAGCATTGGGCCACACCCCTCGCCTGCTCGCCTCAGGCCTGCACGACAGCGCTTTCTACGCGGCCATGTGGCATCAGCTCACCGCCGAAGGCCATTGGCAGGGCGAGATTTCCAACCGGCGCAAAAATGGCGAGCTGTACCCGAGCTGGCTGACGATCAGCGCGGTGCGCAACCGGGACAAATTCATTACTCACTTTGTCGCCGTGTTTGCGGACATCTCCAGCCTCAAGCATGCCCAGGCCAAGCTCGACTACCAGGCGCACCACGATCCGTTGACCGGGCTGCCCAACCGCACACTGTTCGAAAGCCGACTGCTCACCGCACTCAACAATCAACAAGAGAACGGCGGTCAGGGCGCCGTGCTTTTCCTCGATCTGGATCGCTTCAAACACATCAATGACAGCCTTGGTCATCCGGTCGGCGACTTGCTGCTCAAAGGCATTGCCGTTCGATTGAAAGAGCAACTGCGCGACATCGATACCGTGGCGCGCCTGGGCGGCGACGAATTCATCATCCTGCTTCCCGGCCTGCAACAGTCCAGCGACGCCGATCACATTGCCAATAAACTGCTGAATTGCTTCGCCGCCCCTTTCCAGGCCGGTGAGCACGAGTTTTTCATCAGCGCCAGCATCGGCACCAGCCTGTATCCAAAAGACGGCTGCGACGTCGCCACGCTGGTCAAAAACGCCGACGCAGCAATGTACCGCTCGAAGGCAAAAGGTCGCAACCGGGTTGAAAGCTACACGCGCGATCTTACCGCCCAAGCCAGCGAGCGCGTGGCGCTGGAGCACGAACTGCGACGCGCCATTGAGCGCAACGAGTTGCACCTTCATTACCAGCCGAAAATCAGCCTCGACGACCATCGCCTGGTCGGGGCCGAAGCACTCATTCGCTGGCGTCACCCAACCTTCGGCGATGTACCGCCGGAACACTTCATTCCGCTGGCCGAAGAAAACGGCATGATCCTGCAAATCGGCGACTGGGTGCTCGAAACCGCCTGCCGACAGATGTTCGAATGGAACCAGGTCTACCAGCCCCTGGGCCCGCTGTCGGTCAACCTCGCGGGCGCACAACTGCGCCAGCCGAACCTGCTCGGACGCATCGAGCAACTGCTCAAGGACAACCGACTCAGACCCGATCTATTGCAACTGGAAATTACCGAAAACTTCATCATGAGCCAGGCCGAAGAAGCCTTGGCCGTGCTGCACCAACTCAAAAACCTGGGTGTGCAGCTGGCGATTGATGATTTCGGAACAGGTTATTCGTCCCTGAGTTATCTCAAACGCCTACCCCTGGACATCCTGAAAATCGATCAGTCTTTCGTCCGAGGCCTGCCTGATGACCCTCACGACGTGGCGATCGTGCGCGCAATCATTGCCTTGGGAAGCAGCATGCAATTCACCGTGATCGCCGAGGGCGTCGAGACGCAGGCACAGCAACAGTTCCTCGCGGCGGAAGGTTGCGAACAGATCCAGGGCTACATCGTCAGCCTGCCACTTCCACCCGACGAATTTGCCGCGACGTTTCTTCGTATAGCAGTTTCAGACTTTTCGGATAGCACAGCAGAGAAACCGTCGTTATAATCCGCGACCTACTGAGGGCCTATAGCTCAGTTGGTTAGAGCAGAGGACTCATAATCCTTTGGTCCACGGTTCAAGTCCGTGTGGGCCCACCAAACAAAAAAGCCGTGCAATTGCGCGGCTTTTTCGTGTCTGACGTTTGGTTTTGTTCGCTATCTGCAGCGCTGAGCAACATCACTGTAACTGTCAGTCCAAACACCGGATAAAGGGATCGCTTGCACCGCGCGCAGCCGCTCCAGCATCGGCCCGGTGTACACAACCTCATACGTATCCGCCGCTCGCCCCCATTGCTCCACCAGGGTCATAGCGTCCACCAGCGTCCCTGCCAGTTCCGATATCGTATCGGCCTGATCTTCGATGATTTCCTGAGTCCGAAACCACAGCCGATCGGTCATCGCTTTAAGCTGCGCTGCTATGCGCTCGTCCGACGCAGGAACGGTTTCCGGGTAGGCGATGTTGCGCAGCAGATGCTGAAGCTCCCTGATTTTTGCGTAATCCTGCTCCGCACCCTGCTCACCTTTGAGGATGGCTCTGGCTTTGGGCTTATCGACGCGCTTGGCGGCTGAAGGTTTTGAAGGCAGTGTTTGCGCCATCGCGCCAGCCAAGAGAACCATCATCCGGGCGCCCAGATGTTCCTTCATGGCGTCCATCGACGTAACTGGCCGCACCAAGCCAATGGAAGCGCCACCTTTATGCCTCAAGTCTATCGTCACCATCAGGGTCACACCGCCCGTTTCAAATCCCAGCGCGCGGGCCACGACGTAGTGACCCATTTCGTGTTGGGCGACTTGTAATGCACGGTCGCGTACTGCGGTAGGTAGCGTTGTTGTCATGCCCTTCACCTCGCACCCTCGCCTGCCTCAATCCTAGTCGATTTTTACACCCTCTTATTCGCCCAACAAAAAGCCGCGCAATGGCGCGGCTTTTCGTGTCTGCGATTCAACCTTTACTCAGGCAACGCATACGCAATCACATAGTCCCCCCGATCCGGCGACTGACGCGCGCCACCCACGGTGAGCAAGATGTACTGCTTCCCGGTTTTCGGCGAAACATACGTCATTGGCCCGGACTGGCTGCCGACCGGCAAACGGGATTTCCAGATCTCATTGCCGTTGCCGGTATCAAAAGCACGCAGGTAAAAATCCTGGGTTCCCGCGAAGAACAGCAAACCGGACTGGGTGGCCAGCGACGCGCCAAGGGTCGGCATGCCGATCGGAATCGGCAAGTGCATGCGAATACCCAGCGGGCCGGTGTCCTGAACGGTGCCAACCGGCACCTGCCAGACCAGTTTGTGGGTCTTGAGGTCGATGGCGGACATCGTTCCGAACGGTGGTTTCTGGCAAGGAATCCCGGCCGCCGAAAGGAAACGTTCGCGCATCGCCCCAAACGGCGTGCCTTCCTGCGGCACCACGCCCATTTCGATACCACTGGCGCCCGCAGCGATCTTGTCGCGGGGGATCATGTAGTTGGCCAGGCCCAGGCGCATGTCGTTGACAAACATGTAATGGGTGTTCGGGTCCACCGACACACTGCCCCAGTTCATGCCGCCCAAGGATCCCGGGAATTGCAACGCACGATCAAGGCCGGGCGGGGTATACACACCTTCGTGACGCATGCCCTTGAACTGAATCCGGCACATCAACTGGTCGAACGGCGTGGCGCCCCACATGTCCGATTCGGTCAGTTTCTGATTACCAATCGACGGCATATCGACCGAGAACGGCTGGGTCGGCGAGTAGCGCTCACCGGGCACGTTACCTTGCGGCACCGGACGCTCTTCTACACGGGCGATCGGCACGCCGGTTTCACGGTTGAGCAGGAAGATCTCGCCCTGCTTGGTGACCTGTGCCAAAGCAGGCTGCATGACGCCCTTGTCATCCGGCACGTCGTACAGCAACGGTTGCGCAGGCAGGTCGAAGTCCCACAAGTCGTGGTGGGTGGTCTGGAAGTGCCAGCGCACCTGGCCTGTTTTCACGTCGATAGCGACGATGGACGAGTTCCATTTGTCATCGAATTCGGTGCGCTGACCGCCGAAGAAGTCCGGAGTGGCATTGCCGGTCGGCAAGTAAACCAGACCCAGTCTGGCGTCGTAGGACATCGCCGACCAGACGTTCGGGGTGCCGCGGGTATAGGTCTCACCCGCAGGAGGGCGTTTGGTCGTGTTCGGGTTACCTGGATCCCACGCCCACACCAGCTCACCATTGCGCACGTCATACGCACGAACCACCCCTGGCGGCTCGCCGGTGGAATAGTTGTCCGCCACGCGACCACCGACAATCACCACATCACCGGCCACCAAAGGTGTCGAGGTTTGCTGGTAGTAGCCCGGTTTCACTTCGCCCATGTCGGTTGTGAGATCAACCGTTCCCTTGTTGCCAAACTCTTCGCACGGCTTACCGGTCTCGGCATTTATTGCAATAAGACGCGCATCGCCGGTCGGTAGAAACAGGCGTTTCGTACAGGCCGTTGGCTGATTTTCCGGGGCCGCAGGGGTTTCTGAATAACCCAGGCCTCGGCAGCGTTGCCAGTTCGGCGCAGTGCCTTGCGGGTCGAACTTCCAGCGCTGTGCCCCCGTGTCAGCGTCGAGTGCAAAGACTTTGCCGTACGCCGTGCAGGTGTAGACGGTGTCGCCGATTTGCAGCGGCGTGTTCTGGTCTTCTGCGCCTGCGCCGGTGCTTTGCGGCAGGTCACCGGTGCGGAAGGTCCAGGCGACCTGAAGCTTGTCGATATTGCCCTTGTTGATCTGGTCCAGTGCAGCGAAGCGGTTGCCCGCCGTCGTATTGCCCCAATGGGCCCAGTCCTTCTGCTCGGTACCCGGTGTCACCGGCGTCACCGATGGTTCACTAGTGGCCTTGACCACGTGGGTCGGCACGAACATATAGGCCAGCGTCGCAACCACGCCGACGCCCAGAATACCTGCCAGGCCATAAGCGCCACGCCCCGCCGCTGCGCCGGAAGCACGCACCAGTGTGGGGTAGATCAGTGCAACAACCAGTCCGATCACGGCAAATGTCAGCACGCGCGACACCAGCGGCCAGTATTCAAAACCGGTGTCCCACACAGCCCAAAGCGCGGTAAGGATCAGCGCCAGGCCATACAGCCAGGCCCCTTGCGGTTTAAGACGAGCGATCATCAGCCCGGAAACCAGCATCGCCAACCCCATGAGCAGGAAGTACCAACTTCCACCCAGCGAGGTCAGGTAAGCACCACCACCAGCCAGGCCAAGCCCGATCAAGGCAATCAGGACACCCAGCCCCCGCAGCAACCATTGGCTGCCGCCGGCAGCCCCAGAATTATTCATGTCGATCATTTTCCCCATGTGTGACAAGCGCGAAATAATGTACTACCTAGTTACTTATGGCAAATTGTCGCAGCTGAAAATGTCCTGAACGGTACTGATTATGGATCAGGGATCCGTTGTGCGAGCGGTGCCTGTAACATGCCCATCCACCGATCTGTGCCGCTGGAGACGCCCCTTGCCTGACATTCGCCCGCCCGTTCTTGACGAAATCGATCGCCAACTGATCGCCGCCTTGCAGATCAATGCCCGCGAAAGTGTGGCCATGCTCGCTCGCCAACTGGGCATCGCCCGTACCACGGTGACTTCGCGACTTGCCCGACTGGAAAAAGCAAAAGTCATCACCGGTTACGGCGTGCGACTGGGTCAGCGCGTAGTGGATGGCGGATTGCAGGCGTATGTCGGGATCACCGTGCAGCCTCGCTCGGGCAAAGAAGTGCTGAGACGGCTCAGTGCGATGGCGCAGGTTCAGCAATTGTGTGCAGTGAGTGGTGAATTTGATTACGTGGCGTGGCTGCGCACGGACTCGCCCGAGCAGCTGGATCAGTTGCTGGATCAGATCGGGAGTGTGGACGGCGTGGAGAAGACCACGACGTCGATCATCCTCAGTAGCAAGATTGACCGGGGGCAACCGGTTTAAACACGATTCCTTGTGGGAGCGAGCCTTCTTGCTCCCACAGTCGACAGAATGTATGGATAGGTCGTCGTTTTGATAAGCAGACAGGCAAAACGACAACACTTTGCGTCTTATTAACGTGTTCTACGCTCTCTAGAATGGCTGCCATCTTTTCCTATACTCAGATGCGCCTACCGCGTCGGGTCGCCAGCAAGGTCAGCCATGAACAAGAATAATCGCCATCCTGCAGACGGTAAAAAACCAGTCACCATCTTTGGTCCTGACTTTCCTTTCGGCTTCGACGACTGGATTGAGCACCCGGCTGGCCTGGGTAGCATTCCCGCACACAACCACGGTGCTGAAGTCGCGATTGTTGGTGCTGGCATCGCGGGCCTGGTGGCAGCCTATGAATTGATGAAACTGGGCCTCAAGCCCGTCGTTTACGAAGCCTCGAAAATGGGCGGACGTCTGCGCTCTCAGGCATTCAACGGCGCCGAAGGCATCGTCGCCGAACTCGGCGGCATGCGTTTTCCGGTGTCATCCACTGCGTTTTACCATTACGTCGACAAGCTCGGGCTGGAAACCAAACCTTTCCCGAACCCGCTGACGCCTGCTTCGGGCAGCACCGTCATCGACCTGGAAGGTAAAACCCATTACGCAGAGAAACTGGCGGACCTTCCGGCGCTGTTCCAGGAAGTCGCTGACGCCTGGGCAGATGCGCTCGAAGCCGGTTCGCAGTTCTCCGATATCCAGCAAGCCATCCGCGACCGCGACGTGCCGCGCCTCAAAGAGCTGTGGAACACCTTGGTTCCGCTGTGGGACGACCGCACCTTCTACGACTTCGTCGCCACCTCCAAAGCCTTTGCCAAATTGTCGTTTCACCACCGAGAAGTGTTTGGCCAGGTAGGTTTCGGCACGGGTGGCTGGGACTCTGACTTCCCTAACTCGATGCTGGAAATCTTCCGCGTGGTGATGACCAACTGCGATGACCACCAGCACCTGGTCGTCGGCGGCGTGGAACAAGTCCCCCTCGGCATCTGGCGCCATGTGCCGGAACGTTGCGTGCATTGGCCGCAAGGCACGAGCCTCAGTTCACTGCACAGCGGTGCGCCGCGCTCTGGCGTGAAAAAAATTGCCCATGCGCCGGGCGGACGTTTTACGGTCACCGACAACTACGGCGACACCCGTGAATACGCGGCTGTTTTGACGACCTGCCAGAGCTGGCTGCTGACCACCCAGATCGAATGCGACGAAACCCTGTTTTCGCAAAAGATGTGGATGGCCCTCGATCGCACCCGCTATATGCAGTCCTCGAAAACATTCGTGATGGTCGATCGGCCATTCTGGAAGGACAAGGACCCGGAAACCGGCCGCGACCTGATGAGCATGACCCTCACCGATCGCCTGACCCGCGGCACTTACCTCTTCGACAATGGCGACGACAAGCCAGGTGTGATCTGCCTGTCTTATTCGTGGATGAGCGACGCGCTGAAGATGCTCCCGCACCCGGTCGAAAAGCGCGTAAAACTGGCGCTGGACGCCTTGAAGAAGATCTACCCGAAAGTCGATATTGCTGCGCGGATCATCGGTGACCCGATCACCGTGTCATGGGAATCCGATCCGCATTTCCTGGGCGCATTCAAAGGCGCCCTGCCGGGCCACTACCGCTACAACCAGCGCATGTACGCGCATTTCATGCAGCAAGACATGCCCGCCGAACAGCGCGGGATCTTCATCGCCGGCGACGATGTTTCGTGGACGCCAGCATGGGTCGAAGGCGCGGTGCAGACCTCCCTCAACGCGGTGTGGGGCATCATGAAGCACTTCGGCGGTGAAACTCACGCCGAAAACCCGGGTCCAGGAGATGTGTTCAACGAGATCGGTCCGATCGCCTTGCCCGAGTAAAAGGAGTTCCAAATGCGCGTAGCCCTTTACCAATGTCCGCCGCTGCCCCTTGATGTTGCCGGCAATCTGCATCGCCTGCATCAGCTCGCGCTGGAGGCCAAGGGTGCAGACTTGCTGGTGCTGCCGGAGATGTTCCTGACCGGCTACAACATCGGCGTCGATGCCGTCAGCGTGCTGGCCGAAGTGCACAACGGTGAATCGGCGCAGCAGATCGCGCGCATTGCCAAGACAGCCGGGATCGCCATTTTGTATGGCTACCCCGAGCGCACCGAGGACGGTCAGATCTACAACTCGGTGCAACTGATCGATGCCAACGGTGAGCGCCTGTGCAATTACCGCAAGACCCACCTCTTCGGCGATCTTGATCACTCCATGTTCAGCGCCGGCGGTGACAAGTTACCGCTGGTCGAGCTCAACGGCTGGAAGCTCGGCTTCCTGATCTGTTACGACCTGGAGTTTCCGGAAAACGCTCGTCGCCTTGCCCTGGCGGGTGCCGAACTGATTCTGGTGCCCACGGCGAACATGGTGCCGTACGACTTCATCGCTGACGTCACCGTCCGCGCCCGAGCCTTCGAAAACCAATGCTATGTGGCCTACGCCAACTACTGCGGGCACGAAGGCGAGATTCACTATTGCGGCCAAAGCAGCATCGCCGCGCCGGATGGCAGCCGCGTTGCCCAGGCCGGTCTCGATGAAGCACTGATTGTCGGCGAGCTGGATCGCCAGTTGCTGGTCGACTCGCGCGCCGCGTATCACTACCTTATCGATCGTCGCCCTGAGCTATACGGCGAGCTGAACAAGCGCTGATCCACCGTTATCCGCTAGCATTAGCGCTTCTCTGTTCTGGAAGTGCTCATGCCTGCGTTGAATCCCTCCCGCCCCCACACTGAAACCCTGGCCAACGGCCTGCGGGTGACGCTGCGTCATGCGCCACACTTGAAGCGTTGCGCCGCTGCGTTGCGGGTTGCTGCAGGCAGTCACGACGTGCCATTGGCATGGCCGGGGCTGGCGCACTTTCTTGAACACCTGCTGTTTCTCGGTACCGAGCGTTTCCCCGCTGGCCAAGGGTTGATGGCCTACGTGCAAGGTCACGGCGGCCAGGTCAATGCGCGGACCAGCGAACGCACCACTGACTTCTTCTTCGAACTGCCGGCGCAGGCATTTGCCGGTGGACTGGAGCGTCTGTCGGACATGCTCGCTCATCCGTGCATGAACCTGGACGATCAGTTGCGGGAACGGGAAGTACTGGAGGCGGAGTGTGTTGCCTGGTCTCAGGACGCGGCGGCTCAACAGAAGCGCGCGCTGTTCGACGGACTCTCGGCGACTCATCCGCTGCGGGGCTTTCATGCGGGCAACCGCGACAGCCTGCCCGTCTCGCAACCTGAGTTTCAGCAGGCATTACGGGGCTTTCATCAGCACTTCTATCAAACCGGACAGATGACGCTGAGTCTGGTCGGGCCACACAGTATCGATGAACTGCAAGCGTTGGCCGAGACCTTCGGCAACGTCATTGCGGCGGGTGTAAAAGTCCCGCAACAAACGCCTCCTGCGCTGATGGATGCTGCAGAAAAAAGTTATCAACAGGCTGCTGACCATCGGCTGGATCTACTGTTTGCCTTCGAAGCACTTCCAGATTCGTCGTCCGAAGCGCTGGCCTTTCTGTGTCATTGGCTCAACGCGGCAAAGCCCGGCGGCCTGCTGGCCGAGCTGCAGGCACGCGGGTTAGCGGAGCATATGAACGCCACGCCGCTGTATCGGTTTGGCGGCCAGGCCCTGCTGGACATCGAATTCGCGACCACTCAATCGCAGAAGGCACTGCGCGAACCGCTTCTGGATTGGCTCGGATTTTTTGCCTCCCACCAACCCTGGGATGGATTGCGTGAAGAATACAGCGCGCTCCTGCACCGCGAGCAGCAGGTGGCTCGCGCGTTGCAATTGGCTCAACTGGATGTCACGCAGCAGGAACCCGGATTATCCAACCAGGGCGTTATCGCACTGCGAGAAATTCTGAAGCAAATGGGCGCTGTGGATAACTTCAGCGGCAAATGGCAACTGCCAGCACCCAACCCGTTTCTGCGCAACGAGGCGCCAGCCCAGAACGCCGGCCTGATTCGCGGTCAGACCAGCAAACACCGAGGTCTGCGCACTTTTGCTCAGGATCGCTCGCGCACCCGTCGTGAACATTCGCCGATGCAATTCAGTCAGGCATTGCCGGATCACACCGATATAGGCGCGGTGTACCTGCGCTGGCAACTGACAGCGACCCCAAACAGCAGCCTTCAAGCGAACCTGGAGACACGTCTGCAGCCATTACGCGAAGACGCGCGTCAAGTCGGTGTCGACTTCTCCTTCAGTGCATCAGGCAATCAATGGTTACTGAAGATGACCGGCTTGCAAGAACCCATGCCGACCATCCTCGGACATGCGCTGAAAGAGCTGACAAAATCCGATGCGGACGCCCCGCTGCCAGCACCGCAGAAGATGGCACTGATTCCGATTCGGCAGCTGCTTCAAGCGCTGCCCGACCACTGCCTTGAGCGCACCGCTGACTCGGACGACCTGCAGCAACTCTGGTCTGGAGCGCGCTGGGATGGACTCGCGACCGGTCTGTCCGCGCAAACACAAGCGGCGATGGGCTTTGCCTTGAGCCGGGTGCCGGGCACTGCGGACGGTCAATCGACGCCCGCGCCCTCGATCCACTCTCAGCACCTGTGGACCGCCATCGACACGCAGTCCAATGAGCATGCGTTACTGCTTTTCTGTCCGTCTCCGACCCGGGACATCGCTGATGAAGCCGCCTGGCGTTTGCTCGCGCATGTTTGCCAGACACCGTTCTATCAGCGCCTGCGTGTGGAACTGCAACTGGGATATGCGGTGTTCAGTGCCCTGCATCAGGTCCATGGGCAGACGGGAATTATGTTCGGTGTGCAGTCGCCGACAGTGGCGCCGGTAGCGCTGCTGGAGCACATAAAAACATTTCTGAACGACTTGCCGGGCATGATCGAACGCATCGACGAAAACACCTTCATTGCTCAGCGCCAATCCTTGGCCGATCAATTTGACAGCGCCACGCTTCCCGACACTCAGGCGGCTGAACTGCTCTGGCAAGGAAAGCTGGGCGGCCACTCGTCGGATTATCTGGCGCGTCTGCCGCGTGCCATTCTGACGATCGACCGGCAAGTTTTAATGACTGCTGCACATCGACTGATTCAAGCCGACGGCCCATGGCGCTGCCTGGCCAGCGGGGCGAGCCCAGGCTCACCTTGGCAAGTGGCAAAATGATCTTTACCGGTGGCGCAATTAGCTTTCTCAAAGTTTCATGGGCAAGGACTCTGTAATTTTGAGTAACATAGCCACCTAACTATCTGAACATCTCCGCGTGAGGTGGACTATATGTATAGATCTCAACCGTCCCATCACTTGAAGGAGCACTCCTATGTCCTGGTCCAAACCTGCTTACACCGATCTGCGTATCGGCTTTGAAGTCACCATGTACTTCGCAAGCCGCTAAGATCTCTCGCGGTTCAACGCCTCGGTTCACCGGGGCGTTTTTATTTTCAGATTCGAAATGATGGAGCGACCATGTTTGTCCAGATTCTAGGCTCCGCCGCTGGCGGTGGTTTCCCCCAGTGGAACTGCAACTGCGTGAACTGCGCAGGCTTTCGCGACGGCAGCTTACGGGCAACAGCGCGCACCCAGTCGTCCATCGCGATTTCCGATGACGGTGTGAACTGGGTTCTGTGCAACGCCTCTCCGGACATCCGCGCCCAGCTCCAGAGCTTCGCCCCGATGCAACCGGGCCGCGCCCTGCGCGATACCGGTATCAGCGCGATCATCCTGATGGACAGCCAGATCGACCACACCACTGGCCTGCTCAGCTTGCGTGAAGGATGCCCGCACCAGGTGTGGTGCACGGACATGGTCCACGAAGACCTGAGCACCGGTTTTCCGCTGTTCAACATGTTGACCCACTGGAACGGCGGATTGAGCTGGAACCGTATCGAACTCGACCAGAGCTTCACCGTCCCCGCGTGCCCCAATCTTCGCTTCACCCCGCTGCCTCTGCGTAGCGCCGCGCCCCCCTATTCGCCGCACCGCTTCGACCCGCACCCAGGCGACAATATTGGCCTGATCGTCGAAGACGTGAACACCGGCGGCAAGCTGTTTTACGCACCGGGCCTGGGTAAAGTCGACGCGCCACTGCTGGAGATCATGGCGGGCAGCGATTGCCTGCTGGTGGATGGCACGATGTGGGATGACGACGAAATGCAGCGCCGCGGCGTCGGTACGCGCACCGGTCGGGAAATGGGTCACCTGGCGCAGAACGGCCCCGGCGGCATGCTCGAAGTGCTCGAACAATTGCCACAGCCGCGCAAAGTACTTATCCACATCAACAACACCAATCCGATTCTCGATGAGGATTCACCCGAGCGCGCGGAGCTGGTGCGGCGCAATGTTGAAGTGGCGTATGACGGCATGAGTATTGTGTTGTAAGAAATCGAGACCGCTGCGCGGTCTATCGCCAGCAGGCTGGCTCCCACAGTTGATCGCATTCCCTGTGGGAGCCAGCCTGCTGGCGAGTTGATCGCATTCCCCTGAGGGAGCCCGCCTGCTGGCGATGAGGCCGGTACAGGCGCTACAACTTCTACGGTGATGCCCCGGAGAACCGAAATGACTGACACCCCGATGTCCCCCGCCGAATTCGAAGCCGCCCTGCGCGCCAAAGGCGCCTACTACCACATCTACCATCCCTATCACGTGGCGATGTATGAAGGCCGGGCGACCCGCGAGCAGATCCAGGGTTGGGTCACGAACCGCTTCTACTATCAGGTGAATATTCCCCTGAAGGACGCCGCAATCCTCGCCAACTGCCCGGATCGCGAGATCCGCCGCGAGTGGATTCAACGCTTGCTTGATCATGACGGCGCTCCCGGCGAAGACGGTGGCATCGAAGCCTGGCTACGCCTGGGCCAGGCCGTCGGACTCGATCCGGATCAACTGCGCTCTCAGGAACTGGTGCTGCCCGGTGTGCGCTTCGCCGTGGACGCCTATGTCAATTTCGCCCGCCGGGCCAGTTGGCAGGAAGCCGCCAGTAGCTCGCTGACCGAATTGTTCGCCCCGCAGATCCACCAGTCACGTCTCGACAGCTGGCCGCAGCACTACCCGTGGATTGATCCGGCCGGCTACGAATACTTCCGTACTCGCCTGGGCCAGGCACGGCGCGATGTCGAACACGGACTGGCGATCACCCTGCAGCACTACACGACGCGTGAAGGCCAGGAGCGCATGCTGGAAATTCTCCAGTTCAAACTGGACATTCTTTGGAGCATGCTCGATGCCATGAGCATGGCCTACGAACTGAACCGCCCGCCCTATCACAGCGTGACCGAACAGCGGGTCTGGCATAAAGGAATCACCTTATGAGTTTCGACCGCAGCAAGACCCCGACCTGGCGTACCGGCTACCGTTATCAGTACGAACCGGCACAAAAAGGCCACGTGCTGCTTTACCCTGAAGGCATGATCAAACTCAACGAAAGCGCCGCGCTGATCGGCGGTTTGATCGATGGCAAGCGCGACGTTGCGGCGATCATCGCCGAACTTGATGCGAAGTTTCCCGGCGTGCCCGAGCTCGGTGAAGACATCGAGCAATTCATGGAGGTCGCCCGTGCTGAGCACTGGATCGAACTCGCCTGACACTGTGCCGGGCACGTTGCCGCCCAAACCTGAAATCGGCCTGCCCCTGTGGCTGCTGGCCGAGCTGACCTACCGTTGCCCGCTCCAGTGCCCCTACTGCTCCAACCCGCTGGATTTCGCCGAGCAGGGTAAAGAGTTGAGCACCGAGCAGTGGGTCAAAGTGTTTCGCGAAGCGCGGGAAATGGGCGCGGCTCAATTGGGCTTTTCCGGCGGCGAACCGCTGGTGCGCCAGGACCTTGCCGAGCTGATCGCTGAAGCGCGCAAGTTGGGTTTCTACACCAACCTGATCACCTCGGGCATTGGCCTGACCGAGCAGAAAATCAGCGATTTCAAGGAAGCGGGTCTGGACCACATCCAGATCAGTTTCCAGGCCAGTGACGAGCAAGTGAACAACTTGCTGGCGGGTTCGAAAAAAGCGTTCGCCCAGAAGCTGGAAATGGCTAGAGCGGTGAAGGCCCATGGCTACCCGATGGTGCTTAACTTCGTCACCCACCGGCACAACATCGACAAGATCGACCGGATCATTGAGCTGTGCATCGCCCTTGAGGCCGATTTCGTCGAGCTCGCGACGTGTCAGTTTTACGGTTGGGCGCAGCTCAATCGGGTCGGTTTACTGCCGACCAAAGAGCAACTGGTCCGCGCCGAGCGCGTCACCAACGAGTATCGCGCCAAGCTCGAAGCCGAAGGGCATCCGTGCAAGCTGATTTTCGTCACGCCGGACTATTACGAAGAACGCCCGAAAGCCTGCATGAATGGCTGGGGCAGTATTTTTCTGACTGTCACGCCGGACGGAACCGCCTTGCCCTGTCACGGGGCCCGCCAGATGCCGGTACAGTTTCCCAACGTGCGCGACCACAGCATGCAGCACATCTGGTACGACTCGTTTGGTTTCAACCGCTTTCGCGGCTACGACTGGATGCCCGAGCCGTGCCGCTCTTGCGACGAGAAGGAAAAAGACTTCGGCGGCTGCCGCTGCCAGGCCTTCATGCTCACCGGTGACGCCAGCAACGCCGACCCGGTGTGCAGTAAATCGCAACATCACGGCGTGATTCTCAAGGCCCGCGAAGAAGCCGAACACGCGACTCAGACCATCGAACAACTGGCCTTTCGCAATGAACGAAACTCACGCCTCATCGCTAAAAGCTGAGCCCTTCAGCGCTGCCAAAGCCGTCGCTGCCGGTGTCGATTTTGCCGAATTGCAGGTCGGTCGACATGGCCTGTTCTGGAACGAATACCGACCAGATGATGGCGCTTGCCGAATCTGGCATTGGCAAGAGGGTCAGGCGCACTGCCTGACGCCACCAGGTTTCAGCGTGCGCAGTCGGGTGTATGAATATGGCGGCGGCGCGTTTTGTCTGACCGATGACGGGGTTGTGTTCGTCAACGAAGCCGACCAGCAGCTGTATCGACAGCCGCTAACGGGCAAGACGCCAGAGGTGCTGACGGGCGGCGAGTGCCGTTATGGCGATTTGCAGTACGCCAACGGACAGGTCATGGCCGTCGAGGAGAACGGTGACCAGCATTGCCTGGTGGCTATCGATGTCGCTGATGGCGCGCGTCAGCTGCTGGTAGAGGGAGCCGATTTTTATGCGGCACCGACATTGAGTCCCGACTCGCAACGCTTGGCCTGGATCGAATGGAGCCGACCGGATCAGCCGTGGACAGCCACTCGCCTGATGGTCGCCGAGCGTCTCGACGATGGCGGCTTTTCCCTGCCGCGGTACGTGGCCGGCGACAACGTTCAAGAATCGCTGCAACAACCCAGGTTCGATCGCAGTGGCCGACTGTATTGCCTGACGGATCGCGCCGGCTTCTGGCAGCCCTGGGTGGAATCTGCAGAAGGTTTGACTCCGCTGCCCAGTGCAGAAGCCGATCACGGGCCCGCCCCTTGGCAACTCGGCGGCTGCACCTGGCTTGCGCTCAGTGAAGACAGCTACCTGGCGAGTTGGACCGAAGATGGATTCGGCAAATTGGGCCTGGTCGGTGACGTCAGTGAAGACTTCACGGGCTCTTACAGCCGCTTCCGTCATTTGGCGATTGACGAGCACTTTATCTACTGCATCGCCGCATCACCGGTCAGCTCATCGGCCGTCATAGCGATCGATCGCAGCACCCGCCAAGTGAAGGTATTGGCCGGTGGCGTCACACCGTTGCCCGTCGAACACATCAGCATTCCACACACCTTGCGTTACCCCAGTGGCTCAGGCGAGGCCCATGGCTTCTTCTACCCGGCGATGACCGGTGAGGCGAAACCGCCGCTGGTGGTGTTTATCCATGGCGGGCCGACCTCCGCTTGCTACCCGATGCTCGATCCACGCATTCAATATTGGGCGCAACGCGGCTTTGCTGTGGCCGACCTCAACTATCGCGGCAGCAGCGGCTATGGCCGGGCCTATCGCCAGGCATTGCATTTGAGTTGGGGCGCGGTGGACGTCGAGGACGCCTGCGCGGTGGTCTCTTACCTGGCGAACCGCGGGATGATCGACGGCGACCAGGCGTTCATTCGTGGCGGCAGTGCCGGCGGTTACACCACCCTTTGTGCCTTGGCCTTTCACAACGTGTTCCGCGCCGGCGCCAGTCTTTATGGCGTCAGCGACCCGGTTGCACTCGGCCGCGCGACCCACAAGTTCGAAGGTGATTATCTGGACTGGCTGATCGGCGATCCCGAGAAGGATGCCGAGCGCTACAAGGCGCGAACACCATTGCTACATGCGAGCAACATCCAGGTCCCGATGATTTTCTTTCAGGGTGAACTGGATGCCGTGGTGGTGCCGCAGCAGACCCGGGACATGGTCAAGGCGCTGCAAGACAACGGTATTCTGGTGCAAGCGCATTACTACGCCGACGAACGCCATGGCTTTCGCAAGGGAGGCAATCAGGCACATGCGCTGGAGCAGGAATGGTTGTTTTATCGAAGGGTAATGGCGCTCGACAGCTGATGACTCAAGACATGCGACCGGCTCGTCCCCTGTGGGAGCGAGCCTGCTCGCGATAGCGATTTAGTCAACGCTGCTAATTTCAGCGCTTGGCGATGATGTACACCGCATGCACGATCCCCGGAATGTATCCGCACAACGTCAGCAAAATGTTCAGCCAGAACGCCCCGCCGAAACCCACCTGCAGGAAAACACCCAGTGGCGGCAACAGAATGGCAATGATGATTCGAATGAAGTCCATGGGTCAGCTCCTGATTGAAATCGGCTCGTGCGAGCCACACAGCTAATCGACACGCGCCGTTCGTCAGGGTTCAGTGTGGATCTTCAGGCCAGTATTTCCAGTCCGTGTTTCTGAACGATGCTCAGCAGTTTAAGAATTGGAAAACACAGCGACAAAAAAACGCCCCACGCCAAAAGAATCAGGCGTGGGGCGATGCGTTATACCGCGAGACGGTTCGGGAATTCGTGTAGGGCGAGTCCGATCAGACTGCAATCCCTTTGCGACACTGCAGTTGCGCGGTACGCACGCGCGAGAAAGCGCGGGCCAGGCGCAGGAGCATTTCGTCGATGCTGGATTTACTGACGGTGAGTGCCGGGGTAAAACGCAGGGAATCAGGCTGTGGGGCATTTAGCAGCAAGCCCTCGTGCAAAGCCGCCTTGACTACCGCATCAGCCGAGTCGTCGGACAGGGTCAACCCCCATAGCAACCCTCGCCCGCGCAATTCGCCGTGACCGTAGCGATGGGCCAGACGAGCCAGACCTTCACGCAGGTGCTGACCGGTTTTGTCGACATGATCGAGGAAGCCTTTGTCCTGCACGCTGTCGAGCACAGCCAAGCCAGCCGAGGTCATCAACGCGTTGCCATGGTGGGTCCCGGTCAGTTCGCCGATGTCGAAACAACAGGCTTTGCCACGCGCCAGCAACGCCGCCAAGGGAACGCCGCCACCCAGACCTTTCCCCAGCACGACGATATCTGCCCGCACGCCGTAGGACTGTTCCGCAAGCAAGGCGCCGCAACGGCCCATGCCGGTCTGCACTTCGTCGAAGATCAACAGGATGCCAAGCTCGCGGCACAACTGCTGGACGTCTTTGAGGTAACGCTCGGTGGCCGGGATAACCCCTGCATCGCTTTGAATCGGCTCAAGCATGATTGCCACGGTCTGGGCATCAACTGCCGCATGCAGGGCCGGCAGATCATTGAACGGCACATGACTGAAACCGGGCAGCAGTGGCTCGAATCGATTGGTCAGCGTTGTACTGTCCGACGCCGAGATCGTGGCAAGACTCCGTCCATGGCACGCGTTGTTTGCAACGATGATCCTTGACGCGCCGCCGCGATATCGCTGACCCCATTTACGGGCCAATTTGATCGCCGCTTCACAGGCTTCGCTACCGCTGTTGAGCAGGTACGCCTGATCACTGCCGGTGCTCTTGCACAGCCGATTGGCGAGGTTGAGTACTCCGCGATGCTGTAAACCGAAACCGGCGTTGATCAGCGATTGCGCCTGCTCGGTGATCGCATTGACCAACACCGTTGGACTGTGCCCCAGGCTGTTGGCGCCGCCGCCTTGGGAGAAGTCCAGATAGGCACGGTCATCGCTGTCCCACAGCCACGAGCCCTGACCGCGAACGAATACTTGCTCAGGTCGCTCGACGCTAGGCATCAGGCAATCGCTGGACGGCTTATCGTCGCGGGAAGCCTGAAACCTGCCTTCCATAAGGTCATCGAGACTGGGTGGACTACGACGCAAATTGAACAAATTCATCCGATCAAGCCTCGTTCGAGGTTTTTTGCCTTGCCTATGCAAATGCCATCGACATCAACGGTATTCATCTCGGTTTCTGGCCCTGCAAGCCTTTTGAATGCGGTTAGACTAGGCTCAGGCACGGCTCTGAGCCATTTCGATTTACCAGCATTTTCGATAAGAGTTACTTATGGATTTCAAGCAACTGCGATATTTCGTCGCGGTCTACGAAGAAGGCCATGTGGGCCGTGCGGCCGAGCGACTGTCCATCTCCCAACCCGCCCTGTCCCAGCAGATCCGCCACCTCGAACAAAACCTCGACGTCGGCCTGTTTGAACGCAGCAGCAAGCGGCTGCTGCCCACGCTGGCGGCCCATACGCTATACAACCACGCACTGCCCTTGCTCGATGGCCTGCAACGCGCGCGCGAAGCGTTGGGTAATTTCAAGGGGCAGGCGCTGCGAACACTGGCCATCGGCGTCTTGCAAACCGTGCACACCAGCCTGGTACCGCAGATGCTCGAACGGGTACGCAAGGCGCAGCCGCATCTTGTCGTGCAGATTTATGAGTTAACGGGACTGGAAATCGAGCGTCGGTTGCTCAACGGCTCATTGGACATCGGCATCAGCTACCTGCCGCCACGCCAGCCGGGGTTGCACGGGGTAATGCTGTATGAAGATGAGCTGACGCTGGTCATTCCGGCGGATCACCCATTGCGGGAATTCAAGAAAGTCTCGATGAGCCAGGCGGCCGGGTTGCCGATGTTGCTGCTGGGGGAAGAGTTTCAAGTCCGGCAGATCTGGCAGACACAATTGGCCAGCCTGGGACGGCGACCGCAGGTGCAGGCGGAATTGAACAATATGGCAGGGATTCTCGACAGCCTGCCGCATACCCGACTGGCGACGGTCCTTCCGGGGCGCTCGCAAAAGACACTGGGCAACACCGAGTTGCTTTGGAAACCGTTGACCGAACCACGGGTGCCATTGAAAGTCGGGCTGGTGTGCCGGGATGTGCAGCGCCAACAAGCCTCTCTGGCTTTGTTGCGCACACTGTTGGAAGAAGTCATCAACGGGCCGATTGATCGCTTGAACAACCCGCTCAACATCGACGTGCTCAGCTGACCACTTTTCTGCGGGCAAAAGAAAACCCCGCCGAAGCGGGGCTTTGCAGACTGTTTCCCTGACATCCATTTCGCTCCGCCATCCTGGCAGAATCCTACGTGTCCATGTTGTTGCTAGTGCGCTTCCTGCGCTACGTCCATGTGAAGTAGATTAGCTCTGGATCCAATTTTCGCATAGGGCAGAAAGGCAGCACGTCATGTAAGAGAATGCTTACATGACGTTACATTTTTAGAACTGTGCTGCATCCAGCAGGAACAACGATTCACTGCCCGCCTTCACTGACGCACTCAACGAGTGGATCCGCGGCAACAGACGCGCGAAGTAGAACCGCGCCGTGCCCAGTTTGCTCGCGTAGAAATCCTCCTGCGCTTCCTTGCCGAATGCGGCCTTGGCCATCAGTGCCCACATGTAGGCGTAAGCCACGTAGCCGAAGACTTGCAGGTACTCGACCGAGGCGGCACCGATTTCATTCGGGTTGTTTTTCGCCCGATCCAGCAACCAGCCGGTCAGCTCGTCGAGCGTGGACACGGCATCGTTCAGCGGCTTGGTGAACTCCGCCAGATCAGCGCTGGCCGTCGTGGTGAAATGACGAATCTCGTCAGCGAACAGGTTGTAGAAGGCCCCGCCGGTACCGACGATCTTGCGGCCCACCAGATCGAGCGCCTGGATGCCGTTTGTGCCTTCGTAAATCTGCGTGATACGCACGTCGCGCACCAGCTGTTCCTGGCCCCATTCACGGATATAGCCGTGGCCGCCGAACACCTGCTGGCCATGGACTGTCGTTTCCAGGCCAAGATCAGTCAGGAATGCTTTGGCAACCGGCGTCAGCAATGCCACCAGGTCTTCCGCACGTTTGCGGGTCGTGGCGTCTTCGCTGAACTTGGCGGTGTCCAGCTGCATCGCCACGTAGGTGGAAAATGCGCGGCCGCCTTCGTTCGAGGCTTTCATGGTCAACAGCATGCGACGCACGTCCGGGTGAACGATGATCGGGTCAGCGACCTTGTCCTTGTTCTGCGCACCGGTCGGCGAACGGCTTTGCAAGCGGTCACGGGCGTACTCGATCGCGTTCTGATACGAACGCTCACCCGTGGCGAGACCTTGAATACCAACACCCAGACGCTCGTAGTTCATCATGGTGAACATTGCCGCCAGGCCTTTATTCGGCTCGCCGACGATGTAACCCACGGCGTCATCAAAATTCATCACGCACGTCGATGAAGCCTTGATACCCATCTTGTGTTCAATCGAACCGCAGTTCGCCGCGTTACGCGCGCCCAGGCTGCCATCGGCATTGACCATGAACTTTGGTACCAGGAACAACGAAATACCTTTCGGCCCTGCCGGTGCGTCCGGAAGTTTCGCCAGTACCAGGTGGATGATGTTCTCGGTCAGGTCGTGTTCACCGCCGGTGATGAAAATCTTGGTGCCGCTGACCTTGTAGGAACCGTCGGCCTGAGGTTCGGCCTTGGTGCGAATGATCCCAAGGTCCGTACCGGCGTGTGGCTCGGTCAGGCACATGGAGCCTGCCCAGACACCGGCATACATGTTAGGCAGGTACGCGGCTTTGAGTTCTTCGCTGGCGTGGGCATTGATCGACAGGCAAGCACCGGCAGTCAGCATCGGATACAGACCAAACGACAGACTCGCGGAGTTGACCATTTCCTCGACCTGGGCCGACACCGCCTTGGGCATGCCCATGCCGCCGTAAGTCGGATCGCCACCCACACCAACCCAGCCGCCTTCAGCGTAAGTCTGATAAGCCTGTGGGAAACCTGCCGGCGTGGTGACAGCACCGTCCGCCCAATGGCAACCTTCCTCGTCAGCCGCACGGCTCAATGGCGCAATGCTTTTGCTGGTGACCTTGCCGGCCTCTTCCAGAATGGCTTCAACCGTTTCTGCATCGACCGTCTCGGCCAATGCAGGCAACTCGGCCCAGAGTTTAGCGACCTCGAACACTTCATTGAGGACGAAGCGCATATCGCGCAGGGGCGCTTTGTAGTCAGCCATGGCAAACCTCGCAGGATCTTTACAGTTGATTCAAATGAAGGGTGTCTTTGTTGAGTCCGAGTGTAACTCAACAACTTTTGCGACACATAGGGTCATGCAGTGACTATTTTGTTATTTTTAGTCACTGAATAGAATAGGGAGGATCGAGAAGAACGTGTGGCGAGCGAGCTTGCTCGCGCTGGACTGCGCAGCAGTCCCAATCGTGAGTGCTGCGCAGCCCGGCGCGAGCAAGCTCGCTTGCCACAGAGAAAAAGTCAGAGCCCGAACAACTCCGCCGGCAACTTCATCAAACAATCACTCCCCGCCTCGATGGCCGCCCGATGAGCGGCAGTACGTGGCAGCAATCGCTTGAAGTAAAACTCGCTGGTCGCCAGTTTGCCCCGGCAATAATCGGCATCGCCGCTACCGTCGTCGATCTGGGCCTGTGCCACCAGCGCCATGCGCAGCCACAAATAGCCGAGGATGATGTAACCGCTGTACATCAAGTAGTCCACCGACGCGGCACCGACTTCATCCGCATTCTTCATCGCAGCCATGCCCACCCGGGTCGTCACCTCACCCCACTGCCGATTCAAATCGTTGAGCTGCGCGACGTAGGGCGCGAGTTGCGGATGCCCGACGTTTGCTGCGCAGAACTTATGGACGATTTTAGTGAAGCCCCGCAGCAATTTGCCCTGGCTACCGAGCACTTTGCGTCCCAGCAGATCCAGCGCCTGGATGCCATTGGTGCCCTCGTAGATCGGGGCAATCCGACAATCACGAACCAACTGCTCCATGCCCCACTCACGAATGAAACCGTGGCCGCCAAACACCTGCATCCCGTGGTTGGTCACTTCCAGCCCGGTATCGGTCATGAAGGCTTTGCAGATGGGTGTCAGGAACGCCAACAAATCCTCAGCATCCTGGCGTGCCGTTTCATCGGGACTCAGATGCGCAGTGTCCAGCAACTGTGCGGTGAAGTAAGTCAGCGCCCTGTTGCCTTCGTTGAAGGCCTTCATGGTCAGCAACATCCGACGCACGTCGGGATGAACAATGATGGGGTCAGCAGGCTTTTCGGGCGCTTTCGGGCCGGTCAACGAGCGCATCTGCAAGCGATCGTTGGCGTACTTGATCGCGCCCTGGAAGCTCGCCTCGCCCAAGCACAATCCCTGCATACCGGTGCCAAGACGGGCGTGGTTCATCATGGTGAACATGCAGTTCAGGCCCTTGTTCGGCTCACCGATCAAGTAGCCCTTGGCGTCGTCGAAGTTCAGTACGCAAGTGGCCGAGGCCTTGATGCCCATTTTGTGTTCGATAGAGCCACAGGAAACGCCGTTGCGCTTCCCCGCTTCACCGTCGCCATCGGGCAGGAATTTAGGAACGATAAACAGCGAAATCCCCTTGGTCCCTGCTGGCGCATCCGGCAGTTTCGCCAACACCAGGTGAATGATGTTGTCACTCATATCGTGCTCGCCGGCGGAGATGAAAATCTTGCTGCCGGAGATCGCGTAACTGCCATCGGCCGTCGGTACGGCGCGGGTCTTGATGATGCCCAGGTCGGTGCCGCAATGGGCTTCGGTCAGGCACATGGTGCCCGTCCACTGCCCGGCGGTGAGTTTGCTTAGATAGGTGAGTTTCTGTTCTTCGGTGCCGTGGGCGTGAATGGCCGACATCGCACCGTGGGTCAATCCCGGGTACATGCCCCAGGAGGTGTTGCTGGAGCCGACCATTTCGCTGATCACCAGCCCCAGAGAACTGGGCAATCCCTGGCCGCCGTAAGCAGGATCCGCTGCCAGACCGTGCCAGCCGCCTTCAACGTATTGGGCGAAGGCCTGCTTGAAACCTGCTGGCGTTGTCACCACGCCATTGTCGAAATGGCAGCCTTCTTCGTCGCCGCTGCGATTGAGCGGCGCAAGCACGTTCTCACAGAATTTCGCGCCCTCTTCGAGGATCGCCGCCACCATGTCCGGGCTGGCGTCAGTGGCGCCCAGAGCCTCGTAGTTGCCGTGAAAATCGAAGACGTGGTCGATCAGGAAGCGCATGTCGCGCAGGGGAGCTTTGTACTCGGGCATGGCATTTTCTCCGTCAGCAGATCACCCAAACCTACTGCCGCCAACCACGCCCTACAATCACAGTCCAGACGCTGAATGCGCCATCATCACTCAATTCGTAGCGGCGTCCATACGCACGGCGCCGCGACGATTCTGACCAAAGGCCACCACGCAGTTTCGCCCGGCTCCCTTGGCGCTGTAGAGCGCTTCGTCAGCGGATTTGAGCACTTGTTCCGGGCTGCGCTGCTCAAGTCGATCCGCAACGCCAATGCTGACCGTGACCGACACACTTGAAGCACTCGAACCGGCCCGGCGCTGCCGCCCTTGCTGATCGTCCTGAGGGCGACTGTCCTGGTTGCGCAAATGGATGTTGTATGTCGCGATGGATTCGCGGATGACTTCCAGGTGCGGCAGGCACTCCTCAAGGGTCTTGCCGGCGAACACCAGCGCAAATTCCTCACCGCCATAGCGATATGCCCTGCCGCCTCCGCCGATTTTCGACAGCTTGCTGGCCACCAGCCGCAGCACCTGGTCACCCACATCGTGGCCGTGCGTGTCGTTGAATTTCTTGAAGTGATCAACGTCGCTCATCGCCAACACGTAATTGCGACCCAGGCGCTGCATGCGTTCATTCAACGCGCGGCGACCCGGCAACCCCGTGAGCTCGTCGCGGAAAGCCATTTGATAGGCTTCATGAGCCACCGCCGCCGCAATCATCAACATCACCTGGCTGCACATGATGTTCAGCGTGAACGGCAGGATGAACGTTTTCGGCAACATCCAGAACAAACCCAGCAAACCCACAAGCTGTGCGGCGTGCAAGGGTCTCGGCTTGCGCCAGTACTGCCAGCTCAAGAGCATGAACATGGCGATGAAAACGGGATACGACAGCTGGATCAGGCTCATCCAGGCGCCATGCAGCGCGGGCCAGCGGATTTCAGCCAGCCACATCAACAGCGCCTGTGGGTAACTCTGCTCCAGCCCCAACGCCACGCTGCCGACGGCCAGCAACACGGCGAAGCGCGCCACCATGTCCTGGAACAGATGGGTGCGTTCCTGCCAGGCTGCGAACACACCGAACATCAGGGGCAGTAGCAGGCACACCAGATGAAAAATCACCGCGGCGTCATCACGTACCTTGCCGTTGTCGCGGTAATAGTCGGTCTGCGTGTCCAGCAAGTAGTAGGCGATGTACACCGTGACCATCAGGAACAATTCGCGCTGGCGGCGATAAACCGCGCAGTAGGCCCCGCCTAGCAACAACACCAGTGTTGGCAATACGTTGAACAGCGAGGTGAAGAAGACATTGAGGTCTTTGACGTAGGCAGCCGCGAGCCCTGCCAGCAAAAGCACCAACGACGGCAGGAAATGGCTGAAACGTACAGCGGAAGAACGCGGCAAGGGTAAAAGCTCCGACCGTCATACAGATTGATGGCATTGTGCCCTCTCCTTGTAACGGCAGATACCGGGACTTTCTGAGCGATTTAGTCAGGTTTTTTTAGGCGGTGCATTTCAACAGTCACAACACGAACCCTGTAGCAGCTGGCGAAGCCTGCGACCGGCTGCGAAGCAGTCGTAAACCCAAGCACTTCGGTATGTCAGAACCACATCGTATTCGGGAATGACGACTGCTGCGCAGCCGGACGCAGGCTTCGCCAGCTGCTACAGGGTTAGCGTTGTGGCTCAACTCAAAGGTCGTTATAGAACGGCTGCAGCGGGCCTTCCTCGGCTTTGCGCCCCTCGGCACCGATGGGTTTGAGCGTCACCAAAGCGTCCGTGGCTTGCCTGGTCGTTATCTTCGGACTGACCGGCTTGGGCGTTACCGCGTTTTCATCGCCCAGATGACCTTGGGGAAGGACCAGCGAAGGATGATCGAACGGCGCTTGCTCCCAGGCCACGCGTGGATCGGTCAGCCCGACTTCCATGAATTTGACCAAGGCATCGACTTCATCGGGTGCCAGGTTCAGGGAGGTCATGTCCGGATCGAGGTTCGAGGTGTTGTGCTGATTCACACTCGGATGCTCGAAACCGCTGGTGTTGTTGGCTTCCGAACCACGCCGGTCACCGCCGCGGTTGTAGAACTCCATGACCTGCTTGAGGGTCGCCCGGCTGCCATTGTGAAAGTACGGACCGGTCAGCGCGATGTTGCGCAGCGTCGGCGTTTTGAATGCACCGTCGACCGCATCGCGGAAACCCACAGTGGGTTTGAGCGTCGCGTCACAGGGCAACGCCGAACTCAGGGGCGCCTCGAATGTGCACACGTCGACGTCCAGCGGGTCAGGCACTTTCGCGCCCTGGATTTGCGAATTGTATTCACGGGTGAAGGCCAGTGGATTGCCCCAGGCGTCCGTCCCGCCCAGCGCCAGGTCTTCAGAAGTCGGGCGCACGCCAGTGTTGTAGAAACCATTGTCATAGAGTGTCGTCAGGTTGTCGGCCATGACCATCCGTTCGATGCGCTCCCGAGGATGGAACAGCAAACGGCTACCGGCGTTGGTCAACTCCGCCCCGCCGTGGCAACTCACGCACTTGCCCTTGCCAAGGAACAGGTTCATGCCTTGGACTTGCTGCTCACTCATGGCCGAATGATCACCCTGCAAATAGGCGTCCAGCGGTGCCTGATCCGAAATCAGGGTGGATTCGTACATCTGGATCGCGAGCCCGAAGAACAGCGGAAAATTCGCTTCTATCTGTGTGTACGGAGCACCACCGAGAGACACCTGCTGCGTGGCGTTCCATAGCCGTGGCTGGAAGGCGGCTTTGATCAGCTCACGGTAAGTCGGACGACGTGCACCGGACACCGGCCCAAGCACCGAATCGGTGGATGAAATCCGCTGTTGCTTGAGCATCAGCGTGTCGAGCATGCGCCGGCCAATGTCGGCAAAGGTGCGACCGCCACAGGACATTTCAACCGCACTGCCCGGAGGTCCCACGGCCTGCGAAGCCGCAGAGGCATCGTTGAGCGCCAGCCGTACTTTTGTCGCGACGCCGCTGCGATCGCTGGTGACGAAGATCCCGGCATCAGGGTCGCGATTGCCAAACGGCGAGAAGCCATTGAAGACGTTGTTGGCCCGCCCGTCCCAGAAGTTGCGCACGTTGAAGGCGGCGTTGATCACCGACGGAGCATTGCGCCCGGTCGCACGACGGACATTGACGCCGTTCACCTGAAAGATGCCGTCCGGTTGCTGGGTGCACTTGTCGAAACGCGGCTGGTTCGGCTTGACGAAGTTGGCGTCGAACACACCCTGCGAGCCGATCACATCGTCGCTCGAGTACACAATCGGCGAATTTCGGTTCAGTGGATCAGCCAGCACGTGAGTGGGGAAATCAGTCTTCTTCAACGTGTAGTTCGGCCCGCCTTTACCCGCTGACAACGTTGCATAGGACGCCACGTCACCCGGAATGTCGGATGCCACGAAGGGCTTGTTGAAAATCGACGCTACGTTCGCATTGGTGTGCGCCTGACCCGGATTGATCTGATTGGTGATGCGATGGTCAACACCGGCGTGGAAGTGGCAGGACGCGCATGCGGTGGCGCTATCGCTGCCCACCTCCATGTCCCAGAAAAGCGCCTTGCCCAGCAGGATCGCGGCACTACGATTGAGGACGTAGTCGGTCATTAGATCGACTTTGCGTCCGCCCTCGGTTCCAGAGGGATCGGGCGGTGTCATACCGCGCAGCGATTGCAGGGAGGGGATCTCGGGGACTGGCGGCTCAACGTCTGGCGCAGTCGCGGCAAATGCACCCTGAGCAGGCAGAGTGATCATGAAGGTCAAACTAAGTAGTCGAAGGATGTTCATGCGCGTCACCCTGATTGCTGCCGGATATCAGCGATTTTGCAATTAGTCTGCCAAGCGCTCCGCCATTTGTTTCAAGGTGTTTCAAGCGCCTGAATAAATGCTTTACCGGGGAAATGAGGCCCATTCATGGGTCTTCTTCACCAGTGTTGAGTCACAAGCCAAAAAAAAACCGCCACTCCCGAAGGAGCAGCGGTTTTTTAGAACAGCGCTAAGACTTAGTAGCCCAGCGCGAAGTTCTCTTCTTTCATGTCCATCAGGTTGTTAGCGCCCGACAGCATGGTTGCCACGTGAGTGCGGGTACGCGGCAGGATGCGCTGGAAGTAGAAGCGCGCAGTCTGCAGCTTGGCGGTGTAGAACGCCTCTTCGGTGGTGCCGGCAGCCAGTTTCTCAGCAGCCAGACGCGCCATGTCAGCCCAGAAGTAGGCCAAGCAGGCGTAACCGGAGTACATCAGGTAATCCACGGACGCCGCGCCGACTTCTTCGCGGTCTTTCATGGCCGCCATACCGACCTTCATGGTCAGCTCGCCCCATTCTTTGTTCAGCGCAGCCAACGGCTCGACGAACTCTTTGACAGCTTCGTTGCCTTCGTTGGTCTGGCAGAACTTGTGGACGATCTTGGTGAAGCTTTTCAGAGCTTCGCCCTGGGTCATCAACACTTTACGGCCCAGCAGGTCGAGTGCCTGGATACCGGTGGTGCCTTCGTACAGCATCGAAATGCGGCTGTCGCGAACGTTCTGCTCCATGCCCCACTCAGCGATGAAACCGTGGCCGCCGTAGATTTGTACGCCATGGTTGGCGGACTCGAAACCGACTTCAGTCATGAAGGCTTTAGCGATTGGCGTCATGAAGGCCAGCAGTGCGTCGGCTTTCTTCTTCTCTTCTTCGTCCACGCCGTACTTGACCACGTCAACTTGCTTGGCGGTGAAGTAAACCATCGCGCGGTTGCCTTCGGCGAACGCCTTCATGGTCAACAGCATGCGACGTACGTCAGGGTGAACGATGATCGGGTCAGCGGCTTTTTCCGGCGCTTTCGGGCCAGTCAGGGAACGCATCTGCAGACGATCACGAGCGTATTTCAAGCCGCCCTGGAAGCCGATCTCGGCGTGCGCCAGACCTTGCAGCGCGGTGCCCAGGCGAGCGGTGTTCATAAAGGTGAACATGCAGTTCAGGCCTTTGTTCGCCGGGCCGATCAGGAAGCCGGTGGCCGCGTCGAAGTTCATCACGCAGGTGGCGTTACCGTGGATGCCCATCTTGTGTTCCAGGGAACCACAGGTCACGGCGTTGCGAGCGCCGATCGAACCGTCAGCGTTCGGCATGAACTTGGGAACGATAAACAGCGAAATGCCTTTGGTGCCAGCCGGTGCATCCGGCAGACGTGCCAGCACGATGTGGACGATGTTATCGGCCATGTCGTGTTCGCCGGCCGAGATGAAGATCTTGGTGCCGGAGACTTTGTAGGAGCCGTCGGCCTGAGGTTCAGCCTTGGTACGCAGCATGCCCAGGTCGGTGCCGCAATGCGGTTCGGTCAGGCACATGGTGCCGGTCCATTCGCCGGAAACCAGCTTGGTCAGGTAAGCCTCTTGCTGCTCAGGCGTGCCGTGCTCGCTGATGGTGTTCATCGCACCGTGGGACAGGCCTGGGTACATGCCCCACGACCAGTTGGCTTCACCGACCATTTCGCTGACCGCCAGACCAAGCGATTCCGGAAGGCCTTGGCCGCCGTGCTCAATGTCGTGAGCCAGGCTTGGCCAGCCGCCTTCTACGAATTGCTTGTAGGCCTCTTTGAAGCCAGTCGGGGTTTTAACGCCGGACTCGCTCCAAGTGCAGCCTTCGGTGTCACCCACGCGGTTCAGCGGAGCCAGTACCTGCTCACAAAACTTGGCGCCTTCCTCAAGAATGGCGTCAACCATGTCCGGAGTTGCGTCCGCACAAGCCGGAAGGCTCTGATAGTGCGCTTCGTAGCCGAGCAGTTCGTCACGAACGAAGCGAATATCACGCAAGGGGGCCTTGTAGTCAGGCATAGCGATAAACCTCTGCTGATGTAACCGGGAATGAACGACCGTAATGAGTTGTTGTGACGGTCAAACAGTTGTTTGAAACATACGTTTACGACCAAATCTTGTCAAGCGTCGATCTTTTGCCGTTCGTCATCACGGCTTTTGCATCGTGCACGCGCAGCCGTGTACGGCCGTTGATGGAGCAACGGACGCTAGGGAAAAGATTAGTTGAGCGAGAAGGACTTACGCAGAAAAACGCCGCGAACAATCGCGGCGTCGGAAGTGCGGATGCAGCGAAAAATCAGGCGTAGGTATCGATCAACGTGCCGAGCATTTCATCGGAAGCCTTGGCCACCTTTACGCCCAGCTCGAGTTGAAGCTTGCCCTGAGCCATCTCCACCGTGTTGCTGGCCAGGTTCGATTGCTGACTGCGGTCGACGCCTCGCAGACGATCGACCTGAACGTCGGACGACTGGCTGACCACCGAACGGTCGACGGTGGCGCCGGCGATTTGCCCGGCAGCTTGATCGACGCGGTTCTGCCCAGCCTGAACAGTGCTCAGACCGGCCTAAAAAGCGGTGTTTCCTGAGATTTCCATGGGAGAACTCGTCCTTGTGAAGGATCAACAACCGGCATTGAAACAGACACGCGGGCAAAAGGCCCGTCAATAACACTAATGGCACAGTGCCTTGTCATAGGCAAAACCTAGTCCAGCAGATCCAGCTGTAAATGCTCGGCCACCGCTTCTGCAGTCACCAACTTGAGCTTGGGTACTCGCCCCAGGCACGGCGCGGGAATTCGCTCGGCCAGTGTCGCCAGGTTTTCTTCCAGGCGCGACGTCTTTGAATCGATGATATTGGCCACCCACCCCGCCAGTTGCAGGCCATCCCGTGCAATCGCTTCCGCCGTCAGCAGCGCATGGTTGATGCAGCCCAACCGCACGCCGACGACCAGAATCACTGGCAGGCCAAGCGCGATTGCCAGGTCCGACAGGTTGTCCTGATCCGCCAGAGGCACACGCCAGCCGCCAGCGCCTTCTATCAGGGTGAAGTCCGCCTGCATGTCCAGAATCTGCCGCATCGGCACCAACAAGGATTGCACGGTCAACGCCACGCCAGCTTCCCGCGCGGCCAGATGCGGTGCGATCGCCGGTTCGAACGCTACCGGATTGACCTGCGCATAGGTCAGTGGCAGCGAGCATTCCGCCAGCAACGCCAGTGCATCCGAATTGCGCAACCCCTTGGGCGTCACGTCGCAGCCGGACGCCACCGGTTTGCCTGCGGCGGTGCTCATGCCTGCCGACCGCGCGGCGTGAAGCAAACCGGCGGCAACGGTGGTCTTGCCGACATCGGTGTCCGTACCGGTGATGAAATAGGCTGCACTCATAAGGGTTTCTCCAGAACGGCGTAGACCACTTGATAAGTCGCGGGCAGACCTTCGGCCTGTCGAAATTGCTCGTAAGCCTCGATCAAGCCGAGGATTCGCGCCCGACCGGTCAAACCACCCGGCCGACCGGGGTTCAGGTTGTGCGCACCCAATGCCTTGAGTTCATGGGTAAGGCTGCGCACGTCCGGGTAATGCAGTACATGCGGACACACTTGCAAACGCGCAATCCTCAGTCCGCTGTCAGCGCACAAATGCTGATAAACCTCGAACTCACGGAAACGGTTGACGTGCACCCTGCCATCCACCTGACGCCAACTGTCGCGCAACTCGAACAACGTACCCACGCACAGACTAGCAAACGCGAAAATCCCCCCCGGTTTCAACACCCGATGGGCTTCACCGAGCACCGAAGCAAAATCCGCGCACCACTGCACGGCCAGACTGGAGAAGATCAGGTCGCAGGTCGAATCCTGCAGCGGCAAATGCTCTGCGTCCCCCGCGATGAAATGCGTGGCGCCGCCCAGCGGCCGTGCGTGATTGAGCATGCCTTCGGCAATGTCCAACGCCATCCCTTCACCTGCTGGAAAACGCTCGCCCAACGCACGGCTGAAATAGCCGGTGCCGCTGCCCAGGTCCAGCCAGCGATCAGGTGAAAAACCCTCAGGCAAGCGACTCAATAATTGGCTACCCACATCACGCTGCAACTCGGCAACGCTGTCATAGCTCGCCGCCGCGCGGGAAAAAGAGGCTGCCACCTGACGTTTGTCGGGCAAGACTAGGGGAATGTTGGGAAGAGAGAGATCAGTCATCACCGCACTCATGCAAAAAAGCCTGGATCGCCCCCGCCACACCGTGAGGATCTTCCAGAAGAAACGCGTGACTGGCCTGTTCAATCAGACCAATTTCGACATCTGGCAGCAGCGACAGCAAATCGCTCGCCGCTTCGGCTGGAACCAGCGCGTCCATGCCCGCAAATAAATGCAGTTGCGGGCCCCGAAACGCCTGCAACGCTGCACGGGCATCCAGTTGCGCCAACAGTTCCAGGCCGCTCATCAACACTGACGAAGCCGTATGCGGCGCGCCGCCCAGCATCAGCCTCGATAGCCCGCGTGAGTCCTCGGCGCCTTGGGCGCAGAGTAGCGAGAACCGTTTCAAGGTCATTCGTGGGTCAGCGTTGCAACCCGCCAGAAACGCATCGAAGGTTTCACCGGGCATCGCGCTGGGCCACTGCTCGTGGGCGACAAACGAAGGGTTGCTCGCCAGGGTCAGTAGACCGCAGCAGCGATCCCCTCGCCGCGCGGCCAGTTCGGACGCGAGCATGCCGCCGAGGGACCAACCGCCGAGCCACGCGTCCTGGGGCACGGATGAGTCGAGCTCATCCAGCCATTCTTCAAGATCGCTGGACTCCAACTCTGGCAACGGCTCGATCTCGACCCGAAGGTGCTCATCCAGTCCCTGCAACGCGGCGGCCAAGGGCTCCAGCGGCGAAACCCCGAGGCCCCAGCCCGGCAGCAGAATCAGTCGATTACGCATGGCTTGGCTCCGGTCCCAGTTTTGCAAAACAATCGGCCAGTCCATTTAACAATAGCTGTACCTGCGCCTCGCTGTGCGCGGCGCTCAAGGTCACCCGCAGTCGAGCGCTGCCAGCGGGCACGGTCGGTGGGCGGATCGCGGTCACCATCAGTCCGCGTTCGCGGAGCATCTGTGACAGGCGAACCGCTCGCCCTGCGTCGCCGATCATGATCGGCTGGATCGGGGTAAAGCTGTCCATCAGCTCCAACCCGATCTGCTCGGCACCGTGGCGGAACTGGCGGATCAACGTTTTCAGGTGTTCACGCCGCCAATGCTCAGTGCGCAAAAGATCGAGGCTCTTCAGCGTCGCGCAGGCCAGGGCCGGTGGCTGGCTGGTGGTGTAGATGTACGGGCGAGCGAACTGGATCAGACTTTCGATCAGGTCTTCGCTGCCTGCCACAAAAGCCCCTGCCGTTCCAAAGGCCTTGCCCAGGGTGCCGACCAACACCGGTACGTCGTCCTGGCTGAGGCCAAAATGTTCGACGATCCCGCCGCCATGGGCGCCCAGCGGACCAAAACCGTGGGCATCATCGACCATCAACCATGCGCCTTTGGCCTTGGTTTCCCGCGCCAGCGTCGGTAAGTCCGCGAGATCGCCGTCCATGCTGAACACGCCGTCGGTGACCACCAACGTGTTGCCGGTGGCTTTTTCGAGGCGTTTGGCCAGGCTCACGGCATCGTTGTGTAGGTAGCGATTGAAACGTGCACCGGACAACAAACCGGCATCGAGCAAGGACGCATGATTGAGCCGGTCTTCCAGCACCGTATCGCCCTGCCCCACCAGCGCGGTGACCGCGCCAAGGTTGGCCATGTAGCCTGTGGTGAACAGCAGCGCGCGAGGGCGACCGGTCAAGTCGGCCAACGCCTCTTCCAGTGCGTGATGCGGGCCGCTGTGGCCGATCACCAGGTGCGAAGCGCCGCCACCCACGCCCCAGCGCGAAGCGCCCGCGCGCCAGGCTTCGATGACCTGTGGGTGATTGGCCAGCCCCAGGTAATCGTTGTTACAGAACGCCAGCAAAGGCTGGCCATCGACCACCACTTCCGGTCCTTGAGGACTTTCGAGCAGTGGACGCTGGCGATAGAGGTTTTCGGCACGACGGGCAGCAAGGCGTGCGGCGAGATCGAAAGACATGCAGGCCTCGGTGTCAGATCGCAACGTGCAAAAGTTGCACGACCCCCTGTGGGAGCCAGCCTGCTGGCGATGACGGACTGTCATTCAACATTGATGTCGACTGACCTGACGCCATCGCCAGCAGGCTGGCTCCCACAGGTTTTGCATTTCTCGAGAAGGATTGGCGGTCAAACAGCCGCGTTATAAAACTGCTCGCTGCTCTTCTGTTCCACCAAAGCCTGCTCGATCGCGGCCTGATGCACCTCGTCCGCGTGCTCTTCGCGCGATTCCGGCAAGATGCCCAGGCGCGAGAACAGTTGCATGTCCTTGTCGGCCTGCGGGTTGGCCGTGGTCAGCAGTTTGTCGCCGTAGAAAATCGAGTTGGCACCGGCAAAGAACGCCAGGGCTTGCATCTGCTCGTTCATCGCTTCGCGGCCAGCGGACAGGCGTACGTGGGATTGCGGCATCAGGATGCGCGCGACGGCCAGCATGCGAATGAAGTCGAACGGGTCGATATCTTCGGCGTTTTCAAGGGGAGTTCCGGCCACTTTTACCAGCATGTTGATCGGCACCGACTCCGGATGCTCCGGCAGGTTGGCCAACTGGATCAGCAGGTTTGCACGGTCATCGAGGGATTCGCCCATGCCGAGAATGCCACCGGAGCAGATTTTCATCCCCGAATCACGCACGTAAGCCAGGGTTTGCAGGCGCTCGCCGTAGGTGCGGGTGGTGATGATGCTGCCGTAGAACTCCGGCGAGGTGTCGAGGTTGTGGTTGTAGTAATCGAGGCCGGCCTGGGCCAGCGCTTCGGTCTGGTCCTGATCGAGACGACCGAGGGTCATGCAGGTTTCCAGGCCCATGGCTTTCACGCCTTTGACCATCTCCAGTACGTAAGGCATGTCTTTGGCCGACGGGTGTTTCCACGCCGCGCCCATGCAGAAACGGGTCGAACCGATGGCCTTGGCGCGTGCAGCTTCCTCAAGGACCTTCTGCACTTCCATCAGCTTTTCTTTTTCCAGGCCGGTGTTGTAGTGACCGGACTGCGGACAATATTTGCAATCTTCTGGGCAGGCACCGGTTTTGATCGACAGCAACGTCGACACCTGGATCCGGTTTGCGTCGAAATGCGCACGGTGCACCGTCTGCGCCTGGAACAACAGGTCGTTGAATGGCTGAACGAAGAGTGCTTTGACCTCGGCCAAAGACCAGTCATGACGCAGGGTTGCAGTGGTGCTGGCGCTCATGGGCGTTTCCTTGTTTTATGCTTGGCGAGCGACTGGGGAACGTAATACCCACAGGCGCGACACGGATGTTCGGCATATTTAAGGAAGAGCGATGAGCTGTCAACCATGTTACGACAAACCGGTTTACATCTGGTTAAAAAACAACCAATCGTGTTTGCTCTGCAACGAAGCCTCCGAAGACAACGCGCCCATCTGCATGGCCTGCGAAACCGAGCTGCCGTGGCTCGGCGATCAATGTGAAACCTGCGCCTTGCCGCTACCGATTCCGGGCATGACGTGCGGCCAATGCGTGAAGCAACCGCCCGCTTTCGAACGGGTTGCGACGCCATGGGCCTACAGCTTTCCCGTCGACACGCTGATTACCCGGTTCAAACACAGCGCGAAATGGCCTTTTGGCCACCTGCTCGGCGAACTTCTCGTGCAATTCCTGCAACATCGCTTCGATGAAGACCTGTCGCGACCGGATGCTCTGGTCCCGGTGCCGTTGTTCACAAAACGCCTGCGTCAACGAGGCTTCAATCAGCCACCATGCTCGCCCAGTGGCTCAGCGCCGGCCTCGGCATTCCCTGTGATGAGCAGCTGGTGCTACGAATTCAGGACACCAGCGCGCAACAGGACCTGAAGGCAGATGCACGTAAGAAGAACCTGCGTAACGCCTTCGCCTTGACGCCGGATGCTGCGATCAAGGGGCGTCACCTGGCCTTGGTCGACGACGTCTTGACCACCGGCGCCACGGCCCACGCCCTGGCACGTTTGCTGATGGAGGCCGGCGCCGCACGGGTCGACGTCTACTGCCTGGCACGCACACCCAAACCCGGTGACGCTGGGTGATTTGAGTACATAGCCCCCTGTGGTAGCGAGCCTGCTCGCGATGGCGGTTGGTCATTCAACATTGATGCGACCGACACACCGCAATCGCGAGCAGGCTCACTCCCACAGGATCACAGCCTGACTTGACTCCCGCACCGCAAGCCGCCAACGTCCTCTGCATCGTCCCGTTCAGCTGCACTGTGGCGAGGGGATTTATCCCCGTTCGGCTGCGCAGCAGTCGTAAAGATTTTGGGGCCGCTGCGCGACCCAACGGGGATAAATCCCCTCGCCACAACAGGCCACATAGCCATTACAATCCCGAGCGCCGAACCATGTCCATGCCGTCGTTATTATCCCAGCACATTGTCCGCCGTCCGCAGCGCATCGCCCTGCTGCAGCACATCGCCGAACAAGGCTCGATCACCCGCGCTGCTAAAAGCGCGGGCCTCAGTTATAAGGCTGCCTGGGACGCCATTGATGAGCTGAACAACCTCGCGCAAAAACCCTTGGTGGAACGCAGTGTCGGCGGCAAGGGCGGCGGCGGCGCGAAATTGTCCAGCGAGGGCGAACGTGTGCTGCGCCTGTATCAAAAGCTGCAAGCCTTGCAGGCTCAGGTACTCGAAGCCGCTGAAGATGCGAGCGACCTGGACCTGCTCGGTCGCCTGATGCTCAGAACCAGCGCCCGCAATCAGTTGCACGGCAAAGTCGTCGCGATCGATGCTCAGGGACGTAATGACCGGATCCGTCTTGAACTGGCCGCCGGCTTGATCATTGATACGCAGATCACCCACGACAGCACCCTGCGCCTGGAGCTGGAAACCGGCACCGAAGTGGTGGCGCTGATCAAGGCCGGATGGCTGGAGCTGCTGGGCATCGACAACCCGACAGCACCTGGAAACAACTGCCTGCAAGGCACCCTCGAAGAAATCCTCGACGCCGAAGATGGCCCCAGCGAAGTCCGAATCGGCCTGCCGAACGGCCAGACACTTTGCGCACTGGCCGAGCCATTTCACTTGCGCACGCTTGGCCTGACCCTCGGCGCCCCCGTGCAAGTGCAGTTCGCACCGTCGAATGTCTTGCTCGGTACACCGCTCTGAAACATAAGCGTCATTAACGCTCTTTAAGGTGTCTGCAAAAACCAGCAGGGAGCCTGATGTGAGCCTATTAGAAGACAATCAATCCACTGACCTCGAAAAGATGGTCGGTCTCAGCCGTCGTGGCTTCATCAGCGCAGGCGCGCTCTGCGGCGCCGCCATGTTCATGGGTGGCAACCTGCTGAGTCGCAGCGTGCTGGCCGCGAGCGTCAGCGCAGGCACCAGCAAACTCCTGGGTTTTGACAGCATTCCCGCCGCCACCAACGACGCCATCAGCCTGCCGCCAGGTTACAAATCCTCGGTGCTGATCAGTTGGGGCCAGCCTCTGCACAAAGATGGCCCGGCGTTCGACCCCAGTGGCAACGGCACAGCCCGGCAGCAGGAAGTCCAGTTCGGCGACAACAACGACGGCATGAGCCTGTTCGAGTTTCCCGGCGAGCACGACCGGGCGCTGATGGCGATCAACAACGAATACACCAACTACCGCTACCTCTATCCCCACGGCGGCATGCCGCAGTCGGCCGACGAGGTGCACAAGGCGCTGGCCTGCGAAGGCGTGTCGGTGATTGAAGTGCAGCGCAAGAACGGTCAGTGGCATTTTGTCCAGGGTTCGCGCTACAACCGTCGCATTCACGGCAATGCACCGATCAGCCTGAGCGGTCCCGCCGCCGGCCATGCCCTGGTGAAAACCAGCGCCGACCCTCAAGGCAAAAACGTCCTCGGCACGTTTCAGAACTGCGCCAACGGAAAGACACCGTGGGGCACTTACCTGACGTGCGAGGAAAACTTTACCGACTGTTTTGGCAGCACCAATGCCGAGCAAACCTTCGATGCCGCGCAAAAGCGCTACGGCGTGGTGGCCGCCAGCAAAGAAATCAACTGGCACCCTCACGATCCACGCTTCGACATGGCGAAGAATCCCAACGAACTCAACCGTCACGGGTGGGTGGTGGAGATCGACCCGTTCGATCCTCAGTCGACCCCGGTCAAACGCACGGCGCTGGGTCGTTTCAAACATGAAAACGCCGCACTGGCAGAAACCGCTGACGGGCACGCAGTGGTGTACATGGGCGACGACGAGCGCGGCGAATTCATCTACAAATTCGTCAGCCGCGACAAGATCAACCACAAATCCCCAAAAGCCAACCGCGACCTGCTGGACCACGGCACCCTGTACGTGGCGCGTTTCGACGCGGGCGACGGTAATGCAGATCACCCGAAAGGCAAAGGTGAGTGGGTCGAGCTGACCCACGGCAAAAACGGCATCGATGCCAGCAGCGGCTTTGCCGATCAGGCTGAAGTGCTGATCCACGCACGCCTCGCTGCCAGTGTCGTCAAAGCCACGCGCATGGACCGCCCGGAGTGGATCGTCGTCAGCCCCAAGGACGGCCAGGTCTACTGCACCCTGACCAACAACGCCAAACGCGGAGAAGACGGCCAACCGGTGGGCGGGCCGAACCCGCGGGAGAAGAACATCTACGGGCAGATCCTGCGCTGGCGTACCGACCGTGATGATCACGGCGCGAAAAGCTTCAGCTGGGATTTGTTTGTGGTCGCCGGTAATCCGGGGGTTCACGCGGGCTCGCCGAAAGGTGGCTCCACGAACATTACGCCGCAAAACATGTTCAACAGCCCGGATGGTTTGGGGTTCGACAAGGCTGGACGGTTGTGGATTCTCACCGACGGTGATTCGAGCAACGCTGGTGATTTTGCCGGCATGGGCAACAACCAGATGCTCTGTGCCGACCCGGTGACCGGCGAAATCCGCCGCTTCATGGTCGGGCCGGTCGGTTGCGAAGTCACGGGGATCAGTTTCTCGCCGGACCAGAAAACCCTGTTCGTCGGAATCCAGCACCCGGGAGAGAACGGTGGCTCGACGTTCCCTGAGCACCTGCCGAACGGCAAACCCCGGTCTTCGGTGATGGCCATTTCCCGCGAAGACGGCGGCATCGTCGGCGCCTGATAGGCCCTCATCGCGAGCAGGCTCGCTCCCACACTGGATCTACTTTGTGCCCGCAATCCCGTGCACTCCATAGAACCAATGTGGGAGCGAGCCTGCTCGCGATAGCGTCAGCCTAATCACCACAAACTCAAACAATACGCACCAAATCTTGGCCACACAGCAGATCACCTGTGGGAGCGAGCTTGCTCGCGATGGCGTCAGCCAAGACAACCCACACCTCAACCCAACCCCTAAACACGCCCCGTCTGCGCTACCATGCTTGGCCGGACGCGGCAGCCTGCTGCGCGCAGGAGTCAGCATGGCCCACCCGTTTGCAACCCTCACCCCAGATCTTGTACTCGATGCCGTCGAAAGCATCGGTTTTCTCAGCGACGCCCGCATTCTGGCGCTCAACAGCTACGAAAACCGCGTCTATCAGGTCGGCATCGAAGACTCCGAGCCGCTGATCGCCAAGTTCTACCGCCCTCAGCGCTGGACTAACGAAGCGATTCTCGAAGAACACCAGTTCACCTTCGAGCTCGCCGAATGCGATGTACCCGTGGTCGCGCCGATGATCCACAACGGAGCCAGCCTGCACGAACACAACGGTTTCCGATTCACCCTGTTCCCCCGCCGTGGTGGCCGCGCGCCGGAGCCGGGCAATCTCGATCAGCTCTATCGCCTGGGGCAACTGCTGGGTCGACTGCACGCTGTAGGCGCTACCAAACCGTTCGAACACCGCGAAGCACTGGGCGTGAAGAACTTCGGCCATGACTCGCTGAACACCTTGCTCGAAGGCAATTTCATACCCCGTAGCCTCCTGCCAGCCTACGAATCGGTTGCGCGCGACCTGCTCAAGCGCGTGGAAGAGGTTTACAAGGCCACGCCGCACCAGAACATCCGCATGCACGGCGACTGCCACCCCGGCAACATGATGTGCCGTGACGAGATGTTCCACATCGTGGACCTTGATGACTGCCGAATGGGCCCTGCGGTCCAGGACATCTGGATGATGCTGGCCGGCGATCGCCAGGAATGCCTCGGACAGCTGTCGGAGTTGATGGATGGCTACAACGAATTCCACGACTTCGACCCCCGGGAACTGGCGCTGATCGAACCGCTGCGAGCCCTGCGCCTGATGCACTACAGCGCCTGGCTCGCCCGTCGCTGGGATGACCCGGCATTCCCCCACAGCTTTCCGTGGTTCGGTACCGAGCGGTATTGGGGGGATCAGGTGTTGGCATTGCGCGAGCAACTGTCTGCGCTGAATGAAGAACCGCTGAAGCTGTTCTGATCAAAAGATCAAAAGATCAAAAGATCGCAGCCTTCGACAGCTCCTACAGGATGTGTGAAATACCGGAATAACCGGGATGGACACCGGTCCCCTGTAGGAGCTGCCGAAGGCTGCGATCTTTTGCTTTTCACAAGCGACACATCTATACAACCCCCCTACAATCCCCCTCTTTGTTAGCTGCCTAAGCAAGGATTCTTCATGCAAGCCGCCAACCCGCGTCGCGGGTACATCCTGGGCCTGAGCGCCTACATCATCTGGGGACTTTTCCCGCTCTACTTCAAAGCCATCGCCAGCGTGCCAGCCGTGGAAATCATCATCCACCGAGTGCTCTGGTCTGCGCTGTTCGGCGCATTACTGCTGATGGTCTGGAAGCATCCAGGCTGGTGGCGCGAGCTGCGCGAGAACCCGCGACGCCTGGCAATCCTGGCGCTGAGCGGCACGCTGATCGCGGCCAACTGGCTGACCTACGTCTGGTCGGTGAATAACGGACGCATGCTTGAAGCCAGCCTGGGGTACTACATCAATCCGCTGGTTAACGTACTGTTGGGGATGCTGATTCTTGGCGAACGGCTACGGCGCATGCAATGGCTGGCAGTAGGCCTGGCCGCGGTAGGCGTGGCACAGCAGGTCTGGCAAGTCGGCAGTTTGCCTTGGGTATCCCTGGTGCTGGCGCTGACCTTCGGCTTCTACGGCCTGATCCGCAAGCAAGCCCCCGTCAAAGCCCTGCCCGGCCTGGTGGTCGAGACCTGGATGCTGGTGCCGATTGCGGTTGCCTGGTTGCTGTTCAATCCCGCCGCGAGCAGCGCTCAAGCCGAGTTCTGGACCACATCGCAAGCCTGGTGGTTGGTGGCCGCAGGTCCGGTAACGCTGGTGCCATTGGTATGTTTCAACGCTGCCGCACGGCATTTGCCCTACACGACGCTGGGATTTCTCCAATACCTGGCACCAACGTTGGTGCTGTTGCAGGCCGTCTTGCTGTTCGACGAACACCTGTCGTCCAGCACGCTGGTGGCGTTCATCTTTATCTGGGCGGGTTTGGCGGTGTACAGCGTTGACGCGTGGATAAGTCTGCGTCGTCGCCGCTGATCAAAAAACACACAAAGCTCTACAGGCCACGAAACACGTGGCCTGCGACTATCTGCCCCAAGGTTATCCACAGCGTGATCCCCGGCGATTGTGCGCAACCTATTGAAACTGCTGGTTTTTTGATCAAGTCTTGAAGAAGCCCGGCCCGCGTGGGCTGGCGGGCTGTCTCTACAGGTTATCCACAGGCAGGTGCACGTTTAACTTGGATAACCTTTTTTGACTAATCCTGTCAGGGCTCGCTGCGCAGCACCAATTCGACCATCAGATCGTCAGCCAGGGTTTCCAGGCGCGACTGCAAGACATCCAGAGACAGCGTCAGGGGTACGGCCAGAATCGCTTCGGCGTGGAACAGCGGTTCGCTGCTCATCGGCGCCGGACGCACTTCGGTCACCAACCGTTCCAGGTTGACGCCTTGCTCACTGAGCAACCGGGTGATGTCCCGCACAATGCCCGGACGATCATTGCCGACCAACTCCATCGCGATGGGCTTCCAGGTGCAGGATTGTTCGATGCCGCTCTCGGCAATCAGCACCCGAATGCCATGGGCCGACAACGCCTGCAGGGCATCTACCAATTCATCGTAGGCCTCCGCTGGCACGCCCACCCGCAGAATCCCGGCAAACTGTCCGGCCATGCGCGACATACGGCTTTCCAGCCAGTTGCCGCCGTGCTCGGCAATGCACTGGGCGATGCGCTCGACCTGCCCAGCCTTGTCCGGAGCGAAAACAGTGAGTACGAGGTGGTCCATGGCGCAGCCCTCTTTTGTTATAGAAAAGGAAGTATAGGCAAGGGCCCTGATTCAGCGCAGTAACGCTTTTGCATCAAGGAGCCTGGCTCGGCGCAGTGCCGCTTTTTGTGGCGAGGGAGCTTGCTCCCGCTCGGCTGCGCAGCAGCCGCAAACAAGGTCCGGCAGAAGATATGGGGCCGCTCCGCGCCCCAGCGGGAGCAAGCTCCCTCGCCACAGAAACCAAAGCTCCATAGCAGTGCATCAAATATTATGTGTACAACTTCTGATATTTAACTGGAACAATCCGATGGTTTTTTGAGAACATCCCGTTCCCCGACGCGACCGCAATGCGTCATGGGGTCGCAGAACGACGTAATTAGTCTAATTTTCACAACCGCAATTCATCATGTAGTATGCCGCAGCGCGCACTACATAACGTTGGATCGATGTCTGCCAAGGCGCAGTCGCAACCCTGAAAGCCCCGTCAGCAAGGCCCCAAGCCGTTGATTGGACCAAATCCCAGCCGCCCGCAATGGCATGTACTGGTGAACGGGTTTGTGGTTTAAATGGCCAGAGGCTTCATTGTCATAATTGAAGAGCTGAAAAGCGAAATAGCTGAGCAGAGTGAGGCAAGCAATGACTGAACACGTTCAAGTCGGTGGCCTGCAGGTCGCCAAAGTCCTGTTCGACTTCGTTAACAACGAAGCCATTCCCGGTACCGGCCTCACCGCCGATAAGTTCTGGGCCGGTGCCGACAAGGTCATTCATGACCTGGCGCCGAAGAACAAAGCCCTACTCGCCAAACGCGATGATTTCCAGGCTCGTATCGATGGCTGGCACCAAACCCGTGCCGGTCAACCCCATGATGCCGTGGCCTACAAAGCCTTCCTGCAAGACATCGGTTATCTGCTGCCAGAAGCGGCCGATTTCCAGGCAACGACGCAAAACGTCGATGACGAAATCGCCCGAATGGCCGGTCCGCAGCTCGTGGTGCCGGTGATGAATGCGCGTTTCGCCATCAACGCTTCGAACGCCCGCTGGGGTTCGCTGTACGACGCCCTCTACGGCACCGATGCCATCAGCGAAGCTGACGGCGCGGAAAAAGGCAAAGGCTACAACAAGGTTCGCGGCGACAAGGTGATTGCCTTCGCTCGCGCCTTCCTTGACGAAGCGGCGCCATTGGCAGCCGGCTCCCACGTCGATTCCACCGGCTACAAGATTGTCGATGGCAAGCTCGTAGTTGCCTTGAAAGGCGGCAGCAACACCGGCCTGCGCAACGATGCCCAACTGATCGGCTTCCACGGCGATGCTGCGGCACCGACCGCGGTCCTGTTGAAGCACAACGGTCTGCATTTTGAAATTCAGGTCGATGCCACCACCCCGGTTGGCCAGACTGATGCCGCCGGTGTCAAAGACATCCTGATGGAAGCCGCGCTAACCACCATCATGGACTGCGAAGACTCCGTGGCCGCCGTCGATGCTGACGACAAAGTGGTGATCTACCGCAACTGGCTCGGCCTGATGAAGGGCGACCTGTCGGAAGAAGTCACCAAGGGCGGTAAGACCTTCACCCGCACCATGAACGCCGACCGCACCTACACCGGCGTTGACGGTAGCGAACTGAGCCTGCACGGTCGCTCGCTGTTATTCGTGCGCAACGTCGGTCACCTGATGACTATCGACGCGATCGTCGATAAAGAGGGCAACGAAGTGCCGGAAGGCATTCTCGATGGCCTGGTAACTTGCCTCGCGGCAATGCACAACCTCAACGGCAACACGTCGCGCAAAAACACCCGCACCGGCTCCGTTTACATCGTGAAGCCGAAAATGCACGGTCCTGAAGAAGCGGCGTTCACCAACGAGCTGTTCGGCCGTATCGAAGACGTGCTGGGCCTGCCGCGCAACACGCTGAAAGTCGGGATCATGGACGAGGAGCGCCGTACCACGGTCAACCTCAAGGCCTGCATCAAGGCTGCTGCCGAGCGCGTGGTGTTCATCAATACCGGCTTCCTCGACCGCACCGGCGACGAAATTCACACCTCCATGGAGGCCGGCCCGATGGTGCGCAAGGCCGACATGAAGGCTGAAAAATGGATCGGCGCCTACGAGAACTGGAACGTCGACATCGGCCTGAGCACCGGCCTGCAAGGTCGCGCCCAGATCGGTAAAGGCATGTGGGCAATGCCCGACCTGATGGCCGCGATGCTCGAACAGAAAATCGCTCACCCGATGGCCGGCGCAAACACCGCCTGGGTCCCATCGCCGACCGCTGCCGCGCTGCACGCGCTGCATTACCACAAGGTCGACGTGTTCGCCCGTCAGGCCGAACTGGCCAAGCGTGAGCGCGCTTCGGTGGACGACATCCTGACCATCCCGTTGGCGGTGAACCCGAGCTGGACCGCGGAACAGATCAAGAACGAACTGGACAACAATGCCCAGGGCATTCTTGGCTACGTAGTGCGCTGGATCGACCAGGGCGTCGGTTGTTCGAAAGTGCCGGACATCAATGACGTCGGCCTGATGGAAGACCGTGCAACGCTGCGTATTTCCAGCCAGCACATCGCCAACTGGCTGCGCCACGGTATCGTCACCGAAGAGCAAGTCATGGAAAGCCTCAAGCGCATGGCGCCCGTGGTTGACCGTCAAAACGCCAACGACTCGCTGTACCGTCCACTGGCACCGAACTTCGACAGCAACATTGCCTTCCAGGCAGCCGTCGAACTGGTGGTAGAAGGCACCAAGCAGCCAAACGGCTACACCGAGCCAGTGCTGCACCGTCGTCGTCGCGAGTTCAAAGCTGCCAATGGCCTGTAACTGAGCGCTGATGCCGGACAAAAAAAGGCCCTGATCGAAAGTTCAGGGCCTTTTTTATTTGGAGCAAGATCAAAAGATCGCAGCCTGCGGCAGCTCCTACAGGTGCATGCGGTCCCATGTAGGAGCTGCCGAAGGCTGCGATCTTTTGATCTTTGATATTTGATCTTTCAGCCCCTCACAAATCCATCCCCAACTCATGCTTCACCAAACCCAGCAACTTGCCGGTATCTATCGGCTTGAGCAGGAAATCCACCACGCTCAAATGCATCGCCGCGATGGCGTCCTTCACGTCGGCGTCGCCGGAAACGATGATGATCGGCAGCGCCGCCCGTTCCGACTCACGAACCTGACGAATCAAGTCCAGCCCATCGACATTGCCCATCCGCAGATCTGTAATCACGAGCCCGATCGAGGGTTTCTCACCCAGCATCTTGAGTGCAGTTTCACCACTGGCGGCGGTCATGCAGCGAATGCCGTCCAGGCCAAGAATCTCTGACAGCAACTCACGTGCGTCTTTATCGTCATCAACGATCAGCACTCGCTGCGGCGGCAGATCGGGTTCGAGCATGACGGCACTTAGCGCCTCGCGCTCGGCATCACTCAAAATATCGTGGTCAGACATGGCTTTCTCAAAGGTTTCAAAATCGTTCCTGGCCCAGTGGTGAGACATCGCCAAATAGACGTTCAATGTGCACTTCGTCGGAAATATTTCCAATAGGGGAACGGTGGGATTTTTCCCACAGTTACGTAGGGTTTCTCCGACGTTTGCTCACGTCATTTGCCTACCTAGACTTACGTCCAATGGGCACCCTGCGGATAGGGGCCGACCATGGCTGAGTCATCCGACAACAACAATTCAAAAAAAGACTGCGGTAATGGTTATGAGTAAAGCGGACGCCTTCACACAGGCAGGGAAAACCGCGGTGTTGCAGAACATCCAGGGCACTTTGCAATTCCTTCAGCGTTTCCCGCCGTTCAATCAGATGGAACATGCCCACCTGGCCTATCTGGTAGAGCAATGCCAGCTACGTTTCTATGGCCCTGGCGAAAGCATTATCAAGCCCGCCGATGGCCCCGTTGAACATTTCTACATCGTCAAACAAGGCCGGGTCGTGGGTGAACGTCCCCACACCGCGAAGGGCGGAACCGAAACCACCTTCGAAATCACCACTGGCGAATGTTTTCCGCTCGCGGCGCTGCTGGGTGAACGAGCGACGCGTACCGAACACCTCGCGGCCGAAGACACCTTTTGCCTGCAGCTGAACAAGCTGGCATTCATCAAACTGTTCGCGCTTTCCAGCACCTTTCGCGACTTCGCCCTGCGCGGCGTCAGCAGCCTGCTGGATCAGGTCAACCAGCAAGTCCAGCAAAAGGCCGTGGAAACCCTTGGCACTCAATATTCCCTGAACACCCGACTGGGTGAATTGGCCATGCGCCATCCGGTGACGTGCAGCCCGGCCACACCTCTTCGTGAAGCCGTGACCCTGATGCACGAACAGCAGGTCGGCAGCATCGTAATCGTGGATGAGCACAAGGCTCCGCTGGGCATTTTCACCCTGCGCGACCTGCGCCACGTGGTAGCCGAGGGCATCAACGATTTCAGCGAATCCATCGAACGGCACATGACCCAGGCGCCGTTTTACCTGTCGCCAGACCACAGTGCGTTTGATGCAGCCATTGCCATGACCGAACGGCACATCGCCCATGTGTGCCTGGTCAAGGACCAGCGCCTGTGCGGCGTGGTGTCTGAGCGGGACCTGTTTTCCCTGCAACGGGTCGATCTCGTGCACCTGGCCCGGACGATCCGCAGCGCGCAACGCGTGGAAAACCTGGTGGCGTTACGCGGCGAGATCGGCCAACTGGTTGAGCGCATGCTGGCCCACGGCGCGTCTTCGACCCAGATCACTCACATCATTACCCTGCTCAACGATCATACCGTTTGCCGGGTGATCGAACTGACATTGGCTGAGAAAGGCGACCCCGGCGTGCCGTTCAGCTGGCTGTGTTTTGGCAGCGAGGGTCGCCGCGAACAAACCCTGCACACCGATCAGGACAACGGCATTCTGTTTGAAGCCCGTGACGCCGCCCACGCGGCAGAAATACGCGGCAAGCTGCTACCCATTGCGCATCAGATCAACCAGAGCCTGGCGCTTTGCGGTTTCACCCTGTGCAAAGGCAACATCATGGCCGGCAACCCTGAGCTGTGTTTGTCCCGGGCCGAATGGGCGCGTCGGTTTTCGGCGTTCATCCGCGAAGCCACGCCGGAGAACCTGTTGGGTTCGAGCATCTATTTCGATTTGCGCGTGGTGTGGGGCGACGAACAGAGTGGCGACCAACTGCGTCGGGGAATTCTCGATCAGGTGGCAGACAACCGATTGTTCCAGCGGATGATGGCCGAAAACGCCCTGCGCAATCGTCCACCGGTAGGACGCTTCCGCGAGTTTGTACTGGCCCGCAAGCATGGAGAGAAAGCCACGCTGGATCTGAAAGTCCAGGGGCTCACCCCGTTCGTTGACGGGGCACGATTGCTGGCGCTGGCTCATGGCATCGAGGCCAATAACACCCTGGAGCGTTTCCGCCAACTGGTCGATAAAGAGGTCATCGAGCGGCTGGACGGTGCCGCCTATGAAGAGGCGTATCACTTCATTCAGCAAACCCGAATGCAGCAACACCAGCTACAAACCCGGGAGAACTTGCCGTACTCGAACCGGGTCGATCCTGACAGCCTCAATCACCTTGATCGACGCATCCTGCGTGAATCCCTGCGTCAGGCCCAGCGTCTGCAAAGCAGCCTGACCCTGCGGTATCAGCTATGAGCCTGTTTTCATGGCTGCGCCCGGCCAGTCCGAGTTTGCCGGGTGAACTGCTACAGCGTATCCGCCAGTTGCCGGCGGTCGCCGGATTGGCTGAATGCAGCCTGCGCGAGCAACGTTGGGTCGTGCTTGACCTGGAAACCACCGGGCTGAACCTGAACAAGGATCGTGTGTTATCCATCGGCGCAGTGGTGATTGAAGACGGCGCGATCGACTTCAGCCAGCAATTCGAGCGTACGTTGCAATGCGCCGACTTGAAGTTGGCTCCCAGCGTTCTGATTCATGGCCTGGGGCCGAGCGCGATTGCGGCCGGCAGTGACCCGGCCGAGGCACTGGTCGATTTCATGGAGTTCCTGGGCGACAGCCCGGTGCTCGCCTTTCACGCACCGTTTGATCAGCACATGCTGGGGCGGGCGCTGAAAGATCATCTGGGCTACAAGTTGCAGCATACGTTTCTGGATGTGGCCGACATCGCCCCGCTGCTGTGCCCGCAGGCGAACATCCGCGAGGCCGGGCTGGATGAATGGATCGACCAGTTCAAGCTCGAAGTCTTCGAGCGACACAATGCCAGTGCCGACGCGCTGGCCACCGCAGAACTGGCGCTGATCCTCTTCAGCCGCGCACGGCAGCAACAGATTCATAGCCCGTTGAACCTGCAGCAGCGGTTGAACCAGTGGAAGCGCAGGCAGCAAGCACCGTCCTTTTAAATCACCACGATCCCTTGTAGCAGCTGCCGAAGGCTGCGTCCGGCTGCGCAGCAGTCGTCAACCCTGCCGTCTCGGTTTACCTGATGCACCGCGAACACTGATTTCACGACTGCTGCGCAGCCGGACGCAGCCTTCGGCAGCTGCTACAAGGGATCGCGTCGGGCGCTTGAACAGGAACATTCCTACCCGACCAGCGCCAATTGCTTACCTCCCCCGCCTCTGACACAATCGCGAACTATTCTCGTTAGTTAACCCTTCCCAATCGGTGATGCTGCGTGTCGTCAGTCCAAAGCCCCCACAACAACCTCGTCGGTGCGTTATATCGCGACCATCGCGGCTGGCTGTTGGCGTGGCTTCGACGCAACGTGGCCTGTCCGCAACGGGCCGAAGACCTGAGCCAGGACACCTTCGTCCGGCTGCTCGGACGCGATGAACTCAAAGAGCCACGCGAACCCAGGGCCTTCCTGGTTGCGATTGCCAAAGGCCTGCTGTTCGACTATTTCCGTCGCGCCGCGCTGGAACAGGCTTACCTCACTGAGCTGATGCTGATTCCCGTAGGCGAACACCCCTCGATCGAAGAGCAGCAGCTCATCCTCGAAGACCTGAAAAACATCGACCGCCTACTCGGCAAGCTATCCAGCAAGGCCCGCGCCGCATTCCTCTATAACCGCCTCGACGGCCTTAGCCACGCGCAGATCGCCGAGCGCCTGGGTGTATCGGTACCCCGCGTGCGTCAGTACCTGGCCCAAGGCATCCGTCAGTGCTACATCGCGCTTTATGGTGAACCGGTATGAGCCCGGTCAGTTCCAAACCCGTCTCGGCGCAGGTGCTGGATGCGGCCATTGCCTGGCAATTGTCCCTGGATTCCGGCAACCCGGTGGAGCGCGAAGAGTTCGCCAAATGGCACGCTGCCCACGAAGAACACGCTCGCGCCTGGCGCCAGTTGGGCATGCTCGATCAGCGCTTCAACGCCGCCAGTGGCCCGGCTCGCACCGCGTTGCTGCAATCGCGCGAAGGTATTCGCCGGCGGGTGCGCAAGCTCGGTAGCGGCCTGGCCAGTATTGTCGCGGTGGTTGGCCTGGCGCTTTTTGCCGGTGAGCGTTACCTGCCGATCGACTATTGGCTGGCGGACGAGCGCACCGCCACCGGTGAGCAACGCACTTTGCACCTGGCCGACGGCACGCTGATCAACCTCAACACCCACAGCGCCGTGGACGTACGCTTCGATGAGAAGCAACGACTTATTGTGCTGCAGGAAGGAGAAATCCTCATCGAGACAGGCCACGGCGATGCCCGGCCTTTCATCGTCGAAACCCGCGAAGGCAGCATGCGCGCACTGGGCACGCGTTTCCTGGTCAAGCGCGAGGACGACGGCACACGCCTGAGCGTATTGAAGTCGGCGGTCGCTGCGCATCCGCAGTCGAGTCCCGAAGAGCAGATCCTGCGCGAGGGCCAGCAAGTGCTGATGCGCAGTAACGGCCTCGGCCCGATCCTCGCGCTCAACCTCGGTGCCGATGCCTGGACCCGCGGCATGCTGGTCGTGGATAACGCACGGCTCGAAGACCTGATCCATGAACTCGGTCGCTACCGACGTGGATACCTTGGCGTCGCGCCCGAGGTCGCTGATTTGCGCATCACCGGGAGCTTCCCGCTGCACGATACGGACAAGGCCCTGAGCGCCCTGCTACCCACGTTGCCGGTACAGATCGAACAGCACACCCAATGGTGGGTGACGGTGGCGAAGGCTGAAGCCAAGCCCTGAGATTTGTTTCGACAGATTGATCGCCATCGCGAGCAGGCTCGCTCCCACAGGGGATTGATGCCACTCACGGTATCTGCGTTCACAGCAATTCCAATGTAGGAGCGAGCCTGCTCGCGATGAGGCCATCACCTCAACCTCAATGGCGACTGACACTCCGCCATCGCGGGCAAGCCCGCTCCCACAGGAGTTTGGTGCCAGGCGCCGTAGCGGGGTTCACTGCAAATCCAATGTGGGAGTGAGCCTGCTCGCGATGAGGCCATAAGCCTCACCACAAGATTTGTTTAATGAATCGAAATTATTTTCATCCAGCCCTATCACTTTTGGATTCTCGTTCGGCACCTAGGCAATTGAGAAGTATTCCCTTTCAGGAGCCGCTGTATGTCCCGTTCGCTAGACACCTTGTTGCGCCCCGGTTTGCTGGCTGTCGCCATTGCACTCAGTGCCCCTCTGCTTAGCGCTCAGCTGATGGCCGCCGATCAAGCGTCGAGCGTTCGCGCCTACAACCTGCCGTCCGCTCCCTTGGCCAGCACGCTCAACCAGATCGCCAGCCAGGCCGGTCTTGCCCTGTCACTGAACCCATCGCTGGCAGCGGGCAAAACTTCGGCACCAGTCACGGGCCAGTTCGACGCCACGGGCGCCCTGCGCGAAGCCTTGCGCGGCACGGGGCTGCAACTGGAACAAAGCAGCGCCGGCACCTTCAGCCTGGTGGCCGTGCCCGAGGGCGTAATGGACCTGCCGACAACCAGCATCATGGGTGTGGAAAACACTGAAAGCGCCTGGGGCCCGGTAGAGGGTTACCTGGCGACTCGCACCGCCGCCGGCACCAAGACCGACACCGCACTGGTCGAAGCACCGCGCTCGATTTCGGTTGCGACGCGCCAGCAGATGGACGACCGCAACGTTCAGAACATCGATGACGCCGTGCGCTACATGCCCGGCATCGTCGCCAGCAGCTACGGCAGCGACACCCGCGCCGACTGGCTGCGCGTGCGTGGCTTCGAACCGACCCAGTTTCTCGATGGCCTGCCCTTGCCTAAGGGCGTTTACGCCAACCCGAAACAGGAAACCTGGAACCTTGACCGCCTCGCCCTGCTGCGTGGCCCGGCCTCGTCCGTGTACGGCCAGACCCCGCCGGGCGGTTTGCTGGACATGGTCAGCCGCCGTCCCAGCGCCGAGTCGAGCAATGAAATCGAAGTGCAATATGGCAGTGACAATCATCGCCAGATCAACTTCGCCAGCACCGGCAAAATTGATGAAGAAGGTCAGTTCCTCTACGGCCTGAGTGGTGTCATCCGCGACAGCGGCACGCAGATCGACCACGTCGACAACAAGCGCTACAACATTGCGCCGAGCCTGACCTGGAACATCGACGAAGACACAAAATTCACCCTGCTGTCACAGTTCACCCGCGACGATACCGGCATCACCAGCCAGTTCCTGCCGGTACAAGGCACCAAGATCCGCTCGCCGCTGGGTGATATTTCCCATCACAAAAATCTGGGTGACCCGGACTGGGAATACTACGACCGCACTTACTACGCCCTGGGCTACGCGTTTGAACATCGCCTGAACGATGTCTGGCAGTTCAAGCAGAACCTGCGCTACACCAAGTCGGACCTGTCCTTCCAGGCACTCACCCCCGGCGCCTACCCGTTCACGCAGGTCGATGCCGAGGGCAACGTGGGTCGTTCGAGCACCAGCGTGGACGAGGACATCAGCCAGTTCGCCGTGGACAACAACCTCCAGGCCGACTTCGCCACCGGCGACGTTAGTCACACCCTGTTGATCGGCCTCGATCACCAGCGCACCAACACCAACTACACCTCGATCTTCGGTGACGGCCTGACGACCAACGTCAACAACCCGATTTATGGCCTGCCGATCGTTCGTCCGCCACGTTCAGATGCGTTCTACGACTACGACCAGAAGACCTATCAGACCGGCCTGTACGTCCAGGACCAAATGGCTCTCAACCAGTGGCGCCTGACCCTTGGCGGACGTGAAGACTGGGTCCATACCAGCACCAAGTTCTTCAATAAAGGCGATGCCACCAACACTGATCGTAACAAAAACTTCAGCGGTAACGCTGCGATCAGCTACGTGTTCGATTCCGGTTTCGTGCCGTACCTGTCCTATGCCGAATCATTCCAGCCAGCAGGCAACGCCGATACCTCGACGACGGAATCGTTCAAGCCGACCGAGGGCAAGCAATGGGAACTGGGCATCAAGTACCAACCGCCTGGCAGCAACACCCTGCTGACCGCGGCGGTGTACGACCTGACCCAGAAAAACGTCTCCGTCACCACGATCAACTCGGACAACGTGTCGATCACCAGCCAGACCGGCGAAGTGAAAGTCAAAGGTCTGGAACTGGAAGCCGTATCCGACGTGACCGATAACCTCAAGGTCCTCGCCGCGTACACGCTGGCCAAATCCGAAGTACAGGACGGAACGTTCAAGGGCAATCGCCTGCAACTGATGCCCAACCAACAGGCTTCGTTGTGGACCGATTACACCTGGCACAACGGCGTCCTCGACGGCTTTGGCGTCGGCGCAGGCGTTCGCTACACCGGCAACACCTACGGCGATCAGGCCAACACCGAGCTGGGCAAGGCTGATGCCTACACCGTGTTCGACGCCGCTGTTCACTACGACCTCGGCCGTCTGGACAACAGCTTGAAAGGTGCGTCGCTGGCACTGAATGCAACCAACCTGTTCGACAAGGACTACATCTCTACCTGTGACAGTTTCTACTGCTACTACGGTGACCAGCGCAGCGTCGTCGCCAGTGCCACCTACAAGTGGTAACGGTCTGAACGGACACACCCAAGACCCGGCCGTCCTCCATGGACGGCTTTGGTATTTTTGAAGGTCTGGAAATGAAAAGTAAAACAATCCGCCGCTGGTCGTTCGTCCACACCTGGACCAGCCTGATCTGCACGGTCTTTCTGCTGATGCTGGCACTGACCGGCTTGCCGTTGATCTTTCATCACGAGATCGATCACCTGCTCGGCGATGCGGCCGAACTCAAACAAATGCCGGCCGACACGCCCCAGCTCAATCTGCAACAACTGGTGCTGGCAGCCGAGAAACATCGTCCCGGCGAAGTCATGCAGTACTTCGGTTACGACGACGAAGATCCCAACGGCATGATCGCCATCATGGCGGCCACGGCTGGCACCGAACCGAACTCGTCCCATACCTTCATGCTCGACGCCCGCACCGGCGAAGCGCTGGAGATGCCATCGGCCAACGGTGGTTTCATGATGTTCATGCTGCGCCTGCACGTGGACATGTTCGCCGGCCTGCCGGGCAAGTTGCTGCTGGCGTTCATGGGGGTACTGTTTGTCGTGGCGATCGTGTCCGGCGCGGTGCTGTACCTGCCGTTCATGCGCCGGTTGAAATTCGCCGCCGTACGCCAGGACAAATCCACCCGCTTGCGCTGGCTCGACCTGCATAATCTGATCGGCGTCGTGACCCTGACCTGGGCGCTGGTGGTCGGCGTTACCGGCGTTATCAGTGCCTGCGCGGACCTGCTGATTGCCGCGTGGCGCACCGATACCCTTAGCGCGATGATCGCGCCCTACCGCGACGCGCCACCGCTGACACAACTGGCGCCGGCGACACGCCTGCTCGATATCGCCAAGGAAGTCGCACCGGGCATGCAACCCGATTTCATTGCGTTCCCTGGCACCCGGTTCTCCAGCGAACATCATTACGCCGTGTTCATGAAAGGCAGTACGCACCTGACCTCCCACCTGCTCACGCCGGTGCTGATCGACGCCAGTACCCTGCAAGTCACCGCCGTGGCCGAACGACCGTGGTACATGGACGCCATGGGCATGTCGCAGCCGCTGCACTTCGGTGATTACGGCGGGATGCCGATGAAAATCCTCTGGGCGACGCTGGACGTGCTGACCATCATCGTACTCGGCAGTGGGGTTTACCTCTGGATCGTGCGACGCAAAGCAGCGAATCCCGTGGCGGACATTGCGCAGGCCCAAGCATGAGGCCGCGTCAGTCGAACTTCTGGAAAGTCTTCGCCCTTCCCACCGTCATCGGTCTCTTCAGCGCTGCCGGATTGTTCGCAGCGTTGCTGGGCGACGGCGTCTGGGATGCCCTGAGCTGGCTCGGCCTGGGCATCCCCGCCTTCATCGCCCTGCGTGGATTACTGCAACGCCGCTGACGTTTTGTACGTCGCCGAATCCCTGTATGCCAATCCGAGAACCTATGTAGGAGCTGCCGAGTGAAACGAGGCTGCGATCTTTTGATCTTGCTTTACCCCATCGAAAACAAGATCGAGATCAAAAGATCGCAGCCTCGTTTCACTCGACAGCTCCTACACAGCGCCTACACAGCGCCTACACAGCTCGAACAGGGTTCGACCCTCGAAAGTTACACGCTATGCTGCCGGCACTGCCATCAATCGAGACGTCACCATGTCCACCCCGAGCATGACGCTGTACCACAACCCTCTTTCGCCCTTCGTTCGCAAAGTCATGGTGCTGCTCCACGAAACCGGTCAGCAAAACCGCGTGGAGTTGCAATCCAGCGTACTTACCCCCGTCAGCCCGGATCCGACCCTCATCGAAGACAACCCGCTGGGCAAAATCCCCGCCCTGCGCCTGGCCGATGGCAGCGTCATCCATGACAGCCGGGTAATCCTCGATTACCTCGATCACCAACACGTCGGCAACCCGCTGATCCCCCGTGACGGTTCGGCCCGCTGGCGGCGCCTGACCCTCGCTTCCATGGCCGACGGCATCATGGACGCGGCGGTGTTGACCCGCTACGAACTGGCCCTGCGCGCGCCGGAAAAACACTGGGACGAATGGCTGGACGGCCAGCGCGACAAAATCCGCCGAGCCTTGGCCGTGCTGGAAGCCGACGCAATTGCCGAGCTGACCAGCCATTTTGATGTGGCCGCAATCAGCGTGGCGTGTGCGTTGGGCTATCTGGATTTGCGTCACCCGGACCTCGAATGGCGCGAGGCAAATCCAAAGCTGGCGGCCTGGTATTTCGAGGTGAGCCAGCGGGCTTCGATGCTGGCGACGATGCCTAAGGTATGACTCCGCATAGGGCAAAACCCTAACAGATCTGATAGGTAGGCAAAGGCTGGGAAAGGAATGATGCTGAAGGCTCGGCTTTTTCGACCTTTGCACGGAGCTTCAGTCAATGCCTACCCCTCACCGCGAGACCCTGTTGTGTCGGTACCACTACGATCCGCTTGATCGGCTGGTCAATAGCACTCCCTTTGAACAACCCACCCAGCGCTATTACTGCAAAACCCGCCTGGCCACTGAAATACATGGCGGTGTGCATCGAAGCATCCTGCAGCACGAAGATCAGCTATTGGCGCAGCAGCAGCGCGATGGCACCAACGCGACCTCTACGCTACTGGCGACCGATCAACAGCGTTCGGTCTTGAACGCGCTCGATGCAAACCAGCCCAAACCCCTCGCCTACTCACCCTACGGTCACCGCCCCCTGGAGAATGGCTTACTCAGTCTGCTTGGGTTTAACGGCGAACGGCCGGACCCAATGACCGGGCATTATCATTTGGGGAATGGCTATCGGCAGTTCAATCCGGTTTTGATGCGGTTTAACAGCCCGGACAGTTGGAGCCGTTTGGGGAGGGGGGGATTAATGCGTATGCGTATTGCGGCGGCGACCCCAGAAATAGGTATGATCCGAACGGGCATGTTTTTAAGTTCTTTATCCCCTTCCTCAACAAAACGGATGTTGTAGATTTATTACCCAAAGCAACGTTCACATCTAGGAAAACAGCACCCATTATAAACAAGGCAACATCAACGCCAATTTCTTCAACTAACAAAGCTGTTAACACTATGGCTAGCAGCGATGCTATAGAAGGCGTCACCCAATCTACTAACCCCACAAACATGACATCTCGCAGCAGTGGGCCTATAGATAAACCTGACTACGCACTTTCCCATATAGAAAAACTTCGCAATGACCTGACCACCGACATCAACCGGGCATCCAGAAAATTAGAAATGTTCCAAGTACAATACGACCTTCGCGAGGTAAATAAGCTTGCACGACATTCACACGGCGCTACGCACGCCCAACGCATGGAAAATATAGCAAACAACGTAGATGAAAAAGTTAAATACCTGACAAATTTAAATAAGAACATACGCAATTTTAGCTCTGAAGAATTGATAGACACCAGAGCACATCTCATACGCGATAATTACCTTCCGAGGTAAAAAAAGGGGACAGATTTATTGGTGCTTATTTTTCAGTCAATAAATCTGCCCCCTTTCCTTTCAACTTCAGCGCTGGTCGATACCGATGGAATTCACTCAGAAACAGCAAAACCCTAACAGTTCTGATAGTAGGCGACGACCAAAAAAATGAACGAAGCTGAAGACTCGGTTTTTGAACCTCGCACGGAGTTCAGTCAATGCCCACCCCCACCCGCGAGACTCTCTTGGCTCGCTACCGTTACGACCCGCTTGATCGCCAGGTCGGTTGCACGCCCTTCGACCTGGCTGCCATTCAGCGCTATTACTGCAAAACCCGTCTTTGCACCGAAATACAAGGCACGGTTCAACGCTCAATCCTGCAGCACGAAGACCAGTTGTTGGCGCAACAGCAGCGCGAAGGCGGCAAGGTAGCCGCCACGCTGCTGGCAACCGATCAACAATGTTCGGTCTTGAACGCGTTCGATGCAGACAAGCCCAAAGCCTTCGCCTATTCGCCCTACGGCCATCGCCCGTCGGAGAATGACCTACTCAGTCTGCTCGGGTTCAACGGCGAACGACCGGACCCGGTGACCGGGCATTATCATTTGGGGAATGGCTATCGGCAGTTCAACCCGGTGTTGATGCGGTTTAACAGTCCAGACAGTTGGAGTCCATTTGGCGAGGGGGGCTGAATGCGTATGCTTACTGTGCTGGCAACCCAATTAATCGGAGAGATCCAAACGGTCATGTTTTTCTTAGAGCAAAAATATTCGACGAATTTTTCATGAATACTTATAAACTTATGAAAAACAAAAATCTAAGATACACGCAACTTTCAACAGCAGCACAAGAAGCGGCACACCAGTTCGGAGGTTTTGACAACCTGAAAAAACTGGCTCAAGCAACGGACAAAGAATCTCATGCCATCATCGCCAGCGTGCTATCCAATCGCAAAAACGCCGGTCGTCTTAACGAATACAACCCAGACCATAAAATATTCGACTACCTAAATGTCGCCGACGAACATCTTAGAGAAACACTTAAAAATAGAAATATCATCCACGAACTACTACAACCGGAAAATGGTTACTTTAAATATTTGGACGACGCTCAACGGAGAAACCTCGCCGTCTCGAAAATCGAGTTTCAAAACGAACTCAATCGTTCAGTTCAATACGTACTAACGCTGCGCATTGAAGGTCCCAGCATCATGGGTGAATCTTTCAACAACGACAATTGGTTGAAGGTTGCCTCCGAAATAAGAAAATCATGAATACTTCATCCAATACTAACCCGCCGCAACCCGGCACAGCTGTTTGCAAAAAGTGGATAACATTATTTACACAAGTGAAAAGATAGCAGGACAGATTTAAAATCAAACAAAACTGTCCCGCTTTACCTTTCGCGTATTTTTTTGCGTTCGCCTCAAGCCCCCTGTGGGAGCAAGCCTGCAGGCGAATGCAATATCAACAACCGACTATTCCCATCAGTCTTGGGCCTGCTTCATCCCCAAACAATCAATCGACCGATCAACCATGGCCTTGGCAATCTCCAGCAAGTGCCAGATGGAAAACACCATGGCCCTGTCGGCGCCTTTAAGGTGATCGCCACACTGGTAAGCCGTAACCGAAGCACAGCGCAGCAGGTCGGCGATATAGAGTTGGGTGTCTTCAAAGCTCACGTCGTTGCTGACGTTGTAGAACCGCAGTTCATCCGGTGCCGACGGTTGTTCGCCCGTCAGGTAGAAATCGATGGCACGGTAGAGGGCGGAGCGGTCTCTGAGCAGATCGTCATTTCTGGTTGAATTGGAGGGTGGATCGGGGACTGGCTTTTTCATAGGTAAAACTCCAGGGTGATAATAGGAGCCAACCGATTTCGCGACTAAACGAGAGGGGGTGGCGGCTGCGCACAGGTTAGTCGACCGGTCACCTGGAACCCGGCGCACCCGAAGGTGCCCTGCGCACAGCCACCATAGATTTCAGGCGATAAAAAACACCTGAACAGAGGTAGCGCTGTACGCCAAGTGATAGCCGGGCGACTAAACCCGATCACTGATGAGCAGTGACGGACGGAGATTAGGCACGGAAATCTGTCGGCGCAAGCGTGCGGAATAATCTAGGAAACGTCCTGCAAAAGGAAGGGATTGGCGCTGTAGGAGGCCAGTTTTTCCTGTAGGAAAACTTACTTTTCAAAGCGAGAAGTACCCTGTTCCGACCAGCAACGGGCGGGATGTGTGACGCTGGCAACGATGTCCGGCGAGGAGATCTCCACTCCAAAAACCTAACAGTTCTGATAGTAGGCAACGACCGGAAAAGGAACGAAGCTGAAGTCCCGGCTTTTTGACCATGCACGGAGCTCAATCAATGCCTGCCCCTACTCGCGAAACCCTCTTGTGTCGCTACCATTACGACCCGCTGGATCGTCTGGTCAATAGCACACCCTTTGAACACCCCACCCAGCGCTACTACTGCAAAACTCGCCTGGCCACTGAAATTCAAGGCCGTGTGCATCAAAGCATCCTGCAGCACGAAGATCAGCTATTGGCGCAACAGCAACGTGAGGACGGCAAGATCGCCGCCACGCTGTTGGCAACCGATCAACAACGTTCGGTTTTGAACGCGCTGGATGCCAACCAGCCCAAGCCCATCGCCTACTCTCCCTACGGTCATCGTCCTCTTGAGAATGGCTTACTCAGTTTGCTCGGATTCAACGGCGAACGACCGGACCCGGTGACCAGGCATTATCATTTGGGCAGTGGCTATCGGCAGTTCAATCCGGTGTTGATGAGATTTAACAGCCCGGACAGCTGGAGTCCATTTAGGGAGGGCGGGTTGAACGCGTATGCATATTGCGCGGGGGATCCGATCAATCGGCAAGATCCGAACGGGCACAAATGGTGGAGTTTTTTATTGTGTGGAACTACTCCGACACCCCGGACCGGTGCGTCAGGTTCTATTTCCAGAGCAACACGAGGCGTGGTAGAAGTAACAATCGCCTCGCCAAGCTCGCCAAGCGTGCCAAGCGTGCCAAGCGTGCCAAGCGTGCCAAGCGTGCCAAGCGTGCCAAGAGGAGTATCAGCTCCGCAAACTCCCACGCCACTAATTCCAGCGAGTCCTGCCCTGAGCGAAATATCAGATAGCGCATATGCTGCCGTAATACCCTCGTTTCATAATCCGTTTAATCCTGAGATCCGAGCACTATACGCAACGCTTGCTCGCGATCATCAAAGGGGCTATGCACAGCCGCCTACAGTTGCTGTGACCCTGGGACGCTCATTTTCTGACATGCCTTCAGCACCTCCTGCACCCTCATCGCCCCCACCTTACGATTCACCACTACATAACTTTCCTCAGCAACCTAACAGTCAGACTAATGGCCCTCCTCCACATTACAATTTCGGGCTAAACGACTTGAATGTCGATGTGCGCCGTAACTAGTGTCCGCATAGGCGACCATCGCTAACGACGCAAGCGTCTGTCAAAGCTTGCGCTGGCTTCACCTGCCTTATCGCTAGCGGTTCACTCCTACATGTTGATCCCCCGTGCACACGAACCCGTGTCCACCCGAAATCTCATGTAGGAGCGAGCCTGCTCGCGATGGCACCGCACCGGATCTACCGGAAACAATCGAAAAATCAGCGTCGCCAACACCTTCCCTTCCCGCTGATCCTCACGCAATCCCAGCGACCGGCTCATTCCACCGCCCCAATATCAAACGCCAGCGGCTTAGCCGCCTTCTGCCCAACCCCATACCAATCCAGCTTGCGCGTCAGCACCATGAACACGCCCAGCAACCCGAACAGCAACAACGAGCCCATCAACAACGCGTAATCCTCGGCACTCAACAAGCCATAAAGCAAGCCATACAACGCCGCCAGCCCCGCTGAAAAACTCAACCCGTGACGCACGCTGCGCAGCACGTGGCAGACATAGAACCCGATCAACAACACGCAACCACTGGCCGACAACAGATACGCCAAGGCAAAACCAATGTGCTCGGACAGCGACAACAGCAGCAGATAGAAGAACGCCAATGCCACACCTACCAGCGCATATTGCACCGGGTGCACCGCCAGGCTTTTCAGCACTTCGAAGAGGAAGAATCCGGCGAAGGTCAGGACGATGAACAGCAGCGCGTATTTGATCGCCCGATCGCTTTTCAGGTACTGATCCACCGGGTCGATAAAGCTCACGCCGAAGCTGCGGCTATTGAAGACTTCGCAGTTTTTACCGGAAACGCAGCTGTTCATGGCTTCTTGCAGATTGGTGGAGAAAAACGATGTTTGCCAATGGGCGGTGAAACCTTGATCGGTGACTTCACGCTGGGCCGGCAAGTAGTTGCCGACGAAGCTCGGGTGCGGCCAGTTGGCGGCCAGCGACACCTTACTGGTCTTGCCCACCGGCATAACCTGCAATTGACCGGTGCCTTGCAGGCGCAGGTCGAAACCGAAAGTCAGTTCAGTCGGCTGCCTGGCGTCCAGGGCAGGCAGCGTTACGTGCACGCCCTCGCCCAACCATCTAACCTGGCTGCCTGGAACGAAGTCCAGACGCTGGCCGTCCAGCTCAAGCTTCAACGCGTTCTCGATGCCGCGAATGTCGCTGATGCCAACGGCCAGAAAGGGTTGGTCGAACTGGTAATCGGCGAAATCTTCCTTGATACCCAACTGCGCCGGCAGCGAGAAATGCCCGGAGATGCGATTGTCGGCGTGAAACAGCCGCGCCTCGTAAATCCCCCGCTTACGCAATTCCGTCTGAACCTGACCATCAAGCTCGAAGCGTTCCGGCAGAAAGTACAAACGACCCCGCTCTTCACCGAGTTCCTGATAACGCTGGTTGGTTTTCTCGTTGAGCTTCCAGGTGCGCACCACCTTGCGATACGGCACCACCATCACAGGGCCGCTGAGTTGCTGGCTGTAACTGGAACTGCGGGCGATGTCTTCGAGCACGCCATCGCGCAGTTGCTGACGGTCCTGGATCACGCCGCTGATCATCAGCAAGGGAATGAGCAACAACAGAATCAGCAGGGCAATGGCCCCGAGTTTGAGGGTCAGGCTTCGGTTCATGGGACTCTCCTTGTTTGGATGGGGAGAGTCTGGGTTGGCTGTATGGGGGATTTATGTGGGGGATATGGAGACTTTGTGGAAATCCCGGAAAAGATCGCAGCCTCGCTTCACTCGACAGCTCCTACAAGGTTTTGTGTCAGCGCCAGATTGCATTCCAAACCTGCTTCCATCCTCTGTAGGAGTTGCCGAAGGCTGCGATCTTTAGCGGCTTTAGGGCAGACGCAAAATCACCTGCACGCCGCCCTCAGTATTACCTACCATCAAACTTCCACCATGCAGCTTCACCACTTCCTCGACAAAATTAAGCCCAAGCCCGGTACTTTTACGCCCACTGTCCGGACGCGGCAGGGAGTAAAAGCGCTCAATCAAACGCGGCAACGCGTAGTCGGGAATGGGCTCGGCCTGATTGAATAGCTGGAGCTCGATCTGCCCCTCAACTCGCTCGGCACTGAATCGCAGCACGCCATGAACCGGCGTGAAATCCAGCGCGTTCTCCAGCAAATTACCCAGCGCCTGACGCAATAGAAAAGGCTCACCGTGCAATTCAAGTTCCGGGGCAATTCGCTGTTCGACGCGCAGCTGCTTGCCCTCGATCCTCGCCGCCTGCGCAGTTAACAGCTCATCCACCAAGCCAGCCAACGGCACCGCCACCCGTTCTTCCAGCCCTTGCCGTTGTTCCACCTGCGCCAGGTTCAACAAGCGCTCAATCAACTGCTGCATCCGCACGCTTTCGCTGTCGATGTTGTCGACGAACCGCTGCCGCTGCGCTAACGGCATCTCGCCTTGCAGTAATTCCGCAGCGCCCCGAATCGCCGCCAGCGGGCTCTTCAGTTCATGGGTCAGTGTGTGGACATAACGCTCCACGTAAGCCTTGCCTTCGAGCTGGGTGCGCATCTGTTCCACCGCTGTCGCCAGCTGTTCCAGCTCGCCGCCACGATAGTGCGGCACCTCAACGCGGCGGCCTTCACTGACCGCCTGCGCGTACACCGTCAACCGGCGTAACGCCGCGCTCAGCCACCACGACAACAGCGCGCCGAACAACAGGCCGAGGCCGATCAATCCGGCGCCGTACGTCAGCAGTCGTCGTTCGGTGCGATCAACATAAGGTTGCAACGAGCTATTGGGCTTGGCCACGGTGACCACGCCGATGATCTGACCGTTGTCGCGGATCGGCGCGCCCACGTGCATCACCGAGGACGCGGCATCCTGCGGGTCGCTGCGAGTAGAGCGCGCGCCGTACTCTCCGCGCAGGGTCAGGTAGACGTCGTTCCAGCGCGAGTAATCCTGGCCCACCGCCACCCCGCTGGAGTCCAGCACCACGATGCCGTTGGCGTCGGTGACGTAGATGCGATGGTTGACCTGATTCTTTGGCAATCCCCAAATGCTCGCCTTCGGCTGCCGCTCACCGTAGGCCTTGAGCAGCTGCGGCCAACGGTTCTGATTGAGGGTGCCGGCCCTGAAGTCATCACGCAGAATTTCGGCCATGAGGTTGGCCGTATCGACGAGGGTTTCTTCGGTGGATTGGCGCACACCGGGGCGGATCTCTTCCATGACGGTGCTGAGCACGAAGTAACCGGTCAGCCCGATAAACAGTACAAAGACCAGGAAAATCCGTATCCCCAGCCGCATCAGCTGCGCCCCGGACTGTAGCTGTAACCGAGGCCACGATGAGTCTGGATCGGCTCTGCATCAGCCTTCACCAGGCGCAATTTGGCGCGCACGCTCTTGATGTGGCTGTCGATGCTGCGCTCGTACCCGGCATCGGCAGCGACACCCAGCGCGTCCAGCAACTGCTCGCGGCTGAATACACGCTCAGGCTGATCCAGCAGGCATTGCAGCAGACGGAATTCATGACGGGTCAGGCTAAGCGACTGGTTGCGATAGCTGATCTGCACGCGCTCGCTATCGATGCGAAACGGGGCCGATGTCGCCTCGGGCACTGCTCGCGGTGCCATACGCTTGAGAATCGCCCTGACCCGCGCCGCGACTTCACGAGGGCTGAACGGTTTGACGACGTAATCGTCAGCACCAATTTCCAGGCCTACCACGCGATCGATTTCCCCGTCCCGGGCACTGAGAAACATCACCGGCACTTCGCTGAAGCGCCGCAGTTGCTTGCAGGTTTCAAAGCCGCTGATGTCGGGTAAACCAATGTCGAGAATGATCAGATCGGCCGGCGTCTGGCGCTGATGCTCAAGCGCCGCCGCGCCGAGGCTCACCCAGGAGGTAGTAAAGCCCTCGCCCTGCAAGGCGAAAATCAGGGTGTCGGCAATCGCCGCTTCGTCTTCGACAATCAGGATATGAGGCATGGCAACCGGGCGCGGCAATTGAATGGGCGAACGGTGAACCAAGGAGGGTTGGGCGTCAATCGGCAGTGAACCTAGCAGTTCTGATAGTAGGCAGGAGCTGATATAGAGTTGAAGCTAGGGCACCCGCTATTGGGATCTTTTACGGAGATCAGCGATGTCTGCACACACTCGAAAAACACTTCTGCTGGCGACCGATCAACAGCAGTCTGTGTTGAACACCCTGGATGGGAACGGACCTCGGTCTATCGCCTATACGCCCTATGGTCATCGCTCTCCGGGAAATGGCTTGCTCAGTCTGATCGGGTTTAACGGTGAGCCGCCGGACGCGCTGACCGGGCATTATCATTTGGGGAAAGGGTATCGGCAGTTCAACCCGGTATTGATGCGGTTCAACAGCCCGGACAGTTGGAGTCCGTTTGGGGCGGGAGGGTTGAATGCTTATGCGTATTGTGGGGGGGATCCACGTAATCGAGTGGATCCGACAGGGCACATTTGGGGAATAGGGACATTTTTCCGACGGATATTGGGTATGAAACCCAAGCCCTCTAAAGCCCCGAGCTCCGTGGCAACAGGTTTTAATAGCGCAAAAGAAAACGTGCCTGTGTCCGCACGCAAAATAACGCCGCTCGAATCTGCGCCAGAGTTCGATATTAAATTCACGCCTGACGAACGCACACAACAAATAGCGATATTCGACCAAATCGAAAGCTCAACAATTCGGACACTACCTACTAAACTAAAACCAGAATTGGCTACCCAAAGGACAAGCGTTGAAGAACTTATAGCCAACAAAACACAGGAACTAAAAGTTCACCTTTCAACATTACCCAACGATAAACTTTTTTCTGAACTTGAAAGGGTGCAGTCCGCATCAAAAAAAGCAGGTCCTTCTTCCAACATTCTGATTGAAAGTGTTTTGGCAAATGAAATTATTCGCCGAAAGTTTTAGCTCACGGCGGCCCCTCCTTCACAACATCACATGAAAGTGGAGCTAGATGAAAACAACATTCAACAATCCGGCTTATCCGCCGTAAACCGCCGAGCCGGATTCACCGCCGCGCCAAACTCACGCAGCGCTTTGGCCCCGATCAACAACGGATAGTTAAAGCTGCTGCGGTCCGTCAGATTGACCTCGACCGTGCGCTTGACGTTACCCAGGCACAGCTCCAGATCAACCACTGGCCGCTTGGTCGGCGCGGTCGCTTCATCGTCATCCGCGTCCTCTTCCGAACGGGTCTTGATCTTGCTGATCCGCGCGATCTTGTGTTCGTAGACCTTGTTACTCGCATCCTTGGTGGCAAGACGAAAACGCACCCACTCATCGCCATCACGGGTAAACATCTCGATGTCCTTGGCGGACAGCGACGCGGTCAGCGCGCCCGTGTCCATCTTGGCCTTGAGCACTTCGCCACCGATTTCCGGCAGTGCAATGTATTCGTAACGACCGTACAGCGTCGGCTCGGCAGCCAGAACCGGCAGGGCCACGAGGGAGAGCAGTGCAAGAAGGGATTTCACGTAATGGGCTTCCTTGGAAAGGTGGGCAGCGGGATTTTAGACACTCTGTGAGTAATTCGTTCGCCCGCGAGACCGCATCGCTGGCACATTCAACACAACGTTTGAGCAAAGCATACCCAGCCAAAAGTGAAACATTCGTCGTCGCCGATTTGGCCTGTCGCCCGAAGCTGCTTATCATGGCGCGCCCAAATGATTCCAAGAGTTACTTATGCGCCGCCTGCTCACCGGCTGTTTCGTCACCCTCCTGCTGTTGCTCAACACCCTCGTCCTGATCGGACCGCTGATGATGTTTGCCCTGCTCAAACTGGTCCTGCCCGGCCGCTATCGCGATGTCGCCTCATGGGTAGTGATGTGGATCGCCGAGACCTGGGCCGAAATCGACAAGCTGATCTTCCGCCTGTGCATCCCCACGCAGTGGGACATTCGCGGTGGCGATGATCTGCGGCGCGATACCTCCTATCTGGTGGTCAGCAACCATCAATCCTGGGTCGATATTCCAGCACTCATCCAGACGTTGAACCGACGCACGCCATTCTTCAAATTCTTCCTCAAGAAAGAACTGATCTGGGTACCGTTTCTGGGACTGGCCTGGTGGGCACTCGATTACCCATTCATGAAGCGCTACACCAAGGCCTTTCTGGCAAAGAACCCGGAGCTTGCGGGTAAGGATCTGGAGATCACCAAAGCCGCGTGCGAGCTGTTCAAGCGCCAGCCGGTCACGGTGGTCAACTATCTGGAAGGCACACGGTTTACGGCGGCGAAAAGCCGTCAGCAGCAATCGCCGTTCACGCACCTGCTCAAACCCAAGGCGGGTGGCGTGGCGTTCGTGCTGGCCGCCATGGGTGAACAGCTGGACGCCATTCTCGATGTGACGGTGGTGTATCCGCAGCAGCAGATTCCGGGGTTCTGGGCGTTGATCAGCGGCAGCGTGCCAAGGGTGATCATCGACATCAAGACCCGCGAACTAGACCCCGCCCTGTGGCAAGGCGACTACGAAAACGATCCGGTGTTTCGCGAAAAAATCCAGAACTGGGTCAATCAGCTCTGGATCGAAAAAGATCAGCGCATCGACGCGTTGCGCGCCGAGCGCCGCTGAATCAGCTACCGGTACCGGCGCCCCAGATTCCGCCCAGGCTTTGCAGCAGCGAACCGCCAACGCCTTGCTGACCGAGGTATTGCAGGATCACCGGGGCAAACTGGCCGATCATGCCGCTGTCCATGCCCAACGCGCTGAAGGCGTTGTTCAAGTCATTGGTGTCCTTGACGGCGCCCAAGGCGTTATCCAGGCCGGCCGACTTGCCAGACGAACCCAGCAACCCGGCGAGGGCGCCCAGTTCTCCACCGCCCGACAGCTTGTCGATCCCCGGTACGCTTTTGGCCAGCTGCGAATAGTCAGTCGAGCTCAATTGATTTTTCGCCAACCCCAGCATCGCGCTGGTACCGCCAACGGCCTGCTGCGGCGTCACGTTCAACTGGCTGAGCGCACCCAATAGGTCCGCCGTCTCCGAAGTCGGCGCGGCCGCTGTCGCTGCGTTATTACCCTTCATGCCCGAAATGGCATTGGCCGCATCGGTCAGGCTGAACTGAGCAAAGACCGGACTGGCCGCCAGACTCATCAGCGAAGCCAGTGCAAAACCGCGTGAAATCTTCATCCAGACATCCTCTTGCGTCATGAAAAACCGCCCACTCAGGAACGGAAAAAACTGCCGATTGGACCGGGCATCAGCCAGCATGTTCCTCGGCCATGCATCCATATTCATGCAGGGTACGTATATGAAGTGTGAAACCCCGGATGCTGTGCGATGAATGGCAGGTCGTGATGCTGCGACGAAGGGTCGGGGACACCTGAAAGCACTTCGACCCTAACAGTTCTGCTAGTACCCAATACCAGTGGATTAGGTCACAGTTTATCCCTGATCGATGCCCACTTCAGGGAGCCCACGCCCATGCAGACCTACAGCAAAACGCTGCTTTGCCGCTACCACTACGACCCTCTGGATCGACTGGTAGATTGCAAATTGTCGGGACAGGAAAGCACTTGGCGCTTTTATCAGAAAGATCGTCTGACCACAGAGATCCACGGCGCCCTGAAGCGCTCGATCATGCAGCATGCAGACCAGCTACTGGCGCAACAACAGCGCCCGACGGACACTGTGGAAACCAGCCTGCTCGCCACCGATCAACAGCGTTCAGTATTGAACGTGCTCAACGCATCCACTCCTCAGCCAATCGCTCACACACCCTACGGTCACCGCCCATTGGCCAGCGGCTTGCTCAGCCTGCTCGGCTTCAATGGCGAGCGGCCTGATCCGGTGACCGGTCATTATTTATTGGGTAATGGATATCGTGCGTTTAATCCGGTGCTCATGCGTTTCAATAGTCCAGATAATATGAGTCCGTTTGGGGCAGGAGGCATCAATGCGTACGTGTATTGCATGGGGGATCCGATCAATCGGGAAGATCGTTCCGGCCATACGCCGATACTTATCCTCCTAATGGATTTTTTCAGGTCAGCCACACATAAGCGGTTCCGTCGTTTATCAGCGAGTTCAGAATCGGTAAGCAACTCGGCATCGAGTTTGAGAACTGCACCTTCCAGCACTGTAGACGTACCCGTAGGAGTCATAATACCCGAGCTTGATGCACCCCCTGTACATGGAGCCGAGACCGCAATAGCAGAAGCAAAGAAACTTCAGTACTCCGGACGAAAACTAAAGAAGCTCGAGCATTCAACATCCACATTAAAAAACTACGAACAGAACAGCGACAAATTCATACGTAGAGTTGAAACTCGAATTCTTGAAGATTATCCCGATCCAGACATCCAACCTGCCGCCTACCACACTGACGCAGTGGAAATATTCAATCGTGAATTAACACACCAGAAGGACAAAGTTATTCGGAGAACCGAAAAGTTAAACAAAAAAATCCGAGAGTTATAATTTACAAACTACTTCGCAACTTAACGCCACCGTCAGATCTGGCAGGCAGGCAGGCAGGCAGGCAGGCAGGCAGGCAGGCAACGTTCGCCGATTGCGTAACAATAATCCCCTGAATTGACTCATTCTTCGAGAGCACATGACCATGCCATCGAACCGAAATACGTTGCTTTGCCGCTACCACTACGACCCGCTGGATCGACTGATCGATTGCGCACTTTTGGGGCAAGAGGTCGCACAGCGCTTTTATCAAAAGGATCGTCTGGCCACAGAAATCAGCGGCGTCGTACAGCATTCAATCATGCAGCATGCAGACCAGTTGCTGGCGCAACAAAAGTGCAAAACCGACACCGTAGAAACCAGCATGCTGGCCACCGATCAACAGCGCTCAGTGTTGAACGTACTCGGCGCGTCCACTTCCCGATCAATCGCTCACACACCCTACGGTCACCGCCCCATGGCCAGCGGCTTGCTCAGCCTGCTTGGCTTCAACGGCGAACGGCCGGATCCGTTGACAGGATGTTATTCGTTGGGGAACGGCTATCGGGCTTTTAACCCGGTGTTGATGAGGTTTAACAGCCCGGACAGTTGGAGTCCGTTTGGGAATGGAGGGTTGAATGCGTATGCGTATTGCGTCAGAGACCCGGTGAATCGCTCGGACCCAACTGGGCACGTCCCCTCGTGGTTGAAAGCCGCTCTTCGATCTGCCGGATTGATGAGGGATAGAAAACGACCGCTCGTCAGCGATTCTACCGTTTCCACCGGGCCTTCTCGAAATCCAACGGCAAATCTGCGCCCTCCCGCTTCCAACACAAAGACGCCGGCATGGACGACCCAGGACAATTTGGCTTTCGCTGGGACCGAAGCACGTCACCCTGGTGCTCCAAATTTTTCCAACTCACAACAATCATTAAACGGGTACGCAAGCGACAGCTCTCAGGCCTCATTTCGTGACATTCAACCACTTTCCGCTCACCAATCAACGTCCGGCGGTACACCGCCTCGAAGTAGGCGTGGAGCCGTTACCTATGACGAGCAGATGGAGGGAATCGTAGCCGCTTTGAGAGCCAGGCACGAGGAGGACAATCTCACAACGCATTTAGCCGAGCCGGCACCTGGCTATTTCCAATCGTTTCGCCCACCGCCGAATTACGGCAATCAGACTTTACCTTCTTATCAGCAAGCCTTGACTAACGCCGCCCACCTTCAGGATTTATACAAACAATTAAACCGGGTCCGAAGAGCAACAATATAAATGAACATAAAAAGGCGCCTCGAAAGGCGCCTTTAATTGTGAGCCTTACGCCGCACTAAACAACTTATGCGGATCAATCACAAATTTCTTAGGCACGCCCGCATCAAACTCGCCATACCCACGCGGCGCATCATCCAGGCTAATCACTTCCACACCCACGATGTCCGCGATATGAATGCGATCCCACATGATCGCCTGCATCAATTGACGGTTGTACTTCATCACTGGCGTCTGCCCAGTGTGGAAGCTGTGGGATTTAGCCCAGCCCAAACCGAAGCGGATGCTCAAGCTGCCCATTTTCGCGGCAGCGTCCACGGCACCTGGATCTTCGGTGACGTACAGGCCAGGGATACCAATTTTGCCGGCAACCCGCACCACGCCCATCAACGAGTTGAGCACAGTCGCCGGCGCTTCGTGCTTCACGCCATCATGGCCGTGACCACGCGCTTCGAAGCCCACGGCGTCGACGGCGCAATCCACTTCCGGTTCGCCCAGCAGTGCAGCGATCTGTTCGTGCAGCGGGGTGTCCAGAGACAGGTCTGCGATTTCGAAACCTTGAGCCTTGGCGTGCGCCAGGCGAACGGTGTTGACGTCACCAATGATCACCACGGCTGCGCCCAACAGGCGAGCAGAGGCGGCAGCCGCCAGACCGACCGGGCCAGCGCCTGCGATGTACACGGTGCTGCCTGGGCCAACGCCAGCAGTCACTGCACCGTGGTAACCGGTGGGCAGGATGTCGGAGAGGCAGGTCAGGTCGCGGATTTTCTCCATCGCGCGATCGCGGTCCGGCAGTTTCAGCAGGTTGAAGTCAGCGTACGGCACCATCGCGTATTCAGCCTGGCCGCCAGTCCAGTCGCCCATGTCGACATAGCCATAAGCGCCACCAGGACGCGCCGGGTTAACACTCAGACAAACGCCGGTGTGCATTTCTTTGCAGGAACGGCAGCGCCCGCAAGCCACGTTGAACGGTACGGACACCAGGTCGCCGATTTGCAGGTTTTCGACGTCGCTGCCCTTCTCGATCACTTCACCGGTGATTTCGTGGCCCAGGACCAGGCCGGTCTGAGCGGTGGTGCGACCGCGCACCATGTGCTGATCGGAACCACAGATGTTGGTGGACACCACGCGCAGGATGACTGCGTGGTTGATCTTCCTGCCGCGCGGGTCCTGCATTTTCGGATAGTCGATTTTCTGTATTTCGACTTTGCCATTGCCGAGATACACCACACCACGATTGCCAGACATGCTTTCACCTCGCTGTTGTTTTTATGTAGCGCTCGCGTCGCCATCGATGGGCGGCGCGTTGTTTGCTCGGGTACAGATGCTGTTTATGGGTTGCTTGTAATGGCCTCATCGCCAGCAGGCTGGCTCCCACTTTGATTTGGGTGAACACAAGATTTGTGAACCCCCAAAAAACCTGTGGTTTCGGGTGAACACAGGATTTGTGAACACTGCAAAACCCTGTGGGAGCTAGCCTGCTAGCGATGACGACCTAAAGAACAACAGTTCTATTGGCGTTCAAAAACACTCGCCGCTCAATGTGATACCCAACGGCCCGCGCCAACGTCAGCCCCTCGATATCCCGCCCCTTGGCGATCAAATCTTCCGGGTAATGACTATGGTCCACCGCCTCCACGCCCTGGGCGATGATCGGGCCTTCATCCAGGTCGTTGTTGATGTAATGCGCCGTCGCGCCCACCAGTTTCACGCCCTTGTTGTAGGCCTGGTGATAGGGCTTGGCACCCTTGAAACCCGGCAGCAGGGAGTGATGGATATTGATCGCCTTGCCGTCGAGTTTGCGGCACAGCTCTGGCGAAAGGACCTGCATGTAGCGGGCGAGAATCACCAGTTCGGCGCCGGACTCTTCGATGACCTGCCACACCTGACGTTCCTGGGACGGCTTGTCGTTCGGGTCCAGCGGGAAGTGGTAATACGGAATCTGATGCCAGTCGGCCAACGGTTTGAGGTCGGGGTGGTTGGAGACCACAGCGGCCACGTCCATCGACAGCTGGCCGATGCGCTGGCGGTAGAGCAAGTCGTTGAGACAGTGATCGGCCTTGGACACCATGATCACCACTTTCGGCCGATAGTTCGGCGCGGTCAGTTCGAAGATCATGCCAAAGGCTGCACCGCGCTCTTGCAGACCGGCGCGGAACGACTGTTCGTCGAAGCCGTCGGGCTGGCGGAATTCGACGCGAATGAAAAAACGCCCGGAGAGGCGATCATCGAAGGAATGGTGCTCGGTGACGTAGCAGCCCTGCTCGAACAGAAAGCGGGTCACCGCATCCACGGTGCCGAGGACGCTTGGGCAGTCGGCGGTCAGAATCCATGTGTCTGGTGCGCGGCTCATAGTGCGGTGACTCCTGTTCGAAAAGTAGCAGCAACGCAGCTTTATGTAGCAGCTGCCGAAGGCTGCGTTCGGCGACGAAGTCGTCGTGAAACCTGCGGCAGCGCTCTTTCAGATTGACCCGGAACTCAGGGTTTACGACGACTTCGTCGCCGAACGCAGCCTTCGGCAGCTGCTACAGGGCTCTCTTTAAGCCTGAACACTCAGCCCATACTCAGCCGCCGCATCCTGCAACCACAACCACCAGTAATCCGAGAAACTGCGGCGAATCAGCAATTCCCAGGTGTCTTCAGCGGTATGGCGAATCACCAGCTGTGATTTGGCAAACACCGTACCCACCGCTTTACCCACCGGGAAGCTGTTCGGGTGCACGTCATAGCTGGTGGATTTCATCAGCACCTGACGCACGTTCGGGCCGCTCAGTTCGAGGATCTGCTGGCCGCCACTGACGTTGACGATTTGAATGTGCAAATCGCCCAGCGCTTCACGGAGTTTTTGTTCGGCGGCGAATTCTTCACCGGTTGGCACGATCAGCAGCCATTCATCCGGCCCCATCCATTGCAGGCTGGTTTCGCCTTTGACGATCACGCTGAGGGCGCCTGGCAGTTCGATGCCGAGGGCCTTGTGCACGCCGGCGCTGAACGCCGCATCGTGACCATCCCCACGAATAGTCAGATGACCGAGGAGTTTTTTCTCACGCACGATCACACCGGCGTTTTTGCGCCCTTTGCCCACCAGGCTGGCGAGGTCGGCATGGTGCAGCGACGACTCGGCCTTGGCCCCGGTGGTTGGACGTTGTTGGTAAACATTGGCTGCGGTCATAAAGCACCTTTCCTGAATTCTGTTGATTCCTGTAGTGGCTGCACTGCCGTCATCGCCAGCAGGCTAGCTCCCACATTCAACCGCGTTCCCCTGTGGGAGCTAGCCTGCTAGCGATAGCGGTAGCCGACTCTCCACAGGACCCGAGGCCACTAAACGTTCTGGTGCTCACCCTTCGGATCGAAGAACACCGAAGAAACGATTTCCGCCTCGATCACGCTGCCGTCAGCCAGTGGTGCGAACACTCGCTCACCCATCCGGCTCAGCCCGCCTTTCACCACGCCCATGGCAAACGAATAGCCCAGGGAGTTGTGCGCATAGCTGGAAGTCACGTGGCCGACCATGCTCATCGGAATCGCTTGCTTGGTGTTGAACACCAGCTGCGCGCCTTCCGGCAGCCATTTGTTCGGATCGATCGGCTTGAGGCCCACCAACTGCTTACGCTGATCCCGCACACAGTCTTCACGGTTCATGCCGCGCCAGCCGACCCACGAGAACGGTTTGGTGCGACCTACACACCAGCCCATGTTCAGGTCGTCCGGGGTCATCGAGCCGTCAGTGTCCTGGCCGACGATGATGAAGCCCTTCTCGGCCCGCAGTACGTGCATGGTTTCGGTGCCGTACGGCGTCAGGTTGTACTGCTTGCCCGCCTCGACAATTTTTTCCAGCACGCCCATCGCATAGTCGGCCTGAACGTTGACTTCGTATGACAGCTCACCGGTAAACGAAATCCGGAACACCCGCGCCGGCACACCACCGACCAGGCCTTCTTTCCAGGTCATGAACGGGAACGCTTCATTGCTCAGGTCGATGTCGGTCACTTCGCTGAGCAGCTTGCGGCTGTTCGGCCCGGACAGGGTCATGGTCGCCCAGTGATCGGTGACCGACGTGAAGTACACCTTCAGGTCTGGCCATTCAGTCTGCTGGTAGATCTCCAGCCACTGCAGCACGCGTGCTGCGCCGCCGGTGGTGGTGGTCATCACGAAATGGTTGTCGGCGAGGCAGGCGGTTACGCCGTCGTCGAACACCATGCCGTCTTCTTTGCACATCAGGCCGTAACGCGCCTTGCCCACGTCGAGCTTGGTCCAGGCGTTGGTGTAGATACGGTTGAGGAACTCACGCGCATCCGGGCCCTGGATGTCGATTTTGCCCAGAGTCGAGGCGTCCAGCAGGCCGACGCTGTCGCGCACGGCTTTGCATTCGCGCTTCACGGCGGCGTGCAGGTCTTCACCGTTTTTCGGGAAATACCATGGACGTTTCCACTGACCGACGTCTTCGAACTCGGCGCCATTTTTCACGTGCCAGTGATGCAGCGCGGTGAAGCGCACAGGTTCGAAAATGTGCCCGCAGTGACGACCCGCCACGGCACCGAAGGTCACCGGCGTGTAGTTGGGACGGAACATCGTGGTACCCATCTGCGGGATGGTCACGTTCAGCGAACGGGCGGCAATGGCCAGACCGTTGACGTTGCCCAGCTTGCCCTGGTCCGTACCGAAGCCCAGCGCGGTGTAGCGTTTGACGTGCTCGACCGACTCGAAGCCTTCGCGGGTCGCCAGTTCGATGCCGCCAGCGGTGACATCGTTCTGGAAGTCGACGAATTGCTTCGGCGCTCGTGCAGAGTTCTTTTCATGAGGCACCTGGAACAGCGCCAGGGTCGGCTCTTCGAGACGGCTAAGGGCCTTCGGCAACGAGCCTTCGACCGCACCGAAGCCGGCTTCGCTGGCTGCGCGTGCGCCACCTTCGAAACCATCGGCCAGGGAATCGCCGAGACCGTAAACGCCATTGATTCCGCCGACGCACACACGCTTCTGCGGTGCTTCCCCCGGTACAAAACCGAGAATATCTTCACGCCAGGTCGGCTTGCCGCCCAAGTGCGAAGCCAGGTGAACCACCGGGCTGTAACCGCCGGAACTAACGACCAGGTCGCAATCAAGCCACTCACCCGGGCTGGTCACTGCGTGAGCTTTGACATCAATCGCCGCCACACGAGCAGCGGTCACGCGCTTGGTGCCACGGGCTTCGATCACGGCGCTGCCGGTCAGGATGCGAATGCCTTTTGCGCGTGCTTCTTCAACCAGTGCACCACGCGGATTGCTGCGAGCATCGGCGATGGCCACGACTTGCAGGCTGGCGTCGAGCCAATCCAGCGCCACGCGGTAGGCGTGATCGTTGTTTGTCGACAGCACGAGTTTTTTGCCCGGTGCCACGCCGTAACGACGCACGTAAGTCGACACAGCGCCGGCGAGCATGTTGCCCGGCACGTCGTTGTTGCCGTAAACCAGCGGACGCTCGTGAGCGCCAGTCGCCAGGACTACACGCTTGGCGCGAACCCGGTGGATACGCTGACGCACCTGGCCAATCGGCGCGCGGTCACCAAGGTGATCGGTCAGGCGCTCGTGAATGGTCAGGAAGTTATGGTCGTGGTAACCGTTGACCGTAGCGCGGGGCAACAGCAGCACGTCCGGGGTGTTTTTCAGTTCGTCGAGGACGCTGGCAACCCATTCCACGGCCGGTTTGCCATCGAGGCTTTCGCGGGAATCGAGCAGGCTGCCGCCGAACTCTTCCTGTTCATCGGCAAGGATCACCCGGGCGCCGCTGCGGGCCGCCGCCAATGCAGCGGCGAGACCTGCGGGACCACCGCCGACAATCAGCACGTCGCAGTGCTGGTTCATGTAGTCGTAGGTGTCCGGATCGTTCTCGGTCGGCGAGCGGCCAAGACCGGCAGCCTTACGGATGTACTTCTCGTACGTCATCCAGAACGATTGCGGGTACATGAAAGTTTTGTAGTAGAAGCCCGGTGGCATCAGCTTGCCGCCGACCTTGCCGAGAATCCCCATCATGTCGTTGTTCACGCTCGGCCAGCCGTTGGTGCTGGTGGCGACCAGACCTTGATACAACGCTTGTTGCGTGGCGCGCACGTTCGGGATCTGCGTGGCTTCGGTGGCACCGATCTGCAGCACCGCGTTCGGCTCTTCCGCACCGGCGGCGAAGATGCCCCGTGGACGGGAATACTTGAAGCTGCGGCCGATGATATCCACACCGTTGGCGATCAGGGCGGCAGCCAGGGAGTCGCCTTCAAAGCCTTTGTAGGTCTGGCCGTTGAAGGTGAAGCTCAGCACTTTGTTGCGGTCGATCCGTCCGCCGTTGGACAGGCGATTGATCTGGCTCATACCTTCTCTCCCAGAGCCGTCGTGGCCGCTTTCGGGCTATCGGTCTTGTCGGTGAATTGTGGCTTGGTGCCGATCTTGTAGGTCTCGAGAATCTCGTAGGTCACGGTGTCGCGGGTCGCGTTGAAGTACTGGCGGCAACCGGCAGCGTGAATCCACAGTTCGTGGTGCAGACCGCGTGGGTTGTCGCGGAAGAACATGTAGTCGCCCCACTCCTCGTCGGTGCAGGTCGTCGGGTCCAGTGGACGCGGGATGTGCGCCTGACCGGACGCGTGGAATTCCTCTTCGGAGCGCAGCTCGCCGCAGTGAGGACAGAAGATATGCAACATGGGGATTTCTCCTGTTAGTGGGCAACCGCAGCAGCGCCGTGTTCATCGATCAACGCACCGTTGTGGAAACGGTCGATGGAGAAAGGTGCGGCCAATGGGTGCATTTCACCCTTGGCCAGGCTCGCGGCAAATACGTTGCCTGAGCCAGGTGTAGCCTTGAAGCCGCCGGTGCCCCAACCGCAGTTGAAGAACATGTTCGGTACCGGGGTTTTCGAGATGATCGGGCAGGCATCCGGCGTGGTGTCGACGATGCCGCCCCACTGCCGGTTCATGCGTACGCGCGACAGCACCGGGAACATCTCGACGATGGCCTGGATGGTGTGCTCGATCACCGGGTACGAACCGCGCTGGCCATAGCCGTTGTAGCCGTCGATACCGGCGCCGATCACCAGGTCGCCCTTGTCGGACTGGCTGATGTAACCGTGCACGGCGTTAGACATGATCACGCTGTCGATAATCGGCTTGATCGGCTCGGACACCAGCGCTTGCAGCGGGTGGGATTCGATCGGCAGGCGGAAACCAGCGAGCTTGGCCATGTGCCCGGAGTTACCGGCAGTCACTACGCCGACGCGCTTGGCGCCGATGAAGCCCTTGTTGGTTTCGACGCCGATGCACACGCCGTTTTCCTTACGGAAACCGATCACTTCGGTCTGTTGGATCAGGTCCACGCCCAAGGCGTCAGCGGCACGGGCAAAACCCCAGGCCACGGCATCGTGACGGGCCACGCCGCCGCGACGCTGAACAGTCGCACCCATCACCGGGTAGCGGGTGTTTTTCGAGCAATCGAGGTACGGAATCTCGTCAGCCACTTGCTTGGCATCAAGCAGTTCACCGTCGACGCCGTTGAGGCGGTTGGCGCTGACCCTACGCTCGGAATCACGGATGTCCTGCAGGGTGTGGCACAGGTTGTAGACGCCGCGCTGGGAGAACATCACGTTGTAGTTCAGGTCCTGGGACAGGCCTTCCCACAGTTTCATCGCATGCTCGTACAGGTGCGCCGACTCGTCCCACAGGTAGTTGGAGCGAACGATAGTGGTGTTGCGCGCGGTGTTACCGCCGCCCAACCAGCCTTTCTCGACCACGGCCACGTTGGTGATGCCGTGCTCTTTGGCGAGGTAGTAAGCGGTCGCCAGACCGTGGCCGCCACCGCCGACGATGACCACGTCATAGACCTTTTTCGGGGTCGGCGTGCGCCACATCTTCTGCCAGTTTTCGTGATGGCTGAGGGAGTGTTTGAAGAGGCCGAAGCCTGAGTACCGTTGCATAGTCATTTACTCCAAAACCGCACTCAGCGATAAACCGGGAAGTCCGCGCACAGAGCCGAAACCTGCTGGGCAACATTGGCCTCGACATCGGCGTCGCCGAGGTTGTCGAGGATGTCGCAGATCCAGCCGGCCAACTCGACACACTGCGTCACCTTGAAGCCGCGCGTGGTCACTGCCGGGGTGCCGATCCGCAGGCCGGAGGTCACGAATGGGGACTGTGGATCGTTCGGCACAGCGTTCTTGTTCACAGTGATGTGGGCACGACCGAGTGCCGCATCCGCCTCTTTACCGGTGAGGCCCTGACGGATCAGGCTGACCAGGAACAGGTGGTTATCGGTACCGCCGGACACTACATCGTAGCCGCGTTTGATAAATACGCCGGCCATGGCCTGGGCGTTGTCGATGACTTGTTGCTGGTAGGCCTTGAAGCCCGGCTCCAGCGCTTCTTTGAAGCACACTGCCTTACCGGCGATCACGTGCATCAACGGTCCGCCCTGACCACCGGGGAACACGGCAGCGTTGAATTTCTTTTCCAGCTCTTCGTTGGCCCTGGCCAGGATCAGACCGCCACGTGGACCGCGCAGGGTTTTGTGGGTGGTGGTGGTGACCACATCGGCGTACGGCAGCGGGTTCGGGTACAGGCCAGCGGCGACCAGACCGGCCACGTGGGCCATGTCGACGAACAAGTACGCGCCGACCTTGTCAGCGATCTGACGGAAACGCGGGAAGTCCAGGGTCTTCGAATAAGCCGAGAACCCGGCGATGATCATTTTTGGTTTGTGCTCGACTGCCAGGCGCTCGACTTCGTCGTAGTCGATCAGGCCGGTGGTGGTGTCGATGCCGTACTGCACAGCGTTGTAGAGCTTGCCGGAGAAGCTGACTTTGGCGCCGTGGGTCAAGTGACCGCCGTGGGCCAGGCTCATGCCCAGCACGGTGTCGCCTGCATTCAGCAGCGCGAGGTAAACAGCAGCGTTGGCCTGGCTGCCGGAGTGCGGTTGCACGTTGGCATAGTCGGCACCGAACAGTTGCTTGGCGCGCTCGATGGCCAGGGCTTCAACCTTGTCCACGTGCTCGCAGCCACCGTAGTAACGCTTGCCCGGATAACCCTCGGCGTATTTGTTGGTGAGGCCACTGCCTTGCGCTTCCATGACGCGTTTGCTGGTGTAGTTCTCTGACGCGATCAGCTCGATGTGATCTTCCTGACGTTGCTCTTCGGCATTCATCGCCGCCAGCAGTGCATCGTCGTAACCCTGGATCTGGTCTTGCTTGCTGAACATCGCGTCTCTCCCAGCGGCGGTGGTGCGCCATTCGTCTCGGTGAGGCATGTACCTTTCGGCCGTGCCCTTTGAATGCGATGGTATGACCGGCGCAGACAGGCCAAATGCCTACGGACGCCACGCAAAGGTGCGTTTACGACATGACACGAAATGACCTGAAGAGGGCCGCTGGACGTGGCGAGGGGATTTATCCCCGTTGGAGTGCGTAGCGCTCCCCTGCACTCCTCGATAACTGACTTTGCGACTGCTTCGCAGCCGAACGGGGATAAATCCCCTCGCCACAGGGGAAGGTCAGACCAGGAGTTGGCGCAAGGCCAGGAGCGCCAGGAAATGCGCGGGATAGAGCGCATATGCCCAGCGTCGCATTGGCGGCGGTTGGAGATGCCTGGCATGTCGCAACAAGGACAGCCCGATCAATGGCGCGACCAGACAAGCGACGGCGCCGGATATGGCTGCATTGCTGCCCAACCGCGCGGCCTGATACAGCACCTCCCACTGATTGGCGGCGAGGCATACGACCCCCGGCAGCAGGCTGAAATACCAGGGCCGTCTGATCACCAGCAACATTGCCAGCGGCAACAGCACGCCGAAGAAACCGAACATCAGTCGCTCCGGGAACAGGGCCGCCAACACCACGGCACCCACCGCCAGCAGCCGCGTTTGCAGTGTGCCGTGCTGCCAGCCCCGCGCCACCAGCAAGCCCAACACCAACGTAGGCATCACGTTCAAGGTGTCGGGATCCGGTATGAAGAGGCGATAAGGAATCTCGCTGATGGCACTGAACAGCAGCAGCCAACCGAGGTATCGCCACTGGCCCTCTTGGGTCATTGCACGCGCCCGAGCCAGATTTGCGGCCATCGCCAGACAAAACCACGGGAACGCCAACCGCCCGGGCACATACAGCAGATCAACGGAGTAACCGACATATCGCAGGTGATCGAGCACCATGCTCAACAGCGCCAACCACTTGAGCAGATCGAGTGCACCATCGCGGTGAGTCATGTGCATAATTGCCCATCGTTTTTGTGTTTTTCTGACAGATACATCGCGTGTGCTCCCCGGACGATCTTCGGTAAAGTGCGCACCATCATTGACCACGAAGCCCTTCACCATAAGAGCTTCGCACACGGAAGCCGGCCATGACCGACAAGAGCCAACAATTCGCCAGCGACAACTATTCCGGTATTTGCCCTGAAGCCTGGGCTGCCATGGAACAGGCCAACCACGGCCACCAACGCGCTTACGGCGACGATGAGTGGACAGCCCGCGCCTCTGATCAATTCCGCAAACTGTTCGAAACCGACTGCGAAGTGTTCTTCGCCTTCAACGGCACCGCCGCCAACTCCCTGGCCCTGTCATCGCTGTGCCAGAGTTATCACAGCGTAATCTGCTCGGAAACCGCCCACGTCGAAACTGACGAATGCGGCGCGCCGGAGTTTTTCTCCAACGGCTCCAAGCTGCTTGTCGCCCGCACTGAAAACGGCAAGCTGACCCCGGAATCGATCCGCGAAGTCGCCCTCAAGCGCCAGGATATCCACTACCCGAAACCGCGCGTAGTGACCCTGACCCAGGCGACCGAAGTCGGCAGCATCTATACCCCCGAAGAAATTCGCGCCATCAGCGTCACCTGCAAAGAACTCGGCTTGAACCTGCACATGGACGGCGCGCGATTCTCCAACGCTTGCGCTTTTCTTGGCTGCTCCCCAGCAGACCTGACCTGGAAGGCCGGCGTTGACGTGTTGTGCTTTGGTGGCACGAAAAACGGCATGGCGGTGGGTGAGGCGATCCTGTTCTTCAACCATAAACTGGCCGAAGATTTCGATTACCGCTGCAAGCAGGCCGGTCAGCTGGCTTCGAAGATGCGCTTTCTGTCGGCGCCTTGGGTCGGAATTCTGGAAAATGACGCATGGCTCAAATACGCCCGTCACGCCAACCATTGCGCGCAGTTGCTGGCTGAACTGGTCAGCGACATTCCGGGCGTGGAACTGATGTTCCCGGTGCAGGCCAACGGTGTATTCCTGCAACTCTCGGAACCGGCCATCGCGGCCCTGACCGCCAAAGGCTGGCGCTTCTACACCTTTATCGGCAATGGTGGCGCACGCTTCATGTGCTCGTGGGATACCGAAGAAGAACGCGTACGGGAATTGGCGGCGGATATTCGCGAAGTCATGTCCCGCTAAGCTCACCTGCGGAAGCATCCGTAAACGCCCTGTAAATGCCCTGCAGCACTGTAGGATTTGTAGGATTTGTAGGGCTTGTAGGACTGTAGGAGCTGTCGAGTGAAACGAGGCTGCGATCTTTTGATTTTAAAGATCAAGATCAAAAGATCGCAGCCTCGTTTCACTCGACAGCTCCTACAGATCCACAGACCACAGATCCACAGGTCCACAGGTCCACAGGTCTACAGGTCTACAGGTCTACAGACCACAGATCACAGATCACAGATCCACAGATCCACAGATCCACAGGTCTACACAGCTCCTTGCTCCCCTGGTCTACATTGTGTGTCGAGCCCTTGCTCGCAAAACAATAATCAGGAGCGCACGCATGTCATTACAAGGCAAAACCCTGTTCATCACCGGCGCCAGCCGCGGGATCGGCCGTGAGATCGCGCTGCGGGCTGCGCGCGACGGGGCCAATATTGTGATTGCCGCCAAAAGCGCCGATCCACACGCCAAACTGCCGGGCACGATTTTCAGTGTCGCGAAGGAAGTCGAGGACGCAGGCGGCAAAGCGCTGGCCTTGCAAGTAGACGTGCGTGATGAAGTTGCGGTGCGCGAGGCACTGGCTCAAGCCAATGAACATTTCGGCGGCATTGATGCACTGATCAACAATGCCGGCGCGATCAAACTGACCGGCGTTCAGCACATCGAACTCAAGCGCTTCGACCTGATGCATCAGATCAACACTCGCGCCGTGTTGCTGTGCAGCCAGGCCGCCCTGCCCTATCTGAAAAAAACCAATGGCCACATCCTCAACCTGTCGCCTCCGCTGAATCTGGCGACCAAATGGTTCGCCCAATACAGCCCCTACACCGTGACCAAATACGGCATGAGCATTCTGACTCTGGGCATGAGCGAGGAATTCAAGAACTATGGCATCAGCGTCAACTCGCTATGGCCGCAGACTATGATCGCCACAGCCGCCATCGAATTTCAGCTCGGGTCGCGGGATTCGTTCAAGCATGCGAGGACGCCGGCGATCATGGCGGATGCGGCTTACGTGATTCTGGACAGCCGTGATCGCAGCATCACGGGGCGGTTGCTGATTGATGAAGAAATTCTGGGTGAACACGGGGTGACAGATTTTGGACCGTATCGATTTTCACCGGACTCCACCGACAGACTGATGCCAGACCTGTTTGTCGACTAGCTCGGGCGCTACAAAATCGTCATAAGCAGCGCGGCATCACGAAACGATACCGCACCGCTCATCGGTTCTGTCATTTATGACAGTTCTCCTCCCTACATTACTGGCATAGCTTCTGAGTACCCGCGAAGAATTTACGCAGTCTTTCGGGAACAAAAACCTGTCGAACGTTCGACGGTAAAGCCATGTATTAGTAGAGAGTGATCCAAATGAGCAACCAACCCTTAGGTAAACTGCTGAAAAACGATTCGGGTACCACCGCCACTGAAGTGGATTGGGATGAATTTCAAAAACTTGCACAGATCGGCGAAACCTATAAAGCAACTGGCGGACAGTACAAAATTGTGGATAAGGTTTACGAGGAAACCATGTCAGGCTCAATCGCAGTAAAACTCTTCTACGAGTGATTGTAGTTAACGACTCCAGCGGCTCACGTCACGGATCGATGGCGCCACGTTGACCGGCACCGGCAACTCGCAAAGTGACGCTGGGCCAAACTCGCAACCCGTCCACTACGGAGAAGAGAAATAACCCCTCACCATAAGATCGTGTTCATTGCGTCTATCTCGCATCAAAACGGCATTAGCCTATCTACGAGATCAGCCTGCCGTCATCGGTCGCGCTAGAACTCGATCCGCACATCCCCTTTCGGCACGCTGCAGCACGACAGGATGAACCCCTCGGCTTCGTCTTCCTCGGTGATCCCGCCGTTGTGCTCCATCTCCACCTCGCCGCCCAATTTCAACACCTTGCACGTCCCGCAAATCCCCATCCCGCAGGCTTTCGGAATCAGCAGGCCGAGCTTGGCGGCTGCCGCATGCACGGTTTCCCCGGGCGCCACACGAATGCTTTTCCCGGAAGCAATGAATTCCACCTGGTGCAGATCCGCCAAGTCCACTTCTGGCGCATCCGCTGCTATCTCAGCTTGCTCCACCGCATCGGCACGGGCTTCCGGTGGCGTCGCGCCGAACGACTCCTCGTGATAACGCGACATGTCGAAACCGACCGATTCGAGCATGCGTTTGACCGCATTCATGTACGGCGTCGGTCCGCAGCAGAACACTTCGCGCTCCAGGAAGTCCGGCGCCATCAGTTCCAGCATTTTGTGGTTCAGGTAACCGCGATAACCGGCCCAGGGCTCGCCCAGACCATGCTTCTCGCAGATCAGGTGCAAGCTGAAGTTGTCGATCCGCGACGCCATGTGCTCCAGCTCGCGGTGATAGATGATGTCTTTGGGTGAGCGGGCGCTGTGGATAAACACCATGTCGACGTTGCCATTGGTGTCATAGAACCAGCGCGCCATCGACATCACCGGTGTAATGCCGACGCCGCCGCTGAGGTACAGCACTTTCGGCGCGGTGAAGTCCATGGCGTTGAACAGCCCGACCGGTCCGTGCACCGCCAGCTCCTGACCTTCATGCAGGGTGTCGTGCAACCAGTTGGACACCTTGCCCCCCGGCACGCGCTTGATCGTCACCGAAAAGCTGTAAGGCACCGACGGCGAGCTGGAAATGGTGTACGAGCGCATGATCGGCACGCCCTCGATTTCCAGCTCAAGGGTGACGAACTGCCCCGGTTTGAAGAAGAACAGAATCGGCTGGTCGGCCATGAAACAGAAGGTGCGCACGTCCCAGGTTTCCTGGATGACTTTGACGCAACGGACGATGTGTCGACCATTGGCCCAGGTCTGGGTCGTTACCGGATTCAGGAAGCTGTTGGACATGCTGTTCTCCACCGCCGATGCTCGGCCTTATGTTGGCGATTCTGCGTATAGCGCGAACCACCCATTTACCTATCTGCGACATTCACATACTTATCGCGACCAGCCCCCAACTACCGGGGGTTGCGCGTCGGGAACAGATTGGGCCATGTCGCCCATGGATAAGGTTCCGGGTAGCGCCGGCCCCACACTCGCTTCACACCACTACTGTTTCTTTACACCTTGCGTAGCAAACCTGATTAGCCACTTTCGCCGGCCTCACAGAAAGGCCATGAGGATCAAATCGATGGACGTCACCGCAAAAATCAGCCTGGGCGATCCGCTGGAACCCGCACGCAAGGCCACCGCGCAAATGCTCCAGGAGCGCGAACGCACTTACTCGCTGCCGCAGCCGTTTTACTCTGACGAGCGGCTGTTTGATATCGACATGCAGGAGATCTTCCAGAAAGAGTGGTTGATCGCCGGCATGACCTGCGAGATCCCGACCAAGGGCAACTACCTGACCCTGCAGGTCGGCAAAAACCCGATCATCGTGATTCGCGGTGCAGAAGGCGTGGTGCATGCGTTCCATAACGTCTGCCGCCACCGTGGTTCGCGCCTGTGCACCAGTGAAAAAGGCAAAGTCGCCAAGCTGGTCTGCCATTACCACCAGTGGACCTACGAGCTGGACGGTCGTCTGTTGTTCGCCGGCACCGAGATGGGCTCCGACTTCGACATGAAGCAGTACGGCCTCAAACCGGTGAACGTGAAGACTGCCGGCGGCTACATCTTCATCAGCCTGTCTTCGACCCCGCCAGCCATTGATGATTTCCTGTCGACGCTGAACCATTACATGGAACCGTACGACATGGAGAACACCAAGGTGGCAATCACCACCACCTTGATGGAAAAGGCCAACTGGAAGCTCGTGCTGGAAAACAACCGCGAGTGCTATCACTGCAACGCGTCGCACCCGGAACTGCTGAAAACCCTGCTGGAATGGGACGACGTTACCGACCCGCGCGCCGATCAGGCATTCAAGGACCACGTCGCCGCCTCCGCTGCATCGTGGGAAGCCGAGAAGATCCCGTACGCTCACGCCAGCTTCGGCCTGCGTAACCGCATCGTGCGCATGCCACTGCTTAAAGGCACCGTGTCGATGACCCTGGACGGCAAACAGGGCTGCGCCAAACTCATGGGCCGCATCAAGAATCCGGACCTGGGCTCGATGCGCATCCTGCATTTACCGCACTCGTGGAACCACTGCATGGGCGACCACATCATCGTCTTCACGGTGTGGCCGATCAGCGCTAAGGAAACCATGGTCACGACCAAATGGGTTGTGCACAAGGACGCCGTTGAAGGCTTGGATTACGACGTCGACCGCATGCGTCAGGTCTGGGACGCGACCAACGACCAGGACCGCCGTCTGGCCGAAGAGAACCAGCGAGGGATCAACTCCACCGCTTACCAGCCAGGTCCGTACTCCAAGACTTATGAGTTTGGCGTGGTGAACTTTGTGGATTGGTACAGCGAGCGGTTATTGAGCAATCTGGGGGCTGAGCCTGCGCCGTATCTCAAAGGGGTTCCAGTCCAAGGCTAACGCTACCGCCCCTGTAGGAGCGAGCCTGCTCGCAATGAACCTGAGAACACCGCGGAGTCTCAGGTTTCCAGCGCCATCGTTGGAGCCCATCGCGAGCAGGCTCGCTCTTACAGGCCATAGCACTGTACGAAATATGACCTATACCGTTCGGACCTATACCCACCGTGCCTCCCAGCCTTCCGCAAACAACTTATCCACACCTCCACCCACAGCTAATGGGGACAAGTGTGGGTTTGCGCAAAACTTTCTCCTCAGAACCCGAAGAAAATCCGTGACTTATCCAGATTCACGGTTTTGAACAGCGATTGGCTGTTTTTTGACCACAAGCCTGAAAGGCACGCCTGACGTGGCCTGTAGACGACCGCGAACACCTTATCCACAGAAGCGCCAACAGACTTTGGGGGCAACTTGAACGACGCTGTGGAAAACTGCTGAAACCCCCGGGTTTTCTGCGTTCGAGGGCTGATTCAAGTCTCAAACAGCACGTTTGATCGTTTTTTAACCAAGGCCATGAAATCCACGGTTTACAGGGCCTGCAGCGGACAGCGAACATCTTATCCACAGAAGCGCCAACAGAGATTGGGGGCAAGTCTCGCGCTTATTCTTTCTATTGCTCAGGAAAACGCGTTAAAAAACGACAACTTAGGCTGGTTGTTTTTTGATCTTACGGCTACAGGTCACGATTTGCATGGGCTGTAGCAAGGGACGAACATGTTATCCACAGATACGCTAACAGGGACTGTGGGTAAACTGGCCGGACATGTAGCAGCTGCCGAGCCTGCGAGGCTGCGTTCGCGGACGCAGTCCTCGCCAGCGGTAATTTTTTTGGTGAAGGAATTACGACCGCTTCGCGGCCGAACGCAGCCTCGCAGGCTCGGCAGCTGCTACAGAAAGCCAGGTTGCAGGGTTAGCGAACCCTACTTCGATCAATGCCTCAGACATGGCAAGGCAAAAAAACCGCAGCCTCTCACCTAAGGCCGATGCATCAGATAGGCCTCGCCCGTCACCCGAATCATCGGATGCGGCGTGACCTGGCAGGTATCGACGATACGAAAGCCATGTCGCTCGTAAAATCGCCGGGCGCCGGTGTTCGCGGCGTAGTCGATCAGGCTCAAGCCGTTGAGCCCGAGCTGACTTACACGGTCATAGGCATAGGCGAGAAACTGCTTGCCCAGGCCCTGATTTCGCCAGCCCTCATGCAGCGCCAGGCTGGAAATATAGAGGGTGTCGTGGATTTCCATCGTGGCATACGGGGCCAGTACCGGATCGGTCGTGGTTTCTGCCAGCGGATCGTGACGCATCACGTAACTGTGCATCATGCCAATGACCTGCCCGTCCGCTTCGGCAATCAGGCAGTTCTGGTAAGAAAAATCCACATCTTCACGAGCGTAGCGAATTGCGCCGACATCCAGCAGATCCTGGCCGGGCTCTGCTATCTGGCTCCAGATGTAATCCGAACAGCCTTCGGAAGAAATCTGAAACAAGCGGGCAATCTCTCGCGCATCCGCGCGCACTGCCGAGCGAAACTCAACGGCCATTGAACAGCACTCCATAAAAACAAAAGAGCGCCCGATTTAACGCGGGCGCTCATGGTGCGGCAACTCACCTGATGGAAGGTTGTATATTCAGATATTGCAACCTGAATCCCTGCGTCATCGGACCACGCCTTCTTCGATCAGCAGCTTGAGGATCGCATCGGCACCGGCTTGAGCAGTAACACCTTTGAGCACTTGCCCACCCCCACCGCTAGCCTTGGCTGTTGCGGCCTTCATCCGGTCGGCGCCGCTCTTGGCCTTGATCACCTTCAAGCGTTTCGGCCGTGGTTTCGCCGGTTGCAGGGTAGCGACCGCGAGCAGTTCATCGTCGATCACTTCAATATCATCGGCCTGCAAAATACCCCTGCGTGCTGGGCCATAAGCACTTTGCCGGGGTTTGGGCGCAGCGTTATCCACAGTCGCCAAAAACGGCAGACGCACTTTCAGGCGACGCCGCTGACCACGCGGCAACGCTTGCAGAACAAGCGCCGAGCCTGCGTCGATGGATTCCACCTGAGCCAGCCCCACCACCAGCGGCCAGCCCAGGCTTTCGGCCAGCAGGAACGGCAGCATGCCCGAGCCCTCACCCGTTTCCGCCTGGCTGCCGGTCAGGACGACTTGCGCCCCGGCTTCACGCAGGTACGCGGTCAACGCCGGCAAAGCGTCGGAACCCGACGGCTGTTCCAACACATGCAACTGCTCCAGCCCCATGCCCAAATACGCACGCAACGCGGGCTCTGCGACGTCGCCGGCATGCAGCACTTGCAGGTTATCCCCAGCCAGTTGCAGACCCAGCTCCACCGCTCGCGCATCCTGCTCGGCGCGACGTGGCCGGCCGGAGGTCGGGTGGGCGCCGATGGACACCAGGCTGATGATTTTCGTGCTCATAACCCTTTCCTTCCCTTAGGCCGCATCGCGCTTGGCGTCGTTGCGGTAGGCCGCTATCGCATCGATCAAGGCTTGAAGAATCTCGGCGCTCTCGCCGATTACCGACAGGTCGGCCCGTTTGATCATGTCGCAGCCCGGATCGAGGTTGATCGCCACCACCTTGTCGCAGGCACCAATACCCTGCAGGTGCTGAATCGCGCCGGAAATCCCCACGGCCACATAGACCCGCGCAGTGACCCAGGTGCCCGAGGCGCCAACCTGCCGATCACGCGCCATAAAGCCATCGTCCACCGCCACCCGGGATGCGCCTTCGGTGGCGCCGAGGGCTTCGGCGGTCCTGTGAAAAAGCTCCCAATCCTTGACACCATTGCCGCCGGAAAAAATGAATTCGGCTTCCGCCATCGGAATGGCCGCTGGGTCTACCGCGACCGCACCCAAATCTTCGATACGGGAAAGGCTGCGCGCCACGGTTGTGGATAACTCCACGGGCAAGGCTTCGTGACGGGTTTCACTCACAGGTTCGGCACACTCGACGGCGGCCAGAATCAAGCGCGCAACCGGTCGCGCCAGGTCTTGCAAGCCAGCACCGGCACGGCCGATACATTCCTGATCCTTGACCTGCCAGACCCGCGTCGCCGGGCGTTCGCCCAAGGCTGCGGCAAAGCGCCGACCCAGTTCACCGCCGCCGCTGCGGCTGTCGGGCAGCAGCCAGTGACGCGGGCTGAACTGGTTATCCACAGCTCGCAAGCCCTGGACCCGCTGTTCCGGTGCATAACCGCTGAACGCCTCGCCGTCGAGCACCAGCAACCGATCCACGCCAGCGGTAGCGAAGGCCGCTTCCTTGTGCTCGCCAAAAATCACGGCCAACACCGCGCCATCCTGACCGGCCAGTTGATGCGCCAGACCCAGCAGGTCGCGATCGTGGCTGCTCAAGCGTCCACCGACCATGTCGGGCACCACGCTGATGTAAAACGCTGGCTGCGGTACTTGATGCAGTGGCAGTTGCACTTCAACCGTGGCCGAGCGTTTGGTCGCTCCGCCCTGCTGTGCGCCGCTGCGGTCGATACGTTTGATGCCGTTTGGACCAATGAAACCCATGCCATGGGGATTCTTGCGGATGACCCCATTGGGCCCCATCCAGCTGTGTTGCGCCGGCTGCATGGCCGCGTGCAGCGGGTGCAGGCGGTTGCGGGCGATCCATTCGGCGCGGGGATCGCGGCGGATAATGTCGCTCATCAGTGGGCCTCCGCAGGTTCTTCACGTTTCAGCGGCGCATTCGGTTTGCTCGGTGCTGCATCTTCGAGCAACGCGTCGGCTACCAGTTCGGCGATGTCCTTGATCAGTGGACGCGGTTCGACCACGCCTTCGAGCATCGCCGTGCACTGTGGACAACCCACGGCCACCAACTCGGCGCCCGTCTCGCGGATGTCTTCCATGCGCATGTCCGGAATCCGTTGTTTGCCCGGAATGTCGGTGATCGGCGCACCACCGCCACCACCGCAGCAGCGCGATCGGAAACCAGAGCGTTGCATCTCTTTCACTTCGATGCCGAGGGCGCGCAATACCTCGCGCGGCGCCTCGTATTCGCCGTTGTAGCGGCCGAGGTAGCACGGGTCGTGATAGGTCACGCTGCTGCCTTTGTGCTGACCGAGATTCAGGGCACCCGCACCAATGATTTCCGCCATGTAGGTGCTGTGGTGCTGCACGAGGTAGTGGCCATCGAAAGCGCCGTACTCGTTTTTCAGCACATGGAAGCTGTGTGGATCGCAGGTGACGATGCGGTTGAAGCTGTATTTGACCAGGGTCTGGATGTTGCGTTTGGCCAGCAACTGGAATGTCGCTTCATCGCCCAGGCGTCGTGCTACGTCACCGCTGTCGCGCTCTTCCAGGCCCAGTACCGCGAAGTCGACCTTGGCCGCTTTCAGCACTTTGACGAAGGCGCGCAAGGTGCGCTGGTTGCGCATGTCGAAGGCGCCATCGCCGACCCAGAACAGCACGTCGACCGACTTTTTCTCGCTGAGCAGATTCAAGTTCAGATCCGCCGCCCAGTTCATCCGCCCGCCCGGTGCGAAGCCGCCAGGGTTGTCGGTCGCAATCAGGTTTTCCAGGACTTCGGCGCCCTTGTTCGGGGTCGCACCTTTTTCCAGAGTCAGATGGCGGCGCATGTCGACGATGGCATCGACGTGCTCGATCATCATCGGGCATTCCTCGACGCAGGCCCGGCAGGTGGTGCAGGACCACAGGGTGTCGGCGTCCACCAGACCGTTGACGATCGGTTGATGTGGATTGCCGGCGTGTTCGCCAATGGGTTTTCCTGGATACGGGCTACCGGCGAACTTGGCGTCGGTGCCACCGGCCAGGCCAACCACCATGTCCTGAATCAGTTTTTTCGGGTTCAACGGCTGACCGGCGGCGAACGCCGGGCACGCCGCTTCACACTTGCCGCACTGCACGCAGGCGTCAAAACCGAGCAGTTGATTCCAGGTGAAATCCTTGGGTTTTTCCACGCCCAGCGGCGCGGTTGGGTCGTTGAGGTCCAGCGGTTTCAAACCCGTGGAGCGGCCACCGCCAAAGCGTTCGGCGCGACGGTGCCAGGCCAGGTGCAACGCACCGGCGAAGGCGTGTTTCATCGGCCCGCCCCAGGTCATGCCGAAGAACAGCTCCGACACGCCCCACAGCACCCCGACAAAGAGGATCGCCGCCAGCATCCAGCCACCAAAGTTTTGCGGAAGAATGCCGGCCACCGGCAGGGTCAACAGGAAGAAGCTCGCCGAGAACGCCAACAGGCTTTTCGGCAGACGCATCCATGGCCCTTTGGACAGGCGAGCCGGTGGGTTGCGACGACGCAGGTACATGAAAATCGCACCGACGAACATCACCGCCGAGGCAATCAACAGGGCAACGCCGAGAATGCGGCTGTGCAGGCCGAAACCGTGAACCAGTATCGCCAGCACAATGGACGCTACCGCACCACCGGCCGTGGCGACGTGGGTGTTGGCAATGTATTTGTCCCGCGCAACGACATGGTGCAAATCGACCATGTAGCGCTTGGGCATGGCGAACAGGCCACCGATCAGGTCGACCTTCGAGGCTCGTCCCCGGCGCCACATAGCCACCCGCCGCACCGCGCCGAGGACAGCCAGGCCCAGGGCAGCGAACAGCAGGATTGGAAGAAGGGTGTTCAACATGGTGGAGCTCCCAAAGACCTCGGGGTCATGTGCGCGCCGGTAAGAGCGACGTACCTACTTGTGGCGAGGGAGCTTGCTCCCGCTGGAGCGCGAAGCGCTCCCAACAGCCGCTGGTGTCTATCTGATACACCTCGACTGCCGGTTTTGGGGCCGCTTCGCAGCCCAGCGGGAGCAAGCTCCCTCGCCACAGGTGATGGAGGTGATGTCGTTAGAAATCCTTGCACAGCCGCAGTGCGTCGTAGATCGCGGCATGCACGTTGCGTTGCGCCACACAGTCACCGATGCGGAACAGCAGGTAACCGTCACCGCTCTGTTCCAGGCAAGGTTGCGGCTTGATCGCGAACAGGGCTTCGACGTCGATCTGGCCTTTGTTGCGCGAGCCTTCCTTCATCGCGTAGTAGATTTCTTCGTCCGGACGCACGCCGTTTTCCACGACCACCTGGTCCACCACCCGCTCCTCTTTGGCGCCGGTGTATTCGTTCTCCAGCACCGCCACCAGCTTGTCACCTTCGCGGTAGACCTTCTCCAGCATCATGTCGCCGGTCATGATCACTTCTTTCGGGTACATGCTGCGGTAGTAGGTCGGGAACGAGGTGCCACCGATCGCCACGCCAGGCTTGATGTCATCGGTAACGATCTCGACCTGACTGCCTTTGTCGGCCAGGAAGTCGGCGGTCGACATACCGGTGAACTCGCAAATGGTGTCGTACACCAGCACGTTTTTACCCGGCGCGACTTTGCCATCGAGAATGTCCCAGCTGCTGACAACCAGGCCTTCAGCCGCACCCCAGTGCTCGTTCTGCTCCAGGAATGGATGCCCGCCAACCGCGAGCACAACCACGTCCGGACGCAGGTCCATAATGGTCGGCGCATCCGCCGCCACGCCCAGGCGCAGGTCGACTTTCAACCTCGCGAGTTCAAGCTGATACCAGCGCGTGATACCGGCGATCTGGTCGCGCTGCGGTGCTTTCGAGGCGGTGGTGATCTGCCCGCCGATGAATTCTTTTTTCTCGAACAAGGTCACGTCGTGGCCACGTTCGGCGGCCACGCGGGCGGCTTCCATCCCCGCCGGCCCGGCACCCACCACCACGACCTTGCGCTTCACGCCGGTGGTCTTTTCGATGATGTGCGGCACGCCCATGTATTCACGGGAGGTCGCGGCGTTCTGGATGCACAACACGTCCAGGCCTTGGTACTGCCGGTCGATGCAATAGTTGGCGCCGACGCACTGCTTGATCTGGTCTATCTGGCCCATCTTGATCTTGGCGATCAGGTGCGGATCAGCGATGTGCGCACGGGTCATACCGACCATGTCCACATAACCGCCTTCCAGAATTCGGGTCGCCTGGTTCGGGTCCTTGATGTTCTGTGCGTGAAGCACCGGAGCCTTGACCACTTCCTTGATACCGGCCGCCAGGTGCAGGAACGGCTCCGGTGGATAACTCATGTTCGGGATGACGTTGGCCAGGGTGTTGTGAGTGTCGCAACCCGACCCCACCACACCGATGAAGTCCAGCATGCCAGTGTCGTCGTAGTACTTGGCGATCTGCTTCATGTCCTCGTGGGACAAGCCGTCCGGGTGGAATTCGTCGCCGCACAGACGGATGCCGACGCAGAAATCCGGGCCGACTTCAGCCCGCACAGCCTTCAATACTTCCAGGCCGAACCGCATGCGGTTCTCAAAACTGCCGCCCCACTCATCGGTACGCTTGTTGACGCGCGGGCTCCAGAACTGGTCGATCATGTGCTGGTGCACAGCGGACAGTTCGACGCCGTCGAGACCACCGGCCTTGGCCCGGCGAGCAGCCTGTGCGTAGTTGCCGATCACCCGCCAGATTTCTTCCGGCTCGATGGTTTTGCAGGTGGCACGGTGCACCGGTTCACGCACGCCCGACGGTGACATCAGGGTCGGCCAGTTAAAACCGTCCCAGCGTGAGCGACGGCCCATGTGGGTAATCTGAATCATGATCTTGGCGCCGTGCTTGTGCATGGCGTCGGCGAGGTTCTGGAAGTGCGGAATGATCCGGTCGGTGGACAGGTTCACCGAACTCCACCACTCCTGCGGGCTGTCGATGGCCACCACGGAGGAACCGCCGCAAATCGCCAGGCCGATCCCGCCCTTGGCTTTCTCTTCGTAATACTTGACGTACCGGTCGGTGGTCATGCCGCCGTCGGTCGCGTAGACCTCGGCGTGCGCAGTGCTGAGCACGCGGTTACGGATGGTCAGTTTGCCGATCTGGATCGGCTGGAACATTGCTTCGAAAGCCATGGCGGGTTCCTCGACTTACAACGGCTTGACGGTGAACAAACCGTCGTCGTGGCCTTCTTCAGAGCCACCGTAGACTTGTTCGGCAACGGTACGGATGTCGCTGCCGCGGGCTTGCAGAATCTGGTCCATGGCACCGGCAAACCAGCCGGTGAACATGTAGTCGACCTTGCGCCCGACCTTGCCGTACACGTAAACGAACGCCGAGTGTTCGAGCTTGACGCTGGCAGTGCCTTTGTCGAGGTCGATGTCCTGAATCTTGAACAGGCCCCAGCCGCGTTGCGACAGGCGCTTCATGTAGTGCTCGAACACCGCGACGCCTTCAAGGCCGTGGCATTCGGCTTCTTTCTCACACCAGTGCCAGGCAGATTTGTAGCCGGCCTTGTAGAGGATTTCGGCGTAGGCATCAGCGCCCAAAACCTCCTCGATGCCCATGTGGTTGTTGACGAAGAAGTGACGCGGTACGTACAGCATCGGCAGGGCGTCAGAGGTCCAGACACCGGTCTCGCTGTCGACTTCGATTGGCAATTGCGGGGCGATCTTGGCCATGGAAACTTAACTCCAGAAAAATTCGTTGTGTTGTGTCGTCGTGTAGCAGCTGCCGAGCCTGCGAGGCTGCGTTGCGGTCCGCAGGACCGCCCTCGGGGGCCGCTTCGCAGCCCAACGCAGCCTCGTGCCTCGGCAGCTGCTACAGGGTTGTTGGGAGGCCGGTTTTATTCGCCCCAGACGTCTTTCAGGACATTCACCCAGTTCTCGCCCATGATCTTGCGCACCACGCGCTCGGAATGACCGCGCTTGAGCAGGGTTTCGGTCAGGTTCGGGAACTCGCCGACGGTGCGGATGCCCAGCGGGTTGATAATCTTGCCGAAGCTGGTCAGGCGGCGTGCGTAGCCTTTGTCATGGGTCAGGTATTCGAAGAAGTCCTGGCCATGGCCCTGGGTGAAGTCGGTGCCGATGCCAATGGCGTCTTCGCCGACGATGTTCATCGTATATTCGATGGCTTCGGCGTAATCGTCGATGGTCGAATCGATGCCCTTGGCGAGGAATGGCGCGAACATGGTCACACCGACAAAACCGCCGTGATCGGCAATGAACTTCAGTTCTTCATCGGATTTGTTGCGCGGGTGAATCTTCAGGCCCGACGGCAGGCAATGGGAGTAGCACACCGGCTTCTTCGATTCGAGGATGACTTCTTCCGAGGTTTTCGAACCCACGTGGGACAGGTCGCACATGACGCCGACACGGTTCATCTCCGCGACGATTTCACGACCGAAGCCCGACAGGCCGCCATCGCGCTCGTAGCAGCCGGTACCGACCAGATTCTGGGTGTTGTAGCACATCTGCACGATACCGACGCCCAGCTGTTTGAACACCTCGACATAGCCGATCTGGTCCTCAAATGCGTGGGCATTCTGGAAGCCGAAGAGGATGCCGGTCTTGCCCTGCTCCTTGGCCTTGCGGATGTCGGCGGTGGTGCGCACCGGAATCACCAGGTCGCTGTTCTCGCGAATCAGTTTCTGGCTGGCGGCAATGTTGTTGACGGTCGCCTGGAAGCCTTCCCATACCGACACGGTGCAGTTGGCCGCGGTCAGACCGCCCTTGCGCATGTCTTCGAACAGCTCACGGTTCCACTTGGCAATAATCAGCCCGTCGATAACGATGCTGTCGGCGTGCAATTCGGCTGGGCTCATCAGGCTGTCCCCTATTAGCGATTCGTGCGCCGAATCGTGTGCCGGCGCTTTGGGGCCAGCATATGCCTCGGTGCCTCGGCAGCCGGGTGCAAAAACGACAGGGGAATTGCCGAAAGCGTCAATCCGCGACAAAGGGTCGTCGACGGGCCTGATCGCCCGCCTGTTCAAGCCCCTCCGCTTGGGCCAGAATTCGCCGCATCACTGGATGCTTCAATAACGCGTTACTGAAGCTTTGAATGGAATAAAGGGGACGGCAGCGCTATGAAAACGATTTTTCTGGTCTTGGCACTACTGACGGCGACGGGCGTACAGGCCCAGGAAGAGTCCGACAGCACCCCCTGCGATGCCGTCGAAAACGACGTCCAGACCCTGGAATGCTCGGCCTACAGCCGAACCACAGCCGAAGACCTGCTCAAAGACAACTATCAAAGCCTGGCGGAGCGCATGCAGACGCTCTACGGCAAAAACCCGTCGCAACTCACCGACATCACCGCCAGGATCAAAGCCTCGCAACAGCAATGGTTAAAGACACGGGATGCCGATTGCGCCGTCGAAGCGTTCCCGGCGACGAGCGGCAGCAAAGCATTCACCATCGCGCAGAATGATTGCGTGGCGCGGATGAGTGATGAGCGGTCGGAGTTTTTGGAGTCGATTGGGCAGGAGTGAGTGATTCGCGCTGATCAGCTTAAGCTTTAGAAACCTCCAGAAAATCGCGGTACACGATGGATCCTGTGGCGGTGCGCCCGCCACAGTTTCCCTTCACCTACTTCCAGAACCCTTCATGCGCCTTGGCCGCCTCGGCTTCAAGCATCGGTCCGAACGTCGGGATCTGCCGCTGACCGCGTGCGAACACTTCACGGCAAGGCAGCGAGAAGGTCGGGTTCTCCGGATGATCGCCGGTGAGTCCGAGCAAGGCATGTTCGGACAGTGCGTAAACCACGCGTCCGATGCCCGTCCAGTAAATCGCACCGGCGCACATGCAGCAGGGTTCGGCACTGGTATAGAGGGTGCAGCGGGCCAGATCGGCCGGGCTGAGCAGCTTTGCGGCCTGGGCGGCAGCGGCCAGTTCAGCGTGCTGGGTCGGGTCGCCTTCGGGCGGCATGGAGTTGTTGCCCGCCGTCGCAATGACGTTACCGTCCTCATCCGCTACCAACGCGGCGAACGGGTGACGACCACGGGCCTTGGAGTCTTCAGCCAGCGCGAGGGAACGACGCAGCAGTTGCAGATCAAGTTCGGTGATGCCGGCAGGTACAGCGCAAGTGAAGCGTGTCATGTGAACTCCTTATTGTTTTCAACTGAGCCCTTCACCTGTCGGGATCGGGGCATTTTTCCTTCAGTCGGCCAGCTCGGCGCCTTGGGCCGCTGGCTCGTTTTTGGGTTGTGGGTTGAGTAGAACGTTGAGCACGATGGCGGTGATCGCCCCAAGGAATATCCCGCTTTCAAGCACCAGCTTCAGGGTGCCGCTGGCGTGTTCGAACAACGCAGGAAAGGACATCGGCAGCACACCGACGCTGACTGACACCGCAACGATAATGCCGTTGCGCGTACCCTCGAATTGCACGCGCGATAACTCCTGAATGCCCGCCACCGTGGTCATGCCAAACATCACCACGGCGCAGCCGCCCAGCACCGGCGTCGGGACCGCGGCAATCAACGCGCCCAGTTTGGGAAACAAGCCCATGAGCACCATGATTGCCCCCGCCGACGCCACGACGTATCGGCTTTTGACGTTGGAGAGTGCGATCAGGCCGGTGTTCTGCGTGAACGCGTTATACGGAAAACTGTTGAACAAACCGCCGAGCATCGTCGACAGACCGTCGGCCCGGAATGCATTGCCCAGGGTTTGCTGCGTGGTGGTCTTGCCAGTCAGCTTGCCGATTGCCAGGCAGTTACCGGTGGTCTCGGCCATGATCACCAACATCGCTAACGTCATCACCAGAATCGGCATCAGCGAAAATTGCGGCATGCCAAAGGCCATGGGCGGGCTCAGTTCAAACCAGGCCGCACTGCTCACCTGGCCGAAGTGCGTCATGCCGAATGCCGCCGCGATCAGGCTGCCAACGAACAACCCGATCAAGACACTGAGATTGCCGATGAAGCCGGAGAATTTGGCATAAATCACCAGCGTCACGCTCACCGTGGCCAGACCCAGCAGCAGATTCGACGATGAACCGAACTCTGCCGAGTCCGGATTGCCGCCGCCGAGCCAGATAGCGGCGGCGGGCATCAAGGAGATGCCGATGATGGTAATCAGGCTGCCGATCACCACCGGTGGGAAAAACCGCAACAGGCGGCTGAACACCGGCGCCATGGCGATCGTGATCGCGCCAGCGGCGATGACCGCGCCGAACACTTCGGTGAGCCCGAATTCCTTGCCGATCATGATCATCGGCGCCAGGGCAATAAATGAGCAGCCTTGAATCAGGGGCAAACGTGCGCCGAATTTCCAGAAGCCCAGCGTCTGGATCATCGTCGCAATCCCCGAGGTCAGCAGGTTCGCGTTAATCAACATGACTACCTGCGCCGACGTCAGCCCCAGTGCGCTGCCCAATATCAGCGGCACCGCTACCGCCCCCGCATACATCACCAGTACGTGCTGCAAACCGAATGTCACCAGTTGGCGGATGGGCAGTACTTCGTCCACCGGATGAACCTGTGAATTGCTCATATCGAATGTCTCCCGAGTGCTTTTTGTTGTTGTCCTGAGGGCGTCCGCAGGCTAGGCACAGCGCAAATCGATGCAGCAGAAGAACTGACGTCAGGGGCGATATTCTCTGCTTGTATCCGATGGAGCAAATGAGCAACCATCGTTTATAACGATGGATGAAAAGGCGCTTTTGCCTTTGAGGAATGACCGATGCAGTTCTCGCTGGATCAGTTGCAAATGTTTGTGCAGGCCGTGCAATGCGGGTCGTTCTCTGCGGCGGCGCGCAAGCTGGGCAAGACTCAATCGACCGTCAGCGTGGCCATCTCCAATCTGGAGGATGATCTGGGCGTGGAACTGTTCGATCGCTCCAATCGCAGCCCGATCCTGACGCCCGCCGGCCACAAGATGCTGCTGCAGGCGCAGTCAGTGCTGGAGCGCTGCCTGACGTTGCAGGCACATGCCGATTGCTTGTCCGACGCGGTCGAGCCCAGCCTGTCACTGGCGATTGAAACGCCGTACAACGCCGTCATGCCGGTGCTGCTGGAGTTTGAACAGGTGTTTCCCTATGTCGACCTGATCATCCGCCACCCGGTGTACGGGGATGTCAGTGAACTGGTGGCCAAGGGGCAGGCCGTGCTGGGCATCGCCTTCTCCCAACCCCGCTACCCGCCTGAGCTGGAATTCCAGCAGTTGGGCAAGTTGATCATGCTGCACGTCTGCCACCCGGGACATGCGCTGGCGAAACTGGACAGCGTGAACTTCGACGACCTGCACGTGCACCGTCGATTGGCGTTCAGTGCGCATGCCGAAAAACTACCCAGCAGCGAATACCTGCGGTCTACCCGGATCTGGCAGGCCGAGAACTACCTGGCTTTGCTTGAAATGGTCCGCGCGGGGCTCGGCTGGGCAACGTTGCCGCGCCAGCTGATGCAGCGTGAACTGGCCAATGGCGAATTGGTCGAACTGCAACTGGACGCCTATCCCCACACGGACTGGCACGTCGCTGTCGACCTGCTGTGGGCCCGGACACGCAAAATGGGCAAAGCGGAACGCTGGCTCAAGGCGCGCCTGCAACAGAACAAAGTCTTCGAGCTGGATCGTCGCGGGCAGTCGACCACTCTCTAGCACTCGCCCCGTGACTTAACACCCAGGCTGGGCCACCATTCATACACTTCACCGACCGACCGAAAAGGGCTCGAAATGAAAATCTGCGGCATCGAAATCAAAGGCAGCGAAGCAATCATTGCCGTGGCCTCCCTCGACGGTCAGGCGCTGAGTCACCTTCCCCTCGCCACCAAGAAAATCGCGCTGGAAGACGACGACGAAGCGGCCAACGTCAAAGTCTTTGCCGCGCAGGTGGCATCTTTTGTTCGTGAGAACTCCATCGACCGGATCGCGATCAAGAAGCGCAGCAAGAAAGGCGAGTTTGCCGGCGGACCGACCACGTTCAAGATCGAGGGCATTTTCCAGTTGCTGGAGAGTTGCGAGGTGACGCTGTTGTCGCCGCAGACGATCAATGCGCAGGCCAAGAAGCACGGGTTTGAGCCACCAGCGACGCTGAACAAGTATCAGCATGAGGCGTACAAAGCGGCGTGTTCGGCGTTGATGAAGAAATAAGATCAAACCGCACCTCTGTGGGAGCCAGCCTGCTGGCGATAGCGGTGTATCAGTCAGCATCTTGATTGACTGACACACCGCTATCGCCAGCAGGCTGGCTCCCACAGGGGGTCTGCGTCAGTTATTCAACATTGATGTTGCCTGACCCACCGCATTCGCGAACAAGCCAGCTCCCACAGTTTTTTCGGTTGTTCATGCTTTTGCGGTACGCCGGTCTTCCCGCGGACAACGCTCGAACTTCGCCCGATAACTTCGGGTGAAATACGACGGCGATTCAAACCCGCATGCGATGCTCACTTCCAGCACGCTCATGTCCGTCTGCCGCAACAATTGCTGGGCCTTCTCCAGCCTTAATCGCAGGTAAAAGTTGCTCGGCGTGTCATTCAGGTGCAGTCGAAACAAACGCTCCAACTGTCGCCGCGTCACCTTGATCGACTCCGCCAACGCCAGCGTGGTCAGCGGCGGTTCGCTGTGTTGCTCCATTTCCCCGATCACCTGGACCAGCTTCTTGTTACGGATGCCATAACGGCTGGCCACTTCCATGCGCTGGTGGTCTTTGCGAGGGCGGATGCGGCCAAGTACGAATTGTTCGCTGACCTTGATCGCCAGTTCCGGGCCATGGGCCTGGCTGATGAGGTCGAGCATCAGGTCGATGGACGCCGTACCGCCTGCCGACGTGATGCGCTTGCGGTCGATTTCGAACAGCTCCTGGGTGACGCTGAGCTGCGGATACGATTCCTTGAAGGCGTCGATCGCTTCCCAGTGCAGGGTCAGGCGATGGCCATCGAGCAAACCGGCTTCGGCAAGGACAAAGCTCCCGGTGTCGATGGCGCCGAGGGTCACGCCGTCGATGTCCAGTCGGCGCAGCCAGTGCTCCAGTGCGGGCGTGGCAAATTTCAGCGGTTCAAACCCCGCGACAACCAAGAGCGTCGCACCTTTTTTCAACGGTTCCAGTGCGGCGTCGGCGTTGACCGACATGCCGTTGCTGGCCAATACCGCACCGCCGTCTGCGCTCAGCACATGCCAGCGATACAGCTCGCCGCGAAAGCGATTGGCGACCCGCAACGGTTCAATAGCCGAGATAAAACCAATGGCCGAAAAACCGGGCATCAGCAAGAAGTAGAAATCCTGGGACATGGAGCGCACTCAATGGCTGGTAGCGAGAGGGCGGGAAGCGTGCAGACGTTGATACGCCACTTGCGAGCGGCATTCAAGAGCACAGGTCGCTGCAGTGCAAGAGCTGGTCGCCGTAGTGCGCTTCCACGGGCCTATAGCTGCGTAACTTGGCATCACCGGTGCGCAGACACCGGAACCCACAATAACGACCTGCCGAGGAACCCGACATGAAACGACTGATCAGCAGCTGTGTTCTTGCACTCAGCGGTACCGCTTTCTTGAGCGCCAGCGTCATGGCGGCCGAACCCGCGTCCTGCCAGAACGTGCGCATGGGCGTGGTGAACTGGACCGACGTGATCGCCACCAGCGCCATGACCCAGGTCCTGCTCGACGGCCTCGGCTACAACACCAAACAAACCAGCGCGTCCCAGCAAATCATCTTCGCCGGGATCCGTGATCAGCGACTGGACCTGTTCCTGGGTTACTGGAACCCGCTGATGACCCAGACCATCACGCCGTTCGTCCAGGCCAACCAGGTCAAGGTGCTTGAAGCACCCAGCCTGAAAGACGCCCGAGCCACCCTCGCCGTACCGACTTATCTGGCGGACAAGGGTCTGAAAACCTTCGCTGATATCGCCAAATTCGAGAAAGAACTGGGCGGCAAGATCTACGGCATCGAGCCCGGTTCGGGCGCCAACACCCAGATCAAGGCGATGATCACCAAGAACCAGTTTGGTCTCGGCAAGTTCCAGTTGGTCGAGTCCAGCGAGGCCGGCATGCTCGCGGCGGTGGATCGTGCCGTGCGTCGCAATGAAGCGGTGGTGTTCTTCGGTTGGGCGCCGCACCCGATGAACGTCAACGTGAAGATGACCTACCTCACGGGCAGTGACGATGCGCTCGGTCCGAACGAAGGCATGGCGACCGTCTGGACCGTCACCTCGCCGAAGTATGCCGAACAATGCCCGAACATCGGCCGCTTGCTCAGCAACCTGACCTACACCGCCGAAGACGAGAGCCGGATGATGCAGCCGCTGCTGGATCACAAAGACGCTTTCGAGTCGGCCAAGCAATGGCTGAAAGATCACCCGCAGGACAAACAGCGCTGGCTCGAGGGCGTCACCACCTTCGATGGCAAACCTGCCGCTGAAAACCTGCAACTCACCACCAAATAAATCCTGATTGAACCGTCGAATCGCAGCCCGTATGGGCTGCGAACGAAATCATCACGCCTGCAAGGAACCCGCATCATGAACCACGACGTCATCATCACCTGCGCACTCACCGGTGCTGGCGACACGACCGCCAAAAGCCCACACGTGCCGGTCACCCCGAAACAAATCGCCGCCGCTGCTGTAGAAGCCGCGAAGGCCGGCGCCACGGTGGTCCATTGCCACGTGCGCAACCCCGAAACCGGCAAGTTTAGCCGTGACGTGGCGTTGTATCGCGAAGTGATGGAGCGCATCCGCGAGGCGGACGTCGACATCATCGTCAACCTCACCGCCGGCATGGGTGGCGACCTGGAAATCGGTGCGGGCGAGAACCCGATGGAGTTCGGCCCGAACACCGACCTGGTCGGCCCGCTGACGCGTCTGGCGCATGTCGAAGCGCTGCTGCCGGAGATCTGCACCCTGGATTGCGGCACCCTGAACTTCGGCGATGGCGACACCATTTATGTATCGACGCCGGCTCAACTGCGTGCGGGTGCCAAACGCATACAAGAGCTGGGTGTGAAGGCCGAGCTGGAAATCTTTGACACCGGTCACCTGTGGTTTGCCAAACAACTGATCAAGGAAGGCCTGCTGGACGATCCGCTGTTCCAGCTGTGCCTGGGCATCCCGTGGGGCGCGCCGGCAGATACCACCACCATGAAGGCGATGGTCGATAACTTGCCGGCCAATGCGGTTTGGGCGGGCTTTGGTATCGGTCGCATGCAGATGCCGATGGCGGCTCAAGCGGTGCTGCTGGGCGGCAACGTGCGGGTCGGTCTGGAAGACAACATCTGGCTGGACAAAGGCGTACTAGCCACCAACGGCCAACTGGTCGAACGCGCCAGCGAAATCCTCAGCCGCCTCGGTGCCCGTGTCCTGACCCCTGCCGAAGGCCGGGTAAAAATGGGCCTGACCAAGCGCGGTTAATTTCACACACAAGACCTGTAGGAGCCGGCTTGTGTGGCGAGGGAATATGTGGCGAGGGGATTTATCCCCGTTGGGTCGCGAAGCGGCCCTAAACCTGGAAAGACGAAACCGCATTTCGCAGGTTTGCGACTGCTTCGCAGTCGAACGGGGATAAATCCCCTCGCCACATATCCCCTCACCACACAGGCCTGCTCTTACAGGGGATCATCGAATTCATTCAGGACGACACCATGACCTTCATCACCGAAATCAAAACCTTCGCAGCACTGGGCAGCGGTGTCATCGGCAGCGGCTGGGTGTCCCGCGCACTCGCCCACGGCCTCGACGTAGTAGCCTGGGACCCGGCACCCGGTGCCGAAGCCGCGTTGCGCAAACGCGTGACCAATGCGTGGGGCGCCTTGGAAAAACAAGGCCTGGCAACCGGCGCGTCGCAAGACCGCCTGCGCTTTGTCGCCACCATTGAAGAGTGTGTTCGTGATGCGGATTTCATTCAGGAAAGCGCCCCGGAACGCCTCGATCTGAAACTGGACCTGCACAGCAAAATCAGCGCGGCAGCCAAGCCCGATGCGCTGATCGGCTCCAGTACGTCAGGGCTCTTGCCGAGCGAGTTCTACGAGAGTTCGACGCACCCGGAACGCTGTGTCGTCGGTCACCCGTTCAACCCGGTTTACCTGTTGCCATTGGTGGAAGTGGTCGGTGGTAAAAACACCGCCCCCGAGGCTGTACAGGCGGCCATGAAAGTCTACGAATCCTTGGGAATGCGTCCGCTGCATGTGCGCAAGGAAGTGCCTGGATTTATCGCCGACCGCTTGCTCGAAGCCCTATGGCGCGAGGCCCTGCACCTGGTCAACGACGGGGTGGCGACCACCGGTGAAATCGACGATGCGATTCGTTTTGGCGCGGGACTTCGCTGGTCGTTCATGGGTACGTTCTTGACCTACACCCTGGCGGGTGGCGATGCGGGCATGCGGCACTTCATGGCGCAGTTCGGACCGGCGTTGCAGTTGCCGTGGACGTACTTGCCGGCCCCGGAATTGACCGACAAGTTGATCGATGATGTGGTCGATGGGACCAGCGATCAATTGGGCACCCACAGCATTTCGGCGCTGGAGCGCTATCGTGATGATTGCTTGCTGGCGGTGCTCGAGGCGGTGAAGACTACGAAAGAGAAACACGGGATGGCGTTCAGCGAATAATCGACTATCAGGACTGGCCCCATCGCCAGCAGGCTGGCTCCCACAGGAGAATGCATTCCAATGTGGGAGCCAGCCTGCTGGCGATGACGGCATTCCAATCACAATCTGTTCTGGATCAGCCATCATGCCCGCACTCACCACCTACCAAACCCGCATCATCCCCGACTGGGTCGACTACAACGGCCACCTGCGCGATGCCTTCTACCTGCTCATTTTCAGCTACGCCACCGACGCACTGATGGACCGCCTCGGCATGGACAGCAGCAACCGCGAAGCCAGCGGCAACTCGCTGTTCACCCTTGAACTGCACCTCAATTACCTGCACGAGGTGAAGCTCGACGCTGACGTTGAAGTGCACACCCAAATCATCGCTCACGACAGCAAACGCCTGCACCTCTACCACAGCCTGCACCTGATCGGAGACGACCAGACGCTGGCGGCTAACGAACAAATGCTGCTCCACGTCGACCTCGCCGGACCGCGCTCCGCACCGTTCAGCGACGACACCCTGAACAAGCTGCAAGCCATCATCGCCGGACAAACCGACCTGCCTGTTCCTGACTACGTTGGCCGAGTGATTGCTTTACCCCCAAAAAAATAACAAGGAGATCGCCATGAACACCGCCGCCGCTTTTGCCGACTTCCGTACCTACCCGTTGATCAGCGCATTGACCGCCGTGCAAACCCTGGCGGACCGCGTTCAGGTGACCTGGGCCGACGGGCGGATCAGTCCGTTCCATCACCAGTGGTTGCGCGACAACTGCCCGTGCCCACTCTGCGTCTACACGGTAACTCGCGAGCAAGTGCTGGAAATCGTCGACGTCGCAGAGCATCTGATACCGACCGAGACCCGCATTGATGCAGACGGCTGCCTCAGTGTCGATTGGCAGGACGGCCACCTCAGCCGCTTCGATCCGGGCTGGTTGCGGGCGCATGCGTATGACGATGAATCCCGCGCCGAACGTCGAGCCCGCAAACCCAAAGCCACGCTGTGGCACAGCGATTTGCAGCTGCCGGTGTTCGAATATTCGGCGCTGATGAACGACAACGACGCGTTGTTGCAGTGGCTCCTGGCGGTACGGGATATCGGCCTCACCCAAGTCCGCGGCGTACCCACGGAGCCCGGATCGCTGAAGCTGATCGCGCAACGCATTTCCTTCATCCGCGAGAGCAATTTCGGTGTGCTGTTCAACGTGCAATCCAAGGCTGATGCTGACAGCAATGCCTACACCGCCTTCAACCTGCCACTGCACAGCGATTTACCGACCCGGGAGCTGCAACCGGGACTGCAATTTCTGCACTGCCTGGTGAATGACGCCGACGGTGGCGAGAGTATTTTCGTCGACGGATTTGCGATTGCGCACGCCTTGCGCCTGGAGGATCCCGAGTCGTTCCACAGCCTGTGCAACATCCCCGTGGAATTCCGCAACAAGGACCGCCACAGCGACTACCGGTGCCTGGCGCCGATCATCGCGCTGGATGCGTTGGGGCAGGTGTCGGAGATCCGTATGGCGAACTTTCTACGCGGGCCGTTCGATGCGAACGTGGATGAGATGCCCAGGCTCTATCGCGCGTATCGGCGCTTAATCGCGATGACTCGCGAGCCTCGGTTCAGGCTGATGCAAAGACTCAATCCCGGGGAGCTGTGGTGCTTCGATAACCGCCGCACCCTGCATGCGCGCAATGCGTTCGACCCTGCCAGCGGGGCCCGGCATTTCCAGGGGTGCTATGTGGATCGGGACGAGTTGTTGTCGCGGATTCTGGTGTTGCAGCGCTAGACCGAGTCATCGTTCATCGCGAGCAGGCTCACTCCCACATTCAACCGAGTTCCTACCAGAAGAATGCGGTCAATGTGGGAGTGAGCCTGCTCGCGATGGCGTTGGCACAGACTGCACATCCTTCTGATTCACAGGCAAAAAAAACCCCGATCAAGCCGTGACAAGATCGGAGCTGAGGAGGGTACTGTTGAGGAGCCGTTGCGCGAGGGTGACCAAACCTTCGTGAAGCCAGCTGACTCCAGTGTGCCCACTCCCCTCCTCGCCGAGTTAGCCGAAAACGACCTGTTCATAGGTATACCGGCCATTGCGACAAATCGTCCTTGCCGCCACCCCTCACCCCTACGAGAATCGAGCCACGACACCGTTCCCTGAAGAAGGATTGCGTCATGATGTACGCCGATTTGATTGACCAGGAAGACCTGTTGGGCCAACTGAAGTCGTTGGGTTTTCAAGTACCGAACGGCGCCACCGCCGAGCAGGCTTGCGAGTGTGCAGTGCGGGGGATGAATAACGAACGGGCCATTGAGCTGCGCACAATGGTCAAGCAGATGTACACCAGCAGCGCCACGATCCTGCCGGCCGTGCGCCAGGCCATCGATAGGCAATTGCTGCCGGCGTTGGCGGAGTTTCAGCAGAGCCGTAGCGCCTGACAGATCCAATCGCGAGCAGGCTCGCTCCCACAGTGGTTTTGCGTCGTTCACACAATGGGTGCATCGACACAAAACCTGTGGGAGCGAGCCTGCCCGCGATGATGGCCCCTCGGTTTAGAGCCTTACACTGGCAAACGTCGACTCGTTCCGCGCCTGGCTCAACGCCGACAACGGTCCCGACAACGGCGACAGCACCAAGGCTTGCGGCAGCGGCATCATCGCTACTTGCTGCGTGGTGTTGGAACCTACGCGCTCGTCACGTGGCGGAATGCCGAAGTACTCGCGGTAGCACTTGGAGAAGTGCGGCGTAGACACAAAACCGCACACCGACGCCACTTCGATGATCGACATCGGGGTTTGCTTGAGCAACTGCCGAGCGCGGATCAAGCGCAGTTTCAGGTAGTAACGCGACGGCGAGCAGTGCAGGTATTTCTGGAACAACCGCTCGAGCTGACGACGCGACACAGCCACATACACAGCCAGTTCGTCGAGGTCGATCGGCTCTTCCAGATTGGCCTCCATCAGCGCGACGATTTCCTGCAGTTTCGGCTGGTTGGTGCCAAGCATGTGCTTGAGCGGTACGCGCTGGTGATCCTGCTCGTTGCGGATGCGTTCGTAGACGAACATTTCCGAGATCGCGGCCGACAGTTCACGTCCGTGATCGCGGCTGATCAGGTGCAGCATCATGTCCAGCGGCGCAGTGCCGCCAGAGCTGGTGAAGCGGTTACGGTCGAGGGTGAACAATCGAGTGCTCATGGCCACACGCGGAAACGCTTCCTGCATTGAGGCCAGGCATTCCCAGTGCACGCTGCAATCAAAACCGTCCAGCAAGCCGGCACAAGCCAGGGCCCAGCTGCCGGTGCAGACCGCACCGAGACGACGGGACTGACGCGCCTGGCTTTGCAACCACGACACGTGCTCACGGGTGACAGTGCGCTGAATACCGATGCCGCCGCAGACGATAATGGTGTCAAGCGCCGGGGCTTTGTGCATGGAGCAATCGGGGGTGATCTGCAGACCGTCACTGGCCCAGACCTGACCGCCATCCACGGTAAGTGTGGTCCAGCGATACAGCTCGCGACCGGACAATTGGTTGGCCATGCGCAGGGGTTCCACTGCGGAGGCCAGAGAAATCAGCGTGAAATTGTCCAGCAGCAAAAAGCCGATGGATTGAGGCGCACGGTTCTGGGGTTGGGCCCCGGAGTTGGACGTCGTCATCGCGGTATCTCCTCACACAAAGCGGGTGATGGCCTCAGGCGGAGGCTCTTGTTATTGCCATCGTTCTCGCGTGGGAGACGGGCTTTGTAATGACAGAGCAATTGCCATGCCTAAAATTGAATGCGCGTTCAATAACTCCTGAAAACGACGTCGGGATGTGTCTGGATATGACGCGCAGAGAGTGGGGATATAAATGGCCATCAAGGCCGACAAGCGCCTCGCACCGAGAGCGGTGAGCAAATCGGTAGCACTTGTGGGAACAGGGCTGCGGCGCGTTCTGAAAGAGTGTCACCACAAGCACGGGTGACGGGCGGTAAAGGCAGACTTGGATCCTGATCTCGAGAAAATCGCTTATCTGTAAGCGACGCGCCAAAAGGTGGCGCGTTTTGGATCGGGTGTTCAGTTAGCGCGCAGTTTTGACTGGTCTGTTGCAATCGCCAGCAGGCTGGCTCCCACAGGTTTGTGGACGACCCAGATCTACTGTGGGAGCTAGCCTGCTAGCGATGGGGTTGACGCGGTGTCAACACTCAACCGCACTCACCGCCAACCCGCCCCGAGATGTCTCTTTGTATTTGTCATGCATGTCCGCCCCCGTATCACGCATGGTGCGGATCACGCGGTCCAGCGAGATGAAGTGCTGCCCGTCTCCTCGCAACGCCATCTGCGCCGCATTGATCGCCTTCACCGCCGCAATCGCATTGCGCTCGATGCACGGCACCTGCACCAGCCCACCCACCGGGTCGCACGTCAGACCGAGGTTGTGCTCCAGGCCGATTTCCGCCGCGTTGCACAGTTGTTCAGGCGTGGCACCAAGAATCTCCGCCAACCCCGCCGCGGCCATCGCGCAGGCCGATCCCACTTCGCCCTGGCAACCGACTTCGGCACCGGAAATTGACGCGTTCTTCTTGCACAGGATCCCGACCGCCGCAGCGCCGAGGAAATAATCGACGACATTGGCGTCGGTCACCGCTTCGCTGAATTTCATGAAGTAATGCAGGACTGCCGGGATGATGCCCGCCGCGCCGTTGGTCGGTGCCGTGACCATGCGCCCGCCTGCTGCGTTTTCTTCGTTGACCGCCAGGGCGAACAGATTCACCCACTCCATGGCGCTCAGGGTCGAGCCGATCACATTGGGCTTGCCCAACTCCTGCAGACTGCGATGCAACCTGGCAGCACGACGGCGAACGTTCAGGCCGCCCGGCAGGATGCCTTCGTGCTTGAGGCCTTGTTCGACGCAATCCTGCATGGCCCGCCAGAGCTTCATCAGACCGCTGCGGATTTCGTCTTCGCTGCGCCAGACCTTCTCGTTGGCCAACATCAGTTCGGCCACGCGCAGGTTGTGTGTCTGGCAGAGGCTGAGCAATTCGGCCGCACTGGAAAAGTCGTAAGGCAATACGGTGCGATCCATGTCGACCACGCCGCTGCTGGCTTGCGCCTCATCCACGACAAAACCGCCACCGACGGAATAGTAGGTGTCACGGTGCAGCTCGCCGGCGTCGCCTTCGACAATCAGCGTCATGGCGTTGGGATGAAACGGCAGGTTCTCGTCGATCAGGCGCATGTCCCGCGCCCACATGAACGGCACCGGTAAACGACCATCCAGCAGCAACTCGCTGGTTTCACGCAGGGTGGCGATGCGGATGCCGATTTGAGACGGATCGATCGCGTCCGGCCACTCGCCCATCAACCCCATGATCACGGCGTTGTCGCTGCCATGTCCGATGCCTGTGGCCGACAGCGAGCCATACAGCTGAACTTCGACGCGCCGCACTTGCTCCAAAAGACCCTGTTCGCGCAAACCTTGCACGAACAGCGCTGCGGCGCGCATCGGCCCCACAGTGTGCGAACTGGAAGGGCCAATGCCGATTTTGAACAGGTCGAAAACGCTGATAGCCATTACTGCAGAACTCCTGGATATGCCCAACTCCAGACGCAAAAGCGCCCAGTGACGGAGCTGCTACGCTCAAGCTGCAATCCGCCGATATGGCTGCATCATCAGGCTTTTACCCTGTCGTTCGGCGTCTCTAACCGACGCACTCTTGTCCACGAACGCCGCAGGTCGTCCACGCTGCGTTTTCGCCGTTTTTTTACGGTGCAGAGGAGCAAAGGGGGCTAAAAAAAGCTGTAAACGACGTCACCGACACTGGATGCGACCCTCCCTGTACTGGATACGACGCACCCTGTAGGCGTCTGATTTTCACTGGTACATGATCGTATCGACTCGATTGCAAGGCGCCGCGGTAGAGCTGTCCCCAAAAACGCCATCCAACCGCAACCTATAAGTGCGGTGGTCCAGTCGGAACACTGCCAAAAAAAACACCAAGGAGTCAGTCAATGAAAGGTTCCCCGTCGTTGTTGTTGGCCGCCATGCTTAGTCTGCCGGTTCTGGCGCAAGCTGCAGAACCGGCCCAATGCAGCACCGTAAACTTCTCCGATGTCGGCTGGACCGACATCACCGTCACCACAGCGACCACCAGCGTCGTCCTCGACGCACTGGGCTACAAGACCAAAACCACAATGATTTCCGTGCCGGTAACCTACAAGTCACTGGCCGACGGCAAGAACATGGACGTGTTCCTGGGTAACTGGATGCCGACCATGGAGAACGACATCAAGGCTTATCGCGATGCCGGCACCGTGGACACCCTGCGCGCCAACCTGGAAAACGCAAAATACACACTCGCCGTCCCGGAAGAGTTGTATAACAAAGGTCTGAAAGATTTCGCCGACATCGCCAAGTTCAAGAAAGAACTCGACGGCAAGATCTACGGCATCGAGCCTGGCAACGACGGCAACCGTCTGATCCAGAGCATGATCGACAAGAACGCCTTCGGCCTTAAAGACGCCGGCTTCAAGGTGGTCGAGTCCAGCGAGGCAGGCATGCTCTCGCAAGTCGATCGTGCACAGCGGCGCAACACCGCCGTGGTGTTCCTGGGCTGGGAACCACACCCGATGAACACTCGATTCAAGATGAAGTACCTGACCGGCGGTGACGATTATTTCGGCCCGAACTTTGGTCAGGCGACCATCTACACCAACACCCGCAAGGGCTATGCACAGGAATGCAGCAACGTCGGTCAACTGCTGAAGAACCTGCAGTTCACCCTGAACATGGAAAGTACGCTGATGGGCAACGTCCTGGACGACAAGATGAAGCCTGACGCGGCCGCCAGGGCCTGGCTGAAAAAGAATCCACAGGTGCTCGATACCTGGCTCGCTGGCGTGACCACCATTGACGGTAAACCTGGCCTGGAAGCCGTGAAAGCCAAGCTCGCTCAGTAAAATCGCTTACGCCGGGCGACTTCGGTCGTCCGGGCTGTTTTTTCCTTGCATGCGGACGTTCACTACCATGCTGATTGATCAGAAAATCCCTTTAGGCCAGTACATCGCAGGCTTCGTTGAATGGTTGACGCAAAACGGCGCCAGCACCTTCGACGCCATCGCCGTGTCACTGGAAACGATGATCCACGGCGTGACTTTTGCGCTGACCTGGTTCAACCCGCTGGCATTGATCGGCCTTATCGCACTCCTCGCGCATTTCATTCAACGCAAATGGGGACTGACGGTTTTCGTCATCGCCTCCTTCCTGCTGATCCTCAATCTGGGGTACTGGCAGGAAACCATGGAAACCCTTGCCCAGGTGTTGTTCGCCACCCTGGTCTGCGTGGTCATCGGCGTGCCGTTGGGCATCGTCGCCGCGCACAAACCCATGTTCTACACACTGATGCGTCCGGTGCTTGATCTGATGCAGACCGTACCGACGTTCGTGTACCTCATTCCTACCCTGACCCTCTTCGGGCTGGGCGTGGTTCCAGGCCTCATTTCCACGGTGGTGTTCGCGATTGCCGCGCCTATCCGCCTGACCTACCTGGGTATTCGAGACGTTCCACAGGAACTGATGGACGCCGGCAAAGCCTTCGGCTGCTCGCGTCGTCAATTGCTTTCACGGATTGAATTGCCTCACGCCATGCCAAGCATCGCGGCCGGCATCACCCAGTGCATCATGCTGTCGTTGTCGATGGTGGTGATCGCGGCACTGGTGGGCGCCGACGGCCTGGGCAAACCCGTGGTCAACGCACTGAACACTGCTGATATCGCCTTGGGCTTCGAAGCGGGCCTGGCGATCGTACTGCTGGCGATCATGCTCGACCGTATTTGCAAACAACCCGACGCTAAAGTAGGGGGTGACGCATGAGCATTATTCGCTTCGAAGACGTCGACGTAATCTTTTCCAAAGACCCGCGAGAGGCGCTCAAGCTTCTCGACCAGGGCATGACGCGCGACCAGATCCTGAAAAAAACCGGACAAATCGTTGGCGTTGAAAAAGCCAGCCTGGACGTCGAAAAGGGTGAAATCTGCGTCTTGATGGGCCTGTCCGGCTCCGGCAAGTCCAGCCTGCTGCGCTGCATCAACGGCCTGAACACGGTCAGCCGTGGCAAGTTGTTCGTGGAGCACGAAGGCAAGCAGATCGATATCGCGTCCTGTACTCCGGCAGAGCTGAAAATGATGCGCACCAAGCGCATCGCGATGGTGTTCCAGAAGTTCGCCCTGATGCCGTGGCTGACGGTGCGCGAGAACATCAGCTTCGGCCTGGAGATGCAGGGCCGGCCGGAGAAGGAACGCAAGAAACTGGTCGATGAAAAACTCGAACTGGTGGGCCTGACCCAATGGCGTAACAAGAAACCTGACGAATTGTCCGGGGGCATGCAGCAACGTGTGGGTCTCGCCCGAGCACTGGCGATGGACGCCGACATTCTGCTGATGGACGAACCGTTCTCGGCACTCGACCCGCTGATCCGCCAGGGCCTGCAAGACGAACTGCTGGAGCTGCAAAGCAAGCTCAACAAAACCATCGTGTTCGTGAGCCACGATCTTGATGAGGCGTTGAAGCTGGGCAGCCGCATCGCCATCATGAAGGACGGTCGAATCGTCCAGTACAGCAAGCCGGAAGAAATCGTGCTCAACCCGGCGGACGACTATGTACGCACCTTTGTCGCCCACACCAACCCGTTGAACGTGCTGTGCGGTCGCAGCCTGATGCGCACCCTGGACAACTGCAAACGCATCAACGGCTCGGTCTGTCTCGATCCGGGTGGCGATTCGTGGCTGGACCTGGCTGAAGGCAACACGATCAAGGGCGCCCGTCAGAACGGTGAGAGCCTGGACCTTCAGAACTGGGTGCCGGGGCAAGCGGTCGATGGTCTGGGTCGCCGGCCAACGCTGGTGGACTCGAACATCGGCATGCGTGATGCGCTGCAGATTCGCTATCAGACCGGGAACAAGCTGGTGCTGCATGACAACAATCATGTGGTGGGCATTCTTGGGGACAGCGAGCTGTATCACGCGCTGCTTGGCAAGAATCTGGGGTAAGGACCACAGACACAAAAACGCCGCGAGAGGATCGCGGCGTTTTTGTTAGTGCAGATATTCAGTATTTGAATGCTGACACCTGTGGCGAGAGGAATTTTCGTGATGGGGAGGCTCTCGTGGCGAGGGGATTTATCCCCGTTCGGCTGCGCAGCAGTCGTTAAATTATTGGGGCCGCTGCGCGACCCAACGGGGATAAATCCCCTCGCCACAAAAACTCTTCACCACAGTGAGAGCTGCGGCGCATTCACTGCACCGCATCACCTCAATTTTTAGCTATACACCCGGCCAAGGAGCTGCCGATGGCTTTCAAACTGATCGAGCACGTCACGGGTGATCTGCTCGTGGGTGAAGCCCATCAAGTCATAGTCCTGGCTGCCGTTGTGCAGGTACACCTCGGCGCGGTAGTAGCGCTGACGCGTCTCATCGGACTGAGCCGATTCGGTCGGCGTGGCCAGGTAACCATCCAGGCTCACTTCGTAGACAAAAGGGTTGCCCTCTTCCATCTCGATCCGCAGGCCCATGCAGCGTTTGGACTTGCCCACCAGTGTCTGAACTTCCAGACCTTGCGCGCGCATCTGCGCGGCGGCCTCTTCCAGCGCCGGGGTGACTTGCTTGTCCATGAAACGCTGCACGATCGACTGGTTCGGCTGCAAATCCAGCTGCGTCAGACGCTCGCTGAAACCCCGTCGACCACGCGCTGCAAGCTCCGCCTGCTCCTGTTCGATCTGCACGTCCTGGCGCATGGCCTTGTGCAAGCCGAACATGAAGAACACCAGCACCACCGAGAACGGCAGACCGGCCAGCACCACCATGGTTTGCATGGCTTCGAAGTTACCGGCGAACAGCAGGCCGATAGTCACCAGAGTGATCACCGCCGACCAGAAAATCCGCAGCCAGTGCGGCGCATCTTCATCGACATTGCCGCCCTTGCACGAAAGGTTCGCCATCATCACCGCGCCGGAATCCGCCGGGGTCAGGAACAAGACGAAACCCACGAAGATCGAAACGCCGATCACCACTTTCGATGCCGGGTAATGCTCAAGCAGCTGGTAGATCGCCATGGACGGCTGCTCCAGCGCCGTCTTCCCGAGCTCCACCGCCCCATGGTTCATCACCAGGTCCAGCGCCGAGTTACCGAAGATCGACAGCCACGCCAAGGTAAAGCCCAGTGGAATCAGCAGCACGCCGGCCACCAGTTCGCGCACCGTACGACCACGGGAAATACGCGCGATGAACATGCCCACGAATGGCGCCCAGGAAATCCACCAGGCCCAGTAGAACAGGGTCCACAAGCCCATCCAGCGCTCGGTTTTCTCGGCACTGCCTTCATACACATACAGGTCGAAGGTTTTCAGCACGATACCGTTGAGGTAATCACCAACGTTCTGCACAAAGCCGTTGAGCAGGTGCAGGGTCGGGCCGAACAGCAGAACGAAGATCAACAGGCCGCTGAACAGCACGATGTTCAGGTTGGACAGACGGCGAATGCCGTTTTCCACACCGGACACGGCGGCGATGGTCGCCACGGTGCTCATCACGATGATCACGATCAGCAGGTTGGTGTTGCTGTGTTCCATGCCGAACAGGTTTTCCAGACCGGAGGACACTTGCAGCGAACCAATCCCCAGGTTCGTCACCAGGCCCAACAGGGTCACAAACATGCCAAAGCCGTCCACCGCATGGCCGGCCGCGCCTTTGACCCAACGCTCGCCCACCAGCGGATACAACGCCGAACGCAACGCCAGCGGCTGGTTGTGACGGTAGGCAAAGTAAGCAACGGCCAGACCGACCAGCGCATAAATTGCCCAGCCATGCAGGCCCCAGTGCAGGAATGTCAGCTGAACGGCCTGACGAGCGGCCATGTTGCTGGCGGCCATGCCTTCAGGGGGGTTGAAGTAGTGATCCAGCGGCTCGGAAGCGCCGAAGTACAGCAGCGAAATGCCGATACCCGACGAAAACAGCATTCCTGCCCAGGCGCCGTAGCTGAAGTCCGGCGTGTCGTCCTTGCTGCCCAGTTTGAGTTTTCCATACGACGAAAACGCCAGGCCGACGACAAATACCAGATAGGCAGCAATCACCACCATGTAGTACCAGCCGAAGCTGCGGGACAACCAGGCCTGAGCGATACCGAGCACCCTGCCCGCCTCTTGCGGGGCGATGATCAGAATGGCGGTCAACAGCAGAACCAGCGCGGTAGAGGTGTAGAACACCCAACCGTTGACCGTCACCTTCTCGGGTGGGGTCTTTATAAGAGAGGCAGAACTCATGGCACAGAAGCTCCGGGCAGTGCGAGAGAAGGACACAAGGCAACGCGTTACCCGACCAATCGGTTAGTTGGCAGCCGACCGGCGGGTGATATAAAGACACCCCGAAAATGCCCGAAAGCCCAGAAGCACCGGGGCGTATAGGTTTCGAGCGGTTTTGGATGTCGGTTTATCGCCATTCACACGTAGGAAAAATCTGTAAATAGCGACGATTTGTCGCAGAGCTTATTCTTTGTTGATTGAACGTTCAATCAAAACAAAATAGACTGGCCCTCAATCCGATAGACGTTCGACGTCTGCCGGAAGGCCTAAGGAGATGTGCAAGATGCCCAAGGTCGGTATGCAACCCATCCGCCGTCAGCAGTTGATCGAAGCCACATTGCTGGCCGTCGATCAGGTCGGAATGGGGGACGCCAGCATTGCGCTGATCGCCCGTTTGGCCGGCGTCTCGAACGGCATCATCAGTCACTATTTTCAGGACAAGAATGGCCTGATCGCCGCCACGATGCGGTATCTGATGAGCGTCCTTAGCGAGAACGTCACCGCGCGCCGCCTGGCGCTGACAGATGAAAGCCCGCGGGCGCATTTGCAGGTGATCATCGAAGGCAACTTCGACGCCAGCCAGGTCAATGGCCCGGCAATGAAAACCTGGCTGGCCTTTTGGGCCACCAGCATGCACCAGCCGTCTTTGCACAGGTTGCAGCGGATTAACGATCACCGCCTGTATTCCAACCTGTGCTGCCAGTTCCGCCGTGTATTGCCGCTCAACGACGCGCGCAGTGCAGCTCGGGGCCTGGCAGCCCTCATTGATGGCTTGTGGTTGCGCGGCGCACTGTCGGGAGATGCTTTCGACACTGAGCAGGCGCAACAGATCGCTTACGAATACATGGATATCCAATTGGCCAAGCAGGTGAGTTAGAGCACACATAAACGCTCAACCCCTGAACTGCTACCGATCGGTGTTGCCACAACCATATGGCATCACCGCGGTGGTTACCGCCAACCTACTGATGCTCTTGCGAGGACTTTATGGCCCGTTTCGAACTGCAAAAACTTTACATTGATGGCGGCTACAGTGACGCCAGCAGCGACGCTACATTCGAAGCCATCAACCCGGCTAACGGTGAAGTCCTCGCAAACGTCCAGCGTGCGACCAAGGAAGACGTTGAACGCGCCGTGGTCAGCGCCGAAAAGGGCCAGAAAATCTGGGCCGCGATGACCGCCATGGAGCGTTCACGCATCCTGCGTCGTGCCGTGGACATCCTGCGCGAGCGCAATGATGAACTGGCCGCCCTGGAAACCCTGGACACCGGCAAGTCGTTCTCCGAAACCAAGTACGTCGACATCGTCACCGGCGCTGACGTGCTGGAGTACTACGCTGGCCTGGTTCCGGCAATCGAAGGCGAGCAGATTCCGCTGCGCACCACTTCTTTCGTTTATACCCGTCGCGAGCCGCTGGGCGTTGTGGCCGGTATCGGCGCGTGGAACTACCCGATCCAGATCGCCTTGTGGAAATCCGCGCCAGCCCTGGCAGCCGGTAACGCAATGATCTTCAAGCCGAGCGAAGTCACTTCCCTGACCACGCTGAAACTGGCCGAGATCTACACCGAAGCCGGCGTTCCGGCTGGCGTGTTCAACGTACTGACCGGCAGCGGCCGTGAAGTCGGCACCTGGCTGACCGAACACCCACGCATCGAAAAGATCTCCTTCACCGGCGGCACCGACACCGGCAAGAAGGTCATGGCCAGCGCTTCCAGCTCGTCGTTGAAAGACGTGACCATGGAACTGGGCGGCAAATCCCCGCTTATCATTTTCGACGACGCCGACCTCGATCGCGCCGCCGACACGGCCATGATGGCCAACTTCTACAGCTCCGGTCAGGTCTGCACCAACGGCACTCGCGTGTTCGTACCGACTCACCTGAAAGCGGCTTTCGAAGCCAAGATCGCTGAGCGCGTAGCGCGCATCCGCATCGGCAACCCGGAAGACGAGAACACCAATTTCGGTCCGCTGGTCAGCTTTGCCCACATGGAAAGCGTGCTGGGTTACATCGCCAAAGGTAAGGAAGAAGGCGCTCGCGTTCTGTGCGGCGGCAGCCGTCTGACCGAAGGCGACCTGGCCAAAGGCGCATTTGTGGCACCGACCGTGTTCACCGACTGCACCGACGAGATGACCATCGTTCGCGAAGAAATCTTCGGCCCGGTCATGGCGATCCTGACCTACGACACCGAAGACGAAGTGATCCGTCGTGCCAACGACACTGATTTCGGCCTGGCTGCCGGTATCGTCACCAAGGACCTGAACCGCGCTCACCGCGTGATTCATCAACTGGAAGCCGGTATCTGCTGGATCAACGCCTGGGGCGAGTCCGACGCCAAGATGCCGGTCGGTGGCTACAAGCAGTCGGGCGTGGGCCGTGAAAACGGCATCAGTTCGCTGAACAACTTCACACGCATCAAATCGGTACAGGTCGAACTGGGCGATTACGCCTCGGTGTTCTGATCTGACGCGGTGCGGAGCGGCTATTGTGGCGAGGGAGCTTGCTCCCGCTGGGCTGCGAAGCAGCCCCCACTCCAGGCACCGCATCCCTTCAGACAGAACTCGGTCGCTTATTTTGCGACTGCTGCGCAGCCGAGCGGGAGCAAGCTCCCTCGCCACAAGTAAGTGGCAGCTCGGTCACCGCGACCTGAACCAACTTCAAAGAGGGTGCATTCAATGTCCCAAGAATTCGATTACATCATCATCGGTGCCGGTTCGGCCGGTAATACCCTGGCGACCCGTCTGACTGAAGACGAAGGCGTCACTGTCCTGCTGCTTGAAGCCGGTGGCCCGGACTACCGTCTGGACTTCCGCACGCAAATGCCTGCCGCCTTGGCGTTTCCGCTGCAAGGCCGTCGCTACAACTGGGCCTACGAAACCGATCCAGAGCCACACATGGACGGCCGCCGGATGGAATGCGGTCGCGGCAAGGGCCTGGGTGGTTCTTCGCTGATCAACGGCATGTGCTACATCCGCGGCAACGCGATGGACTACGACAACTGGGCCAAGCTGCCAGGTCTTGAAGACTGGGATTACCTGAACTGCCTGCCGTATTTCCGCAAGGCCGAAACCCGTGACATCGGCCCGAACGACTACCACGGTGGCGAAGGTCCGGTCAGCGTGACCACGCCGAAGGCCGGCAACAACCCGCTGTTCCACGCGATGGTTGAAGCAGGCGTACAAGCCGGTTACCCGCGCACCGAAGACCTCAACGGTTATCAGCAGGAAGGTTTTGGCCCGATGGACCGTACCGTGACGCCGAACGGTCGTCGCGCCAGCACCGCTCGCGGTTACCTGGACACGGCCAAGAAGCGCTCGACCCTGACCATCGTCACTCACGCCCTGACCGACAAGATCCTGTTTGAAGGCAAGCGTGCAGTGGGTGTGCGTTACCTGATCGGCGCGGCTGAAGAGCGCATTGAAGCCCGCGCTCGCAAGGAAGTGCTGCTGTGCTCCGGCGCCATCGCGTCGCCGCAGATTCTGCAACGCTCCGGCGTCGGCCCGGCCGAACTGCTGAACAAGCTCGACATCCCGGTGGTCCACGACCTGCCAGGCGTCGGCGAAAACCTGCAGGATCACCTCGAGCTGTACCTGCAATACGCGTGCACCCAACCGGTCTCGCTGTACCCGTCGCTGCTCTGGTACAACCAGCCAGCCATTGGTGCCGAGTGGCTGTTCAACGGCACCGGCATCGGCGCCAGCAACCAGTTCGAAGCGGGCGGTTTCATCCGTACTCGCGAAGATTTCGATTGGCCGAACATCCAGTACCACTTCCTGCCGGTTGCCATTAACTACAACGGCAGCAATGGCGTGAAAGAGCACGGTTTCCAGGCGCACATGGGTTCCATGCGTTCGCCGAGCCGTGGTCGCATCCAGGCCAAGTCCAAGGATCCGCGCGAGTACCCAAGCATCCTGTTCAACTACATGGCCACCGAACAGGACTGGCAGGAATTCCGTGACGGCATCCGCCTGACCCGCGAAATCATGCAGCAACCGGCGCTGGATGCTTTCCGTGGCCGGGAAATCAGCCCGGGCATCGACGTGCAATCCGATGAGCAGCTGGACAAGTTCATCCGCGAACACGCCGAAACCGCGTTCCACCCGTCCTGCTCGTGCAAGATGGGCACCGACGAAATGGCCGTGGTCGATGGCGAAGGTCGTGTGCATGGCATGCAAGCACTGCGTGTGGTCGATGCTTCGATCATGCCGATCATCACCACCGGCAACCTGAATGCGCCAACGATCATGATCGCCGAGAAAATCGCCGACAAGATCCGTGGCCGCCAGCCTCTGCCGCGCAGCACTGCCGATTACTACGTGGCCGGTGATGCACCGGTGCGTGGCAAGCCGATGCGGGATGTGAGTCTTACTGCTTAGTAAGACCGTTACACCGAGGCGCTGCCATCGCGAGCAGGCTCACGCCTACAAGGGACTTCTAGTGAACACACATTTTTGTTCACCGGAGCCCCCTGTAGGAGTGAGCCTGCTCGCGATGAGGCCCTACTAGCCAATACATCTTCCTCTGACACGTCCCAGTATTCCCTCCCCACAGCTTTGCACCCTTGATCCTCCCTCCCCGCAGGCCTAATCTAGCGCCACGCAAACGTTTCACCCCCTCGCAACACTGCTGCACCGCCACTCCATACCAAGGAGGTTTCCGAATGTTCGATTTCCACCCCCAGCTCAAGCAGCGCTTTACTGCCTTGCGCACGGGCACTGAATTCTTTTCGCTGCGTTATGTGCGCGAGTCCGGCCAGTACCTGTCGGTGCGCAAGAACGTCGCCGAACCTCCGAGCCTGAGCCGTGATGAAGGTGCGATGCTGACGGTCCGGGTCAATGGCGTCGAAGCCTATGCCGCGACCAACGACCTGTCGCAACAAGGCCTGCAAGCCGCCCTCGAAAGAGCCGAGCGACAGGCACGACACCTCAAGCCTCACGCGCTGCTGGACCTTCGCGAACAAGCCGTTTCCAGCGACCGCGCCGACTACTTTTCGCCGAACCTCGACCAGCCCTTCCCGTCCCTGAGCGACTGCTATCAGTTGCTCGGCGCCGAATCCGCGGCCGTGCCCAAGGACGAGCGTCTGGTGAACTGGCAGGTGAGCCTGGGCATCACCCACGTCGAGCAGATCTATCTCAACAGCGCAGGCGCCGAATTGCGCCAGGCCCAGCGGTTTGTCTACCCGGGCCTGGACGTGACCGCCTACGACGGCAATGACAGCCAGACTCGCAGCCTCGGCCGCGAAAACTTTGGCCAGCAGGGTGGCGCCGATGTAATTAGCCGCTGTGGACTGGTGGGCGCCGGTCCGCAAGTCGCCGATCAGGCACTGCAATTGCTCCTCGCGCCGAACACCCCGCAAGGCCCGCGCGACCTGCTGTTGATGCCCGACCAGATGATGCTGCAGATCCATGAATCCATCGGCCACCCGCTGGAACTGGACCGCATCCTCGGCGATGAGCGTAATTACGCCGGCACCAGCTTCGTCAAGGCAGAAGACTTCGGCCACCTGCAATACGGCTCGAAGCTGCTCAACGTGACGTTCGACCCGGACATTCCCGAACAGCTCGCCAGCTACGGTCATGACGACGATGGCACGGCGGCCAGCAAGCAGTTTCTGATCAAGGAAGGCCTGCTCCTGCGTCCACTGGGCGGCGCCCTTTCGCAGTTCCGTGCCGACATGGACGGCGTTGCCAACAGCCGTGCCTGCGGCTGGAACCGCCCACCGATCGACCGCATGGCCAACCTCAATATCGAGCCCGGCGATCAGCCGCTGGCGCAGCTGATCGGCAACATCGAGCACGGCATCCTGATGAGCACCAACCGTTCGTGGTCCATCGACGATGCGCGCAACAAGTTCCAGTTCGGCTGTGAATGGGGTCAGTTGATCGAGAACGGCGAGCTCAAAGGCGTGGTGAAAAATCCGAACTACCGGGCCATTTCCGCGCACTTCTGGAAAAGCCTCAGCGCCGTCGGCGATGCCGGCACCTTCAAGGTCCTGGGCACACCGAACTGTGGCAAAGGCGAGCCGAACCAGGTAATCCGCGTCGGCCATGCTTCGCCCGCGTGTGTGTTCAGCCATGTGGATGTGTTTGGAGGAGACGCCTGATGAGCCCGTCGAAAAATCAAGCCGAGTCGTTCAAAGCCTTGGTCAACGGGTTGCGCGACGCTATTCGCGAGCCGGAACAGTTCACCCTCAGCTACGCCGCCGAGTCCTCTGCCTTCGTGCGTTTCAACCACGCCAAAGTGCGCCAGGCCGGTCAGGTGCAGCAGGCGAGTATCGGCTTCAAGCTGATCAACGAAGGCCGCCATGCGGACCTCGACATCACGCTGTCGGGTGATGCGCAGGTTGACCTGCAGCGTCTCGCCGAAGGTTTGCAACAGTTGCGCGACACGTTGCCGCTGCTGCCGAAAGATCCCTACCTGTTGCTCAACTTCAACGGCTGGCAGAGCAAAAACGTGCAGGATCATGCGCTGCCGGACACCGAGCAGGTGGTCGCTGAAATCACCCAGGCCGCCGAAGGCCTGGACCTGGTTGGCTTCTACGCCGCAGGCCCGATCAGTCGCGGGTTTGCCAGTTCTGCGGGCGCGTTCGGGTGGCATCAGGCCAACAGTTTCAACTTCGATTTCAGCCTTTTCCACGAAAACGGCCAGGCAGTGAAAGCCAGCTACGCCGGGCACGACTGGAGCAGCGACGGGTTCGCCAAACGTTTCCAGCAGGCCCGCGAGCAGTTGGAATTTCTCGGTCGCCCATTGCGCACGTTGGCACCCGGTCAGTACCGCGCGTACCTGGCCCCGGCCGCGCTGGAAGAAATCATGGGCATGCTGAGCTGGGGCGGGTTCTCGGCGCAGTCGATCGCCAGCAAGAGCAGCCCGTTGCAGAAGCTCTACGCTGGAGACCAGGCCTTCAGCCCGCTGGTGTCGCTGGACGAGAAAGTCAGTGGTTCGTTGAGCCCGGCGTTTTCGGGTGAAGGCTATCCACGCAGTGACCTGAAGCTGATTACTGAAGGTCAGGCCGGCGATCAATTGGTCAGCTCTCGCAGCGCCGCCGAATATGGTGTGACCGCCAATGGCGCTGGCGGCGGTGAATCGCCAGGCGCATTGAACATGGCGGCCGGAACGTTGCCGAGTTCGGAAATCCTCAAGCAACTGGGCACCGGTCTGTACATCAGTAACTTGTGGTACCTGAACTACTCGGACCAGCCGGGCGCGCGCATGACGGGCATGACACGGTTCGCGACGTTCTGGGTCGAGAACGGCGAGATCAAGGCGCCGGTCAGCACCATGCGCTTTGATGACAGTGCGTACAGCTTGCTTGGATCGCAGCTGGAAGCGTTGACCCAAGAACGGGAACTCCTGCTGTCGGCCAGCACCTACAGTCAGCGGGCGACGGATTCGGCGCTGTTACCGGGGGCGCTGATCAGCCGACTTACTCTAACGCTGTAATCACAGCATCCCAATGCCATGGGAGACCCTGTGGCGAGGGGATTTATCCCCGTTGGGCTGCGCAGCGGCCCCCAAATTGGTAACCACGATTTGACAGACAGATCGCATCAACCGGATTGACGACTGCTTCGCGGCCGAACGGGGATAAATCCCCTCGCCACAGGATCCCCTTGCCACAGCGTCAGCCATGACCTTGCAGCCACTCCAACCACAAGAGGTCCCATGCCCAACCGCCCACCTCTCGACGCCGTCACCGCCCGCTGGTTGCCGTGGGTTGTCGCCATCGCGTTCTTCATGCAGTCCCTCGACGGGACCATCCTCAACACGGCCCTGCCGGCCATGGCTCGCGATCTGGCGGAAGATCCATTGCGCATGCAGGGCGTAATCATCGCCTACATGCTCACCGTCGCCTTGCTGATCCCGGCCTCGGGCTGGATTGCCGACCGCTTCGGTACCAAAAAGATATTCTTCGGCGCCATCCTCCTGTTCAGCTTTGGCTCATTGCTCTGCGCCCTGTCGAGCAGCCTGAGCATGCTGATCGGCGCTCGGGTGATTCAAGGCCTGGGCGGCGCATTGATGTTGCCGGTCGGGCGCCTCGTGGTGCTGCGAGCCTACCCGCGTTCCGAACTGGTGCGGATCATGGGCTTCATCACCATTCCCGGATTGCTCGGCCCGCTGATCGGCCCGACGATGGGCGGCTGGATGGTCGAATACCTGACCTGGCACTGGATCTTCCTGATCAACCTGCCCGTGGGCGCTGTCGGTTGCTACGCCGTGTGGAAATTCATCCCCGACTTGCGCGGCACTGAACGCACCCGTTTCGATAGCCTCGGCTTCCTGCTGTTTGGCGCCGCGATGGTACTGATCACCATCGCCATGGAAGGCCTGGGCGAACTGCACCTGCCGCACTTGCGTGTGATGCTGTTGCTGTTCGGTGGTATGGCCTGCCTCGCTGCGTATTGGTTGCGGGCCGGACACATCGACAACCCGCTGTTCGCACCGTCGCTGTTCAAGACGCGGACCTTCGCCGTGGGCATCCTCGGCAACCTGTTCGCCCGACTGGGCAGCGGTGCACTGCCGTTTCTCGTGCCATTGCTGCTGCAAGTGGCGCTGGGTTACTCGCCGTCTCAAGCGGGGATGAGCATGCTGCCATTGGCCGCTGCGGCGATGGTTGCCAAGTCGGTGGCGCGGCCGCTGATTGAACGGTTGGGCTATCGCATCGTACTGACCGGCAACACGCTGGCACTGGGCGCGATGCTGGCGAGCATGGGCCTGGTCAGCGAGCAGACGCCGTACTGGCTGCTGCTGGGGATGCTGGCGGTTCTCGGCGCGATCAACTCGTTGCAGTTCACGGCAATGAACACCGTGACCCTGATCGACCTCGATGACGCCAGCGCCAGCAGCGGCAACAGTTTGCTGTCGGTAGTCGCGCAGTTGTCCCTCAGCCTTGGCGTTGCTTGCGCCGGTGCGCTGCTTGGCGGCTTTACCGCAGAGGTTGGAAACGATGGCGTGGACACAGTACTGGGCGCGTTCCAGCTGACCTTTGTAACGGTCGGGATCATGGCGATGCTGGCTGCGACGATCTTCTCGCAACTCTCAAAGGAAGACGGACGGCGTGCCAAACGGCCGGAAGAGCACATCGAACCCTGAACAGCGCAATCGGGGTGAAGGATTTATGTGGCGAGGGGATTTATCCCCGTTGGGGCGCGAAGCGGCCCTTAAAAAGATGAATGCGATCAATCTGAACCACCAAAGTGGCAGATCCAAGGGGCGCTTCGCACCCCAACGGGGATAAATCCCCTCGCCACAGATAAAACTCCTGACAACAGATAAATCCCCTGGCCTCAGGTCAGGCTCCTCACCACAGGGTTTGCGTTCGTCCAGAACATTCGAGATAAGTGGTCGTAGACTGATACACTGCGCGACATTTTGTTTTGCAGGCCAGTCCCGTGACCACCATCGCCACCGCTTTTAATACTTTGCCGCTGTCCGCCGCCATGCTGGCTAACCTCGACTCCCTCGGTTATGCCCAGATGACGCCGATCCAGGCGCAAAGCTTGCCGGTGATCCTCAAGGGAATGGACCTGATCGCTCAGGCCAAGACCGGTAGCGGCAAGACCGCCGCCTTCGGTGTCGGCCTGCTGAACCCGATCAATCCGCGCTTCTTCGGTTGCCAGGCACTGGTCATTTGCCCGACTCGCGAGCTGGCCGACCAGGTCGCCAAGGAAATCCGTCGTCTGGCCCGTGCCGAAGACAACATCAAGGTACTGACCTTGTGCGGCGGCGTTGCATTCGGGCCGCAGATCGGTTCGCTGGAGCACGGTGCGCACATCATCGTCGGCACCCCGGGTCGTATCCAGCAGCACCTGCGCAAGGGCTCGCTGATTCTTCACGGCCTGAACACGCTGATCCTCGATGAAGCTGACCGCATGCTCGACATGGGTTTCTACGATTCCATCGAAGAAATCATTGCGCAGTGCCCTGAGCGCCGCCAGACCCTGCTGTTCTCCGCCACGTACCCGGTGGGCATCAAGCAACTGGCGTCGAAGTTCATGCGCAACCCGCAGATCGTGAAGGCCGAAGCGTTCCACGACGACACGCAGATCGAGCAGCGCTTCTACGAAATCTCCCCGGAAGAGCGCATGGACGCCGTGGTCAAAGTCCTCGCGCACCATCGCCCGGCCACCTGCGTCGCATTCTGCTTCACCAAGCAGCAAGTACAGGAAACGGTTGATCACCTGACCTCCAAAGGCATCTCTGCCGTCGGCCTGCACGGCGATCTGGAGCAGCGTGACCGCGACCAGGTGTTGGCGATGTTCGCAAACCGCAGTACTTCGGTACTGGTTGCCACTGACGTCGCCGCTCGCGGTCTGGACATTGATGCGCTCGACATGGTGATCAACGTCGAACTGGCCCGCGACTCGGAAATCCACATTCACCGTGTTGGCCGTACGGGCCGCGCCGGTGAGAAAGGTATTGCGATCAGTCTGGTTGCTCCGTCCGAAGCGCATCGCGCCCAGGCCATCGAGCAACTGCAGAAGTCGCCGTTGAGCTGGGACCAGTTGGACAACCTCAAATCCCAGGGCGGCGCACCGCTGCTGCCGGTGATGAGCACGCTGGTGATTGGCGCGGGCCGTAAAGACAAGGTTCGTCCGGGCGATATCCTCGGCGCACTAACAGGCGATGCCGGTATCCCGGGCGCTCAGGTTGGCAAGATCGCGATTTTCGACTTCCAGGCGTATGTGGCGGTTGAACGTGGCATTGCCAAGCAAGCCTTGCAGCGCCTGAACGACGGCAAGATCAAGGGCCGTTCGCTGCGCGTTCGTATCTTGTAAAAACAACGCAGTTCCCCCTGTAGGAGCTGCCGAAGGCTGCGATCTTTTGATCTTGCTGTTAAAAACAAGATCAAAAGATCGCAGCCTTCGGCAGCTCCTACAGGGTTTTTCTATTCCGAGGACACCGTCTTGCGCTCTACCGAAGTCGTGATCATTGGCGCTGGCGCCGCAGGGTTGATGTGTGCGCTGACCGCCGCCGGGCGCGGGCGCAAAGTGATGTTGCTTGACCATGCGAACAAGGCCGGCAAGAAAATCCTGATGTCTGGCGGTGGGCGCTGCAATTTCACCAACATGTACACCGAACCTGGTAATTTTCTCTCGCAGAACGAACACTTCTGCAAATCAGCGCTGGCCCGATACACCCAATGGGACTTCATCGGGATGGTCGCCGAACACGGCGTGCCTTATCACGAGAAAAAGCTCGGCCAACTATTCTGCGATAACAAATCCAGCGACATCCTCGACATGCTCCTCGATGAGTGCAATCAGGTCGGCGTCAGCCTGCACCTGGATACCTCGATCCAGACCATCGAGAAGCTCGAGAACGGTTACCTGCTGGACACCACGCTGGGCCAGATCAGCTGTGAGTCCCTGGTGATCGCCACGGGCGGCCTGTCGATTCCGACCTTGGGCGCTACCGGTTTTGGTTATCAGGTGGCGAAACAGTTCGGCCACGACCTGCTGCCGACCCGCGCCGGCCTGGTGCCATTCACCATCACCGATCAACTCAAAGAGCTGTGCACCGAGCTGTCCGGTACGTCGGTGGATTGCCTGGTGAGCTGCAACGAGCAGAGTTTCCGCGAGAACATCCTGTTCACCCACCGCGGTCTGAGCGGTCCGGCGATTTTACAGATCTCTTCGTTCTGGGAATCGGGTGACACGGTAGAAATCAACCTGATGCCCGATCACGACGTGCCAGGCTGGCTGCAACAGCAACAGGCCGAGCGCCCGAACAGCGAGTTGAAAACCCTGCTGGGTGAGATCTTCACCAAGAAAATGGCCAACCTGCTGGCGGACAACTGGTTCGTCTCGAAACCGATGAAGCAGTACACCCATGCGGAAATCGCCGACATCGCCGAGAAACTGGCGAGCTGGAAAGTCGTACCCGCAGGCACCGAAGGCTACCGCACCGCCGAAGTGACACTGGGGGGTGTTGATACCCACGAAGTGTCGTCCAAGACCATGGAATCGCTGAAAAGCCCTGGCTTGTATTTCATTGGTGAAGTACTCGACGTGACCGGACACCTGGGCGGTTTCAATTTCCAATGGGCCTGGGCCTCGGGTTACGCGGCCGCGCAGTACGTCTGATGGCACTGATCCCTGTCTGACGACACTGATCCCCCGTCTGACGACACTGATCCCCCGTCTGACGACACTGATCCCCCGCCTGACGATACTGATCCCCCGTCTGACGGCACTGATCTTCTGTAGGAGCTGTCGAGTGAAACGAGGCTGCGATCTTTTGATCTGGCTTTTCAAAAACAAGATCAAAAGATCGCAGCCTCGTTTCACTCGACAGCTCCTACAGAGTTACGGCATAGCCTCTACACAGCTCCTACAGAAGAGCGCGGTTGCCAAAGAAGGAACAAATTTTGCTGCCAGATGTGATCGACGCCATTGCGTCGACGTCATTACTGGCTCAATTTAGCGGCATTGCCTCGGAAGGCCTTCGCACTTCATGTCATCGACCCCACTTCATCAGTCTCTGCGTCGCCTCTGGGCGCTGGATAAATTCAGCTACAGCGTGCGGGTGTTCATCGCCCTGACCGGCAGCATGGCGCTGTGTTGGTATCAGGATGAAATGGGACTGCTGATCCCGCTGTTCCTGGGGATCATCGCCAGTGCCCTGGCCGAGACCGACGACAGTTGGCAAGGTCGCCTCAACGCGCTGGCCGTGACGCTGGTGTGCTTCAGCGTCGCCGCGCTCTCCGTCGAATTGCTCTTCCCCTACCCCATCGTCTTCGTCATCGCCCTGGCACTGGCGAGCTTCGGCCTGACCATGCTCGGCGCGCTGGGCGAGCGCTACGGTGCGATTGCCTCGGCGACACTGATCCTGTCGGTCTACACGATGATCGGCGTGGACCAGCGCGGTGGCGCGGTCACTGACTTTTGGCACGAGCCGCTGCTGCTGGTCGCCGGTGCCGCCTGGTACGGCTTGCTGTCGGTGTTGTGGCAGGCGATGTTTTCCAATCAGCCGGTGCAACAGAGCCTGGCGCGGTTGTTTCGGGAGTTGGGGTTTTACCTGAAGCTGAAATCATCGCTGTTCGAGCCGATCCGTCAGATGGACGTGGAAGCGCGCCGCCTGGAACTTGCCCAACAGAATGGTCGCGTGGTTGCCGCACTGAACGCCGCCAAGGAAATCATTCTGCACCGGGTCGGCAATGGTCGACCGGGTTCGAAAGTCAGTCGCTACCTGAAGCTGTACTTCCTCGCTCAGGACATCCACGAACGCGCCAGCTCCTCGCACTATCCTTACAACGCGCTGGCCGAGGCCTTCTTCCACAGTGACGTGCTGTTCCGCTGTCAGCGCCTGCTGCGCCAACAGGGCAAAGCCTGTCGAGCACTGGCCGAGTCGATCCAGATGCGCCAGCCGTTCATCTACGACGCCAGTTTCGCCGAAGCACTGAGTGACCTGGACGCCTCCCTGGAACACTTGCGCGGCCAGAGCAATCCGGCCTGGCGTGGCCTGTTGCGTTCATTGCGGGCATTGGCGGCCAACCTGGGCACCCTCGACCGACTGCTCAGCGATGCCAGCAACCCGGATGCCTTGGCGGACGCCACCGACAGCAGCTTGCTCGACCGCTCGCCACGCAGCCTCAAGGATGTGTGGATTCGTCTGCGCACGCAGCTGACACCGACCTCTTTACTGTTCCGCCACGCCCTGCGATTGCCCCTCGCGCTGAGCATCGGCTACGGCATGGTGCATTTGATTCACCCGTCCCAGGGTTACTGGATCATCCTCACCACACTGTTTGTCTGCCAACCGAACTACGGCGCCACGCGACGCAAACTCGGCCAGCGGATCATCGGCACCGCCATCGGCCTGACAGTGGCCTGGGCGCTGTTCGATCTGTTCCCGAATCCACTGGTTCAGTCGTGCTTCGCCATTGCCGCCGGGGTGGTGTTCTTTATCAACCGCACTACCCGCTACACCCTGGCAACCGCCGCGATCACGCTGATGGTGCTGTTCTGCTTCAACCAGGTGGGCGATGGCTACGGGCTGTTTCTGCCAAGGTTGTTCGATACCTTGCTCGGCAGTCTGATTGCCGGTCTGGCCGTGTTCCTGTTCCTGCCGGACTGGCAGGGACGACGCTTGAACAAAGTGCTGGCGAACACCCTGACGTGCAACAGCATTTACTTGCGCCAGATCATGCAGCAATACGCCGCCGGCAAAAGCGACGACCTCGCCTACCGCCTGGCGCGACGCAACGCCCACAACGCCGACGCAGCCCTGTCGACGACGCTGGCCAATATGCTCATGGAGCCGGGCCATTTCCGTAAGGAGGCGGACGTGGGCTTTCGTTTCCTGGTGCTGTCGCACACCTTGCTCAGTTATTTGTCTGGGCTGGGTGCGCACCGTGAGACGCAGCTGCCAGCGGACATTCGAGAGCATTTGATTGAGGGGGCCGGGGTGAAACTGGCCGCCAGCATTGACGAGATCGCCCAAGGCCTGGCGAACAAAACACCGATCGCGATTCAGAGCGATGAGGAAGAGGCACTGGCCAACGAGCTTGAGCAGATGCCGGATGAAATCGATGAAGGGCAGCGGTTGGTGCAGACACAGCTGGCGTTGATCTGCCGACAGCTTGGGCCGTTGCGGACGTTGGCGGCGCACCTCATCAAGGATACCAGCGCGCAGTGATGGATAGCTTCCTGTAGCAGCTGGCGAAGCCTGCGTTGGAGCGCGAAGCGGTCCCGATTTTCAAGCCGACATCACAGCGCCTGGAGAGCGACCGCTTCGCAGTCGGACGCAGCCTTCGGCAGCTGCTACAGGTGCTTCTGTACGCGATTTCACATCCCATGCTGCTTCATCAACCGATCATAACTTCCGTCGGCTTTCATCGCCGCGATCTCGCGATCAAATCCCGCGACGATCTGTTCATGCCTGGGATTCTTCAGGCTGACCAGTATGTGCAGGCTGTTCTCGCTCAGTGGCTTGGGCAGAAACTCCACCGCGTTGCGCACTTTTGAAGATTCCCTGGACAAGTAATAGCGCGCGACGAATTCGTCTTCCAGGGTCAACTTGACCCGGTCGGCCGCGACCATGCGCACTGCCATGGCGAAGTTGTGAACCGGGACTTTCTGCAGCGACGCATCCTCATCAAATGCCGCCGAATAGGCATAACCGCGCACAACCGCAATCGGGTAGGTGTGCAGTTGCTGCAGATTGTTGTACTCGATGGCGACGTCTTTGCGCTTGAGAAAGCGCACCCGGTTAAGCAGGTATTCGCCCGAGAACTGACCAAGCTGGGTGCGCTCCTGGTTGTACCAGGCATTCACCAGCACGTCGTAACGCCCCTCGCCGATGCCGAGCAAGGCTCGCGCCCAGGGCACTTGCTCGAAATCGCTGGCATAACCGGCTCGGGCCAATGCGGTACTGACGATGTCCGTGGCCAGGCCGCCGTTAATCAACGTGGCGTCCGTAAAGGGGGGCCAGGCATCGGCGACCAGTCGCAACTTTTCCGCCACCGCACTCTGAGTCAGCAACAGCAATCCAATCAAAGCAAAGGCTCGATGCACTCGCGGCATGCTGGAAAATCCTTGGCGGGCGGACTGTCATCGAAGATTACACAAAGAAAACAATCCCGCGCGAAATGAATGATGGCATTTTGGCCTTTGTCACAGATTCGACCGCCATAAAGACATCTTTCATCAGGGAGCTTAGTATCGGGCGACGTTGATCAAGGAATGTGGACATGACTATTGATTGGGTGTGCAAACACCACAGCGATTTGGGCAAAGAGCAGCTGTACGCCATTCTGCAACTGCGGGCGGAGGTCTTCGTCGTTGAGCAGAAGTGTGTGTATCAGGACATCGATGGTCAGGACCTGGAAGGCGACACCTGCCATTTGATGGCTTGGGAGGGAGATCGCCTGGTGGCGTACCTGCGCTTGCTCGACCCGGAGCTTCAGGGCGGTGACGTGGTGATCGGCCGGGTGATCATTGCCCCTCAGGCACGCGGAACCGGGCTCGGGCATGAGTTGATGGCCCAGGCGCTCAAACAGGCTGCAAAGCACTGGCCGGATGTGCCGATCTATCTGTCAGCCCAGGCTCATCTGCAGGGGTACTACGGGCGGTACGGGTTTGTCGTGGCGGGTGAGGAATACATGGAAGACGGAATTGCGCATATCGGGATGCGTCGCCCTTGAGGGCCCTATCGCGAACAGTCTCACTCCTGCAGGGATGCATTTCAAATGTGCTACTGAGACTGTCTCAAAGGACAATGCATTCCAATGTGGGAGTGAGCCTGCTCGCGATGGCGTCAGACCGAACACTGCAAATTCAGGGATACTCGAGCACGGCTTTCACCTGCCGCAAATTACGCTCGATCCAGCCGCGATCAATCGCCCCCCACTCGCGTATCCGATAGCGCCCGGCATGATTGCGCGCGCCCTCTTCCTGCTCGAACTCGCACACGATGTCCAGATCCGCCAGCGCAGCAATCGTGTCCTGCGCCGTGCGCCGAGGCATGCCGGTGACCTCGGTCAATGCAGGAACGCTGCTGGCCAGCCCACTGTCGATCAGGTAAGCCACGTATAGCCGGCGGTAGAAACTGGTTTTGGTCTTGCTAACGTCCATCCATTTACCCCGCATTCATTGGAAGATCAAAAGATCGCAGCCTGCGGCAGCTCCTACGCGCCCGTGGGCGCTGGCATATCCCGCCACGTCAGGTACACCCGCAGATCGAACTCCACCTGGTGATACCCCGGCAACATGTGTTCGCACAGCTTGTAGAACGCCTTGTTGTGATCCGATTCTTTGAAATGCGCCAGTTCATGCACCACGATCATTTTCAGAAACTCGGAGGGTGCGTCCTTGAACAGCGAGGCCACGCGAATTTCTTTCTTGGCCTTGAGCTTGCCACCTTGCACCCGGGAAATGGTGGTGTGCAGGCCGAGGGCGCGGTGGGTCAGGTCCAGGCGATTGTCGAACAGCACTTTATCGATGGCCGGCGCGTTACGCAGGTATTCCTGCTTGAGGTCCAGCGCGTAGGTGTACAGCGCCTTGTCGCTCTGTACCCCGTGCTTCTCGGGGTAACGCTGGCTCAGGTAATCGCCCAGCCGACCTTCGCTGATCAGTTGGCGTACTTGGTCCTGCAATGCTGCGGGATAGGCCTGGAGGTATTTCAACGCGGTCATCGGGGCGGGCAACATCAATCACGAAAAGGTCGCCAGTGTAGCGAATTCAGAGGGTCAGCGCGTTCCAGTCAAACGGCTGCACGAAGTCGATGACTTCCTCGGCGATCATCGGTTGTGCCACCAGAAATCCTTGCACGTACTCGCAGCCATGGGCTTGCAGCCATTCATATTGCGCAACGGTCTCGACGCCCTCGGCAATGATCAGCAACCCGTACTGCTTGCACAAGTCGATCACGTTTCGCACCAGCGCCGCATCCCGCGAGGAGTGCGGCAACCGCGCAATCAAGTGCCGATCGATTTTCAGCGTGTCCAGTTCCAGGTCGCGCAAGCAGGACAGCGAGCATGCGCCAGATCCAAAATCATCCAACGCCACCCGCACGCCAAGATTGCGCAGCAACCGCAGCTGCTTGCGGGTTTCCTCAGGGTTTTGCGCCAACGCTTCTTCGGTCACCTCGACTTCCAGATAGCGCGGCTGCAAACCGTGGCGCTCCAGCACCTGGCGCAATTCGGTGACGAGGTGGGGCATGCCGAACTGGGTGCTGCTCAAGCTGACGCCCAGCACCAGATCCGAAGCAAATACGGTTTCCCACGCCTTGCGCTGCCCTGCCCCGTGCTGATAAATCCAGCTGCCGAGACGACTGATCAGCTGCGCTTCTTCCAGCAAGGGCAGAAACAACCCGGGCGGGACATCGCCGACGCTCGGATGCTGCCAGCGCAGCAGGGCCTCGAAGCCGCGCAGGTGTCCATCGGCGATGGACACCTGCGGTTGATACACCAGATTGAAATCACGATTCTCGATGGCGTCGCGCACGCTCTCTTCCAGCATCAATCGCGAGCGAGCGCGGCCATTCATCTCATGGTCATAGAAACGGTACTGCTGACGGCCGGCGCGCTTGGCTTCGTACATGGCGATGTCCGCCGCTCGCAGCAAACCATCCAGATTGGAACCGCAGTCCGGGAAGGTGGCGATGCCGATGCTGGCACCCAGCGCGATGTCCAGGCCTTCGATTTGCTGACAGGCCGAGACTCGATCGATGAGTTTCTCGGCAATCTTCGCCGCCTGCTCGGGAAATTCCAGGTCAAGCAACGCCGTAAACTCGTCGCCACCCATACGCGCAAGCACATCCAGGGGCCGCAGCGAGCCTTTCAACTGCTCGGAGACCCAGCGCAGCACCCGGTCGCCAGCATCATGACCGAGTGAGTCGTTGACCCGCTTGAAGCCGTCCAGATCCAGGTACAACAGCACCCAGGCACCGTCGGATCGTTCGCCACGCAGCAACAGGTTTTCAACCGTTTGATAAAACCCCCGCCGGTTGAGCAGCCCGGTCAACGGATCGGTGACAGCCTGGAACTCCAGTTGCTTATGAAGATGACGCACCACCGACATGTCCAGCACCGTCACGACCATGGCGCGCTGCTCGGCCGGCAACGGCGCGCAGGACAGGGCTACAGGGACCTGTTGATTGGGCGCGGTACGCAGCAGCGCATCGTGCAGGCGCAGGGTCTCACCGCGTTTGTAACCGGCCAGCCACTCGGAATCGGCCCAGATCGGAATGTGCGGTTTTTGCAGAAAATCCAAGAACTCCTTGCCCTGCAGCTCTTGCACCGTGGCGCTGAGCATCCGTGACATGGCCGGATTGGCAAACTGGATCAGACCATCCTCACCGACCACCAGAATGCCTTCGGCGGCGTTTTCCAGTACCGAGGCGTTGAAGGCGCGTGCGGCTTCCAGATCGTGGCTGAGGCGTTGCAGATCGCGACGATTGCGCTGATGTTCAAGCAGCGCCTGGACTTTGGGCTTAAGGATTAGCGGGTCAAACGGCTTGAACAGGTAATCCACCGCGCCGCTGGCGTAGCCCTTGATCACGGCGTCCTGGGACTGTTCGTTGGCAGTGAGGAAGATAATCGGCGTCAGGCGAGTACGTTGGCTGCCGCGCATGAGCCGTGCGACTTCAAAGCCGTCCATGCCGGGCATCTGCACGTCCAGCAGCACCAGGTCGACATCGTGTTCGAGTAACAGGCTGAGGGCTTCGAAACCCGAGAGCGCGGTCATCACTTGCCAGTCCTGACGCTCCAGCAACGCACGCATGCTGACGAGGTTCTCAGGGTAATCGTCAACGATTAACAGGATAGGCTTGCCTTCACCTGGCGTAAGTTGCCCGCATTCCATGCTGCTTCTCTTTGTTCGGGGAGTCAGGCCGGTTTTGGGTAAAAACCGGACAATTACCAAGACCTCACTCTAGACCTGGATCCAGGAAAGCAGTAGCTGTCAGAGCGCCATCATTCTACGAAAGCGTTAATTCGCCGACTAACGGTCGCGCCTACAGGCCGCTAAAATCGGGGAAGATGGCCTTTTAACAGGATTTTGACGTCATCCATCTGTCAGTTCGACGTTAACAATGTTGCCTTCTGCGCTTATAAAGACCGCCCTCTAAGGCGCGTGCTAGAGCTTCTGGCACGTGCGTGCAGCAAAATTTGTGGAAGCTTTGTCTATGATCGATCTCGCAACCTGGAACCTCAGCGTTCCCGTCGGCAACCCGCCCTACACCGTTGAAACTGCAAAACTGGTGAAGGGGTTCAAGGATCAATACTTCCATTCCGATACCGGTACCTTGTTTTTCTGGTCGCCGGTCACTGGCTCCAAAACTGAAAACGCGAAATACCCCCGCACTGAACTTCGCGAAACCTACAGCAACGGCACCCTGCGCAACTGGCTTTACCCGGACGCCGACAACTCCCTGCGCGCTACGTTGGCGGTGAATCAGGTGCCAAGCTCGGGCAAGATCGTTATCGGTCAGATTCATGCCTATGAAAGCCAGAAGCCGATGGTGAAGGTCGAGTATCAGTACAAGACCAGCACGCAGTCAGGCAACATCGTCGCCAAAGTGCGCATGCACCCCGACGACGGTGAAGGTCGAGTCATCACCATCGCTACCGGGGTGAAGCTGGATCAGCAATTCAATTACCTGATTCACCTGAGTCCCGGCGGAGCGTTAGGCATCAGCGCGGCGGGCTATCAATGGGACACTGATATCAGCAAGACCTGGCGAGACAAGCCGCTGTACTTCAAGGCCGGGGTGTATGTTCAGGATCACACCGGTTACACCAGCGAAGGCGGCAAGGTGACGTTCAGCAAGCTGGATATCGATCACGATAAGTAAATTCCAAATCGCACCCGATCCCTGTAGCAGCTGCCGAGCCCGCGAGGCTGCGTTCGATTGCGAAGCAGTCGTAAACCGACACCGCATTCTTTGGGGTAACGCGGGCTTAACTATCTGGCGAGGACTTCGTCCTCGAACGCAGCCTCGCGGGCTCGGCAGCTGCTACAGGGGCAAATGTCAGCCCACAAAAAACCCGCATCGCTGCGGGTTTTTTGTGGGTGCTGATTGACGCTGAGGCTTAGTTGACCTTGGCGTTCAACTCACCTTTGAGGTAACGCTGGTACATCGCTTCCAGGGAGATCGGCTTGATCTTGGAAGCGTTGCCTGCGGTACCGAAAGCTTCGTAACGAGCGATACAAACATCACGCATCGCAGTGACGGTAGCGCCAAAGAATTTACGCGGGTCGAACTCGCTCGGATTGGTGGCCATCAGGCGACGCATCGCACCGGTGGACGCCAGGCGCAGGTCGGTGTCGATGTTGACCTTGCGCACGCCGTGCTTGATGCCTTCGACGATTTCTTCAACCGGTACGCCGTAGGTTTCTTTGATGTCGCCGCCGTACTGGTTGATGATCGCCAGCCAGTCCTGAGGCACCGAAGACGAACCGTGCATGACCAGGTGAGTGTTTGGAATTCGCTTGTGGATTTCTTTGATGCGGTCGATCGCGAGCACGTCGCCGGTAGGCGGCTTGGTGAACTTGTAGGCGCCGTGGCTGGTGCCGATGGCGATCGCCAAGGCGTCGACCTGAGTGCGCTTGACGAAGTCAGCCGCTTCTTCCGGGTCGGTCAGCATCTGGCTGTGATCAAGCACGCCTTCTGCACCGATGCCGTCTTCTTCACCGGCCATACCGGTTTCCAGCGAACCCAGGCAGCCCAGCTCGCCTTCTACCGAAACACCGCAGGCGTGAGCCAGGGCTACGGTTTGTTGAGTAACGCGGATGTTGTAGTCGTAGTCGGTCGGCGTCTTGCCGTCTTCGCCCAGGGAACCGTCCATCATGACCGAGCTGAAGCCCAGCTGGATGGAACGCTGGCAGACGTCAGGGCTGGTGCCGTGGTCCTGGTGCATGCACACCGGGATGTGCGGGAATTCTTCGATTGCCGCCAGGATCAGGTGACGCAGGAACGGGGCGCCTGCGTATTTGCGAGCACCGGCCGAAGCCTGGACGATCACCGGGGAGTCAGTCTTGTCAGCGGCTTCCATGATGGCGCGCATCTGCTCAAGGTTGTTGACGTTGAAGGCTGGAACGCCGTAGCCGAACTCGGCTGCGTGGTCCAACATCTGGCGCATGCTGATAAGTGCCATTGTGTATGTCTCTCCCGGTTTAGGGTCGTTAATCGTGCCAGCCTGCCGTAGCGGCGGCGGCTATTCAAGTTATTGCAGATCGGGGGTTGGCCCGGGCTGCGAATTCGGTACTACATAAACCTGTGTGTGACGAAGAACCCTGTGGCGAGCGAGCTTGCTCGCGCTCGGCTGCGAAGCAGTCGAAAACCGTTGACGCGATATTCTGAAATACCCTGTCGACTGGCTTTGGGACCGCTTCGCGCTCCAGCGGGAGCAAGCTCCCTCGCCACAAAAGCCTGTGATTGGCGTTTCTACTGCGCCTTACAACCCCGCCCAATCAAATCATTGGTGGCGACCCAGTAAACCAGGCCTTCCTCGCCTTTGATGTGAAACGCCAGCATCTCGTTGCTGTACAGCGAACCCGACGCGCCGGGTTCCTGCTTCAGACGATAGACCTGGTCGGCGCCGCCAAGCCGCACATCGACTTCCTCGCGCGCAGCATCAGCATAGCGCCATACCACTTTGGCCTGGCTGTCGCAGGTCCAGGTGGTCCAGTTGTCCGCTGGGGCTGAACTGTTGAACAGGTTGAAATTCGAGCAACCTGCCAGCAGAGCCAGCGCCATGACGGCGATAAAACCTTTCATCCATGCTCCTCGACCAACGGCGCACGCCGCCGGCCTTGAGTAATGAGTCAGACCCGTCAAGGGCAACCACGTTCCTTGGCGGGGGTCTGTGTCTCGTATTTGTCCAGGCCATCAGGCCCGGAACGCTTGTTGATCACCGGGTTGGTTTCCGCCTGCCAGTCAGCCTGGTAGCAGCCTTTCTCCACCTCGGACGGAGCAGGTTCCGGGGTGGCTTTCGGGTTACTCCCGCAAGCCGCCAGTAAACCCGCGACGATCAACAGCGCTAACGTCTTGACCATGTGAACACTCCCTTTCCTGGTCAAATGAACCGCCTCAGGCCTTGGCCCGACTTTCCAGGACTTCAACGGCCGGCAGCACTTTGCCTTCGACGAATTCGAGGAATGCGCCGCCACCGGTAGAAATGTAGGAGATCTGGTCGGCAACGCCATATTTATCGATGGCTGCCAGGGTGTCGCCGCCGCCAGCGATGGAGAACGCCGAGCTTTCTGCGATGGCCTGGGCCAGCACTTTGGTGCCGTTACCGAACTGGTCGAATTCGAACACGCCTACCGGGCCGTTCCACAGGATGGTTTTGGACGACTTCAGCAGCTCGGCGAAATTCGCCGCGGTCTGCGGACCGATGTCCAGGATCATGTCATCTGCGGCCACATCAGCGATCAGCTTGACGGTCGCGGTCGCGCTTTCAGCGAATTCCTTGGCAACGACGACGTCGACCGGCAATGGCACGCTGACCTTGGCGGCGATTTCGCGCGCGGTGTCCAGCAGGTCCGGCTCGTACAGCGACTTGCCGACCGGGTGACCGGCAGCAGCGAGGAAGGTGTTGGCGATGCCACCACCGACGATCAGTTGATTGCAGATCTGGCTCAGGCTGTTCAGCACGTCGAGTTTGGTCGACACCTTGGAGCCGGCAACAATGGCTGCCATAGGCTGGGCCGGGGCGCCGAGGGCTTTACCCAATGCGTCCAGCTCTGCAGCCAGCAGCGGACCCGCCGCAGCGACTTTGGCGAACTTGGCCACGCCATGGGTCGAACCCTCGGCGCGGTGAGCAGTGCCGAAGGCGTCCATCACGAACACGTCGCACAGGGCAGCATATTGCTGGGCCAGGTCGTCAGCGTTCTTTTTCTCGCCTTTGTTGAAGCGCACGTTTTCGAACAGCACGATGTCGCCGGCTTTCACGTCGACGCCACCCAGGTAATCAGCCACCAGCGGCACTTCGCGGCCCAAGGCCTTGCTCAGGTAGTCAGCCACTGGCTTGAGGCTGTTCTCGGCCGAGAACTCGCCTTCAGTCGGACGGCCAAGGTGCGAGCAGACCATCACGGCCGCGCCTTTTTCCAGGGCCAGCTTGATGGTCGGCAGCGAGGCCAGGATTCGCGCATCGCTGGTGACAACACCGTCCTTGACTGGGACGTTGAGGTCTTCGCGAATCAGTACGCGTTTACCTTGCAGATCGAGGTCGGTCATCTTCAACACGGTCATGGGTCGCATTTCCTGAGTTACGGCTTTTGAGAAGCAGAGAGTGGAGAAGCTGTTTGCAGATAGTGCTCTGCAACGTCCAGCATTCGGTTGGCAAAACCCCATTCGTTGTCGAACCAGGCCAGGATATTCACAAGCTTGGGCCCGGAAACCCGGGTCTGACTGGCATCGACGATCGCCGAATGAGGGTCATGGTTGAAATCACAGCTTGCGTGCGGCAACTCGGTATAGGCCAGCAAGCCTTTGAGCGGGCCGCTGGTGGCAGCCTCGCGCAAAATCCGGTTGATCTCGGTGGCGTCCGTCGCGGTCGCGGTCTGCATCGTAATGTCGAGGCAGGACACATTCACCGTCGGCACCCGCACGGCTTTGGCCTGAATTCTCCCGGCAAGTTCCGGTAACAGGCGTTCGATGCCACGTGCCAGACCAGTGGACACCGGAATCACCGACTGGAACGCCGAACGGGTGCGGCGCAGGTCTTCGTGGTGATAGGCGTCGATGACAGGCTGGTCGTTCATTGCCGAATGGATGGTGGTGATCGACACGTAATCCAGGCCAATGGCCTTATCCAGCAAGCGCAGCAGCGGCACACCGCAATTGGTGGTGCATGACGCGTTGGACACGAGCAGCTCGTCGCCCGTCAGGCAATCCTGGTTCACGCCGTAGACGATGGTGGCGTCGACATCGGCCTCGCTGGCCATCGGCTGGGAAAACAGCACCCTCGGCGCGCCGGCGTTGAGGAACCGCTGGCCGTCTTCACGGGTGTGGTAAGCGCCGGAGCATTCCAGCACCAGATCGACGTCCAGCGACGCCCAATCGATGCCTTCGGGGGTGGCACTGCGCAGGACCTTCACGCAGACGCCATTAATATGCAGACAATCGCCGTCGACCTTCACCTCACCGGGGAAACGCCCGTGGGTGGAGTCGAAGCGTGTCAGGTATTCGATGCTGGCCATATCGGCCAGATCGTTGATCGCAACAATTTCAAACCCGGCCTTTTCGCCACGCTCGAACAACGCACGCAAGACGCAACGACCAATCCGGCCGTAGCCGTTTAGTGCAACTTTGTAGGGACGCGGTTGGGGCATGGGGTTCTCGATGGACGCAGGCAGACGAATTCTTATTAACAACACAACCTCTGTAGGAGCTGCCGAAGGCTGCGATCTTTTGATCTTCCAAACGATCAAGATCAAAAGATCGCAGCCTTCGACAGCTCCTACAGGGGACCGCGGCGGTCATAAAAACCGCCGCGTCGTGCTTAGTCTTCCAGCAGCTCTTCAGCCTGACCCAGGATATTTTCCAGGGTGAAGCCGAACTCTTCGAACAAGGCAGGCGCAGGCGCCGACTCGCCGTAGGTGGTCATGCCGATGACGCGACCTTCCAGGCCCACGTACTTGTACCAGTAGTCCGCATGAGCGGCCTCGATGGCGATACGGGCGCTGACCTGCAACGGCAGAACCGCTTGCTTGTAACCGGCGTCCTGAGCATCGAACACGCTGGTGCAAGGCATCGAAACAACACGCACCTTACGACCTTGTTCGGTCAGTTTGTCGTAAGCCTGAACGGTCAGGCCGACCTCGGAACCGGTGGAGATCAGGATCAGCTCAGGCTCGCCCTCGCAGTCCTTCAACACGTAACCGCCACGAGCGATGTCGGCGATCTGGCCGGCGTCACGCTCCTGGTGCTGCAGGTTCTGACGCGAGAAGATCAGCGCCGAAGGGCCGTCCTTGCGTTCCAGCGCCAGTTTCCAGCAAACGGCCGATTCAACGGCATCGGCTGGACGCCAGGTGTCGAGGTTCGGCGTGCTGCGCAGGCTGGTCAATTGCTCGACCGGCTGGTGAGTCGGGCCGTCTTCGCCCAGACCGATGGAGTCGTGGGTGTAGACGAACACCACGCGCTTCTTCATCAGCGACGCCATGCGTACTGCGTTGCGTGCGTATTCCATGAACATCAGGAAAGTCGCGCCGTAAGGCACCAGACCGCCGTGCAGGGACACGCCGTTCATGATCGCGCTCATACCGAACTCGCGAACGCCGTAGTACATGTAGTTGCCGCTGGCATCTTCAGCCGAAACGCCCTTGCAGCCTTTCCACAGGGTCAGGTTGGAGCCGGCCAGGTCAGCGGAGCCGCCCAGCAGTTCAGGCAACAGCGGGCCATAGGCATTCAGTGCGTTCTGGCTGGCTTTACGGCTGGCGATGGTCTCGCCCTTGGCCGCGACTTCAGCGATGTAGGCAGATGCTTTTTCAGCGAAGTCAGCCGGCAGTTCGCCGCTCAGACGACGGACCAGTTCGTTGGCCAGCTCAGGGAAAGCAGCGGAGTAGGCAGCGAAACGCTGATCCCATTCGGCTTCAGCCGCGAGGCCTGCTTCCTTGGCGTCCCACTCGGCGTAGATGTCAGCCGGGATTTCGAATGGACCGTGGTTCCAGTTCAGCGCTGTGCGGGTCAGCGCGATTTCCGCGTCACCCAGCGGGGCGCCGTGGCAGTCTTCTTTACCCTGCTTGTTCGGCGAACCGAAACCGATGGTGGTTTTGCAGCAGATCAGCGTCGGTTGCTCGCTTTTGCGTGCGGTCTCGATGGCTGTCTTGATTTCTTCAGGGTCGTGACCGTCGACGTTGCGGATCACCTGCCAGTTGTAGGCTTCGAAACGCTTCGGCGTGTCGTCGGTGAACCAGCCCTCGACTTCGCCGTCGATGGAGATGCCGTTGTCGTCGTAGAAAGCGATCAGCTTGCCCAGGCCCAGGGTGCCGGCCAGGGAACCCACTTCGTGGGAAATGCCTTCCATCATGCAGCCATCACCCAGGAACACGTAGGTGTGGTGGTCAACGACGTTGTGGCCAGGACGGTTGAACTGCGCCGCCAGCACTTTTTCTGCCAGGGCGAAACCGACGGCGTTAGCCAGGCCTTGGCCCAGTGGACCGGTGGTGGTTTCAACGCCCGGGGTGTAGCCGAATTCCGGGTGACCCGGCGTACGGCTGTGCAGCTGGCGGAAGTTTTTCAGGTCATCGATCGACAGGTCATAGCCGGTCAGGTGCAGCAGCGAGTAGATCAACATCGAGCCGTGACCGTTGGACAGCACGAAGCGGTCACGGTCGGCGAACGATGGATTGCTCGGGCTGTGCTTCAGGAAGTCACGCCAAAGTACTTCGGCGATATCCGCCATACCCATAGGGGCACCGGGATGGCCGCTGTTGGCTTTTTGCACGGCATCCATGCTGAGGGCACGAATGGCGTTGGCACGCTCACGACGGCTGGGCATCGCTGTTCTCCTGGGGATTGATTAAAACGAATCGGAAAAAAGGCGAGCATTTTCCCTCACCGACCGGCCTCGGGGCAATGACAGATAGTCATCCGGGGACGTTTTTCCCATGGATAGCGGTGGTTTCGGTTGGTGAAACCTTTCCGCTGCTCGTTTGTAGAGTGGACCAGGCACGCAGAAGTGCCATCTATCGAGCAATATCAAAACTTTTTGATATTGCCCTTGCGGTGTTTTCGACCCGTGACTAGACTGCCGGCCTTATGAATTTACGCGCGCCTTCCATTCGACATGACGATTGCGACGATCTGTCGGCCCTCTGCAAGGCCGCCGGTGATCCTCTGCGCCTGAATGTATTGCGTGCGCTGGCCAACGATTCGTTTGGCGTACTGGAACTGGCGCAGATCTTCGGTATGGGCCAATCGGGCATGAGCCATCACCTCAAGGTGTTGTCCCAGGCCGGGCTGGTGGCGACTCGCCGTGAAGGCAATGCGATCTTCTACCGTCGCGCCCTGCCCCACACCGACCTGCCAGGCGGCAAGCTGCACGCCGCCTTGCTCGAAGAGGTCGACAACCTGACCCTGCCTGCGGACGTTCGCTCTCGTATCGCCCAGGTTCATGGCCAACGAGCAGCGGCCAGCCAGGATTTTTTTTCACGGGTCGCGGAGAAGTTTCGCGCTCAGCAAGACTTGATTGCCGGCCTGCCGCAGTACCGCGAAAGTGTGGTGGCCCTGCTCGACAAGTTGAGTTTCAACGACGGCGCCACAGCTATTGAAGTCGGCCCCGGTGACGGCGCTTTCCTGCCGGAACTGGCGCGCCGCTTTACGCAGGTCACAGCGCTGGACAACAGCCCGGCAATGCTCGAACTGGCGCGCCAGGTGTGCGAGCGCGAGTCGTTGGCTAACGTCAGCCTGCAGCTGGCCGATGCATTGAATGGCGTCAGCCTAGAGGCCGACTGCGTTGTACTGAACATGGTGCTGCACCATTTTGCCGCGCCGGCTGATGCGCTCAAGCACATGGCCGGCTTGCTGAAACCGGGCGGAAGCCTGTTAGTGACAGAGTTATGTAGCCACAACCAGAGTTGGGCCAAGGAGGCCTGCGGTGATCTCTGGCTGGGGTTTGAACAGGACGATCTGGCCCGTTGGGCCACCGCTGCGGGACTCGTTCCCGGGGAAAGCCTCTATGTAGGCTTACGTAATGGTTTCCAGATTCAGGTCCGCCATTTTCAGCGACCGCCTGGCGACACTCACCATCGGTAAATTCAGGAAAACATCGAGATGAGCGAATACTCCCTCTTCACCTCCGAGTCCGTGTCTGAAGGGCATCCGGACAAAATCGCCGATCAGATTTCTGACGCGGTGCTGGACGCAATCATTGCTGAAGACAAGTTCGCCCGTGTGGCGTGCGAGACTCTGGTGAAAACGGGTGTGGCGATCATCGCCGGCGAAGTCACCACTTCGGCCTGGGTTGACCTGGAGCAGATCGTCCGTGACGTGATCACCGACATCGGCTACACCAGCTCCGATGTTGGCTTCGACGGTGCGACTTGCGGCGTGATGAATATCATCGGCAAGCAGTCCCCTGACATCAACCAGGGTGTCGACCGCGCCAAGCCTGAAGATCAGGGCGCCGGCGACCAGGGCCTGATGTTCGGCTACGCCAGCAACGAAACCGACGTGCTGATGCCAGCGCCAATCACCTTCTCTCACCAGTTGGTGCAGCGTCAGGCCGATGCGCGCAAATCCGGCCTGTTGCCTTGGCTGCGTCCGGACGCCAAGTCCCAGGTCACCTGCCGTTACGAAAACGGCAAGGTTGTCGGTATCGACGCCGTTGTTCTGTCGACCCAGCACAACCCGGAAGTGTCGTACAAAGACCTGCGCGAAGGCGTGATGGAGCTGATCGTCAAGCACGTGCTGCCTGCCGAACTGCTGCACAAGGACACCCAGTTCCACATCAACCCGACAGGTCAGTTCATCATCGGTGGCCCGGTGGGCGACTGCGGCCTGACCGGTCGCAAGATCATCGTCGACACATACGGCGGCATGGCCCGTCACGGTGGCGGTGCGTTCTCCGGTAAAGATCCATCGAAGGTTGACCGTTCGGCAGCCTACGCCGGTCGTTACGTAGCCAAGAACATCGTCGCTGCGGGCCTGGCCGAGCGTTGCGAGATTCAGGTTTCCTACGCGATTGGCGTTGCACAGCCGACGTCGATCTCGTTGAACACCTTCGGCACCGGCAAGATCAGCGATGAAAAAATCATCAACCTGGTCCGTGAAGTGTTCGACCTGCGTCCTTACGCAATCACCACCATGCTCGACCTGCTGCACCCGATGTATCAGGAAACCGCTGCCTACGGCCACTTCGGTCGCACGCCGCAAACCAAGACCGTGGGCGACGATACGTTCACCACGTTCACCTGGGAAAAAACCGATCGCGCCGAGTCTCTGCGCGCTGCTGCCGGTCTGTAAAGCTTCCCCGGCGGTACCAAAAGCCCTGCACGGTTCGCCGTGTGGGGCTTTTTATTGACGTGCGCGTGGCACCGAGTCGCATCAGAAACACCAGGCAAAACACCCACACTTCCACCCAGGCAATACTGACTAATCTTTGAGCACCCCATTGAGCAAGGACGCTCACGATGCGCTTATTGATCGCTTTCCTCCTGACGTTCTCCTGCATGGCCATCAACGCCACCGAATGCCCCGACTGGCACACTCCCCGCGCCCAAGCTGAAATCACCAGCCTGCAAAAAAAAATCGATCTATGGGACGACACCTATCATCGCCAGGGCCGTTCACTTGTTGCCGACGAACTCTATGACCAATCCCTCGCGCAACTGACAACGTGGCGTAAATGTTTCAACCTCAGCACTCCCGCGAAACCGTTGCGCACCGCTGGCGGCCCCGTTGCTCACCCCATCGTCCACACCGGCCTGGAAAAGCTGAGTGATGCACGCGCCGTCAAAGCCTGGTTGAAGGATCGCAACGATGTCTGGGTGCAACCAAAGGTCGACGGCGTGGCGGTCACGCTGGTTTACCAAAACGGTCAACTGACTCAGGCGATCAGCCGTGGCGACGGGGTCAAAGGGCAGGATTGGACGGCGTCCGCTCGCCAGATCAAAGACATCCCCCAGCAACTGCGCCAACCACTGGACCTGGTGCTGCAAGGCGAGCTTTTTTGGCGCCTGACCGATCACGTCCAGGCCACGGCCGGCAGCCTCAACGCACGGGGCACGGTAGCCGGATTGATGGCCCGCAAGGAACTGAGCGCTGAGCTTGCCGCGGGTATCGGTTTGTTTGTCTGGGATTGGCCACAGGGCCCGGCCAATTTGCCCGCACGCCTGGCGGCACTGGACAAATTGGGTTTCCCGGGGACGGCGCGCTTCAGCCACCCGATCCGGGCTTTTGCCGACGCCGAGCGCTGGCGTGAACACTGGTATCGCTCTCCACTGCCCTTCACCAGCGACGGTATCGTCTTGCGCCAGGAGCAACGTCCCCCGGCGGATCGCTGGCAAGCCAAAGCGCCTTACTGGATTGTGGCCTGGAAGTATCCATTCGCCCAGACGCTGGCCGAGGTGAGCAAGGTTCAGTTCAAGATTGGCCGGACCGGGAGGATCACACCGGTGCTGGATTTGGCACCGGTTTGGCTCGATGACCGGCAGATCAAGCGTGTCAGTGTCAGCTCCCTGCGACGCTGGGAGGAGATGGATATTCGTCCCGGCGATCAGGTGTCCATCAGTCTGGCGGGGCTGACCATTCCCAGACTGGACAGCGTTGTGCTGCGCAGCACCGAGCGTGTTGAGTTGGCCGTGCCGCTGGCAGCAGATTTTCATCAGCTCAGTTGCTGGCAACCCACGCCGGGATGCGAGGGTCAGTTTCTCGCGCGTCTGACCTGGCTCAGCGGCAAGCAGGGACTGGCCATGCCCCATGTCGGCCCCGGCATCTGGGAGAAACTTCTCGAAACAGGCCGTCTAAACAACCTGTTGGATTGGTTGACCCTCGATGCTCAAGAGCTTGCTAACATTAACGGCTTCGGCGAGCGCAGCACGGCTCGTCTGTTAAACAGTTTCAACAGTGCCCGGGAACGTCCCTTCTCGCACTGGCTCAAAGCGCTGGGTTTACCGCCGACGGGACAGGCAGTACTTGCGGATTCATGGCAGGAGCTGGCGCAACGAAACACCGAACAATGGCAGGCTGAAGCCGGTATCGGCCCGGGACGCGCGGCGCAATTGAGCGCCTTTTTCCGCGACCCGCAGGTCCTGGCCTTGAGCGAAACATTACGTATGGCGGGCATCGACGGTTTCTAGCAGCCGGCGATGTCCAACCACCCGGGAACCCAAAGTGTCGACAAGGGCTCAAACAGCCCGACGCCACTCGACCCGTTTGCCTCTGCACATGGAGCTTTTATGAAATTTCTTTCTTCGCTCGCCCTGCTGACCCTTTGCAGTGCGATGGCTGCTCCACTGATGGCCGCCGAAGAGGCCCCGGGCCTGACCGGTTGCGCGGCCAAGAAACAAGGCATCATCAACCAGATCGAACTGGCCAAGTCTCACGGCAACGCGGATCAGCAGGCCGGGCTGGAAAAAGCCCTCAGCGAAGTCACCGCTCATTGCACCGACGCCTCGCTGCAAAAGGAACGGGAAAACAAGGTCCTCGACGCCAAGCATGAAGTCAGCAAGCGTCAGGCGGATCTTGATAAGGCCATGAAAAAAGGCGACCCGGAAAAGATCAACAAGCGCAAAGACAAACTCGCCGAGTCCCGCAAGGAATTGCAGGAAGCGCTGGACGAGCTGGATAAGTAACATCGTTCAAGATCAAAAGATCGTCCGAACGCGGTCGATCTTTTAATTAATCAATGATCCCGAAACTCTTTATGGCACGCACTGCAGGCGTCTTCGACTTTTTGCACCGCCGGCCCAAGGTTGCTCACCTTGTAAGGTTGAACCTGGCTGGCGATCACCAGTTCACCGGTGGCCGCTTCAAGGTGGCGGGCCATTTCCTGGAAGCGTGCCTGTTTCTGCCAGACATCATCCTTGGCGCTGGTGTGATCTTCTTCGCGCACCTGCGGGAAATGTTTCCATGGTTCACGGGACAACGCATCAAGCTTCACGGCGCCCTCGGCGAACTTCGGACCGTCGAACGGAATACGACCGCGCAACATGCCACCCAGGTCTTCGCCGGTCTTGAGCATTTGTTTGAAGATCGCCTTGCGCTGGCCCAGTGGGGAGTTCGGGTCGACACCGCCGCAGGCAGACAACGTCAGGCAGGCCAGCAATACAACTGAAAATCTTTTAAGAATCATGGTGGCTTCAGGTCACGGGAACGGCGGCCAGTATCCTCGCGTCATCGATAAAGACCAATAGCCCTATTATCAATACGGGTTGTTCGAGCGCATGGAGCACTCGGGCAACCGTCAAAGGAATTACTCCATGATTAGCCGTATCAAGGCATGGCGTCACAGCCTGGCCTGGACCCTTCCGATGGTAGCCGTGCTCGCGGGCTGCACCGGTGGCGAAAACAACACCCCCAAAACCCACGCACTGGCGACCTATTCCAGCGCTACCTGGGAAGCACTGCCGGCAGTCTCCGACAGCGATCTGATCGCCGGTTTCGGCTCATGGCGCAGCGCCTGCAACCGGCTCAAGGCCGACCCGGTCTGGGGCTCGACCTGCGCGGCTTCTGCCAATGTGCCGCAAACCGCCAACGAGATTCGCGGGTTCCTGAAACAGCACCTGGATGTCTACGGGCTGCGCGCCGCCAATGACAACCCCAACGGGTTGATCACTGGCTACTACGAGCCGGTCTACCCCGGCAGCCTGACGCAAACCGCGGCGGCGAACATCCCGGTGTACGGCGTGCCCGAAGACATGATCATCGTCTCTCTGGACAGCATTTATCCCGAGCTCAAGGGCAAGCGCCTGCGGGGACGCCTCGAAGGTCGCGTGCTCAAGCCATACGACGATGCCGCCACCATTGAAACCAAAGGGGTCAAGGCACCTGTCGTGGCCTGGCTGACCGATCCGATGAACCTGCAATTCCTGCAGATCCAGGGTTCGGGTCGTATTCAGCTCGATGACGGACGCCAGTTGCGCATTGCGTATGCCGATCAGAACGGTCACCCGTATCGACCGATCGGCCGCTGGCTGGTGGAGCAAGGCGAGCTGAAGAAAGAAGACGTGACCATGGGCGCCATCAGCGATTGGGCCAAGGCCAATCCGCTGCGCATCCCGGAACTGCTCGGCAGTAACCCAAGCTATGTGTTCTTCACCCGAAATCCCGACAGCAACGAAGGCCCTCGCGGCTCGTTGAACGTACCGTTGACGGCCGGCTACAGCGCGGCGGTGGACCGCAAGGTGATTCCGCTGGGCAGTCTGCTGTGGCTATCAACAACGCGACCGGACGGCACGGCACTGGTTCGCCCGGTAGCGGCTCAGGACACCGGCGGGGCGATTGCCGGTGAAGTACGTGCAGATCTGTTCTGGGGCACCGGTGAAGCGGCCGGACAGTTGGCCGGGGACATGAAACAGCAGGGACAGATCTGGATGTTGTGGCCTAAGGGCGCGGCGCTGCCGCAGGTCCCTCAGGTGGCTGACAAAATTTAAAGTCAAAAGATCGCAGGCTTCGCCAGCTCCTACAGGGATACGCACCTATCCCTGGTAGGCGCTGTCGGGTGAAACGAGGCTGCGATCTTTTGATCTTGTTTTCAGGCCGACACCACAAAGAAACTCACAATCAAGCCCATCCCCACAAACCACACCAACGAGCGAAAGATCGCCCAGTCCGCCAGGTAGCAAATGATGAACAGCAGCCGGCTGGTAATGAACAATACGGCCAGCACATTGACCGTCACCAACTGGGCGGTGCCCACCAGGTGAGCCACGATCACCGCCGCAGCAAAAAACGGGGTCACTTCGAAGCTGTTCAGTTGCGCCGCATAGGCGCGCCTGCCCAAACCGTTCAGTGAATCGAGAAAGTCCCGGGGATCATGATTGTCTTTCAGCGTGAACCGGCCGCTGATCTTGGCAACACCCGTGCAAAGGTAAGGCAGGCAAAACGCGATCAATACGCACCACAGAGCAACCGTCATAAATCAGTCCCTTTTTCAGTATTTGAATTTTTATCAGTCATTAAAATTTCATCATCAACATGCCGATCAGTAGCCGCCCACAGGCTAAGAACCGTGGTCGGCCGAAAGGTTCTTTCAGGTAACGCATACCAACCAACATCATCAGCATCACACTGATCATGACGTGTAGGGGCTGTCGAGTGAAACGAGGCTGCGATCTTTTGATCTTGTCCTTGAAAAAGCAAAATCAAAAGATCGCAGCCTCGTTTCACTCGACAGCTCCTACGAGGTTTGCGCGGAGAATTGATTCGCGATATGTCAGCAGCTGTTTATACTGCAAGCGACCACGCCGCACTCAGTTGCGCACAGACTAATTCCAATAATTTTTGCCCGCGCCCGTTCTGATCCAGATCGGACGTCGGCATGCGTATGCCTGATCACAGCGTCAAGACTACCGACAGAGACCTTGCGCATGCCACTCGCTTTGCTTGCCCTTGCTGTTGCCGCATTCGGCATCGGCACCACTGAATTCGTCATCATGGGCCTGCTACCCGACGTCGCTCGCGACCTCGCTGTGAGCATTCCCCACGCCGGCCTGCTGATTACCGGTTACGCCCTGGGCGTGGTGTTCGGGGCGCCAATCCTCGCGGTCGGCACCGCCAACATGCCGCGCAAAGCCACGCTGCTGGGCATGACCCTGATGTTCATCCTCGGCAACATCCTTTGCGCATTGGCGCCCAACTACGCCACGTTGATGGCCGCGCGTGTGGTCACGGCGCTGTGCCACGGTGCATTTTTCGGCATCGGCTCAGTGGTGGCCGCCGGCCTCGTGGCACCGAACAAACGCGCCCAGGCGATTGCCATGATGTTCACCGGACTGACCCTGGCCAACGTGCTTGGCGTGCCGTTAGGTACTGCGCTCGGACAATACGCCGGTTGGCGCTCGACGTTCTGGGCGGTGTCGGTGATTGGTGTGATTGCCGCTATCGCGCAGTGGGTCTGGCTACCAAAGGACATCGCCATGGACAAAGCCAACCTGGCCAGCGAGTTCAAAGTGCTGGGCAAGGGCAACGTGTTGATGGCGCTGGGCATGAGCGTGCTGGCATCGACCAGCCTGTTCAGCGTGTTCACCTACATCGCGCCGATCCTGCAGGACATCACCGGCGTCAGCCCGCATGGCGTGACCATCATGCTGCTGTTGTTCGGCGTAGGTTTGACGGCGGGCAGCATGCTTGGCGGTCGACTGGCGGACAGTCGTTTGCTGCCGTCGCTGGTGGGCATGGCGCTGGCGACAGTCGTGGTGCTGGCCGCCTTCACGCAGACCAGCCATTCGGTGATCCCGGCGGCAATCACGCTGGTGTTGTGGGGGATTTTTGCCTTCGCCCTGTGCCCGATCCTGCAACTGCTGATCATCGACCAGGCCCATGAGGCACCGAACCTGGGTTCGACGCTGAACCAGAGTGCGTTCAACCTCGGCAATGCGGCGGGCGCCTGGATCGGTGGGCTGGTCGTGGCCAGCGGCGCCGACCTGGCCGACCTGCCCTGGACCGGCGCGCTGGTCAGCTGCGTGACCGTGCTTGCCGCGCTGTACTTTATCTATCGGCAACGGCGCGAAGCACAGCTGGCCAATGTGGTGGGCTGAAACAACCCTAATCTTTCGGCTAACAGAAACATGTGGCGAGGGAGCTTGCTCCCGCTGGGCTGCGCAGCGGCCCCGCTTTTATCAAAAAGAATGGGACTGCTACGCAGTCCAGCGGGAGCAAGCTCCCTCGCCACACATTCAGTGCGACCCTCGACTAACAGGATTCGTGATCAAAGCGCCTGCACAATAATCTGGCTTTTCAGATCATTGATCATCAGCTCCGCCGTCGCCCTCATCGCCTGAAAGTCCTCAGGTGTGCACACCGCGCGTGGGTGCTTGAACGCGAAACGCCGTTTGACCACCACCGCGTTGGCCTCACGGGCGTACGTGGCGCTGTAGTCGAAGCGTTCCCCGCTCAACGAAACCGCTTTGGGGGCGGCGAGAATGCTCACATCTTTCGGAAATTCGAAACGCGCCTGCTCCTCAGTCACGCCGGATATACAGGTGAATGCCTGAGTCCGATCCTGCTCCATGAGAAAGCCAAATACGTTTTGCGCAATGCCGCCGGACAGACTGCTCATGGTCAACACACCGATGGGACCGGGCAGGTTGACCAGGTTGTCCACGCGCCCCGCCAGCTTCATTTCATAATCGTCACCCGTGCCTTCAAGCTCCCCGGCATTGAACTTGCCCGTGCCATTGAGTCCGTACGAGGCGAGGACCTGCTGGATCATCTGATCGCGATTGGTCGGCGTCATGGACTTCATGCCGTAGCGGTTCATTTCCGCCGCCCAACCGACCACACGGGACGTGTGAGTGAAGTCTGCCGCGCCCGTTTTCGAGACCTTGTACAGCGTGTCGTTTTTCACCAGGCCATCCTGCTCGGCCGGTGTGCGCCCCAGATCGCCCGACTTGGTCAGCACCACCGGTTTATCCAGTACCAGCACCGGCAGGTAGCCGCCAGCAACGCCCTCGGCGGTCGAGTCCAGGTACAGGTTCAGGCTCGGCACATAAGTGATCGCGTGGTTCAGTACGCCCAGGGTCGGCACCTTCGGTAGCTCATAGGCATTGCCCAAGCTGACAAGGGCAGGCGTGCTTTCGATCCCTGCTGCGACCAGCAACGCTTCGAGCAATGCCACGTGGTCCTTACAGTCGCCATAACGATTGCCCAGAATCGTTTCCACCGAATGCGGCACGACACCGCCCGCGCCGACATAAACAGCCACATAGCGAATGTTCCTGCGCACCCATTCATTCAGGGCGATGGCCTTGGCCCGAGGGGTGTCGAGTTTAGCGGTAATGGTTTTGGCCAGTTCGCGGACCTGCGGCGTGACATTGACGTGGGCCCGGGAATCGTAGGCTTTGGCGAACTCGGCAAAATCAGTGAAGGTGGAGACCGCCAGGTATTGGCCGTAATCCAGATACGACACCGCCCCCTGCTCTATCCGCGCCTTGTCGGCAGGCACGTAGTCCCAACGATAAATCCTGCGACCGGGCGCCGCGGTCTCCGATGACGCACTGAATCCTTTTGCGTCCGCGTTCAGGTGCATTTTCTCAGGCAGGTCATAGATCAGCGTGAGTTGCCGGGTGGGGTAGAACATCGGAGCGGTCAAGTCTTCAAACTGATTGGGAAACAACGCCGTCACGCGATTCTTCTTGTACTGGAGCACCAGGCGATCACCCACGGCGACCTCCGGAAAGATCACCACTTTCACCCGCGTATCCTGAAACATCGGCGCCTGGGTAGAGGCCTGTTCCTGTTGTTCCTTGATCTGCTCGGGCTTGACCACGACTTTGCGGCCATCGGACTTTTGCGTATAGGCCTCAACCACATCCAGGGTTTCGAGGGTGCGGTTGTAGCTCAGTGAGCGTTGCGCATGTTCCTTGATGGCCCGCTCTTCATTGATCAGGTAAACCGTGTCACTGGTGACGACAAAACTGCCATCGGCATTGATGACATTCGCCTGGATTTCTTTCTCGATCGTTACCGAAAGGTCGGTGCCATCGTCCTTGGCCTGAGCCGTGCCGAACGTCATGACCATCAGTACAAACGCGCCAAGAAGGCGCGCTGGAGGGGAAACTGAAAATTGCATAAAGATCCGTCTTCAATAAATGGGAAGCGTTCGCAATATACAACAAACGCTGTGCCATCATTCCGACAGGTTAAAAATTTATCTTTGATTTCATGCGCTTATCTGCCCGCCTCTTGATCCGCCAACGCGGTCACTACCTGCTTCTCGATTTCCTTCTCATCGAGTCCGCGACCGAAGTGTTTGAGGTAGCGTCCCTGACTGTCGAGCAAAAACAGAATCGTCGAGTGATCCATCATGTATTGCCCCGGTTGATCACCGTAAGGGGCTTTCTTGTAATACACGTGATAGGCATCGGTAATGCGGGCGATCTCCTGTGCCGAACCGGTCAGTCCCACAAAGTCGCTGGCGAAGTACTTCACGTAGACCTTGAGCTTGTCCGGCGTGTCACGCTCCGGGTCGACCGTGACGAACACCGGACGCACCTTGATGCCCTGCTGCTGTTGCAGCTGGCGACTGATGCGGGCCATTTTCGCCAGGTCCGTGGGGCAGATATCCGGGCAGGTGAGGAAACCAAAATAGAGCAGTGTCGGCTCGCCAAAGCTGCGTTCAGTGACGCGCTGGCCATTCTGATTGGTCAGTTGAAACGGCCCGCCGATATCGGTGCGCGTCGCGGCCACCGCATCGGCCGCCAACCCCATCAAGAGCATCACGCTGGCTGCCAGTAATAGCTTCATCGGTCAGAACCCTCCCGAATACGTGAGCGCCAGGCCCATCAGTTCCGACATCTCGCCATCCTCTTTCTGCGTACCCGCCGACAGCCCGAGTTTGACCTGGCCGGTGATGTTGTACGTCAGGCTGAGTTCGTTGAGGTAATCCTGCCGATCCGCGCTGCCCGTTGACTCACGATGCTTGTCGGTGCGAGTCGCACCCAGTGCCCAGTCACCGAAGTCGAAGGTCAGGGACGTGGTCAGGTAGCGCGTGTCATTGCCTTGAATCGCGTCTTCGTTTTCGACATCGGCGAATTCGATGAAGGGCACGATATCGAAATATCGTCCGTCCAGTGTCGGCTCCAGTTCCGTACTGGGCGCATAGGCCCAGATGTAGCGCGCCGAGGCGATCTTGATTTTCTCATCCGCCGCCTCCCCGAACGGCGGGCCGGACTGCACTACGTCATCCCCTTTTTTGTTCTCCATGTACCCCACCTGCATTTCGAGAAAGGGGATGGCCGGGATCGCCAGCCAATTCACCGACACGGCGTAGGAGTCGAGTTTGCCGGTGTTGGACGGACCGCCATCGGAGCGCTCGAGCTTCTCGCCGTGGCGCAGGTAGGGTCGGCCGAGGACCGTGTTGTCAGCGGTGTAGAGGCTGACGTTGGGCTCGATCATGCCCAATTGCTGATCGAAAAATCGATACGCCACCGTGCCACCGAGCATGCCGTCCAGGTCGTAGGTGCTGACGAAATCCTCGGTGTAGAGCCCCGGCGCCTGATCCTGCGCACGACCGAAGGGCACGTGGTATTTGCCGACCATAAAGGCTGAATTGGCGTTGTTCTGGTAATAGTTGAGGTCGTTGATCACCAGCCCCACGTCTTCAAAAAACCGCTTTTGCCCAGGCTCGGGCCCTTGCACAGGATTGATCTCGGTTGACAGCTGAATCTGCTGATCGTGGGTAAAACGGAAATAGAAGGTGCTGTTGATATCCGGGTACGCATCGGTGCTGTTGCGGTTACCACCTTGAGGGGTGTCGCCATGCACATGGTCGTACTGAAACGTCGCGTCGTAATCCATGCCCACGTTGGGGTATTGCCCGTCATCGGCCAACACCAGGTCAACGCCCCATACTGATCCCAACAGCAACACAGCCAAGCGATAGTGACTCATGGCGCTCCCCCCTTATTTGACGAGCGGGATCGACGGGCTGGACGTTTTCGGGTCCTGTCCGGTGTTGCGCAGGAAGGCGCACAACTGATTGTTTTCGCCGTACAGGCCGCCCAAGGGTTCGAGCTTGACCGCTTGCTCGTAGTCTTCGGGTTTGACCACCTGGATCGCCTGCATCATGCCGCCGTCCTCGTGTTCGAGGATGTGGCAGTGATAGACGAATTTGCCCAGGATCACCGGATCGCGAAACGGAATGCGCACGGTGATCGAGCCGGTGGCGGGGATAAACACATTGTCCCGGTAGCCACTGAACTCCACGGATTTGCCGTTGATTTCGGTGACCTGAAAATCCACCTGGTGAATGTGGAACTGGTGCAATTCCTGAGACGGGTTCAACAGGCGCCACTCTTCCACATCCCCGAGCTTGACCGTGGTGTTGACCTTGTCCAGTTCGAAGCGGGTGCCATTGATCAGGAACGCATTGGGGTCGGTGTCGGAATCCTGGAAGACGAACTGGCGCGTCTTGTTCACCGCCTGTTTGCTGAAGTCTTCGGCCGGTGGATAAGGGCTGGTGATCTGCCGGGTCGCTACCCGTTCACCACTGGAGCGCAGGATCGCCAGTTTGGCCGCCGGATAACTGTCCCCCGCCGGCCCGGTATCGGCCTCTCCCAAATCGACATCGTAGGAGCCCGCCGGTGGACCCACCACCAACACGCTGAACCGCGCCGACGGGCCAATCAGCACCTGGTCATCATCGACCCGGCGCGTGACGGTGTTGCCGTCCCGGGACAGGATCTGCATCTTCTGGCCGTTGATGCGAATCCGGAAATACTGGTTGGCGGCAATGTTGATGAAATGCCAGAGCTGGGTTTCGCCCGGCTTGATGTCGATGGTGGGCACTTCCTGGCCGTTGACCGTGCGAATCGACGGGGCGCTGGTGATGATTTCGCTCGCCACTTTGCCGGTCAGGGTTTTCTGGAAGTTACGCAGGACCAGCACTTGTTCCTTGATGCCCTTGAGCTCGGGGAATGGATCGAGCATGCCGTCAACCAGGATCGGCCCGGCAATCCCGGCAGACACCTGGCGCTGGGAGCCACCGTGGAAATGACTGTGATACCAGTAGGCGCCGGGGCTGTGCTCCGGGGGCAGCTTGACGTTGTATTCGCCCACCTGATGCGGCTGGGTCATGCGGAAAATGTTATCGCCCTCGTCCAGCGGCGACACCTGCATGCCGTGGAAATGCAGGTTGGTGATCTCGTCCATGCGGTTATCCAGGCGGATCGCCATGGTTCCACCCGGTCGCGTGCGGATCAGCGGGGAATCGTAATCGCCGTTGAACACCAACGAGACGTAACGCTCGTTACCCACATTGACCTGCTGCTCGGCCGCCGTCAGCGTGGCATGCGTGACGCCGCTGGCGTCGTAGGAAAACTCGGGATTCTTGCGCAATGGCTGGGATGCGGGCTCGGTGGCCTGTTGAGTTGTGCAACCGCTCAGTACCAGGGCTACCAGGCATGCGTAAAGCGTAAATCGGCAAACGCTTAAGGCTCTGGCCATGATGGTGACCTTCGGTGGCATCGTTGGAATGACATCTCTAATTCAATCCGCCTGCGCGTTGCCGAAGGTGACAAGTCGTCACCACGAAAGGCTCGAGGACACGTCTTTCGGGGCTCTACGTCATTTTTCGTGCAACTTTTGCAGTTTAGAACAGGTCCAGACCGGCGCAAGCCATCGGATCCAACGCCCTGAATGCAGGCGATAATCGGTCTGATTTCGATCATTTTTATCTTTAAAGCGGTGTTTTGGAGGGGGTAAACGTCAGCGCAGCGGGGTTGTCACTGACTCGTGAGGGCCTGTGCCAGTGGCACAGGCCGGGCATCACTGATTATTTTTCGGGCTTTTGCCCATTATCCTGCTGATCCGAATTCTGCTTCGGCGGCCCGCTCTCGCTGCGAATTTGCGCATGGCTTAACAGCGCAAAGATGAAGCTGCCACCGATGATGTTGCCTGCCAGCGTCGGACCGGCGAACACCATCCAGAAATCTCCCCACGACAATTCACCCGCAAAAACCAGATAGGACACTTCGGCGGAACCGACGACGATGTGGGTGAAGTCCCCCAATGCCATCAAATAAGTGATGAGGATGATGATCCACATCTTGGCGCTTTCCATGGACGGGATCATCCAGACCATGGTGGCGATCATCCAGCCCGAGACGATGCCTTTGGCGAACATCTTGCTGGCATCGTTCTCCATGACCTTGCGGCCGATGTCGAGGAACGCCATGTCGGTCTTGGTATCGAAAATCGGCAGATGCAGCATCACGTAGGCGACCAGCAAGGTGCCGCACAGGTTGCCCACCAGCACCACGCTCCACAGGCGGATCAGCCGACCGAAATTGTTCAGCGTGGGCTTGGTCATGACCGGCAGCACGGCCGTGAGGGTGTTTTCGGTAAAGAGTTGCTGGCGGGCGAGGATCACCGCGAGGAAACCGGCGCAGTACCCGAAACTGGCGATCACCTTGAAGGCTTCGCCGTCCGGCAAGCGGGAATTGAGCAGCCCCATGGCCATCAGCGACAGGCCCATGGTCAACCCGGCAGCCAGGGCCGACCACCAGAGCGCGGCGACGCTACGCTCGAGCTCCTGATCACCTTGGGTTCGGATGATTTCGTGCAGCACCGCCGCGCGCGGGGGCTGGTTTTTGTCGACGTCGTGCTTCTCTTGAGCCGAGAGGTTCGGGGTCTTGCCGTCTTTTTGAGTGTCCATGAATTCCGGAACCGGTGGCGTGTCGTTTAAGTACGACATTCGCGGCTGGGATTCCGTTCTGTAGGTACTGCCGAAGGCTGCGATCTTTTTAAAAACAAAATCAAAAGATCGCAGCCTCCGGCAGCTCCTACAGGGCTCGCATTACTCGCTTAAGCCGTCATCCTTGAACTGGTCTTTGACGTACAGGATCTCGGTACGACCGTGAGGAGCGGGCAAGCCGTCTTCGCCGAGGTTGACGAACACCATCTTCTCTACCGTCAGGATGCTTTTGCGGGTGATCTTGTTGCGCACTTCGCAGGTCAGGGTGATCGAGGTGCGACCGAATTCGGTCGCGGTGATGCCCAGCTCGATGATGTCGCCCTGGCGCGAGGCGCTGACGAAGTTGATTTCGGAAATGTACTTGGTGACCACGCGCTGATTGCCCAGCTGGACGATGGCGTAGATAGCCGCTTCTTCGTCGATCCAGCGCAACAGGCTGCCGCCGAACAGCGTGCCGTTGGGGTTGAGGTCTTCTGGTTTTACCCATTTGCGGGTGTGGAAATTCATATTCACTCCTGACCGTCTTGCCGATTGATGCCGCACATCATGGCAGAGCCCGGGCTAGAGCTCTATTAAGCTTCGACTATGGTCGCGATTACCGTTCAGGCATTGACCTGCAGAAAGACTTTGGAAGATCAGCTTAGCCCGCTATAATCGCCACCGTTTCAAAACGGTCATCATCGATAGATACCGTTTTCCCGCCACCTGTCCGAGGGGCGCTGCAGCAGGTTCGACCTGTCAGGCTCGGATGGGGCGTTGCCCGGTCGTCATTGACCGGACACTAAACGCACAACGGCGCCCATTCGCATACATTACGAATGGAGGCTCATCATGAGCGCTGTCATCACGCCTGCAGATTTTAACGATTACAAAGTCGCCGACATGTCCCTGGCTGCCTGGGGTCGTCGCGAAACCATTATCGCCGAATCCGAAATGCCAGCCCTGATGGGTCTGCGCCGCAAGTACGCCGGTGAGCAACCGCTCAAAGGCGCGAAGATTCTCGGCTGCATCCACATGACCATTCAGACTGCCGTGCTGATCGAAACCCTGGTTGCCCTGGGTGCCGAAGTACGCTGGTCGTCCTGCAACATTTTCTCGACTCAGGATCAGGCCGCTGCCGCTATCGCCGCTGCCGGCATCGCTGTTTACGCCTGGAAAGGCGAGACCGAAGAAGAGTACGAGTGGTGCCTGGAGCAAACCATCCTTAAAGATGGCGCGCCTTGGGATGCCAACATGATCCTCGACGACGGCGGCGACCTGACCGAGCTGCTGCACAAGAAATACCCGGCGATCCTGGACCGCGTCCACGGCGTTACCGAAGAAACCACCACTGGCGTTCACCGCCTGCTGGACATGCTGGCCAAGGGCGAACTGAAAATCCCGGCCATCAACGTCAACGACTCGGTGACCAAGAGCAAGAACGACAACAAGTACGGCTGCCGTCACAGCCTGAACGACGCGATCAAGCGTGGCACCGACCACCTGCTGTCCGGCAAGCAAGCGCTGGTCATCGGTTACGGTGACGTGGGCAAGGGCTCGGCCCAGTCCCTGCGTCAGGAAGGCATGATCGTCAAAGTGTCCGAAGTCGATCCGATCTGCGCCATGCAAGCCTGCATGGACGGTTTCGAACTGGTTTCGCCATTCATCGACGGTATCAACAACGGTACTGAAGAAAGCATCGACAAAGCGTTGCTGGGCAAGATCGACCTGATCGTGACCACTACCGGCAACGTCAATGTTTGCGATTCGAACATGCTCAAAGCCCTGAAGAAGCGCGCCGTTGTCTGCAACATCGGTCACTTCGACAACGAAATCGACACGGCTTTCATGCGCAAGAACTGGGCATGGGAAGAAGTGAAGCCACAGGTACACAAGATCCACCGTACTGGTCCTGGCGCATTCGACGCTCAGAACGACGACTACCTGATCCTGCTGGCCGAAGGCCGTCTGGTTAACCTGGGCAACGCCACCGGCCACCCAAGCCGCATCATGGACGGTTCGTTCGCCAACCAGGTTCTGGCGCAGATCTTCCTGTTCGGCCAGAAATACGCCGACCTGTCGCCAGCCCAGAAAGCCGAGCGCCTGACTGTTGAAGTACTGCCGAAGAAACTCGACGAAGAAGTGGCCCTGGAAATGGTCCGCGGCTTCGGCGGCGTCGTGACTCAACTGACCAAGACCCAGGCCGACTACATCGGCGTGACCGTCGAAGGTCCGTTCAAGCCGCACGCTTACCGTTACTGATCGGTCCTGCTGCCTGCTCTCCCTAGGGGAGCGGGCTTTGTGGCGAGGGGATTTATCCCCGTTCGGCTGCGAAGCAGTCGCAAAACCAGTGCACGTGGTGTATTTGATACTGCGCTGCTGCAGTTTTGGGGCCGCTACGCGACCCAGCGGGGATAAATCCCCTCACCACAAAAGCTCGCTCTCACATTGGGATGTGCAAGCCTCACAGGCTTACGAGTTTCCAAGGATACGACCATGTCCCAAGACCGTCGCTACAGCTTCGAGTTCTTCCCTACGAAGACCGACGCTGGGCATGAAAAGCTGCTCGCCACTGCCCGTCAGCTGGCTACATACAACCCCGATTTCTTCTCCTGCACCTATGGCGCTGGCGGCTCGACCCGTGATCGCACCATCAACACCGTGTTGCAGCTGGAAAGTGAAGTCAAAGTCCCGGCCGCACCGCATCTGTCTTGCGTAGGCGACAGCAAGGATGATCTGCGCGGCCTGCTGACTCAGTACAAGGCTGCCGGCATCACGCGTATCGTCGCCCTGCGCGGTGATTTGCCGTCAGGCATGGGCATGGCCAGCGGTGAACTGCGCCACGCCAATGACCTGGTGGAATTCATTCGTGAAGAAACCGGCGATCATTTCCATATCGAAGTCGCCGCTTACCCGGAAATGCACCCGCAAGCGCGTAACTTCGAAGACGATCTCGCCAACTTCGTTCGCAAAGCAAATGCCGGCGCCGACAGCGCGATCACCCAGTACTTCTTCAACGCCGACAGCTACTTCTACTTCGTCGAGCGTGTACGAGCCCTGGGCGTGAACATCCCGATCGTGCCGGGCATCATGCCGATCACCAACTACAGCAAGCTCGCGCGCTTCTCCGATGCCTGCGGTGCGGAAATTCCGCGCTGGATCCGCAAGCAGCTGGAAGCCTACGGCGATGACACCAAGAGCATTCAAGGTTTCGGTGAGCAAGTGATTACCGAAATGTGCGAACGCCTGCTGCAAGGTGGCGCGCCAGGGTTGCACTTCTACACCTTGAACCAGGCTGAACCGAGCCTGGCGGTGTGGAACAACCTGAAGTTGCCGCGTTAATACACAGCACAGCAAGATCAAAAGATCGCAGCCTTCGGCAGCTCCTGCACGGTTTGTTTAACCTCTGTAGGACCTGTCAAAGGCTGCGATTTTTTGCTTTTAACGCCCTGTTTTTGTGCGCCAATACACGGAGTTAGAGCTTCTGCGGCCAGTTTCTGGCTCTTTCCGGTTTCTCGTCGTAATCTCAAGCCATGCCTTTGATCTCACAGTTGCTGACAGTGATTTTATTCACGTGCCTGAGCTTTACCGCTCGGGGCGAGAAACTGCGCATTGTCACCGAGCCCTGGGCACCTTACGTGTACGAGGAGAACGGTAAAAAGCTGGGGCTGGACTACGAAACCACCTCAATTGTCTTCAAGCGCCTGGGCATCGAAGTGGAATGGCAATTCCTGCCGTGGAAGCGCTGCCTGTCGATGCTCGAGCAGGGGCAGGCTGATGGGGCGCTGGATATTTTCCGCAGCGACGAGCGCGATGCGACCCTGCTCTACCCCAGCGAACCCCTCTCGCAAGTGCAATTCGTGATGTTCTACGCCAACGCCCGCCCTCACCCGTTCAGCACCCTCGACGGTTTGCGCGGGCTGAGCGTCGGCACCTCACCGGGCTATCTCTACAGCACGGATTTCAGCGAGTCGACGCTGTTCACACGGGAACCCGCGCCGAGCCACGAAGCCAACTTCGGCAAACTGGTACGGGGCAGGATCGACCTGCTGATCACCGACCGCCGAGTCGGCCAGCACCTGATCGACGAGTTGAACATCCGCGACGAGATCACCGAAAACCCGCTGATCATCAGCGAGCAAAGCCAGTACCTGGCGGTACGGCGCAACGCTGGTATGGACTTATTGGTGCAACGCTTCGGCGCCGAGCTCAAACGCTTCAAGCGGGAGCCCGCCTACGCGGAACTGAGCGCTCGATACGGCGCCGGACACGCCGCCAATGCCAACGCCGCCAGCGTCACCCGTGCCAGCGGAAAAACCGTTGAGCAGCAGGAAAGCAGCGCGCAGTGATTGCTCTGTTATACTCCGGCCTTCCCGCCAGGCTCACGCCCGGACGCTCGGACTTGTTCAAGGCATCTCGACCCCGCTACAGCGCAGCTTTTCAGCCCGCGCGAGCGCTCCAGACGAGCTTTCAAGGCCCAGCAGGACCGGACGGGGTTGCGTTCTTCTTAAACGCGATTCGCGCCAGGCAAGACTCCCATTGGGCCAAGCCCTAACTAAAACAGGATTACTCATGTCCTTTGCTTCCCTCGGTCTCTCCGAGGCTTTAGTCCGCGCCATCGAGGCAGCGGGCTATACCGAGCCTACTCCGGTGCAACAGCGGGCTATTCCCGCCGTGTTGCAAGGTCGCGACCTGATGGTTGCGGCTCAGACAGGTACTGGTAAAACCGGTGGCTTCGCCCTTCCGATCCTGGAGCGGTTGTTCCCTAATGGTCATCCGGACAAGTCCCAGCGTCATGGCCCGCGCCAACCGCGCGTACTGGTCCTGACCCCTACCCGTGAACTCGCCGCTCAAGTACACGAAAGCTTCAAGGTCTATGCCCGTGACCTGAAGTTCGTCAGCGCCTGCATCTTCGGCGGCGTCGGCATGAACCCACAGGTTCAGGCCATGTCCCGCGGTGTCGACGTGCTCGTCGCCTGCCCGGGCCGCCTGCTCGACCTCGCCGGCCAAGGTAGCGTCGATTTGTCCCACGTGGAAATCCTCGTGCTGGACGAAGCGGACCGCATGCTCGACATGGGCTTCGTCCATGACGTGAAGAAGGTCCTGGCTCGCTTGCCGAGCAAACGTCAGAACCTGCTGTTCTCGGCGACGTTCTCCAAAGACATCACCGACCTTGCCGGCAAGCTGCTGCATAACCCGGAACGCATCGAAGTCACGCCGCCGAACACCACGGTCGAGCGTATCGAACAGCGCGTGTTCCGTTTGCCTGCCAACCACAAGCGTTCGTTGCTGGCACACCTGATCACCGCTGGCGCCTGGGAACAGGTCCTGGTGTTCACCCGCACCAAGCACGGCGCCAACCGTCTGGCCGAGTACCTGGACAAGCACGGTCTTTCCGCCGTCGCGATCCACGGCAACAAGAGCCAGAATGCGCGTACCAAAGCATTGGCCGATTTCAAGGCCGGTGAAGTGCGCATCCTGGTTGCCACCGACATCGCCGCTCGCGGCCTCGACATCGACCAGTTGCCACACGTGGTCAACTTCGAGCTGCCGAACGTCGACGAAGATTACGTTCACCGTATCGGCCGTACTGGCCGTGCCGGTCGTTCGGGCGAGGCAATCTCGCTGGTTGCCCCGGACGAAGAAAAACTGCTGAAAAGCATCGAGCGCATGACCAAGCAGAAAATCGCCGACGGCGACCTGATGGGCTTCGATTCCAGCGCTGTGGAAGCTGAAAAACCTGAAGTCCGCGAGCGTCCGGATGTGCGTAACCCGCGCAACCCACGTGGCCCGCGCGGCGACGGTCCAAACGGCGGCGGCGGTGGCGGCGGTCGCAAGGACAAAGGCAAGGACAAGGGCGGCAAGGAAAAACCTGCTGCCACTGGCCGTGGCGATCGTCCGGCACGTGAGCACAAACCACGTGAAGGCACCCCGGCTCGCGAGCAACAACGCCCGGCTCCACGCGCGGCCTCTGCTGATCGCGCCCCGGACGAGTTCCTGGACGACGACATCGATAACTTCGGTAATCGTGTCGACTACGTTCCACAGGCCAAGCCAGCCCAGGGTCGCGGCCGTCGTCCAAGTGCTCCTGCACAGGGCACGACAGCAGGCGCAGGTGCCCCGCGCACCGGTGGCAAGCCGCAGGGTCGCCAAAGCGGTCCGCGCAGCAGCGATGGCGCCACCACCGGCACACCGCCAGCCAAGCGCAGCGGCCCACGCAGCGGTGCTCCACGTGACGGTCAGGCCCGTCGCGAAGAAGGCCGCAACCGTCGTCCCGCTCGTGATGACCAACCGCGTTCGGAACCTGCCGTGCAGAACCCGCGCGGTCCAGCGCCGAAGATCATTCACAAGGAGTCGAAAACTGATCGTTTCCCGACACCTGAACAGCTTGATCAATTGCCAGGCCGTCCTCGCGGCGAGAAACCGGCGTTGCTGACCCGCAACCGCTGATTTGACGCTGCAATAAAAAATGCCCCGGATCTCACGATCCGGGGCATTTTTTTGCCTTATCCAAACCCCGTGGGAGCAGAACCTCAACCCCTTGTAGGAGCTGTCGAGTGAAACGAGGCTGCGATCTTTTGATCTTGTTTTAAAGAAAAGATCAAAAGATCGCAGCCTCGTTTCACTCGACATCTCCGACAGATGCCGGGTTCTTCCGGGAGCCATAAAAAAACGCCCCCGATCGCGAGATCGAGGGCGTTTTTGTGTCAGCGGCGAATGTTATTTCGCTTTCACACCTTCAAACGAGATGTACAGCTCCACTGCATCGGACGCTGCGCCGAGGTCTTTCTGCTTACCGAAGTCCGAACGCTTGATGCTGGTGGTGCCTTCGAAGCCGGCACGGTAGCCGCCCCATGGATCTTTGCCTTCACCCAGGAAAGTGGCTTTGACCACGATCGGCTTGGTGACGCCAAGAATGGTCAGGTCGCCGGTCACGTCAGCAGTGTCTTTGCCAGCGGCGTTTTTGCCGGTGGGTTTGACGCTGGTAGAAACGAACTTGGCTTTGGACCCGTCCAGGAAGTCTTTGCTGGCGATGTGTTTGTCACGTTCTGCGTGGTTGGTGAATACGCTGGCAGTATTCACATTGAACTCGATCTTGCTGTCTTCAGGCTTGGCAGCATCGAAGCTGAACTTACCGTCGATATCCTTGAAGGTACCGGTAATGTAGCTGTAACCCAAGTGACTGATCTTGAAGTCAACGAAGGCGTGCTGGCCTTCTTTGTCGACAGTGTAGTCAGCCGCCATCACGTTAGCGGACAGCAGAGCAGAACCGATTGCCAGAGCGGCGAGAGTCTTTTTCAACATGCTTTCTATTCCTTTGGAGTCGAGGTTGAACTTCAAGCTTTGCGGCCCAGCATTCGCGTCAGGGTCGCATCACGGTCGATAAAGTGGTGTTTCAATGCTGCCAACGCATGGAGGCCGGAAAAAATTACCAGCACCCATGCCAGGTAGAAATGGATGACACCGGCGGTATCCGCCTGGTCCGGTAGCCCGGAAATCAGTGCAGGCATTTCGAACAAGCCAAACACCGGAATACCGACACCGTCTGCGGTGGAAATCAGGTAACCGGCAATCATCACAGCGAACAAGGCAAGGTAGAGAAACGAATGCCCGAACCTGGCGCCAAGGCGCGTCATTCGGCTATAGCTTTCCAATGTTGGTGGCGGCGGGCTGATAAAGCGCCACACCACCCTTACCAACATCACGGCAAACAACACCAGTCCAATGCTTTTGTGCAGATCCGGCGCGTCTTTGCGCCAGGTGCTGTAGTAGTCGAGACCGACCATCCACAAGCCCAACGCGAACAATCCAAAGACTGCCAGCGCTACACCCCAGTGCATGAAGACGCTGACCCAACCGTAGCGCGAGGAAGAATTACGTAGTTGCATTGCCCAAATCCTGTGAGAACTGCGACCAAGACTATCGAGTTATCTATCGAATTAAAGCGGAAAATTTCGCTTTGAAATATCGAGAAATACGATGAAGAGTCTGAAATAGCTTAGTTAAGGAAAGATTAAAGGCCAAAGTGTGGCGGGATGTTTAGTGGCGAGCAGGGAAATGGATGTCGACAGTGGTGCCGGATACCAATGGCAAACGCCCCCTGCAGGAGTGAGCCTGCTCGCGATAGCAATCCACCAGGCAAAAAAAAGCGCGGCCCTTAAGCCGCGCTTTTTTTCACCCCAGAGCCTTACTGCGCTTTGGTATCTGTCGCCGCCGGAGTCGTCGCAGCCGGCTTGGCTGCCGGCTTCTTCGCCGGTTCAGCCTTTTTCACCGGAGCCTTTTTAGCCTCTGTTTTTGCCACCGGCTTCTTCACCGGTGCCTTCGCAGGCGCCTTTTTAGCAGGCTCGGCTTTCACCGGTGCCGCAGGCTTTGGTGCTTCGACCGGAGCCGGTGCCGGGGTCGGCGCAGGCGTTGGTGCCGGCGCCACTGGAGCAACTGGCGCTGGAGCCTTGGCCGGCTCCGGCTTCTTTTCGTCATCCGAGCCGCCGAACAGGTTGGTGAAGAAGTTGCCCTTCTTCGCCGCCACAGCACCCGCCGCAACAGCGGCTGCTGCCGGGACAACCTTCTGCGGTTCAAACGATTTGCCAGCGGCCAGGTCTTCAACCTGACTCGCCGCGCGCTGACCGGTACGCAATGCGCCTTCAAGGGTGCCCGGGTACAGGGTGTCGGTGTGCTCGCCAGCGAACGCTACACGCTGCAGCGGACGCTCCCACAGGCGCCAGTACTTGCTGATCTGGCCGGGACCGAAGGCCAGGTAGGCGCCCCCCATCGAAGGGTCGGTGCTGTAGCGGCGGATTTCATAACCGGTGAACGAACCACGGGCCTGTGGATAAAACGCGTGCAGACGGATCAGTACCTGATCGACCATCTGCTTGTCGCCGAAAGCCTGCATCACGCGGGCGTTATCGCCGGACAGGTTGATCACCACGTTGGCGCCACCCTTCAGCGCTGGCTCAATCCACAGCATGCCCAGACCGGTATTGCTGTAGATCTCGCCGGACATGCGCGCCTTGGGTTCCCACACCGGCGTCTTGAATTTCAGCATGATCTGGTCGCGCCAGCCGTAGTTGGTGCCCTTGATCGCGCCCATGTGCTGGGCATCCAGCGACGGGATCATCGAAATCTTGGCCAGTGCGCGCAAGGGCACTGCCACGATCACGTAGTCAGCCTGATAGCCAACGCTACCGACCCTGACGGTCACGCCGTCCTTGTCCTGGGTAATGGACGAAACCGGGGAACTGGTCTTGATCGTTTTCAGCTGTTTGACGAATGCCTGGGCCAGCACCGGGCTACCGCCGAGCAGGCGCGATGCGCGCAAGTCACGGTCGGAAACACCCAGATAAACGCGGCTTTGCTGTGCGAAGTACAGCAGCGACAGACGCGAAGGTTCGTCATAACGAGTGCGAATTTGCTGGTTGATCAGCTGACGGGCCGTGGCAGGCAGCGTCAGGCGGTCGAGCCAGTTGGATACGTTGATCTGATCCAGTGCGTGCAGCGTGTTGTTCGCGGCCGGGTTCTGTGGATCTTCGATCGAGCGAGCCAGATCATCCACGGTCTTTTCGTAGCGCTTGAGCGCTTCGGCGGTGGTTGGATCTTTGGCGGTCAGATCAGCGGCGGTGTAATACACGCCGTCGATCAGATAGCTCGGCGTACGCACGAATTCCGGCGCTGGCGTGGTGCTCAGCTTGAAGTTCGACACGTACTTGTTCAATACCGGCTGAGTTTTGTCGTTACCGATCCACTCGCTGGTGGCCATGCCGGAACGCCCGCCCAGACTCGGCTTGGCTTCCAGCAGGGTCACCTGCCAACCCTTGTTTTGCAGCTCGTAAGCAGCCGTCAGGCCCGACAGGCCGCCGCCGATCACGATAGCCGTTTTATCCTTGGCCAGCGCAGACACGCTGAACAGCCCCAACATCACCAGCGCACAGGCGCGCAGCCAACCAGCAGACATTCAGAGAACTCCGGAAATACACAAGGAAACAGTTTTTTCGAGTCAGACGACTCAAGGAACGGCGAAGAATACGTCAGCCATCAAATGGCCGCCAGCGACGTCTATCGCCCCATACAAAGTAGCTCAATTGACACAATGGGTTGTTCCGATGCCGCGCATTGCATAGGCTTGCGCGATTGTATTTCCGCGCATGTCGCAGGAAGCCTCGAGGAGACTGAACATGGGCCTGAATAATCAGTGGATGCAGCGCGATCTAGCGGTTTTGTGGCATCCCTGCACCCAGATGAAAGACCACGAACAACTGCCGCTGATCCCGATCAAGCGCGGTGAAGGCGTGTGGCTTGAGGACTTCGAAGGTAAACGCTACCTCGACGCCGTCAGTTCCTGGTGGGTCAACGTGTTCGGCCATGCCAACCCACGGATCAATCAACGCATCAAGGATCAGGTTGATCAACTGGAGCACGTGATCCTCGCCGGTTTCAGCCATCAGCCAGTGATCGAGCTGTCCGAGCGCCTGGTGAAGATGACGCCGGAAGGCCTGACCCGATGCTTCTACGCCGATAATGGTTCGTCCTGCATCGAAGTTGCGCTGAAGATGAGCTTTCACTACTGGCTCAATCGCGGCCAGCCGAACAAGAAGCGCTTTGTCACCCTGACCAACAGCTACCACGGCGAAACCATGGCGGCGATGTCGGTGGGCGACGTGCCGCTGTTCACCGAAACCTACAAGGCGTTGTTGCTCGACACCATCAAAGTGCCAAGCCCTGATTGCTACCTGCGTCCGGAAGGCATGAGCTGGGAAGAGCACTCGCGCAACCTGTTTGTCGCCATGGAACAGACCCTCGCGGACAACCACGACACCGTCGCTGCCGTGATCGTCGAGCCTTTGATCCAGGGCGCTGGCGGCATGCGCATGTACCACCCGGTGTACCTCAAGCTGCTGCGGGAAGCCTGCGACCGTTATGGCGTGCACCTGATCCACGACGAAATCGCCGTCGGCTTTGGCCGCACAGGCACGATGTTCGCGTGTGAACAGGCCGGCATCCGTCCTGATTTCCTGTGCCTGTCCAAAGCCCTGACCGGCGGCTACCTGCCACTGGCCGCGTGCGTGACCACCGAAGACGTCTACAGTGCTTTCTACGACGACTACCCGACCCTGCGCGCGTTCCTGCATTCCCACAGCTACACCGGCAATCCCCTGGCATGCGCCGCGGCATTGGCGACGCTGGATATTTTCGAAGAAGACAACGTCATCGAAAACAACAAGGCGCTGGCGCAGCGCATGGCCTCCTCCACCGCGCATTTGGTCGATCACCCCAATGTCTCGGAAGTGCGCCAGACCGGCATGGTGCTGGCCATCGAGATGGTCAAGGACAAGGCCACCAAGGAAGCCTATCCATGGCAGGAACGTCGCGGTTTGAAGGTGTTCCAGCATGCCCTGGAGCGTGGCGCCCTGTTGCGTCCGTTGGGCAGCGTGGTGTATTTCCTGCCGCCGTATGTCATTACGCCAGAGCAGATCGACTTTCTGGCCGAAGTGGCCAGCGAAGGCATCGATATCGCAACGCGTGACAGCGTCAGCGTGTCGGTGCCGAAAGACTTCCATCCGGGTTTCCGTGATCCGGGCTGAAAATCACAGCCCCCCCTGTGGCGAGGGAGCTTGCTCCCGCTGGGCTGCGAAGCGCCCCCCTTCTCTATCTGAAAAGAAGAGGACTGCTGCGCAGTCCAGCGGGAGTAAACTCCCTCGCCACAAAAGCCAGCCACATTTGCGACTCGTTGCAACTTACAGAATCAGTAGAGAACCAGCATGAGACTGTCCCGCTTCTTTATCGACGCCCCCCTGAGCATCGGCGAGCACGAATTGCCCGAGGCCCAGGCGCACTACATAAGCCGTGTGCTGCGCATGGCCGAAGGCGATGCGTTGCAGCTGTTCGACGGCTCGGGGGATGAGTTTCGCGCTCGGCTGGTCGACGTTGGCAAGAAGCGCGTCGTGGTGCAGATCGATGAAAGTTTCCCAGGGCAGATCGAGTCGCCGCTGCAGATCCATCTCGGCCAGGGTTTGTCCCGTGGCGAGCGGATGGACTGGGCGATTCAGAAAGCCACTGAACTGGGCGTGACCGAAATCACCCCGATCTTCAGCGACCGCTGCGAAGTTCGATTGAAAGATGAACGCGCCGACAAACGCCTCATGCATTGGCGCCAGGTGGCAATCAGCGCCTGTGAGCAATGTGGGCGTTCGCGGGTGCCGGTGATTCATCCACCGCTGCTGCTGGCGGATTGGCTGAAGCAAGCCGAGGCCGAATTGAAGCTGGTGCTGCACCCGGTAGCCGAGCCGTTGGTCAGTCATGCCAAGCCTGCGACGCTGGCGTTCCTGATTGGCCCTGAAGGCGGGTTGTCGGATGCCGAGGTTGAACAGGCCAAGGGATCTGGCTTCCATGCTGCCCGACTAGGTCCGCGCGTGTTGCGAACCGAGACCGCGCCGGTTGTCGCATTAGCGGTTGCCCAACAGCTTTGGGGTGATTTCTAGGCGGCCATCGCTAGCAGGCTAGCTCCCACACTGAGTTTTGAGTGTTCACCCGTTTCATGTTCACTAGAGATCTCCTGTGGGAGCTAGCCTGCTAGCGATTGGCCTCAACGCGGTCTACAAGACATAAAAGAATATCGCCACAAAATGCAGCAAACTTCCGGCGATCACAAACAGATGCCAGATCCCGTGCGCATGCCGCAGCCGATGATCAAGCGCGAAAAAGACAATTCCCACGGTGTACAAAACCCCGCCCGTCGCCAACCAGGCAAACCCGACGCCACCCAGCGCCGCCATCAGCGGCTTGACCGCCACCAGCACGATCCAGCCCATCACCGCGTAAATCACGATAGACAGAATCCGTGCTTCGGATCGCGGCTTGATCTCTTGCAGGATGCCGATCAGCGCCAGCCCCCAGACAATCCCGAACAACGTCCAGCCCCACGGCCCGCGCAAGGTAACCAGGCAGAACGGCGTATAGCTGCCGGCAATCAACAGGTAGATCGAAAAGTGATCGACCTTCTGCATGATCGCTTTCTTGCGCCCGCGCACGCTGTGGTAAACCGTCGAGGCGCTGTACAGCACCAGCAACGTGAACCCGTAGATCGCCACACTGACAATCTTCCACGGACTGCCGTCCAGGCTGGCAATGACCAGCATCCACACCACACCCACAAACGCCGCGACCGCCCCGACCAGATGCGTCCAGGCGTTCAATTTTTCCCCGTGATACATCTATTGCTCACCTCGTCATTCGTTGCTGCACAGCGCAAGGCTCAGGCCTCAAGCGTAAAAGCGCAATGTTTCAGAACAAATCGACCTCTGCAGGATCTGCGTTGACGCCGTGCATGACTTGCATAGGGTTATGTAGGAGCTGTCGAGCGAAGCGAGGCTGCGATCTTTTGATCTTTCTTTTAAAAACCAAAAATCAAAAGATCGCAGCCTCGCTTCGCTCGACAGCTCCTACAGTTCCTACTGCTCCTACAAAAGCTCGCATGCGTGCACAATCGAGCCATTCGAATAAGAGTCCACATCATGCTGATTGACGAAGAGTTGACCCTGAAAAAACTCGAGGTGTTCCTGGCCTTCATGCGTACCGGCAACCTGGCGAGAGCCGCTGCCGAACTGCAGACCAGCAACGTCAGCGTGCACCGCGCCATTCATTCCCTCGAAAGCGCCCTGCGTTGCCCGTTGTTCAAGCACGAAGGCCGCAACCTCACGCCACTTGAGAGCGCGTATGTGCTGGAGGAGCGGGCGCAGAAACTGATTCAGGATGTCGTGGAAAGCGTGCGCCTCACCCGCGAGGCCGCCGGTTTCTCTGCCGAACGCTTCAAGTTGGGCTCACTGTATTCGCTAACGGTGAAGACCGTGCCACAGCTGATCATGGGCCTGAAAATTCGCCGCAGCGAACTCAACATCGACCTGATTCTCGGCTCCAACTTCGACCTGCTGTACAAGCTCAAGAACATGGAAGTCGATGCGATTCTCGTGTCTTTGGATGACAGCATCAATGACCCGGACTGCGAGCATATTCCGCTGTTTTCCGACGATATCTTCCTGGCCACGCCGGCCGATTCGAAGTTTGCCAACAGGGCTGAAGTCGACCTTGCCGAAGTGCGCGATGAAACCTTCATCACCCTGACCCAAGGCTTCGCCACCCACCAGGATGGCAAGCGGGTATTCGAGCAGGCGGGGTTCGAGCCAAAGGTGGCGATGCAGGTCAACGACATCTTTACCCTGTTGAGCATGGTCAGCTCCGGCGTGGGTTATGCGTTGCTGCCAGGGAGAATTGCGGCGGTGTATGAGAACCGGGTGAAGCTGATTCCGCTGCAGGAAAAGTATCGGCTGCAGCAGCACATTGGCGTGGTGTTCCTGAAGGCCAAGGAGCGGGACCCGAATTTGCTGGCGCTGTTGGCGGAGTGTCGGATGTATGCCAATCGGCAGGCTTGAAAACGCGTCGCCCCCAATCGCCAGCAGGCTGGCTCCCACAGTGGGAATGCATATCCCTGGGGGAGTGCATACCCTTTCCCCCTGTGGGAGCTAGCCTGCTAGCGATGGCGTCAGCCCAGGCAACTCAGAATCTGCAGTCAGCCCACAATCCCGCGAACTATGAAGTACAACAACGAAGGCCCCAGCAAACACCCAAGCCCGGTATGAAAAGTCGCGGTCAATGCGCCATAGGGCACCAGCCGCCGATCCGTCGCCGCCAGCCCGGCAGTCACACCGCTGACAGTGCCGGCCAACCCGCCAAATACCATCGCCGAACGCGGGTTATCCAACCCCATCCAGCGCGCCGCCATCGGCGTGCCGACCATCACCAGAATCGCCTTGATCAACCCGGTGGCAATCGACAACGCGACCACGTCCGAACTCGCACCAATCGCTGCGCCAGTCACCGGCCCGACGATGTAGGTCACCGCACCCGCGCCGATGGTGGTCATGCTCACGGCGTCCCGATAACCGAACGCCCAGGCAATACTCGCGCCGACAACGAACGGCAGAATCGTGCCCAGCAACAACGCAATCACACCAATCAGCCCGGCCTTTTTCGCTTCAGTCGCCTGCACTTCAAACGCCGTGGCAACAATGGCGAAGTCACGCAGCATCGCGCCGCCCATCAAGCCGATACCGGAAAACAAGGTCAGGTCCGCGAGGCCTTTTTGCCCACCGGTCATGGTGCCGCCCACCCAGGCCAACACCAGACCGATGACGATGGCAATGGCCGAACCGTGAATCCGTCCGAACGTCAGTCGTTTGGACAAGACCACCGACACCCACATGATCACGCCGACAAAGGCGAACGCAGTGACCAGACCGTTATGCTCAAGACCTTTTTCAACGAGATCCCACATATCAGCGTCCTCCTACAGGTGTGCCGACCGGGGTTATTTCCGCCGGCTCATCGGGCAAGGGTTCTCCCTTGTGGGTCCGGCTGATCAAGGCAATGGTGCAGCCACAAAGCACCACCGAACCGATCGCTGCCAGCACTGCCACCGGGCCACCATGCAGCGCGGTGACGACGTTCTGTTGCGCCGCCATCGCGACCACGACAGGGATGTACATGGCGCCCCAGAAGCCGACGCCCATCTCGCAATCCTTGGTCATGCCGCCGCGTTTTTGCATCCACAACCGGGCGCAGATCAACAGGATCATCGCGATCCCCACGCCGCCCACATTGGACTTCACGCCCAGCAACACGCCGAGCATGTCACCCATGATCACGCCTGCCAGCGTACAAATCGCCAGCAGCGCCACACCGTAGATAATCATTGTTGTAGTCCTCAAAGTGCATCGTCGAATGTTGTTTTTGTTGTTCGAAGCCTGAGTCGCAGATCTAGTGTTGGCGGCTTCCCTCCTCACGCAAAAGCGCCTGTAAGGTGTCGAGCCGCGCGCCGTCGAAAGCGATGACGGTGCCCTGCTCGAATACCCGACGCGCCAGTCCGGTCAGCACCGCGCCGGGCGGGAGTTCGATCTGCAGACGAACGCCACGCTCGTAGGCGCTTTGCACCGTGCCGCGCCAATCGACGACGCGGCACATGTTGAAAGCCAAGTCGTCGCGCAAGGCATCGGTGTTGATGATCGGCCGGGCGCGACTACCACTCAGGTAGCCCGACGCCGGCGTTTTCATCGGCACCTTGGCGAACGCTTCCGCCAGGGTTTTGGCCGGGCCTTCCAGCAACGGGCAGTGCGAAGGAACGCTGACTGCGAGGCGTTTGGCCAAGCCTGCGCCTTGATCTTTGGCCAGCGTCGCGACTGCCTTCATCGCGCCATCGCTGCCGGCAATGACCACCTGGTTATCGGAATTGATGTTGGCCAGGTAGACCGGTGTATCGACGCTATGAACCTGCGCCAGCAAACTTTCCACTGTGGTCAGATCAAGGCCGATGATCGCGGTCATCCCGTAGCCCTGCGGATAAGCCTGCTGCATCAGCTCACCGCGCAGGCTGACCAAGTGCAGTGCATCACTGAAGCTCAAGGCACCGGCCACCACGGCGGCTGGATAAGCACCGATGGACAGGCCGGCCACGTAATCCGCTTTCATTGCTAACTGGCGCGACGCAGCCACGCCGGCGATCAGCAGGCAAAGCTGCACAGACCTCGTCGATTGCAGTGCCTCAGCGCAATCCAGCAACAAGGCATCTTCACCCAGCGTTTCACTCGCCTCGCTCACCGTTTCCTGGGGTAAACGATGGAGCATGCCCGGCTGCTGCGCGCCTTGCCCCGGGAACACCAGCAAACTGCTCACGCTGCTTGCTCTTGTGGGTTCCAGGGATCATCGACCAGACAGGCGCCGACGGCACTTTTGAGCAGGACTTTTCGCGAAGAACTTGCCCACTCGCGCAATGCGACGGCACCTAAAGGCGTCTGCAACTGCATGTCCGCCGGGCATGCAGCAACATCGAGCAGTTTCACCAGTTCCTGCGCTTGCAACCGATGCAACGGTTGCGGCGTACGCAGGATCAAGTCCAGGTCACTCTGCGGGTGCAAGGCCTCGATCCCGCTGGCCAATTCGAACCCGGCACTGCCGCTGACACCCCAGACCCAACCGCAATCGTCGAGCATCGGTCGCAGTTGATCGAGGGCGCGTACTGCCGGCAGATCCCGTTCGATCAAGACGTGACACAGCGCTTCCGGCTTGACGCAACGCTCAATCCCGTCGACCCGCATGACCGTTGCAAAGCGCTGCTCACGCAAACGCCCACGCACCCCGACTGCGATTTCGCCCGCCGTGCACAAAGCCCGTCGAACCACCACCGGCTGCGCTGCGTTGATCGAATCGATCACCCAGGCAGGCGCGTCCTCAGGCAACTGCGCCAGGGTCATCCCCCAGAGCAGGTCATGGGCCAGGATCGCGCTCACCACTGTGCTCTCAACAGTTGGCGAACCTGGCTCGAGGCGGCACGATTGCTCGCGCCCAAACGGCTGCTGAGATCGCGACCACTGACAGCGACATCAGCAATCGCCTGGCTCAGGCATTCAGTCACGCGGGCCAGATCGGCGGCGGTGGGCTGTTCGATGTGCTCCACCGACAAGGTTTCCCAGAGCAGTCCGAGGCTGGCATAGCTGTCGATGTCATAGGCCATCGGCGGCACACTGGCGGCCAGGGCTTCAAGTTCTTCGACGCTGCGCAACGTCACGCGCGCGGCCGATGCCTTGCCCATGGCATGCACCATCACCCCCGGGTCCCGCAGTGCGATCAGTCGATTGGCCTGGTAACCGTGAGCCAGAAACGCTCCCGACATCGCCTTGCCCACCAACAATCCGATGACCGCATGGCCAGCCAATCGAGCGCGGGCGTAACTGTCCGCCGCGCCCGCCAATGCCTGGTGAATGCCGAGCGCTTCTTCGCGCCGGCCGTAGGCCTGACTGGGCACATCGACGATAGCGATCACCGCGCGTTTGTGCGGTTTGTACTGATCGGCCGCGATGATTTCATCCACAGCCTTGGCCAGACCCCACCCTTCCAGCAGGCCGACTTCACCATTGCGGGCGCGCACAAAACGGTTGTCGGGATCGGCCACAACGGCAATGAACCGCACGGTCTGATCACCCAGCACGCCATCGGCGACCTTCAGCGAGGCCGGCAAACCTTCGACCGGTTTCGCGCCGGCACTCAAGGCATCGAACCAGTGCAACCCGCGCAGGGAATACGAACTCATGAGTGCTCTCCTTGATACAGATCGCGAACCGTCGCCGGCTCGATTTGCGGTACGGCGTCCAGACGGGCCAGGCGTTGCAGATACCGTTCGGCCTGATGGCTGCGCGGTTGTGCCGGCAGCCCTTGCTTGAGCAATTCACTGACGTGTTGCTGGATCTGCTCGACGTCGTCGGCAACGTAGCGGTCTACCAGACCGCTGGCGAAACGTTGCTCGCCTCCGGTCAGGCTCCAGATGAAAGGACGATCACGGGAGTCATATTCCTCAAGCCCCGCTTCCTGTTCGATCACTTGCGGGCCGTTCAAGCCAAGCCGTGCTTCGCGCGTCACCACCAGATAGCTGCAGAGACCGGCAGCAATCGACATCCCGCCAAAGCACCCGACGCTACCCGCCACGACGCCGACAACAGGCTGGTACTGCTGTAGATCGACAATGGCCGCGTGAATATCGGCAATCGCTGCCAGACCGAGGTTGGCTTCCTGCAAACGCACGCCACCGGTTTCCAGCAGCAATACGGCACGGGTCGACGTGCCTTTGCGGTTGTCTTCGGCCGCCAATTCCAGCGCGCCGGCAATCTTGGCCCCGCCGACTTCCCCCAGGCTGCCACCCTGAAATGCGCCTTCGATGGCGGCAATGACCACCGGCAATCCGTCGATGCTGCCTTTGACGATAACCACGCCGTCATCGGCTTGTGGCACCACGCCCTGGCGCGACAACCACGGCGACATGACACGTTGAAAGGGGTCAAGCAATTCGCGAAAAGTGCCGGCATCGAGCAAGGCTTTCGCCCGTTGCCGCGCGCCGAGTTCGACGAAGCTGTGTTTGTGGGCAAGCACTGCGATGTCAGTCATGGCCGATCTCCTCAAAGCCTTGCTCCAGACGCAGGCGCACCACGCCTGGGGTCGCGCCGAAATCGTGGATATCGATGTCCATCGCCGGGGGTGTCTGACCTTCAAACATCCGTGCAAACAGGTGCTGCCAGCGTTGCTCGCTACCGTTGACCGAGGTCTGCACCTGGATCGTCAACTTGCCTGCCTGACCGGGCTCGATCAGCACTTCCAGATCGCCGGAGCCGACACAACCCACCAGCGTGCGGCCACGGGGTGGCTGACCGGCGGGGAATTCAAACGATAAGGTTTCCATCAGGACGCTCCCTGGATACTGCCGTCGCCGGACTCGATGCGGTCAAGAAACAGGCTGGCGGCGAGCAGGTCCGCGGCACCGCCGGGCGAGGCATTCAATGCGATAAGTTGTTGGTCGAGTTCATGCAGATGACGGCGACCGGCGAGGCTGGCGCTGCCACCTTTGTCCAGCACCGCCTGGGCACCAGCCTGCATGGCGTGCAAGCCCTGCTCACCGGCGCGGTACAGCACGCAGGTATCGGACAGTTGGGTCATGATCGCCAGCAACGCATCGAGGCGGGCATTCTGTTCGCCGGCGCCGGCGGCACGACTGCGTTTGAGTTGTGGCAACGCGCGGTGAATCACGGCCGGGAAACCCAGCTGCGCCTCTTCACGGGCTCCGCGTGCGCCGTATCGTAGGGCGACCTGGGCGCCATGACTCAGGGCGCGCGGCGCATAACAGTCATCAAGCAGGGCTAATCGCGCCGCTCGCAGGGCCACGCTATGCGGGGCATTGGCTTCAGGGGCCAGGGCTGTGGCCGTGACCAAAAGACCCAAGGCCCAAATCGCGCCACGATGGGTATTCACACCGGCCGTGGTGGTGAGCATGGCGTGCTCCCCTTCCCGGCCAATGCGCCCGACGGCTTCGCGCAGTTGCACATTCACTTCGCCGAACGCGATGGCCGCTCCAGCCATTTCCTTGAACGCCGGCCACAACGACAGCGCCGAGGCATGCATTAGTCCGAGGTGCAAATCGGTGTGAGCGCCATTGCCGCGACGGTCGACCAGTGCCGGTTTCGGCGACAGATCCGCTTCATCGATCAGCGCGTCCACCGCAAGATCCGCCAGCCGATCGGCCAGGGTTAAAGGTTTGGGTTGCAGGTTGAATGCGTGCATTACCAGCTCCTGAACTTGGCGGGCGGGTTGTAGAGGCCACCGGACCATTCCACCAGGTCCGCCACGCTTTTCGCCGCCAGCAATTGGCGAGTGGCATCGGTGCGGCGGATGCCGAGATCCTCGGGCAAAGCGATCAAGCCTTCGCGGCGCATACGGGCGGTGTCTTTGGGATTGTGGCGCAGCCCGATGGTGGTGACTCCGGCGACGGCGGCGATCATCGCCTGACGCTCTTCGAGCGAGCGCGCCTTGTACAAATAGGCGATGCCTTCTTCGGTCAGCAGGTGCGTGACGTCGTCGCCGTAGATCATGATCGGCGCCAACGGCATGCCGCTTTTGCGCGCGACTTCCACAGCGTCCAGGGTTTCGACAAAGGTCGGTTTTCCGCCCTCCTGGAAGGTCTCGACCATTTGCACCACAAGTTTTTTGCCGCGTTCGAGCAGGGCTTCGGGCGCGTCTTCGTGGCGCATGTCGAGCCACGCCGGTGTGCCATGGCGACGACCGCGCGGGTCGTGGCCCATGTTTGGCGCACCACCGAAGCCCGCCAGTCGCCCACGGGTCACGGTGGATGAATGACCGTCGCCATCCACTTGCAAGGTCGCGCCGATGAACAGGTCCACGGCGTACTGCCCGGCCAGTTGGCAAAACATCCGGTTGGATCGCAGGGAACCGTCGCGGCCAGTGAAGAACACGTCTGGCCGGGCGGCGATGTAGTTCTCCATCCCCAGTTCGGTGCCGAAGCAATGCACGCTTTCGACCCAGCCGCTTTCGATCGCCGGTATCAGGGTGGGATGGGGATTGAGGGTCCAGTTGCGGCAGATCTTGCCCTTCAGGCCAAGGGACTCGCCGTAGGTCGGCAGGATCAATTCGATGGCGGCGGTGTTGAAGCCGATGCCATGGTTGAGCGACTGGACATTGTGTTTTTCGTAGATCCCGCGGATTGCCATCATCGCCATCAGCACATGCACGGGCTTGATGTGGCGTGGGTCACGAGTGAAGAGAGGTTCGATGTAGAAAGGCTTGTCCGCCACCACCACGAAATCCACCCAGGACGCAGGGATGTCGACACGGGGCAGTTCGCTGACATCGTCCACCAGTTGATTGACCTGAACGATCACGATGCCGTCGCTGAACGCGGCCGGTTCGATCAGCGCCGGGGTGTCTTCGGTGCTGGGGCCGGTATAGATATTGCCGGCGCGGTCGGCCATGAAGCCAGCCGAGAGCACGACGTTGGGGATCAGGTCCACCACCAGCCGTGCATAAAGCTCGATGTAGGTGTGGATTGCGCCGATTTCCAGCAATCCGTCTTCCAGCAACTGGCTGATGCGCAGGCTTTGAGTGCCGGCAAACGAGAAGTCGAGCTTGCGGGCAATGCCGCGCTCGAACAGGTCCAGATGCTCGGAACGCCCGACGCTGGGCATGATCATGTGCAAGTCGTGCAGTTTCGCGGGATCAGCCTTGGCCAGGGAGCGGGAAAGGAAATCCGCCTGCTTCTGGTTATTGCCCTCGAGCACCACACGGTCGCCAGGCAGGATCAACGCCTCGAGCGCCGCAACGATCTTGTCGGCGGGAAGGACCACACCGTCGGCCAGATCCTTGACCAACTCCAGACGCCGCTGCTTCTCGCTGCGCCGCCGCGTCCATCGCGAGTCGGGGGATATTGTTGTTGTCATGACCACTCCACGGGTTCGCTATCGTGGAGGTCACCTTAGGAGTGTTGGGATGGAGCATCAATCAAGCGCAGTGGCGGATAGTTACGGTCAGAGTAATGATTTGAATCCATGTTGCCAGTTCAGTACCCATCGCAGGCCATCTCGCCCTCGATGAGGCCGGAATTACCAACACAGGCATTGGGATTAGATGAGCACTGTGGCGAGGGAGCTTGCTCCCGCTCGGCTGCGCAGCAGTCGTATGGACATGAGGGCCGCTACGCGACCAAGCGGGAGCAAGCTCCCTCGCCACAGGAAGTTGAGTTGCATTGGAGATTTTCGGCGGTGGCAGCAGTCACGCAAGACCGACACTTTCCAACAAGCGCTCCAACGCCAACAAATCCGGCACCTTCGCCACCTGATCCCCCACTTGTACCGCCGCCTGCTCAAGCGCGCACAACGGCACATCCACATAGCTCAGCTGACTGTCCAGCTTGCACGACCTGGGAATTCCTTGCACCAGCAGCGCGATGAACCGCAGCTCCGGCCGGCCGCCCAGTGCATTGAGAATGACGATCCGCGCACGGTCTCCGATAACGATTTTGCCGCCACACGCCGATTCGAAACAGAGCAATGGAATGTGCCGATCCCGCCACGTCACGCGCCCCAAGTACCACGGTGGTGTATCCAGATCGAAAGCACCGGGCTGATAGTCGATCAGCTCGGCGACCGCGACGTTGGGCAGGATCAGGTTGCGATCTGCCAGGGGCAGCAGCAGTCCGGTGAGGTTGCTGGTGCGGTGTTCAAGCATGGGGTTTGCTCCACAAGGCGATGCTGTCGAGCAACACCGATTCCTGATACGGCTTGCCCAGGTAGTCATTGACGCCGATCGCCATGGCACGGTCGCGGTGTTTCTGGCCGGTGCGGGAGGTGATCATGATGATGGGAAGGTGCTGTAAACGTTCGTCGGCACGCACCTGTGCGGCCACTTCGAAGCCGTCCATGCGTGGCATTTCGATGTCCAGCAGCATCAGGTCAGGCAGGTGTTCTTCGAGCAGGAGCATGGCGTCGACGCCATCCTTGGCGGTCAGCACGTTCATGCCGTGGCGTTCGAGCAGACGACTTGTCACCTTGCGCACCGTGACCGAGTCATCGACCACCAGCACCAGCAATGGCTTGTGCGGTTCGACTTCCGCATCGTCAGTGGCCTGCGGGACACGGGCCTGCATGGCGCGCAGCGGCGCCAGCAGATCAAGAATCAGCACCACCCGGCCATCACCCAGAATGGTCGCCCCCGACAAGCCTTTCACGGCCGCAAATTGCGGACCGAGACTTTTGACCACGATCTCACGAGTCCCGGCCATGGCATCGACCTGCACAGCGATGTGCCGCTCGTTGCACTGCACCAGCAACACCGGTAATGGCAGGCTCTGGCCCAACAGTTTCGGACGAGAACTGGTTTTGAGAAGCTCACCCAGGTAGCACAATTCATAGTGCTGTCCGGCGTATTTATAAGTCGGCGGATCCAGCCGGTAATGCCCTTCGAGTTCGTTGGGCAGCACGCGAACAATGCCGTCGATGGTGTTCAGCGGGATCGCGTATTGATCCTCACCGCACTGCACCATCAATGCCCGGTTGACCGACACCGTGAATGGCAGGCGGATCCGAAAATGCACGCCCTGCCCCGGCCTGGAGTCGATGCTCATACTGCCGCCCAGCTGCCGCACCTCTTCATGCACCACGTCCATGCCCACGCCACGCCCGGAAATCTGGGTGATTTTCTCCGCCGTCGAGAACCCCGGTTGCAGGATGAATTGCAGCACGTCGCGATCACTGATATCGCTGTCGGGGGCCAGCAAACCACGCTTGATCGCTTTGCGGCGCACGGCGTCCAGCGGCACGCCAGCGCCGTCGTCGCGGATGTCGAAAATGATGTCGCCACCCTCTCGCGACAGGTCCAGGGTGATCATGCCTTGAGCCGGCTTACCCGCCGCAATGCGTGCCTCGGTGGATTCCAGCCCATGGTCCACCGCGTTGCGCAGCATGTGCTCCAAGGGGGCCGCCATGCGTTCGAGCACATTGCGGTCCATCTCGCCTTCAGCGTTGCCGACGATGAATTCCACGTCCTTGCCCAACTCACTGGAGACCTGGCGGACGATGCGTTTCAACCGCGGCAACATGCGTTCGAACGGCACCATGCGCGTACGCATCAGGCCTTCCTGCAACTCGGTATTGATGCGGCCCTGCTGTTGAAGCAGGTTCTCCGCGTCCTGATTGCGCCGGTCGAGTGTTTCCTTGAGATCGAGCAAGTCGGAGGCGGACTCGAACAACGCGCGTGACAGTTGCTGCAATTGCGAATGGCGATCCATTTCCAGCGGATCGAATTCCTCGTAACCCAGGCGTTCGGCTTCGACCTGCTGCCGGCTGAGAATGCGCCCCTGGGTTTCCGTATCGAGCCGACGCAGTTGATCGCGCATCCGTTCGATGGTGGTTTCCATCTCGCTCAGGGCCACGCGGGCATCGTTGACCTGTTGCTCGATGCGGCCACGGAATATCGACGTTTCACCCGCCAGGTTGACCAGATCGTCGAGCAGTTCCGCCGAGACCTTGACCATGTCCGCGCCGATATCGGGCTGCAAGATCGGCGGCTCGGGCTTGAGCGCGGCGGGTGCGACCACCGCGATGTCGGGCACTGCCGGATGACTGAAATTCCTGATCGCATCGATCAGCCGGTCGGCCGGCGGCAAGGGTTGGCCAGCGCGGGCCGCGTCGAGCATTTGGGCCAGTCGGTCATGGCTGCTTTGCAACAGGGCGAACAATGCCGCGGTCGGTTGCAACACACCCGCGAACAAGCCCTCGTAAAGGGTTTCCAGCTCATGGGCCAGGTCGCCTATCGGTGCGATTTCCACCATCCTTGCCCCGCCCTTCAGGGTGTGCAAATCCCGTAGCAGGGTTTCCACTTCCTGACGGTTCGACGGTTCAGCCTGCCAGCGCACCAAGGCAGCGCCGGAGTTTTCGATGATGTCGAAACCTTCTTCCAGGAAGATATCGAGCAACTCCGGATCATGGCCCGGCGAATCGCTGACCGCTGTTGTTTGCGCGACCTCCGCACTGACAACGTTGTGCTGGCGGTACTCACGAATGGTCTCGATCAGCTCATCCGGGTCGTCCAATGGCGTGTGACCGTGCAGCTGCTCGAGCAACTGTGCGAGGCGATCATGGCTTTGCTCAAGCAACTGCGCCAAGACGTCGTTGTGGCTGTAACGGCGGTCTGCCAACCCTTGGTAAAGGCCTTCCAGCTCATGGGCCAGATCGCCCACCGGTTCGATGCCGGCCATACGCGCACCGCCTTCGAGGGTGTGCAGATCACGCTGCAGGGACAGCAGCGGCGCGGCGTTGTCCGGATCACTCAACCAGCGTTGCAAGGCCTGGCCGGCGCTCTCGAGAATATCGACCGCTTCCTCAAGAAAGATCGACACGATCGCATCGTCGCGCTCGGCAGGAGATTCGGTCTTCGCCAGTTCGGCGGTGGCACTGCCCAGCTCACGGATGCTCAGGGTACGGCTGCCATCGCTGCGAATCAGGCCCATTGCCGAGGGATCAAGACTCTCGTCAAGCAAGTCACGCAAGGCTCGCACCCGCTCCGGTTGCGGGCTGACTTCCTGGCCCGCCGCCAGTTCGTCGAGCATGTTGATCAACGCTTCATGGGCACTTTGTGCCTCGTGAAAAAACCGGTCGCTGACCGCCAGGCTGCTTTCTTCCACCGCGCCATACAGATCGAGCAAGGCTTCGCAGAGCTCATCCACCGGGTGCAGATCGGCCAGGTGCGCGCCTTCGCCAAGGGTGGTCAGTTCATCCAGCAGCGCAGTGAGTTCCTGGCGCTCGCCGGGGTGTTGCTGCCAGCGTTGCAACAGGCTTTCGGCATCCAGCAGGATGTCCATGCCCTGGGCGAGGAAGTTGTTGATCAGTTGCGGATCGCGCTTGATGCGCATCCGGGTATGCGGTGCGTTCAAGAGGGTTTCCAGACGCTCGGCCAACAGCGCCTGGGTTCTTTCGATCAAGGTACGCGCACCGGGAATGTCAGCCAGTGGATCGATTTTCAGCTGGCGCAATCCAAGCCGGAACAAGCCTTCGGCCTCCAGCAACAACTCGACTTCGTCCAGGTCCAGCGCTAACAGATGCGCCTTGTACTCGCGGGCCAGTTGATCCAGCGGCGCCGCCAGTTCGGCAATCGGCACAACGCCGGCCATCGAGGCGCTGCCCTTGAGGGTATGCAAGGCGCGCTGCAAGTCGTCGCTGGCCTGCAACGGCACATGCTCGGCGGCTTGTTCGAGGAATCGGTTGAGGCTGGCCAAATGGGTTTCGGCTTCGTTGCGAAAGATCTCCAACAGCAGGGGATCGAGCGCGGCGACGTCTTGTACGTCCTCGTCCAGCAGCGGCTCAACGCCCTTGGCCAAGGCATGCGCACGGGCGGCCAGCTGGTCGACATCGTTGCGTTGTCGCTGGGTGTTGCTCGCAAATTCAGCCACCAGTTCAGGCAGCAGATGCAGCACATCCTCCAGTAGCTTCTGCACCGCAGGCCCTGGTTTGACGCTGTGTTCGAGCACGCGATTGAGCAGGTTCTCCACCGCCCAGGCCAGCTCGCCCAAGACCAATGCCCGGACCATACGGCCACTGCCTTTCAAGGTGTGAAAGGCCCGGCGCAATTCACTCAGGGCCGATGTGTTCTCGGGTGCGGCGGTCCAGCGCGGCAAGTATTCGCGAAGGGTATCCAGAACTTCTTCACCTTCTTCGAGAAACACTTCACGCAATTCATCGTCCACCGGCTCTTCGTCTGCGGGCGGCGGGAGCAGACTGCCCGGGGTGTTCAGGGCAGGCGGATTCACGACGGAAACGGGACTGGCCAATACATCGGCCAGGGTCTGGACCACTTCTGGATCTTCCAGCGCCTGCTGTTCCTGGATCACCTGCGCTTCACTCGGGCTCAGCACATCTTCCAGCACCGGCACATGCCGCTCGTTGGGGAAGAAGCCAAGGGCAGCCAAGCCTTTTTGCGCAACGTCGAGAAGATGCTCCCCCGGCGCCTCGGGGTCATCACTGAGACGCTCCAGGTAGTATTCGATGCTGGTGATAACGTCGGCGAGGCTGTCCAGTTCCTGCCAGCCGGGCTGGTCCGGGTCCAGCAACAAGTGCTCGCGGATGAAGTGATTGCAGGACTCGATCAGGCTGGCCGCGCGACTCAATGGAATCATCGCCAGCGCCCCACGGACCTGTGTCAGCAAGGCCGGCAAGGGCTGCAAATGCTGACGGTCCCAGTCGGCGTCGATGTAGTCGACGATCATGTCCTTGGCCTGTTGCAGGCAGATGCGCGCCTCCCTGATGACGATCTGGTGGATCTGGGTCAGGTCGGTGGTTGGCAGGCGGCTGTCTTCCTGGCTTTCCGGCTCAACGGTGCCGACCATGCCGGACAGGTTGGCTTCGACGTAGAGCAAGGCACCGGCGACGTCCATGAGAACGGCATCGCTGGGTTCGCGCTGGCCTTGAACGAGGCTCAGTACCACCGCCAGTTGATCGATGATGACCTTGCGCGGCTGACCAAATCCCAGCACCGCCAGGGTGTCGGCGATTTGTCGCAGGGGCGACAGCAGGCTTTCGAGGTCCGAGGTGTGCTGGCGGTCGCTGCGGACGAACAGGTCCAGGCGCTCTTTCACCCGCACCAGCTCTTCGCAGAGCGCCGCCAGCACCGAGCGCATGGCATCGCGGTCGGGGCCGGCCAACCGGGCGCGTTCTTCGTCGACCATTGCACTGTCAGGCAATGCGTCGTCCAGTGAGTAGCGATCTTTCATGGTCAGCATCTGCCCGGTGGGGTGGTCGGCTTTGGCAATGTAGAACAGCAAACTCTTGAGCAACTCTGGAGGCGCTGGTTGGTTGATGCCGCGCATGCCCTGTTCGAGCAGGCGCTTGAGTTCTTTGTCCGCGTCCTTGAACAGGCTGCGCAATGCCGGACTGTTAGCGATCGCACCGCCGCGCATGCCTTCGACCAACGCCGAAGCCACTTGCCACAAAGGGCTCAACGGCGCATCGCCACAGATGCCTTCGAGGCGCGCGAAGACCTTGGCCAGGTAGCCAAGGTGAGTATCGTCCTCCTGCTCGCGCAGTAAACCGACCAGCGCCATCTGCAGCATCTGCCGCAACTTGCGTAACACGTTGGGTAATTCCGCCGGCTCCAGAAGCGCGAGTTCTTCCTCGTCCAGCGCGGGCAAGTCCGGCAGTTGCGGGCTGAACAGACTGGTTTCTGACAGCAGGCTCTCGCCACGCGCGCTACGCAAATCATTGATCAGCGGCAGCACCACCAGCGGCAGGTCCCGCCGTGCGCCTTGTACCCGATCGAGGTAGATGGGCAACTGCCCGAGGGCTTGCAACAGCAGGTGGATCGCTTCATCACGATGGCTGACGCGGTTCTGCAACAGAGCCAGGGTCAGCTGTTCCATCTCTTCGGCGAGCAACGCCGCGCCGTAGAATTCGACCATCTGCAGCACGCCATGGACCTGATGGATGCACGCCAGGCATTCACCGAGCGCAGGCGTTGTCTGCTCCTCGTCGATGGCCATGCTTTCCAGGTGAAGAGCCGCCTGCCTCAGCGTTTCGGCAATCTCACCCTTGACCCACTCGAGGGCCACATAGTCGTGCCGATCACCCATAACCACTCCGCTCACTGCCCCTCTCAAAAAAAAGCATACGCCCGTTGGCGCTTCACACTTTATCCGCTGCTTGCGACTTGGCCGCCGGCAAGGTGAAACCGGACACCGAACGCCGCAGCTGACTGGCCATTTTCGCCAGGTTGCCGATGCTCTCGGCGGTAGCAGTGGAACCTGACGAGGTCTGCGAGGTGATTTGCTGGATCACGTTCATCGTCAGGGAAATCTGTCCGGCCGAAGACGTCTGCTGCTGGGCGGCGTTGGAAATACTCTGGATCAGCGCCGCGAGGGTTTTCGAAACGCCTTCGATTTCTTCCAGGGCCACTCCGGCATCGTGCGCCAGGCGTGCTCCGCGCACCACTTCGGTGGTGGTCTGCTCCATGGAAATAACCGCTTCGTTGGTGTCGGTCTGAATCGCCCGCACCAGGGTTTCGATCTGCCGTGTCGCGGCGGATGAACGCTCGGCGAGACGCTGCACTTCATCGGCGACCACCGCAAAACCGCGCCCGGCGTCACCGGCCATCGAGGCCTGGATGGCTGCGTTCAGGGCGAGGATGTTGGTCTGGTCGGCAATGTCATCGATCAGGCTGACGATATCGCCGATTTCCTGAGAGGACTCGCCCAGGCGCTTGATGCGTTTGGCGGTGTCCTGAATTTGTTCACGGATGTTGTCCATGCCGTGGATGGTGTTGTGCACCACCTCGTTGCCCTTGTTGGCGATTTCCACCGAACGCTCGGCCACCGCCGAAGATTCCGCGGCGTTGGCTGATACTTGATCGATGGATTGCGCCATGTCATTGATGGCCGTGGACGCTTCGGAAATCTGTTGGGCCTGATGCTCCGAAGCCTGCGCCAGATGCATCGCGGTGGCCTGGGTTTCCTGCACGGCAGCAGCGACCTGGCCGGCCGTCAGGTTGATGGTGGCGACCAGGTCCCGCAGTTGGTCCACGGAATAGTTGATCGAGTCGGCGATGGAGCCGGTGAAGTCTTCCGTCACCGAGGCGGTCACCGTCAGGTCTCCGTCGGCCAGGTCTTCGATTTCATCTAGCAGGCGCATGATCGCATTCTGGTTGCGCTCGTTCTTCTCGGCCGTTTCCCGCAGCTGACGATTGGTTTCACGCACCATCACCATGCCAATCAGGATGATCGACGCCAGTGCCAGCAGCCCCAGCACGTAGCCACCAATGGTGTCGGTAGTGCGCCCGCCGGCCAGGTTCTCAAACCCGGTGGCCAGGTGCGAGGCTTCGTCGAGCAAGGTTTGCGACAGGCTGAAAATGTTGGTGGCGGACTCACGGACCTTGAACAGCTCCGGTGAGGTCTCGAGGATTTCATCGACAGAGCCCGAGACAAATTCAAACAGCTCGGAAATCTCGACCAGACGCGCTCGCGCATCGCGGTCTTCGACCTGGCTGACTTTCAGCGCCGGATTGCCCTGCAGCATGCCATTGAGCACTTGGCCGAATCGCGCCGCGTCACGACCGAAAATGTCTGCGGCTTGCTGCGAACTTTCATCGCCGGCCAGTACGGTATTCACCGCGCCCAAAATACGCTCGGCCAGCAGCGATTGACGTTGAGCCATCGCGACCTGGGCGGCCGGTGCACCGCGCTGCAGCAGAATCTCGACGACTTTTTCGTATTCGACCTGCAATTGCGGCACGGTTTCGGCCAGTGTCGCCGCAACTTGATGCAGCGACAGTACGGTCTGTTCGCTGGAGAGAATGGTGTCGGTGTTTTTCAGCAGGCGCTCCCAATCCAGCTGCACGGCGCGCATTTCCGGGCGCACGGTGGACGGCGCCGGCGGCAGTCCGGTGGAGGGATCGCCTTTTTTCAGGTAACTCCAGCGCTGGGCGAAGTCATTGCGTGCATCGCTGAGCAGCTTGAACGCGGCGGACTTGCCGGCGGCGGCTTCGGTGGCGTTTTTGGCAATGCGCTGAGACAGCACGCGCAGTTCACCGGCGTGGCCGATGTACTGTTTGTCGTACGTGGCTTGGGTGTTGAGGTAAGCAAAGTTGGCGAAGAGCAGCATGATGAAAATGATCAGCGCGATGAACAGCACGATGATCTGCGAGCGGCTGCGCGACCCTTCCATTGACCTGCCTGTTTTTGCTTTTGTCATCGGTCCTCGCCTGTTAAACCACACCCTTGAAGCCTGCAGAGGACTCTGTGGGAGCTAGCCTGCTAGCGATAGCATCAACTCGATTCTAAGTGAGACCGAGCCGCCAGCATCGCGGGAAAGTGGAATCGTCGCACCACCAGCGCCCAAAGAGTCAGTGTTTACAGCGCTACGTTCATGAAACCTTGCGACTGCACCAGCGCAAACGGGCTGAATACTTGCCAGCTCTGCTCGCGCTGAAACCGGCCTTTGATGAACGGTGCGATCGGTCCGTTGATGAAACCTGTCGGCTCCAGACTGTCCTCGGCAAAGTGCTGCAACCCGAAGACTTCATCAACCATCAACCCCGCAAACACATCGCTGTGCTCGATCACCAACACCCGTCGTTGCTTGCGCACCGCCGACAACTCATCACCGAAGAAACCGCACACATCCATGACCGGCAGCAATCGGCCGCGCAGGTTAGCGACACCCTTGACCCAAGGTTTAACCCCCGGCAACTGAGTGAGCCGCGGCTCGTGCAGGACCTCGCTGACTTCCCTCATGGGCGCGACATACCAGTGCTCGCCCAAGCGGAAGCCGATACCGCTCCAGCTGTCCTGCCGGGTTGGCTGGGACGGCAAGTCCGCCACCAGCAGCCGACAACGCTGATCGATCTGCAGCAGCAATTCGAAGGCAGTCAGTGATTCGGTCATGGCGGTCAGATCAACCGGCCAGCACGCTGTTCAGGGTTTTGATCAGGGTGTCTTCGTCGACCGGTTTGGTCAGGTAATCCTTGGCGCCCTGGCGTGTGCCCCAGACTTTGTCGGTTTCCTGATCCTTGGTAGTGATGATGATGACCGGGATGTGCCCGGTTTCCGGATCCTTGGTCAGCTGACGGGTCGCCTGGAAACCGTTGAGGCCGGGCATGACGATGTCCATCAGCACGGCGTCGGGTTTTTCCTGACGAGCCAGGGCTACGCCGTCGGCGCCGTTCTCGGCTTTCAACACTTCATGACCGTGCTTTTCCAGCATGCCGGTCAGTTTGTACATTTCGGTCGGCGAATCATCGACGATCAGAATACGTGCCATGGTTTTCCCCATTCTTGTCGACGCCAGGCCCGTTGGCCGAGCGTCACTGTGCGTGTCCTACTGCGGCAAAACGGCGGCGAAGCCCGGTACATGGGCCTGGATCGCGTTAAGCAGTTCTTCCTTGCTGAAAGGCTTGGTCAGAAACTGGTCGGAGCCGACGATGCGCCCCTTTGCCTTGTCAAACAGGCCGTCCTTCGACGACAGCATAATCACTGGCGTGGACTTGAACGCACTGTTGTTCTTGATTAAAGCGCAGGTCTGATAACCATCCAGACGCGGCATCATGATGTCGACAAAGATGATGCCAGGATGGTTGTCGGCAATCTTGGCGAGCGCATCGAAACCGTCGATGGCCGTGATGACCTCGCAGCCCACGTTTTTCAGCAACGTTTCGGCGGTGCGGCGAATCGTCTTCGAATCGTCGATCACCATGACCTTCAAGGCGCTGGAATGCTGATCCATAGTTGCTCTACCGTCGCCTTTGCGAATCAAATTGTCCGTTTCCGGTCCACCGGAGGCTCGAAACCCTTGATACTCAAGGGCCAGTACTGCTTGGCAGTCTTTTTAGCACAGTCTCCAATACCAATCTATCGGCCAGCCTGCGCAGTGGTTTTTCCTTGACCGGGAACACACTCAGCGCCACTCTGACGCCACTTTTATACGGTCCTTTGGCCCCCCAAATTTCGAGGAAAAACCCATGAGCGTTCGCGTCGGGATTGTCATGGATCCTATTGCCGGCATTTCCTATAAGAAGGATAGCTCGCTGGCCATGCTGCTGGCCGCACAGAAGCGCGGCTGGGAACTGTTCTATATGGAACAGCGCGATTTGTATCAGGCAGAAGGCGAAGCGCGGGCGCGGATGCGGCCTCTGAAAGTCTTCGCCAACCCTGAAAAGTGGTTCGAGCTGGAAGCCGAGACTGACGCGCTGCTGAGCGATCTGGATGTGATCCTGATGCGCAAGGATCCACCGTTCGACATGGAGTTCGTGTACTCCACGTACTTGCTCGAACAAGCCGAGCGCGCAGGCGTGCTGGTGGTCAACAAGCCGCAGAGCCTGCGTGACTGCAACGAAAAGCTGTTCGCCACGCTGTTCCCGCAGTGCACACCGCCGACCGTCGTCAGCCGTCGCGCCGATGTGTTGCGTGAATTCGCCGCCAAGCACGGCGATGTGATCCTCAAGCCGCTGGACGGTATGGGCGGCACCTCGATCTTCCGTCACCGCGCCGGTGATCCAAACCTCTCGGTGATCCTGGAAACCCTGACGGCACTGGGCACCCAGCAGATCATGGGCCAGGCTTACCTGCCGGCAATCAAGGATGGCGACAAGCGCATTCTGATGATCGACGGCGAGCCGGTTGATTATTGCCTGGCGCGTATCCCGGCAGCCGGCGAAACCCGTGGCAACCTGGCCGCTGGTGGTCGTGGTGAAGCCCGCCCGCTGAGTGAAAAAGACCGCTGGATCGCTGCGCAAGTCGGTCCGACCCTGCGGGAAAAAGGCCTGCTGTTCGTCGGCCTCGACGTGATCGGCGAACACCTCACCGAAATCAATGTCACCAGTCCGACCTGCATTCGCGAGATCGACAATGCATTTGGCACCGATATCGGCGGCCTGCTGATGGATGCCATCGATCAGAAGCTCAAGGCTCGTTGATATAGAACAGCCAGGAAATCACCAACATTGCGTTATCATGCGCGGCCTGTGAAAAACGCGATGTTGGTTTTCTAGTTATGACTCTTCCGTCCGATCTGCCCGCCGAGCTCGCCCACCGTGGTGTGCGCCCGGCCGATCGCCTCGGATTTACCCTGTTTCTCGCGGCGCTGATTCACCTGGCCTTGCTATTGGGCGTCGGGTTCACAATGGTCGAACCCAAGCAGATCAGCAAAACCCTGGAAATCACCCTCGCCACCTTCAAAAGCGAAAAGAAGCCTGAGAAAGCCGATTTCCTCGCGCAGGATAATCAGCAAGGCAGCGGCACCCTGGACAAGAAGGCCATCCCCAAGACCACTGAGGTCGCGCCATTCCAGGACAATAAAGTGCAGAAAGTCACGCCTCCGCCGGCCGCCCAGCCTGAAGCCCAGGAAGCGCCGCCCAAGGCTGCCGTGACAACCGTTGCACCGAAACCGAAAAAAGCCCCGACCAAAACCGAAGCCCCGAAGACAGACACCAAACCCAAGGTGGCTGCGCCGACATTCGACACTGAGCAACTGTCCAGCGACATTGCCAGCCTGGAAGCGGAACTGGCCAACGAACAACAGCTGTACGCCAAGCGGCCACGTATCCATCGCTTGAGCGCCGCCTCGACCATGCGCGACAAAGGTGCCTGGTATAAGGACGAATGGCGCAAGAAGGTCGAGCGTATCGGCAACCTCAATTACCCGGACGAAGCACGCCGAAAGCAGATCTACGGCAATTTGCGCCTGATGGTCTCGATCAACCGCGATGGCTCGCTGTATGAAGTGCTGGTGCTGGAATCCTCCGGGCAACCGTTGCTGGATCAGGCAGCCCAGCGCATCGTGCGGCTGGCAGCGCCGTTTTCGCCGTTCAGCGGAGATTTGTCGGACATCGACCGGCTGGAGATCATTCGGACGTGGAAGTTTGCACGCGGGGACAGACTGTCCAGCAATTAGAGAACGGCACGCTCTCTGTAGCAGCTGGCGAAGCCTGCGTTCGAGGACGTAGTCCTCGCAAACCCGCAAACACGGTAATTCTGAATAATCGACGTAGGCCCATTTACGACCGCTTCGCAGTCGAACGCAGGCTTCGCCAGCTGCTACAAGGGTTCGCGAGAGCATTTCCTGTGCATCCCCAGCTTGTCAGTTCGCCCCTCCAACGCCACACTAGCGCTCATGAAAAACGTCAGCCCCAGCTACCTCAAGCATCACTTCCTGATCGCCATGCCTCACATGGCCGACCCGAACTTTGCCCATACCTTGACCTACATCGTCGAGCACACGGCCAGTGGTGCCATGGGGCTGGTGGTCAACCGCCCGCAAGACCTGAATCTGGCGGAGATTCTCGAGCAATTGCGCCCAGACATCGAGCCGCCAGCGCTCTGCCGCCACGTACCGATCTTCATGGGCGGCCCGGTGCAAACCGATCGTGGATTCGTTCTGCACCCTTCAGGACAGAGCTATCAGGCGACCGTTGATCTGGAAGGCGATCTGTCCCTGTCGACCTCCCAGGACGTGCTGTTCGCCATCGCCGACGGTGTCGGCCCTGCGAAAAGTGTAATCGCCTTGGGTTACGCAGGCTGGGAAGCCGGGCAGCTTGAGGCCGAACTGGCCGACAACGCCTGGCTGACCTGCCCGTTCAATGCCGACATTCTGTTCAACACCAGCAGCGAACTGCGCCTTGAAGCAGCGGCCAGGGACCTGGGCATTAATCTCAGTTTGCTGACCAGCCAGGCGGGGCACGCCTGATGGCCCTGCGGTTGATTCTGGGTTTCGACTACGGCACCAAACAGATCGGCGTTGCGGTCGGCCAGGTGATTACCGGCCAGGCGCGCGAGCTGTGTACCCTCAAGGCGCAAAACGGTATTCCCGACTGGAATCAGGTCGAAGCCCTGATCAAGGAATGGAAGCCTGACGCTGTGGTGGTCGGCCTGCCATTGAACATGGACGGCACGCCGAGCGACATGTGCTTGCGTGCGGAGAAATTCGCCCGCCGCCTGAACGGCCGCTACAACCTGCCCTTTTATACCCACGATGAACGCCTGACGACTTTTGAAGCCAAGGGCGAACGGCGTGATCGCGGCGGACAAAAAGGCAGTTACCGCGACAACCCGGTCGACGCCATCGCCGCCGCCCTGCTGCTGCAAGGCTGGCTCGACGAAAACAGCGCCCTGTTCGAATCCTGATCTCATCCAATCCTGAAGAGCCGTTAGCCCGTCTCTCTTAGCTACAACCCGAGCCATGACATGACGCACACCCGGCTCGGGCCCAAGAAGGAGCAACCATGAGCCTGCCCAATCCCGCCGAACTGATCAGCCAGATGGCGATCCGTCTGAAGGCGCACCTGGAACACCGCGGCATCAGCGAACCACGTTACATCGGCATTCGCACGGGCGGCATCTGGGTCGCTCAGGCGCTGCTTGAAGAACTGGGCAGCGATTCGCCCCTTGGCACCCTGGATGTTTCCTTCTACCGCGATGACTTCAGCCAGAACGGCCTGCATCCGCAAGTACGACCGTCCGCGCTGCCCTTCGAGATCGAAGGCCAGGACCTGGTGCTGATCGACGACGTGCTGATGAGTGGCCGGACCATCCGCGCCGCGATGAACGAACTGTTCGACTACGGCCGTCCAGCCAGTGTGACCCTGGTTTGCCTGCTGGACCTGGACGCCGGCGAGCTGCCGATCCGCCCGAATGTGGTCGGCGCGACGTTGTCGCTGGCCGCCCACGAACGGGTGAAGCTGTCCGGCCCATCGCCGCTCGTGCTTGAACTGCAAGACCTCGCCCTTTAATTCGCCCTATTGAGAGTCCCCCTCGCGATGACGCCTCTAGACACCAAGCGCCCGCTGCAGCTCAATGATCAGGGCCAGCTGCGCCACTTCCTCTCGCTCGACGGTTTGCGCCGCGAGCTGCTGACGGAAATCCTCGACACCGCCGACTCGTTCCTTGAAGTCGGCGCCCGGGCGGTGAAGAAAGTCCCGTTGCTACGCGGCAAAACCGTCTGCAATGTGTTCTTCGAGAACTCTACCCGCACCCGCACCACCTTCGAACTGGCCGCTCAGCGGCTGTCGGCGGACGTGATCACCCTGAACGTGTCCACATCGTCGGCGAGCAAGGGCGAAACCCTGCTGGATACCCTGCGCAACCTGGAGGCCATGGCCGCCGACATGTTCGTCGTGCGTCACGGTGATTCCGGCGCGGCGCACTTCATCGCCGAGCATGTCTGCCCGCAAGTGGCGATCATCAACGGCGGCGACGGCCGTCACGCCCATCCGACCCAGGGCATGCTGGACATGCTGACGATCCGCCGACACAAGGGCGGTTTCGAAAATCTCTCGGTAGCCATCGTCGGCGACATCCTGCACTCGCGGGTGGCGCGCTCGAACATGCTGGCGCTGAAAACCCTGGGTTGCCCGGACATCCGCGTAATTGCACCGAAAACCCTGCTGCCGATCGGCGTCGAGCAATACGGCGTGAAGGTCTACACCGACATGACAGAAGGGCTCAAAGACGTCGATGTGGTGATCATGCTGCGCCTGCAGCGCGAACGCATGACCGGTGGCTTGCTGCCAAGCGAAGGTGAGTTCTACCGCTTGTTCGGCCTGACCACCGCACGTCTGGCCGGGGCCAAACCGGATTGCATCGTCATGCACCCGGGACCGATCAACCGCGGGGTGGAAATCGAGTCAGCGGTGGCCGATGGTCCGCACTCGGTGATTCTCAACCAGGTGACCTACGGGATCGCCATTCGTATGGCCGTGTTGTCGATGGCCATGAGCGGGCAGACAGCCCAGCGCCAATTCGAGCAGGAGAACGCCCAGTGAAGCTCAGCATTCTCGGCGCACGCGTGATCGATCCAGTCAGTGGTCTGGATCAAGTGACTGATATCCACGTTGAAGCCTGCAAAATCGTCGCCATTGGCGCCGCGCCTGCCGGTTTTGTCGCGGTCGACACCATTGATGCAAAAGGCCTGGTGGCCGCCCCAGGTCTGGTCGACCTGAACGTTGCCCTGCGCGAACCGGGCTATAGCCGCAAAGGTTCGATTGTCAGCGAAACCCGCGCCGCCGCAGCCGGCGGCGTGACCAGCCTGTGCTGCCCACCAAAAACCAAACCGGTACTGGACACCTCGGCAGTCGCCGAACTGATCCTCGACCGCGCTCGCGAAGCTGGCAACGCCAAAGTCTTTCCGATTGGCGCCCTGAGCAAAGGCCTTGAGGGCGAACAGCTTGCCGAGCTCGTGGCACTGCGCGATGCCGGTTGCGTCGCCTTCGGCAACGGCCTGGACAGCTTCCGCAACACCCGCACCCTGTGCCGGGCGCTGGAATACGCGGCGACATTCGACCTGACGGTGATTTTCAACTCTCAGGACCATGACCTGGCTGAAGGCGGCCTGGCTCATGAAGGTCCGACTGCCAGCTTCCTCGGCTTGCCGGGTATTCCGGAAACCGCTGAGACCGTGGCCCTGGCCCGGGACCTTCTGCTGGTCGAGCAAAGCGGCGTGCGCGCGCACTTCAGCCAGCTCACCAGCGCTCGCGGCGTGGCCCTGATCGCTCAAGCCCAGGCTCGCGGGCTGCCGGTGACTGCTGATGTGGCCTTGTACCAGTTGATCCTGACCGATGAAGCGCTGATAGATTTCAGCAGCCTCTATCACGTTCAGCCGCCGCTGCGCACACGCGCCGACCGTGATGGCCTGCGTGAAGCGGTGAAGTCGGGGGTGATTTCGGCCATTTCCAGCCATCACCAGCCCCACGAGCGAGACGCCAAACTGGCACCGTTCGGCGCCACCGAGCCGGGTATCAGCAGTGTTGAATTGCTGCTGCCGCTGGCAATGACGCTGGTTGAGGATGGTTTGCTGGATCTGCCGACGCTGCTGGCGCGCCTGAGCGCCGGGCCAGCCGAGGCATTGCGTTTGCCTGCGGGCAAGTTGGTGGTAGGCGGGGCGGCAGACATCGTGCTGTTCGACCCGGCGGCCTCGACCGTTGCGGGCGAGACCTGGCTGTCCAAGGGCGATAACTGCCCGTTCATTGGGCACAGCTTGCCGAGTGTGGTGCGTTACACCCTGGTGGATGGGCGAATCAGCCACCAGGCTTGATACCGAGGTGCCCCAATCGCTAGCAGGCTAGCTCCCACACAGGATCTGTGAACAACACAAATCCCTGTGGGAGCCAGCCTGCTGGCGATGGCTTACTGGAAAGTGCCGCGATTCTGCGCGTTACGCACCGACACCTGATCGTTCAGGGTCCAGAAGTCATACAAAACCCCCAGGAAGAACAACCCGCCCGTCACCAGGTACAGCAGCCCGCTGATCCACTTCCCCTGATACATCCGGTGCACACCGAACACGCCCAGGAACGTAAGCAGAATCCACGCCACGTTGTATTCGATTGGCCCAGCGGTGAAACGCAGGTCTGCCTCACGATCCATGGCCGGAATCAGAAACAAATCGATGAGCCAGCCGATACCCAGCAAACCGAAAGTAAAAAACCAGATCGTCCCGGTCACCGGCTTGCCGTAATAGAAGCGGTGAGCACCGGTGAAACCCAAAATCCACAGCAGGTATCCGATCACTTTGCTGTGGGTGTCTTGATGTGGAACGGGGTGTTGATAGGTGTTCATGAATGACCTCGAATCACACGATAGATAAATATTCTTTAAATCTTTGTGACTTTTTTACAGGTGGCCGACGTATGGCAAGTGATACCTTCACTCCCGCCAAAGCCTTATAACATCAGACCTCTGTCCGACAATCGCGTCAATTTGCCGCTTATTTGGTTCCGTTGCCCACAGGTTGAATCGACCAACGGGCCAAAAAAGGACAAAAAAGCTGTTATAAAGTTGCGCGTTCACCTATATGAGCCTTGCCTAATGCGTCCATTTTTCAAGACATGGCTAACCATTTGCCTGCTAATGCCACTGGCCGCCCACGCCACCAATCGTGAGCAACGTCTTCCAAACGTTAATGGTTACACCCCGAAATCCCATGTTTCTGCTCCTTCGAGCAAAAACAAGAAAACCGCCAACCGCGCACCGCAACTGACCAGCAAAAGCAGCCTGGTTCCGCCGATGGCGAGCAAGGAAAGCAGCAATGTGCTGAGCCGTGCCGTCAACGTCCTCGGTACACCTTATCGTTGGGGCGGCAGCAGCCCAAGTAAAGGGTTCGATTGCAGCGGTCTGGTGAAATACGCATTTAACGATGCCACTTTTGACCTGCCACGCACTTCAAACGCCATGGCCAGTGGACATGGCGAGAAAGTCGATCGCAAGGATCTGAAGCCGGGCGACCTGATTTTCTTCAACATCAAGAGTCGTCGGGTCAATCACGTTGCTATTTACCTCGGCAACGACCGCTTCATCCACGCACCTCGTCGTGGCAAGTCGGTGAGCATCGATACGCTGAACAAACCGTATTGGGAAAAACATTACGTAGTTGCCAAGCGGGTTCTGCCGAAAGAGAAAAGCAGTCTTCAGGTGGTTCAGCGCTGATCCGAAGGCGGGTATTTGTGGCGAGGGGATTTATCCCCGTTGGATTGCGAAGCAATCCTATTTTTTGGGTCGCTTCGCAACCCTACGGGGATAAATCCCCTCGCCACAGGTTAAACCACTCAATCGGTCAGAAGTTATCCGGCGACCGCGCCTTCTCCCGCGCATGCTCGCGACTGATCAAACCCTTGGTCACCAACTCCTTCAAGCACATGTCCAGCGTCTGCATCCCCAGATTCCCGCCGGTCTGAATCGATGAGTACATCTGCGCCACCTTGTCTTCGCGGATCAGGTTACGGATCGCCGATGTTCCCAACATGATTTCATGCGCTGCGATCCGCCCGCCACCCATCTTCTTGACCAATGTCTGCGACACCACCGCCAGCAATGATTCGGACAGCATGGACCGCACCATCGACTTCTCATCCCCCGGAAACACGTCCACCACGCGATCGATGGTTTTCGCCGCCGACGTCGTGTGCAGCGTGCCAAAGACCAGGTGACCGGTCTCGGCGGCGGTCAGCGCCAGGCGAATGGTTTCCAGGTCGCGCATTTCGCCCACCAGAATCACATCCGGGTCTTCGCGCAGTGCCGAACGCAGGGCGGTAGCGAAACTGCGGGTATCACGATGGACTTCACGCTGATTGATCAGGCATTTGCGTGATTCATGGACGAATTCGATAGGGTCTTCGATGGTGAGGATGTGGTGGTGGCGATGATTGTTCAGGTGATCGATCATTGCCGCCAGGGTCGTGGACTTGCCGGAGCCTGTCGGGCCGGTCACCAGCACCAGGCCACGGGGCGCCTCGGTGATCTTGCGAAACACCTCGCCCATGCCCAGGTCTTCCATACTCAACACCTTGGACGGAATGGTCCGGAACACGGCGCCTGCACCGCGATTCTGGTTGAAGGCATTGACCCGGAAGCGTGCGACGCCGGGTGCTTCGAAGGAAAAGTCGGTTTCCAGATGCTTCTCGAAGTCCACGCGCTGGGTGTCGTTCATGATCGCGTAGATCAGCTCCTGCACTTGCTTGTGGTCCAGCGCAGGCAAATTGATGCGCCGCACATCGCCGTCGACGCGGATCATCGGCGGCAGCCCGGCAGACAGGTGCAAGTCGGACGCGCCCTGTTTCGCGCTGAAGGCCAGCAGCTCAGTGATATCCATAGCGCTCCTCAATTCCAGTAGAATGCCGCCAAACCTCAGACCCTGGCGCCTCTTGAATGTCCACGATAGCAGACAACATCGCTCAGGTTAGTTCACGCATCCACGCTGCTGCCCAGGCCGCGCAACGCGATGAGTACAGCGTTCAGCTGCTGGCCGTGAGCAAGACCAAGCCCGCCGAAGCCCTGCGCGAAGCGTATGCCGCCGGGCTCCGCGACTTTGGCGAGAACTACTTGCAGGAAGCCTTGGGCAAACAGCTCGAATTGGCCGACCTGCCCTTGATCTGGCACTTCATCGGCCCCATTCAATCGAACAAGACTCGCGCTATCGCCGAGCACTTCGCCTGGGTGCACTCTGTGGATCGTTTGAAAATCGCACAACGCTTGTCCGAACAACGTCCTGCCGATTTGCCCCCACTCAATATCTGCATTCAGGTCAACGTCAGCGGTGAAGCCAGCAAGTCCGGCTGCACACCGGAAGACCTTCCGGCCCTGGCCAAGGCCATCAGCGAGCTGCCACGGATTACGTTGCGCGGGTTGATGGCGATTCCCGAACCAACTGAAGACCGCGCCGCCCAGGATGCAGCTTTTGCTGCCGTGCGGGACCTGAACAAAAGCCTGCAAGACAGCCTGGGCTTGCCGCTCGAAACGCTGTCCATGGGCATGAGCCATGACCTCGAGTCCGCCGTTACCATGGGCGCCACCTGGGTTCGCATCGGTACAGCCCTGTTTGGCGCTCGCGACTATAGCCAGCCACAACGTGGTTGATTCCCCTCTATATAAGGACCTGACATGAGCAAGACTCGTATTGCCTTTATCGGTGCCGGAAACATGGCCGCCAGCCTGATCGGCGGCCTGCGTGCCAAAGGTCTGGATGCCACGCAGATCCGCGCCAGCGATCCGGGCGCCGAAACCCGCGCTCGTGTGAACGCCGAGCACGGCATTGAAGTATTCGCGGACAACGCTGAAGCCATTCAAGGCGCGGACGTCGTCGTACTGGCGGTCAAACCCCAGGCGATGAAGGCCGTGTGCGAGGCTATTCGTCCGAGCCTCAAGCCCAATCAACTGGTGGTCTCGATTGCTGCCGGCATCACCTGCGCCAGCATGAACAACTGGCTTGGCGACCAACCAATCGTGCGTTGCATGCCCAACACCCCGGCGCTGTTGCGCCAGGGCGTGAGTGGTTTGTTCGCCACCGAGCAAGTCACTGCCGAGCAACGCGAGCAAGCGCAAGAACTGCTCTCTGCCGTCGGCATTGCCCTGTGGCTGAACGAAGAGCAGCAGCTGGACGCGGTAACCGCGGTGTCCGGTTCCGGCCCGGCTTACTTCTTCCTGCTGATAGAAGCCATGACCGCCGCAGGCGTGAAGCTCGGCCTGCCTGCTGAAATCGCCGCGCAACTGACCCTGCAGACTGCGTTGGGCGCTGCTCACATGGCCGTCGCCAGCGATGTCGATGCTGCTGAATTGCGTCGTCGCGTAACGTCGCCTGCGGGCACCACCGAAGCCGCCATCAAATCGTTCCAGGCCGGCGGTTTCGAAGCCCTGGTGGAAAAAGCACTTGGCGCCGCTGCGCACCGCTCGGCCGAGATGGCCGAACAATTGGGTCAATAAGGAGCCTTACATGATTGGATTGAACACTGCAGCGGTCTACGTGCTGCAAACCCTCGGCAGCCTGTACCTGCTGATCGTGCTGTTGCGCTTCGTGCTGCAGCTGGTGCGTGCGAACTTCTACAACCCGCTCTGCCAATTCGCGGTGAAGGCCACCCAGCCGCTGCTCAAGCCGCTGCGCCGGATCATCCCGAGCATGTTCGGGCTGGACATGTCTTCTCTGGTGTTGGCGATCCTGGTGCAACTGGCACTGATGGCCCTGACGCTGCTGCTGACCTACGGCACCACCGGCAACCCGCTGCAACTGGTGATCTGGTCGCTGATCGGCGTCACCGCGCTGTTCCTGAAGATTTTCTTCTTCGCCCTGATCATCAGCGTGATCCTGTCCTGGGTCGCACCTGGCAGCCATAACCCTGGCGCCGAACTGGTGAATCAGATCTGCGAGCCGGCTCTGGCGCCATTCCGCAAGATCCTGCCGAGCCTGGGTGGCCTGGATATCTCGCCGATCCTGGCATTCATGGTGCTCAAGCTGATCGACATGCTGGTGATCAACAACCTCGCCGCCATGACGATGATGCCGGAAATCCTGCGCCTGCTGATGTAACACGCAGGCTCACCGAGGCATATTCATCGCGAGCAGGCTCACTCCCACAGGGGAATGCATTCCAAAGTGGAGTCAGGCTGCTTCCACAGGGGAATGCATTCCAATGTGGAGTCAGGCTGCTTCCACAGGGGAATACATCCCAATGTGGGAGTGAGCCTGCTCGCGATGGCTGCGCCTCGGTCTGACTGAATGAAATCAGGCCCGCCCTTTGCTTGCCGCTAACCCCACCGGTCTTTAGACTTACGCCTCATTTCAACGAGAGCAGGGTCGATGCCAACTGCCTTTCCCCCCGATTCTGTTGGTCTGGTGACGCCGCAAGTGGCGCACTTCAGCGAAGCCCTGGCCCTGGCCTGTGGCCGTTCGCTCCCGGCTTATGACCTGATCTACGAAACCTATGGCACGCTGAACGCAACAGCGAGCAACGCCGTGCTGATCTGTCATGCCTTGTCTGGCCACCATCACGCTGCCGGCTTCCACAGCCCTGACGACCGCAAACCCGGTTGGTGGGACAGCTGCATCGGCCCCGGCAAGCCGATCGACACCAATAAGTTCTTCGTGGTCAGCCTCAACAACCTTGGCGGTTGCAATGGCTCTACCGGCCCGAGCAGCATCAACCCGGACACCGGCAAACCGTTCGGTGCCGATTTCCCGGTACTGACCGTGGAAGACTGGGTGCACAGCCAGGCACGCCTGGCGGACCGGATCGGCATCGGCCAATGGGCAGCCGTGATCGGTGGCAGCCTGGGCGGTATGCAGGCGATGCAATGGAGCATCACCTATCCCGATCGCATTCGGCACTGCCTGGCCATCGCCTCGGCACCCAAGCTGTCGGCGCAGAACATCGCCTTCAACGAGGTTGCCCGCCAGGCGATCCTCACCGACCCCGAGTTCCACGGCGGTTCGTTCCAGGAAGCGGGTGTCATCCCCAAGCGTGGCTTGATGCTGGCGCGCATGGTCGGACACATCACCTACCTGTCCGATGACTCCATGGGCGAAAAATTCGGCCGGGGCCTGAAGAGCGAAAAGCTCAACTACGACTTCCACAGCGTCGAGTTCCAGGTCGAAAGCTACCTGCGTTATCAGGGTGAAGAGTTCTCCGGGCGTTTCGACGCCAACACCTACCTGCTGATGACCAAGGCCCTGGACTACTTCGATCCGGCCGCGAACTTTGATGATGACCTGGCGAAAACCTTCGCCAATGCGCAGGCCAAGTTCTGCGTGATGTCATTCACCACCGACTGGCGTTTCTCCCCTGCCCGCTCGCGGGAACTGGTGGACGCACTGATGGCGGCCAAGAAAGACGTGTGCTACCTCGAGATCGACGCTCCGCAAGGCCATGACGCCTTCCTGATTCCGATCCCGCGTTACTTGCAGGCGTTCAGCAACTACATGAATCGAATCAAATTGTGAGAAAGCCATGAGAGCCGATCTGGAAATCATCCAGGAATGGATTCCCGCCGGCAGCCGCGTGCTCGACCTCGGCTGCGGTGATGGCGAATTGCTGACCTGGCTGCGCGACAACAAGCAAGTCACCGGCTATGGCCTGGAAAACGACCCGGACAACATTGCCGAGTGCGTGGCCAAAGGCATCAATGTCATCGAGCAGGACCTGGACAAGGGCCTGGGCAACTTTGCCAGCAACAGCTTCGATATCGTGGTCATGACGCAGGCGCTGCAAGCGGTGCATTACCCGGACCGGATCCTCGACGAAATGCTGCGCGTGGGTCGCCAGTGCATCATCACCTTCCCGAACTTTGGCCACTGGCGCTGCCGCTGGTACCTGGCCAGCAAGGGCCGGATGCCGGTTTCCGATTTCCTGCCGTACACCTGGTACAACACGCCAAACATCCATTTCTGCACCTTCGGTGACTTTGAAGAGCTGTGTCGCGAACGTGAAGCCAAGGTCATTGATCGACTTGCCGTGGATCAACAGCATCGCCACGGGTGGGCCAGTAAGCTATGGCCTAATCTATTAGGTGAAATCGGTATCTACCGCGTCAGCAGCCCGGGGCTGCAAGACCACAAGATCGCGGTCTGAAACACGACATTTCCAGGAGAACGAACATGGGTCGTCTAGCGCTGTTTTTACTTACTGCCTGCCTGAGCGTGACTGCCATGGCCGCCGACGTCATCAAGGGCGATCGCCAGGAAACATTTGGCGACGTGACGGTGCACTACAACACCTTCAATTCCACCTTCCTGACGCCGGACATCGCCAAAGCGGCCGAGCTGGTGCGCAGCAAGAACCAGGGTGTGATCAACGTGTCGGTGATCAAGGACGGCAAGCCGCTGATCGCCCAGGTCAACGGGACGGTCAAAGACCTCACCAGCCAAAGCGTTCCGCTGAAATTCAAGCAGATTACCGAGCAGGGTGCGGTCTACTACATCGCGCAATACCCGGTGGATCAGCAGGAAATTCGCACTTTCGAAATCAAGGTGCAGAACGGCGATAAAATCAACACCATCAATTTCAACCAAGAGCTTTTCCCCGGCGAATGATGAACTTCCCGCAACTCGTATTGGCCAGCCACAACGCCGGCAAACTCAAGGAACTCCAGGCCATGCTCGGCGAGTCGGTGCAATTGCGCTCGATTGGCGAGTTCAGCACTGTCGAGCCTGACGAAACCGGCCTGTCTTTCGTCGAGAACGCCATTCTCAAGGCCCGCAATGCCGCGCGCATCTCCGGTCTGCCGTCGCTGGCCGATGATTCGGGCCTGGCGGTGGATTTCCTTGGCGGTGCGCCAGGCATCTATTCGGCTCGTTACGCTGATGGCCAGGGCGATGCGGCGAACAACGCCAAGCTGCTCGACGCCATGAAAGACGTGCCTGACGCCGAACGCGGTGCGCAATTCGTCTGCGTGCTGGCGTTGGTGCGCCACGCCGATGATCCACTGCCGATCCTCTGCGAAGGCCTGTGGCATGGCCGTATCCTGCGCGCCGCCAGCGGTGAGCACGGGTTTGGCTATGACCCGCTGTTCTGGGTGCCATCGCGCGACTGCTCCAGCGCCGAGTTAAGCCCGAGCGAAAAGAACCTCATCAGCCACCGCGCCCGTGCAATGGATCTGCTGCGCCAGCGTCTAGGCCTGATATGACCCTTGAATCATCCGCGTCGCCGCTGATCTTCGGCGGCGCCGCACAATCGCCTCGGGCTGCACTCCCCGTGCTGCCGCCCCTGGCGCTGTACATCCACATCCCGTGGTGTGTGCGTAAATGCCCTTACTGCGACTTCAACTCCCACACGGCCAGCCCTGTGCTGCCGGAGCAGGAATACGTCGACGCACTGCTGGCCGACCTCGACCAGGACCTGCACGCCGTCTATGGCCGTGAACTGAGTTCGATCTTCTTCGGTGGCGGCACGCCGAGCCTGTTCAGCGCTGAGGCGTTGGGCCGTTTGCTCCAAGGTGTCGAGCAACGGATTCCGTTTGCCAGTGACATTGAAATCACGCTGGAAGCCAATCCCGGCACGTTCGAGCAGGACAAGTTCGTGGCGTATCGGGCTCTCGGCATCAATCGCCTGTCGATCGGCATCCAAAGCTTTCAGGAAGAAAAACTCAAGGCTCTGGGGCGGATTCACAATGGTGATGAAGCGGTACGAGCCGCTGGCATGGCGCGTCAGGCCGGGTTCGACAACTTCAACCTTGACTTGATGCACGGGCTGCCCGATCAGTCCCTGGACGATGCACTGGCCGACTTGCGTACCGCCATTGCCTTGAAACCCACGCACCTGTCCTGGTATCAGCTGACCCTGGAACCCAATACGGTGTTCTGGAACCAGCCGCCGACGCTGCCGGAAGACGACACGCTGTGGGACATCCAGGAAGCCGGTCAGGCACTGTTGGCCGAGCACGGTTACGCGCAATACGAAGTCTCGGCGTATGCGCAGCCTGGTCGTGCAGCGCGGCATAACCTCAATTACTGGAGTTTTGGCGACTTCATCGGCATCGGTGCCGGCGCCCATGGCAAGCTCAGCCATCCGGACGGACGCATCGTTCGCACCTGGAAGACCCGCTTGCCGAAGGACTACCTCAACCCCACCAAAAGCTTCAAGGCAGGGGAAAAGGCGCTGACCAATGACGAGCTGCCATTCGAATTCCTGATGAATGCCTTGCGCCTCACCGAAGGCGTGGAATCGAGGCTGTATCCGGAACGTACGGGCTTGTCCGCGGAAAGCCTTGCCGAAGGCCGGCTCGAGGCAGAACAAAGTGGCTTGTTGCAGGTCGAACCGTCACGCCTGGCGGCCACCGAGCGCGGCCAGCTCTTTCTCAATGACCTGCTGCAGAAATTTCTGACCTGATTTCAGACTTAAGGGAAAACGAATGGATTTGATACTCGACCTGCTTGCCACGGTGTCTCGCTGGAGCCGTAGCAACCTCTCGGAAATCGCCCTGGCGCTGGTGGGCTGTTTGCTGGTGTTGTTTGGTGCGGATTTCAAAGGTTGGGTTGAACAACGCCTGGGCAGCGTCGCCGGCGCCTTGCGCGTGCCGATGATGGCCTTGCTGTGCATGGTCGGCAGCGGCGCGGCGTTGATCTATGCCACGCCGTGGATCGTCAAAGGCCTCAGCCAGTTCAACAACTACAGCCTGGCACCGGTATTGGTGGTGGTGCTGGTGTTAATCGGTGTGGTCGCCGACCGGCGCTGATTTTTAAATAAACAATCAGAAGCCCTTACAGGCGAACAAAAAATAAGAAATAAAACCTCATTCCAATGACCTAAATGGAATCAGCATCAATGCGTACCCCCTTGATGATTTTTGTCATTTTCTCCGCGGTAATTATATTTGCCACAGGAAAATGGCCTTATCTATCAGCGACCATATTGCCAAATACAACATGGGGCCTATATTCCAAAAATTTTTTCGAAAATATTTTAATTGGCGCCCATGGAACAATTATCGACTTATTCTTGGTTGGTATCGTTCTATACTGGTTTGAGAAAAGATCCGAAATTCGCGAAAAAGCCGCCAAGGAAGAATCAGAAAAATTTAGCGCAATCATCAGACACAAAGAAACTCTGTCTGACTTACGGTTTTATAAGGGTAGCGATGCTGCTCATCGAACCTTGAGCACAATCAAACGTTTGATGGCGTTGAATGTTTACGACTTCGCATGCCCCGAAGCAAACTTACAACACACTAACATTAAAGATGTTCACTTTAAAAATACAAATATGCACGCAATAAATTTTTCTCATGCAACACTATCCAAAGTGACTATGACAGATTGTATTTGTGATGCAGGAATTTTTATCAACTCACGCCTACAACAAGTAACATTAGGTAAGTCGAGCTTTAACCGAGCAAAATTTAGTGGTGCTAATTTATCCGGGACTGACTTTTCAGGATGTTCAATGCAACGCGCAGACTTCACAGATGCAAATCTACGCAGCGCCATCTTTCGCGGAGTTGATTGCAAAGGGATTAACTTCACGAATGCAGACCTGCGCTCTGCGAATTTTAAGGGCGCTAAAAATCTGACGAAAGCGATGCTACAGACAGCAAAGAGCATCGACTATATACAAGTCGATGCTCTTCCATAAATTCAATAACGAGGAGGGAATCGAACCGCTCTTCCTGCCGCAAAGCGACAGTTAATGGATTAACATCAGTTACCCGATGCGCACCACCCCGAGGCAAAACCTCGTTAACAGCACCAGCTCGTTGACTTTCGATACTACCTACCAACAGCAGCGTTAGCAAATTTTTTGAGTATCGCATCACTGCATCGTAATGCAGTATTACTATGCCAATTTTTCGAACTTCAAATCCCAAACGCCATGCCCAAGGCGTTCGCCGCGGCGTTCGAACTTGGTGATCGGGCGCTCGGTCGGACGCGGGACGCATTTGCCGTCTTCTGCCAGGTTGCGATAACCCGGTGCAACGTTCATCACTTCCAGCATGTACTCCGCGTACGGTTCCCAATCGGTGGCCATGTGCAGCACACCGCCGACCTTCAACTTGCTGCGTACCAGTTCGGCGAAAGATGCCTGAACGATACGACGCTTGTGGTGACGGCTCTTGTGCCACGGGTCCGGGAAAAACAGCATCAGGCGATCGAGGCTGTTGTCCGCCACGCACTGGTTGAGTACTTCGATCGCATCGCAATCGTAGACCCGCAGGTTGGTCAGTCCCTGAGTCAGCACGCCATTGAGCAGCGCGCCGACACCCGGACGGTGAACTTCCACGCCAATAAAATCCTGTTCCGGCGAGGCGGCGGCCATTTCGAGCAGCGAATGGCCCATGCCGAAACCGATTTCCAGCGAGCGTGGTGCAGAGCGCCCGAACACTTGATCGAAGTCCACCGGGGCATCGGCCAGAGGCAGCACGAACAGCGGCGTGCCTTGCTCCAGACCTTTCTGCTGGCCTTCAGTCATGCGACCGGCGCGCATCACGAAACTCTTGATGCGGCGGTGTTGGCGCTCGTCGCCTTCTTCCGGCTGGATAGGCGTGTCGTTCGATTCAGTCATCAATGGCTCTTACTTGATCAGACCATCCAGCGGCGAAGAGGCGCTGGCATAGAGTTTTTTCGGCATGCGGCCGGCGAGGTAGGCCAGACGGCCTGCGACGATGGCGTGTTTCATGGCTTCAGCCATCATGATCGGCTGTTGGGCATGGGCGATGGCCGAGTTCATCAGCACCGCTTCACAACCCAGTTCCATGGCAATGGTGGCGTCCGAGGCGGTACCGACACCGGCATCCACCAACACGGGAATCCTGGCTTCTTCCAGAATGATCTGCAGGTTGTACGGATTGCAGATTCCCAGGCCCGTGCCGATCAGGCCAGCCAGCGGCATCACCGCAATAACGCCGATTTCCGCCAGTTGACGGGCGATGATCGGGTCATCGCTGGTGTAGACCATCACGTCGAAGCCTTCCTTTACCAGCACTTCGGCGGCCTTGAGGGTTTCGATCACGTTGGGGAACAGGGTTTTCTGGTCCGCCAGCACTTCCAGCTTCACCAGGTTGTGCCCGCCGAGCAGCTCACGGGCCAGGCGGCAAGTGCGCACAGCCTCGGTAGCGTCGAAGCAACCGGCAGTATTAGGCAGGAAGGTGTAGCGATCCGGCGAAAGGACTTCGAGCAGGTTCGGTTCACCCGGGTTCTGGCCAAGGTTGGTGCGACGCACGGCGAAGGTGACGATCTCGGCACCCGAGGCCTCGATGGCCAGACGGGTTTCTTCCATGTCGCGGTACTTGCCGGTGCCTACCAGCAAACGCGACTGGTAAGTACGACCGGCCAGGACGAAGGGCTTGTCGCTACGAACGTTGCTCATGGGAAATCCTCTGTTGGGGTGAGGTTCTTGCAGAATTCTGTGCCCTTGCGGACCCGGTGACTAGCCGCCGCCGATGGCGTGTACCACTTCGACTGAATCGCCGTCGCTCAGCGTGGTTTCAGCGTGTTGGCTACGCGGGACGATATCCAGATTGAGCTCGACCGCCACCCGGCGTCCGGTCAATTCCAGACGGGTCAGCAGGGCCGCAACGGTTTCGCCGTCGGGCAGGTCAAGGGATTCGCCGTTCAACTGAATGCGCATACCGAATGCCGCCATCATTTTTAGGGGCTGGCATTCTAGCCCGATCAGACTTGGCGACCCAAGCCATTCGTCTTGAAATGCTCCCCCCTGTTGGACCTACCGCTGACTGCGATCTTTTGATCCTGTTCTTTAAAGATCAGAAGATCGTCCGAGCGCGGCCCGGGTCTGCGGCAACTCCTACGGGACAAGTTCAGGCTCATTGGCAATGTCCCGGATCAGCTCAACCTCCAGGCAGCGAGCCCGAGGCAGAACCAGCCGACCAGGAAGGCCAGGCCACCAAACGGTGTGATGATTCCTAGCTTGCTGACGCCCGTCATGGTCAACAGGTACAGGCTGCCGGAAAACAGCAGAATGCCGATGCAGAAAGAGGCGCCCGCCCAGGTGATCAAGCGACCTGGAATTTGTGTGGCCAGCAAAGCCACGCCCAGCAACGCCAAGGTGTGCACCAGTTGATAGGTGACACCAGTGTGGAAAATCGCCAGGTACTCGGGCGTCAGCCGATTTTTCAGGCCATGGGCCGCAAACGCCCCCAGGGCGACACCGGTGAAGCCGAAAAAAGCGGCCAGCATCAGAAAGCCACGCAGCATGAAGAACTCCAGTCAGACTCGATCAACAGGGTCTGTATAATGGCCCGCTCAATGGGTTCGGCCAAGCCATCTCTATGCTGCGTTTATTTCTACGACGATTTACCAAGGCCGTACTCTGGTTCGCGGGCGGCAGCGTATTGCTGGTGCTGATCTTTCGCGTCGTGCCGCCACCCGGAACGGCTTTGATGGTCGAGCGCAAAGTCGAATCCTGGTTTGACGGCGAGCCCATCGACTTGCAGCGCACCTGGAAACCCTGGGATGAAATCTCCGATGACCTGAAAGTGGCGGTCATTGCCGGTGAAGACCAGAAATTCCCGGAACACTGGGGGTTTGATTTTGGCGCGATCCAGAAAGCCCTGGCCCACAACGAGCTTGGCGGGTCCATTCGGGGTGCCAGCACCTTGAGTCAGCAGGTGTCGAAAAATCTGTTCCTGTGGTCTGGCCGCAGCTGGTTGCGTAAAGGGCTGGAAGCCTGGTTTACCGGTTTGATCGAAGTGCTCTGGCCCAAGCAGCGGATTCTTGAGGTTTACTTGAACAGTGTCGAATGGGATGAGGGGGTGTTTGGCGCGGAAGCAGCGGCCCGGCATCACTTTGGCGTCAGCGCCAAAAGCCTCAGCCGTCAACAATCGAGCTTGCTGGCTGCCGTGTTGCCAAATCCACGGGTGTGGAGCGCAAGCCATCCAACCAACTATGTTGCACGGCGGGCGGGCTGGATTCGGCAGCAGATGAGCCAACTGGGGGGCGATAGCTACCTGGTGGGGCTGAACGATTCCCGCCGGGCGCCTTGGGCGCAGTAATTCAGACGCTGACGATCCCTGTGGGAGTGAGCCTGCTCGCGATAGCGGTCTGACTGCCACGGTTGTGGTGACTGACCTTAAGCCATCGCGAGCAGGCTCGCTCCCACAGGGGGATTGTGTCGTACAAAACAAAAACGCCCCGATCAATGATCGGGGCGTTTTTTATTGCCGGTTCGCCGGTTAGGCAGCAATCGACAACTTGAGCTTGTTCATCGCGCTTTTCTCAAGCTGACGAATACGCTCGGCCGACACGTTGTACTTCTGCGCAAGGTCGTGCAGCGTGGCTTTCTCTTCAGCCAACCAGCGCTGATAGAGGATGTCACGGCTACGGTCGTCCAGCACTTCCAGCGCTTCGTGCAGGTTGTGGTTGGAGTTGTCGCTCCAGTCGGCATCTTCTAGTTGACGAGCCGGATCGTACCGGTGGTCTTCCAGATAGTTGGCCGGCGATTGGAAAGCACTGTCGTCGTCCGCTTCCGCAGCCGGGTCGAACGCCATGTCGTGGCCGGTCAAGCGACTTTCCATCTCACGCACTTCCCGCGGCTCTACGCCAAGGCTTTCCGCCACACGGTGGACTTCCTCGTTGTTCAGCCAGGCCAGACGTTTCTTCTGGCTGCGCAGGTTGAAGAACAGCTTGCGCTGAGCCTTGGTGGTCGCCACTTTCACAATGCGCCAGTTGCGCAGGATGAACTCGTGGATTTCCGCCTTGATCCAGTGCACGGCAAAGGACACCAGGCGCACGCCCATTTCAGGGTTGAAGCGCTTCACGGCTTTCATCAAGCCGACGTTGCCTTCCTGGATCAGGTCAGCCTGAGCCAGACCGTAGCCGGAATAGCTACGGGCGATATGTACAACAAAACGCAGGTGGGCGAGCACCATCTGCCGAGCCGCCCCCAAATCCTGCTCATAATAGAGACTCTCGGCCAGTTCACGCTCCTGCTCCGGTGTCAGCAATGGAATGCTGTTCACCGTGTGCACATAGGCTTCCAGGTTCGCGCCTGGGACTAGAGCATATGCAGGTTGCAAAGAATTGGTCATACGAAAAAACCTCCGACTTACAAACTCGTGCAGTTCAGCACTGCGAAAATTGACCGGAAACCGAAGAACAAGTTCCCATAAACGCTGAAAGGTCAATACGAGCAAAATGATATTACTTTGGCGCAAGCTCCCGCAGGTGGCGTGCGACTGCAATCCATGCACCGATATACCCCAACAGCACAGCGCCAAGCAAGAGAGACAGACCGTCGGCTACTGGCACTCCCGCCAGCGCAAAATTACTGCCGTACAAACCGGCCAGTCCGACGACTGCATCGTTCAGCCAGTCCAGGCCGAACGCCAGGACGCCCCATGAAAAAATCCCCGCACCGAAGCCATACAACGCACCCATGTACAGAAAAGGTCTGCGCACATAACTGTCAGTGCCGCCGACGAGTTTAATCACTTCTATCTCTGTGCGGCGGTTTTCAATATGAAGACGAATGGTATTGCCTATCACCAAAAGTAATGCAGAAACCAGAAGCACGGTCAGGCCGAAGACAAATCGGTCACCCAGCTTGAGGATCGCCGCCAAACGCTCGACCCAGACTAGATCAAGTTGCGCCTGCTGTACCTTCGGCAACTCGGAAAGTTTTTGTCTCAATGCTTCAAGAGCGGGCTTGTCGACTTCGTTCGGCGTCACCAGAACTACGCCCGGCAAGGGATTTTCCGGTAGCTCCTTAAGCGCGTCACCCAGACCGGACTGCTGCTGGAACTCTTCCAGCGCCTGATCACGGCCAACGTATTCGGCCTCCGCGACACCGGGCATGCCCTTGATCTGTTCGCGCAGCGCCTCGCCTTCGGTCGGGCTGGCGTCGAGTTGCAGGTACAGGGAAATCTGCGCTGCACGCTGCCAGGACCCGCCAAGCCGCTCCACGTTACTTAGCAAAAGTGACAGCCCCATGGGCAAACTGAGGGCAACCGCCATCACCATGCAGGTAAAGAAGCTGCCAATCGGCTGCTTGCCCAGTCGGCGCAAGCTGTCAAGCAAGCTGGCACGGTGGCTCTCGACCCAGGCACGAAACAATGTGGCGAAATCCGGGCCATCATCATCGTCACGTTTTTTCTTCTTCTGCGGCTGCGGATCGGCGGCTTTCGGGGCCACGCGCTCGGAAACCTTGGGGCTGCGTGTCGCACTCATACGCCGGCCTCCCCGTCGCCGATCAATCGGCCACGCTGCAGTGTCAGCATGCGATGACGCATGCGGGCGATCAGTGCCAGGTCGTGACTGGCGATCAACACGCTGGTGCCCAGTCGGTTGATGTCTTCGAACACGCCCATAATTTCGGCCGCCAGACGCGGGTCGAGGTTACCGGTCGGTTCGTCCGCCAGCAGCAAGGCCGGCCGGTGAACAATGGCACGGGCGATGCCCACCCGCTGTTGTTGACCGGTGGACAGGTCACCCGGATACAGGTCGGTCTTGTCCGACAGCGCCACGCGCTCCAGAGCCGAATCCACACGTTTGACGATCTCGGCTTTGGACAGGCCAAGGATCTGCAATGGCAACGCGACGTTGTTGAACACCGTGCGATCGAACAACAACTGGTGATTCTGGAACACCACTCCAATCTGCCGCCGCAGGAATGGAATCTGCGCATTGCTGATGGTGGCCAGATCTTGCCCGGCCAGCAGCAATTTGCCCGTAGTCGGACGTTCCATGGCCAGCAACAGGCGCAACAGCGTGCTTTTACCGGCGCCGGAATGGCCGGTTACAAACAAGAATTCACCCCGACGAACTCGAAAGCTCAGCTCATGCAAGCCGACGTGACCGTTCGGGTAGCGCTTACCGACCTGTTCGAAACGAATCATGAACGCTCCCGCTCGGCAAACAATGCCTGGACAAAGGGTTCTGCTTCAAAAGTACGCAAATCGTCGATGCCTTCACCGACACCGATGTAGCGAATCGGCAAACCAAACTGCTTGGCCAGGGCAAAAATCACCCCGCCTTTTGCGGTGCCATCGAGTTTGGTCAGTGCCAGACCGGTCAATTCAACGGTCTGGTTGAACTGTTTAGCCTGGCTGATCGCGTTCTGACCCGTGCCCGCATCAAGTACCAACAGCACCTCGTGGGGCGCGTCAGCGTCGAGCTTGCTGATAACCCGGCGAACTTTTTTGAGCTCTTCCATCAGATTGTCTTTGGTATGCAGGCGACCGGCGGTATCCGCGATCAGCACGTCAATGCCGCGAGCCTTGGCGGCCTGCACGGCATCGAAGATAACCGAAGCGGAATCGGCACCGGTGTGCTGGGCGATGACCGGGATCTTGTTACGCTCACCCCAGACCTGCAATTGCTCGACCGCCGCCGCACGGAAAGTATCGCCTGCTGCGAGCATGACTTTCTTGCCTTCCAGCTGCAGCTTCTTGGCGAGCTTGCCGATGGTGGTGGTCTTGCCGGCGCCATTGACGCCAACGACCAGAATCACGAACGGCTTGTTCTGCGAGGTGATTTTCAGCGGCTGCTCGACAGGCTTCAGCATTGCAGCCAGTTCAGCCTGAAGGGATTTGTACAGCGCATCGGCATCAGCCAGTTCTTTGCGCGCAACCTTTTGCGTCAGGCGCTGGATGATCACCGAGGTGGCTTCCACGCCAACATCAGCGGTCAACAAACGGGTTTCGATGTCTTCGAGCAACTCGTCATCGATGATTTTCTTGCCCAGGAACAGGCTGGCCATCCCCTCGCCGATACTGGCGCTGGTCTTCGACAGGCCCTGCTTGAGGCGGGCGAAGAAACCGGCTTTGGTTTCTTCAGTGCGCGCAGGTTCGGCTGGGGTTTCGACCGGTACGACAGGCACTTCGACAGCAGGAACCGGAACCGGAGCAACGATCGGCGCAGGCTCAGGCGCTTGAACCACCGGAGCGGCGGGCGCAACAAAAGCAGGGATGACAGGTTCTGGAGCAACAGGCGCAGGCTCGGCCACAACCAAAACAGGCTCGACGATTGGCTCAATCACTGGCGCCTGGACAGGCTCAGGCGAAAATGCAGTTGGCGCCGGGATCGGTGGCGTTACGTGCGGCGCCACATCATCTTCGACCAGCGCCACCGGCTCTTCCGCCACTGGCAGCGTCAGCCACGGCTCGGCAGCTGGCTTCGATGGCTCAGCCACCACTTCCGGCTCAGCCTCAACCACTGGCTGAAGTACCGGCTCGGTTATCGGCAGGACAATCGGCGCGGGCTCTTCTTCTATTAAAGGCGCAGGCGTTGGCTCAGGAATGGGCTGTGGCTGTTCGACGACGGGTTCCTGCGGCTTTTTGCGCAGCCATCCGAACAGGCTTTTCTTCTCGCCAGCCGCAGCTGGGGTCTTCTTGTCGTCGTTGGAACCAAACATGGAGGACGGCTATCTCACGGTAGCGACGCGCCTAAGGGCGCCCCGGCAAATAAATATTCGATGCAGAACAGACTGCGATTGATCCAGCTTGTTCACGCGCAACATTTTGTCGAGGTGCTGATGGCACCTCAAAGGTCGACTAATACGAAGGACTGGAACGACATCGTCGGCGAAAACGCAGAGTTTAGCTGACAAACTCAAAGCTCACGCCGCAAACCCAAACAACCTGCTGACCAATCAAAGGCCTTATAGGCGTGGCCGCCAGTAAAACGGATCAGTATCCTAGCACCCTCTCGCCCGCTGACGCTAAGACCAAGCGGGCAGCCCAACAGGTTTAAAAACGAATGAATGCTCTAGCCCGCCGCGCTGCAGGCCTGCTGCTCAGCACAGTTTGTCTGCCACTTTCAGCCTTGGCTGCCGACCCGCAACCCACCCACGAATTCACCCTTGATAACGGCCTGAAGGTCGTCGTGCGCGAAGACCATCGTGCCCCCGTCGTGGTTTCCCAGGTCTGGTACAAGGTCGGCTCCAGCTACGAGACCCCAGGCCAGACCGGTTTGTCCCATGCTTTGGAACACATGATGTTCAAGGGCAGCGAAAAAGTCGGACCCGGCGAAGCGTCGCTGATCCTGCGCGACCTCGGCGCCGAAGAGAATGCCTTCACCAGCGACGACTTCACCGCGTACTACCAGGTACTGGCCCGAGACCGTCTGGGCGTGGCGTTTGAGCTCGAAGCCGACCGCATGGCCAGCCTGCGCCTGCCGGCTGACGAGTTCGCCCGCGAAATCGAGGTCATTAAAGAAGAACGCCGCCTGCGCACCGACGACAAGCCGATGTCCAAGGCGTACGAGCGCTTCAAGGCCATGGCCTATCCGGCCAGCGGTTACCACACGCCGACCATCGGCTGGATGGCTGACCTGGACCGCATGAAAGTCGAAGAACTGCGCCACTGGTATCAGTCCTGGTACGTGCCGAACAATGCCACCCTTGTGGTGGTCGGCGACGTGACCCCGGACGAGGTGAAAACCCTGGCCCAGCGCTATTTCGGCCCGATCGCCAAGCGCGACGTGCCGCCGGCTAAAATCCCGCTTGAGTTGGCCGAGCCCGGCGAACGGCAGATCACCCTGCACGTGCAGACTCAATTGCCGAGCCTGATGCTGGGCTTCAACGTCCCGAGTATCGCTACTGCCGAAGACAAACGCTCGGTAAACGCCTTGCGCCTGATTTCAGCCCTGCTCGATGGCGGCTACAGCGGACGAATCCCGACTCAGCTGGAGCGCGGCGAAGAGCTGGTGTCCGGTGGCTCGTCGAGCTACGACGCCTACACCCGTGGCGACAGCCTGTTCACCCTGTCGGCAACGCCCAACACTCAGAAAAACAAAACTATCGCCCAAGCCGAAGCCGGCTTGTGGAAACTGCTCGAACAGTTGAAAACCACCGCGCCGACTGCCGAAGAACTGGAGCGCGTGCGCGCTCAAGTCATCGCCGGCCTGGTCTACGAGCGTGACTCGATCACCAGTCAGGCCACTGCCATCGGCCAATTGGAGACCGTGGGTCTGTCCTGGAAGCTGATGGACACGGAACTCGCCGATTTGGAAAGCGTGACGCCGCAAGATATCCAGAACGCCGCCAAGTTGTACTTCACACGCGAACGTCTCAGCGTCGCCCATGTACTGCCATTGGAGACGACTCATGAGTGAGCGTAAAAAACCACGCGTAGCCCTGATCGGCTTGATCGTTGTCGCCCTGATCGGTTCCGCCGTCGTCTACCTGTTCCGGCCCGACGAGTCGACCGCCAGCGAAGCCCTCGACAAAGCCAAATCCAGCCAAAAGCTGCAATCGCTGGCCGAACTCGACGGCAAAGCCCCAAGTCATCGCACGCTCAACGTGCAAACCTGGAACACGGCGGAAGGCGCCAAGGTGATGTTCGTCGAAGCCCGTGAGCTGCCGATGTTCGACATGCGCCTGATCTTCGCCGCCGGCAGCAGCCAGGACGGCAACGCACCGGGTCTGGCGCTGTTGACCAACGCGATGCTCAACGAAGGTGTTGCGGGCAAGGATGTCGGCGCCATCGCCCAGGGCTTCGAAGGCCTGGGTGCAGATTTCGGCAACGGCGCGTTCAAGGACATGGCGCTCCTTTCGCTACGCAGCCTTAGCGCAACGGATAAGCGAGAGCCTGCGCTGAAACTGTTCTCTGAAGTCGCGGGCCAACCGACCTTTCCGGCCGACTCCTTCGCGCGCATCAAGAACCAGATGCTCGCCGGCTTCGAGTATCAGAAACAGAACCCCGGCAAACTGGCGAGCCTGGAGCTGATGAATCGCCTGTACGGCGATCACCCTTACGCGCACTCCAGCGACGGCACGGCGAAATCCATACCGGCTATCACGCTGGCGCAGCTCAAGGCGTTTCATGAGAAAGCCTATGCCGCCGGCAACGTCGTGATCGCATTGGTGGGCGACCTGTCCCGCGCTGAAGCCGAAGCCATTGCTTCGCAGGTGTCCAGCGCGCTGCCAAAAGGCCCGGCCCTGGCAAAAATCCCGCAACCGGCAGATCCGAAGGCCAGCGTTGGTCATATTGAATTCCCGTCCAAACAGACCAACCTGATGCTCGCGCAACTGGGCATCGACCGGGACGATCCGGACTACGCCGCGCTGTCCATGGGCAACCAGATCCTCGGCGGCGGTGGCTTCGGCACCCGGCTGATGAGCGAAGTGCGCGAGAAGCGCGGCCTGGCTTACGGCGTCTACTCGGGCTTCACCCCGATGCAGGCGCGCGGCCCGTTCATGATCAACCTGCAGACCCGCGCCGAGATGAGCGAAGGCACGCTGAAGCTGGTACAGGACGTGCTCGCCGACTACCTTAAAACCGGCCCTACCGAAAAAGAACTCGATGACGCCAAGCGTGAACTGGCGGGCAGTTTCCCGCTGTCCACCGCCAGCAACGCCGATATCGTCGGGCAACTGGGTGCAATGGGCTTCTACAACCTGCCGCTGAACTACCTGGATGACTTCATGCGCGAGTCGCAGAGCCTGACGGTTGAACAGGTCAAAGCTGCACTGAACAAACACTTGAGCACGGACAAACTGGTCATCGTCAGCGCTGGCCCGACCGTGCCGCAAAAGCCGTTACCGGCCCCATCTGATAAACCTGCCGAGCAACCGCTCGGGGTTCCGGAGCATTAATGGCCACTCGTGCTAAAAAACCCGTACACAACGTGCACAACGGTGTGAACCAACTTCGCATCATTGGCGGGGAATGGGGCAGCCGCAAGCTGAGCTTCCCCGATGCGCCGGGCTTGCGTCCGACGCCTGACCGGGTGCGTGAAACCCTGTTCAACTGGCTCGCGCCCTATGTCGCTGGCGCCAAAGTGTTTGATCCTTTCGCCGGCAGCGGCGCGTTGTTTCTCGAAGCGTTGTCCCGCGGCGCAGCGATGGGCCAGGCCCTGGACGCCAGCAACATCGCGGTAGCGAGCATCAAGGAACACCTGGGCACCCTGCGCTGCACGACTGGCCAGATCCAGACGGCCGATGCCTTGCGCTATCTGGAAACCCAGACCGCGGTTGAGTACGACCTGGTATTCCTGGATCCGCCGTTCAACCAGAATCTGCTGCCAACCGTCTGCACGCTGCTGGAAGAGCGTCAATGGCTGGCCAATGAAGCGTGGATCTACACCGAAAGCGAAAATGCGCCTTCTGCGCTGGGCCTGCCCGGTAACTGGCGCCTCCACCGGGAGCAAAAATCCGGGCGGGTGTACTACGCGTTGTGGCAACGTATGGCAGAGATCGCCGGTTAATCGACTGGCCTGAAAAAGGTGCGCACCTTGCTCAAGGCGCGCACCGCTGCATCGAGAACAATTGTGCCCCCTTCTTCAGAACGCTTTACCCCCGCCTTCGGTCTTGGCAATCCACATTTGCAGACTTTGTGGGGACCGCTATGGCGCAAAACCACACACATCACACGGGAGCGTGAGCGCCTGTGGCTCGAGGATGGTGACTTCCTCGACCTGGACTGGCACGGCCCGCACAGTGCCGATGCGCCGTTGGTATTGGTGCTGCACGGTCTGACCGGTTCGTCGAACTCGCCGTACGTCGCCGGCGTGCAAAAAGCGCTGGCGACCCAAGGGTGGGCGAGCGTGGCGCTGAACTGGCGAGGCTGCTCGGGCGAACCGAATCTGCTACCGCGCAGCTATCACTCCGGCGCCAGCGAAGACCTGGCCGAAGCCATCAAGCACCTGCGAGCCAAACGGCCGCTGGCTCCGTTGTACGCGGTGGGTTACTCGTTGGGCGGTAATGTCCTGCTCAAGCATCTCGGTGAGACGGGCAGTGAAAGCGGGCTGCTCGGCGCGGTGGCGGTGTCCGTGCCTTTCCGTCTGGATCAGTGCGCCGACCGTATCGGCCAGGGATTCTCAAAGGTCTATCAGGCGCACTTCATGCGCGAGATGGTCGGCTACATCAAGAATAAGCAGCGCCAGTTTCAGCATGATGGCCGGGAGGATGGTGTCGCAGCGTTAGCGGCCCTTGGCTCGCTGGATAACATGCGCACCTTCTGGGATTTCGATGGTCGGGTGACTGCGCCGCTACATGGTTTCGTTGATGCCGAGGATTACTATCGCCGTGCTTCAAGCCGATATTTCCTGAGCGAGATCCGCACACCGACGTTGATCATTCAGGCGGCCGACGACCCCTTTGTGTTCCCGCACAGCCTGCCGCAAGCGGACGAATTGTCCGCATGCACTGAATTCGAATTGCAGGCCAAAGGTGGGCATGTCGGCTTTGTGGATGGCACGGTCCGGCGGCCGGGTTACTACCTGGAACGACGCATTCCGCAGTGGTTGGCCAACCATTAAAAGATCGCAGCCTCGTTCCACTCGACAGCTCCTACAGGCGTGCACATAACCCTGTAGGAGCTGTCGAGTGAAACGAGGCTGCGATCTTTTGATCTTTCACTCGCCTTTCGCGACGCCCCGCGCAGGCTCGTTGATCCATTCGCTCCACGATCCTGCATACAACGCCCCCAACGGATATCCCGCCAGGCTCAACGCAAACAGGTTATGGCAAGCCGTCACGCCAGAACCGCAATACGCCACCAACTCCGTCGGCGAGCGATCACCGAGCTTTTCAGCAAAACGCTGTTTGAGTTGATCGGCCGGCAGGAAACGCCCGTCGCTGCCCAGGTTGTCGGTGAACGCCGCACATTGCGCGCCAGGAATATGCCCTGCGACCGGATCGATCGGCTCCACCTCACCTTTGAATCGCGGCAACGCGCGGGCATCGAGCAACGTCAGTGATGGCTGGCCGAGACGCTGTTGAAGCTCTTCGGCGGTCAGGGTCAACGAATCGTCCGGCGCTCCAGTGAAGGTACCGCGCTTGTTATTGCAGGCATCCAGGCTCAGCGGCAGACCCGCCGCGTGCCAGGCTTTTAGCCCGCCATCCAGAATGAACACACCGTCACGTTTGCCCAACCAGGCCAGCAACCACCAGGCGCGTGCCGCAAAGGCACCAGGGCCGTCGTCGTACAAAACCACGTCGCTGTCGGCATTGATGCCGAAGGATTGCAGCCGTTCGATCAGGTCTTCAGGTTCCGGCAACGGATGGCGCCCAGTCACACCTTTGACCACCATCCCACTTAAATCACGTTCCAGGTCGGCAAAATTCGACCCGGCAATATGCCCTTCGGCATAGCTGCGCTGACCGTAATCCGGGTCCTCAAGGGCAAAACGACAATCCAGAATCACCAGCCCCGGCTGCTCCTTTTTCAGGTCCAACGCTTGCGGGCTGATCAACTGAGCAATAGGCATAACGGGCTCCTGTGATTAAAGCGGTTCTGATTCCGGTTGCACTTCTTCCAGCGCCTGACCCAGCGGCACGTAAAACTCCTCATACAACGCGTTAACCGCGTCGCGCGCCTCATCCGTGACAAATCCGGCTTCAAGCACCAGCACCTGATAGACGCCACGCTTGATGGCTTGCTCGCTCAAGTGATTGGAGTTTTCCCGCGTGGTGCACAGAAAACGCACCCACGACGTGAGGATGATCCAGGCATTCAGGGTCAGGGATTCGATCTGCACCTTGTCCATGCGCAGGATGCCGGCGTCGACGAAGCCGGCGTAGATGTGCGTGCCGTAAATCAGGCAGCGCTGGGAAAAGCGCCGATAACGGGCGGCCAGTTCCGGATCGCTGTCGAGCAAGTGCTCGAGGTCGCGGTGCAGAAACCGGTAGCGCCACATCGCCGCGAGCAGTTCCTTCAGATAGAAACGCTTGTCTTCCACCGTCGAAGCACGGCCTTGGGGCGGGCGCAGGAAGCTGTCCACCAGGCTTTCATACTCGCTGAACAGCACGGCGATAATCGCCTGCTTGTTAGGGAAGTGGTAGTACAGGTTGCCCGGAGAGATCTCCATGTGGGCGGCAATGTGATTGGTGCTGATGCTGCGTTCGCCTTGCTGATTGAACAGCTCCAGGCTGTTCTGCACGATGCGCTCGCTGGTTTTTATTCGAGGGGCCATGGCTTGAGCTTAAATTCAGAGTGCGATGAGGGGCATCTTACGACCTATCCACGGCGGGATAAAACAAAGCTGCGCCAGGATGTCATTTGACTTTATAGAGCATAGACTCTAAAAAGTGTTTCAGTACAATAAAAAATCCGGAGCTGGCCATGACCGCTGACATCGCTTACCTGCAAGACCTACAGCAGCCGCTGAATGAACTTCGAACCCTGTTCGACGCTCAGCGCGCCGCCTACGCAGCCAATCCGATGCCGCCGGCAGCCCAGCGCCAGCAATGGCTCAAAGTACTGCGGGACCTGTTGAGCGACGAACGCCAGGCACTGATCGACGCCATCAGCCAGGACTTCAGCCACCGCAGCGCCGATGAAACCCTGCTCGCCGAACTCATGCCAAGCCTGCATGGCATTCACTACGCCAGCCAGCACCTCAAAGGCTGGATGAAAGCTTCACGGCGCAAAGTCGGGGTTGCCTTTCAGCCCGCATCAGCCAAAGTCGTTTATCAACCGCTGGGCGTGGTCGGTGTGATCGTGCCATGGAACTACCCGCTGTACCTGGCCATCGGGCCGCTCGTGGGGGCGCTGTCGGCAGGCAATCGGGTGATGCTCAAGCTGAGCGAATCGACACCCGCCACCGGATTACTGCTCAAGGAACTGCTGGGGCGGATCTTTCCACAGGATCTGGTGGGCGTCGTGCTGGGTGAGGCGGATGTCGGCGTGGCGTTCTCCCGACTTCCTTTTGACCACCTGTTATTCACCGGCTCCACCAGCATCGGCAAACATGTGATGCGTGCGGCGGCGGAAAACCTGACGCCCGTAACCCTGGAACTGGGCGGCAAATCCCCGGCCATCGTTTCCCACGACGTCCCGCTCAAGGACGCTGCCGAACGCATCGCTTTCGGCAAGACCCTCAATGCCGGACAAACCTGCGTGGCCCCGGACTACGTATTGGTACCGGAAGCGCGCGTCGGGGCGTTCGTCGAAGCTTATCGTCAGGCAGTACGCGGGTTCTACCCGACACTGACCGACAACCCGGACTACACCGCGATTATCAATGACCGACAGCTGGCCAGGCTCAACGGCTACATCAGCGATGCCACCAGCAAGGGTGCGCTGCTGATTCCGTTGTTCGACCAGGGTCAGGCGCGCCGCATGAGTCATAGCGTGCTGCTTAACGTCAGCGACGACATGACCGTGATGCAGGACGAGATCTTCGGTCCGTTGCTGCCGGTTGTGCCTTACACCGATCTTGATGAAGCCTTTGCCTACATCAACCAGCGGCCACGCCCACTGGCGCTTTACTACTTCGGCTACAACAAGCGCGAACAGCATCGCGTGCTCCACGAAACCCATTCCGGCGGTGTCTGCCTGAACGACACGTTGCTGCATGTCGCCCAGGACGATATGCCGTTCGGCGGAATTGGCGCTTCCGGGATGGGGCACTACCACGGCCACGAGGGCTTCCTGACCTTCAGCAAGGCCAAAGGTGTGCTGATCAAACAGCGCTTCAACGCGGCGAAGCTGATTTATCCGCCGTACGGAAAAGCCATTCAGAAACTCATCCAGAAGCTGTTTATTCGCTAACGATCATCACCGCCGGGTAATAAAAACAATGAGCCCCAGCCTTTCCGATACACCCGCCCTGTCACGACGCGGGCTGCTTAAATTCAGCTTGGGCGCCAGCGCCTTTCTGGCGACGGCTGGATTAGGCGCGAGCCTCAGCGGCTGCTCCTCAAGCACCCCCGCCAGCGGTTTTGTCATATTGCGTCGCGGTGACCTGCTGTTTTTACGGGCGCTGATCCCGGTGATGCTCGACGGCGCGGTGGCCGCCGAACACATGCCGGCCGCCGTCGATAGCACCCTCAAGAACCTGGATAACGGCCTCAATCACCTGTCGCCGGAAATGCTCAAGTTGACTCAGCAGCTGTTCGATGTGCTCGGAATGTCGGTCACTCGCGGACCGCTGACCGGGATCTGGGGAAGTTGGGAAAACGCCAGCGCGGATGACATTCGGCAGTTTCTCCATCGCTGGGAAAACAGTTCTTTAAGCCTGTTGCGCATGGGACACAGCTCGCTGCTGCAATTGGTGATGATGGCTTGGTACAGCCGGCAGGAATCCTGGGCGCATTGCGGGTATCCGGGGCCGCCTGCCGTTTGAAATCGAGGCGGCCCCATCGCGGGCAGCCCAGCTCCCACAGGATGCGAGTTGCTCTCTCATTTTGTGAACAACTCAAACCCTGCAGGAGCCGGGCTTGGTCTGGGCGGAATTCCGACGATAGCGTCAGCCGCCACACCACCCAACTTAAAATAATAACGAGAACCTGAACATGCCCGTACCCGATCCGTTCCGTGAAGGCCTGGCCCGCGGCTGGAAAACCTACAACGGCGCGCAACTGACCCAGGACCTGACCCTCGAAGCCGACGTGGCGATCATCGGCAGCGGCGCGGGCGGCGGCACCACCGCAGAAATCCTCAGCGCCGCCGGCTACAAGGTATTACTGATCGAGGAAGGCCCGCTCAAGACCAGCAGCGACTTCAAAATGCTCGAAGACCAGGCCTACACCAGCCTTTATCAGGAAGGCATCGGTCGCATGAGCAAGGACGGCGCCATCACCATCCTTCAGGGCCGCGCAGTCGGTGGCACCACGCTGATCAACTGGACATCGAGTTTCCGCACCCCTGCCCCGACGCTCGAGCATTGGGCCAAGGAGCACGACGTCAAAGGCCATAGCCCGGCCGAGATGGCGCCATGGTTCGAAAAAATGGAGCAGCGCCTGGGTGTTGCCCCGTGGATGGTGCCACCCAACGCCAACAATGACGTGATACGCAAAGGCTGCGAACAACTCGGCTACGCCTGGCATGTGATCCCGCGAAATGTGCGTGGCTGCTGGAACCTCGGTTACTGCGGCATGGGCTGTCCCACCAATGCCAAACAATCGATGTTGGTGACGACCATTCCCGCGACCCTGGAAAAAGGCGGGGAACTGCTGTATCTCGCCCGCGCCGAAAAGCTGTCGATCAAGGACGGCAAGGTCACAGGCCTGACGTGCGTCGCGATGGATGATCGCTGCGTCGCGCCAACCGGCAAAATCATCACGATCAAGGCACGGCATTACGTGTTGGCCGGCGGCGGAATCAACAGCCCCGCCCTGCTGCTGCGCTCAGACGCACCCGATCCGCACAAACGTTTGGGCAAACGCACCTTCCTGCACCTGGTCAACATGTCCGCCGGGTTGTTTGACGAGGTGATCAACCCGTTCTACGGCGCGCCGCAGTCAATTTACTCCGACCATTTCCAGTGGCCGGACGGCGCCACCGGCAAGATGTCCTACAAACTCGAAGTACCGCCATTGCACCCGGCGCTGGCCGCCACCCTGCTCGGTGGCTTCGGCAAGGAAAGCGCGCAGCACATGGAAAACCTGCCGCACACCCACGCCATGCTCGCACTGCTGCGCGATGGCTTTCATCCGGACAGCCCTGGGGGCAGCGTCGAACTACGCGGTGACGACACGCCGGTGCTCGACTACCAGGTTTCAGCCTACGCCTGGGACGGGTTACGCCGGGCGTTCCACAGCATGGCCGAGATCCAGTTTGCCGGTGGCGCCAAGGCAGTCATGCCTATGCACGCCGACGCTCGTTACGTGAAGACCCTGGCCGAAGCGCGCACGCTGATCGACAGTTTGAGCCTTGAGCTGTATCGCACACGATTGGGCAGCGCCCATGTGATGGGCGGTTGCGCCATGGGCGAAGACCCGAAAAACGCCGTGACCGACAGCCTGGGTCGTCATCACCAGATCAGCAATCTGTCGATCCATGACGGTTCGCTATTCCCCACCAGCATTGGCGCAAACCCGCAGTTATCGGTCTATGGATTGACTGCGCAATTGGCGACTTCATTGGCGGATCGTTTAAAAAACCCATGAACACGAGGAATATTCCCATCGTCTATAGTGCTTTCTTACCGAACAGGCGACTTGGCCGACCGGGAATGCTGCGATACCATCCGACTCCCCAACGGACTCCCGCCAGGACGACGCGATGAACCGAGTGTTGTACCCAGGTACCTTCGACCCTATTACCAAGGGCCATGGCGATCTGGTCGAACGCGCCTCGCGCCTGTTCGATCACGTGATCATTGCTGTCGCTGCCAGCCCGAAGAAAAACCCGTTGTTTCCCCTGGAACAACGCGTGGAGCTGGCCCGCGAGGTCACCAAACATCTGCCGAACGTAGAAGTTGTCGGCTTTTCGACGCTCTTGGCGCATTTTGCCAAAGAGAAGAACGCCAACGTCTTCCTCCGTGGTTTGCGCGCGGTGTCGGACTTCGAATACGAGTTCCAGCTGGCCAACATGAACCGCCAACTGGCTCCGGACGTGGAAAGTCTTTTCCTGACACCGTCCGAGCGTTATTCGTTTATTTCCTCGACGCTGGTCCGTGAAATCGCAGCGCTCGGTGGCGACATCACCAAGTTTGTGCACCCCGCCGTCGCGGATGCCCTGACCGAACGCTTCAAGAAGTAACGACCGCTCAAGCGGCGCCCGCGTGCACTGCGGGCGCCAATGCGGCACAATTGCGCGCATTGGTTTATAGCGCCCGGGCTGTCCGCCCTGGCTGGAGTTAGCATGTCCCTGATCATCACCGACGATTGCATCAACTGCGACGTCTGCGAACCCGAGTGCCCGAACGCCGCCATTTCCCAAGGCGAAGAGATCTACGTGATCGATCCGAACCTGTGCACGCAGTGCGTCGGGCATTACGACGAACCTCAATGCCAGCAAGTCTGCCCGGTGGATTGCATTCCACTGGATGAGGCGCATCCGGAGACTGAAGAACAGTTGATGGAGAAGTATCGGGTGATTACCGGTAAGGCTTGAACATTACGGCGTCTGTCCTGACGCCATCGCGAGCAGGCTCGCTCCCACAGGGGTCTTGCGGTCGACGCAGATCAAGTGTGGGAGTGAGCCTGCTCGCGATGGGACCATCAGGTACACCGCTGAGGTAACTGAAGTCACTCCCGCTGCTCAAACCCCTCCCCGATACACCCAAGACACCGCACAAACGCCGCCTTCGCCGGATCAACCACCAGCGCCTGCCCCGCATCGCCAATCCCGCCACCCAGCGCGGTGAACGGCAACGACAGCACAAACGCTCCTGCACCGATGACCGTCGCCACAACCAGCAAAGGCCGGGCGATCAGCAAGTCACCAATCATGGCGTAAGCCGGGGGATTCTGGATGGTGTAACGGGGGTCACCGCTGCCGCTACTATCCGCCAGCACCGGCGCGGCGATGCTCAGCAGTAAAACGACTGCAAGGGTTCGAAACGAATTCATGGCACGGTCCTTCGGCTAGGCAGTGAGAACTGTGACTATAGACCGTTGACGTTTTCAGGTCTGGCAGCGTGGGCAAAAGACGCTGGCGCGCTGCCCCAGCTTCACGTCCCGCAGCCCGGTCCCGCAGACTTTGCAATGCTCGCCCGCTCGGCCGTAAACGAACAGTTCTTGCTGAAAATAACCGGGCTGACCGTCACCGCCGATGAAGTCCCGCAACGTCGTACCGCCGCGTTCGATGGCATGGATGAGGATGCGCTTGATCTCGATCGCGAGTTTCAAATAGCGCGCCCGGGAAATGCTCTTGGCCTCGCGTCGCGGGTCGATACCGGCAGCGAACAGTGCCTCGGTCGCGTAGATATTGCCCACGCCCACCACCACCGCGTTATCCATGATGAACGGTTTCACGGCCATCGACCGTCCGCGAGACTGCTGGAACAAGCGCTCGCCGTCGAACAGCTCGGTCAACGGCTCCGGCCCCAGGCGAATCAGCAGTTCGTGATTGAGTGGATCAAGACTCCAGAGCATCGCACCAAAGCGCCGTGGATCGGTGTAACGCAGCGCCAGACCGGACTCCAGCTCGATGTCCACATGCTCATGCTTGGCCGCTGGCGAACCGGCTTCCACCAGACGCAAATTCCCGGACATGCCCAAATGGCTGATCAGGGTGCCGACTTCGGCATTGATCAGCAGGTACTTGGCGCGGCGTTCCACCAGCACGATGCGCTGACCGGACAGCCGAACGTCCAGGTCTTCGGGAATCGGCCAACGCAGCCGGCGATCCCGCACAATGACCCGACTGACACGCTGTCCTTCCAGGTGCGGGGCAATCCCGCGGCGGGTGGTTTCGACTTCCGGCAGTTCAGGCATGGCGTTCTCGAATCAGGCTCTGGCTCAGAGGAGGTTCAATACTCAGCGGTGATTGCCGAGGTCGCGAATCGTTTGTTTGAGGGTTTCGAAGTCGTAGTCCGAGAGGCCGACGTAATCGAGCACCAGATGGCTGATGCTGTTCCACTCATGGTCAATCTTCTGGTTGCCCAGCACTCGGTAAGACGCGCAAATATGCTCGGCCATTTTCAGGATCGCCAACAGATTTTTCAGCTGACTGTTGCGTGAAGACTCGTCACTGAAAATCGCCAGGGCATTGTGGTGATTGGCGATGGCGTGGCTGACATGCTCTGGCAAACGCCATGATTTGGCCGTGTAGTAACCGACAACTGCATGGTTGGTATTGAACAGGCTGTTCTCGGTGTCCACTACCCGGCATTCCGGGCTGGCATTGGCGTAGGCCTTTTCCAGAACGCTCATGTAGTCAGGGAAGCGCTGGAGCATCAGCGGCACGCCACAATCGTGGAACAAACCCAGCGCGTAGGCTTCGTCACCGGCCTGGCCACCGATGCGCTTGGCGAGGGTCAGGCAGGTCATCGCCACGTCCTGAGCGGTGTCCCAGAAACGGTTCAACGTCACGATGGTGTCATCGTTCATCTCGCCCTTGATCGACATGGCGTTGATCAGGTTAATGACGGACCGGCTGCCCAGCAGGTTCACCGCGCGCTGGATCGAGGCGATCTTGTTGGAAAGACCGTAATAAGGCGAGTTGACGATTTTCAACAGGGAACCGGACAGGCCGGGATCCTGGGAGATCAGCTTGGCGATCACCTCCAGGTCCGGGTCCGGCATGTACTGCTCCATCTGCAAATCCACCATGATCTGCGGCTGGGCCGGCACGCTGATGCCTTGCAGGGTCTGTTGAATTTGTTCGGTGGTCAGCTCTTGGGACATAAGTACACGCTCTTGGACAGGCGGCGATTCTAACCTTTATGAAGTTGGATCCGACACACCAGCCGGCACATCGGAGGAACTTTCATTCAGGCACAGGCTTCGGACTGAGTAATGCCCTCGGGCATCCACTTACTCACGTCAGGAGCTGTATTCATGTCCAATTCCCTGAATGGCAAACGTGTCGCAATTCTGGTGACCGATGGTTTTGAGCAGGTCGAGCTCTCCGGGCCGAAGAAGGCCTTGGAAGAGGCCGGGGCTCAGGTCGATATCCTGTCGGCCGAGGAAGGCCAGGTCAAAGGCTGGAATCACGACAAACCCGCGGACGACTTCAAGGTTGACGGTACCTTCAAGGCCACCAGCATCGATCAATACGACGCCGTCGTTCTGCCGGGCGGCGTACAGAACTCCGACACCATCCGTATCGACCAGGACGCCCAACACCTGGTTAAGACCGGTACGTCGGCCGGCAAGCCCATTGCGGTGATCTGTCATGGCGGCTGGTTGCTGATATCGGCCGGATTGGTCAACGGCAAAACCATGACCAGCTACAAGACGCTCAAGGATGACCTGGTGAATGCCGGCGCCCACTGGGTGGACAAGGAGGTGGTCAAGGACGGCAATCTCATCAGCAGCCGTCAGCCGGATGATATTCCGGCGTTCAATCGGGAGTTGATCAGCGCGTTGTCGGCCATATCTTGAGTTCGGCATAAACCCCTGTGGCGAGGGGAATGCAGTTCACTTAATCCGGCACTGTAACTGTGGCGAGGGAGCTTGCTCCCGCTGGGTCGCGAAGCGGCCCCAAAAGAGGGACTGCTACGCAGCCCAGCGGGAGCAAGCTCCCTCGCCACAGGTCTATCAGTGGAACCGAGGCGCTGTACAACACGCTATACTCCCGCTCTTTTTTCCGGAGCGACGTCATGTCCCTGCCTAGCCTGCGCCTCAAAGCCAACGCCGACCGTCGCCTGCGAAACGGCCACTTGTGGGTCTACAGCAACGAAATCGATGTTGCAGCGACCCCTTTGCACGGTTTCAAGGCCGGCGATCAGGCGATCCTCGAAGCCGCCGGCGGCAAGCCATTGGGCATCGTTGCCATGAGCCCGAACAATCTTATCTGCGCCCGCCTGCTGTCGCGCGACATCAAGTTGCCGCTGGACAAATCGCTGCTGGTGCACCGCCTGAACGTTGCCCTGTCTCTGCGTGACCGCCTGTTCGACAAGCCGTTCTACCGCCTGGTGTACGGTGATTCCGACCTGCTGCCGGGTCTGGTGGTCGATCGCTTCGGTGACATCCTGGTCGTCCAGATCGCCTCGGCGACCATGGAAGCCCATAAAGAAGACGTGATCGCAGCATTGACCCAAGTGCTCAAGCCAAGCGGCATCCTGTTCAAGAACGACTCCGCTGCGCGCGATGCCGAAGGCCTCAACCGCTACGTCGAAACCGTTTTCGGCCTGGTGCCGGAGTGGGTTGCGCTGGAAGAGAACGGCGTGAAATTCGAAGCGCCGGTCATTCAGGGCCAGAAAACCGGCTGGTTCTACGACCACCGCATGAACCGCGCACGTCTGGCGCCGTATGCCAAAGGTAAACGCGTACTCGACCTGTACAGCTACATCGGCGGCTGGGGCGTACAAGCTGCCGCGTTCGGCGCCAGCGAAGTATTCTGCGTCGACGCTTCGGCCTTCGCCCTCGACGGTGTCGAGCGTAACGCCGCCCTGAACGGTTTCGCCGAAAAAATGACCTGCATCGAAGGCGACGTCTTCGAAGCCCTGAAAGAACTGAAAGCCAGCGAAGAGCGCTTCGACGTGATCGTGGCCGATCCACCGGCGTTCATCAAACGCAAGAAAGACATGAAAAACGGCGAAGGTGCCTACCGTCGCCTGAATGAGCAAGCCATGCGCCTGCTCAGCAAGGACGGCATCCTGGTGAGCGCCTCGTGTTCGATGCACCTGCCGGAAGACGACCTGCAAAACATCCTGCTGACCAGCGCCCGCCACCTGGATCGCAACATCCAGATGCTGGAACGTGGCGGTCAGGGCCCGGATCACCCGGTTCACCCGGCAATTGCTGAAACGCGCTACATCAAGAGCATTACTTGCCGGTTGTTGCCGAACAGCTAACCGGTCGCCCTGCGGACGTTGCGTTGTCGGCACTGAAAACCAGGGTCGCTGTGCAACCCGACGCAGGCTGCGCCAGCTGCTACAGGGGTGTACGCGGTTCCTGTAGCAGCTGCCGAAGGCTGCGTTCGGCGGCGAAGCAGTGGCCATCAAGGCGCATGCCGATCCCCCTGATTGCGGGAGCGAGTCAAATCGCTCCCGCGACAGATTTACAAAAGCCACACACCTCCTGCATTGACTTCCATCTTCAGCAAGTCAACTCTCGGCCCCCCTCACGGATCGAGAGCGTTGTCGATGAACCCTTCCACGCACACCTCGAACAAATCGTCGCTCATCCTGCTATTGATGGGCATGACGCTTCTCGGTGTCTTCCCGCTGGACGTCGTACTCCCCTCTTTTCCCGCACTCTCTGACTACTTCCAGACCTCAGCCTCAGACATTGCCCTTTCTGTAAGCCTGTTCGCCATTGGCCTGGCGTTATCGGTGGTCCTTGTCGGGCCGCTGTCGGATTTATGGGGGCGCAGGAAGCTTTTGCTGACAGGTATCGTCATCTCAATGGTCGGTGCGACGGGCTGCCTGATTTCCAGCGAGTACAGTTGGTTTCTTCTGTTTCGCGTCATTCAGGCAGTGGGCTGTGGATCCTTCGTGCACTCACAGGCGCTTATCCAGGACTTGTTCGTGGGCAAGGAGCAGGAGCGAATGAGGATCTGGATGACCACCGCCGGAGGCGTGTTCATTTCCATCTCGCCGCTGCTGGGAACCTGGTTGCAATTGCACCTGGGTTGGGAAGGCAGCTTCTATGTTTTCATCGCGCTCGCAGCCATCGTCTGGGTGAAGGCCAACGCGCTGCTGCGGGACACTCCACCCCGTCGCGATGCATCACCAGGGCGCTTTTTCAGCGCTTATTGGCGGCTCTGTTCCGACGTACGCTTCATGGGTTATTGGCTTATTTCGGGCCTGGCGTTCGCCTGCCATTTTTCATTCATCGTCATTTCGCCCATCATTTTCATGGAGCGCCTGGCACTCTCGCCCTACGAATTTGCCTGGGCCTTGTTGCTGTACGGCGTGGCGTATGTGTTTGGTGGAATCGTCGCCAGCGCGCTGCATCGGCGATTACAGGCCAACACCCAGATCATTGTTGGCCTCGGACTGATTGCCCTGTCGGGGGTGGTCATGTTGTGGCTGGCGAATCAGTTCGGGCTCACGGCGACGGCAGTGCTGATCCCCATGCTCATTTGTACGGCCGGGACCACCATTGCCAGGCCCATCGCCAATTCCAGAGCCATGACCCTTCATCCGGAAGATGCGGGCACGTCCTCTTCCGTCGGCGGTGTCATGATCTTCATGTGCGGCGGCGTGATCAGCGTGGTGATCAATCTCGTGTCCGACGACCTGACCACTGCCCTCTCCTTCTGTTTTTTGATCCTGAGTGCCGTGGGGCTCGCCTTGAACGCGCTGATCGTGCGGCGCAATGTTGCCCTGACAGCGAACTGATACACACCGATCGTCATTCAACACGCGCCGTGAGCGCTGGATCAGCGCTTCCCGGCATTCCCTCCCGCCGCCAGCCGTGTAGAATCGCCACATTCATCGCCAGTCATCCCCCGGCGGGTTTATGAGCTCAAGCTGAAGCGCGCGGCGATCCCGCAAAGTTATCGGCAACTTCCGGACACACGGCCATTTCTGAGTGTTCCAGACGTCAATAGAAGCTCACTTCCCTTTTGATACCTGATTAGCCGCCCGGAGTGCTTCATGCCTGATTACCGCTCGAAAACATCCACCCACGGCCGCAACATGGCCGGCGCCCGCGCACTGTGGCGCGCCACGGGGATGAAAGATGACGACTTCAAAAAGCCGATCATCGCCATTGCCAACTCCTTCACCCAGTTCGTACCGGGCCACGTCCACCTCAAGGACTTGGGCCAACTGGTCGCCCGCGAGATCGAACGCGCTGGCGGTGTGGCAAAAGAATTCAACACCATCGCCGTGGATGACGGCATCGCCATGGGCCACGACGGCATGCTGTACTCGCTGCCAAGCCGCGAGATCATTGCCGACTCCGTCGAGTACATGGTCAACGCCCACTGCGCCGACGCCATCGTCTGCATCTCCAACTGCGACAAGATCACCCCCGGCATGCTGATGGCGTCCCTGCGCCTGAACATCCCGGTGATTTTCGTTTCCGGCGGCCCGATGGAAGCCGGCAAGACCAAACTCGCCTCCCACGGCCTCGACCTCGTCGACGCCATGGTGATCGCTGCCGACTCCAGCGCTTCTGACGAGAAAGTCGCTGAGTACGAGCGCAGCGCCTGCCCGACCTGCGGTTCGTGCTCCGGCATGTTCACCGCCAACTCGATGAACTGCCTGGTTGAAGCCCTGGGCCTGGCATTGCCGGGCAACGGTTCGACTCTCGCCACCCACAGCGACCGCGAACAGCTGTTCCTGCAGGCCGGCCGCACCATCGTCGAGCTGTGCAAGCGTTACTACACCGAGAACGATGAGTCGGTGTTGCCGCGCAACATCGCCAACTTCAAGGCGTTTGAAAACGCCATGACCCTGGACATCGCCATGGGCGGTTCCACCAACACCATCCTGCACTTGCTGGCCGCCGCCCAGGAAGCCGAGATGGAGTTCGACTTGCGCGACATCGACCGTCTGTCCCGCTTCGTGCCGCAACTGTGCAAAGTTGCGCCGAACATCCAGAAGTACCACATGGAAGACGTGCACCGCGCCGGCGGGATCTTCAGCATCCTCGGCTCGCTGGCCCGTGGCGGTTTGCTGCACACCGACCTGCCGACCGTGCACAGCAAGACCCTGGCCGAAGGCATTGCCAAGTGGGACATCACCCAGACCGACGACGAAGCCGTGCATCACTTCTTCAAGGCCGGTCCTGCGGGCATCCCGACGCAAACCGCGTTCAGCCAGTCGACCCGTTGGGAAACCCTGGATGACGACCGTGAAAACGGCTGCATCCGCAGTGTCGAGCACGCTTATTCGAAAGAAGGCGGCCTGGCCGTTCTCTACGGCAACATTGCGCTGGACGGTTGTGTAGTGAAAACCGCTGGTGTCGACGAGTCGATCCACGTGTTCGAAGGCAACGCGAAGATCTTCGAAAGCCAGGACAGCGCCGTACGCGGCATCCTCGCGGATGAAGTGAAGGCCGGCGACATCGTGATCATTCGTTACGAAGGCCCGAAAGGTGGCCCGGGCATGCAGGAAATGCTGTACCCGACGTCCTACCTGAAATCCAAAGGCCTGGGCAAAGCATGCGCCCTGCTCACCGACGGTCGCTTCTCTGGCGGCACCTCGGGCCTGTCCATCGGCCACGCTTCGCCGGAAGCAGCTGCAGGCGGCGCGATTGGTCTGGTGCAGGATGGCGACAAGGTGCTGATCGACATTCCGAACCGTTCGATCAACCTGATGATCAGCGACGAAGAAATGGCCGGCCGCCGTGCTGAACAGGACCAGAAAGGCTGGAAACCGGTCGAGAAGCGTCCACGCAAAGTGACCACCGCTCTCAAGGCCTACGCGCTGCTGGCGACCAGTGCCGACAAGGGTGCTGTGCGTAACAAGGCGATGCTTGACGGGCTGTAAGGCTTAACCGTCAAACAAAAATGCCCCGCCAAGTGCGGGGCATTTTTATTCACGCTGATCTTCTGTAGGAGCTGCCGAAGGCTGCGATCTTTTGACTTTTAAAAGCAAGATCAACAGATCGCAGCCTTCGGCAGCTCCTACAGTTGAATCCGAGTTACTGAATTTCTTCAGGCTTCACAATCACCCAATTCTTGTCCGCCGTCACCGGCAACCCTTCCTTGGCCTGCGCCGCTGCGTGCTTGGCCATCATGCCGTTAATCTGGGTCATGTATTTGTCTTTGCGGTTGATCCACAAGTGGATGCCGCCCTTGGCCACGTCGACGCTGTGGAACAGCATGTAACCATCGCTGGTCGGGGTATCACCGCCAACGAGTACCGGTTTTTTCCATTCATCGATGTAGGTCAGGATCGCCGCCTGCTTGCCGGCCATCCAGGTTGCCGGGGTCCACAGGTACGGGGTCAGTTCAAGACCAAGGTTGGCCTTTTCGTCATACTTGCCTGCCGTGATCTGCTTGCGCGCCGTGGTCAATTCGCCGGTCTTGGTGTCCTTGAGCAGCAGGCTCACGCCGATCACGTTCTGCGGTTTGACGTTGTAACCGTATTGCGGGTCGGAAGCGACCATGCGCACCAGTTCTTCGGAGGCGGCGGTCATGACGTAGACCTCGATACCGTTCTCCATCAGCTTGTTGTAGAGCTCCTGCTGACCGGTGAATATTTTCGGCGGGTTGACGTCCATTTTCTTGACGACATCGCCTTCGAAGTAAGTCGCCGGCACCGGTTTGCCGGACGCCATCAATTCATCGACATAGCCTTTGAGCTCTTTGAGCGTGAAACCCGAGAACACCTGGGCGACCCATGGGTAGCACACCATGTCGTCGAGTTCGCAGAGGCGGTAGTAGTAACTGAACAGACTTTCCTTGTGGTCGGCGGTGTCTTTGAACGGGATCAGTTTCAGGGAAGGATCAAGCTTTTCACGGGTGATCAGGCCCTTGTTTTCCATGTACGGCAGTAACGATTCTTCGAGGTCGTAGCGGTAACTGGTGTTGTCCATGTCGAACACCGCGTAATTACCCTTGTTAGCGTTGGCGGCAATCATTGCGTCCAGCGCCTTGGCCTGATCGGCGGGCCAATGCTTCAAATCCGTGGCGAATGCCTGGCCTGCGAGGCCAAGGCAGAGTGCGGCGAGTAGAAATTTCGGTGCGAGCTTCATCGACAGTTCTCCCTGAGTCAAAGAAACCGACGCTAACAAATAAATATGACGGTCCTCGTCTGTCAGCGACCGTTACCGCACCCATTGCGCCAGATGCATCCCTGAGAGCGACGCGCGCTTATTCCAAAAACGACAGTTGCGATACGTTTTTGGTATTAAATCATTAGTTTTCAAGCTGTTAGGCTTGCCGGTTCGCAGCTGCCCCGGAAGGCCGCTGGCACAAGTCTTTATCGGAGTCTCAATGAATCTGCCACTGATCCTCAATCTGCTGGTATTCCTCGCCCTGCTCTTTGGCCTGGCACAAACCCGCCACACTACATGGAGCCTGGCCAAAAAAGTCCTGCTCGCACTGGTACTGGGCGTGGCGTTTGGTGTGGCTTTGCACAGCATTTACGGTGCCGGCAACCCGGTACTGAAAGCCTCGATCGGCTGGTTCGATCTGGTGGGCAACGGTTACGTACAGTTGCTGCAAATGATCGTCATCCCGCTGGTGTTCGCCTCGATCCTCAGTGCTGTGGCCCGTCTGCACAACGCGTCGTCGCTGGGCAAGATCAGCTTCCTGACCATCGGCACGCTGCTGTTCACCACCGCCATCGCTGCGTTGATCGGTATCGGCCTGACCAACCTGTTCGGCCTGACCGCTGAAGGCCTGGTGGCTGGCACGCAGGAAATCGCCCGTCTGCAAACCATTCAGACCGACTACGCGGGCAAGGTCGCGGACCTGAATGTGCCGCAGTTGCTGCTGTCGTTCATCCCGCAGAACCCGTTCGCCGACCTGGCGCGCGCCAAGCCGACATCGATCATCAGCGTGGTGATCTTTGCCGCGTTCCTTGGCGTCGCTGCGCTGCAGTTGTTGAAGGATGACGTCGAGAAAGGTCAGAAAGTGATCAACGCCATCGACACCCTGCAAGCCTGGGTGATGCGTCTGGTGCGTCTGGTCATGAAGTTGACGCCGTATGGCGTGTTGGCGCTGATGACCAAAGTGGTCGCCGGTTCGAACCTGCAAGACATCATTAAGCTCGGCAGTTTCGTGGTGGTGTCTTACATCGGCCTGGGTCTGATGTTTGTAGTGCATGGCCTGCTGGTTTCGGCAGCCGGGATCAACCCGCTACGCTTCTTCCGCAAGATCTGGCCGGTGCTGACGTTTGCGTTCACCAGCCGCTCCAGCGCCGCGACAATTCCGCTGAGCATCGAAGCGCAGACCAGCCGCTTGGGCATTCCACAAGCCATCGCCAGTTTCGCCGCGTCGTTCGGCGCGACCATAGGCCAAAACGGTTGTGCCGGTCTGTACCCGGCAATGTTGGCAGTGATGGTTGCTCCGACCGTGGGCATTAACCCGCTGGATCCGCTGTGGATCGCGACACTGGTGGCGATTGTGACGCTGAGCTCGGCGGGTGTGGCGGGTGTCGGTGGTGGCGCAACGTTCGCCGCGCTGATCGTGCTACCGGCGATGGGCTTGCCAGTGTCACTGGTGGCGCTGCTGATTTCGGTTGAGCCGCTGATCGACATGGGTCGTACGGCTTTGAACGTCAGCGGGTCGATTGCGGCCGGTGCGATTACCAGCCAGGTGATGCAGCAGACGGACAAAGCACTGCTGAATGCGGATGAGCATTCGGAGTTGGTGCAGGCTTAAACACAACTTTGTGGCGAGGGGATTTATCCCCTCGCCACAGATCAGGCTTTTTCCCAGACTTCGAAGTTGTACGCAGGCTTATCGTCCACCGCTGGATTTTCGATATTGGAAACCAGTTTCCACTGCTCCAAATCGAATTCCGGAAACCACGCATCTCCTTCCGGGCTCAGCGCCACTCGCGTCAAATACAGCCGATTCGCCTGCGCCAACCCCTGCGCATACAGCTGCGCTCCGCCGATCAGCATCACCTCATCGACGCCCTGCCCGTTCGCCCATTCTTCTGCGCGCACCACGGCCGCCTCAAGCGACGGATAAACCTCCGCCCCCTCCAACTGCAGATCAGTCTGACGGCTGACCACGATGTTCAATCGTCCCGGCAGTGGACGGCCCAGGGAGTCCCAGGTCTTGCGACCCATGATGATCGGCTTGCCCAGGGTGGTGGCCTTGAAGTATTTGAAGTCCCCCGGCAAGTGCCAGGGCATGCTGTTGTCGACGCCGATCACACGGTTTTCACCGAGGGCTGCGATCAGGCTGAGAGGGAGTGATTTAGTCATGCCGGCGAGGATACCAGAGCGTCCCGTACCCCGATAAGCGCCACAGCGGTTATGCTCACCGTTCAATTGAGCGACGGGATGCCGCGTGACTGAACTGAATAACCTCTGGCTGACGGAAACCATTCGTTTGCGCGAAGAACACGCCGGCCCTCTGGATGATCTGGAAGCCAATCGACTGGCCCGCAGCGCTGGCGGCGACCTGCCGGCACGGATTCAACGCCGGGCCCTGTGGCTGGCTGAACGCGATGGACTGGCCAACGCCCTCAAGCATTGGCTACAAGGCGCACGATTGGCGCTGATTGTTCTCGCCGTACTGGCCGTGATCAGCGGCGCCGGCCTGGCATTTGCCGCGCTGGGTGACGGGCAGACACCGGTGAATGTGTTCTGGGCCCTGGGCAGCCTGCTCGGGCTGAATCTGATTTTGTTGCTCAGCTGGGCGCTGGGCCTGGTGTTTGCCGGTGAACACGGCGCCAGCCTAGGGCGCTTGTGGTTATGGCTCAGTGAAAAACTCGCCCGCGACGCTAAAGCCGCACAACTCGCACCTGCCCTGCTGCTGTTACTGCAACGACAGAAACTCAATCGCTGGGCGATCGGAGTGCTGGTCAACGGCTTGTGGTTACTGGCGATGCTCAGTGCGCTGGTGATGCTGCTGACATTGATGGCGACCCGGCGCTACGGCTTCGTCTGGGAAACCACTCTGCTCAGCGCCGACACTTTTGTCGCCATGACCCGCACCCTTGGCGCCCTGCCTGCCTTGCTCGGCTTCAATATTCCGACAGTGGACATGATTCGGGCCAGCGGCGATGCGGCGCTGAATATCGAAAGCGCGCGGCAGGCATGGGCCACATGGCTGGTCGGCGTGCTGGTGGTTTATGGCGTTCTGCCGCGCCTGCTGTTAGCGCTGTTCTGTCTGTGGCGCTGGAAAACCGGTCAGGCGAAATTGCGCCTGGATCTGAACCTCCCCGGTTACGCCCAACTGCGGGAAAGGTTGATGCCCACCAGCGAACGCCTGGGCATCAGCGATGCCGCGCCCGAGCATTTGCATCGTGTCGAAAGCGGTATCAGCGACCTGCAAAGCGACGGTGCGCTGTTGGTCGCCATCGAGCTGGATGATCAGCGCCCGTGGCCGCCACTACTGCCAAAGAACGTGAGCGATGCAGGTGTCCTCGACAGTCGCGAATCGCGCCACAAACTCCTTGAACAACTGAGCCGTTTCCCGCCCGCGCGCCTGGCCATCGCGTGCGACCCTCGGCGCTCACCGGATCGAGGCAGCCTGGCGCTGATCGCCGAACTCGCACGCAATGCCAGCGACACCCGCGTCTGGTTGTTGCAAGCGCCGCCCGGTGAAGCACTGGATGCCGAGCGCCTGGGTGACTGGCACGCCGCGCTGCAACAACTGGAACTGCCATTCGCCGACAGCGCGCCGACGAACTGGCTGGAGAACGGTCATGACTAAACCTTTGAAACTGGCAGTCGTGGGCCACACCAACGTCGGAAAAACTTCGTTGTTGCGAACCCTGACCCGGGACGTCGGGTTCGGTGAAGTTTCCCATCGACCGAGCACTACACGACACGTCGAAGGCGCACGCCTGTCGGTGGATGGCGAGCCGCTGCTCGACCTCTTCGACACGCCTGGACTGGAAGATGCCATCGCCCTGCTCGACTTTCTGGAACGTATCGAGCGACCCGGTGAACGCCTCGACGGCCCCGCCCGGCTGGCACGTTTCCTTGAAGGCAGCGAAGCGCGGCAGCGGTTTGAGCAGGAAGCCAAAGTCCTGCGCCAACTGCTCACCTGTGATGCTGGCCTCTACGTGATCGACGCCCGCGAGCCGGTGCTATCCAAGTACCGCGACGAGCTGGAGGTGCTGGCGAGCTGCGGCAAACCGCTGCTGCCGGTGCTGAACTTCGTGAGCAGCGCCAACCACCGCGAGCCGTCCTGGCGTGAAGCGTTAGCGCGCCTGGGTTTGCACGCACTGGTGCGTTTCGACAGTGTCGCGCCGCCGGAGGATGGCGAACGTCGACTGTATGAAAGCCTTGCGCTGCTTCTTGAAAACGCTCGGCCACAACTTGAGCGCTTGATCGCCGATCAGCAGGCTCAGCGCCTGGCCCGTCAGCAAAGTGCAGCGCGGTTGATTGCCGAATTGTTGATCGATTGCGCCGCCTGCCGACGCAGTGTGGTCAGCGATCCCGAGCAGGAACAACAGGCGATCAGTGAACTGCGCAAAGCGGTACGCCAGCGTGAGCAACGCTGCGTCGAGGCGCTGCTGAAGTTGTATGCCTTCCGCCCGCAGGACGCGGCAGCCAGTGATTTGCCGTTGCTTGACGGGCGCTGGGGTGACGACTTGTTCAACCCCGAAACCCTCAAGCAGTTGGGTGTGCGGGTCGGCGGCGGAATTGCGGCGGGCGCGGCAGCCGGGGCCGGGGTGGATCTGCTGGTCGGAGGTCTGACATTGGGTGCGGCCGCATTAGCCGGCGCCATTGCCGGCGGCGCCCTGCAAACCGCCCGTAGTTATGGCAGCCGGTTAATGGGCAAGATCAGAGGTCACCGAGAGCTGACTGTTGATGACAGCGTGCTGAGGTTATTGGCATTGCGCCAACGGCAGTTGCTGCAAGCACTCAATGCCCGCGGGCATGCGGCGATGGACAGCATTCAGGTGGCCACGCCACAGGACAAGACCTGGCGCGAAGGCAAGCTGCCTGAAGCACTGAACAAGGCCCGGGCTTATCCGCAGTGGTCGTCGCTGAATCCTCAGGCCAAGTTGAATCAGGCGGACAGGCAGGAGCAGATCGAAGCGTTGGCCGAAAAAGTGTTCGAGCCCTAGAAACACCTGTAGCAGCTGTCGCATGTGTAGCAGCTGTCGAGCCTGCGAGGCTGCGTTCGAGGACGAAGTCCTCGCAATCCCTGTGTACGCGAGCATGCCTGAACAACCGCGTTGCTGGTTTTACGACGGCTGCGCCGTCGGACGCAGCCTCGCAGGCTCGACAGCTGCTACAGGACATCGTTGCTTCGGGATAACACGTCGGCAGCCTTGCGCTTCAGAATGTCGAGATCCAGCACTGGCACATTCATCTCCTTGGCCATCTCATCCCACTGCCGCATGCGCAAACTGACCTCACACAACGGATCCTGCTGGAAGGCTTGCGCCTCTTCGCTCGTCATCACCCCGCCCTGATACTCAAGGGTCCTGCGACTGGCTTCACTCAAGCGCTCGTAGTACCCAGGCTCCTTGAGCGTCAGATAGCGCTTGGCCTGGACGTGGTACTCCACCAGCCGCGCCATGCGCTCACTGAAGCCGGCGCGTCGCAGATAATCCGCGCCGAGGCGTTCATGACTCACCACGCCGAAACCGCCCATGTTCTCGGCGCTTTCGGCAAGGCAGATATGCCCGATGTCATGGAAGAACGCCGCCAGCACCACTTCATCGTCGTAGCCTTCAGCCATGGCCCACTCGGCGGCCTGGGACATGTGCTCGATCTGCGACACCGGTTCGCCGATGTAATCGCTGCCGCCAAAGCGCTCGTACAGCGCAAAGACCTCGTCGATCACCTGTTCATGGCGCTCCATCAGTCCTCTCCCAACAACGTCGCGACGTTTCGCTCGGCCATCGCCGGACCGACGCTCATGCCGACGCCCGTGTGCATCAACGCCACACTCACCCCCAGTGCCGGGCGCAAGAACGAGAACGGCCCCGACCCGCGAGAACCGTAGACACCTTGCCAGCGCTCGACCACCTGGATCTTGCAGGCCAAGGTTTGCTCGGCCAGTTCGATCATCCAGTTGTCCACCTGCTCGGCGTTGAACGGTGAAGGGTCAATGCCGTAATGGTGCGAATCGCCAATGATCAGTTCGCCGTAAGGCGTCGGGCTGATCAGCAGGTGGATGCCGTTCTCATGCAGGTGCGGTTCGTCTCGCAGGATCTGCGCTTGCACTTCCGCTGCTTCTGGCAGATCGGCAAAGGCGCCGTAGTGCACGCAACTCAATCCAGTGAGCACCGCGTGCTGCAAGTTGAGGTTGATCTGCGGTCGGGCGCGGAGCATTTGCAGGCGGCAGATTTGCGGGTTGAGCGCAGCGATCGGCTCAGCCAGCAGGGTCTGATAGTCGTGGCCGGAGCAGACGATGATCTGTTGCGCAGTGAAGGTCCCGGCGGTGCTGTGCAAGCGCCCCGGTTCAATGTCACGAACGAGTGTGGAGAAATGAAATTCGACACCGAGTTCGCGGCGCAGGTAATCGATCAGGGCCGGAATCGCTTCTCGGGAATACAGTTGCTGATCGTCCAGACCGTGCAACGCGGCGCGGTGATGGCGGAACTGACCACCGTAGAGGTCACGCAATGCGGCGCCGCGCAGCAGGTCGACGCGGTAATCATGCTCGATGGCGCGGCCTTCGCAGAAGACTTCCAGCAGGTGTTCTTCCGCTTCGGTACGTGCGAACAGGTATGAGCCGTTGCGCTTGAGTTGCAAGCCAGCCACTTGGGCCCAATGGCCCCAGATCTCGCGGCTGGCTTTGGCGAGTTCAAGCATCTGGCCTGGCGGTTGACCCGTGACCAGCGCCTGGCCGAAGTTGCGCACCGAGGCGCCTATGGGTGTTGCGCTGCGTTCGAAAACACGGACCTTGAGGCCGCGTCTGGCGGCGGCGTAAGCGTGGGACATTCCGAGGATGCCCGCGCCTACGATCAGCATGTCGTTTCGTTGTGTCATGGAGAATTTCCCTGAATGGGAGACCTCTATCGCTAGCAGGCTAGCTCCCACAGGAAATCAGGGGGCTTCACAAAGTGTGTGTCCACTGAAGATCCAATGTGGGAGATTTTCCCTGAATGGGGGACCTCTATCGCTAGCCAGCTAGCTCCCACAGGAAATCAGGGATCTTCACAAAATTTGCGTCCACTGAAGATCCAATGTGGGAGCTAGCCTGCTAGCGATGAGGCCCTGTCAGACTATGAGAATTACTTGGCAGCCACTTTCTCGGACTTGCCGTCATACCGCTTGCGCCACTCGGTCAGGATTTCATCGCGATTCTTCGAGGCCCAGGCAAAGTCATTCTTGATCAGACGCTGCTCATAATCCGCCGGCAGTTCGGTCTGCGGCTTGGCGATTCCTGGCTGAGCGAGCACCGCGAAGTTCTCTTTATAAAGCTCCATCGCCGCCGGGCTGGCGGAGAAGTCAGCAAGCTTCTTTGCCGCTTCTTCATGCTGCGTGCCCTTGATAACGGCGGTGGCTTCGATCTCCCAGCCAAGGCCTTCCTTCGGCAGGATGATGTCCAGCGGTGCGCCCTGGCGTTTCAACTGAACGGCCGGATATTCGAAGGAGATACCAATCGGAAACTCACCCGATGCCGCCAGCTTGCATGGCTTGGAACCGGAGTGAACGTACTGACCGATGTTCTGGTGCAGGTCGTCCATGTACTGCCAGCCCTGCTTCTCGCCGAAGGTTTGCAGCCAGGCGCTGACGTCGAGGAAACCGGTGCCGGACGAAGCCGGGTTAGGCATGACGATCTTGCCTTTGTACTCAGGCTTGGTCAGGTCTTGCCAGCTCACAGGCTTGGTCAACCCCTGCTTCTCGGCTTCGACGGTGTTGAAGCAAATGGTCGCGGCCCAGACGTCCATGCCGACCCAGGCTGGTGGGTTGGCGGCGTCGCGGTAGTTGCCGCCGATCTTGCTCAGGTCCTTCGGTGCGTAGCTTTGCAGCATGCCTTGTTGATCGAGAATCGCCAGGCTCGACGCGGCCAGGCCCCACACGGCGTCAGCCTGCGGGCGGGCTTTTTCGGCCAGCAGTTTGGCGGTGATGATGCCGGTGGAATCACGCACCCACTTGATCTCGACGTCTGGATTGGCTTTTTCAAAAGCCTCTTTGTAAGTCTTCAGTTGCTCGGCTTCGAGTGCGGTGTACACCGTCAACTCGGTTTTCGCCGCGAAGGCGTTCAGGCTGAAAGCGGTGAGGACAGCAGCGGCCAGGGCCAAAGGCTTGAACATGGTGCAATTCCTGTGTGAGTTGAGGGTATGAATCAATGACCAGGCGCGGTCTGCCGCCAGGCCTGGGAGCGGCGCAGCAAGCCGCGCGAAGCCCAGGCCAGCAGCAGGGACACGCCCGCCGAGGTGAACAGAATCAGGGTCGACATCGCTGCCGCGCCGCCCACGTTGCCAGCGTCATCCATGTTCAGCACCGCCACCGCCGCGAGGATGGTGTCGGGGCTGTAGAGGAAGATGGCTGCCGAAACGGTGGTCATGGCGGAGACGAACAGGTAGCGCACGATGTCCAGCAGCGCCGGCAGGCAGATCGGTACGGTTACCCGCAGGTAGTGCCGATACAGCGGCGCCTTGAGCGACAGCGCGGCGGCTTCGAACTCGGCGTCGAGCTGGCGCAGCGCGGTGGTCGCGGTCATTTGTGCAGTGGTCAAATAGTGAGCAATGGTGCACACCACCAGCAATGTCATGGTTCCGTACAGCACGTGGAGCGGGTTGCCGGTGAGGTTGAAAAAGAAGACATAACCCAAACCCAACACCAGGCCCGGCACCGCCATCGGTACGAAACTGAGCATGCGCAGCGCCAGATTCAGGCCACGCTGCCCCTTGGTTTTTTCCATCAGGTAGGCGCCGGTGAAGATCAGTACGCTGCCGATCAATGCCGTGCACAGCGCCATCTTCACGCTGTTGCCATAGGCCAGCCAGCCGCCGCCCGCCGTGTCATTGAACTGGTAATGGTTAAGCGATAGCGACAGGTTGTAAGGCCAGAATTTCACCAGCGACGAGTACACCGCCATGCCGAACACCAGCAGCAACACCGCGCAGATCAGCATCACGATCGCCAGGTAGCAGCCGTCCCGCAGCTTTGACGGCGCCGGCTGAAAGACCTGCGCACGGCCACTCATGGAATCGCCGTGACGTCGACGCAGCCAGGCGTCGACACCAAAGCTGAACAGCGCCGGCAACAGCAGGACCATGCCGATCAAAGCGCCGCGACCGAACTGCTGCTGGCCGACCACCGCCTTGTAGGCTTCCAGCGCCAGCACTTGATAGTCGCCACCGACCACCACAGGCACGCCGAAATCGGTGATTGTCAGGGTGAACACCAGGCAGAACGCGGCGAACACCGCCTGACGGGTCGCAGGCCAGGTGATGCTGCGAAAAGCTTTTGCAGGGCTGGCACCCATGCTGGAAGCGGCATCGAACAGGCGCGCATCCGCTAGAGAAAGGGCTGACAGCAAAATCATCAAGGCGTGTGGGAAGGTGTAGATGACCTCCCCCAGCACAATGCCCCAGAAGCCGTAGATATTGTCCGAGAGCAGGCCGCGCAGCATGCCCTGGTTGCCGAACAGATAAACCAGCGCAATACCCGGCAGCATCGACGGCGCCATCAACGGCAGCAGCGACATGCCGCGCCAGATGCCCTTGCCTGGAATCAATGTGCGTTGCAGGGCGTAGGCAAACAGGTAAGCCAGCGGGACGACAATGGCCGCGACGCTGAGGGAAACCTTCAGACTATTGCCCAACAGCCAATGAAAATTGGCACTGGTCACCAACTCACGGGCAGCGACCAGTCCGCCGCCCTGCCCGGCTTCAGAACTGAACCCGCGCCAGAAGATCGCCAGCAACGGCATCAATACCGCGACGCCAAGCAGCATCAGCAACAGTACTTTGCCGCCAACCACGAACACCCGGTCGCCAATCTCGGCACGGGAGGTCTGCCGAACCTGCTTATGCGGTATCGGCAGCGCGATGTTCGCGCTCATCAGGCAAACACCTGCAGGCTGCGTGGAGGCAAGGCGACCATGATGTGCTGTGCACCGAGACGCGGCATGGCTTCCGGTGCGAGTTCCGCCAGCAGCGCATGGCCCGGCAGTTGCTCGAGCTCGAAGCTCATCCGGCAACGATTGCCGAGGAAGGTGATTTCGCGAACCTTGGCCGCAAACATGTTTTCCTCATGCACCGGCGGGTTGACGTTGATGGCTTCAGGGCGGCAGAACAAACGGCCCGACGCGGTTTTGGCACTGCCGTCGGCCAGGCGCATGTTCATCCCGCCGACCTGCGCATGGCTGTCACTGTTGCGGCTGAACGGCAGCCAGTTACCCTGGCCGACGAACTCCGCCACAAACGGCGTCGCCGGGCGATCATAGATTTCTTGCGGGGAGGCGTACTGCTCGACCTTGCCGTTGTTCATCACAGCGATACGGTCGGCCATCAGCATGGCCTCGTCCTGATTGTGCGTGACCATCAAGGTGGTGACGCCGAGGTTGCGTTGCAGCTGGCGCAACTCGGTGCACAGGTGCTCGCGAACCCGGGCATCGAGGGCCGACATCGGCTCATCCAGCAGCAGTAACGAAGGGGCCGGCGCTAACGCTCGGGCCAGAGCGACGCGTTGTTGTTGGCCGCCGGACAATTGGCCGGGGTACTTTTTTTCACTGCCTAGCAGGCCGACCAGTTCCAGCATCTGGCCGACGCGCTTGCGCACTTCGTCGCGACCACTGCCCGCGAGGCCGTAGGCAATGTTCGCTTCGACGGTGAGATTGGGGAACAGCGCGTAGGACTGAAACAGAATGCCGTAGTCACGCGCCTGCGGCGCCAGGTGGGACACGTCGCGATCACCGAGGTACAACTCACCGCTGTCCTGTTTTTCAAGGCCGGCGATGCAACGCAGCAAAGTGGTTTTGCCACAGCCCGACGGGCCGAGCAGGCAGACCAATTCACCCGCGGCGACGTCGAGGGAAACGTTATCCAGTGCAGTGAAAGCGCCAAAGCGTTTCTGCACGCCGCGCACCTTCATCGGGGCGCCGGGGTTGGTCAGGGCAGTTGCGATCGCGTTGTTCATGGACAGGCCTCATCAAGCAGATGAAGGCCATCCTAGGGATGTAATGCGTCCGTCATGTGGCAGTGAGGCAAAAACGGCTGATAGTGGTATTCAAGGATTTTGGTTGGAGAGCACAGGCAGTGATTACCTGTGGCGAGGGGATTTATCGGAATGCCGCACCACCCCGTTCGGCTGCGGAGCAGTCGCAGATTTAAGGGCCGCTGCGCTGCCCAACGGGGATAAATCCCCTCACCACAGGGATCTGCTACGCCGGGGCCATTTCCTGCGCCAACCCCAGAAACGCCGCCGGCAGCCGCGCGCCTTTGCGTTCCTTGAGGCAATACAAATACTCGGAAATCTGCGGTGCATTCTCGATGGTCAACACGCGCAATTTCGGGTCATGGGGCACTTCCTGGCGGGCAATGATGCTGATGCCGATGTTGCGCAGTACCGCCTCACGGATCGATTCCCGACTGCCGATCTCCAGCAGCGGTCCGAAACTCACCCCGGCGCTGGACAGCAGTTCTTCGGTCAATCGCCGAGTGGTAGACCCGGACTCGCGCATCAGCAAGGTGTGCCCGGCCAGCGCACTCAGCGGCACATGGTCATGCATGGCCAGCGGATGATTGCGATGCACCGCCAGCACCAGCGGATCGCTACCGAGCACCCGGCGAATCAGCCGCGCATCATTGAGCAACTGCGATGACGCTGCGACATCCACCCGATACTCTTCCAGCGCTTCGAGCACCTGCTGGGAGTTGCCGATCTCTACCGACACCTCCACCTGGGGCAAGCGCTCACGGAAGGTTTTGACCAGATCGAGAATGTAATACGGTGCGGTAGCCGCTATGCGCAACGTGCCCTGCACCTGACCGCTGTTACGCAGGAAGAACTCGATGTCAGCCTCTTGCTGCATGAGCGCCTTGACCATGGGCAGCAGCCGCGCACCTTCCTCGCTGACGCTGAGGCGCCGGCCGCCACGGTAGAACAGCTCAACCGAATATTGGCTTTCCAGATGCCGAATCTGGGTCGTCACCGTTGGCTGACTCAGGCCGAGCTTTTTCGCTGCCAGGGTAATGCTGCCCAGGCGGGCTACCATGTAAAACGCCTTCAGCTCGGCACTCAGCACACCCTTTCCTCATCGCTTATTTGCGCAACAGGCGCAAGCCGTTGAATACCACCAACAGGCTGACGCCCATGTCGGCGAACACCGCCATCCACATGGTGGCGATCCCGGCGAAGGTTACCCCAAGAAAGATCGCTTTGATGACCAATGCCAGGGCAATGTTTTGTTTAAGGATGGTCGACGTCTGCCGCGACAGGCTGATGAAAGCCGGAATCTTGCGAAGATCGTCGTCCATCAGGGCTACATCAGCGGTTTCGATAGCGGTATCGGTGCCGGCTGCCGCCATGGCAAAACCGATCTCGGCCCGTGCCAGGGCAGGCGCATCGTTGATACCATCACCCACCATGCCCACTCGATGCCCCTGGGCATAAAGGGCTTCGATGGCTTGCAGTTTGTCGGTCGGCAGCAGATCGCCCTGGGCCTGATCGATGCCCACTTGAGCGGCAATCGCTTGCGCGGTGTGGACGTTATCCCCGGTCAACATCACGGTTTTGATGCCCAGGTCGTGCAGCTGCTGGATGGCTTCGCGGCTGGATTCTTTGACCGTATCCGCTACGGCAAACAATGCCAGTGGCCCGGACTTGTCGAGCAACAGCACCACGGATTTGCCCTGCTTTTCCAGCGCGAACAGCTTCTCTTCCAGCTCGGGCGAACACAGGCCCAGCTCTTCCACCAGGCGATGGTTGCCCAAGTGATACGTCTGCCCCTCGATCTCGCCACGAACACCGCGACCGGCCAGCGCTTCGAAGTTATCCACAATCAGCGGCGCGAATTGCTTATCCACCGCTGCATTGGCAATCGCCAGCGACACCGGGTGATCCGAACGACCGGCCAATGCGGCTGCGACGGCTGGGGCGGTACCATCGACCGAGGGGTCGAGCGACAGGTAATCGGTCTGCACCGGTTTGCCGTGGGTGATGGTGCCGGTCTTGTCCAGCGCCAGGTAATCGAGCTTGTAACCGCCCTCCAGGTAAACGCCGCCCTTGACCAGAATCCCTTTGCGCGCGGCCGCCGCGAGGCCACTGACGATGGTGACCGGTGTAGAAATCACCAGCGCACACGGACAGGCGACGACCAGCAGCACCAATGCCCGGTAGATCCAGTCGAACCACAGCGCCCCCATGAACAGCGGCGGAATAACCGCGACCGCCAGGGCGAAGATGAACACCGCCGGGGTATAGATTTTAGAAAACTGGTCGACGAACCGCTGGGTCGGCGCCCGCGAGCCCTGGGCCTGTTCGACGGCATGAATAATCCGCGCCAGCGTTGAATTGTTGGCGGCGGCGGTCACGGCATACTCGAGAGAACCTGCCTGATTGATCGTGCCGGCGAACACCTTATCGCCGACAGTTTTCTCCACCGGCAGGCTTTCGCCGGTGATCGGCGCCTGATCGATGGTAGAGCTGCCGGATACCACTTCGCCGTCCAGCCCGATTCGCTCGCCGGGACGCACCCGTACTCGCGCGCCCAGCTCGATGGCTTTGACGTCCTGCTCCATCCAGCTGCCGTCCGCCTGTTGCACCGTGGCCTTTTCAGGCGTCATCTGCATCAAGCCGCCGATGGCGTTACGCGCCCGGTCGAGAGATTTGGCCTCGATCAATTCGGCCACGGTAAACAGGAACATCACCATGGCTGCTTCCGGCCACTGGCCGATCAGGATCGCACCCGTTACTGCGATGCTCATCAGCGCGTTGATGTTCAAATTGAGGTTCTTGAGGGCAATCCAGCCTTTTTTGTAAGTGGTCAGGCCGCCGCTGAGGATCGAGATCAGCGCGATAACCGCCACCACCCAGTCCGGTGCAGCACTGGTGAAGTGGATGACTTCTGCCGCCAGGGCGGCAACGCCGGACAGGGCCAGCGGCCACCAGTGTTTTTTCTCGGCTGCGGGGGCTGGCGCTTCAGTGCCCTGCTCCAGCGGTTCGGCGACCATGCCCAGCGACTTGATCGCGTCGATGATTGGCGCGGTGCTCGGCAGGTCGTGCGTCACGCCCAACACCCGGTTGATCAGGTTGAATTCCAGCTGCTGGACGCCAGCGAGCTTGCCCAGCTTGTTCTGGATCAGCGTCTGCTCGGTCGGGCAGTCCATTGCGTCGATGCGGAAACTGCTCAGCCGTGCGCCGTCGGTCGGCGTATCGCTCAGCTTGATCAGCGACGGCGCGGCCACTTTGGAGGAGCAGCAGGAATCGCCGTGGCCGCCGTGGTCATGCTTCTGTGCAGGCTGCAACGTGTGGCTGTGATCGTGATCGTGATCGTGATCGTGATCAGTCTTGTGTTTGTGGGTGTGAAGGGAATCGCTCATCGGGTCGCGTCCATGAAGGTGCCTGTTGCCAAGTAAAGACCCTGTAGCCACTATAGGGTCAAGCACCCTTTTGGAGATTGCCATCATGAAGATCGGAGAACTGGCCAGACTCACTGACTGCGCCGTGGAAACCATCCGCTACTACGAGCGCGAACACCTGCTGCCAGAGCCGGCCCGCAGCGATGGCAATTATCGCGTTTACACCCAGGCCCACGCCGAGCGCCTGACCTTTATCCGCAATTGCCGCACCCTCGACATGACCCTCGAAGAGATCCGCAGCCTTCTCGCCTTGCGCGATAGTCCGCAGGACCAGTGCCAAAGCGTGAATGCGCTGGTGGATGAACACATTCATCACGTCAAGGCGCGGATCGATGGGCTGATGGCGTTACAGGCACAACTGATCGACCTGCGCCAACGCTGCGGCGAGGGGCCGGACAGCGAACAGTGCGGGATTTTGCAGCGGCTGGAAGTGAGTGGCGGGGTTGTGGCGACGGAAACGGAGCATTCGCATGTCGGCCGTAGTCACGGCCACTGAAACAGCCCTCCATGCTCGCCGCTGCATCGGCCACGAACACGGCCCCCTGTAGGAGCTGCCGAAGGCTGCGATCTTTTGATCTTGATCTTAAAAAACAAGATCAAAAGATCGCAGCCTTCGGCAGCTCCTACAGGGGACTGCGTGACGCGTTACACCGCCATCGGCGCGGTCATCGGCGGGTGATGCTCGTAGCCTTCCAGCGAGAAATCACTCGGCTCGATCTGCTCCAGCCACTCCGGCTGATAAACACCCGTTTTGGCGAACTCCGGCACACGATCACTGATGACCAGCTTCGGCATCGGGAACGGCTCGCGCTTGAGTTGTTCGTTCAGCATGTCCAGGTGGTTTTCGTAGACGTGGGCGTCGCCGATGAAATAGGTAAACCAGCGCGGTGTGTAACCGGTCAGGCGACCGATCAGGCTCAGCAGCGCGGCGCCTTCAGTCAGGTTGAACGGCGTGCCAAGGCCCAGATCGTTCGAGCGGATGTAGAGGGTCAGAGAGATCTCTTTGGTCTCGACATTCGGGTGGAACTGATAAAGCAGGTGGCAAGGCGGCAGGGCCATTTCATCGAGTTGGGCGACGTTCCAGCCATGGAACAGGATACGACGGCTGCCCGGGTCCTTGATGATGGTGTCGACGCACTGGCGAATCTGGTCGATTGCCTTGTACAGCACCACGTAGGCCTGACCGTCTTCTTCGCCTTCGGCGATCTGGCGGTAGCCCTGGCTCAAGGTCTGTTCGATAGCGGCTTTATTGCTGACCGGGATCTGCTTGTACGCCGGCCATTTGCGCCATTGCACCCCATAGATCTCGCCGAGGTCGTCTTGACCCTGACGGAACGGGTTAGCCAGCCATTGAGCGTTTTCGTTGGCGTTCTGATCCCAGACTTTACAGCCCAATTCGCGGAATTCGGCGGCGTTGTTCACGCCACGCAGAAAACCGCACATTTCACCGATAGCCGATTTGAACGCCATCTTGCGGGTGGTGATCGCCGGGAAACCTTCCTTCAGGTCATAACGCAGCATCGCGCCAGGAAAGCTGATGGTGTTCACGCCAGTGCGGTTGGCCTGCTTGGTGCCATTCTTGATGACGTGGGCGACCAGTTCGAGATATTGCTTCATGAATTACCTGTGTCCTTGAACCCGGAGCCGTCGCCCCGGGGTTCGAATTTATACGGCCGCCGCAGGCGTTGCCGGAGCGCGGTGATACGCCAGCCAGATCAGGAACAACCCGGCGAGAATCATCGGTACGCACAGTACCTGGCCCATGGTCAGCCAGTTCCAGGCCAGATAGCCCAGTTGCGCGTCCGGAACGCGGACGAATTCGACGATGAAACGGAAGATGCCATAGAACAGTGCGAACATGCCGGAAACCGCCATGGTCGGCCGCGGCTTGCGCGAGTACAGCCACAAGATCAGGAACAGCGCCACGCCTTCGAGCGCGAACTGATACAGCTGCGACGGGTGGCGTGCCAGTTGTGCCGGGTCGGTCGGGAAGACCATTGCCCATGACACGTCGGTTGCCTTGCCCCACAGTTCGGCATTGATGAAGTTGCCGATGCGCCCGGCGCCGAGACCAATCGGCACCATCGGCGCGACGAAGTCCATCAGCTGGAAGAACGACTTGCCGTTCTTTTTACCGAACCACAATGCCGCCAGCATCACGCCGATGAATCCGCCGTGGAACGACATGCCGCCCTTCCATACTTCAAAAATCAGTGTCGGATTAGCCAGATAAGCACTCAGGTCGTAGAAGAGCACATAGCCCAGACGGCCACCGACGATGACACCCATCGACATCCAGAAGACCATGTCGGAGAGTTTCTCCTTGGTCCAGGTCGGGTCGAACCGGTTCAGGCGACGGGACGCCAGCAGCCAGGCGCCGCCAATGCCGATCAGGTACATCAAGCCGTACCAGTGGATTTTCAGCGGACCGATGGCCAGGGCCACCGGATCGATCTGCGGGTAAGGCAGCATTGCGACTCCTCGTTAGAGTTGAAACGTTCGAAATTCCCGGGCGACGCTGTCACGCCAGGATTAAGCCAGTATTGCGGAATGCGTCAGAGCAGAAAGCTCAAACCGACGCAGAACAGCAAAGCGGCAAACAGTCTTTTCAGCAACTTCGGCGAAAGCTTGTGTGCCAATCGAGCGCCGACGCGGGCGAAAAACATGCTGGTCAGGGCAATCCCGAGCAGCGCCGGCAAATAAATAAAACCGAGACTATGGGCCGGCAACAACGGATCGTGCCAGCCCAGAATCATGAAACTCAACGCACTGGCCAATGCAATCGGCAGACCGCATGCAGACGATGTCGCCACCGCTTGCTGCATCGGTACGCTGCGCCAGGTCAAAAACGGCACCGTGAGCGAACCACCACCAATGCCAAAAATCGCCGAGGCCCAGCCGATAACGCTGCCGGCCACGGTCAGACCGACTTTGCCGGGCACCGTTCGGCTGGCCTTGGGTTTGACGTCCAGGGCGAGCTGCACGGCGATGATCAATGCGAACACGCCAATGATCTTCTGCAGATTCGGGCCGGAAATCGCTTCGGCCGTCAGCGCGCCGAAACCGGCGCCGATGAGAATGCCGAGGGTCATCCACGCAAATATCGGCCAGCGCACCGCGCCGCGACGGTGATGCTCACGTATCGCATTGACCGAGGTAAAAATAATGGTCGCCAGCGATGTGCCGACGGCGAGATGGGTCAGGATCGACGTATCGAAGCCCTGCAAGGTAAAGCTGAACACCAGCACCGGGACAATGATGATCCCGCCACCGACCCCGAAAAGCCCGGCCAGCACACCTGCGCAGGCACCCAGCGCCAGATAGAGCAGAAATTCCATGGCCGTTTCCCGCACATCCCGAAAATAGGAGCGGCATGGTAACGGATGGATGCCCTTGGGCTCCACTGTGCAAGGCGATGGATCGACAGACGATGACTGCGTAGAGTGGGCAAAAAACACACAAGGACCACCTTATGTGCCTGATTGTTTTCGCCTGGCGCCCAGGTCACGCCCAGCCGTTGATCGTGGCGGCCAACCGCGACGAATTCTATGCCCGTCCCAGCCTGCCCCTGGCCCAATGGCCGGAATCACCGCACGTGCATGCCGGGCGCGATCTGGAGGCCGGGGGCACCTGGCTTGGCGTCGGTGCCAACGGCCGATTCGCCGCGCTGACGAACATTCGCGATCCTCATCAACCGCCAGCACGGAAATCCCGCGGTGAACTGGTGGCGCGGTTTATCAATGGCGACATGCCAATTGATGACTATTTAACCGACGTTGTAGGACGTTCGGTCGAATATGCCGGATTTAACCTGCTCGCCGGCAATACTCACGAGCTCTGGCATTTCAACTCGCGGGAAACTGAAGCGGTGATGCTGCAGCCGGGTGTCTACGGGTTGTCGAACGCGGGTTTGGATACGCCCTGGCCCAAGTTGCTGAAGGCACGGGCGGCGCTGGAGGACGCGCTGAATGATCCGCAGCCTGGGGCGTTGCTGGCGTTGTTGAATGATTCGCAGACGGCGGCGTTCGCCGAGTTGCCGGACACCGGGGTCGGGCTTGCTACCGAAACGTTGCTGTCGAGCGTATTTATTGCCAGCCCGACTTACGGAACGCGGGCGAGTACGGCGTTGATTGTTCAGGCGGACGGGACGCGCGTGATGGTCGAAAGGAGTTTCGGGCCGTATGGCGGGCATCTTGGGGAAGTGGAGATCAGGGTTTGAATGCTGAGATATATTGTGGCGAGGGAGCTTGTCGAATCGTCGCACCGTCCCGCTCGGCTGCGCAGCAGTCGTAAAAAACTGCTGGCAGGGTTTGTCTGAAGAAATGCAGGGGAGCGCTTCGCACTCCATCGGGAGCAAGCTCCCTCGCCAAAAGGTCCATCAGCGTTTCAGAGGGTTTTCGCCGAAGCCGGATTGATCATCCGCGCCAACCCGAGATTCTTAAGCGCCAACTGCAACGAGCTGTGGATAACTTGCGGGTTGTCGATGGTCATCAACTCGGCCAACAACTCCTTGGCCTTGCTCAGGTTAATCTGACGCAACATCCACTTCACTTTCGGCAAGTTGGTGGCGTTCATCGACAAGCTGTCGAAACCCATCGCCATCAGCAGCACCGCCGCTGCCGGATCGCCGGCCATTTCACCGCAGATACTCACCGGCTTGCCTTCGGCATGGGCATCACGGACCACGTTCTGCAATGCCTGAAGCACGGCCGGGTGCAGATAGTCGTACAGGTCGGCTACCCGGGGGTTGTTACGGTCGACGGCCAAAAGGTACTGGGTCAGGTCGTTGGAGCCGACCGACAGGAAATCCACTTGCCGCGCCAGTTCCTTGGTCTGATACACCGCTGCCGGGATCTCGATCATCACGCCAATCGGCGGCATCGGCACGTCGGTGCCTTCGTCGCGGACCTCACCCCAGGCCCGGTGAATAAGGTGCAGGGCTTCTTCGAGTTCGTGGGTGCCGGAGATCATCGGCAGCAGAATCCGCAGGTTGTTCAGGCCTTCACTGGCCTTGAGCATTGCACGAGTCTGCACCAGGAAGATTTCCGGGTGATCGAGGGTGACGCGAATACCGCGCCAGCCAAGGAATGGGTTGTCTTCCTTGATCGGGAAGTACGACAGCGATTTGTCACCGCCGATGTCCAGGCTGCGCATGGTCACCGGTTGCGGATGGAACGCGGCGAGCTGTTCGCGGTAAATCGCCAACTGCTCTTTTTCGCTCGGGAAGCGCTGGTTGATCATGAACGGCACTTCGGTGCGGTACAGACCGACGCCTTCGGCACCCCGCTTCTGCGCCCGCGCCACGTCCGCCAGCAGGCCGGTGTTGACCCACAGCGGCATGCGATGGCCATCGAGCGTTACGCACGGCAGGTCCCGCAGCGCATCAAGCCCGAGGGCCAGCTGCTTCTCTTCCTCGACCACTTCGGCGAACTGCTTGCGCAGTACGTCGCTGGGGTTGGTGTAGACCTCGCCGTGGTAACCGTCGACGATCATCTGGATGCCGTCGACTTTTGAGTACGGCAGGTCGACCAGGCCCATCACCGTCGGGATGCCCATGGCGCGAGCCAGGATCGCCACGTGGGAGTTGCCGGAACCCAGCACAGAGACCAGACCCACCAGCTTGCCTTCCGGCACCTCGCCAAGCATGGCCGGCGTCAGTTCTTCGCTGATCAGAATGGTGTTATCGGGGTAGACCAGGGTCTGCTGGCGCTCTTCCTGCAAATAGGCGAGCAGGCGGCGGCCAAGGTCTTTGACGTCCGAGGCGCGCTCACGCAGGTAGGCGTCGTCCATCAGTTCGAAACGGTTGACGTGCTCGGTGACCACCTGGCGCAGCGCACCCTGGGCCCACTGGCCGGTCTTGATCACGGTGGTGATTTCGCTGCCCAGCGAGGCATCGTCAAGCATCATCAGGTAGACATCGAACAGCGCACGCTCTTCAGGGCGCAGCTGCGTCGCAAGCTTGGCGGACAAGGTACGCATGTCGGCGCGAACGCCTTCGATGGCGGTCTTGAACAGGCCCAGTTCGGCGTTGATGTCGGTAATGTTCTTGTCTGGCACCACGTCCAGATCCGCCGGAGGCAACATGACCACCGCGGTACCGACCGCCGCACCCGGCGAACCCGGTACGCCGACAAACTTTGCTTCCTGGATACCCTTGCCCTGACGGCCAAGTCCACGGATCGAACCGGTGGCTTCAGCGTGGGCGATAACGCCGGCGAGCTGCGCGCTCATGGTCACGAGGAAGGCTTCTTCACCCTCATCGAACTGACGACGTTCTTTCTGTTGAATGACCAACACGCCAACAACGCGGCGGTGGTGAATGATCGGCGCACCGAGGAACGAGGCGTAACGCTCTTCCCCGGTCTCGGCAAAGTAGCGATAGCGCGGGTGATCCGCTGCATTTTCGAGGTTCAGGGGTTCTTCACGCGTGCCGACCAGGCCAACCAGACCTTCGTTCGGCGCCATGCTGACCTTGCCGATCGAGCGCTTGTTCAAGCCCTCGGTGGCCATCAGTACAAAGCGATTGCTCTCGGGATCAAGCAGATAGACCGAACAGACCTGGCTGCCCATGGCCTCTTTGACGCGCAACACAATAATCCCCAACGCCGACTTGAGATCCTTGGCGGAGTTAACTTCCTGGACGATCTTGCGCAGCGTATTGAGCATGGCTCGGGGTCGAACTCCGTCGTCAGTCGCGCGTTAAAAGGCGCGGGGCAAGCTCTTTGAGAGCGCGTCGATACACCTCGCGCTTGAATGTCACCACCTGGCCCAACGGATACCAATAACTGACCCAGCGCCAGCCATCGAATTCCGGTTTACCGGTCAAATCCATCCGCACCCGCTGCTCGTTGGAGATCAGGCGCAGGAGAAACCATTTCTGTTTCTGGCCGATGCACAGCGGTTGGCTGTGAGTCCTGACCAGACGTTGCGGCAAACGATAGCGCAACCAGCCCCGGGTGCAGGCGAGAATTTCAACATCTTCGCGTTCCAGGCCCACTTCTTCGTTCAACTCGCGATACAAGGCGTCTTCCGGCGTCTCCTGGGGGTTGATCCCTCCCTGTGGAAACTGCCAGGCATCTTGATTGATACGGCGAGCCCATAGCACCTGTCCGGCATCATTCGTGAGAATGATCCCGACATTGGGGCGGAAACCATCGGGGTCGATCACGGCAACAACCTCGCAAACGCATGTCGCCGCATTGTTCCACAAAGGTTGTGAAGGCAGCAACGAGCCGGCCTACCTTATGTGCACTCTTGTGAAAAGTCCGTATTCTGGACGCCTTTCTACAGACTTTTCAGCGAGTAACTGCAATGCGGCTGGCTTTATTCGACTTGGACAACACCCTTCTGGGCGGCGACAGTGACCACGCCTGGGGCGATTACCTGTGCGAACGCGGTTTCCTCGATGCCGTTGCCTACAAGGCACGCAACGATGAGTTTTATCAGGATTACCTGGCGGGCAAGCTGGATAACGACGCCTACCTGAACTTTTGCCTGGAAATCCTCGGCCGCACCGAGATGGCCACGCTGGACCAATGGCATCTCGATTACATGCGCGATTGCATCGAACCCATCGTGCTGCCCCAGGCCATCGAGTTGCTGGCCAAGCACCGCGACGCTGGCGACAAACTGGTGATCATCACCGCGACCAACCGTTTTGTGACCGCACCGATTGCCCAGCGCCTGGGCGTTGAAACCCTGATCGCAACCGAATGCGAAATGGCGGACGGCCGATATACCGGGCGCAGCACCGACGTGCCGTGCTTCCGTGATGGCAAGGTGACCAGGCTGAATCGTTGGCTGGAAGAGACCGGCTATTCGCTGGAAGACAGTTACTTCTACAGCGACTCGATGAATGATTTGCCGCTGCTGGAGCAGGTGACGAATCCGATTGCTGTCGACCCGGATCCAAATCTGCGGGCCGAAGCCGAGAAGCGTGGCTGGCCAGTGATCAGTCTGCGCGACTGATTACGCTATCGCTGGCAAGCCAGCTCCCACAGGGAGCTTCAGTGAACACAGATTTTGTGAACACCCGAAAAACCTGTGGGAGCTGGCTTGCCAGCGATTGAAGCAACGCAGTCTAAACAGGCTTCGCGCCCATCAATCCCGCGATGGCGATAAAACAGACAAAGCTCAACAACGCGAGAGCGAAGGTGAACTTGCCGCCCCCTCCCGGCACCTTGCGCAACGTGTTCAGCCGCACCAGCAGCCAGAACCACGCCAACGCTGCCACGGTATAAAGCACACTCGACGCCAGCAACCACGTCTGCCCCAACGGCCAGCCCACCAGGTGCACCATCCACCAGCCGGTGAACGGCATGCTCAACAGCGCCAGTCCCATCAAGACCCACACGAAAACCCGTGGCCGCTGTAATGTGCGGGCGGGTGCCGTAGCGTCACCTTTACGCCGCGTTTGCCACACCCATATCCCCAGCCCCAGCGCACAGCCCAACAATATGGCCGTTGCCGCGGTGTGCGCCATTTTCAAGGCGGTTAACGTTTCCATTGTTCGATATCCTTATGACCTGCCCATCAGCGTAGCCCCTCAGCCCAGAAACAGCAGATAGGCCGGGTTGTCGCTTTCGTCCCAGTACGGGTAACCAATCTCTTCCAGTGCCGCCGGTACCAGATGACGCTCGTCGTGAGGCACTTGCAGACCTGCGACCACACGCCCATCGGCCGCGCCATGGTTGCGATAGTGGAACATCGAGATGTTCCAGCGCCCGCCCAGCTTGTTCAGGAAGTTGAACAGCGCGCCCGGACGTTCCGGGAATTCGAAGCGCAGAATCACTTCATCGACAACATGTGCCGCACGGCCGCCGACCATATGGCGGATGTGCAATTTCGCCAGTTCGTTGTCGGTGAGGTCGAGTACCGGAAAACCCTGATCGCTGAGACTGGCGATCAATGCACTGCGCGGGTCGGTGTCCGGATGCGTCTGCACGCCAACGAAAATATGGGCTTCGCTGCCGGTGTTGTAGCGGTAGTTGAACTCGGTGATCTGACGTTTGCCGACGGCTTCGCAGAACGCCTTGAAGCTGCCCGGCTTCTCGGGGATGGTCACGGCGATGATCGCTTCACGCCCTTCACCCAGTTCGGCGCGTTCGGCGACGTGACGCAGACGATCAAAATTGACATTGGCGCCGGAGTCGATGGCCACGAAGGTATGACCGGTCACACCGTTCAGTTCGACATACTTCTTGATCCCGGCCACGCCCAACGCACCCGCAGGCTCCGTGATCGAGCGAGTGTCATCGTAGATGTCCTTGATCGCCGCACAGATTTCATCGGTGCTGACAGTGATCACGTCATCGACGTAATCCTTGCAGATCTCGAAGGTGTGCTGACCGATCTGCGCCACCGCGACACCGTCGGCGAAGATACCCACGGTCGGTAGAACCACACGTTCGCCGGCCGCCATGGCCGCTTGCAGGCAGTTGGAATCGTCCGGTTCCACGCCGATGATCTTGATTTCAGGTCGCAGGTACTTCACGTACGCCGCGATCCCGGCGATCAGTCCGCCACCACCCACCGGAACGAATATCGCGTCCAGACGCCCCGGGTGTTGGCGCAAGATTTCCATGGCCACCGTGCCCTGCCCGGCAATGGTGTGGGGATCGTCATAGGGGTGGATGTAGACGTAGCCTTTTTCGTCGACCAGCTTCAGCGAGTACGCGAGGGCTTCCGGGAACGAATCCCCGTGCAGCACCACTTTGCCGCCTCGCGAGCGCACGCCTTCCACTTTGATTTCCGGGGTGGTCTTGGGCATGACGATCGTCGCTTTAACGCCCAGCACTTTGGCTGCAAGCGCCAGTCCCTGAGCGTGATTGCCCGCGGAAGCCGTCACCACGCCACGAGCGCGCTCTTCGTCGCTCAGTTGGGTCAGCTTGTTGTAGGCGCCGCGAATCTTGAACGAGAACACCGGCTGCAAGTCTTCGCGCTTGAGCCAAATGTTGTTGCCCAGCCGCTCGGAGAGCTGGCGAGCAGTCTGCAATGGGGTTTCTACGGCAACGTCATAAACGCGCGAGGTGAGGATCTTTTTGACGTACTGTTCGAGCATCGGAAAGCATCACTGAGCGGGTTGGGCAGGGCCAAGGAGTCTAACCCGGCTTTCGGGCGGGCGACCACACTAAACAGGTGGTTTTGAGCGCCGCATAACCATTGTGGCGAGGGAGCTTGCTCCCGTTCGGCTGCGAAGCAGTCGTAAAACCTGTTTCTGGAATATGCCTGAAGAATTGCAGGGGAGCGCTTCGCACTCCAGCGGGAGCAAGCTCCCTCGCCACAAAAGCCAATCTGCCCCGCCCGCCAATCAACCCCGTCTGCCAATCGGGCAATGACCTGCCACATAGCCAAGCCTATAATGCCGGCCTTTCGTTCCCCCTCTTCGGCACCTCGGAGCCCGCATGACCCAGGATCAACTCAAACAGGCAGTGGCTCAAGCCGCCGTCGACTTCATCCTCCCGAAACTCGACGACAAGAGCATCGTCGGGGTCGGCACCGGCTCCACCGCGAACTGCTTCATCGACGCCCTGGCGAAACATAAAGGTGCGTTCGACGGCGCGGTTGCCAGCTCCGAAGCCACCGCCGCCCGCCTCAAAGGCCACGGTATTCCGGTGTATGAACTGAATACGGTCAGCGACCTGGAGTTCTACGTCGACGGCGCCGATGAAAGTGACGAGCACCTGAACCTGATCAAGGGTGGCGGCGCGGCGCTGACCCGCGAGAAGATTGTCGCGGCCGTGGCCAAGACCTTTATCTGCATCGCCGACGCCAGCAAATTGGTGCCGGTACTCGGCGAGTTTCCGCTGCCGGTGGAAGTGATCCCGATGGCCCGCAGCCACGTCGCTCGCGAGCTGGTCAAGCTTGGCGGCGACCCGGTTTACCGTGAAGGCGTGCTGACCGACAACGGCAACATCATCCTCGACGTGTTCAACATGCAGATCACTAATCCGGTGGAACTGGAAAAACAGATCAATGCGATTGTTGGCGTGGTCACCAATGGCTTGTTCGCGGCACGCCCGGCGGACCTGTTGTTGCTGGGGACCAGTGAAGGTGTGAAGACCCTGCGCGCGAAGTAAGCACGGTCGTCCACCTTTCCGTGGGCAAATGAAATACCTGTGGGAGCGAGCCTGCTTGCGATAGCGGACTGTCAGTTGATATCAATGTCGACTGATCCACCGCTATCGCGAGCAAGCTCGCTCCCACAGGGTATGTGTTTGTGCTTCAGGGTTGTATCGGCTTCTTGAACACGTAAAACAGGTTCGGCTCGCTCACCAGGTACATCGTGCCGTCGTCGTCCATGGCAATACCTTCCGCCTGCGGCACCGACTTCTTCAGACCCTGACGCCCCTTGTTCAGCGACATGGTGCTCAGCGGTCGCCCGTCCACGTCCAGTTCCAGAATCAGCCGCGACTCGTCGGACAATGCCATTAAGTGACCGCTGCGCTCGTCGTATTGCAGGCTCGACAGGTCTCGCACAAACATTCCCGCATCGCGTTTCGGGTTGTTGACTACGTGCACTGCGTAGGACTTTTCCGGATCGTAATGGGGAAAACCCTGCACTTCGTAGATCAGCATCGGGTTACGTTCTTTCGCGACGAACAGCCGTTTGCCCACCGAATCGTAAGCCAGCCCTTCGAAACCCGTGTTGCCACTCATGTGCACGCCAAGAGTGATCTGCTCGGCATCTGCCGCATCAAGGAAGGTGGTACTGGGCTCCAGATGAATCTTGATCAACCGTTGCTCGTACTCGTCAGTGATCACATAGGTGTCGGCGCTGATGAATTCCACCGCTTCCGGATCACCAAAACCGACCAGCGCGATGCGCCGGATGATCTGACCATCCAGCGACAGCTCGATCAGTTCGGAATTCTTGTTGGTGACGGTAAACAGGCTTTTACGGATGGGATCGTAGGTGAGCGCCGACACATCGTCGTCCAGACCATCGATGACCCGCGCCTCGACCGTCACCTGATAACGATCCAGACCGATGGAGAGTTCGCTCTCTGGTTGCCAAAGCGTGTGCAGGTTGAACCAGCCGCGTTCGAACAAACGCAGGTATTGGCCGATTGCGACCAGGACGATCAGCGCAATGACTGAGAAGATCAGGATTAGAGGTTTGGGACGGACCAATCGACGCATTCTGGTGTGCTCGGATTCAAAACAGGCGGATGAAATACCACGCCTGTCTGAACTGAAGCTTAATGGCCACTTGCCCTGTCCCACAACCACACAGAAGCATTCCTACACGCTCGGTTATCAGCGTTGCTTCTCGAAGCGATAAAACAGGTTGGGCTCGCTCACCATGTACAGGTTGCCCGCTTCATCCATGGTCACGCCTTCAGCCCGTGGAATGGTCTTCTTCAGACCATTGAAGCCACCCAGCAAGGTCATGAAACTGACCTGTTCACCTTTTTCGTCCAGTTCCAGCAACAGGTGGGAATCAGCTGACAGCACCAGGGTATGCCCGGTGCGGGGGTCGATGGCCAAGGCAGACAGGTTGCGGATGTCCAGTTCGTCACTGTCGAGCTTCTGTTTATCGCCAGCAAGGGTTTGGCCGTTGTCGCTGCTTTTCCAGGTAAACAACGCCGGCGGACGTTCTTCACCCAACAGCATCTGCTGATTGCGCGCATCCCAGACGATGGCTTCGAAGGCTTTGTTCTGATCTTTGGAAGGGCCGAGGTCGTACTTCGGGAAGTCGGCAATGTTCAATTCACGGGTTTGCGCATCGACTTTGACAATGGACAGCAAGTGCTCGCGCTCATCGACAATAGCCAGAAGACCATTATCCATCACCGTCAGGCCTTCTGGATTGCTCCAGCCCACCAACGGCATTTTGCGCAACACATCGCCCTGCAACGTCAGTTCGACCAGGAAGGGGTTCTTGCCCATGACCGAGAAAAGGGTCTTGGTTTGCGGGTTGTAGGCCAGATCGGACGCCTCGTCCTTTTCCATGCCTGGCAGCAACTTGGCGTCGATCACCGTCTGGTAATCCGGCAGCCAGATACTTTCCTGGCGTTCAGCCGGGGTTTCGAAACGCTCAAGCAGCCAAAGCACACCCCGGTCATCCCAATGCATGGCGAAGGCGAGGCCATAGGCGGCGGCCGCGGCCAGCAAAAGCCAGGAATACCAACGCATGAAAAAGCGCGGGCGGCGGGCAGGTTTCAGCGTGGGCAGCGGTTGGGTGGGCATCGAAGGATGATTCCAGGGATTTTGAGATAGCCCCTCTGTAGGAGCTGCCGCAGGCTGCGATCTTTTGATCCTGAAAAAACCAGATCAACAGATCGCAGCCTGCGGCAGCTCCTACAGAGGCTTGCGGTGGTTAACGGACGCTGGTGGTAAAGCTGCTGACGCCCGGCAATTCGATGACCAGTTCGTCGCCCACATTCAGCGGACCTACGCCCACCGGCGTACCCGTCAGGATCACATCACCGGCCTGCAGCGAGAAGCAGCCTGCCATGTGCTGGATCATCGGCACGATCGGGTTGAGCATTGCGCTGCTGTTGCCGTCCTGGCGAACTTCACCGTTGATGGTCAGGCGAATGCCGATGTCGGTCAGGTCAGCGAAGGTGCTGCCGGACACGAATGGAGCAATCACAGCCGCGCCGTCGAACGACTTGGCGATTTCCCACGGCAGGCCTTTGGATTTCAGTTCGGCCTGCTTGTCACGCAAGGTCAAGTCCAGTGCCGGAGCGAAACCGGAGATCGCATCGAGCACTTCTTCACGACTCGGCTTGGTCGACAGCGGCTTACCGATCAACACAGCAATTTCCGCCTCGTAATGCACTGAACCGCGCTCGGTCGGAATGCAGAAACCGCCTTCCAGCGGCACCACGCAACTGCCCGGCTTGATGAACAACAGCGGCTCGGTAGGAACCGGATTGTCCAGCTCCTTGGCATGTTCAGCGTAGTTGCGTCCGATGCACACGACTTTACCAAGCGGGAAGTGAATACGCGTACCGTCGAGATACTGGTGCTGATAGCTCATTGACCGACTCCTGATTCGTAGCTCTTAAGTTCTAAAGTCAAACAGCGAAGATCTTGCCCGGGTTCATGATGCCATTCGGGTCGAACACTGCCTTGACGGCTTTCATGTACTCGATCTCAACCGGGGAACGGCTGTAGGTCAAGTAATCACGCTTGGTCATGCCTACGCCGTGCTCGGCGGAAATCGAACCGTTGTACTTCTCGACGGTTTCGAACACCCATTTGTTCACGGTCGCACACTTGGCGAAGAACTCGTCCTTGCTCAGGTTTTCCGGCTTGAGGATGTTCAGGTGCAGGTTGCCGTCGCCGATGTGGCCGAACCAGACAATTTCGAAGTCCGGATAGTGTTCGCCAACGATCGCGTCAATTTCCTTGAGGAACGCCGGGACTTTCGAGACGGTGACCGAAATGTCGTTCTTGTACGGCGTCCAGTGGGAGATGGTTTCGGAGATGTATTCGCGCAGCTTCCAGAGGTTCTGCAGTTGGGTTTCGCTCTGGCTCATCACGCCGTCCAGCACCCAGCCCTGCTCAACGCAATGCTCGAAGGTTTCGAGGGCGTGATTGGCCACTTCTTCGGTGGTCGCTTCGAATTCCAGCAACGCGTAGAACGGGCAATCGGTTTCGAACGGAGCCGGAACATCACCGCGGGCCATGATCTTGGCCAGTGCCTTGTCGGAGAAGAATTCAAACGCGGTCAGGTCGAGCTTGCCTTGAAAAGCGTGCAGAACTGGCATGATCGAGTCGAAATCCGCCGTGCCGAGAACCATCGCAGTGAGGTTTTTCGGCGCGCGATCGAGGCGCATGGTTGCTTCAACCACAAAACCAAGCGTGCCTTCAGCGCCAATAAACAACTGGCGCATGTCATAACCGGTGGCGTTCTTGATCAGGTCGCGGTTCAGTTCCAGCAGATCGCCCTTGCCCGTGACAACCTTCATGCCGGCCACCCAGTTGCGGGTCATGCCGTAGCGAATCACCTTGATCCCGCCGGCATTGGTGCCGATATTGCCGCCAATCTGGCTCGAACCCGCAGAAGCGAAGTCCACCGGGTAGTACAGGCCCTTCTCTTCGGCGACGTTCTGCAGGTATTCGGTCACCACGCCTGGCTGGCAAACCGCGGTGCGGTCGGTCAGGTTCACGTCGAGGATCTGGTTCATGTAGTCGAAGGACACGACCACTTCGCCATTCGCGGCCACTGCCGCAGCGGAAAGCCCGGTACGACCACCGGACGGCACCAGCGCCACCTTGCGTTCATTGGCCCAGCGGACGATGGCCTGCACCTGTTCGGTGGTCTTGGGAAACACAATGGCAGTCGGGGCCGGGGCGAAATGCTTGGTCCAATCCTTACCGTAAGCATTCAGGGAGTCGGCATCGGTCAGCACCTTGCCAGGCTCAACCAGGGTCTTCAGCTCATCAATCAGGGCAGGATTGGTCATCGACAGAACTCTCGAACAATTCATGGTCATCCTGAGAACGCTTCACGTCGCAGGAATGAGTGTTTAGCGGGGTGCGTATGCTAGCATACCGACCCCGCAGGGTAGTGCCCAAAGGCTATTCTGCGGTGACGGCATAGTTGCCGTCCGGGTCAGCATCTGCTGGCTACTTCCTGCCAATTTTCTCCGGGATACAGGTTTACGCAGATGAGCAAGACTTCTCTCGATAAGAGCAAGATCAAGTTCCTTCTTCTCGAAGGCGTCCACCAATCGGCTGTCGACGTTCTCAAGTCGGCGGGCTACACCAGCATCGAGTACCTCACTGGTTCTCTGCCGGAAGCCCAGCTGAAGGAAAAGATCGCTGATGCGCACTTCATCGGCATTCGCTCCCGCACTCAACTGACCGAAGAGATCTTCGATCACGCGAAGAAGCTCGTGGCTGTCGGTTGTTTCTGCATCGGCACCAACCAGGTCGATCTGAACGCAGCTCGCGAACGCGGCATCGCGGTGTTCAACGCCCCGTATTCCAACACCCGTTCCGTTGCCGAGCTGGTGCTGGCCGAAGCGATCCTGTTGCTGCGCGGCATCCCTGAGAAAAACGCTTCCTGCCACCGTGGCGGCTGGATCAAGAGCGCCGCCAACTCCTTCGAAATCCGGGGCAAGAAGCTGGGTATCGTCGGTTACGGTTCTATCGGTACTCAGCTGTCGGTCCTGGCTGAAGGCCTGGGCATGAAGGTGTACTTCTACGACACCGTGACCAAGCTGCCATTGGGCAACGCAACGCAAGTTGCCAGCCTGACCGAACTGCTGGGCATGTCCGACATCGTCACCCTGCACGTTCCGGAAACCGCTGCGACCCAGTGGATGATCGGCGAGAAGGAAATCCGCGCCATCAAGAAGGGCGGCATCCTGATCAACGCAGCCCGCGGGACCGTGGTCGAGCTCGACGCACTGGCAGATGCGATCAAGGACAAGCACCTGATCGGCGCGGCCATCGACGTATTCCCGGTGGAGCCTCGCTCCAACGACGAAGAGTTCGAAAGCCCGCTGCGTGGCCTGGACAACGTGATCCTGACCCCGCACATCGGTGGTTCCACCGCAGAGGCGCAAGCCAACATCGGTCTGGAAGTCGCTGAGAAACTGGTGAAGTACAGCGACAACGGTACCTCGGTATCGTCCGTCAACTTCCCGGAAGTGGCCCTGCCGGCTCACCCTGGCAAGCACCGTCTGCTGCACATCCACGAGAACATTCCGGGCGTGATGAGCGAGATCAACAAGGTCTTCGCCGAAAACGGCATCAACATTTCCGGTCAGTTCCTGCAGACCAACGAGAAAGTCGGTTACGTCGTGATTGACGTCGATGCAGATTACTCGGAAATCGCCCAGGAGAAACTGCAGCACATCAACGGCACCATTCGTTGCCGTGTGTTGTTCTGATAGTGACTTGAGTGAAAAAAAGGGAGCTCCTCGGAGCTCCCTTTTTCATGCCTGTGAAACAGTTACTTCACAGTCACGGTGATCTTCTTCGACACGATTGGCGGATCGAACGGCATGTGGCCGCTGTCGCCCAGTTCAAGCTGCAAAGTGTGCTTGCCCGGTGCCAGTTTGACCTCGGCCTGGGTTTGCGCCTTCCCGAAGTGCATGTGGTTGGCGTCCATCGGAATCGGTGCGCCGGCAGCTGGCAGGTCTTTCACATCAATCAGCAGATGGTGGTGACCGGTGTTTTTGGTAACGTCGCCGGCAGGGGCAAGGGACACGTCCTTGACGCCGAACTTGACGGTGAAGGTTTCCGGGACGGTGGCGCCGTCTTCGGGAGATACGATGAACACTTCTGCACCCTTGGGGGCCGGAGTCGCAGCCATTGCCATCATCGAAGCACTCAACAACAGGCCTGCGAATGCTGCTCGTGACATAAAGGTTTTCATTCTCTTCTCCAGTTTTTCCGTAAAATCTGTGCAGTCATGACAACTTCATGACCATTTGTTGTCGAAGGCACTCGACAACCATAGCAAAGCGAGCCAAACCAAAGACTCGCGATAATGAATTCAAGGAGTGACCATGCGCTTGTTGCCTGGCCTGATCTGCCTGTTACCTCTTCTGAGCCCATTGGCTCATGCCGAACTGATTGACGACGTGAACGACCGCGGCGAATTGCGCATTGCCCTTGAGGCTAATACACCGCCCTTCAATTTCAAGGACGACGGGAAACTAACAGGCTTTGAAGTCGAATTGGGTCAGCTGCTGGCGAATGAGCTGGACGTGCGCGCCGACTTCGTCATCGTCGATTCCAATGATCTGTTGCCCGGCGTCGAAAGCGGCAAGTACGACGTTGCCATCAACCACATAGCAGTGACCCCGGAACTCAAGGATCGTTTCGACTTCAGCGAACCTTACAGTTACGCCAAAGCGGATTTGATCGCGCAGAAAGAAGAAGAGCCGCGCTCGATGCTGCTGGTTCAGACACTGGCGCAGGAGAAGCCCAAAACAGCTGCGCCGGTGAGCCTGGCGATTCCGTTTCAGAAGGGAAATCCGGCGTTTCATGCCAGCCTGGAGAATGCACTGGCGCGGATCAAGGCGGATGGGCGCCTGGAGGCGCTGTCGCAGAAGTGGTTGGAGGCGGACACGAGCGTCGCGCCGAAACCATAATTTCAGACTGATGCGCACCACTGTAGGAGTGAGCCTGCTCGCGATGGGGCCATACCTGCCGACATCGATGCCGGATGACGGGATGGGTTTTGTCTATGGCGTTAGTTCAGGGATGCTAACGCCATTGCCGCTTCTGGCAATTCCAGCTCGCTGAAGACCTGAACACCATGGCGCTTGAGCAACGCAGCCGTCACCCCTTCGCCACTGACCTTCACCCCACTGAACGTCCCGTCATAGGTCAGCAAGTTCCCACAGGACGGGCTGTTCGCCTTGAGCACGGCAATCCGGATGCCGTGCTTTTGCACCAGTTCCAGCGCCTGATAGGCCCCGGACAGAAACTGCGCGCCGACGTCCTCGCCCTCGGTGGTGATGACCGACACTTGTCCATCGAGCACTTTAGCGCCCTGCCCGCCCGGGATTTCCGCCGCAGCCCTCGGGGTCGGCAATCCTCCGGCAACTTCCGGGCACAAGGGTACGACCCGACCCTCGTCGATCCATTGTTGAAGCTGATCGAAAGGTCCGCTGGCGCCGCCGTCATAACGAACCCGGTGACCCAGCAGGCAACGGCTTACCAGTATCTTTTGCATGATCAGAACGGCTCGTTGCCGCGACGTCGGAACCAGCCCGTCAATGACAGGCGATTCCGGGTGGCTGGCATCACTTCGTGGGGGACTTCACCCGACAGGAACACCACCAGGCATCCGCCGACCGGCACCACATCGTGTTCAGTGCCTCCATTCAGGTACATGCGCAACTGACCGCCGTGCTCTGGCAGCCAGGCGTCATTCAGATAAACCACCGCCGAGACCATGCGGCGATCATCGTCGCGAAAGCGATCAACGTGCCGGAGGTAGAAAGCACCGGGCGGATAAAGCGCAAAATGGCTTTCGAAGTCTTCCAGACCCAGGTACAGGCCCCGATTCAACGCTTCGCGCAGGCTGTCCATCAACTGCAAATAGCTGTCACACGCCAATGCCTGACCGGGTTCGATCCACTGGATACGGTCACCCCTGATGCCCTCGCGAATCTCCGATGTCGGTCCGCGACCCACGGCTGCCGGGGCCAATTCACCTTCGGCCGCACGTTTATGGCACTCAGCCGCCAGTTCCCGGGTCAGACCCAGAGGCAGGAAAATATTCTGCTGTGACCAACCCTGTGTAGCCAGGTCGTCGACGATACGTAACAGCAGCGGATGATCAGAGGGTATTTGCATGGCGCGCATAGTATTCCTGTGCCTGCAAATCCGACAGAGCCGCGCAGCGGCTTGATACGAATTCTCGACAAGTCCGGATACCACACGGAGAATAGTCGCCTGCTGACAGGAGTCCCTATGCGCCGTTTGCTTTTCTCACTGTTGATGTTCTGCGTAATGCCCGCCTGGGCAGACGGCCACGATCAGCTGTACAAGGTCGCCGGCTGGCCGGAACAACGCGCGCACTTTAACGACGCCCTCTCGGCCGCCCAGCAGCGGTACCAGAACAGCCTGCCACCGGCGGTGTTTCAGGCATTGGTCAACAACAGCAATCAGCGTTTTGCCCCCCAGGCTGTCGATCAGCGTGCAGAGGCACAACTGCGCAAGGTGCTGGCCGACCCCAAGCCCGCGCTAACCTTTTTCCAGTCGCCGCTGGGCAAGAAAATCGTCGCCGCTGAGTTACTCGCGACCCGTCGTGATCAACTGGCAAAAAACGCCAAGGGCTTGCCGAAAATCGAGGCCAGCGACAGTCGCTTGCTCATCATCGGCCACCTGGCTCAGGCACTACCTGCCCGCGAGGCTGGCGCCGAGGTCAGCCTGGCAATTGCCGGTGTCGCGGCCGACAGTTTGAGTTCGATGATTCCGGGCTTGCTCGGCGGCGGTCAGGCTCAAGGCATGTTGAATGGTCAGCGCCAGCGCTTGATGGATCAGATTGGCAGCGACCTGAACAACACGCTGCTCTACGTTTATCGCGACCTGTCGGATAACGAACTGGAAGAGTTCGCCACCTTTGCCGAGTCTGCTGAAGGCAAGGCTTACTACCAGGCGGCGCTCGCGGCGATTCGGGCGGGGTTGGCGGTGGGGCAGAATCCTTAGCATCTAACTAATAGTTTTGGTGTCTGAAAGGCCTCATCGCGGGCAAGCCCGCTCCCACAGTTGACCGAGTTGTCAGCACATGTGGGAGTGAGCCTGCTCGCGATGAGGTCATAGCCGACGCTACAAATTCCGGCCTTTTATCCGCTTCGTCAAAAACCCGAAATATTCCGCTCTCAATGCCAGCGTCTCATTCGCCAGGTGATGCCGCGCCTGCGGCAACATCAACACCTGCGGCCGATCAAACTTGGCCTTCAGTACCCCAAGGTTGTGTTCCCAATCCACCGTCATGTCCGCCTGCCCCTGCACAATCAGTGGCCGACGCTGGCTGCTGGGAGCCGCCTCGATACGCTTGATCCAGCGCGCCAGCGCACCCACCCAGGCGGTCGGCAGACGTAGCGGCTGCAGCGGATCGGCTTGCAGGAAGGGCAAGAAATCCGGGTCGCTGGAGTTTTCGCTGAAGCGCCGGGCGATGGCTTTAACGAAGGGTCTGAGCAGGTAGTAACTCAACTGCGACCAGCCCCAGGCGCGTGGCCGGACCAGCGGCGACAGCAGGATCACCTGGCCCTGCGCCGGGCTGTCAGCACCCTGATTGAGCACATGATCGATCACGATCGCTCCACCCGTGCTTTGCCCGCACAAGTGCCACGGCTGCGGCATATCAAGGGACAGCGCCTCTGCGAAAAGCCCTTGCAGCGTGTCCTGGTACTCCGAAAAATCCATGATGCTCGCCCGCTCGCCACTGGACAGACCATGCCCCGGCAGATCGCAGGCAATCACCGCGAAGCCCTGGTCCAGCGCCCACTCGATCACATGCCGATACAGCCCGGTGTGATCGTAGAAACCGTGAAACAGAAACAGCGTCGCCTTAGCCCGAGCTGGCCACCAGAACTGGCTGACCACCTGATACCCATCGACCGCAAAACGGCCCAAGCCACTGCGCAGTTCACGTCCCGGGAAATCGAGGCCATAAAAACGCTGATAGGCAAGCGCCTCCACCGACAACGGCTGACCCTCGGCCAATGGCCGCAGGCTGTCGCGCAAATGATCGGGGGCGAAAGTGGCAGACATGAGTAATTCCAGCAGGTGAAACGGACTTTATGGGGCTGCGATATTCATCTGTCGAGGCAAGCATGGCAAGCTAGCCGACCTCTAAGGATGATACCCATGCGCCCGGCCTACCGCACCACACTGTTCGCCAGCTTGCTCGCCCTCGTGTGTGCCGCCGTGTTGTGGGCTGCCTACGACTGGTTTCAGGGGCGCTACCTGCGTGCGTTCAGCGAGCACACCGCCGTGTTCTCCGGCGACCCGCTGCGCCTGCCCGACGACCTTGCCGGTCCCGGCGCCATTCGCCTTGTGCACTTCTGGGACCCGGCCTGCCCCTGCAACGTCGGCAATCAACAGCACCTCACCGAACTGGTGGCTCGCTATGTGCCGCAAGGTGTCGAGTTTTACTCGGTACAAAAGCCCGGCAGTCACGGCCAGTTACCGAGCACATTGAGCAACCTCAAGACCATCACCGTGCTGCCCGGCTCCGAACAGATCCCCGCCAGCCCGGCCGTGGCGATCTGGGATCGCACCGGCAAGCTGGCATATTTCGGCCCCTACAGCGAAGGCCTGACCTGTAACTCAAGTAACAGCTTCATCGAACCGATTCTCCAGGCATTGAACGAAGGCCGCCCGGTGAGTGCCACGCACACACTGGCGGTGGGGTGTTACTGCCCATGGCCGGTCGATACACCGAAGTAGGGACAAACAAGGCAACACGAATCCCTCCTACGGGCGATGGGCCTATTCAGTAAGCCGTGTTAAACAGTGACGCCAGGGAATAGCTGCCACTAATAACAAGAACAAGGAATCAACATGAAACGTCTCCTGACCGCCCTCGTCCTGCTCCTTGTCGTGCTTGCCGCGGGTGCCGGCTGGTACGTCTACAGCAAGCAGCCGACACGCCAGGGCATGGTTGAACTGCAACACCTGCAGGGTTCGGTCACCGTGCGCTACGACGAGCGCGGCATCCCGCACATCCGCGCCGAAAACCAAACCGACCTCTACCGCGCGCTCGGCTATGTGCATGCCCAGGACCGTCTGTTCCAGATGGAAATCCTGCGCCGGCTCGCCCGTGGCGAACTGGCCGAAGTTCTAGGCCCGAAACTGCTCGATACCGACAAGTTGATGCGCAGCCTGCGCATTCGCGAACGCGCCGAAACCTACCTCGCCAACCTGGATAAACAGTCACCGGCGTTCATTGCCATGCAGGCCTATCTGGACGGTATCAACCAGTATCAGGACACCCATGCGAAACCTGCAGAGTTCGACGTGCTGGGCATTCAAAAGCGTCCGTTCACAGCCCAGGACACCATCAGCATCGCCGGCTACATGGCGTACAGCTTTGCCGTCGCATTTCGCACCGAACCCTTGCTGACCTACGTGCGCGATCAACTCGGGCCCAATTACCTGAACGTCTTCGACCTCGACTGGCAGCCCAAAGGCGTGCTGGCGAACAGTCACGGCGGCGCGGCGCCGGCCCTTGGCAGCGCGGACTGGAAGGACCTCAACACCCTCGCCCGCTTGAGCGAACAGGCACTGGCCGACAATGGTTTGCCTCAGTTCGAGGGCAGTAACGCCTGGGTCGTCGCCGGCAACCGCACCAAAAGCGGCAAGCCGTTACTGGCAGGTGATCCGCACATCCGCTTCTCCGCGCCGTCGGTGTGGTACGAGGCGCAACTCTCGGCACCCGGTTTCGACCTCTACGGTCACTATCAGGCCTTGATGCCATTTGCTTCGCTGGGGATGAACCGCGATTTCGGCTGGAGCATCACCATGTTCCAGAACGATGACATGGACCTGATCGCCGAGAAGGTCAATCCGGACAATCCCAATCAGGTCTGGTATCGCGGCAAATGGGTCGACATGGTAACCAGCGAACAACAGATCGCCGTGAAGGGTCAGGCGCCGGTCACCCTGGTGCTGCGCCAGTCGCCACACGGTCCGATCGTCAACGATGCGCTGGGCGCCAGCGTTGGCAAAACCCCGATTGCCATGTGGTGGGGATTTCTGGAAAGCCAGAACCCGATCCTCGAAGGCTTCTACCAGCTCAACCGCGCCGACACCCTGGCCAAGGCGCGCAGTGCCGCTGCCAAGATCCAGGCACCTGGCCTGAACGTCGTGTGGGCCAATGCCAAGGGCGACATCGGTTGGTGGGCGGCGGCGCAACTGCCCAAGCGACCTGCCGGCGTCAACGGCAATTTCATTCTCGACGGCAGCACCGCCGAGTCGGACAAGGATGGCTTCTACCCGTTCAGCGCCAACCCGCAGGAAGAAAACCCGGCGCGCGGCTACATCGTCTCCGCCAACTTCCAGCCCGTATCACCGACCGGCATGGAGATTCCCGGCTATTACAACCTGCCCGACCGTGGGCAGCAGCTCAATCGCCAGCTCAGCGACAAAGCCATCAAGTGGGATCTGGACGCCAGCCAGAAGCTGCAACTGGGCACCACCACCGGCTATGGTCCGCGACTGTTGGCGCCGTTGCTGCCGGTGTTACGTGAAGTCGTGAGTGACCCCGCCGAACTCAAACTGGTGGAGCAACTGGCGCAGTGGAAAGGCGATTACCCACTCGATTCCACCAGTGCCACGCTGTTCAACCAGTTCCTGTTCAACCTCGCTGACGCGACGATGCACGACGAGCTGGGAGACGCTTTCTTCGAAACATTGCTCTCGACTCGGGTGATCGATGCCGCACTACCGCGTCTGGCCGCGACTGCCGACTCGCCGTGGTGGGACAACCGCACCACCCTCGGCAAGGAAGCCCGCGCCGACACGGTCAAGACGGCGTGGCAGGCGAGCCTTGCACACCTCAAAACGACCCTCGGTACGGATGTCACGCAATGGCAGTGGGGCAAGGCGCACACGCTGACCCACGGTCATCCGCTGGGGCAGCAGAAGCCACTGGACCGGATCTTCAATGTCGGCCCGTTCGCAGCACCGGGCAGCCATGAAGTGCCGAACAATCTCTCGGCCAAGATTGGGCCGGCGCCGTGGCCGGTCACTTATGGTCCCTCGACCCGCCGACTGATCGACTTCGCCGACCCGGCCCACAGCCTGACCGTCAACCCGGTCGGCCAGAGCGGCGTGCCGTTCGATGGCCATTATGAGGATCAGGCTGAGGCGTACATCGAAGGGCTCTACTTCCAGGCGCATCTCAATGATGAGGAAGTGACGGCGAATACGCGCAGTACGTTGAAGCTGCTGCCGGCGCGGGGTGCCCAGTAAAATCTACGGGCTGGACTGGCCCCATCGCCAGCAGGCTAGCTCCCACAATGGAACTGCGCGCACCGAACCAAATGTGGGAGCTAGCCTGCTGGCGATGGGGCCCATCAGAACAACACAGGTTCTGGATCAAACCATCGCCGCAAAATTCAACCTGAACTGCTGCGGCGTCACACCAAGCCGCCTATTGAACACACTGCGCATGTGCTGTGCATCGCGGAAACCGCACTGATACGCCACTGTCTTGAGTGGCGAAGTAGTGCTTTCGAGCATCACCCGCGCCGCGTCCACCCTCGCCCGCTCGACAAACTCCGCCGGGGTGATTTTTGCTTCCTTGGCAAACACCCGGGAAAAGTTGCGGGCGCTCATGTTGGCGGCATTGGCCAAGTCGGCGAGGCTTAGATCGCCATTGAGATTTGCCAGAACGTAAAGCTGAACCAATGCCACCGCCGATGTCGGTTCAGCGTGCGGGGTCAGGAACGGGCTGAATTGCGATTGCCCACCCGAGCGCTGCGTGAACACGACCAGTCGTTTCGCCACACTCAACGCGACTTCCGGGCCGTGATCCTGGGCCAGCAGATACAGTGACAAATCGATCCCTGCGGTGACCCCTGCCGACGTAAAGAGCTCGGCGTCCTGCACGTAAAGACGATCGGCTTCCACCTGTGTCGACGGACACAACGCAGCCAATGCCGCCGCATCGCCCCAATGCGTCGTCACGGTCCGCCCCTCCAGCAACCCTGCCCGGGCGAGCATGAAGGCGCCGTTGCAGATCGAACCAAAGCGTTTCGCCCGCGCGCAGGCGTCACGCAGCCAGGCATCGAAAGCCGGGCTGAAATTCATGAAGGGCAACTGCGGCCCACCGGCCACCAGCAACAGGTCGTAAGCTTCCAGCGCCTCGCTGAAATGGCGATGCGCATTGAGCGACAAGCCGTTGGAACAAGGCATCATCCCGCGCTCGACGCCGATGACATCCAGCCGGTAGTGATCCTGCGGAGGCAGGAAACGATTGGCCTCGGAAAACACATCCATGGGGCCGGTAACGTCCAGGGACTGAACGCCGGCGAATACCACGATTGCGACGGTTTTACTCATGGCGGGAAACACCCTCAAAGGCCCTGACTGCACTTAATACCTGTAGCAGCTGCCGAGGCACGAGGCTGCGTTGCGTGTCCGCAGGACCGCCCTAGGGGCCGCTACGCAGCCCAACGCAGCCTCGTGCCTCGGCAGCTGCTACAGGGATGTGTGTGATCTGGCTTCCACGTTAGCCAATCCCGGCCTGACAAGCGAGGTTGGCGCGATATGCATGCTCATTGGCAAGGATCGCAGCCATGCATCGATTGTCCGCTCAGGGGGGCGGGAACAGACTTGTTCCATCAGCGCCGCCACGGCGTTCCCCACGAGGAAAGCACCCATGAGCAGCACCATCGCCGGTATCAAAATCCCCGACAGCGCATTGGCCAGGGCCACTACCGAGTACATTCGCGACGTCGAATCAGACTTGCTGTACCACCACTCCCGCCGAGTGTTTTTATTCGGTGCCTTGAGCGGTGAACGCAAGCAGCTTGCTTACAATCCCGAGCTGCTTTACGTCGGCGCGATGTTCCATGACCTGGGGTTGGTGGAAGGTCATCGCACCGACGATGAGCGCTTTGAAGTCGACAGTGCCAATGCCGCCAAGGCATTCCTGAAACCTTACGGTCTTTCGGATGACGACATCGAACAAGTGTGGCTGTCGATTGCCCTGCACACCACGCCGGGCGTGCCGCAACACCTGCGACCTAATGTGGCGCTGGTCACTGCCGGAGTCGAGATGGATGTGCTGGGTATCGACTACGCGGCATTTCCCAACGTGCAGCGAGAGGCAGTGGTGCATGCGCATCCACGGGGTGACGGGTTCAAGGAGTGCATCCTGTGCGCTTTCGCCAACGGTTTCAAACACAAGCCGGACACGACGTTCGGCACGGTGAACGCGGACGTGCTGGTGGACAGCCAGCCAGGGTTCAAGCCGATGAACTTTGTCGAGATTATCCGCCAGTCGCCTTGGGTTTCCTGAACCAAAAATCAAAAGATCGCAGCCTGCGGCAGCTTCTACATGTTGACCATACATCCTCGAAATATCGGGTGTACCATCCTTTGTAGGAGCTGCCGCAGGCCGCGATCTTTTGATCTAAAGCGCTATCAAACCGCTTCCGGCGCCTGTGCGCGACGCACGTCCGGTTGCTTCCACGAATCCGCAGCACTTTCTTCGATCGCTTGCTGAATCGCCTTCTTGCGCGACTCTTCGGCACGGCGGCTGAAGAACCAGACCAGGAACGTCACCAGCGACACCGCCAGCAGAATCAGGCTGGCCACGGCGTTGATCTCAGGCTTCACGCCCAGACGCACCGCCGAGAACACTTCCATCGGCAAGGTCGTCGACCCCGGGCCGGACACGAAGCTCGCCAACACCAGGTCATCCAGCGACAACGCGAAGGACATCATGCCGCCCGCCGCCAGCGAAGGGGCGATCATCGGGATGGTGATCAGGAAGAACACCTTCCACGGCCGCGCACCCAGGTCCATGGCTGCCTCTTCGATGGACAGGTCCAGCTCACGCAAACGCGCCGACACCACGACCGCCACATACGCCGCACAGAACGTCGTGTGGGCAATCCAGATGGTGACGATGCCGCGTTCCTGCGGCCAGCCAATCATCTGCGCCATCGCCACGAACAGCAGCAACAGCGACAGACCGGTGATCACCTCGGGCATTACCAGCGGCGCGGTGACCAGGCCACCGAACAGCGTGCGACCCTTGAAGTGGGTGATACGGGTCAGCACGAATGCTGCCAGCGTACCCAGCGCGACAGCCGCAATCGCCGTGTAGCAGGCGATTTCCAGCGAGCGCACCACCGAGCCCATCAGTTGGGTGTTGTCCATCAGGCCGACGTACCACTTGATCGACCAGCCGCCCCACACCGTTACCAGTTTGGAAGCGTTGAACGAGTAGATCACCAGGATCAGCATCGGCGCGTAGATGAACAGCAGACCCACTACCAACATGAAGCTTGAGAAACGGAAGCGTTTCATTCTTTGCCCTCCATTTCTTTGGCCTGGCTACGGTTGAAAAGAATGATCGGCACAATCAGGATCGCCAGCATCACCACCGCCAGGGCAGACGCCACCGGCCAGTCACGGTTATTGAAGAACTCTTGCCAGAGCACTTTACCGATCATCAGGGTTTCCGGACCGCCCAGCAGTTCCGGGATGACGAACTCGCCCACGACGGGAATGAACACCAGCATGCAGCCAGCGACAATGCCGTTCTTGGACAGGGGAATGGTGATTTTCCAAAAGCTGTTGAACGTGCTCGAACCCAGGTCGGACGCGGCTTCCAGCAGGCTGTTGTCATGCTTCACCAGGTTGGCGTAGAGCGGCAGGATCATGAACGGCAGATAGGAATACACCACGCCGATATACACCGCCAGGTTGGTATTGAGGATCTGCAGCGGCTCATTGATCCAGCCCATGGTCATCAGGAAACCGTTGAGCAGACCGTTGTTGCTGAGGATGCCCATCCACGCATACACGCGGATCAGGATCGCGGTCCAGGTCGGCATCATGATCAGCAGCACCAGCACCGTTTGCATCTCTTTGCGGGCGCTGGCGATGGCGTAGGCCATTGGATAACCGATCAGCAGGCAGAGGACGGTGCTGATCAGCGCCATCTTCAACGAGCCCAGGTACGCGGCGATGTACAACTCGTCGTCGCCGAGCATCGCGTAGTTGCCCAGGTTGAGCAGCACCTGCAGCTTCTGGTCAACGAAGTTATAGATCTCGGTGTACGGCGGGATGGCCACGTCGGCTTCGGCGAAGCTGATCTTCAGAACGATGAAGAACGGCAGCATGAAGAACAGGAACAGCCAAATGAACGGAACCCCGATGACCAACTGGCGGCCACCGGGAATTATTCGATTGAGGCGGCGTTTGAATTTGCGCATGTTCATGAGCGAAGCACCACGCCGCTGTCGTCTTCCCAGTACACGTAGACCTGATCACCCCAGGTCGGACGCTGGCCACGGCGTTCGGCGTTAGCCACGAAGGACTGCACCAGCTTGCCGCTTGGCAATTCGACGTAGAACACCGAGTGACCGCCGAGGTAGGCGATGTCGTGGACCTTGCCGCTGGACCAGTTGTATTCGCAGGTCGGCATGTCCGCAGTGACCAGAAGTTTTTCCGGACGGATTGCGTAGGTGACCGACTTGTCCTGCACCGAGGTACTGATGCCGTGGCCGACGTAGATTTTCCGGTCCAGGTCCTTGCAGGTAATAATCGCGTGACCTTCCGCGTCGTCGATCACTTCGCCTTCGAAGATGTTGACGTTGCCGATGAATTCGCAGACCAGGCGGCTGGTCGGGGTTTCATAGATGTCGATCGGGCTGCCGATCTGGGCGATCCAGCCCAGGTGCATGATCGCGATACGCTCGGCCATGGTCATGGCCTCTTCCTGGTCGTGGGTCACCATGACGCAGGTTACGCCGACGCGCTCGATGATCTCGACCAGCTCCAGCTGCATTTGCGAACGCAGCTTCTTGTCCAGCGCACCCATCGGTTCGTCGAGCAGCAACAGCTTCGGTCGCTTGGCCAGGGAACGTGCGAGCGCCACACGCTGACGCTGACCGCCGGACAACTGGTGCGGCTTGCGCTTGGCGTACTGGCTCATCTGTACCAGCTTGAGCATTTCAGCCACGCGAGCATCGACTTCAGCGGCGGGAATCTTGTCCTGCTTGAGGCCGAAGGCGATGTTCTGCGCCACGGTCATGTGCGGAAACAGGGCGTAGGACTGGAACATCATGTTGATCGGCCGCTCGTAAGGCGGCATGTCGGTGATGTCTACGCCATCGAGAAAAATACGCCCCTCCGTAGGCCGCTCGAAACCTGCGAGCATGCGCAGTAACGTGGATTTGCCCGATCCCGAACCGCCGAGCAAGGCGAAAATCTCGCCTTTCTTGATCTCCAGGGACACATCGTCCACGGCAATCGTCTCGTCGAACTTCTTCGTGACCCGGTCGATTTTGACCAACACCTGTTTAGGTGTCTGGTCGCCCTCGAGGGCTTTCTTATAGGCGCCGGAGGCAACTGCCATTTACGAAACTCCCAGAAAAAAAGAGTGCAGTTCGCTCAAGGTGAGCCAACCTTGGATAGTTTGAGCCTTGAAGCTATTTACCCGACTTGACCTTGGTCCAGCTGCGGGTCATCAAACGTTGAATGTTTGGTGGTAACTCGATGGACACATAGGTCTTGTCGAGGACGGCTTGCGGTGGATAAACCGCTTCGTCGGTGCGAATGGATTGCTCCATCAGCTTGTCCGACCCCGGGTTAGGGTTGGCGTAGCCGACGTAATCACTGACCTGGGCGATCACCTCAGGTTTCAGCAGATAGTTGATGAACGCGTGAGCTTCCTTGACGTTGGACGAGTCCTTCGGAATCGCCAGCATGTCGAACCACAGCGCGCCACCTTCCTTCGGAATCGAGTAAGCGATGTTCACGCCTTTCTTCGCTTCGTCGGCGCGGTTCTTGGCCTGGAACATGTCGCCGGAAAAACCGATCGCGATGCAGATGTCGCCGTTGGCGAGGTCCCCAATGTATTTGGAAGAATGGAAGTACGTGACGTACGGCCGCACGGCCAGCAACTTGGCTTCAGCCTTTTTGTAATCTTCGGGGTTAGTGCTGTTGGCGTTCAGGCCCATGTAGTTGAGGACCGTCGGCATCATTTCATCGGCGGAATCCAGGAAGGCTACACCGCAACTTTGAAGCTTCTTGATGTTTTCCGGTTCGAACAGCACGCCCCACGAATCGATCTTGTCGACGCCAAGCACTGCCTTGATCTTGTCGACGTTGTAACCGATACCGTTAGTGCCCCACAGGTACGGCACGGCATACAGGTTGCCCGGATCGTTCTGTTCCAGGCGCTTGAGCAGCACCGGGTCGAGGTTCGAATAATTGGGCAGCTGCGACTTGTCGAGCTTCTGGAAAGCGCCGGCCTTGATCTGCTTGCCGAGGAAGTGGTTGGACGGCACAACGACGTCGTAACCCGTACGCCCGGCCAGCAACTTGCCTTCCAGGGTTTCATTGGAATCGAAGACGTCATACACCGGCTTGATGCCGGTTTCTTTCTGGAAGTCCGCCAGGGTGGTCTGACCGATATAGTCCGACCAGTTATAAATATGCACTGTACCGGCAGCCTGGACACTGACAGCAAGTGTCAGTCCGGCACCGACCAGCAGGGCATTGCGCAACAAAGAAAAAATAGGCAAGTGGAGGTCCTCTAAAATTAGTTGGGCCCAAGTTGCCCCGTGTTACATGACAGCATTAGCGGTCCTGCAACAAAACCGGCGCGCAACTTACCCTCGAAAAACCGTTCCAGCAAACTTTATGAAGATCTGTAGCAGCTGCCGCAGGCTGCGTTCAACTGCGGAGCAGTTGTGCTGTTGAAAACAGCGGAGGTCCTTCGGACCTCAACGCAGCCTTCGGCAGCTGCTACAGGGTTTTCTTATTTACCCGATTTGATCTTGGTCCAGCTGCGGGTCAGGATCCGCTGCGTCGCGGCCGGCAAGTCGGCAATCGCGTACAACTTGGCCAGAACATCCGCAGGCGGATAAACGCCCGGGTCGCTGGTGATGTCTTTATCAACCAACGGTGTTGCCGCGGAGTTACCGTTCGGGAAGCGTACGGCGTTAGTGATTTCAGCCATGATTTCCGGCTTCATCAGGAAGGTCATGAACTTGTAGGCACCTTCGACGTTCTCGGCATCTTTAGGGATGGCGACCATGTCATAGAAGCTGCCGGCACCTTCTTTCGGAATGTTGTAGCTGACTTTCACCTTGTCACCGGCTTCAGCGGCGCGGGACTTGGCCTGGTAGATATCACCCGAGTAACCGATGGCTACGCAGATGTTGCCGTTGGCCAGGTCAGAGATGTACTTGGACGAGTGGAAGTAGCCAATCGAAGGACGGACTTTAAGAAACAGTGCTTCGGCTTCAGCCAATTGCTTCTTGTCCTGGCTGTCGGTCGGATAGCCCAGGTAGTGCAGCGCCACCGGAATCATCTCGGTTGGCGAATCGAGGACGCTGATCCCGCACGCTTTCAACTTAGCGGCGTTTTCAGGTTTGAAAATCAGGTCCCAGGAATTTGTAGGTGCATCAGCCCCCAGTGCAGCCTTGACCTTCTCGGCGTTGAAACCGATACCGATCGAACCCCACATGTACGGGAACGCGTGTTCGTTGCCCGGGTCACTGACCGATACCGCTTTGAGCAGATCCGGGTTCAGGTTTTTCCACAGAGGCAGTTTGGATTTGTCGAGTGTCTGATAGACGCCGGCCTTGATTTGCTTGGCCAGGAAGTTGTTCGACGGTACGACGATGTCGTAGCCGGACTTGCCTGCCAGCAACTTGGCTTCAAGGGTTTCGTTACTGTCGAATACGTCGTAGACCACCTTGATCCCCGACTCGGCTTCGAACTTCTTGACGGTATCCGGTGCGATGTAATCGGACCAGTTGTACACGTGCAGAACCTTGTCGTCCGCCTGAACTGCGCCTGCCATCACGCCCATCAGGGACATGGCGAGGAGGGTCTTGCCAGCTATCTTCATACCTAATGCCTTCATGGGTAATGCTCCAATTATTCTTCTTAACCACGTTCTTGTTAACCAAGAGCCAGCGGCCTTTCCTGGGCAACTAAAACAACGGGTAGTCTGGCAAGATACAAGGCAGGCTTTCAAGGAAAGACCCATCCTTTGTTTGCTCTGAGCGAAATGCGAATTTCACACCCCGCTCAGAGCCTAGCACTTAGGCTTGCAACGCACTCAGGGTCAGGTCCAGACACTTGCGTGCCTTGGTCACCAGCTCATCGATTTCCGCCTTGGTAATGACCAGCGGCGGAGCAATGATCATGGTGTCGCCCACGGCGCGCATGATCAGGCCATTTTCAAAACAGAATGTCCGGCAAATCATGCCGACGCCACGGCCTTCGTAACGCTTGCGAGTGGCCTTGTCCTGAACCAGTTCGATTGCCCCCAACAGCCCTACACCGCGCACTTCACCCACCAACGGGTGATCGCTCAGTTCCCGTAGGCGACTCTGCAAGTAAGGTGCCGTTTCTTCGTGAACGCGGTCGATAATTTTTTCGTCGCGCATGATGCGGATGTTTTCCAGCGCCACCGCAGCGGCCACCGGGTGACCGGAATACGTGAAACCGTGGTTGAAATCGCCACCCTCGTTGAGCACCGCGACCACGTCGTCACGCACGATCAAGCCACCCATCGGGATGTAGCCCGAAGTCAGGCCTTTGGCGATGGTCATCATGTCCGGTTTGAGGTCGTAGAAATCGGAACCGAACCACTCACCGGTGCGGCCGAAACCACAGATCACTTCGTCCGCCACGAACAGGATGTCGTACTTGGCGAGGATTTCCTTGATGCGCGGCCAGTAGGTGTCTGGCGGAATGATCACGCCACCGGCACCCTGGATCGGCTCGGCAATAAAGGCACCGACGTTATCCACGCCGACTTCCAGAATCTTTTCTTCCAGCTGATTGGCAGCCCATACACCGAACTCTTCCGGCGTCATGTCCCCGCCTTCAGCGAACCAGTAAGGCTGGGCGATGTGGACAATGCCCGGGATCGGCAAGTCGCCTTGTTCGTGCATGTAGGTCATGCCACCCAGGCTCGCGCCGGCCACGGTGGAACCGTGATAACCGTTCTTGCGGCTGATGATGACTTTCTTTTGCGGCTGACCCTTGATCGCCCAGTAGTGACGAACCATACGCAGCATGGTGTCGTTACCTTCGGACCCGGAACCGGTGAAGAACACGTGATTCATGCCTTCAGGCGCGATGTCGGCGATGGCCTTGGCCAGCTCCAGAACAGGCGGGTGAGCGGTCTGGAAAAACAGGTTGTAGTAAGGCAGTTCGCGCATTTGCTTGCTGGCGGCATCGGCCAGTTCATCGCGACCGTAGCCGATGGCTACACACCACAGGCCGGCCATGCCGTCGAGGATCTTGTTGCCTTCACTGTCCCAGAGGTAAACGCCCTTTGCGCTGGTGATGATGCGCGGGCCTTTCTCTTTCAGTTGCTTGAAGTCACTGAATGGGGCCAGGTGGTGGTCGTTGCTCAGTGCTTGCCACTCACGGGTTTGCGGATTGTTATTGGTCATGCGAATTCTCCTAAGTTTGCAGTGAAGGCGCGACTATTTCCTGTCGCGCCGCAGCGCATCAGACGGCGAAGAGCAGGAATTCCCGTTCCCACGAACTGATCACGCGCTTGAAGTTTTCATGCTCGGCCCGCTTGACCGCGACGTAGCCAGTGATGAATTTTTTGCCCAGGTATTTCTCGACAGTCGCGCTGTTTTCCATGCGTTCCAGCGCGTCTTCGATGGTCAGTGGCAGGCGCAGGTTGCGGCGTTCATAGCCTCGCCCTACCACCGGCGCACTCGGGTTCAGCCCCTCGACCATGCCGATGTAACCGCAGAGCAGGCTCGCGGCGATCGCCAGGTACGGGTTGGCGTCAGCGCCCGGAAGGCGGTTCTCCACTCGACGGTTCTGCGGACCGGCATCCGGAACCCGCAGGCCCACGGTACGGTTCTCTTCGCCCCACTCCACGTTCACCGGTGCCGAGGTGTCCGGCAGGAAGCGGCGGAACGAGTTGACGTTCGGCGCGAACAGCGGCAACAACTCGGGGATCAGCTTCTGCAAGCCGCCGATGTGGTGCAGGAACAACTGGCTCATGGTCCCGTCTTCATTGGAGAAGACGTTCTTGCCGGTCTCGATGTCGATGATGCTCTGGTGCAAGTGCATCGCACTGCCTGGCTCGCCGGTCATGGGCTTGGCCATGAAGGTCGCGGCCACGTCGTGCTTGAGCGCGGCTTCACGCATGGTGCGTTTGAACACCAGAATCTGGTCCGCCAGGGACAGGGCATCGCCGTGACGGAAGTTGATTTCCATCTGCGCCGTGCCGTCCTCGTGGATCAGCGTGTCGAGGTCCAGCTCCTGCAGTTCGCACCAGTCGTAGACATCTTCGAACAGCGGATCGAATTCGTTGGCGGCTTCAATAGAGAACGACTGACGACCGATTTCCGGGCGACCGGAACGCCCGATAGGCGGTTGCAACGGGTAGTCCGGGTCGTCACTGCGCTTGGTCAGGTAGAACTCCATCTCCGGCGCCACAATCGGCTGCCAGCCTCGGTCGGAATAGAGTTTGAGGACCTTCTTGAGCACGTTGCGCGGCGACAGCTCGATCGGATTGCCTTGCTTGTCATAGGTATCGTGGATCACCTGGGCGGTCGGCTCGATGGCCCAAGGCACCAGGAACACCGCGTTCTGATCGGGGCGGCAGATCATGTCGATGTCCGCCGGGTCGAGCAGTTCGTAATAGATGTCGTCTTCGACATAGTCACCGGTCACGGTCTGCAATAGAACGCTCTCGGGCAGTCGCATGCCTTTTTCAGCAATGAACTTGTTGGTCGGCGAAATCTTGCCCCGGGTGATCCCGGTCAAGTCGGCGATCATGCATTCGACTTCTGTGATCTTGTGGTCTTTCAACCAATCGGTGAGCTGGTCGAGGTTGTTACTCATAAATGCCTCTAGGCTTTGAGTTTCCTGACTCTTGTAAGTCAGGCGATGTTTGACGCATCGGCGTCGCGTTGAAATGTGTGTCTGCGACAGGCTATCGTGCTTTTCCGTATCGCGCGGCAAATACCAGGCGTGCAGAATCGCAAGCGGTGCCCTGCGTGAAAGCCGGGCCGCCATTGTGAATCGGATCTATATTGAATGAAGTAACCGTAATGGGGGTGCCATCAAGGCTGTCCAGAATATCGGACGGGAACAGCCGGTTCGTCATGGACGCAAGAATCATCGGCAGACCCGAAGCCGCTGAGGCTACGGTGCGGACGTTAATATCGCCACTGATGTGATAAGCATGCAGACCGATATGCGCAGAGCAGTCGGTGACGCCGATTAACGGCAGGCGAGACATGAAGCACCCCGGTATTATTGCTGTTATGGGTTTGATTCGAGCTTAGCCTTGTTCATTTTTTTACACAACACCCCCGTAAAAAATACAACACGGCCCGCTCAAGCTTGCGGACGCCAAGACGTCCAAAGGCAAAAAAACGCCCCAAAGTGCCTCAAAAATGCCTTTCGAGCGCTTTTTTAGGGCAAAAAAGGCCTCGCTTGACTTCGGCATGCCGTTCGGGTTGACTGAAACCCGAAGAGATCAATGATTGATATTTTTAACAACAAAGGTGTTGCATCATGTCGGTACCCCCGCGTGCCGTTCAGCTTAACGAAGCGAACGCGTTCCTTAAGGAACATCCTGAGGTTCTGTACGTTGACCTTCTGATTGCAGATATGAATGGTGTGGTGCGCGGCAAGCGCATTGAACGCACCAGTCTCCACAAGGTTTACGAGAAAGGCATCAACCTGCCGGCCTCTCTATTTGCTCTGGATATCAATGGCTCGACGGTGGAAAGCACCGGTCTGGGTCTGGACATCGGTGATGCTGACCGAATCTGCTATCCAATCCCTGACACCCTGTGCAACGAGCCTTGGCAGAAGCGCCCTACCGCGCAACTGTTAATGACCATGCACGAACTCGAAGGTGAACCTTTCTTCGCGGATCCCCGTGAAGTCCTGCGCCAGGTTGTTACCAAGTTTGACGAGATGGGTCTGACGATCTGTGCCGCATTCGAGCTTGAGTTCTACCTGATCGACCAGGAAAACGTTAACGGTCGCCCACAGCCTCCTCGTTCGCCGATCTCCGGCAAACGTCCGCACTCGACACAGGTCTACCTGATCGACGACCTCGACGAATACGTCGACTGCCTCCAGGACATTCTGGAAGGTGCGAAAGAGCAAGGCATCCCTGCCGACGCCATCGTCAAGGAAAGTGCTCCGGCGCAGTTCGAAGTGAACCTGCACCACGTGGCCGACCCGATCAAAGCGTGCGATTACGCTGTATTGCTCAAGCGCCTGATCAAGAACATCGCCTACGACCATGAGATGGATACCACCTTCATGGCCAAGCCTTATCCAGGCCAGGCGGGTAATGGTCTGCACGTCCACATCTCGATTCTTGATAAAGATGGCAAGAATATTTTTGCCAGCGAGGATCCCGAGCAGAACGCCGCACTGCGTCACGCGATCGGCGGTGTGCTCGAGACCCTACCGGCGCAGATGGCTTTCCTCTGCCCGAACGTCAACTCCTACCGTCGTTTCGGCGCACAGTTCTACGTGCCGAACTCGCCGTGCTGGGGTCTGGACAACCGTACCGTAGCGATTCGGGTACCGACCGGCTCTTCCGATGCCGTTCGTATCGAACACCGCGTTGCGGGTGCCGATGCCAACCCGTATCTGTTGATGGCTTCGGTGCTGGCAGGCGTGCATCATGGCCTGACCAACAAGATCGAGCCGGGCGCACCCGTAGAAGGCAACTCCTACGAGCAGAACGAGCAAAGCCTGCCGAACAACCTGCGTGATGCACTGCGCGAGCTGGACGACAGCGAAGTCATGGCCAAGTACATCGATCCGAAATACATCGATATCTTCGTGGCCTGCAAGGAAAGTGAGCTGGAGGAGTTCGAACACTCCATCTCCGACCTTGAGTACAACTGGTACCTGCATACCGTTTAAGTGGTTGCAGCAAACAGAAACGCCGCCGGCTTTACAGTCAGCGGCGTTTTTTTATGGCCGCCTTCGGCGGATCGCTAGCAGGCTAGCTCCCACAGGGATTTTCGGTGTACACAGAATTCATGTTCACTGGAGATCAACTGTGGGAGCTAGCCTGCTAGCGATGGCGCCCGGGCAGACAATACAGATGCCTGCTCGTACAATGCCCGCTGCCCCGCAGGAGAGTTCAATGACGCGCCCCGCCACCATCCGCAAACCCCGCGCACGCAGCCAGGCGCGGATCGACTCGATCCTCGACGCCGCCCGTACGCTGCTGGCCGCCGAGGGCGTGGCCAGTTTGTCGATCTACAGCGTCGCCGAGCGCGCAGAAATCCCGCCCTCTTCCGTTTACCACTTCTTCGCCAGCGTCCCGGCCCTGCTCGAAGCGTTGACCGCGGACGTTCACGCCGCCTTCCGAGCCTGCCTGCAAGCGCCCATCGACCACCAGGCCCTAAACGGCTGGCGTGACCTGTCACGCCTGGTGGAACAGCGCATGCTCGCGATCTACGACGAAGACGCCGCCGCGCGCCAGTTGATCCTCGCGCAACACGGATTGACCGAAGTCACCCAGGCCGACCGTCAGCACGACATCGAACTCGGGGACCTGATGCACAAGCTGTTCGACCATCACTTCGAGCTGCCGAAGTTGCCGACCGATGTCGATGTGTTTGCACTGGCGATGGAGCTGGGGGATCGGGTGTATGCCCGCTCGGTGCAACAACACGGGCAAATCACGCCGCGCATGGCTGAGGAAGGGATGCGGGTGTTTGATGCGTATCTGGGTCTGTATTTGCCGCCGTATCTGCACAAGCGCGCTGTACTTGCCTGAAATTCATCCGCCTCACTGACCCCATCGCGAGCAGGCTCACTCCTGCATTTGATCTCAGGCGAACACAACATTTGTGTTCGACAAAATCCCCTGTAGGAGTGAGCCTGCTCGCGATGGCCGCGCTGCCGATCTCACTGACTGCCGACACCCTTACAACTTGGCGATCGACACCTCGGTGGATTTCACGAACGCGATCACTTCGCTGCCGACCACCAGCTCCAGCTCTTTCACGGAGCGCGTGGTGATTACCGATGTGACGATGCCCGAAGCTGTCTGAACGTCGATTTCAGAAAGTACGTCACCCAACACGATTTCCTTGATCGAGCCTTTGAACTGGTTACGAACGTTGATGGCTTTGATAGTCATGATGTTGATTCCTGTCAGTTGAGGTGAAATTTGAGTTATTGCGCCCAACGCAGTTGCGTGGGCAATGGTGAAACGGGTTCCGGTTCCGGCGGTTCACCGGGCAGTGCGAGCACACGATTGAGGACTTCGGTTTCCAGCGCTGCCAGCCGATGGGAGCCGCGGACGCGAGGTCGCGGCAGTTCCACATGCAGGTCGAGGCCGACTTCACCGTCTTCGATCAGGATCACCCGATCGGCGATCGCCACCGCTTCACTGACGTCATGGGTGACCAGCAGCACAGTGAATCCATGCTTCTGCCAGAGCCGTTCGATCAGTTGCTGCATTTCAATTCGCGTCAGCGCGTCCAGTGCGCCCAAGGGTTCGTCCAGCAGCAGCAAACGCGGTTGATGGATCAGCGCACGGGCCAGCGCCACACGTTGCTTCTGTCCACCGGACAGGGCCGCCGGCCACTCATTGGCGCGGTCCGCCAGGCCCACCGACTCCAGGGCTTCCAGTGCCTGTGGCCGCCAGTTGCCCGTCAGCCCGAGGCCGACGTTATCGATCACCTTCTTCCATGGCAGCAGACGCGCTTCCTGGAACATCAAGCGGGTGTCTTCCCGTGCATCGCTCAGCGGCGCGGAACCGGCCAGCAATTCACCGCCCGTGGGTTTGTCGAGACCGGCGAGCAAACGCAGCAAGGTGCTTTTGCCGCAACCGCTGCGACCGACCACGGCAACAAACTGACCTGCCGGAATATGCAGGTCTATCTCGCGCAATACTTGCCGCGAACCGAAGGTTTTCTGCAGCTTGCGCACTGCCAGCGGAATACCGCGCAGCAGGCGTGGAGGTTGTTGAGCGGTCATGCGGCACCTCCTTTATGGACCTGATAGGCCGGGTGCCAGCGCAGCCAGACACGCTCAAGTCCACGGGCCGCGAGGTCGGCCAGTTTGCCGAGCACTGCGTACAGCAGAATCGCCAGCACCACCACGTCGGTCTGCAAGAACTCCCGGGCATTCATTGCCAGGTAGCCAATACCGGAGCTGGCGGAAATGGTTTCTGCCACGATCAACGTCAACCACATGAAGCCCAGGGCGAAGCGCACGCCGACCAGAATCGAAGGCAATGCGCCCGGCAGGATCACCTGACGGAAGAGGCTGAAACCCGACAAGCCATAACTGCGCGCCATCTCCACCAGCGCCGGGTCGACGTTGCGGATACCGTGATAGGTGTTGAGGTAGATCGGGAACAACGTGCCCAACGCCACCAGGAAAATCTTCGCCGACTCGTCAATGCCGAACCACAGGATCACCAGCGGAATCAGCGCCAGGTGTGGCACGTTGCGGATCATCTGCACCGAACTGTCGAGCAAGCGCTCGCCCCATTTCGACAGGCCGGTGATGAAACCCAGCACCAGGCCGATGCTGCCGCCAATGGTGAAGCCCAGCGCCGCCCGCCAGCCGCTGATCGCCAGATGCGTCCAGATTTCGCCACTGCGAACCAGGCTCACGCCGGCTTCGATGACGGCAATGGGCGCCGGCAGAATCCGCGTCGATAACCAGCCCGCCGACACCGACAACTGCCATACCGCCAGCAGCAACACCGGCAACGCCCAAGGCGCCAGGTTGTGGATAACTTTCTTCATGGCGCGCCTCAGCTCTGCGACGCGGCTTTAGGGAGGATATCGTTGGCCACCATCTCGCCAAACGGGCTGACGTAGTTGGCACCCTGAGGCAGCTGCGGGCGTTCGATGTCCAGGTACGGGAACAACAGTTCCGCGACCCGGTAGGATTCTTCCAAGTGTGGATAACCGGAGAAGATAAACGTGTCGATGCCCAGGTCCGCGTATTCCTTCACGCGGGCAGCCACGGTCGGACCGTCACCCACCAGTGCCGTGCCGGCACCGCCACGCACCAGGCCAACACCGGCCCACAGGTTGGGGCTGACTTCGAGGTTGTCGCGGTTGCCACCGTGCAGGGCGGCCATGCGTTGCTGGCCGACCGAATCGAAGCGCGCCAATGATGCTTGAGCGCGAGCGATGGTGTCGTCATCGAGATGGGAGATCAGTCGATCCGCCGCTTGCCACGCTTCTTCGTTGGTTTCGCGGACGATCACGTGCAGGCGAATACCGAAGCGCACGGTACGCCCGAGCTTGGCGGCTTTGGCGCGAACCTGTTCGATCTTCTCGGCAACGGCGGCCGGCGGCTCGCCCCAGGTCAGGACCATTTCCACCTGTTCTGCGGCGAGGTCTTGTGCCGCTTCCGACGAGCCACCGAAGTACAGCGGCGGACGCGGTTGCTGGATCGGCGGATAGAGCAACTTGGCGCCCTTCACACTGATGTGTTGACCGTCGTAATCGACGGTTTCGCCTTCCAGTACACGACGCCAGATGCGGGTGAATTCCACCGAGGCCTGATAGCGCTCCTCGTGGGTCAGGAACAAACCATCGCCGGCCAATTCTTCCGGATCACCACCGGTTACCAGGTTGAACAGCGCACGACCGCCGGACAAGCGATCCAGGGTCGCGGCCTGACGCGCTGCCACCGTCGGGGAAATGATCCCGGGGCGCAGGGCGACGAGGAATTTCAAACGCTGGGTCACCGGAATCAGCGACGCTGCCACCAGCCACGAGTCTTCGCAGGAGCGACCGGTAGGAATCAGCACCCCGCCGAAGCCCAGACGATCCGCCGCTTGGGCGACTTGCTGCAGATAACCGTGATCAACGGCGCGAGCGCCTTCGGCGGTGCCAAGGTAATGGCCGTCGCCGTGGGTAGGCAGGAACCAGAAGATATTGAGGCTCATGGAGTGGTCTCCTTAGGAAATCGATTTACGGTGCTTTGGCAACGGCCGCCGGCGGCGTCCAGATCACGTCTTTGATGCTCAACGGCTTGGGAATCAGCTTGAGCTGGTAGAAGCTGTCGGCGATTTTCTGTTGGGCCGCGACCACTTCCGGGGTCAGGAACAAAGCGCCGTAGCCCTGGCGTTTCACCGAGGTCAGGGTGATGTCTGCCGACAGACCGAGCAGTGGCGAAACCTGTTTGGTTACGTCCTCAGGATTGGCTTTTGACCACTCGCCAACGGCGCGCACTTCTTCCACCAGGGTCTTGATCACCTCAGGATTTTTCTGTGCGTAAGGCTTGGTCGCGAGGTAGAACTGATGGTTGTCGACGATGCCTTGACCATCGCGCAGGGTGCGCGCTTGCAGTTGCTGTTCGGCGGCGGCCTGGTACGGGTCCCAGATCACCCAGGCATCGACACTGCCACGCTCGAACGCAGCGCGGGCGTCGGCAGGCGGCAGGAAGACGGTCTGGATGTCGGTGTATTTGAGGCCGGCGTCTTCGAGTGCACGGACCAGCAGGTAGTGAACGTTGGAGCCTTTGTTCAGGACGACTTTTTTGCCTTTGAGGTCCTGCACCGATTTGATCGGCGAATCTTTCGGCACCAGGATCGCTTCACTGCGTGGCGCCGGCGGTTCATAGGCGACGTAGAGCAGATCAGCGCCAGCAGCCTGGGCAAAAACCGGTGGGGTTTCGCCCGTCACGCCGAAGTCGATGGAGCCGACGTTCAGGCCTTCAAGCAGCTGCGGGCCACCGGGAAATTCAGTCCATTGCACGTCCACGCCTTGGGCCGAGAGGCGTTTTTCAAGCGTGCCTTTGGCCTTGAGCAGCACCAGGGTGCCGTACTTCTGATAACCGATTCGAAGCGTCTCGGCCTGAGCTTGAGTAATGGCGCCGAAGGTGACAGCCGCAGCAAACAGAGCGACCAGACCACGACGCAAAATGACAGTGCGCATAGCGCTCTCCTTTTGCAGTTGGGTTTTGGCTGCACCTGCTTGACCGTTAGCGGCTGAGTAAGGTGAGTACATCAAATTCAGATGGGACTTAAATGCTCCAGCGAGCACTCAACAAACGTTCATTCAACACGTTCGGATCAATGGGCTTCGGGCGTCGCGCCATGGCGCTGAAAAACAGTTCCAGCGACTCATTCAGGCGCTGTTCCAGTTCCGGTGCCAGTTGCGCCTGAGCGCTGCCTTCACCGTAAGCGATCTGGCTGTCTTCGGCGAAAATCCCGTGAAGCATTTCCTGGGCTTTCAATGCCGAGAGCACCGGTTTAAGCGCGTAATCCACCGCCAACATATGAGCGATGCTGCCGCCCGTTGCCATCGGCAACACCACTTTATGGGCCAGGGCCCGCTCGGGCAGCAGATCCAGTACGGTCTTCAACGCACCGGAAAACGATGCCTTGTACACCGGTGTGGCGATCAACAGGCCGTCGGCGTTTTCAATCTGTTGCAGCAGGTCGATCACCTTCGGACTGTCGAAGCGTGCGTGCAGCAAGTCTTCGGCCGGGAAGTCCCGCACCTGGTAACTCACCACTTCCACACCCTGCTCCTGCAACCAACGTTGAGAGCGGTCCAGCAGCACCCCGGAACGGGAGCGTTGGCTCGGACTGCCACCGAGTGAGACGACCAGCATTCGGATGATTCCTTGAGCGTTATTGGCGATTCGCAGTGTGCGATCTCGCTTTAATGGGGTGACCTTAACAGGTGATTGTTATATCCATAAATCATATTTATTCATTTGGTTATGCAATTAAGAGATATACAAGAACACGAACGCCAGGCGAAAAAAAAGGCCGTGGAAACGGCCTGAAATCCCCTGCTTTGTGGATGCTGTTCAATCTTGGCGCTGCGGCGTCTGGTAGACCGCCTTCGCGGGCAAGCCCGCTCCCACACGGGTTTGTGGTTTGCCAAATAGCTGTGATTCACCCCAATCCATTGTGGGAGCGGGCTTGCCCGCGATGGCGATATCACCAGCGCTGCAGATATTTACCTGTTCGGCTGCGGCGTCAGGCGCAGGTACGGCTTCACCGCGCGATAGCCCTTGGGAAAGCGTTTCCTGATTTCATCTTCGTCCTTGAGCGACGGCACGATCACCACTTCATCACCGTCCTGCCAGTTGGCCGGGGTCGCCACTTTGTAGTTATCGGTGAGCTGCAGCGAGTCGATTACCCGCAGGATTTCGTGGAAGTTGCGACCGGTGCTCGCCGGGTAGGTGATGGTCAGTCGCACTTTTTTGTTCGGGTCGATCACGAACAGCGAACGTACGGTCAGCGTGTCGTTGGCATTCGGATGGATCAGGTCGTAGAGGTCCGATACCTTGCGGTCGGCGTCGGCAAGAATCGGGAAATTCACGAGGGTATTTTGGGTCTCGTTGATGTCCTCGATCCATTTGTGGTGTGAGTCCACAGGGTCCACTGACAGCGCGATGGCCTTGACGCCGCGCTGGGCGAATTCGTCTTTCAACTTGGCGGTGAAGCCCAGCTCGGTCGTGCACACCGGGGTGAAGTCCGCCGGATGGGAGAACAGCACGCCCCAACTATCACCCAGCCATTCGTGGAAGCGAATGGTGCCGGCGCTGGAATCCTGTTCGAAATCGGGGGCGATGTCGCCAAGTCTGAGGCTCATGGTGCTGCTCCTGGTGAGTGCTTGATGAGCTCAACTGTGCCTGTGTTTTTTATCTATTAAAAAGAATAAATATCGATTTGTTTAGATCGTAAAAGAATATAAATCCCCGTTTGAAAAACGCAAAAAGCCCCGCCCGGCGTCATACCGGGCGGGGCTTTTTTCATCAGTTACGCGAGCGCTATTTACAGCAGCGGGAGCGAGTAGCTGAGGATCAGACGGTTTTCATCCTGGTCGCGTTGACCCGGGATGTCGTTGCGCCACATAGCGTTTTTCCACATCACGCCGAAGTTCTTCAGTGGGCCTTCTGGCACGACGTAAGCGACGGTCAGGTCGCGTTCCCACTCGGAACGGCCGCTGCCCGAAACACCACCACCTGCGGTAACGGTGTCGATGTTGTCGCCACGCAGGTAGACGATGCCGGCGGTTGCGCCTGGCAGGCCAACCTTGGCGAAGTCATACGAGTAGCGTGCTTGCCAGGTTTTCTCGCCGGCACGGCCGAACTTCTGGATTTGCATGTCGGTGATGGTGTAGTTCGACGAACCGTCGCCCTGGTTCAGCCACGGGAAGTCGCTGCTGCCGTTGCTGTACTGCCAACCGCCGCCGAAGGTGTGACCAGCAACGGTGTACAGGAACAGACCGCTGTACAGGTTGTTGTCGACGCTACCGCGACCGCTTGCTGCGCCGGAGTAATTACCGCTGCTGTAATAAGCAGGGGTATTAGCGTTGGCACCGTCATCGGAGCTGTTGAAGTAACGGAAATCCGACTTCAGAACGCCCGGGCCGATTGCCCAGTTGTGAACCAGACCCAGGAAGTGCTGCTTGTAGAAATCTTCCAGGTTGCCGTAGTAGTACTGGGCCGTCAGGTCTTTGGTGATCTTGTAGTCACCACCGGCGTAGATGAACTTGTTGCTGTCGCGACCGGTGATGGTCGGGCTGTTCGCGCCACCAATCGACAGTTGCTCATTGTTGCTGGAGTTACGACCCTTCACCGCTTCGATCTGACCGCCAACCAGCGTCAGGTCTTTGATATCGCCGGAAGTGATCTGACCGCCCTGCCAGGTTTGTGGCAACAGACGACCGTCGTTGGTCACGATCACCGGGTTCTTCGGCTGCAAGGTGCCCAGCTTCAGTTCGGTCTGGGAAATCTTGGCTTTGGCAGTCAGGCCCAGGCTGGAGAAGTTATCGACCGCTTCGCCGTTGGACTTGCTTGGGAATACGGTGCCGCCATAAGAGGTCGCCGTCGCGCCGTTGGTGCCACCACCGGAATCCAGTTTGATTCCCAGCAGGCCGATAGCGTCGAGACCGAAGCCAACAGTACCTTGGGTGTAACCGGAGATGAAGCGCAGGTCAAAGCCTTGGCCCCATTCTTCGTTCTTGCTTTGAACACCGGCAGCTTTGTTGGCAGGTGTGCCAGCAGCGCTGTCGCGGTTATCCGTGTTGATGTAGAAGTTACGCAGCCCCAGAGTGGCCTTGCTGTCTTCGATGAAACCAGCGGCGCCTGCGTGCTGCGCCACAACCCCTACGGCCACGGCCAGGGCCAAGGTCGACTTGTTCATTGTTTCGCTCCTCTCGTTCTAATTTTTTCGGTCCAGAATCGAATGCTCTGAATCCTGAAGTGCAGGGTGACCGCAAACCGCAAAAACACAGGTCAACGCGCTGATGCGTCTAGCTCGGGCGTTCGCCCAATGGAAACGGGCCCGCATGGTAAACGGATAATAATTTATTTCATTCTTTTTCATGCCATTTCGGAATTAACGAGTGGCATTTAATAGCGTCAGGACCCCTCTATCGGCCCCGGAGGGATGCACTTTAGGGGTTTGCACTAAAAGCTAAAAAGAATAATAAATTCCATAGCAAGACCAAATTGGAATATGAAAAAAATGCCGAAAAAAACCCCACCGCGAGGCAGGGCTTTTCCCGTATTGGATTACAGGAAGCTATACGTGTAGTTGAAGATCAGACGGGTCTGGTCTTGTGCGGAAATATTGGTATCGCCGCGGTAGGTCCCGTGACGCAGGGTAGTACCAAATCCTTTGAGTGCGCCGGTCTGGATCACATAATCCACCCGCAGGTCACGTTCCCACTCGGTCTGGTCTTTGCCAACGCCGTTGGTGGCCTTGATGTCCTCGCCACGCAGATAAGCCGCCGAGGCCTTCAGGCCTGGAACACCCAGAGAAGCGAAGTCAAAGGTGTACTGGCCGAATGTGGTGTTCTCGCCCGCACGTACGAAGCCGTTGATCATGGCGTCGGTGAACGAGTAAAAGCTCGCACCGCCGGCGCCTTCGTTGCGACCGTTGCCGTCGACTACGTTGCCCTGGTTCAGGTAGACGAAACCACCGTCATCGCTGACACGCTGATGGCCCAGCAAGAAAGCGTTCGGACCCAGGGTATAGGTGAACATGGCACTCCAGGTCTGGTTATCCACCTCGCCCGGGTTCTTCGCGTAACCGCCGTTATTGTTGAAGCGGTAACCCGCATCACCATTCTTGCCGTCGGAGCTGCTGTCGAAATAACGCAGGTCAGTCTTGAACGACTGGGTGGCGCTGATTGGGTAGACGTGTACCAGACCCAGGAAGTGCTGCTTGTAGTAGTCTTCCAGATTCGCGTAGTAGTACTGCAGCATCAGGTCTTTGGTGACCTTCCAGTCCGCACCGCCGTACTGGAATTTGTTGCTTTCTTCGGTGCCACCAGCCACCGCCAGGCCGGTGGTATTCGACGACGCGCGACCTGCCGCATGCTCAAGCTGGCCGACGTTGAACGTGACGTTGTCGATTTCCTTCGAGGTGATGGTGCCGCCTTCGAAGGTCTGTGGCAGCAGACGACTGTCGTTCGCGATCAGTACCGGCATGTTCGGTTGCAAGGCGCCACCAAGGTGGGCCTCGGTTTTCGAGATGCGTGCCTTGACGTTACCGGCTACGCGGCTCCACGGATCGGATGCCGAACCGTCAGTGTCACTGGGGAAGAATGAGTTGTTATCCGGGTGATGACCGCGACCACCGTCCAGATGGATGCCCACCAACGCCTGGGCGTCAAAGCCGAAGCCGACCGTGCCTTGAGTGAAACCCGACTGGTAATCGAATTTGAAGCCCTGAGCAGTTTCACGTTGGTCGTTGGCAGTGCCTTCGCGGGTGTCAGCGTTGTAATACATGGTGCGCGAACTGACGGAAGCCTTGCTGTCTTCAATGAAACCGGCGGCGCCTGCCTGCTGCGCCATTACCCCTACGGCCACGGCCAGGGCCAAGGTGGACTTGTTCATTTTTTAAGCTCCTCTCGTTTCTAATTGTTGTATTCCTGGCCCTGGGTCAAATGCCCGAGATCCTAGGATTGGCGATTAGCGCCAGACCGTGACCTGCAAGTCAATCGTAACCGTATGTGACTACGACCATGGTCTAATCCCTGTGCATCCGGTGCTTGCACATCGATGCGTCGTGCATAAATCCAACCGGAAGCTTCCGATGTTTTTTTATATCTTTTAGGAATTGAGCGCAGTGCGCCCGGCTCAGTGAAAGCGAACCTATAAGCTAATTCCTAAATGATATTTATTGGCTATTTTTTAGATCGATTAGATTTAACGGAAACCCGTATTTCCTCTCATCGAAGACCCGGCCATGACTATCAAGCGCGCACTATCCAATCGAATTGTTACAGTTTGTGTATCCACACTGTTTTCTTTCAGCGCTCTGGCGGCGGATCTCACCGTCGGCTACCAGACCGGTATCGACCCGAGCAAAGTGCCTCAGGCCGATGGCCTTTATGAGAAGACCATCGGCCAGAAAATCGACTGGCGTCGTTTCAACAGCGGCCCTGAAGTCGTCACCGCCATCGCGTCCGGTGACGTGCAGATCGGCAACCTCGGCTCCAGTCCGCTGGCGGCCGCCGCTTCGCGCAACCTGCCGATCGTGGCGTTCATTGTTTCTGCCCAGATCAATGCGGCTGAGGCGTTGGTCGTACGCAACGGCAGCGGCATCAACAAACCGGAAGATTTGATCGGCAAGACCATCGCCACGCCATTCGTTTCCACTTCCCACTACAGCTTGCTCGGCGCTTTGAAACACTGGGGGCTGAACACATCGCAGGTCAAAGTGGTGAACCTGCAACCCGCGGAAATCGCGGCCGCCTGGAGACGGGGTGACATCGACGGCGCGTTCGTCTGGTCCCCGGCCTTGGGAGAAATCCGCAAGACTGGCAAGACGTTGACGGATGCCGCACAGGTCGGCCAGTGGGGCGCGCCGACCTTCGAAGTGTGGGTTGCACGTAAGGACTACGCGGAGAAGCATCCTGACGTGATCGCAAAATTCGCCAAGGTCACCCTGGACTCGTTCGCTGATTATGCCGCGCACAAAGACAGCTGGACGGCTGACTCGGTGCCTGTACAAAAAATCGCCAAACTGACCGGTGCCAATGCCGCCGACGTTCCGGAGTTGCTGGCCGGTTCGGCGTTCCCGGACGCCAAGGCTCAACAAACCACTGCGCTGCTGGATGGCGGCACAGCCAAGGCGATTGGCGAGACGGCGAAGTTTTTGAAGGAACAAGGAAAGGTTGAAACGGTACTGCCCGATTACTCCGGGTACGTCAGCTCGAAGTACGTGCAGGAGTAAACAAAATCCCCTGTAGGAGCTGCCGCAGGCTGCGATCTTTTGATCTTTAAAGACAATCAAAAGATCGCAGCCTGCGGCAGCTCCTACATTGGATCGACGTTACAAGGTTTTTTCGAAGATCTTCGAATTACGCTGATAGTTGTACAGCGACGCTCGCGCCGATGGCAGACGCTCTACGCTGCTCGGCACAAAACCGCGCTCACGGAACCAGTGAGCGGTCCGGGTCGTGAGAACGAACAAGGTTTTCAGTCCCTGATCCCGGGCACGGGTTTCGATGCGCTCCAGCAGTTCATCGCCGCGACCGCCATGACGGTACTCCGGGTTCACCGCCAGACACGCCAACTCTCCCGCATCCGAATCGGCAATCTGATACAGCGCCGCGCACGCGATGATCATGCCTTCGCGCTCGACCACGCTGAATTGCTCGATCTCGCGCTCCAGCACCTCGCGGGAACGACGCACCAGAATCCCCTGCTCTTCCAGCGGACTGATCAGGTCCAGCAAACCGCCGACGTCTTCAATCGCCGCTTCGCGCACGATCTCGAATTGCTCCTGGGCCACCAGCGTACCGCCGCCGTCCCGGGTAAACAGTTCGGTCAGCAGCGCACCGTCTTCGGCGTAGCTGACGATATGACTGCGCGCCACGCCGCCACGGCAAGCCTCGGCGGCGGCATCGAGTAGTTCAGCCTGATAGTTGCTACCCAGACGCTGTAGATGCGCCGGCACTTGTTGAGGACGCAATTCACGCACCAGACGACCGTTTTCATCGATCAAGCCCAGATCGGCGCCGAACAGCAGCAGCTTGTCTGCAGCCAGTTCAATAGCCGCACGCGTCGCGACGTCTTCGCAAGCGAGGTTGAAAATCTCCCCGGTCGGCGAGTAGCCCAGCGGCGACAGCAGCACGATGGAGCGCTCGTCCAGCAGGCGATTGATGCCTTTGCGGTCGACCCGGCGCACTTCGCCGGTGTGGTGGTAGTCCACGCCTTCCAGTACACCGATCGGCCGTGCCGTGACGAGATTGCCGCTGGCGACCCGCAGACGTGAACCCTGCATAGGCGATGAAGCCATGTCCATGGACAACCGCGCCTCGATGGCGATGCGCAATTGGCCAACGGCATCAATCACACACTCAAGGGTCGCGGCATCGGTGATGCGCATCCCATGGTGGTAATGCGGCGTCAGGCCACGCGCGGCAAGGCGGGTTTCAATCTGCGGACGGGAACCGTGGACCAGCACCAGTCGCACGCCCAGGCTGTGCAACAACACCAGGTCGTGAACGATGTTGCCGAAGTTGGGGTGTTCAACCCCATCGCCGGGCAGCATGACGACAAAGGTGCAATCGCGGTGGGCATTGATGTAAGGCGAAGCGTGACGGAGCCAATTAACGTATTCGGGCATGAACCTGGGCCTGTAATAAATAGCAGCCAAAAAATGGGCGAAACAGAAAACGCACAGCGGGCTGGTGGTTATCGTCGGAACAGGCTTGGCGACACGCGCGCTCTCCTCATGAATACGGGTTTGATGACCGGCAATTTATACGGCTCGGTCGTTTACAACAACGAACCCTGTGGGAGCGAGCCTGCTCGCGATAGCGGTGTAACAGCCACTGGAATGATGACTGATGTACCGCTATCGCGAGCAGGCTCACTCCTACAGGGATTGCGCTCAACTGACTGGCGATGTGGCTGGAGTCAGGCAGTAATGTTCAATCAGTTGACGTAATAGATGCACCGTAGGCTGCAAACGTGACATTTCGAGGTATTCCCCCGGCTGGTGTGCGCAGGCGATATCACCTGGGCCCAGCACCAATGTTTCGCAGCCAAGGCGCTGAAGATAAGGCGCTTCGGTGCCGAACGCTACTGCTTCGGCCTGATGACCGGTGAGCTTTTGTGCAATCCGGACCAACTCGGCGTCCTCGTCCTGCTCGAAGGGCGGCACTTCAGGGAACAGCGGCGCGTAGTCGATCTTCACCTGATGGCGTTCGGCAACCGGTTTGAGCCTCGCCAGAATTTCCGCACGCAGCGCTTTGGGATCCATGCCCGGCAGCGGTCGCAGATCAAATTCCAGCGAACATTGGCCGCAGATGCGATTGGGGTTGTCGCCGCCATGAATGCAGCCGAAATTCATCGTCGGGGTCGGCACGCCAAACTGCGGATTACGGAACTCACGTTGCCACAGCAGGCGCAGGCCGCGCAGTTCGCCAATGGCATCGTGCATGGCTTCAAGGGCGCTGTGACCCAGACGCGGGTCCGAGGAGTGGCCGCTCTGGCCGAGAATATCGATGCGCTCCATCATGATGCCTTTGTGCATGCGGATCGGCTTCAGCCCGGTCGGCTCGCCAATAACCGCGGCACGACCCAATGGGCGTCCGGCTGCTGCCAGCGCGCGAGCGCCAGACATCGAGCTTTCTTCATCACACGTGGCAAGAATCAGCAGCGGTTGCTTGAATGGCTGGTCGAGCAACGGCAGGACCGCCTCGATGGCCAAAGCGAAAAACCCTTTCATGTCGCAACTGCCAAGTCCTACCCAGCGGCCATCGACTTCGGTCAGCTTCAACGGATCGGTCTGCCACAGCGCCTCGTCGTACGGCACGGTGTCACTGTGCCCGGCCAATACCAGCCCGCCGGGGCCGGAGCCAAAACTGGCGAGTAAATTGAATTTGCCGGGACTGACCTGTTGAATGTCGCAGGCGAAACCCAGGTCACCCAGCCATGTCGCCAGCAAATCGATCACCGGGCGGTTGGTTTGATCGAGCCTGGGCTGGGTGCAGCTGACAGACGGTGCAGCGATCAACGCGGCGAATTGATCTTTCATGGACGGCAAAGGCATCGCTGACTCCAACTCCCGAATAGATATCCATCATAGAACCATCCGGCGACAGGAATAAACCGTCGCGGCACGTACCAACTCTCACTCCTGTACACTGCACGGCCTTGGCAGCCACACATTCCCCCGGCTGCGCTCCCGATCCTGGATTTTCCGGCCATGCAGAAAGAAACCGAAATCAAACTCCGCGTCAGCCGCGAAACCCTCGCTGCTCTGCGCGAGCACCCGCTACTGAAAAAACGCAACAAAAGTGGCTGGGAACGCCGTGAACTGATGAACCAGTACTTCGACACGCCTGAGCGCGACCTGGCCCGTGCCAAGGTTGCCCTGCGCCTGCGCCGCGATGGCGAAGAAGTGATTCAGACGCTCAAGACCCGCGGCCAAAGCGTTGCCGGCCTGTCCGAGCGCAACGAGTACGACTGGAACCTGCCCAAAGCCAAGCTCGACGTGAAGAAACTCGACGGCGAATGCTGGCCCGAGGAACTGGCCGAGCTGGACAAGAAAACCCTGAAGCCGATTTTCACCACCGATTTCGTCCGCGAGCGCGCCGAGATTGCGTGGGGCCGTGGCAAGACCAAAGTGGTCATCGAGGCCGCACTGGACTTGGGCCATGTCGTTGTCGGCAAGCAGAAAGAAGAAATCTGCGAGCTGGAACTGGAATTGCGCGAAGGCGAACCGGCTGCCCTGCTTGAACTGGCCGCCGAGCTGGCCGCCACCCTGGCACTGATGCCGTGTGACATCAGCAAGGCCGAGCGTGGTTACCGTTTGTACGACGCCAACAGCTATTCGCTGAGCCTGCCAGCACCGCAGATCACTGCCGAAACACCACTGGATGATGCGTTTGCCGCCCTGAGCTGGCATCTGCTGGGCAGCAGCCAGCGCCTGGCTGAGCAGTATCGCTTCAATGGTCATTGGCGACTGCTGCAGGACTGGGTCGAGAACCTCGCTGAAATGCGCGCGCTGCTCAGCAGCCTGGGCCAGGCCGCGCCGCGTCAGTCGACTCACGATCTGCGTGTTGCGCTGGATGCCTTGCTGGAAGACTGGCGTCCGCTGGTACAAGCTGGTCAGGATGACGAAGACGTGCGCAAAGCGGCTCCGGAGCAGTTCCTCGAAGAACTGGAAGATCCGCGTTGGGGCTTGTTCTCGCTGAACACGTCGCGCTGGTTGCTTGCGCGTTCCTGGACGACTGATCGCAACGTTCGCGGCAATCGCCAGGGCGCTGCGCAACTGGGCAGCTGGCTGCCACGTTTGCTGGGTGAAGAGGCAACATCCCTTCAGTTGCAGCGCTACCAGCAACAACCGGAAGACCTGGCCGAACAACTCCCACGCATCGAGCGTATTCAGGCCTGGATGCACCATGCCCGCGGTGTGCTGGAGATCCCGGAAATGGATCGCCTGTACGGCGAGCTGAACAAACTCGCACAACTGGCGAACGAGCCGATTACCGATGAATCGCTGGACGCGCGCAAGCAGCAGGCGATTGCGGTGTATCAGAACCGCGCCTGGAAAATGTTGTTGCGCATGTAAGGCTTGTGGCGAGGGAGCTTGCTCCCGCTGGAGTGCGCAGCGCTCCCATCATTTTGGGGCTGCCCAGCGGGAGCAAGCTCCCTCGCCACACAAGCGCTCTGCCAGTCTTAAACTGGCAGGCTCGTTGTCGACTTGATCTCCGACAACGCCACAATCGAGTTCACCTCCTGTATCCCCGGCACCATCGATAGTTTTTCGAAGAAGAAACGCTCGTACGCCTCAATGTCCGCCGTGACGATCCTCAGCAAAAAATCCACCGACCCCATCAGCACATAACATTCCAGCACCTCGGGAAAGCCCCGAATGGCTTCAGTGAACTCAGTGAAGTTCGAACGCCCATGGGCGTTGAGTTTGATCTCGGCAAAAATCTGCGTGTTCAGCCCGATTTTCTTCCGATCAAGCAGGGTTACCTGCCCTCGAATGATCCCCTCCTCTTTCATCCGCTGAATACGCCGCCAGCACGGAGATTGCGACAGCCCTACCTGCTCGGCGATCTGCGCACTCGACAGGGAAGCGTCTTCTTGCAGCAACGCGAGAATCTTGCGGTCGTACCCATCCAGATCGCTGTGCATAAAAAAACCTGATCTCACTATGTTCTTGAATTGTTCGATTCGATCATTCTCAAATAAGCCCCATCATAGATAAGAAATGCCCCGCTTCGAATGTAAAAATTTCCCCAGTGATTTTGGAGAAAAAACATGCCGCATCTGGAAGCCGTCAACACCCCGTGCGTTCGCGCCGATGTCTGGAACGTCGGCAACGCTCACTGCCGGGTCCACTACCAACTGCTGGCCGAGGCCGAACCGGATTTGCTGTGTCGCGCCCTGAATCTGTTCGCCTTGCAGTTTCTGACGCCTGAGCAAGTCAACGTGCAACGGACCGACGATCTGCTGTCCATCGACATCGTCATGGAAGGTCTCAGCTGGCATCGCGCCCAAGTGATTGCGGAAAAATTACGCAACCTGATCAGTGTGTGTTCGGTCGATCTGCAAAGGGCTGATTCGGTCTGGGAGGCACCGGCTCAAGCGACAGGTTGAAAGAACTCGATACGGCTTCGTCGGGTAGTGGCCCAACGGTCGGCGGCAGCGCGACTATCCTTTGCGGACTGTTGTTCATGAGGAGCCCGCATGTCCGTTCAACTCGCCATTCAGGACCGCTGGCTGGATCTCAATGATTTGCTGCGCGAACTGGTCGCCCAGGGCTTTATCAGCCAGGACTCGGCCGAGCACGCGCTCAATGCCCGACGTCGCCATGCTGCCAATGGTCAACTGCATCCATTGGAGTTCATCGCCAGCCAACACCTCGACGATCTCAGCCGTCCCGGCAAACACCTCGATCTGGAAGGTCTGACCCTTTGGTTGTCGCAGCAGGCGGGCCAGCCTTACCTGCGCATCGACCCGCTGAAAATCAATGTCGCGGCCATTACACCGCTGATGTCCTACGCCTTTGCCCAACGCCACAAGATCCTCGCGGTTTCCATCGACCGCGACGCCGTGACCGTGGCCAGCGCCCAGCCTTACGTCAATGGCTGGGAAGCCGACCTGACCCATGTGCTGAAATTGCCGATCAAGCGTGTCGTCGCCAACCCGGTGGACATCCAGCGCTTCAGCGTGGAGTTTTTCCGCCTGGCCAAATCAGTCAGCGGCGCGAGCACAGGCGATGCACAGTCAAACACCCTGGGCAACTTCGAACAGTTGCTCAATCTCGGTGCCAGCGATCAGGAACCGGATGCCAATGACGCGCACATCGTCAACATCGTCGACTGGCTGTTCCAGTACGCTTTCCAGCAGCGCGCCAGCGATATCCACATCGAACCACGGCGCGAGCAAGGCACCGTACGTTTTCGCATCGACGGCGTGCTGCACAACGTCTATCAATTCCCGCCGCAGGTGACCATGGCGATCGTCAGCCGGCTGAAAAGCCTCGGACGGATGAACGTTGCGGAAAAACGCAAACCCCAGGACGGCCGGGTGAAAACCAAGACGCCGGACGGCGGCGAAGTCGAACTGCGCTTGTCGACGTTGCCGACGGCGTTCGGCGAAAAGATGGTCATGCGGATATTCGACCCGGAAGTGTTGCTCAAGGATTTCGACCAGCTGGGGTTTTCCGCCGAGGACTTGCGCCGCTGGCAGGACATGACCCGCCAGCCCAACGGCATCATCCTCGTGACCGGCCCGACCGGTTCCGGCAAGACCACGACGCTCTACACCACCCTCAAGAAACTGGCGACGCCCGAGGTCAACCTCTGCACCATCGAGGACCCGATTGAAATGGTCGAGCCGGCGTTCAACCAGATGCAGGTCCAACACAACATCGACCTGACCTTCGCCGCCGGTGTTCGTGCGCTGATGCGGCAAGACCCGGACATCATCATGATCGGCGAGATCCGTGACCTCGAAACTGCAGAAATGGCGATCCAGGCCGCACTCACCGGCCACCTGGTACTGTCGACGCTGCACACCAACGACGCGCCCAGCGCCATCAGCCGCCTGCTTGAACTCGGCGTGCCGCACTACCTGATCAAAGCCACGGTGCTCGGCGTCATGGCCCAGCGTCTGGTGCGAACCTTGTGCTCGCACTGCAAGGCACCGCTGACCCTGAGTGAAGAAGACTGGCAGACCTTGACCAAACCCTGGCAGGCGCCCTTACCGGGAAATGCGCAGCGCGCCATCGGCTGCCTCGAATGTCGCGACACCGGTTATCGCGGGCGTGCCGGGGTGTATGAAATCATGCAACTGACTGACGGCGTCAAAGCCCTGATCAACCTCGACACCGATTTGCTGGCCATTCGGCGCCAGGCCTTCAAGGAAGGCATGCGCAGCTTGCGACTGTCGGGCGCGCAGAAGGTAGCAGCAGGTTTGACGACCATCGAGGAAGTGCTTCGAGTCACCCCGCAGAGCGAGCAAAAATAAATCCTTTGTCGCTTGATGATGCAACGGCCGACTTACGGTACTTATCCCGACCCGGCACCGCTACACTTCTGCGATCGTAATTTCGTTGCTTCACTCAACAGGGAATCGTTATGCAGATTGGTAGCGTGCTTTTACTTTTTGTCGGCCTGGTGGTCGCCATTCTGTTCATGGGCTTCAAGGTCGTGCCCCAGGGTTATCAATGGACGGTCGAGCGTTTCGGCCGTTACACCAACACCCTCAAACCCGGCCTGAACATCATCATCCCGGTCATGGACCGCATCGGTCGCAAGATCAACGTGATGGAAAGCGTGCTGGATATCCCGCCTCAGGAAGTCATCACCGCCGACAACGCCACGGTGCAAATCGATGCGGTGTGCTTCTTTCAGGTGGTCAACACCGCCCAGGCCGCCTACGAGGTGAACAACCTCGAACACGCGATTCGCAACCTGCTGCAAACCAACATCCGTACCGTGCTGGGTTCCATGGAACTGGACGCGATGCTCAGCCAACGTGACGGCATTAATGAAAAGTTGCTGCGCACCGTCGATGAAGCCACCGCACCGTGGGGCATCAAGATCACCCGGATCGAGATCAAGGACATCAGTCCACCTGCCGACCTGATGGCGGCAATGTCGGGGCAGATGAAGGCCGAACGAATCAAGCGTGCACAGATTCTTGAAGCCGAAGGCCTGCGCGCCGCGGCGATCCTGACTGCAGAAGGCAAGAAGCAGGCACAGATCCTGGAAGCCGAAGGGGGTCGTCAGGCCGCATTCCTCGAAGCCGAAGCCCGTGAACGTCAAGCCGAAGCCGAAGCCCAGGCCACTAAAGTCGTTTCGGAAGCCATCGCCGGCGGGAATGTGCAAGCGGTCAACTATTTCGTTGCCCAGAAGTACATTGATGCGCTGGGCAAGCTGGCCTCGGCCAACAACAGCAAAGTGATTCTGATGCCACTCGAGGCCAGCTCGATGATCGGTGCAGTCGGCGGCATCGGAGAAATCGTCAAGGCCACGTTCGACAACAAGAAAGCCTGAGGCGCGCTATGTGGGCATTCCTGCAACATCTATCGTTCTGGGACTGGCTGGCATTAGGCACGTTGCTGCTAATTCTTGAAGTGTTCGGCGCGGGTGGCTACCTGCTGTGGATCGGCATGGCCGCAGCCGCAGTCGGTGTACTGACCTTTCTATTGCCGGGGATGACCTGGGAAATGCAGTTTCTGCTGTTTGGTCTGCTCTCGATCGCCACGGCACTGTATTGGTGGCACCGCCAGCGCAGCGCAGTGCGCCAGAGTGATCAGCCAAACCTGAATCTGCGGGGTCAGGAATTGATCGGTAAAACCTTTGTGGTGCATGAGGCGATTGTCGACGGACGCGGCAAGATCAAGGTCGCGGATGGCGTGTGGATGGCCAGAGGGGCAGACGCCGCTCTTGGCAGCCGTGTTCGGGTGATCGGCCAGCAAGGCGCTATTTTGCTGGTCGAACCGGAGCAATAGGCCGCTATGGAACTCGATTGCCTGATTGGCAATCCAACGCCGTAGTTAATCCAGTGGAGTCACCCATCATGCGTCTCAAACTTGCTGTCGCTACCATCGCTTTGTTGTCCCTTCCAGTCGGTTCAGCGATGGCTGACAGCTTTTGGCGTAACGTTCTCTCATCCGGTGCCACCACCGGCTCGACCTACCTGACATTCAAGGATCACAAGCTGATCATTGCAGCCCAGGACGATGCTGGCAGCTTCGTCGCCAGCGACGGCGGAATCCGCGGCCCGTACCTGGAAGCCGCCATGCAAAAAGTCCGGGCCGACAACCCAGGCCTGCAGGCCACGGACATGGAACTGGCCAATGCGATTCTGGCGAAAAATGCCGTAGCTTCTGAGTAATTGCTGCCAATAAAAATGCCGCTCACATGAGCGGCATTTTTTTGCACAACGCCTCGGGCCGCCTTTTGAGCAGAGCCTCACTACCCTGTAGGAGCTGTCGAGTGCAACGAGGCTGCGATCTTTTGACCCTGTTTTTAAAAGATTAAAAGATTAAAAGATCGCAGCCTCGTTGCACTCGACAGCTCCTACAGGTGCGAGGTTGCAACGGGATCGACCGGGCTGCAAATTCAGCGGTATTCATCCACCGGAACGCAGGCGCAGAACAGGTTTCGATCGCCATAAACGTTGTCCACCCGGTTCACTGCCGGCCAGTACTTGTGAGCCTTGGTGTGTGCATCCGGCGTCACTGCCTGCTCGATGGTATAGGGCCGTTCCCACACCCCTGTGACATCCGCCAACGTATGCGGCGCACCTTTGAGTGGGTTGTCCTCGGCCGGCCAGTTGCCGTTCTGCACTTCGGTGATTTCCGCGCGAATGCTCAACATCGCGCCGATAAACCGGTCCAGCTCGGCTTTTGACTCGCTTTCGGTCGGTTCGACCATCAAGGTCCCCGGGACCGGAAACGACATGGTCGGCGCATGGAAGCCATAATCCATCAGCCGCTTGGCGACGTCTTCTTCGGTGATTCCGGTCAGCGCCTTGAGTGGTCGTAAGTCGAGGATGCATTCGTGAGCCACACGCTCATTGCGTCCGGTGTAGAGCACTGGAAATGCGCCAGACAGATGCCGAGCCAGGTAATTGGCCGCGAGAATCGCCACCTCGCTGGCATCCGCCAGTTGCGGCCCCATCATGGCGATGTACATCCAGCTGATGGGCAGAATGCTTGCGCTGCCCCAAGGCGCGGCACTTACCGCGCCGTTCTGCGGCAGAGGACCGTCAATCGGTATCACCGGGTGGTTGGCCACGAACGGCGCCAGATGCGCCCGCACACCAATAGGCCCCATACCCGGGCCTCCACCGCCGTGCGGAATGCAAAAGGTTTTGTGCAAATTCATGTGAGAAACATCAGCGCCAATGTCCGCCGGCCGCGCCAGCCCGACCTGAGCGTTCAGGTTGGCGCCATCCATGTACACCTGGCCACCCTGGCTGTGGACAACCTCGCAAATCTCGCTGATGCCCTCCTCATACACGCCGTGGGTCGACGGATAAGTCGCCATCAGACAGGCGAGTTTATCGCCGGCGGTCGCTGCTTTGTCCTTCAGGTCATCCAGATCGACGTTGCCCGCCTGGTCACACTCGACGATCACCACGCGCATGCCGGCCATTTGTGCCGACGCGGGATTGGTGCCGTGTGCCGAGGACGGAATCAGGCAAATATCCCGTGCGCCCTCATGGCGGCTCTCGTGGTATTTGCGAATCGCCAGCAAGCCTGCGTACTCGCCCTGAGCGCCGGAGTTGGGCTGCATGCAGATCGCATCGAAACCGGTAATTGCGCAAAGCCAGCGCTCCAGCTCCTCGATCATCAGCGAATAACCGACGGCCTGCTCTTTGGGCGCAAACGGGTGCAGATTGGCGAACTGCGGCCAGGTGATCGGGATCATCTCGCTGGTGGCATTGAGTTTCATGGTGCAGGAACCCAGCGGAATCATCGACTGATTGAGTGCCAGGTCCTTGTTTTCCAGCTGTTTGAGATAGCGCAGCATCTCGGTTTCGCTGTGATGGGCGCTGAACACCGGGTGGCGCAGATAAGGCGAGGTGCGCAGCAGTGCGTCCGGAATGCCGACCGAGAGCGTTTCAGCATCCAGTTCATCGACCTTGAGCCCATGATCGGCACCTAGAAACACGTCAAACAGCTTGGCCACGATGGATTCGTCGCAAGTCTCGTCCAGGCTCAGGCCCAGTTTCCCGCGCCCCAGAATGCGCAAATTGATCCGGGCGGCGTTGGCACTTTCAATGATCGCGGTTTGAGTGCCACCGACCTCCAACGTCAGAGTGTCGAAGAAGTGTTGATTGATTCTCGTGATGCCATGTCTCTCAAGCCCCGTCGCCAGGATGCAGGTCAGGCGATGAACCCGCTGGGCAATTCGTTTAAGGCCTTCCGGACCATGGTAGACCGCGTAAAAGCTGGCGATATTGGCGAGTAATACTTGAGCAGTGCAAATGTTCGAGTTGGCTTTTTCCCGTCGGATATGTTGCTCGCGGGTTTGCAGGGCCATGCGCAAGGCGACGTTGCCGCGAGCGTCTTTGGAGACACCGATGATCCGTCCCGGAATTGCACGCTTGTATTCATCACGACTGGCGAAGAACGCCGCGTGTGGTCCACCGTACCCCATTGGCACGCCGAATCGCTGGGAGGAGCCGAAGACCACGTCTGCACCCAATTCCCCTGGCGGCGTCAGCAACAGCAGGCTTAGCAGGTCGGTTGCGACGCAAGCCAGCGCTTGCTGGGCATGCAACTGGTCGATCACCGGCCGCAGATCGCGAATTTCGCCATGGGTGTCGGGATACTGCAGCAGCGCACCAAACACCTGGTGCTGCTTCAAGTTGTCCACCGCGTCGATGATCAGCTCGAAACCGAAGCCTTCTGCACGGGTCTGCACCACAGAAATGGTCTGCGGATGGCAGTTTTCGTCGACGAAGAACAGATTGCTTTTGGACTTGGCAACCCGTTTGGCCAGCGCCATGGCTTCTGCTGCGGCGGTTGCTTCATCCAGCAGTGAAGCGTTGGCCAGTTCCAGACCCGTGAGGTCGATGATCAATTGCTGGAAATTCAGCAGCGCCTCCAGCCGTCCTTGGGCAATCTCTGGCTGATACGGCGTGTAGGCGGTGTACCAACCTGGATTTTCCAGAACGTTTCGCAAAATCACGGCCGGCGTGAGGGTGCCGTGGTAGCCCATGCCGATCAGGCTGGTCCAGACCTGGTTCTGTTCGGCGTAACCCCGAAGCTTGGCCAGGGCGGCCTCTTCGTCTAGGGCGGGCGGGAGATCGAGCTCCCGGTTCAGGCGAATTCCCGGTGGCACCGTCTGTTCGATGAGCTCTATCCGGCTGCCAACACCCAGACTGTCGAGCATCGCCTGTTGCTCAGCGGCATCAGGCCCGAGGTGGCGGCGAAGAAAGGCATTGGGGTCGCGTAACTGGCTCAAGGACGGCAACTGGGACATGACGGGCTCTCTCTTGACTGGCGCTCTGCGTCGATGCAACACGGTCAAACCAGCATAGCAGTCAGTGCCACAGTGCCCTTTGAAGATCAAAAGATCGCAGCCTGCGGCAGCTCCTACAGGGAATCGCATTTCAATGCGACGCCCTTTGTAGATCAAAAGATCGTCCGCAACACGGTAACGCCTACAGGTGAATGCATTCCCCGGTAGGAGCTGCCGCAGGCTGCGATCTTTTGATCTTGATCTGCACAAAAAAGCCCCGACAGGTCGGGGCTTTGGGGGTGACGCTAAACGCTTACTCGCCGATGGCAGCCTTGTAGCCAGCCGCGTCGAGCAGCTTGTCCAGGTCGGCAGTGTTGCCTGGCTTGAGTTTGAAGATCCAGGCGCCGTACGGGTCGGAGTTCAGCAGCTCCGGGTTAGCGCTCAGTTCTTCGTTGACTGCGATCACTTCACCGGCCACCGGGGAGTAAATGTCGGAGGCGGCTTTTACCGACTCAACGACCCCGGATTGATCGCCCGCAGCGAAGACGGTTCCGACTTCGGTCAGCTCTACAAACACCACATCGCCCAGCGCTTCCTGCGCGTGATCGCTGATGCCCACGGTGACGGTGCCATCGGCTTCCAGACGGGCCCATTCGTGACTTTCGGCAAAACGCAGGTCGGCAGGAATATCGCTCATGTTCTGTGTCCTCAAAAAATGGTCAGCGGTCATGCCCGCCGGAAAAGGTTAGATCAAGGTTTTGCCGTGGCGTACGAAGGTCGGTTTGACCACTCGGACCGGGTACCACTTGCCACGGATTTCCACTTCTGCGCGGTCGGCTGTCGCCATCGGCACGCGCGCCAGTGCAATAGACTTGCTTAGCGTAGGAGAGAAACTACCACTGGTTATCTCTCCTTCGCCAACATCGGCGATCCGAACCACCTGATGAGCGCGCAATACCCCGCGTTCTTCAAGCACCAGACCGACCAATTTGTGCTGAATACCACCGGCTCGCTCGGCTTCCAAAGCAGTACGGCCGATGAACTGGCGAGTGGCCGGCTCCCAGGCAATGCTCCAGGCCATATTGGACGCCAGCGGCGAAACATCCTGGTGAATGTCCTGGCCGTACAGGTTCATCCCGGCTTCGACCCGCAGGGTATCTCGCGCGCCGAGGCCGATCGGCGAAATTCCCGCGCCGACCAGATCGTTGAAGAATCCGGGTGCCTGACGGGCTGGCAGGATGATTTCCAGACCGTCTTCACCGGTGTAGCCGGTGCGCGCGATGAACCAGTCACCGTCCGGCAAACCTTCGAAAGGCTTGAGCATCTGGATCAGGTTGCCGCGAGACTGGGTGACGAGCTCGGAGATCTTGTGTCGGGCCTGTGGTCCCTGAATGGCCAGCATCGCCAGCTCCGAGCGCTCATTGAGCGTGACATCGAAGCCGCCGACATGGGACTGCATCCAGGCCAGGTCCTGATCGCGAGTGGACGCATTGACCACCAGACGATAACCGTCTTCAAGACGGTAGACGATCATGTCGTCGACGATGCCGCCATGCTCATTGAGCATAGTGCTGTACAGCGCGCGTCCCGGGCTGTGCAGTCGTCCGACGTCATTGCTCAGCAAATGCTGGAGCCAGGCTTTGGCCTGGGGGCCGCCGATATCGATCACGGTCATGTGGGATACATCGAAAACCCCGCAATCGCGGCGCACCTGATGGTGTTCCTCGACCTGCGAGCCGTAATGCAGAGGCATATCCCAACCGCCAAAATCGACCATCTTCGCGCCGAGGGCGAGATGAAGGTCATACAGAGGCGTACGCTGTCCCATGGGTTTCTCCTTCCGGGCGTGGCGAAGGTGCGGGCAAGTACTGCACGGAGTGAAAGCCTTGAAATAGAGGGCTTTCAGCCGATTTCAGCGACCTGGTCTGTAGGACATGCCGCACCGAATGCCGCGCATTGTAGCTGCAAGGTGTAGGACTGACACCTAGGCGTTTCGATGCGCTGAACGTCGGATCAATCCGATGACCGGTAACAACCCGACCAGAACCAGGGTCAGCGCCGGCAACGACGCACGCGCCCACTCACCCTCGCTGGTCATTTCAAAGATGCGAACCGCCAGCGTATCCCAGCCAAACGGGCGCATCAGCAGGGTTGCGGGCATTTCCTTGAGCACATCGACGAACACCAGCAACGCAGCGCTCAATGTTCCAGGCAGCAATAACGGCAGATACACTTTGAAAAATAGTCGAGGTCCACTGACGCCCAGGCTACGTGCCGCTTCGGGCAAAGATGGCCGTATTCGCGCCAGGCTACTTTCGAGCGGTCCGTAGGCCACCGCGATGAACCGAACCAGATACGCCAGCAACAATGCCGACAGACTGCCCAGCAGCAAGGGCTTTCCAGCGCCCCCCAACCAGCCTGACAACGGAATCACCAGTTCTCGATCCAGATAACTGAATGCCAGCATGATCGACACGGCCAATACCGAACCGGGCAGCGCATAGCCGAGGTTGGCCAGACTGACACCGGAGCGGATCGCCTGCGTGGGTGCCAGTCGACGGGCAAACGCCAAGACCAGGGCCACGCTGACGGTGATCAATGCAGCGATGCCGCCCAGGTAGAGGGTATGAAGGATCAGCCCGGCATATCGCTCATCCAGGTCAAAGCGTCCGCGCTGCCAGAACCACACGACCAGTTGCAGCATCGGAATGACAAAGGCGCACGCGAACACCAGGCCGCACCAGCTCATGGCCGCCATGGCTTTGAATCCGCGCAGGTGGTACAGCGCTTTGACGCGCGGTCGTTCGTTGCTCGCCCTGTTGGCCCCGCGTGCTCGACGCTCGCCGTACAGCACGACCATCACCACCAGCAGCAACAGGCTGGCCAATTGTGCCGCCGTGGAAAGGCTGAAGAATCCGTACCAGGTTTTGTAGATGGCAGTGGTGAACGTATCGAAGTTAAATACCGACACGGCACCGAAATCCGCCAGGGTTTCCATCAGCGCCAACGCCACGCCTGCACCGATTGCAGGTCGCGCCATCGGCAACGCGACTCGCCAGAATGCCTGCCACGGGGATTGTCCGAGAACACGGGCTGCTTCCATCAAGCCTTTGCCTTGGGCGAGGAATGCCGTGCGCGCCAACAGGTAAACGTAAGGATAGAAAACCAGCACCAGCACCAGAATCACGCCACCGGTCGAACGAACTCGGGGCAGCCGCAGACCCGTGCCGAACCATTCGCGCAGCAGGGTTTGCACGGGGCCTGCAAAATCCAGCAAGCCAACAAAGACAAATGCCAGAACATAGGCGGGAATCGCGAACGGCAGCATCAGTGCCCAATCCAGCCAGCGCCGACCGGGGAATTCGCAAAGACTGGTGAGCCAGGCGAGGCTGACACCGAGCAAGGTCACGCCGACACCCACACCGACCACCAGGGTTAAGGTGTTGGCCAGCAGCCGTGCCATCTGGGTGTCCCAGAGGTGGGACCAGATTTGAGTGTCGATGGTTTGCCAGGAGAGAAACAGGACGCTTAGTGGCAGCAGGACCAGCGCAGCGATGGCGAAGACCAGGGGATACCAGCGGCGTTGGGCGGGGTGGGCCAAGGAAGCGCTCTCGCGGGGAAATCGTGCAGTGTAGGGAAAACGCAAAAAGATCGCAGCCCCCGACAGCGCCTACAGGGTGTAGGTCATCCCATGTAGGCGCTGTTGGGGGCTGCGATCTTTTGCTCTTTACAACAACAGGCTCAGTTCCAGCCAGCGCGATCCATCATGCGAATCGCTTCAGCCTGACGCTTGCCCGCGATTTCCACCGGCAAGGTGTCCGCGACAAACTTGCCCCAACTCGCCACTTCAGCGGAGGGCTGAACAGCCGGGTTGGCCGGGAATTCCTGGTTTACGTCGGCAAAGATCTTCTGCGCTTCAGGTGTGGTCATCCACTCAACCAACGCCTTGGCTGCTTCTGGATGCGGCGCATGCTTGGTCAGGCCAATGCCCGACAAGTTGACGTGCACACCACGGTCACCCTGGTTTGGCCAGAACAGCTTCACCGCCAGATCCGGCTTCTGCTTGTGCAGGCGGCCGTAGTAGTAGGTGTTGACGATGCCGACGTCGCATTGGCCAGCGTTGATCGCTTCCAGCACCGCGATGTCGTCGGAGAACACGTCGGTGGACAGGTTATTCACCCAGCCTTTGAGGATTTTTTCGGTTTTGTCCGCGCCGTGGACTTCGATCATGGTGGCGGTCAGGGACTGGTTGTAGACCTTCTTCGCCGTACGCAAGCACAAGCGACCTTCCCAGTTTTTGTCGGCCAGGCCCTCGTACGTCGTCAACTCGCCCGGTTTCACGCGGTCGGTGGAGTAGGCGATAGTCCGGGCACGCAGGCTCAGGCCGGTCCAGGCATGGGCGGAAGAGCGGTATTGCAGCGGAATGTTGGCGTCGATCACCTTGGAGGTGAACGGTTGGAGGATGCCCATCTGCTCGGCTTGCCAGAGGTTCCCGGCATCGACGGTGAGCAGCAGGTCGGCGGTTGCGTTCTCGCCTTCGGCCTTGATGCGTTGCATCAGCGGCGCTTCCTTGTCGGTGATGAATTTGATTTTCACCCCGGTTTTGGCGGTGTAGGCATCGAAGACCGGCTTGATCAGCTCGTCGATCCGGGAGGAGTAAACCACCACTTCGTCGGCGGCCTGGGCGGCGGTGCTGCCAATCAGGGTCAGGGCGATTGCAGTCAGTAGACGCTTCGGTGCCAACATGGGAGCGATCCCTCGATAGAAAAGTGAGGGCAAATGATAAGGACTCACATTTACCATCTCAATCGATCCGTTGCTGGAGGAGTTACCAGATGTTGCACGCCCCAAAAATGGTGTTGGACCCGTTCACTGTAGGAGCTGCCGCAGGCTGCGATCTTTTGATTTTGATCTTAAAAAAATCAAAAGATCGCAGCCTTCGGCAGCTCCTACAGGGGTAAGTCAGGCCTTGGCCAGCGCTGGCAAATCCCCGGTCAACCCCAGAGCCTCACGCACAAAGAGCGCCTTGGCCTCTGGCATCTGATCAACCAGCTTCAACCCGGCATTGCGCAGCCAGCGCATCGGCAACGGATCGGCCTGGAACAACCGCTCGAAACCTTCCATCGCCGCCATCAGGGCCAGGTTATGAGGCATGCGTCGACGCTCGTATCGGCTCAGCACTTTGACATCCGCCAATTGCTCGCCGCGAGCGGCCGCTTGCAGCAGTACTTCGGCCAGCACGGCGGCATCAAGGAACCCAAGGTTCACGCCCTGCCCCGCCAGCGGGTGGATGGTGTGGGCCGCATCGCCGATCAGCGCCAGGCCTTGCTGGACATAACGCTTGGCATGGCGCTGACGCAAAGGCACGCACAAACGCGGATCAGCATTTATCACCTTGCCAAGCCGGCCTTCAAAGGCCCGCTCCAGCTCCCGACAAAAGCCTTCTTCATCCAGCGCCATCAAGCGCTCGGCTTCACTCGGGGTGGTCGACCAGACGATCGAACACCAGTCCTGCTGTCCATCGCGCTCCAGTGGCAGAAATGCCAGCGGCCCGTTATCGGTGAAGCGCTGCCAGGCGGTCATCTGATGGGGCTGGGTACTGCGTACGCTGGTGACGATGGCGTGGTGCAGATAATCCCATTCCCGCGTCGCCATGCCGGTCAGGCGCCGCACTGCCGAGTTGGCACCATCTGCAGCGATTACCAGGGGAGCCCGCAACGTGCGGCCATCAGCAAGGGTCAGCAGCCAGTCATCCCCGGAGCGACGCATCTGCTCCAGGCGAGCATTGGCCAGCATGCCCAGGTCGCAGTCATGCAAGCGGTCGAGCAAAGCGTCCTGAACCACGCGGTTCTCGACGATGTGCCCGAGTACTTCGGCATGCACGCTGGCGGCCGAAAAGTGAATTTGCCCGGTCCCGCTGCCGTCCCAGACATGCATGTCTGAATAAGGACTGCTGCGTCGGTTTTCGATGCCTTCCCAGACACCCAAACGTTGCAGAATCCGCTGGCTGGCGGTCGACAAGGCACTCACTCGCGGCTCGAACGGTGCCTCGCTGTCGAACGGTTTGACGCTCATGGGGCTGCCGTCCAGCAGCAGCACTTCCAGCCCGCTGTCCTGCAACGCGAGCGCCAGGGCGCTGCCGACCATTCCGGCCCCGACAATCAGCAGATCTGCGCGCATGTCCATGCTTTAAGCCTGTCTCGCTTGCGGCTTGAGCCGCACGTAAAGGGTTTTCCCGACCCGCGCCACCAAGTGACCCGCGCCGTCATGAATATCGACCTGCAATTGCGGCAGGTATTTTTCGCCATCGGCGGTCTGCCGGCGAATCTCATCGAGCAAGGTGTCGTCGATGGTGAAGCGGGCGAACACCGGACCTTTGCCCGGCGAAATGAAATCAATATCAGCGGCCTTGTCCCAAACGATGTAACGGTGGCCCAGGTTTTCCATGAGCATCAGCATGAAAAACGGGTCGACCATCGAGTACAGGCTGCCGCCGAACTGGGTGCCGACGTAATTGCGGTTGTACCAGCTCAGGCCCATGGACACCCGAACATCGCGAAAATCTTCGCTGATGTGCTGCACCCGCACACCGGCGCCGAGATACGGTGGGTAGAAAGTCATGGCCCAACGCATCAACCGCGCTTTTGCGAACCTGCTGGTGAGCCACTTAAGCATCTGGACGGGTACCCAAACCCATGGCCTGCCGGGCAAACCAGCGCTTGGCTGGCGGCAACAGATCGAGACCGAGCAGACCGAGGTTACGGCCCAGGGAAACCAGCGGCTGGGTGCTGCCGAAAAGACGGGTCACTTGATCGGAGAAGCCTACAGTCAGGTTTTGATCCAGACGCTGGCGCTCGCGGTACGCCTGCAATGTGGCGAAGTCGCCAGGCGCTGTCTCGCTCGCCAGCAACGCATCGGCCAGCGCCTGAGCATCACGCAGCGACAGGTTGAAGCCTTGTCCGGCAATCGGGTGCAGGCTGTGAGCGGCGTTGCCGAGAATCGCCAGATGCGGGCGCACCTGTTCTTCGGCTTCGATCAACGCCAACGGGTACAAATGCCGCGCGCCGACTTGTTTCAGCGTGCCGAGGCGATAACCGAACACCCCCTGCAATTCGCTGAGGAATGCGCGATCGTCCAGCGCCGCCAGCCGTTGCGCGTCCATGCCCAGACGCGTCCAGACCAGGGCGCAGCGATTGTCCGGCAGCGGTAGCAACGCCATCGGGCCGTCGTCGGTAAACCGCTCGAAGGCCACGCCGTTGTGGGATTCGCTCGGGGTAATGTTGGCGATCAGCGCACTCTGGTTGTACGGACGCTTCTTGATGCCGATGCCCAACTGCTCGCGCAGCCCGGAACGACCGCCATCCGCCAGGACTGCAAGGTCACATTCCAGGGTGGTTTCATCGTTGAGGGTCAGGCGATAGCCGTCGGTCAGCGGTTCCATCCGGGTGACTTCAGCAGGACAGCGCCAGCTGATCACGTCCTTGTCCAGACCTTGCCAGAGGCATTGACCGAGCCAGGCGTTTTCCACCACATACCCGAGTGCCGGAACGCCCTCTTCCATCGCCGACAACCGCGCGGTGGAAAAGCGTCCGCGATCTGAAACATGAATCTGCTTGATCGGCTCGGCGCGGCGGGAGATTTCCTGCCACACGCCCAGCCGCTGATAAATTTGTCGGGCGCCGAAAGATAGCGCCGACGACCGGGCGTCATAGCTCGGTTGATAGGTGTCACCCGGCGCAAACGGCTCGATCAGCACGATCTTCCAGCCTCGCGCCTTGGCCCCGGCCTGCAATGCCAACGCCAGACTGGCGCCGACCAGACCACCCCCGATGATTGCCAGATTGACCCGACTCATGCCGCTTGTGTCCGTGCAGCGGCCATCAAGGCCTCAATCTCGGCGACTGTTTTCGGCACACCTTGGGTCAGGATTTCACAACCGTTTTTGGTCACCACTACGTCGTCCTCGATGCGCACGCCAATGCCGCGCCATTTTTTCGCTACGTTCTGGTTGTTCGGGGCGATGTAGATACCCGGTTCCACCGTCAGCGCCATGCCGACCTCCAGCACGCGCCATTCACCGCCGACCCTATATTCGCCGACGTCATGCACATCCATGCCCAGCCAATGACCGGCGCGGTGCATGTAGAAAGCCTTGTAGGCTTCGCTGGCAATCAGCTCGTCTACGTCACCCTGCAACAGACCCAGCTTCACCAAACCCGAAGTGATCACCCGGACCGTGGCTTCATGGGCTTGATTCCAGTGTTTGTTCGGGGCGATTTCGGCAAAGGCGGCTTCCTGCGAAGCCAGCACCAACTCGTAGATCGCCTTTTGTTCAACTGAATACTTGCCGTTAACCGGCCAGGTACGAGTGATGTCGCTGGCGTAGCAATCGATTTCGCAACCGGCATCGATCAGTACCAGGTCACCATCCTTGAGGACGGCGTCATTTTGCTGGTAATGCAGGATGCAGCTATTGCGCCCCGCCGCGACAATCGAACCATAGGCCGGCATCTTCGCCCCGCCTTTGCGGAACTCGTAGTCGAGCTCGGCTTCGAGGCTGAACTCATACAACCCTGCCCGGCTGGTCTGCATCGCGCGGATGTGCGCCTGGGCGGAAATCCGCGCGGCCTCGCGCATCACCTTCACTTCTGCCGCCGATTTATACAGGCGCATGTCGTGCAGCAGATGATCCAGGGCAACGTATTCGTTCGGCGGCTGGGCGCCAAGGTGCGCTTTGGAGCGGATCACGTTGATCCAGTCCATCAGGTGCCGATCGAACTCAGGGTTACTGCCCATGGCCGAATAGACCCGGTCGCGGCCTTCAATAAGGCCCGGCAGGATGTCGTCGATGTCGGTGATGGGAAAGGCATCGTCAGCACCGAAGTCGCGAATGGCGCCTTCCTGACCGGCGCGCAGACCGTCCCACAACTCGCGTTCGGCGTTGCGCTCACGGCAGAACAGGATGTATTCGCCATGCAGGCGTCCGGGCATCAACACGAGAACAGCCTGGGGCTCGGGGAAACCGCTCAGGTACTGAAAATCGCTGTCCTGACGGTAGACGTGCTCGACGTCGCGATTGCGGATAGCAACCGCAGCGGCGGGCAGGATGGCGATGCTGTTGGGTTCCATCTGCGCCATCAAGGCCTTGCGGCGACGGCTGTATTCCGATTTCGGGATATGAATCATGGGCAGATGGCGTTCCCTGGCAGTCGATTAATGCAGTGACGGCTTGGCAGCAGCAGGCGCATCCGGCTTTTTGGTTTCGCTGAACAGCAGCAGCGGTGCAACGCGCAGGTACTCCATCACTTCCATGTAGTCGCTTTCACCGTCGTCGGACTCTTCCAGAGCGTCTTGCACCTGGGAAATGGCCGCCAGATCCTGCAGGACTTCCGTGGCTTCGGGGCTCAGCATGCTGCTGTCACGGCAGTTCAGGCCGAAACCGCTGAGGAAGCCCTGGCACCATTGGCCCAGTGCAGCGGCACGGTCAGCCAGCGGCTCGTCATCGGTGGGCAGCAACAACACGACGGTCACGTCGTCGCCGGTAAGCTCGCCTTTGACCATCTCCTGCAAGCCGATCAAGGCATTGCGGACGTTATCCTGCGGCTCGCTTTCGAGCAGTTCGGCGGCATCGACCAGCCAGCCTTCGGCATCGAAGCCGGCACCGGCGCAACTGCGACCGAGCAACAGGCCATGCAGTTCGGCAGGCGAGACGTTATGACCGCTGGAAGTCAGCAGGGTGGTGAAGGCTTGGTACGGGGAATTCTGAATGGGCATGGGCAGCTAGGCGCCAGACGGCGCTATGTCTAGAATGAAGGCCTTGTATCCTACATCGACAGACTCGCCAAGACTATTAAAGGCTGTCCGCCAGCTACCACACTCTAGACACAATCTCAGTGGACACAATGGAAGACACAGACCTGCAAGCGCTGATGGCGAGACTCGAGTTGCTAATTGACCGAGTCGAGCAACTAAAGAGCCAAAACGGACTCCTATTAGCTCAGGAAAAGACCTGGCGCGAGGAACGCGCGCACCTCATTGAAAAAAATGAAATCGCCCGGCGTAAGGTCGAATCGATGATTTCGCGCCTCAAGGCCCTGGAGCAAGACTCATGAGTTCAAGCAATAGCGTTACCGTGCAGATCCTCGATAAAGAATATTCGATCATCTGCCCCCAGGAAGAGCGCAGCAATCTGGTGAGCGCCGCCCGTTACCTGGACGGCAAGATGCGCGAAATCCGCAGCAGCGGCAAAGTCATCGGCGCCGACCGCATCGCCGTGATGGCTGCGCTGAACATCACCCACGATCTTCTGCACAAGGAAGAACGCCCGGATGTGCAGGCCAGCGGCTCGACGCGAGAGCAGGTTCGCGACCTTCTGGATCGTGTCGATCTGGTGCTCGCGACCGATCCGGACGTCACCAAGGGCTGAAACGTGAAACAGCTTGAGGTATACTCGCATCACTCCCTGGGGTGCTTGCCAGTTGACCACGTCCCTGAGCCGATTCGCACTACCCTGGAGGCTGCACGTTGGGCTGGTGTGCATGTCCGCTAGACGGAAAGCCTTAAAGCCTACTGCATCTTCCACCTTGAACTTTCGGGTTCAAGGGCTAAGTCAGCAGCGGTTCATCCGGGGAGCCTGATTCCAGTCCGATGCCGGTTTAAATACCGGCATCGGCTTTTTTACGGGTACGATTTGAGTATCCGCCCTCCCGAGCCCGAATTCATGACCGAACCTGCGCTGCTTCCCCGCCCGCAACTTCGACGCATGCTGCGCAAGGCCCGCCGCGCACTCACACCCAGTCAGCAACGCAAGGCCGCTCGCGGGCTGTACAAGCAATTGGCCCAGCACCCGCTGTTCCGCCGCGCCAGACACCTCTCTCTTTATCTACCCACCGATGGTGAAATAGACCCGCGCCTGCTGCTGCGTGCCGCTCAACGTCGGGGCAAAGCGACTTACCTGCCGGTGCTCAGTGCCTGGCCGCGAACCAAAATGGTGTTCCAGCGGATCCGTCCAGGCGAAAAGCTCATACCCAACCGCTTCCGCATTCTTGAACCCAGGCACAACGTTGCCCGACAACGAAAAGTCTGGACGCTGGACCTTGTGCTGTTGCCGTTGGTGGGGTTTGACGATGTCGGCGGACGACTCGGGATGGGTGGCGGCTTCTACGATCGAAGCCTGGCGTACATGGCCCGACGCAAAAACTGGCGCAAGCCGACGCTATTGGGACTGGCCCATGAATGTCAGAAGGTGGAGCGGCTGGCTCAGGCGAGCTGGGATGTGCCGTTGCAAGGAACGGTAACGGACAAGGCGTGGTATTTCGCAGGCTAGACGCCACTGGTATCAGCGGCGTCGAAAGACAGTTTTAGCGTTTGTAAGCCGACGGCTGTTGTTGCTGGGCGATTTCAATCGGCGCATCGGGAGTGTTGTTCCACAGGCTTTGGGCATAGCCGGTGGTCACGACGCCGAGACCGAACAAAATAACCAATATCCATAGTAAATCCGGTTTGCGTTTCATCGATTGCCCCCCAAAGGCACATCAACACGATGACAGCAGCGGTTTCCGTTGTAGGCCGTGCAGCAGCGTCAAGCTAAGAAGGCCGGCATTTTGCGACAACGTGACCCTACACGCAAACGCTGGCGTCAACCGACTGTCGGTTTGTCATAAAATTGCCTGACAACTTGCCCACTCAACCCGCAAGGAGCAAAAACCATGGCCTATTGGCTGATGAAATCCGAGCCCGACGAGCTCTCGATCAAAGATCTGGAGAAGCTTGGCAACGCGCGCTGGGACGGTGTTCGCAACTACCAGGCGCGCAATTTTCTGCGGGCCATGGCGGTGGGTGACGAGTTTTTCTTTTATCACTCCAGTTGCCCTGAGCCAGGTATTGCCGGGATCGGAAAGATTGTCGAAGCGGCGTATCCGGACCCGACTGCGCTGGAGCCAGAGAGTCATTATTACGACCCAAAGGCCAGCGCAGAGAAAAACGCCTGGAGCGCGATCGATGTCGCGCATGTCGAGACGTTTCCCAAGGTGCTTAAGCTGGATTACCTGAAACAGCAGACTGCGCTGGCCGAGATGCCGCTGGTGCAGAAAGGCTCGCGACTGTCGGTGATGCCGGTGACCGCTGAGCAGTGGGCCACGGTGCGAGCGCTTTTGTAGGAGCAAGGCTTGCCCGCGATGGCGATCTGGAGAACGCTACCGCGAGCAAGTTTTTGCTCCTACAGGATCCAGGATTACTGGATGATCAGGTTGTTGAACAACAAATCCTCGACCACCGGCTTGCCGGTCTCGTCATTCATGATTTGCTGGGTCTGCCTCAAGGCCTCCTGACGAAGCTTTTCCTTGGCATCCACATTGTTCATCGCCTCAGTCGTTTGCTGGGCAAACAACGCCACCAGTTGATTGCGAATCAACGGTTCATTGGCCTTGACCAGCTTGCTCGCCTCATCCCCCGTCACACGTAACGCTACATCAGCCTTGTAGACCTTGAGCTTCGGCGTCCCGTCCAACCCATAATTGCCCACGAACGGCGGGCTGAGGGTGACGTAGTTGACCTTCGGCGCTGCCTCTTCCTTGGCTTCTTCGGCAATGGCTGCAACAGGCAGCGACAAGGCCAACATCAACATGATCCACGCTTTCACAATTCGCTCCTTATCCGGTTTGCGGCCTAGCATAACGACCCCTTCCTCAAGCACAAGCTTATGGCTGGTTATCAGGGCGGGGCATGCTCGTTGACCCATCGACTCACACACCTACACTTATCGGCCATCACTCCCAAAGGAATAGCCCTGATGAAAGCCGTGCTGTGCAAAGCCTTCGGCCCTGCCGAATCGCTGGTGCTGGAAGACGTCGCCAGTCCTGTCGCGAAGAAGAATGAAATCCTGCTGGACGTACATGCCGCCGGGGTGAATTTTCCCGACACGCTGATCATCGAGGGTAAATATCAGTTCAAGCCGCCCTTCCCGTTTTCCCCGGGCGGTGAAGCGGCGGGAGTGGTCAGTGCGGTGGGCGAGAAAGTCAGCCATCTGAAAGTCGGCGACCGGGTCATGGCCCTGACCGGCTGGGGCAGCTTCGCCGAACAGGTGGCCGTTCCCGGCTACAACGTGTTACCGATTCCACCGTCCATGGACTTCAATACCGCCGCCGCCTTCAGCATGACCTACGGCACGTCGATGCACGCGCTCAAGCAACGAGGCAATCTGCAACCGGGTGAAACCCTGCTGGTGCTCGGCGCATCGGGCGGTGTCGGGCTGGCCGCTGTGGAAATCGGCAAGGCCATGGGCGCTCGTGTGATTGCCGCCGCCAGCAGCGCGGAGAAACTGGCCGTGGCCAAGGCGGCCGGTGCAGATGAATTGATCAACTACAGCGAAACCAGCCTCAAGGACGAAATCAAGCGCCTGACCGATGGTCAGGGTGCGGACGTGATTTACGATCCGGTCGGCGGCGACCTGTTTGACCAGGCCATCCGCGCCATTGCCTGGAACGGCCGCCTGCTGGTGGTGGGTTTCGCCAGCGGGCGCATTCCCGAATTGCCGGTAAATCTGGCCTTGCTCAAGGGTGCCGCGGTCGTCGGCGTATTCTGGGGTTCGTTCGCGCAACGTCAACCGCAGGACAATGCCGCGAACTTCCAGCAGTTGTTCGGCTGGTTCGCTGAAGGGAAGTTGAAGCCGTTGGTGTCGCAGGTGTACCCGCTGAGCAATGCCGCGCAGGCAATCAATGATCTCGGCCAGCGCAAGGCCGTCGGGAAAGTGGTGGTGCAGGTTCGTTAAGCTAACTCGAATGAGGTGATCCAGGCGGCGGCAAAGTAGTCCGGATCACCGATTCCTCACGCTACTAAAGCAACTTCCGAATCTCCTCCGGCAGCAAGCTCATGTACTTGCGCACAGGGCTTGCCCTGCATTGCTGGACAATCGTCGGTACACGCTTGTTCAGCTTTGCAATCCATTCCAGGCGCTGTTCCCTGGGAAGCTGGGTGGTATGAAATACGTTCGACAGATAAGCCCGGGTGTAATGAAACGGTCTGGCATCAATCCAGGCGTACTCCGGGGCATGGAGCAACTCTTCGTTAATGTCGCGGCACTTCAGTTCTTTGATCCACTGATTGGTGTGAATGGGCGAAGTCAGATCCAGTCGGAATAGCAGCGGCGCGACCACTTCCAGCTCAGACGGTCGATCACCTTCCACTGACCACGGCTTGAACCGCCACTTCTCTATCGCAACTTTGGAAGCTTCAGCCAGATCGGGATCGTCGGCCTTCAGAATCTTCACCCTGTTAACGGAACCATCGGCATTAACATAAAAGCTGACTCGAACATCGCCGGTAACCCCGGCCCGCTGTTGAGCCCTTGGGTAAACAGGCCTGGGGTTGTCCTCCGGAATCAACAGCACTTCCTGCGCCTTGATCTCCACTGCCAACACCAGCAAAAGCAAAATGGCTAACCGCCGCATACCGCTCTCCTCCATGAATAAAAATTCCACAACTGCTTCCTGCAAAGGTTACGGCTCCACGACCTGAAACAGAACGTCACGACTTCCTGTTTGAACGAAGGATCCTTCCGAGAAACGTCCGTTAAATCGAGAAGACGCAGGACTGAATGACGCCAAGGTAACGTTTCCCACAACGTCCTGTACTTACGTCTGAGCGACATGTTCGTAAAAGAACATGCGATCTTCAATATTTCCGCTGTTTGACCCATGCGAACCGGTGCTATTTTCGGTAACGAAACTGTAACATTCGCATCCGCAGTCAAAACAAGAAAACTGGAGCTCTTGAATGTTTGCTTTCTTTCGTCCTGCCGCACATCAGGCTCCATTGCCTGACGAAAAAATAGACAGCACCTACCGACGTCATCGCTGGCAAATTTTTGCCGGGATTTTCATCGGCTATGCGGGTTACTACCTGCTGCGCAAAAACTTCTCCTTGGCCATGCCCTATCTCATCGAAGAGGGTTACACCCGCGGTGAATTGGGCCTGGCGTTGTCGGCCATTGCCATTGCTTACGGCTTGTCCAAGTTCCTGATGGGCATCGTTTCCGACCGCTCCAACCCGCGCTTCTTCCTGCCGTTCGGCCTGCTGGTGTCGGCGGGGGTCATGTTCATTTTCGGCTTCGCTCCGTGGGCGACGTCAAGCGTGACCATCATGTTCATCCTGCTCTTCATCAATGGATGGGCGCAGGGCATGGGCTGGCCGCCGAGCGGGCGAACCATGGTTCACTGGTGGTCACAGAAAGAACGCGGTGGCGTGGTGTCACTGTGGAACGTGGCGCATAACGTTGGCGGAGGCCTGATTGGTCCGCTGTTCCTGCTCGGCATGGGCCTGTTCAATGACTGGCACGCCGCATTCTATGTGCCCGCCGCAGTCGCGTTGGCGGTAGCGGTATTTGCCTTCGCTACGATGCGCGATACCCCGCAATCGGTCGGCCTGCCGCCCATTGAGAAGTACAAGAACGATTACCCGGAAGGCTACGACGCCAGCCACGAAGAAGAATTCAGCGCCAAGGAAATCTTCGTCAAGTACGTGCTGCGCAACAAGATGCTCTGGTACATCGCCTTGGCCAACGTTTTCGTTTACCTGTTGCGCTACGGCGTACTGGACTGGGCGCCGACCTATCTGAAGGAGGCCAAGGGTTTCTCCGTGGATAAAACCTCCTGGGCGTATTTCTTCTACGAGTGGGCCGGTATTCCGGGCACGCTGCTGTGCGGCTGGATGTCGGACAAGATCTTCCGTGGCAACCGTGGCCTGACCGGCATGGTGTTCATGGCCCTGGTGACCGTGGCGACACTGGTGTACTGGCTGAATCCGGCCGGCAACCCAACGGTGGATATGATCGCGCTGGTTTCGATCGGCTTCCTGATCTACGGCCCGGTCATGCTGATCGGTTTGCAGGCACTGGAACTCGCGCCGAAAAAAGCGGCGGGTACTGCGGCAGGTTTCACGGGGCTGTTCGGCTATCTGGGCGGTTCGGTCGCGGCCAGTGCAGCGATGGGCTACACCGTGGACCATTTCGGCTGGGATGGCGGCTTCGTTCTACTGATCGGCTCGTGCCTGCTGGCAATGGCGTTCCTCGCCCCCACGCTGTGGCACAAACAAGTGGCCAGTCAGGGCCGTGAAGCGGTCGCCTGATCGCCCGATGACTTGCAGCGTTTGAGCCGCGCCTCCAGATTTCGGTCTGGCATGGCGTGGCTGCGCAGGGCGTGTGCGGTCTGCTCGACATAATCGCGAGTCGTGCCGTAACGTCCGCAAGCGCTTTCGAATACCTGGCTCAGCACATGATCCGGCAAGTTGCCGGCATAGCTGGGCAGGTGCCGCTCCAACACAAAGCTCAATGCCTGAACCTGGCTGCCGTCTTCGAGACGGCAGTTGAGCCAGTGTGGGCGATAGGACGGGAATGGCATTTCGCGTTGCCACAGGGCGTAAAGCGACGCATCAAGTTGCTCTTCGGGCAAGCGATAGGCGAAACCGCTGCAAGAGCCGCCACGATCCAGACCAAAGACCAGACCCGGCACTTCCGGTGTGCCGCGATGTTCGTGGGACCACAGGTACAGACCGCGATGATAGCCATGCACTCGGCCGCGCACACGTTCTACGGCCGGGCATTCAGGGCGCCAGATCAACGAACCATAAGCGAACAACCAGACCGGCCCGCCTTTGTGGCGCGCCATGGTCGACTGCATCGAGCTGAGCAATTGTTCGTGAGTGAGCTGCGGCCCCAGATCGAGCCGCGGAGGGTAAGCCAGATTCATAAAAGCAGATTCAATGGCGCTCATGGCGATTAGCGTTCAGCTCCCCGCGAGTGAAGAATTACTTAATAGAACGCACCGCTGTAACAATAAGGCACATATGTTTTAAGGCAATTTAAGTGCCATGGCACAGTTCTTTAAAAGTTGCCTTTGATAGATATAACCTACCGGTATTTACAAGATTCTATAAATACCGATCGGCTATATGGTGAGTTATAACGAATAGAGCGAGGATCAAGATCGAGGCGCGTACGCAAATACGTCGGCGCGCATCTGATGAGCATCCATCCCCGCTTCGACCAGCGCATCCAGCGTGCCATAGACCATCGCTGGAGAACCGCTCGCGTACACATGCAGTGGCTTCAGGTCCGAAAAGTCCTCGCATACCGCCTCATGCAGCATGCCGCAGCGCCCTTCCCAGCCGCATTGATCGCTAACGACTTTGTGCAGGAACAGGTTCGGCAATTTCAGCCATTCATCCCAATGCTCGATTTCATAGAAATCTTCGGGACGACGCACGCCCCAATACAGATGGACTGGATGTTTGAATCCCGCAGCCCGGCAATGCTCGATCAGGCTATGGATCTGACCCATGCCCGTGCCAGCGGCAATCAGCACCAGAGGACCATCCGGCAATTCCGCCAGATGCGTATCACCGAACGGCATCTCGATGCGCACCAACGGGTTGCGTTGCAACTGCTCGATCAGGTTGAGCGCACTACTTTCGCGCGCCAGCACATGGATTTGCAGGTCTCGTCCCGCGTGCGGAGCCGAGGCCAGGGAAAATGCGGATTTTTCGCCGTTCTCGCGCTCGATCATCAAATACTGACCGGCGTGGTAGCGAGGTGGTTTGCCGGCGGGCGCTCGCAGGCTGACTCGCCAGGTGTCACCGCCGACGTCCCTGCACTCAATGACCTGACACGCCAAACTGCGCACCGGCAATTCTCCCAGCGCGAGCACGCCATCCCACAGCACGATGCAGTCTTCCAGCGGCTCTGCTATGCAAGTGTAGAACTCGCCGTGGTCGCGCACATTGCCGGTCTGCTCGACCCGACCTTCCACCAACAGTGCAGCGCACACATGGCAATTGCCGTTGCGGCAGCTCTGCGGGCACTCATAGCCCAGGCGCCGCGCTCCATCAAGAATCCGCTCGCCGGGCAGAATCTCAAGCACTGCTCCGGAAGGCTGCAAGGTTACACGCATCAATCTATTCCTAACTGATTCCAGATGGCATCGATCCGTTGGGTCACGGCTTCGTCCTTGACGATAACCCGGCCCCACTCGCGGGTGGTTTCGCCCGGCCATTTATGCGTGGCATCGAGCCCCATCTTCGAACCCAGGCCGGACACCGGCGAGGCGAAGTCGAGGTAGTCGATCGGCGTGTTGTCGATCATCACCGTGTCGCGCTTGGGGTCCATGCGCGTGGTGATGGCCCAGATCACGTCGTTCCAGTCCCGTGCATTGATATCGTCGTCACAGACGATAACGAACTTGGTGTACATGAACTGTCGCAAAAACGACCAGACACCCAGCATTACCCGCTTCGCATGGCCGGGATAGGACTTCTTCATGGTCACAATGGCCATGCGGTACGAGCAACCTTCGGGCGGCAGGTAGAAGTCGGTGATCTCCGGGAACTGCTTCTGCAGGATCGGCACGAACACTTCGTTCAGGGCGACACCCAAAATCGCCGGCTCATCTGGGGGACGGCCGGTGTAAGTGCTGTGGTAGATCGGCTTGATGCGATGGGTAATGCGCTCGACGGTGAATACCGGGAAGCTGTCGACTTCGTTGTAGTAACCGGTGTGGTCGCCATACGGACCTTCGTCGGCCATTTCGCCCGGATGGATCACGCCCTCAAGGATGATCTCGGCGGTGGCCGGTACCTGCAGGTCGTTGCCACGGCATTTCACCAGTTCGGTGCGGTTGCCCCGCAGCAGACCGGCGAAGGCGTATTCGGAGAGGCTGTCAGGGACAGGCGTCACGGCACCGAGGATCGTTGCCGGATCAGCGCCCAGGGCCACAGACACCGGGAACGGCTGACCAGGATGCTTCTCGCACCACTCACGATAATCCAGCGCGCCGCCACGGTGGCTCAACCAGCGCATGACGACCTTGTTGCGACCGATCACTTGCTGACGGTAGATACCCAGGTTCTGGCGATCCTTGTTCGGACCTTTGGTGACCGTCAGGCCCCACGTGATCAGCGGGCCGACATCGCCGGGCCAGCAGGTCTGCACGGGCAGCATCGCAAGGTCGACGTCATCGCCTTCGATGACCACTTCCTGGCACACCGCGTCTTTGACGACTTTAGGCGCCATGGCGATGATCTTGCGAAAAATCGGCAGTTTGGACCAGGCGTCTTTCAGGCCTTTCGGTGGCTCGGGTTCCTTGAGGAACGCCAGCAGCTTGCCGATTTCGCGCAACTCGCTGACCGCTTCGGCGCCCATACCCAGCGCGACGCGCTCGGGGGTGCCAAACAGGTTGCCGAGTACAGGAATGTCGTAGCCCGTAGGGTTTTCGAAAAGCAGGGCCGGGCCCTTGGCGCGCAAGGTGCGATCGCACACTTCGGTCATTTCGAGCACTGGGGACACCGGAACCTGGATGCGCTTGAGTTCGCCGCGCTTTTCCAGACCGCTGATAAAGTCGCGCAAGTCGCGATACTGCATGCGTGAGCCTCGTATTGCCGTGGCGTTCGGGGTTGGCAGTTTAGCGCCGAACCCTACTGTTCAGAACAACGAACTGCCGTTCATCAAAAATCAGATAGCAAAAAGCCGGGTTTCCCCGGCTTTTGCTGGTCTATCGACTTACTTGCGTTTCATCGACAGGAAGAACTCATCGTTGGTCTTGGTCGTTTTCAACTTGTCGACCAGGAACTCGATGGCAGCGATTTCGTCCATCGGGTGCAGCAGCTTGCGCAGAATCCACATGCGCTGCAACTCGTCGTCGGCCGTCAGCAACTCTTCACGACGGGTGCCGGAACGGTTGATGTTGATGGCCGGGAAAACGCGTTTTTCAGCGATACGACGATCCAGAGGCAGTTCCATGTTGCCGGTGCCTTTGAATTCTTCGTAGATCACTTCGTCCATCTTCGAGCCGGTTTCAACCAGCGCGGTGGCGATGATGGTCAGCGAACCGCCTTCCTCGATGTTCCGCGCGGCGCCGAAGAAACGTTTCGGTTTCTCCAGGGCGTGGGCATCGACACCACCGGTGAGTACCTTGCCGGAGCTCGGGATCACGGTGTTGTAGGCGCGAGCCAGACGGGTGATGGAGTCAAGCAGGATCACCACGTCTTTCTTGTGTTCGACCAGGCGCTTGGCCTTTTCGATCACCATTTCGGCAACCTGCACGTGGCGGGTTGGCGGCTCGTCGAACGTCGAGGCAACTACTTCGCCGCGCACGGTGCGCTGCATTTCGGTTACTTCTTCCGGACGCTCATCGATCAGCAAAACGATCAGGTGAACTTCAGGGTTGTTACGAGCGATGTTCGCCGCGATGTTCTGCAGCATGATCGTCTTACCGGCTTTCGGCGGTGCAACGATCAGACCGCGCTGGCCTTTGCCGATCGGGGCGCACAGGTCGATTACGCGACCGGTCAAGTCTTCGGTGGAACCGTTGCCGGCTTCCATCTTCATGCGCACAGTCGGGAACAGCGGGGTCAGGTTCTCGAAGAGAATCTTGTTTTTCGCGTTCTCGGGACGATCGTAGTTGATCGTGTCGACCTTGAGCAGCGCGAAATAACGCTCGCCTTCCTTTGGAGGGCGGATCTTGCCAACGATGGTGTCACCGGTGCGCAAGTTGAAACGACGAATCTGGCTTGGCGAGACGTAGATATCGTCAGGGCCAGCGAGATAGGAAGCGTCAGCGGAGCGAAGGAAGCCGAAGCCGTCCTGGAGAATCTCCAGCACGCCATCACCGGAGATTTCCTCGCCGCTTTTAGCGTGCTTTTTGAGCAGGGAGAAAATCACGTCCTGCTTGCGCGAACGGGCCATATTTTCTATGCCCATCTGTTCGGCCAATTCGAGCAGTTCGGTAATCGGCTTTTGCTTGAGTTCAGTCAGATTCATATAGGAATGACGTAATCATTTATGGAGGGGGGAAATTAAGCTTTTGGCTTAATGAGGCCGCGCCGCAGAGAAGGCGACAGGATCGCGTACTTATTCGAAAAGGAGTGCGTCGGCGACGGCTAGCAGGGGGCAATGGAGAAACCAGTGCGGGGCCGAATGTACCACCTGAGTTTCGGAGCGTCTAGCCCTCAATAACGAAAAAGCCCCGCAATTAGCGGGGCCTTTTTTCGGACACTTTACATCGACACTTAGATGTTGGCGTCGAGGAAAGCAGCCAGTTGCGACTTCGACAGTGCGCCGACCTTGGTCGCTTCAACGTTTCCGTTCTTGAACAGCATCAGCGTCGGGATACCACGCACGCCATGCTTGGCCGGAGTTTCCTGGTTCTCGTCGATGTTCAGTTTGGCAATAGTCAGCTTGCCTTTGTAGGTTTCTGCAATCTCGTCCAGAACAGGAGCGATCATTTTGCAAGGGCCGCACCATTCAGCCCAGTAGTCGACCAGTACAGCGCCTTCGGCCTTGAGTACATCGGCCTCGAAGCTAGCGTCGCTAACGTGTTTGATAAGATCGCTGCTCATGGAAGTCTCCAGGTTGTAAGCAAAAAAACGTGGCCCATCATAGCTGCCCTTCCCTCGTTCAGGAAGGTGCAGATGATTGAGTCTCGCTATGGTGCTGCATGAGTTTGGGTATAGCTCAAGTCAAGGAGCGGTGGGAGCGAAGGTGGTCATTTCGGTAGGCTATTGAGCATTTGGTACTTTCGAGGCAGCCATCGCGAGCAGGCTCGCTCCCACAGTTGTTTTGCGCTGCCCCGGTATCGTGCAGCAACATGAAACCCTGCGGGAGCGAGCCTGCCCGCGATTGACCACCTTGCGGCCACCAGCTTTCCTGCGCCGGATCAATGCTTTGAACACTGCGCGTTGGCGGCAGCGTTTGATCGTGGCACGATGTCGAGGTTATCGACCGAGACCCCCTGACCATGCCGCAATCCCAAGCCAAGAATCTGTCCCTGATCGCCGCAATCGACCTGGGCTCTAACAGCTTTCACATGGTCGTGGCCAAGGCCCAGAACGTCGAAATCCGTATTCTCGAACGTCTCGGGGAGAAGGTTCAGCTGGCCGCCGGCATCGACGATGAACGCCAGCTCAACGAAGAATCCATGCAGCGCGGTCTGGACTGCCTGAAGCGCTTTGCCCAACTGATCAACGGTATGCCTTTGGGTGCCGTGCGAATCGTTGGCACCAACGCCCTGCGTGAAGCCCGCAACCGCGGCGAATTCATCCGCCGCGCCGAAGCCATTCTCGGACACCCGGTAGAAGTCATCTCCGGCCGTGAAGAAGCTCGCCTGATCTACCTTGGCGTGTCCCACACCCTCGCTGACACCCCGGGCAAACGCCTGGTGGCGGACATCGGCGGCGGCAGTACTGAATTCATCATCGGCCAGCGCTTCGAACCGTTGCTGCGCGAAAGCCTGCAAATGGGCTGCGTAAGCTTCACCCAGCGCTATTTCAAGGACGGCAAGATCACTCCGGCCCGCTACGCCCAGGCGTACACGGCGGCGCGCCTGGAGATCATGAGCATCGAACACGCCCTGCACCGCCTGACCTGGGATGAAGCCATCGGCTCCTCGGGCACCATCCGTGCCATCGGTCTTGCGCTGAAGGCCGGCGGTCATGGTACCGGCGAGGTGAACGCCGAAGGCCTCGCCTGGCTCAAGCGCAAGCTGTTCAAACTGGGCGATGTCGAGAAAATCGATTTCGAAGGCATCAAGCCCGACCGTCGGGCGATCTTCCCGGCCGGCCTGGCAATTCTTGAAGCGATCTTCGATGCCCTCGACTTGCAACGCATGGACCACTGTGAAGGCGCCCTTCGCGAAGGTGTGCTGTACGACCTGCTGGGCCGTCATCATCACGAAGACGTCCGTGAGCGCACGCTCAGCTCGTTGATGGAGCGTTATCACGTCGATCTGGAGCAGGCCGCACGGGTTGAACGCAAAGCGCTGCACGCGTTCGACCAAGTCGCCGAAGACTGGGATCTGGATGATGGCGTCTGGCGCGAATTGCTTGGCTGGGCAGCCAAGGTCCATGAAGTGGGCCTGGACATCGCTCATTATCATTACCACAAGCACGGTGCCTACCTGATCGAGCACTCCGACCTTGCCGGATTCTCCCGAGAAGACCAGCAAATGCTCGCGTTGCTGGTGCGTGGTCATCGACGCAACATTCCAAAAGACAAGTTTGCCGAGTTTGGTGATGACGGCATCAAGCTGATTCGCCTGTGCGTCCTGTTGCGCTTTGCGATTCTGTTCCATCACATTCGCGGCACCCAGGAAATGCCTCAGGTAATACTGCGCGCCAACGGCGATAGTCTGGATGTGTTGTTCCCGGCCAACTGGCTGGACGAAAACCAGCTGACTCAGGCTGATTTCGCGCTGGAAGCGGAATGGCTGACGCGGGTTGGGTTCGTGCTCAACGTCCGCTAAAGATTTTGATCGCCACCAAACACCTGTAGGAGCTGTCGAGTGAAACGAGGCTGCGATCTTTTGATCTTTATTTTACTGGGCGACTGAAAAGCAAGATCAAAAGATCGCAGCCTCGTTTCACTCGACAGCTCCTACAGGGAGCCAGTTCGACATGAACTCTCGGTGAAAACAAAAAGGGCGATCCATGTGGATCGCCCTTTTTTTGCCTCGACTAATGCGCGTTAACGCACTGCCAGAATCGGACTGCCCAGCCGCTCCAGCAATGTGGCCTGGGCACTGCGCGGGTTCTGGTTGCCGGTCGGCGTGTTGCGGATGTAGCGACCGTCAGACTGCAGGCTCCAGCTGTGAGTGTTATCGGTGAGATAAAGCTCCAGCTCTTTCTTGACCCGCATGACCAGCTTCTTGCCCTCCACCGGGAAACAGGTCTCGACGCGCTTGTCGAGGTTGCGCTCCATCCAGTCGGCACTGGACAGGAACATCTGTTCTTCGCCGCCATTGAGGAAGTAGAAGACCCGGGTGTGCTCCAGGAAGCGACCGATGATCGAGCGCACGTGAATGTTGTGCGAAACCCCGGCGATACCGGGACGCAGGCAGCACATGCCACGCACCACCAGATCGATACGCACCCCGGACTGGCTCGCCTTGTACAGTGCGCGAATGATCTTCGGATCGGTCAGCGAGTTGAACTTGGCGATGATGTGCGCCGGTTTGCCGTCGAGGGCGAACTGGGTTTCCCGGGCAATCATGTCAAGCATGCCCTTCTTCAGCGTGAAGGGTGCGTGCAGCAGCTTCTTCATGCGCAGGGTTTTACCCATGCCGATCAACTGACTGAACAACTTGCCGACGTCTTCGCACAAGGCGTCGTCCGACGTCAGCAGACTGTAGTCAGTGTACAAACGGGCGTTGGCCGCGTGGTAGTTACCAGTGCCCAAGTGCGCGTAACGCACGATTTCACCGGCTTCGCGGCGTAGGATCAGCATCATCTTGGCGTGCGTCTTGAAGCCGACCACACCGTAGATCACCACTGCGCCGGCTGCCTGTAGACGGCTGGCAAGTTGCAAGTTGGACTCTTCATCGAACCGCGCACGCAACTCGATTACCGCGGTGACTTCCTTGCCGTTCCGCGCGGCATCGACCAGTGCATCAACGATTTCCGAGTTCGCGCCGGAGCGGTACAGCGTCTGACGGACCGCCAGTACATGCGGGTCCTTCGCGGCCTGACGCAGCAGGTCGACGACCGGCGTGAAGGACTCGAACGGGTGCAGCAACAGGATGTCCTGCTTGCTGATCACGCTGAAGATGTTCTCGCTGTTCTGCAGCAGCTTCGGGATCTGCGGCGTGAACGGCATGTATTGCAGCTCGCGCTGGCTGTCCAGGCCGGTGATGCTGAACAGACGGGTCAGGTTGACCGGGCCGTTGACCTGATACAGCTCGGTTTCGTGCAGGTTGAACTGCTTGAGCAAGTAGTCGGACAGGTGTTTTGGGCAAGTGTCGGCCACTTCCAGACGCACCGCGTCACCGTAGCGACGGGAGAACAACTCGCCGCGCAGGGCGCGGGCCAGGTCTTCCACGTCTTCGGTATCAACCGCGAGGTCGGCGTTTCGGGTCAGGCGGAACTGGTAGCAGCCCTTGACCTTCATGCCCTGGAACAGGTCATCGGCGTGCGCGTGGATCATTGACGACAGGAACACATAATTGTCGCCAGCGCCGCCCACTTCTTCCGGCAACTTGATAACGCGTGGAAGAAGACGGGGTGCCGGAATGATCGCCAGACCGGAATCGCGACCGAAAGCGTCGATGCCTTCGAGCTCGACGATGAAGTTCAGGCTCTTGTTCACCAACAGTGGAAACGGGTGCGTCGGGTCGAGGCCGATCGGGGTAATGATCGGCGCGATCTCGTCGCGGAAATAACGGCGCACCCAGGTTTTGATCTTGGTGGTCCAGTGACGCCGACGGATGAAGCGGACCTGATGCTTTTCCAGCTCCGGCAACAGAATGTCGTTGAGGATCGCGTACTGGCGGTCGACGTGGCCGTGTACCAGCTCACTGATGCGCGCCAGAGCCTGATGGGGTTGCAGGCCGTCGGCACCGGCTTGTTCACGGGCGAAGGTGATCTGCTTCTTCAGGCCGGCAACACGAATCTCAAAGAACTCGTCCAGGTTGCTGGAGAAGATCAGCAGGAACTTCAGCCGCTCCAGCAATGGGTAGGACTCATCCAGCGCCTGCTCCAGCACGCGGATGTTGAACTGCAGTTGCGAGAGCTCGCGGTGGATGTACAGGCTGCTGTCATCCAGGCCGGGAATGGCAATCGCCGGCGCCGCCGAAACGGGCTCGGCCACTACCGTGGGGGGAGCAGGCTCAAGTTCCGGTGGCGTTTCGGCGATTTGCTCAACCACGGGTTGAGCTTCTTTTACGGCAACTTCAGTGAGTCCTTCGGTATTCATGACCTTTTCCTGGAGGGCTATTTTTGCTCTCGTAGCAATTGAGCGGCACGGACGGCAAAGTAAGTCAGGATGCCATCGGCGCCTGCACGTTTAAAAGCGGTCAGGGATTCGAGGATAACCCCTTCGCTCAACCAGCCATTCTGGATTGCCGCCATGTGCATGGCGTATTCGCCGCTGACTTGGTAAACAAACGTCGGTACTTTGAATTCTTCTTTGACCCGGTAAAGGATGTCCAGGTACGGCATGCCTGGCTTGACCATGACCATGTCCGCGCCTTCTGACAAGTCCGCCGCCACTTCGTGCAGGGCTTCGTTGCTGTTCGCCGGGTCCATCTGATAGGAGGCCTTGTTGGCCTTGCCCAGGTTCAGCGCCGAACCGACCGCATCGCGGAACGGCCCGTAGTACGCGCTGGCGTACTTCGCCGAGTAAGCCATGATCCGCACGTTGACGTGATCGGCCAGCTCCAGTGCTTCGCGGATCGCCTGGATCCGACCGTCCATCATGTCCGAGGGGGCCACCACCTGGGCGCCCGCTTCGGCGTGGGACAAGGCCTGTTTGACCAGTGCATCGACGGTGATGTCGTTCTGCACGTAGCCTTCTTCGTCGAGGATACCGTCCTGCCCGTGGGTGGTGAACGGGTCCAGGGCGACGTCGGTGATCACGCCAAGCTCCGGGAACTGCGCTCGTAGCGCTCGGGTGGCGCGCTGGGCAATACCGTTCGGGTTCCAGGCTTCGGCGGCGTCCAGGGACTTGAGTTCCGATGGTGTCACCGGAAACAGTGCCAGCGCCGGAATCCCCAGCTCGACCCACTTGGCCGCCTCTTCCAGCAACAGGTCGATGGTCAGGCGTTCTACGCCCGGCATCGAGGCCACCGCTTCACGGCGGTTTTCACCGTCCAGCACAAACACCGGCAGGATCAGGTCATCGACGGTCAGAACGTTTTCACGGACCAGTCGACGCGAAAAATCATCACGACGGTTGCGACGCAGGCGGGTTGCAGGAAACAAACGATTGGCGGGGGTGAAACTCACGGCAGACTCCTGAGCCCGTGCTGACGGGCGAGCGTGACAGTTATAAGCGGGCATTATGACCGTCGTGTGACAGTTATGTGCACTCCCATATTCTGTAGCCATATTCCATTGTCCTTGTAGGAAATGTTCACGTCGAGACACATTTGGACACTTTCATGAATGTGCACGAAGGGTTAGGCTGCGCGTTCATTTCGCCAGCACCCAGACAATGCTCCAGCAATTTCTTCAGGAATTCGGGTATTTCGCCCTCTTTCTCGGCACGTTCTTCGAAGGCGAAACCATTCTGGTGCTCGCGGGTTTCCTCGCGTTTCGCGGATACATGGATATCAAGATCGTCACCATCGTGGCGTTTTGTGGCAGTTACGCGGGTGATCAGCTGTGGTACTTCCTGGGGCGCAAGCACGGGCGTAAGTTGCTCGCGCGCAAACCACGCTGGCAATTGTTGGGTGATCGGGCGCTGGAGCATATCCGCAAGCACCCTGACATCTGGGTCCTGAGTTTTCGGTTTGTCTACGGTTTGCGCACCGTCATGCCCGTGGCGATTGGCCTGTCGGGCTATCCGCCGGGACGCTATCTGTTGCTGAACGGCATTGGCGCGGCGATCTGGGCAAGCGCGCTGGCAGCGGCGGCCTATCATTTCGGCGCGGTGCTTGAAGGCATGCTCGGCAGCGTCAAGAAATACGAGCTCTGGGTGCTCGGCGCCCTGCTGGTGCTGGGTGTCGGCCTGTGGCTGCGCCGGCGCTTCAAGAACGCTCGCCTGGCCAGGAAAGTCTACGCTGACGAACAAGCCCTGAAGGCCGAACAGGCCAAAGCTGACGTGACTAAGACGCCAACCGAGTAACCCGGTCTCTGCAACAGTAGAGCCCGATCCCGCTGAGCAGGCTGTAACTCAGCAGCGCGATCCAGCCCACTGCACTGGCGGGCCACAGCCCGACCATCGGCGCCAGCCATACCAGCGGCACGTTCGAAGCCAGCCTCAGCAGCTCAAGCTTCACCGCCCACGGCCGATTCTCCAGGGCGACGCCCAACGTGAACAATCCCAACGCCACCGCGCCCCAGCCGAGCACCAGTGCGGCGGTCGACAGGCTTCGCTCCATATTCATCAAGTAGCTGCCAAGCGCGATGTAGACGCAAAACTGCAGCGCCACATACACCTGCTGACGCCCGTCCAGAGGCACTTCAAACTTGCGGAACTGACTCAGGTCCGGCTTGCTCATCGGGTAGCTTGCCGCGACATCTGCCGGGCGCCATCCGGTGCGCATGAACCAGATGCGCAGCTTGTCCCACTTGCTCTGCGTCCGTCGCGCGTCATCCCACAACTGCACGTAAAACTGCACGTTCGCCCACAGTGGATTCCAGCTCGCGAGCGGTGTTGTCACACCGAAGATAACCGGCTCGTTGTCGTCTTCTTCCTGGAACGAGCCAAACAGACGGTCCCAAATAATGAACACACCGCCATAGTTGCGATCCATGTAGAGAGCGTTCTGTGCATGGTGAGCCCGATGATTGGATGGCGTGACAAAAAACCACTCGTACCAGCCAAGCTTGGGGATGTGTCGGGTATGCACCCAGAATTGGTAAAGCAGGTTCAGCGCCGCGACGCTGATGAACACCAGCAGCGGTACGCCCAGCACGGCCATGGGCAGGTAGAAAATCCAGCTCAGCAAAAAGCCGGTGCTGGTTTGGCGCAAAGCCGTGGAGAGGTTGTAGTCCTCGCTCTGGTGATGCACCGAATGCGCGGCCCAGAGGATGTTGCGTTCATGGCCCATGCGATGCAGCCAGTAGTAGCAGAAATCGTAAAGGACAAAGGCAAACACCCAGACCCAGACGCTGTCGGCAGACAGCTCGAACAGTGCCAGATGCTTGAGCGCATAGGCATAAGTCAACAGCCCGACACCCTTGGTCAGCAGGCCCGTGGTGGTCGACAAAACACCGGTACTGATGCTGTTGATCGCGTCGGCGATCCGGTAATTGCTCATCCCGCGCCAACGGTCAGCCAACAGCTCTACGGCGATCAGCACCAGGAAAAACGGAACGGCATACAGAATGAGGTCCATGACGCGTCCTGATCGGGATCTTGAACACAGATCCTAGGTGTAGCCGCCCATTATCCCTATGGCAACCGATGACAAATTAGTGGACATTTAGCGCCATAAATCAGGAGAAAAGCCCATGAGCAAAAAAATTGCAGTGATCCTTTCCGGCTGTGGCGTTTACGACGGCGCCGAAATCCACGAGAGCGTGATCACTCTACTGCGATTGGACCAGCGCGGCGCTCAGGTGCAGTGCTTTGCCCCAAACATCGCGCAGCTGCATGTGATCAACCATCTGACGGGGGAAGAAATGCCCGAGTCGCGCAATGTGCTGGTGGAATCCGCGCGAATTGCACGGGGCAATATCAAGGACATTCGCGAAGCCAGTGTCGATGACTTCGACGCGTTGATCGTGCCGGGCGGTTTCGGAGCGGCGAAGAATCTGTCGAACTTTGCCATCGAAGGCGCCGGCTGCACGGTGCACCCGGACGTTCTGGCACTGACCGAAGCCTTCGCCGAAGCCGGTAAGCCAGTCGGGCTGATCTGCATTTCTCCGGCGCTTGCGGCGAAAATCTATGGTCCTGGCGTGACCTGCACCATCGGCAACGATGCCGAGACTGCTGCCGCCATGAACAAAATGGGTGCGACGCACGCGGATTGCGCGGTGACTGACATCGTTGAGGACAAGGCGCGCAAACTGGTGAGCACTCCGGCTTACATGCTGGCGCAAAGCATTGGTGAAGCTGCATCGGGAATCAACAAACTGGTCGACCGCGTGCTTGAACTGACCCACGAAAACGATGTTTAAAGGAAAGATCAAAAGATCGCAGGCTGCGCCAGCTCCTACGTGGACCGGATGCGCACCTTTTTAGGAGCCTGCGATCGTTTCAGGGCTTGCGGGTAAGGCGTGTCAGTATTCGATCCAGCGCATTGGCAAACGCTTGCTTCTCGCGCTCGCCAAACGGCGCTGGACCACCGCTCATCTGGCCTTGCTCACGCAGATCGGTAAACAGGTTACGCACCGCCAGTCGATCGCCCATGTTCTGTGCATCGAATTCCTTGCCACGAGGATCCAGCGCAGCGACGCCCTTCTTCACCAGCCGGTCAGCCAGCGGAACATCACTGCAGATCACCAGCTCGCCAGGCACCGCGTGTTCCACCAGGTAATCATCTGCCGCATCCGGGCCACTGGGCACCACAATTAATTTCACGAGGGCCAGCCCCGGTTTGATTTGCGGCTGTCCAGCCACGAGCACCACTTCGAACTGGCGCTTGAGGGCGAACTTCACGACCAGGTCTTTTGCCGCTCGAGGGCAGGCGTCGGCATCGATCCAGACACGCATTGGGTGTTCTCCTGTAAAAAGCATCTCGGGCAAGCGTTGTTCCTACAGATACGACCTGTGGGAGGGCTTGCCCGCGATTGTGAGCGCAGCGAATGCTTTAGGAAACCTGAACCCGCCGCTTCTCCGCCAACCAACTACGGCCATACAGGACAATAATCGCAATGATCGCCGCCGCCTGCGCACTCAGCGAATAGGCGTCAGCGTGGATGCCCAGCCAGTCGAAGTCAAAGAACGGCACGGGATGGGTGCCAAAGATGCCGGCTTCCTGCAATGCCTTCACGCCATGCCCGGCGAACACCACTGACAACGCGCACAGCAGACCAGCGTTGATGCCAAAGAACAACGACAGCGGCAGTTTTGCCGAGCCTCGCAGGATCACCCAGGCCAACCCGACCAGCAGCACCAGCGCCGTTGCTCCGCCGGCCAGCACCGCGTTATGACCGGCAGGGCCCGCCTGCAACCACAAGGTTTCGTAGAACAGAATGACCTCGAACAACTCGCGGTACACGGAGAAGAACGCCAGCGTCGCGAACCCGAAACGCCCACCACCGCCCACCAGGCTGCTCTTGATGTAATCCTGCCAGGCCGCAGCATGACGGCGATCGTGCATCCAAACGCCGAGCCACAGCACCATGACGCTGGCAAACAGCGCCGTCGCACCTTCGAGCAATTCGCGCTGGGAACCGCTGACATCGATCACATACGCCGCCAGCGCCCACGTGGCCAGACCCGCCAGCAGCGCCAGGCCCCAACCCACGTTGACGCTGCGCACGGCAGATTGCTGGCCGGTGTTACGCAGGAACGCGAGGATCGCCGCCAGCACCAGAATCGCTTCCAGGCCTTCGCGCAACAGAATCAACAGACCGGAAATGTAGCTCAGGGACCAACTCAGGCCGTCACTGCCCAACAGACCGGCCGATTCCTTCAATTTGGTTTTCGCCATGTCCAGACGCTGCTGAACCTGGGCCACTGGCAAACCATCCTGCAACGCCTGGCGGTACGCCATCAGCGATTTTTCAGTGTCCTTGCGGACGTTGGCGTCGACGTTGTCCAGGGAGCTCTCGACCAGTTCGAAGCCCTCCAGGTAAGCCGCTACCGACAAGTCATACGCCTGATCGTGATCGCCCGCACGGTAGGCCGCGATGCTCTTGTCCAGAGTCGCTGCCGTGTAGTCGAGCAGTTGCGCCGGCCCGCGCTTGGCCTGCGGTGGCTGAGCTCGCTGCGCACGATAGACCCCTGCGGCTTGCAGTCCTTCGGCGGCCTGCACTTCAGCGGGCGTTTGCCGGGACAGGTCAGCAATGTTGTAGGTTTTCTCAGAGGTCGCAGCAGCCGGATCGGCGCTGAAGCTGGCGATATAGGTCGCCAGGTCCCAGCGCTGACGATCGTCCAGTTGATCTGCAAAGGCTGGCATATCGGTGCCTTCGATACCCAGGCCCAGCGTGCTGTAGATCGCGTAGAGACTCAGGTGATCCATGCGTGCGCTGTCGCGCAAATTGGATGGCGGCGGCGTCAGACCAACGCCCGCCGGACCGTCGCCTGCGCCCGCATCACCGTGGCAGACCGAACAATGCTGTGCATACAGCGGCGCACCCCGGGTCGGATCGGGTGTAATGATCGGCGCCTGACTGACTTCGTAAGTGACGGCGAGTTTTGCACCGAGCTGCCGCGCCTGACGGCTGACATCTGCGCCGTCCTGACGATCTGTAACGGCACTGCGCAATGCGCGGAGGCCCTGCTCCAGCCCGGCTTGCTCCGACTTGGCGGGCATCGCGACGATCAGGCCTTGCAGCGCTTTTATGGAATCCAGCTGCGCGTGGTATTTGGATTCATTGATGACCTTGCCCGCCTGGACCGTTTGCGGATAGTCGGCGCCAATGTAATCGAGCATGTGCAGCGCTTGTGGCGCGCCTTCCACCGTGTCGGCCAGCAGTTGGGAACTGCCGAACGCCGCGAGCGATAACACGAGCCAGGCCAGTAGTCGTGATGGGGCAATCATGAATGAATCTCAATTGGAAATACGAAGTTACACATTGTTCACTTCGAATCCCATTCACTCAAGCTTTGTTCGCTGATACCGGACGTTCTGCGCAGATTCGGAGCAAGGGTCAATGCACAGTTGGCGTAGTTTTTTGTGGCGAGGGAGCTTGCTCCCGCTGGGCAGCGAAGCGGCCCTAAAAAACGGGCCTGCTGCGCAGTCCAGCGGGAGCAAGCTCCCTCGCCACAGGCTTCGCGTAAGGCTTAACTGTATGCAGTGACCACCTTATTCAGGCCCGCAGGCTTTACACCGCCGCCTTGCGCAGCGTCGCCATGAACGCAGCCGCGCCAATGAAAAGTCCGGCAAACGTACGATTCATGCGTTTTTGCTGCGTGGGTGTGCGCAGCAGTCGCAGCACCTTCGATGCCAGGCCTGTGTAGCCGGCCATGACGATCAGATCCACGCAGACCATGGTGACGCCGATGATCAGGTATTGAGCCAACAGCGGCGCATGCGGGTCAATGAACTGCGGCAGCACCGCCAGCATGAATATCAGTGCCTTGGGGTTGCTGATGTTGACCAGGAAGCCGCGGAACACCAGGGCCATCGGCTTGCCGATCTGACGTATCGCCGCATCGTCGCTCATGTCACTGGGCAGCGCGCGCCATTGCTTGATCGCGAGGTAAACCAGGTAGGCAACGCCGAACCATTTGATGGCATAGAACGCCGTGGCCGACGCGGTGAGGATCGCACCTACACCCGCACCGACGATTGCAATCTGCACCGCCAGGCCCAGCTGCAAGCCGAGAGCGTTCCAGTAACCGCGCCAGAAACCGTATTGCAGACCACTGGACATCGACGCAATAGCGCCGGCACCGGGGGACAGGCTGATCACCCAGCAGGCGGCAAAGAACGCCAGCCATGTTTGAAGCTCCATTGCACACCTCGACTCAGACTCGTGACAGACGTCTAAGCTAATGCGGCTCTGGGCTGATGACTAATGATTTTTTTGCAGGATGTTGCGACTACGGGACGTGCTGAGGGCCTGGAGGGGGCGTCGTCTGACAGACCGTCATCGCGAGCGTGATCGACGCGCTCCCGTTGTGGGAGCGAGCCTGCTCGCGATGACGGAATGTCATGCAACGGAAAAGCTATTTTTCAAACCCGCTCGAAGGAAACACATCACTTCCGCGCCAGCGTCGAACCGAGCGCTGGAAGAACAGGCTATTGGGTACTTGCACCATTGCGCTGCCGGTACCGAGTTCTTCGGCCTCGATCAACGTGGTGTAGAGCAGGTTGATTGCCACCACCCGACCTCTGACGCCCGGCTTGTCAGTAGTGTCCACCAGCTCGACCACATCACCGATGCGAAACGGGCCGACCGTAAAGATCAGGATGGCGCAAAGCAGATTGGAGAGCACGCTCCACATGGCGAAGAACGCCACAGCCGCTACGGCAACGAAACCGGACAATGCCGTCCAGAGCACCGTGGCCGATACCCCGAGTCGTTCCAGCACAAAGATCAGCGCACTGCCCATGATCAGCCAGCGCAGACCGCCCCGCAGCGGCAATAGCAACTGCGGCGGAAACGGATAACGCTCGCCCAGACGGTTCAGGCATTTGGCGACAAAGCGCTGGGCGATGTAACCCGCCAACAGGATCAGCAGAATCTGCACAACCAGCCAGATCGGTTCGATCCACACAGCCGACAGCGGTACCCTGAACGCTTCCATCAGGACAGCGCCTCCAGCTCCGCCTGCATGCTTTCGAGCAATTCGAGGGCTTCCATCCAGGCTTCCTCCAGCTCGGCTTCACGCACCTTCAGCTTGGCTTGTTCAGCCAGCAGATCCCGCAATTCGTTCTTGCGCGCCGGTTCGTAAATATCACTGTCACCAAGGCTGGTATCGATCTTCGCCAGTTTCTCGTGAAGCTTGCCCAGTTCAGCTTCAAGCTTGTCAGCTTCGCGCTTGTGCGGCGCCAGTTGCTGACGCAATGCAGCGGCAGCCTGACGTTGGGCCTTCTTGTCGGTCTTGTCCGGATTGACCGGGGTGTTGCTGACCGGCGCATTGCGCTGACGATAATCCACCAGCCAACGGGTGTAATCCTCCAGATCGCCGTCGAACTCCTCGACCTTGCCATCCGCCACCAGATAGAAATTGTCGGTGGTGCTTTTGAGCAGATGACGATCGTGGGAGACCACCAGTACCGCGCCCGAGAACTCTTGCAGCGCCATGGTCAGTGCAAGACGCATTTCCAGATCGAGGTGGTTGGTGGGTTCGTCGAGCAGCAACAGGTTCGGCCGGCCCCAGGCGATCAACGCCAAAGCCAGACGGGCCTTCTCGCCACCGGAAAAATTCAGGACAGGCTCGTCGATGCGCGCCCCACGGAAGTCGAAACCGCCGAGGAAATCGCGCAGCGTCTGTTCCCGCTCGGTCGGCGCCAGGCGCTGCATATGCAGTAATGGGCTGGCCTTGGAGTCGAGCGAGTCCAGTTGATGCTGGGCAAAATAGCCAACCACGGTGTTCTCGCCACGGGTCAGGCGCCCGGACAATGGCTCGAGCTCACCGGCAAGGTTTTTGATCAGGGTCGATTTACCGGCACCGTTGGGGCCGAGCAAACCGATGCGCGCACCGGGGGTCAGTTGCAGCTTGACCTTCTCCAGCACGGCTCGCTCGCCGTAACCCAATCGTGCTTCGGAGATGTCAATCAACGGGCTGGAGATCTTGTGCGACTCGCGGAAAACAAAGTCGAACGGCGAATCAACGTGGGCGGCGGACAATTCTTCCATCCGCTCCAGCGCCTTGATCCGGCTCTGCGCCTGACGGGCCTTGGTGGCCTGGGCCTTGAAGCGGGCGATGTAGCTTTCCATGTGCGCACGTTGCGCCTGCTGCTTCTCGTACGCCTGCTGCTGCTGGGCCAGACGCTCGGCACGGGCGCGCTCGAAGGCGCTGTAGCCACCGCGATACAAGGTGATCTTGCGCTGATCGACGTGCGCCACGTGATCGACCACGGCATCGAGGAAATCCCGGTCGTGGGAAATCAGCATCAAGGTGCCGGGATAGCTTTTCAGCCATTCTTCGAGCCAGATTATGGCGTCGAGGTCCAAGTGGTTGGTCGGTTCGTCGAGCAACAACAGGTCCGATGGGCACATCAATGCCTGCGCCAGGTTCAGGCGCATCCGCCAGCCACCGGAGAAATCTCCAACCTGACGATCCATTTGATCGTTGGTGAACCCCAGACCGGCCAGCAGCTTGCGCGCCCGGGCGTCGGCGGTGTAACCGTCGGCACTGTCGAGTTCAGCGTGCAGGCGGGCCTGAGCGGCACCGTCATGGGCCGCTTCGGCCGCGGCGAGGTCACGTTGCACCTCACGCAGGCGCAGGTCACCATCGAGCACGTAGTCGACCGCGATGCGATCGAGGGTGTCGATCTCCTGGCGCATGTGGGCGATGCGCCAGTCCGCCGGCAAGAAGCAATCACCCGAATCCGGGTGCAGGTCGCCCAGAAGCAAGGCGAACAGGCTCGATTTGCCGGCGCCGTTGGCACCGATGAGGCCGGCTTTGTGGCCGGCGTGCAGGGTCAGCTCGGCGTCTTCTAGCAGACGTTGAGGGCCACGCTGTAAAGTCAGGTTCTGAAGTCGAATCATAATGGCGGCGGAGTCTACCAGCTTCGCTCGCAACTGGCGCGAGTAGCACCATGTCCTCTGACCTGTGGAGCTTTTCCCTTACCACGTACGCCCGACCCGGCGTTGAACAGGCATGCCTGCAGTTGCAGGCGGCGGGTGCGAACGTATGCCTGCTGCTATGTGGGCTGTGGCTGGATCAACGGAAGGTCGAATGCAGTGAGCAGCGATTGCAGCAGCTTCGACGCGTAGCGGAGGATTGGGACGCAGATGTTGTGCAGCCACTTCGAGCATTGCGTATGCAATGGAAAGCCGTCGCGGCCGAAGATGCCGATCTGGATGCGTTACGCGAGAAAGTGAAGGCGCTGGAACTGGAAGCCGAGCAACGCCTGTTGCTGCGACTGGAGCAAACGGCGCAGCGTTGGCCGCAAGACGAGGTGACCGCTTTATCGGCCTGGCTGGAAAGTATCGCGGCGGACACCGCCAACCTGGACCGCGACGCGCTGCATCAGCTGCGCGTCGCGGCGACCGGCACTTAGGAAGCGCTGGTCGGCGTGGTGCTGGTGCTCGACGAAGCGGCTGGCGTTGGCGCCGGCGAGGTAGTCGAGGTAGTGGCGGCTGGAGCAGTCGAAGCCGAAGCAGAAGCAGAAGCAGACGGTGCTGCAGCTGCTGGTTTGGCTGCTGGGGCAACGGTCGGTTTCACAGCAGCAGCCGGCTTTTTCACGGCAGGTTTTGCTGCAGGCTTGGCCGCAGGTTTTGCAGCCGGTTTGGCGGCGGCAGGTTTGGCGGCTGGTTTCGCAGCTGCAGGCTTGGCGGCAGCGGCCGGTTTCGCAGCAGCAGTTTTTGCAGCCGGCTTGGCGGCAGGCTTGGCCGCAGCTTTTGCAGCAGGTTTAGCAGCTGGTTTTGCCGCCGGCTTGGCAGCGGTTTTTGCCGCTACAGGTTTCGCGGCAGGCTTGGCAGCCGGTTTCGCAGCAGCCGTTTTAGCAGCAGTTTTAGTAACTGGTTTTGCCGCTGGCTTGGCAGCGGTTTTTGCAGCTACAGGTTTTGCGGCGGCCTTGGCAGCCGGCTTCGCAGCAGCGGTTTTAGCCGCTGGTTTTGCGGCAGGTTTCGCAGCTGGTTTGGCAGCAGCTGTTTTCGCCGCAGCAGGTTTGGCAGCGGCAGCTCTTGCAGCTGGCTTGGCGGCAGCAGTTCTGGCGGCAGGTTTTGTTGCAGCTTTCACTGGTGCTTTGGCGGCAGCTTTAACCGGTGCTTTTGCAGCAGCTGGTTTGGCAGCGGCTTTCTTGGCAGGTGCAGAAGCAGGCTTGGCTGAACGCAGGGACAACGCCTTGCCGACAGCCTCTTGTACACGACCGACGCCCTGGGCCAGTTTCAGGCTTTCTTGAGCATCGCGCTTGAGTTGCAGAATGTAGGTACGCGTTTCGGATTGACGATCCTTGAGGGCATCGAGCAGGTCCTCAAGTTCTTTCACCGCACCCTTGGCTTTGGTCTGTGCCTTGGCCTTTCCGGCGGACGCCGCATCTTGCAATTTGGTGCGGGACTTGTGCAGTTTTTCCTGCGCTTTTCCGCGCTGCTTTTCCAGTTTGGCGAGCAGTTTTTCAGCATCAGCCAAGGCTTGAGAACAAGCGGTTTCCAAATGTTCGAGCAAGCTGCCCGAAAGTTGTTGGAGTAAGTGCAACGGGGTATTTACAGGCTTCTTGGTGGCCGACATGGTTTACCTCCTGGCTGACGTGGGTGCGGCTCATACTAGACCTCTGCTGACACCGCCGCTAGGTCATCTTGACAGTATCGAAAGCACTACGTTGCAAAGGATCGAAAATCTTCTGCGCCCGCGTAAAACCAGTTCACCGTTAAGCGTATTTACCCTGGCATAATCTGCCGCATCTCAGGCCGGAGAGTGCCCATGTCGCGTCACCTTTTTTTATCGTTGTGCGTGTTTTTTTCCGTCGCGCAAGCTGCCGAAAAACCCACAGAAAATGACGCCCATGATCTCGCGTACAGCCTGGGTGCGAGCCTCGGTGAACGCCTTCGCCAAGAGGTTCCGGACTTGCAGCTGCAGGCGTTACTGGAAGGCTTGCAGCAAGCGTATCAAGGCAAGCCGCTGGCGTTGAAAGACGAGCAGATCGATCAGATTCTGGCCGAGCACGAAGCGCAGATCGCGGAGCAACCGGCCATACCGCAAAGCGAAGTCGCACTGGAAAGAGAGCAGCGATTTCTCACCGAAGAAAAAGCCAAGCCGGGTGTACGTGAGTTGGCGAACGGAATTTTGCTGACGGAGCTGACACCCGGCACCGGCGCCAAAGCCGGACCGAACGGCAAAGTTCAGGTGCTGTACATCGGACGCCTTCCCGACGGCTCGGTGTTCGATCAAAACAGTCAGCCGCAGTGGTTCAGCCTCGACAGCGTGATCACCGGTTGGCGCACTGCCCTGCAGAATATGCCGGTCGGCGCGAAATGGCGTTTGGTAATTCCGTCAGCCCAAGCCTATGGCGCGGACGGTGCCGGCGACTTGATCGCGCCGTTCACACCTTTGGTGTTCGAAGTAGAATTACGCGGCGCTACGGGTTAAACGGCGTGCACAAAAAAACGGCGCGCAAAGCGCACCGTTTTATCCTGCGAGAAGAGATTCAGGCCTGAACCGAATCCTCTTCCTTGTGAGCGGTGTGAAGCACTTCGATCAGGCAGTCTTCCAGTTCGAAGCGTTCATGCAACAAGCCACCCAGCTCTTTGAATTTCTCAGCGACACATTGACCGGCATCACACAGGTCGTTGAACGCGAGCAGCTTCTCGGTGATGACGTCGATACGAGGGTAAAGGGTCTCGGCCAACTCCAGCCCACGAGTATCGCCAAATGCCTTGGCTTCACCGGTCAACTGTTCGTAGATCTCGAAATGTCCCGCCGATACGTAATCGACCAGCACTCCGCAGAATTCCTGCAACGGCTTTCGGTTCTCGCCCAGAGCCTCAGGCTTGGCGCCGAGAGCATCATAGGCCCGAACCAGTTCGTGACGCTCCTGCAACCAGCGATCGATCAGCAGATGCACTCCACCCCATCGTTCTTGAGCATTCTGACAACTTTCGAGCATGGTGATCTCTCTTCCCTTGTGGGTCATGCTGCCCTACACCTGTCGCACACTTGAAGATCAAGGATCGGCCAGGCAGAGCGTCATTCGAGCAACATAATTCCAATGACACGTGCGGGCCAGATTATGCCCGCGCGACTATCGCTTCAAGGTACGCAGGAGAGAAAGTTCATACAAGTGTTTAATCTCCCGCCAGGGCCCGGTGCGACGACTCGCCGCTGAGTGGTCGACGAAACGCGAACCAGAGCAGCCGCTGCATCTGCGCGCCCGCTAAAACCATCACGGCGACGAAGAACAACAAACTCCATTCCGGGATACTCAAGTCGAACAATGTCCAGGATATTTGCGCGCACTCGGCGGTGCCCTTGAACAATTGCTCCACCCTGCTCAACCAGGGTGCGTCCTTGAAAACCTCAGACAGACCGGACGAGCAATCGGACAAGTAACGCAGCGGATCACTCTGCAAAACCACTTGCCGCCAAGCCGTGACCATCCCCCCCAAGCTGCAGATAGATACAAGCAGCCAATACAGGAAAGTGCCGAGGCGCCCGGGACCCTGCACCGCAGCCAGCAGACAAAAGCTGGTCAGCAACGCCAGGCTGCCTCGCTGCATCAGGCACAAACCGCAAGGCTTGAGGCCGACCGCATATTCCAGGTAATAGGAAACGCCCAAGGCCAGAGCACCTGCGATAAACGCCATGAAAAACAAGGATCGTGAGCAGGCCAAAGACATGGCTTTTCCGTAACAGTAAGAGACAAGCGTTTACGTTAGAGGAAAGAGAGGCGGCGTTTCAAGGGATGCCAGCAGGGACAGGTCTATAGAGGTCGAGGGAATTGCCGACAGGATCTGGAGGATCAGGTGTAGCCCTTTGTAGGATGTTTCCTGCAAAGGACCACAAGGGAATAAATCTGACAGCTGAGGGTAATTTTTCGGAGAGGGAGCGGGCTCCCTCATCACAAAATCATGCGTGTACTGGTACCGGGAGCGGTGCTGCCAGCAAGCGTTCATCCAGTAGACCCAAACCTTCCTGGAACAGTTGATTGCTGCGTTCGGTATCGCCCAACTGTGCCAGCAGCCGCGCCAGCTCGGCGCAGGCTTCAGGGTTGCGCTGCACTCGCAGACTGCTCTCAAGATAGTCTCGGGCTTTGCCCCACAGGCTGCTTTGCAGACACAGGCGCCCCAGCGTCAGCAGCAGGCTCGGGTCAGCCGGATGGTCCTTGAGCCAGCCCTCGGCGGTTTGCAGTTGACGCGCCGGATCATTGCCTCGAACAAGTCCATACAGTCTGGCCAGATGGCTGTCATAGCTACGCTTGAGCGCCGTGCGCAAAACTTCTTCAGCTTCAGCCTGGGCGCCTAGCTGACGCAATTGCTCTGCGTAGGCGAGCACCAACGGCGGCTCCTGGCGCTGCGCCGAGGTCAGTTGCTGCCAGGCGCGATTGAGTGACTGCAAGCCGACGGTTCCGTCTTCCTCCCGATGCGCGGCCAGCGAGAGATTTTCTCCCCAGGCACGGCGCTCCAGTTCTGCCAGTTCGGAGGGGGGCAGAACCTTGTCCTTACGCAGCTCTGGCAACAAACGAATCACGGCGGACCAATCGCCGCGTTGTTGATGCAGGCGTTGCAACTGACGCAAAGTCTGGACGTTATGCGGATGACGTTCGTGCATGGCTTGCAGGGTGACGAGTGCGCCTTCGGTGTCTCCACGGTCGGTTTGCAGTTGCGCATGGTTCAGGGCAATGGCCAACTCTGCCTGAGGCTGACGCTCCAGCGCGCGCTCGAGCAGGTTATCGCTCTCTTCGTACTTGCCCTGTTCGTTCGCAGCGCGGGCAGCGCCGAGGTAGTAAAGAAGCGGTTGACGCTCAGCTTCTGCCGCGCGATGAAGATGACGCTGCGCGCTGGCCCAGCGACCCTCCGCCAGATCAAGTTGACCGTGTTCGATGGCCACCTGAACACGGCGGCTGCGGTTACGCCGCGACCACGGGTTGACCACGCCACTGGAGGTCATCACGAGCTCGATCAACGCCTTGATGCCCCAGAACACCAGCCAGAGCACCGCAACCAGTGCCAGGGTCGCCCACAGGCTCGACTCGAAACGGAAGCTTTTGTAGGCGATCAGGACATAACCGGAATGCTCGGCAATGGCCAACCCAAGTGCCGCCGCCGCAGCGATCACCAGAAACACGATCACATAGAGGCGTTTCATGGCGTGGCCTCCTGCGCTGTGTCTGCAGCAGGTTTGGGCATCGGTTTGATCGAATCCTCGGCGTTCACGTTACGCCGCTCCAGATACCCCTGGACTGCGCTCAGTGTGCCGGTCAAATCCGGAGTGACGACAGTGACAGGTTGCTTGCTCAGCTCGCCAACCTGCTCAAGCATTACCTTGCTCTGGGGGTTATCCGGGTTGAAATTACCCTTGAGAACATCCCGCGCTTCGGCCAGCGCCTGAGTGTAAACCGCCGCCTGACCATTGAGCGCCGCCCATTGTGCCTGCTCCAGCGCCAGGCTCAACGCCAGGCGAACCTGGCTCAGGCTCTGCCCTGCGAGTAACGGACGGACATTTTTGTCGGCATTGAAATCGATGCGAATGTAACGCGAGATCTGGTCCCACCATTGAGCCCAGCGACTGGCGCCATCGCCATCGGCGGTAAGCCCCAGCAGCGATTCGCCACGGTCTTTGTACTCCGGCGCCAGCTCGGTGAGGCTGATGACCTGGTCACGCAGAGCCCCCAGGCGCAGGAACAAACCGGTGCGATCAGGCTGTTCGGTACTGCGCAGCGCAACCAGCGTTTTGGCCACTTGCTCGCGAGCTGCAAATGAACCCGGATCGTTTTGCTCGCGCAAAATCTCATCCGCACCCTGAACCAGGGCCTGGGCGCTACTGATGTCTTGCAGTGCGGAAAGACGCAGGCTGGCCAGGCGCAGCAAATGCTCAGCCTCCGCCAGACGCCAATCCTTGCGGCTGGCACCGAGTACGGTTTCCAGGCGCTGGTTCAGGCGTTGCTGATCGCCTTGCAGCTGAGTCACCAGACGGCTGCGAGCTTCAAGTTCGTCGGCAGGGGGAAGCTGCTCAAGCCGGGCGCTAAGACGCTGTTCATTGAGCTTCAGGCTCTGGGCCTGGTCGTTCAACGCCTGCACCTGACTAAGCTGCTGCTGGTTGTTGGCTTGCAGGTGACGCACCTGCCAGACTCCCCAGCCGCCGACGGCGACACCGGCGGCGCCCAACAGCAGAGCGACGATTGCCAACCCATTGCTACGGCGCTCCACTGGCGCGGGTGGTTCAGTTTGAACCGGTGCTTCTCCTGGCGCGTCGAGCACCGGCAGGACGTCATCTTTAGGCAAGGCTGTTTCGCTCACGTGTCCATCCTTTGCATTAGAGAACGGGTTCGGGATGCTCCCGCAACGCCGTCAGCAAAGCCGCGGCACTGGCGCCACGACAATCCACAACTATTTGGGCCCCGGCGGCGCACGCCAGCTCGGCGACCCTGGGGCTTGGAACAAACAACGGCAACCTCGCCAATTGCGGCCATGCATCGCCAGCCAATTGGTGCAGGTGCTCAAAACCCTGTCCACTGCTGACCACCAGCCCGTTCAAGCGTTCCGCCTGAATCCGGTCGGCAAGCGTTCCCGGTGGGTAGTGAGGCAGCTCGCGGCGGTACAACTCCAGATACTCGACACTAGCACCAAGCTCGCGCAAACGCTCAGCCAGCAACTCCCGACCGCCCTCCCCGCGCATGATCAACACACGAGGCTTGTTCCGGGTGATTGCCTCGGACAACGAGGCCAGCCCGAGCAAGGCTTCGCTGTCATCACCTTCCTGCGGGAAGCTGGCGTCCAGTCCATGTTCTTCCAGAATCCGGGCAGTCGCGGCACCCACGCTGAACCACTTCGGAACGGGCGTCTGTGGACAATACTGGCTGACCAGATTCACCGCGATCCGGGCTGCGGGCTTGCTGACTACGATCACTGCGCAGAAGCGATCCAGATCCTGAATCACTTCGCGCATTGTGTCCGAGACCGGCATCGGCGCTATGTCCAAAAGCGGCAAGCTGCTGCTGAAAATTCCCGCTTCGGTCAGAACGCTGCTCAGCGCCGCCGACTCATCCGCCGGACGCGTCAGCAGCAGGCGCCAGCCAGTCACTCGTGGCCTGCCTCGCCGTAGACTGCTTTGAGAATGTCGTTGGCGCCCTGACTCAAGAGGTCTTCAGCGACTCGCACGCCCAGGCTCTCGGCATCATTGCGCGGTGCTCGGCTTTCGGCAGTGAGCAACAGCCCGCCGCTCGGATCACCCACCAGGCCACGCAACCAGATCTGCTCGCCTTCAAGCACGGCGTAGCAGGCGATCGGCACTTGGCAGCCGCCATTCAGATGTTTGTTGAGAGCTCGTTCCGCGGTCACGCGGGTGGCGGTGTCCTGATGATGCAGGGGGGCCAGCAGCGCGTGAATCTCACTGTCGACGCTGCGGCATTCAATGCCCACTGCGCCCTGGCCACCGGCGGGCAGGCTGTCGTCGACACTGATTGCTGAGGTGATGCGATCTTCGAAGCCCAGGCGAATCAGGCCGGCAGCAGCAAGGATGATGGCGTCGTATTCACCCGCATCGAGCTTGGCCAACCGCGTGTTGACGTTGCCACGCAGGAAACGGATTTCCAGGTCCGGGCGACGGGTCAGCAATTGGGCCTGGCGGCGCAGGCTGGACGTACCGACGATGCTGCCTGGCGGCAGATCTTCAAGGCTGGCGAAAGTGTTGGAAACGAATGCATCGCGTGGATCTTCACGCTCGCAAATGCAGAACAGCCCAAGACCTTCCGGGAAGTCCATTGGCACATCCTTCATGGAGTGCACGGCAATATCGGCTTCGTTTTCCAGCAGCGCGGTTTCCAGTTCTTTGACGAACAGGCCTTTGCCACCGATCTTCGACAGTGGCGAGTCGAGCAGCTTGTCGCCGCGACTGACCATGGGTACCAACGTCACAAGCAGACCTGAATGGGCCTCTTCGAGACGGGCTTTGACGTATTCGGCCTGCCACAGGGCGAGAGCACTTTTGCGGGTGGCGATGCGGATTTCGCGAGAGGACATGGATCAATCCGTACTGAATAGATACGGCGGATAATAACAGCTCAGCCAAATCCGCTTTGACTTGTATCAGAAACAGCATGGCCTCCCTGGCCCTGGATGTCCTGCAATGGGTGCGCAACACGCCGGTGAACAGCGGATTAAAGCTGTTGCATCATCTTTCGAACGCCTGCTACATGGCGGCGACTGACGATCAAGGCATCACCGTTCAAGCCTTTGAGGAACAGTTGAAAATGCCCCAGAGGTGTTCGTTGCAAACGCTCGATGCGTTCTCGGGCAACCAGTGCGTTGCGATGAATACGCACAAATCGGTCGCCGAACTCATCTTCGAGTGCTTTGAGCGGTTCATCCAGCAACACTTCGCCGCCTTCGTGGCGCAAAGTCACGTACTTGTGATCCGCAATAAAATAAACCACCTGGTCCAGCGGAATCAGCTCGATGCCTTTTCGAGTGCGAGCGCTGATATGGCTGCGTGGACCACTGCCAGTCTCGGCGGCGGGACGGGTTAATGCTGCAAGCTGAACGCGATTGGGGCGCTCGGCCTTTTTTAATGCTTCATGAAGTTGTTCTGTGCGCACAGGTTTCACCACATAGCCTACGGCGCTGGCCTGTAAGGCTTCCACGGCAAATTCATCGGGCCCTGTGCAAAACACCACGGCGGGCGGGGTTTCGCGTTCGCACAATCGCGCAGCCACTTGCAAGCCATCGAGGCCTGGCATCCGGATATCGAGCAACACGATATCCGGTTTGTGGCTGTCAATCAGTGCCAACGCCTCTTCGCCGTTCGTGGCGCTGGGCTCCAGGACGCTGTATCCCTCGAGTTCGCCGACCATTCGGCTCAGGCGCTCGCGGGCCAAGGGTTCGTCATCAACGATCAGGACATTCATATTGCGCTGGATTCCTGCGTGAGTCTCGCACAAGGATAGCGTAGACAGGTGAAGTGACGTCCGTCACCGCGATCCACGCTAAGACTAGCGCGAGGGCCAAAAAGTGCCGCTGGAACGACGGCTAAATTTTCATCTGCCGGGCGTTTGGCGGCCCAGGCCCGCGTTGGCGAGGCATCGCCGTAGGGTTTGCTGATACACAATATGAACACCCCCTCTTCTTATAGTCGTTTTACAGCGCCCGGAAGTGCGCTGATCCTTCTGTCCAACTGTAGACGGTTGCCGGGACGATATTGCTCAATCGAAAAATATCGTTGCGCAAATCACGACAACCCCTGATCCGAGTATGGACCGCTCTGCGAGAAAAAAACCTGTCGACCAGCGTCAACGACAGGATTGGCAACCCTGTTATTATCCGCGACAGCTTTCAACGTCACTTTTTTCCAGCCGATACGAGCGAATTCATGAGCACTGACAAGACCAATCAGTCCTGGGGCGGCCGCTTCAGTGAACCCGTCGACGCCTTCGTCGCCCGCTTCACCGCCTCCGTCACCTTCGACCAGCGCCTGTATCGCCACGACATCATGGGCTCGATCGCCCACGCCACCATGCTGGCCAAAGTCGGCGTGCTGACCGATGCCGAGCGCGACAGCATCACCGATGGCCTGAAAACCATTCAGGGTGAAATCGAGGCCGGCCAGTTCGACTGGCGCATCGACCTCGAAGACGTGCACATGAACATCGAAGCGCGGCTGACCGATCGGATCGGCGTGACCGGTAAAAAACTGCACACCGGCCGCAGCCGTAACGACCAGGTGGCTACCGATATCCGCCTGTGGTTGCGGGACGAAATCGACCTGATCCTGGCCGAGATCACTCGCCTGCAGCAGGGTTTGCTGGAGCAAGCCGAGCGCGAAGCTGGCAGCATCATGCCAGGCTTCACTCACCTGCAAACCGCCCAGCCAGTGACCTTCGGGCACCACATGCTGGCCTGGTTCGAGATGCTCAGCCGCGACTATGAGCGCCTGGTAGACTGCCGCAAACGAACCAACCGCATGCCGCTGGGCAGTGCTGCACTGGCGGGCACCACCTACCCGATCGACCGTGAGTACACGGCTCAGTTGCTAGGCTTCGACGCGGTCGGCGGCAACTCTCTGGACAACGTGTCGGATCGCGACTTCGCCATAGAATTCTGCTCGGCTGCGAGTATCGCGATGATGCACTTGTCGCGATTCTCCGAAGAGCTGGTGCTGTGGACCAGCGCCCAGTTCCAGTTCATCGACCTGCCAGACCGCTTCTGCACCGGCAGTTCGATCATGCCGCAAAAGAAAAACCCGGACGTTCCCGAGCTGGTGCGAGGCAAGACTGGCCGCGTATTCGGCGCCCTGATGGGCTTGCTGACCCTGATGAAAGGCCAGCCATTGGCCTACAACAAGGACAACCAGGAAGATAAGGAGCCGCTGTTCGACGCCGCCGACACGTTGCGCGACTCGCTACGGGCGTTTGCCGACATGATCCCGGCGATCAAACCGAAACACGCGATGATGCGTGAAGCGGCGTTGCGCGGTTTTTCCACCGCGACCGACCTCGCCGACTACCTGGTTCGCCGTGGCCTGCCGTTCCGCGATTGCCACGAAATCGTTGGCCATGCCGTGAAGTACGGCGTGGAAAGCGGGAAAGATCTGGCGGAAATGAGCCTGGAAGAACTGCGCAAGTTCAGCGACCAGATCGACCAGGACGTGTTCGCGGTGCTGACCCTTGAAGGCTCGGTGAATGCCCGTGACCATATCGGCGGCACGGCGCCGGCGCAGGTCAAGAAGGCTGTGGCGCGCGGTCAGGCACTACTCGCCAGCCGCTAAAAGCATCGCGAGCGGGCTCACTCCTACATTGGATTGATGGTGAACACCTTGAATCCAGTGTGGGAGTGAGCCCGCTCGCGATAGCTGACTTCACAACACTGCAAAACTCATTTCTTGGACGCAACCATTGCCATAAACGCCGGCATCGCTGCTTCCTTGTCCTTCGCGATCCGCTGCACGTTCGGGTTCTGCTCCAAACGCTCCAGCAGCGCTTTCGCCGCAGGCATCTCAGCCAGCAAATCCAGATCAAACAGCTTCTTTGCCACCGCGCAAGCCAGCGGCACGCTGTACAGAAAATACAAATCCGCCACACTCAAGCTGTCCCCTGCGACATAAGGGGCGAACTTGCCGTGCCTGCCCAACGAGGCAAACCCCAGCAACAGCTCAGCCTTGGTCTTCTCCTTGATCGCATCCGGCAGCGGCATACCAAAAAATGCCTCACCGTAGGAGGCTCGCCCCGGAAGTTCGATGTACAGCTCGATTTCCTTGGCCAGGGCCAGGACCTGCGACCGCTCAAAAGGATCGGTCGGCAACAGCGGCACGCCTGTCTGGCTCTGCTCGATGTATTCGAGAATTACACTGGTTTCATTGATGAAACCTTGCTCGACCTCCAGAACAGGTACCTTGCCACGCGGGCTGATCGCCAGCGCCTCGGGGCTGGTGCCCGCATAGAACGGCACCTCTTCAAACGGCAGCCCTTTTTCCAGCAGTGCCAGTTTGACCATGTTGTAGTAGTTGCTGACGGAAAATCCATAAAGCTTGAGCATCACAAAGCCTCCAGGCCGTGCGGGGTTGGCAGTGCCTGTTTTATAGAACGCCGAAGCTGTTTCTGCCAGCAGCATCACGACGCTGAATGCAGGTAAACTGCCCGTCTTAACTTGAGGAGCCTGCCATGAGCGAGCCAACTGATATCGAGATTGACGAAGAAGAGTTCGCCGAGAACACCCTGGTTGAAGCAATCGAAAACCAGATCGAAAGCGACAACCCGCCGGCGGCCAAAGCAACCTTCAACAAACTGACCCTCGTGGGTTACGAGCGTGAAGAAATCCTGAACTTGATGGCCCACGTATTGGCGGTGGAAATCGACGCGATCCTCGAAGAAGACCGCGCGTTCAATACCGAATGGTACGAAGCAGCGTTGCGTGCATTGCCGGAATTGCCGCCAGAAAAGAAGTAAGCCAATCCCCGTGTGGGCGCGGCAAATGCCCGCTCCCACACAGATTGTCACCAATCAAACCTGCCTTCCCCAAGACCCTGACTACACTGGTACGCACCCCGCTGCCGCCCTACCTGCCGGGGAATGCTGCCCCAGGTGAAAAACCCTGTCGCGAGCACTGGACATGCCGCACGAGTGGGATCACCTTAGGGGCGCTGTCGTCCAATTCCTAGAAAGTCTGGAGTCCTTATGTCGTTTACCCCTGAGTTGGTTGCCGAACTGGAAATCCTCGCACTCTTCCCCCTGGACAGCTCCCAGGAAGGTTTGAAAATCCATCAGACCGCTGCCCCGAAAGCCATCGCCGCTGCCCGACGCCTGTATGAAAAAGACCTGATCGACCAACCCGATGGCGGTTATCTGACCAGCCTGGGTCGTGACGCTGCGCAAAATGTGCAAACAGTACTGACGATTTTGAACGTAGAAGAAACTGCCTGATACGCACTGCATCGCCCACGGGAACCCCTTTCACGGGATTTCCGCGGGCCTGTTTCGTACCTGCCCTGCTATCTGCCGTCGCCCTGCGATAAAAATCTGACGCCAGAAATACAAAATCAGCTAAAAAGTCCCGGGACCGAGGCGCTAAACTGCCCCTCATCCTTGAGACCCCCTACGTCCGTGCCTCGCGAGCCGGTTTGAGCTGACATGACCCGCAACCATGAAATCCGCCCCGACCTGGACGAAGGGATCGACCGCAAGGTGTTGAGCCAGCTGCGCGCCCGTTTTCTGAAGCTCAACGAAGGTCGCATGGCCCGCGCCATGGAAGGTTTGTCGACCCGCCAACAAACCGTGCTGACGCTCCTGCCGCTGTTCTTTCACGTTAATCATCCGCTACTGCCCGGTTATGTCTCCAGCAGTACACCGGCCGGTTTATCGAACTACGAACCTGATGCCAATACTCTCGCAGAAGCCCAGCGCCTGACCCGATCGTTTTCCTACAAGCCGCGTCATGGCAGCAACCCGCCGCGACCGATTCACGGCCTGTTCCTGATGGGCAGCCTCGGCACGCTGGCTCAGGCCGATCAGAGCGATATGGACGTCTGGGTCTGCCACGCAACGGATCTCGGCGAGAACGAACTCAACGAGCTGCGCAAAAAATGCCAACTCCTTGAGGTATGGGCGGCCAGCCAGGGTGCCGAGGCGCACTTCTTTTTAATCGACTCGGCGCGCTTTGTTCGCGGCGAGCGGGACACACATCTCAGCTCCGAGGATTGCGGCACAAGCCAGCACTACCTGTTGCTCGACGAGTTTTACCGCACCGCGATCTGGTTGGCGGGACGTACACCGATCTGGTGGCTGGTGCCAGTCTACGAAGAAGCGAGTTACGACCGGTATACCCATACACTGATGTCCAAGCGATTCATTCGCGCCGATGAAACGCTGGACCTCGGGCACTTGGCCTACATCCCTCCCGGCGAATTCATCGGTGCCGGGCTCTGGCAGCTGTTCAAGGGCATCGAATCGCCTTACAAATCGGTGCTGAAGCTGCTGTTGATCGAGGTCTATGCCAGCGAACACCCCAGGGTTCATTGCCTCAGCCTGCGTTTCAAGCAAGCGGTTTTCGCCAATCAGCTCGACCTTGACGAGCTGGACCCTTATGTCGTGGTCTACCGACGCATCGAGGAATACCTTACAGCCCGTGGCGAGCTGGAACGCCTGGAATTGGTACGCCGCGCGCTGTATTTGAAGGTCAATCGCAAGCTCACCGGCAGTAGCCGCACCCCGAGCTGGCAGCGTTCACTGCTCGAACGCCTGGCCCGTGAATGGCAATGGGACGCTCGCCAGCTGGCCTTGCTCGATAGCCGTAGCCAGTGGAAAGTCCGCCAGGTCAGCGCTGAACGGCGAGCGCTGGTGAGCGAGTTGAATTACAGCTACCGGTTCCTGACCCAATTCGCGCGCAATGAACAAACCGTCAGCCTGATCAACAGGCGTGACCTCAACGTACTGGGACGACGGTTGTACGCGGCGTTCGAGCGCAAGGCGAACAAAGTCGAATTTGTTAACCCGGGCATCGCACCGGACCTGGCCGAAGACACGCTCACCCTGGTGTACGCGGCGAACAAGAAAGAACCAGGGCAAACCCAATGGGGCTTGTACAACGGCAGCCTGACTACCCATGAGTGGGAGCATTTCGCCCCGATCAAGCGCAGCCGCCAATTGCTGGAACTGTTGACCTGGTGTCACCGTAACGGCGTGATCGACAGCAGCACCCGTCTGGCCTTGCATCCGGGCGGCAGCGATATGAGCGAGTTCGAGTTGTTCAACCTGCTCGGCAGCCTTCAACAGAGCATCGCCCTGCCCCTGACCACCGTCGCCGAAGAACCGCTGCTGCGCGCCAGCGTGCCCAGCGAGGTGCTGATTCTGGTCAACGTCGGAGTCGACCCGCTCAAGCACCATCGCGACCTGAACATTCTGATGACAACCGAACGCACCGACTCACTGAGTTACGCCGGTGTCCGGGAAAACCTGGTGCTAACCCTAGACCAGATCACCCTGAACAGCTGGAATGAAGTGCTGGTCAACCGCTTCGATGGCCCCCATGCGCTGCTCGACTGCCTGCGCGACTACCTCAACAACTTGCCGAGCGGGCCGCGACAACCGAAGTTGCGCGTACGGTGTTTCTGCCATAACCGCGCGCAGTTCATTGCGCAGCGGGTTGAGGACATCCTAGACACTGCGCAGAACCTGCTGTTGAGCCAGCTCAATCATCGCTACCTGATTCAGGTGCAGCAGCATTACCACGTCATGGAACTGGTGCCCGGCCAGGTCAAGCACGTCGCCCTCGCTACGCTCCCGGCACTGGTCGACTACCTGGGTGCCGAGCGAACTCGCTACAGCCCGCTGCACCTGGATCCGATGGCGCTGGAAGACCAGGATCTGGCCTTGATTCTGCCGATGGGTCAGCCGGATTGCATCCAGGTGTTTTACCGGGTTCACGACGATCAGGCCGATGTGTACGTGCTGGATGAATTCGATGCCCTGTGGCAACAGCGATTGCCCTATCACGACGACCAAAGCTTGCTGGCGCCTGTGCAACGGTTCTTGCAGTCGATTCTGTATCGACGTGACGCGTTGCTGCCGCTGAACACCGCTCAGCCGATGGATATTAATTATTACCAATTGCTGCCATCAGGCCCGGTCAGGGCTCGCCGGGTTGAAGTCCGACCCGCCCCACAAACCCCCGCCAACAAACCGTTCTATGACGTGCAGGCCATCGTCGGCAAAGCTGCGCCGGGCACAGTGCACATCACGTTGTATTGCAATCAGCAGGAGTTTTCAGAGCTGGAACATGGCGACCAATTGTTCAAAAGGGTCGCCCGAGAGATTGTCGAGCAGCGACGCGAAACGGAGCGCTATCGCTGCTACATCACCGATCTGGACCTGACGGGCCTGCTCGGTGACGGGCAGAGCTCAAGCAATGTGTATCTGCGCTACAAGTCTGACCTGGAGCGCGCATTAAACGAGGCGCTCGAGCAGTTTTGAACGGTTTTACTCCGGGAAGTCGCCGCCATTGGCAGGCTGGGATTCGACTTCCAGCAGTGTCAGTTTCAAGGTTTTGCCACCAGGCGCTGGCCAGTCGATGTGCTGCCCGACCTTGAGGCCGAGCAACGCGCTGCCAACAGGCGCCAGAATGGAGATCTTGCCTTCGTCGGCATTGGCATCCTTCGGATAGACCAACGTCAGGTGATAGTCCTTGCCGCTGCTTTCTTCACGGCAATGGACTTTGGAGTTCATGGTCACGACATCGGCGGGCACATCTTCGTGGCCGACCAGAGTATCGGCGCGATCCAGCTCGGTTTGCAGCGCGATAACGCCCGGCAGCGAGTCATCCAGGCTGTCGATCAGGCGTTCCAGACGTTGTACGTCCAGTCGGGTAAGGGTGATGGAAGGTGCGGTCATGATCAGGGCAGACTCCTTTCTTCTGCACGAAAAAAGCAAAACCCCGCCAGAAAAAGGCGGGGTTTTCACGAACCTCGATGAGTTGAGGTGTATCCGGACACTATCACAGCTCAATAAATATACAAGCCAGGGGCGACCAAGGCCTGACGCGGATCATTATGCCAAGGTTTTGCGCTGCGCCGCCTGGGCGCAAATGACCCGACGACGATCGTCGTCTGCCGAGCGCCATTCGCGAATGTCTTCGACATGGCGAAAACATCCCAGGCAGACCTTCTGCTCGTCCAGCCGACAGACCCCGCTGCAGGGCGAAGCCACCGCCGGGCTGACATTGCTGTAGAGCGGCTTGGGCGGACGAACAGACACAGGCTGGGTCACGATCTCACAAGCCTTCGAAATCGAGTTCGACGCCGGCCTGCTGAACAACGATGCGCTCCAGCATTTCGCCCAGCTGCTCTTCGCTCTTGTCGCACATCCAGCGCTCGCTCTCGGCGTCGTAGTCAAAGTGAAAACCACCCGACACGGCCGCCAGCCACAACTGACGCAAAGGTTCCTGACGGCTGAAGATCAACTGGCTGCCATTTTCGAACTTCACGGTCAGTACACCGGCCGAACTTTCCAGGTCGATATCCAGGTCGCTCTCGTCGAAAATATCCTCCAGCGTTTGCTGGGTAGCATCGACCAGATCGTGGAAACGGGCTTCGGTCAAACTCATTACGGCAACCTCAAAAAGTGTCTACTCACGCTCGAGCGCCGCACGATACGGCCGAGCCCCGGTGATTGCAAAGGATAACGCTGAACTTGTGGGAACGGGCCTGTGGCGAGGGGATTTATCGAAACGTCGCACCGCCCCGTTGGGTCGCGAATCGGCCCTGATTTTCGGGTTCCGGTGCATATCAGAAAAATCGCACTCACCGGTTTTGCGACTGCTTCGCAGCCGAACGGGGATAAATCCCCTCGCCACAGGCCCGCCCCAACGGGGTTGCGCATAACTGACAGACACCATGCACAGCCCCGCCGGACGGGAGCGCCGTCGCATAGGCAAGCTGACGGGTGGCCGGTATACTCCGGCGCAATTAAAGCATTTTCAAGGATTTCGCCATGAAGCGCCTGATCTCTTCCCTTGCTGCGCTCCTCGCGGTTGCCTGCCTGGTATCGGCCTGCGGTCAAAAAGGCCCGCTGTACCTGCCTGACGATAGCCAGGACCCGGCCGAGCAGGCCAAGTCGTCGCAGCAGCAGCCTGCATCCAAAGCACACAAGCACGACGTCTACTAAGGGAACGCCATGGACGCTTTTAACTACCGTGACGGTGAACTGTTCGCGGAAGGTGTTGCCCTGTCCGCCATCGCCGAGCGCTTTGGCACACCGACCTACGTTTACTCGCGCGCGCACATCGAAGCTCAGTACCTGGCTTACGCCGATGCACTGGCCGGCATGCCGCACCTTGTCTGCTTTGCAGTCAAAGCCAACTCCAACCTGGGTGTACTGAATGTCCTGGCGCGTCTCGGCGCCGGTTTTGACATCGTCTCCCGTGGCGAGCTGGAACGCGTGCTGGCCGCTGGCGGCAGCGCTGACAAGATCGTGTTCTCCGGCGTCGGCAAGACCCGTGACGACATGCGCCGCGCCCTGGAAGTCGGCGTGCATTGCTTCAACGTCGAATCCACCGACGAGCTGGAACGCCTTCAGGTCGTGGCCGCCGAGCTGGGCGTTCGCGCGCCGATCTCGCTGCGCGTCAACCCGGACGTCGATGCCGGCACTCACCCGTACATCTCCACCGGTCTTAAAGAAAACAAGTTCGGCATCGCCATCGCCGACGCCGAAGACGTGTACATCCGCGCCGCGCAACTGCCTAATCTGGAAGTGGTCGGCGTCGATTGCCACATCGGTTCGCAACTGACCACCCTGCCGCCGTTCATCGATGCACTCGACCGCCTGCTGGGCCTGGTTGACCGTCTCGGCGATTGCGGCATCTACCTGCGCCACATCGACCTCGGTGGTGGCCTGGGCGTGCGTTATCGCGATGAAGAGCCGCCACTGGCTGCGGACTACATCAAAGCCGTGCGCGAGCGCCTTGACGGTCGCGACCTGGCGCTGGTGTTCGAGCCGGGCCGCTTCATCGTCGCCAACGCCGGCGTGCTGCTGACCCAGGTCGAGTACCTCAAGCACACCGAACACAAAGACTTCGCCATCGTCGATGCGGCCATGAACGACCTGATCCGCCCGGCGCTGTATCAGGCCTGGATGGACGTCACTGCCGTGCGCCCTCGCGACTCCGCTGCGCGTGCCTACGACATCGTTGGCCCGATCTGCGAGACCGGCGATTTCCTGGCCAAGGATCGTCAGCTTGCTCTGGAGGAAGGCGATCTGCTGGCTGTGCATTCGGCCGGCGCCTACGGGTTTGTCATGAGTTCCAACTACAACACTCGCGGCCGCGCCGCAGAAGTGCTGGTGGACGGTGATCAGGCATTCGAAGTGCGTCGCCGTGAGACGGTAGCCGAGTTGTTTGCTGGCGAAAGCCTGCTGCCGGAGTAAAACCATGCTGCTGCGTTTTACCAAGATGCACGGCTTGGGTAATGACTTCATGGTCCTCGACCTGGTCAGCCAGCACGCGCACATCCTGCCCAAGCATGCCAAACAATGGGGCGATCGGCACACTGGTATCGGTTTCGACCAGTTGCTGATTGTCGAAGCGCCGAGCAATCCGGATGTGGATTTCCGATATCGGATCTTCAATTCAGACGGCTCCGAAGTGGAACAGTGCGGCAACGGTGCGCGCTGTTTCGCCCGCTTCGTACTCGACAAGCGCCTGACCGCGAAACGGCAGATCCGCGTCGAAACCAAAAGCGGCATCATCGAACTGGACATCCGCAGCGACGGCCAGATTGGTGTGAACATGGGCGCGCCACGCCTGGTGCCGGCCGACATCCCGTTCGATGCGCCGGAACAGGCCCTGAGCTACCAGATCGATGTCGATGGCACGCCGGTCGAACTGGCCGCCGTGTCCATGGGCAATCCTCATGCGGTGCTGCGCGTCAGCGACATCAACAATGCGCCGGTGCATGAGTTGGGACCGAAAATCGAACACCACCCGCGCTTCCCGGCACGGGTCAATGTCGGTTTTCTCCAGGTCATCGACCGCAACCGCGCACAACTGCGCGTCTGGGAACGCGGGGCCGGGGAAACCCAGGCGTGCGGAACCGGCGCCTGTGCGGCCGCAGTGGCCGCGATCAGCCAGGGGTGGATGGATTCGCCGCTATTGATCGACCTGCCCGGCGGGCGTCTGTCCATTGAATGGGCAGGCCCTGGCCAACCGGTGATGATGACCGGCCCGGCAGTTCGTGTTTACGAAGGACAAGTACGTCTTTGAGTGAGTCAAACCCATGACCGACAAGCCCCAGGTTCCCGCCCTACAGCCCGACGAATCCCCTTCCGAAAGCCTTGAGGCGGCGGCGATTGCCGCGTACCTGGAGGCTCATCCGGACTTTTTTGTCGCGCACGAAGAACTACTACCGTCCTTGCGCATTCCGCATCAGCGAGGGGACACCATCTCGCTGGTCGAACGCCAGATGACCATCCTGCGCGACCGCAACATCGAGTTGCGTCATCGTCTCTCGCATTTGATGGATGTCGCCCGCGACAACGATCGCCTTTTCGACAAGACCCGCCGCTTGATTCTCGCGCTGATGGACGCCAACAGCCTCGAAGACGTGGTGATCAGTGTCGAAGACAGCCTGCGCCAGGACTTCCAGGTGCCCTTTGTCAGCCTGATCCTGCTCGGTGACAACCCGATGCCGGTCGGCCGCTGGGTCACTCATGCCGACGCGCAGACAGCCATTGGCGGCCTGCTCTCGGAAGACAAAAGTGTCAGCGGCAGCCTGCGCGAGCATGAACTGGACTTCCTGTTCGGCGAGGAGCAGCGCAAGCAGATCGGCTCTACCGCCGTCGTCGCCATCAGCTATCAAGGTATCCACGGTGTTCTCGCTATCGCCAGCCGCGACCCACAGCACTACAAGAGCTCCGTGGGTACGCTGTTCCTGAGCTACATCGCTGAAGTCATGGGTCGCGTGCTGCCAAGGGTCAACAACTCCCTGCGCTCGGTACGTTAACCATGGAACGGCAACTGGACGCTTACTGCGAACACCTGCGCAGTGAGCGACAGGTGTCGCCTCACACGCTGTATGCCTATCGCCGCGACCTCGACAAAGTCCTGGGCTGGTGCATCAAACAGAACATCGGCAGCTGGGCGGCCCTGGATATCCAGCGCCTGCGCAGCCTGATCGCTCGCTTGCACGCCCAGGGCCAATCGTCCCGCAGCCTGGCGCGACTGCTGTCCGCAGTGCGCGGGCTGTACCACTATCTGAATCGCGAAGGCTTGTGCGACCACGATCCGGCCAACGGCCTGGCACCGCCCAAGGGTGAGCGCCGCCTGCCAAAAACCCTCGACACGGACCGTGCGCTACAGCTGCTTGAAGGCGCGGTGGAGGATGATTTCCTGGCGCGTCGGGATCAGGCCATTCTGGAGCTGTTTTATTCTTCCGGGCTGCGACTTTCGGAGCTGACCGGCCTCAATCTGGATCAGCTGGACCTGGCTGACGGCATGGTCCAGGTCCTGGGCAAGGGCAGCAAGACGCGACTGTTGCCAGTGGGTAAAAAAGCCCGCGAAGCCTTGGAGCTGTGGCTTCCGTTGCGGGCCATGACCAACCCGGCGGACGATGCGGTATTTGTCAGCCAGCAAGGTCGACGCCTGGGTCCGCGCGCGATTCAGGTACGGGTCAAGGCCGCCGGCGAACGCGAGCTGGGGCAGAACCTGCACCCACACATGCTGCGACATTCCTTTGCCAGCCACTTGCTGGAGTCTTCGCAAGACTTGCGCGCGGTGCAGGAATTGCTCGGCCACTCGGACATCAAGACCACCCAGATCTACACCCACCTGGACTTCCAGCACCTGGCGACGGTCTACGACAGTGCCCATCCACGGGCCAAACGCATTAAGGGCGATGATTCATGACTCTCCAACTGATCACCTTCGACCTCGACGACACGCTCTGGGACACCGCCCCGGTGATCGTCAGCGCTGAAGCGGTATTGCGCGCCTGGCTGACCGAGCATGCGCCTAACCTCGGCGCGGTGCCGGTGGAACATCTGTGGGCCATTCGCGAACGCATCCTGAGCATCGAACCAAACCTCAAGCACCGCATCAGCGCCTTGCGTCGACGCGTGTTGTTCCAGGCGCTGGAAGAAGCCGGCTACCCTCACGCAGAGGCGTCTGAACTGGCCGATCAGAGTTTTGAAGTGTTCCTGCATGCCCGGCATCAGCTGGAAATCTTCCCTGAGGTGCAACCCACCCTGGAACTGCTGGCCAACCATTACGCACTCGGCGTGGTCACCAATGGCAACGCTGACGTGCGCCGTTTAGGGCTTGCGGACTACTTCAAGTTCGCGTTGTGCGCCGAAGACATCGGCATCGCCAAGCCCGACGCCCGGCTGTTCCATGAAGCCTTGCAGCGCGGTGGCGCCACGGCCGAGACGGCGGTGCACATCGGTGATCATCCGGGTGATGACATCGCGGGGGCACAGCAGGCTGGCTTGCGGGCGATCTGGTTTAATCCGGCGGGCAAAATCTGGGAAGCGCAGAAAGCACCGGATGCCGAGATTCGTAGCCTCACCGAATTGCCGGCGTTGCTGGCTCGGTGGAATTCAATTTAATTTTGTGGTGCCTTTAAAAGATCGCAGCCTTCGGCAGCTCCTACATTGGATTGTGTACACCTGTAGGAGCTGCCGAAGGCTGCGATCTTTTGACTTTCAAGTTAGGCATGAAAAAGCCCGCAGCGACGGCGGGCTTTTTCAGCAAGCAAGGGCAGACGCTTAGATAGGCCGACTGCCGTACTTGTTATCAGGCTTCTTGGGAGGATCGGCGACCACATTGGCCTCCACTTCCTGCACCTTGCCGCCCTTGGCCAGGAACTCTTCCATGGCCCGCGCAAGCGCATCACGCTCTTTGTTCTTCGCTTCGACGCTCGGCAGCTCGTCGACCGAAACCGCAGCCTTGGCTTTGCCTTTTGCGGTCGGAACGGGCGTTTCACCGCCATCGTCTTCAGCGACGTCTTCCGCCGCTGCTTCCAGACCTTCTTCGGTTTCGTCGTCGTCGCCTACTTCGAGGTCGTCGTTTTCCAGATCATCGTCGCTCATGTTCTACCTCATGACTTGCGAAAAGCAGATTAGTTATAGCCCAGCTTCACCGTCTGTCGACGGCTGCCAGAAAAAATTCAACCGCCATTGGTGACCAACGGCTTATGCCCCTTCACCGTGCACGGTGGCGAGGACTTTACGAGCACCGCCATGATCACGGTGCTCGCCCAGATAAACGCCTTGCCAGGTTCCCAACGCCAGTCGGCCTGCCGAAATCGGCAAACTGAGCTGACAGCCAAGCACGCTGGCCTTGAAGTGCGCCGGGAGGTCGTCCAGGCCTTCGTCGTTATGCTCATAGCCGTCTGTTCCTTGTGGGATCAGACGATTGAAAAATCGTTCGAAGTCGCGACGTACCGCCGGATCGGCGTTCTCGTTGATGGTCAACGACGCCGAGGTATGCTGCAGCCACAAATGCAACAGACCGACCCGGCATGCCTTGAGTTCAGGCAGGCCAGCGAGTAACTCGTCCGTTACCAGATGAAAGCCTCGGGGCCTCGCCCGCAAGGTAATCAGAGTCTGTTGCCACATACAGTTCTCCGCACGTTCGGGGCGCATTCTAGCGCGCTCTGGGAAAAAACAAAGGCCCTAATATTCCTTCAACGTTGTAAGCGATTGACCGTACAAAATTGCCTGTTGAAAAGGTGTCGAAAGCTGACAGAAAAAACCTTTCAGCCTCACCATCAATGACAAATCCCGGACAAAAAAATGCCCGGCGAACCGGGCATTTTTTTGCGCGTACTTACAAGTTGTAGCCGCGTTCGTTGTGCAGTGCCAGGTCGAGACCGACCGCTTCCTCCTCCTCGGTCACGCGCAGACCCATGATGGCGTCCAGGACCTTGAGGATGATGAAGGTGACGATCGCGGTGTAGATCACCGTAAAACCTACCCCTTTGCACTGAATCCAGACTTGTGCGGCGATGTCGGTCACAGTGCCGAAACCACCCAGGGACGGTGCAGCGAACACACCGGTCAGGATCGCGCCGAGGATACCGCCGATGCCGTGTACGCCAAATGCGTCCAGCGAATCGTCATAACCGAGTTTGCGTTTCAACGTGGTAGCGCAGAAGAAGCACACGACGCCCGCTGCCAGACCGATCACTAGCGCACCCATTGGGCCCACGGTGCCAGCGGCAGGAGTGATTGCAACCAGACCGGCCACAACACCCGACGCAATACCCAGAGCACTTGGTTTGCCGTGAGTAATCCACTCAGCGAACATCCAGCCCAATGCAGCGGCAGCGGTTGCGATCTGGGTGACCAGCATCGCCATACCTGCAGTGCCGTTTGCTGCAGCAGCAGAGCCGGCGTTGAAACCGAACCAGCCTACCCACAGCATTGCAGCACCCATCAGCGTGTAACCGAGGTTGTGCGGAGCCATCGGAGTGGTCGGGAAGCCTTTGCGCTTGCCCAGTACCAGGCAGCAAATCAGACCTGCCACACCGGCGTTGATGTGCACAACGGTGCCGCCAGCGAAGTCCAGCACGCCCCAGTCCCACATCAGGCCGCCGTTACCGGACCAGACCATGTGCGCGATCGGCGCATAAACCAGGGTGAACCAGATGCCCATGAAGATCAGCATGGCGGAGAACTTCATCCGCTCGGCGAAAGCACCGACGATCAACGCAGGGGTAATGATGGCGAAGGTCATCTGGAAGGTGACGAACACCGCCTCAGGGAACAGCGCCGCAGGCCCGGTCAGGCTGGCTGGCGTGATGCCGGCGAGGAACGCCTTGCCCATGCCGCCGAAGAACGAGTTGAAGTTGACGACGCCCTGCTCCATGCCGGTAGTGTCGAACGCAATGCTGTAGCCATAAATGACCCACAGAATGCTGATCAGACCGGTAATGGCGAAGCACTGCATCATCACGGAAAGAATGTTTTTGGACCGAACCATGCCGCCGTAGAACAGCGCGAGGCCGGGAATGGTCATGAACAGCACGAGGGCTGTCGAGGTCAACATCCAGGCGGTGTCGCCGGAGTTGAGGACTGGGGCCGCCACTTCGTCTGCCGCCATAGCCAGGCTGGGCATTACGAGGGACAACAGGGCTCCTAGCCCTGCGAATTTACGCAGAGTCATATTGTTTTCTCCTGGGGCGTTGGGTTTGTGGCGGCTTTTTAGATTGCGTCGGTATCGGTTTCGCCGGTACGGATGCGAATCGCCTGTTCCAGATTAACCACGAAGATCTTGCCGTCACCGATCTTGCCGGTGTTGGCTGCCTTGGTTATCGCCTCGATAACCCGATCAAGATCCTTGTCGTCAATGGCGACGTCGATCTTCACCTTTGGCAGGAAATCGACCACGTACTCCGCGCCGCGATACAGCTCGGTGTGACCCTTCTGCCGACCGAAGCCTTTGACTTCAGTAACGGTAATGCCCTGCACGCCGATCTCGGACAGCGACTCGCGCACGTCGTCCAGTTTGAACGGCTTGATGATGGCAGTGACTAGCTTCATGAAAACTCTCTCCCGAATTGGTGGACTTGCCCCAGGAAAACAAACCCGACTCAAGTCTAAGCGCAGTGCCTGGCTTTGTAACGCATCGTCGGCCTTACCTGCCCGTCCGACGCCAGTTAACCGCTCCTGACGAAACACTTCCCCGTTCCGCTCGGCGCACTGCATTCGTCACAGCGACTGCATCAGTGCATGGGTCACTAGGCACTAAGCAGAAAGCTTGCCATCTCCACAAAAACCACTGAATTCAATCCATTGGCCTCAGCGACCGACCACTTCACACGAATGGCCCGCCGTATACGCACAACAACGGTGCGATGCCGTCCGTCCGCATGCGCGAAAAGCGTGCACCCCTGCCATCGAGATTGACTATAGACACTGCGTGATACACTGCCCGCCATTGTTTCCAGGACCTTTCCCATGCTCGCGCCCAAAGACTTCCTTGACGCCCTGACGGGCACCGCCTCCCGCCTCTTCAGCGGCGACACTCCACTGCCGAAAAGCGAAATCGAAAGCCAGTTCAAGGCGTTGTTGCAGAGCGGCTTCAGCAAGCTGGACCTGGTTAGCCGGGAAGAGTTTGATAGCCAGATGGTCGTACTCGCACGCACCCGTGCGCGGCTGGAGAGTCTTGAAGCGAAAGTCGCCGAGATGGAAGCTAAGCTAACCCCGCCAACCGAATAAACGCCGCAAACCCTGTGGGAGCGGGCTTGCCCGCGATGGCCTCACCACAATTTTAATGACACCAAACTGCTTCCCTGTAGGAGCTGCCGCAGGCTGCGATCTTTTGATCTTAAAGCCTGCAAACATCCCGGCAACGTCCTACAAAATTCTCATCCGCCGTCCGATTGCGCCGCACAGCTCCGGTTCCTAAGCTCACCCACTGCTGAATGTTCAGCACTGGGTTTGGCGACCTGGAGACCCCCGAAGCAGCAAGACACACTCGGACAGGGAAATTTCCCGTCCCGATTTATGGCGGCTGTGCGTAGGAGACCTTCGGGTCTGCCGGAATTCGGGCGTCGCCGGTTCGCCAACCCACGCATAGCTGCCACCCTTTTCGTTTGGCGACGATTAGAGGCGGTTTTTCTCCACTCGACTCCGAGATTTGCACCATGGATGAAAACTATCTAACACCCCACGTCTTCACCCGCCACAAACTCCACCTCCACGCCCTCCTCCTCGAAAACCAACCCTGGTTCAGCGCCCGCGACTTAGGCCGTCTCATCCGCCTCTATATCGACGAACGCACCCTTCGAAAACTCGACCCGGACCAACACCAATCCGCTCGAACGCTCATCCACGGCAGCCTGGAAAACACCCTGCTGATCAGCGAATCCGGCGTCTACGCACTGCTCGTCTACCACTACTGCCCCGAATACCGAAACCTGCGCGAATGGCTTACACACGACGTGGTGCCAGCACTCCGAGACGCAGAGCAACCGACCTCAACCGAGCGACCGGTGCTGAGCCTGTTGAATTGGCCAGAGATGTCGTTGAGCTTGCTGCACTGGAACAACCAGCCGTGGATTCGATTGCAGGACGTGCCACATGTACTGCCTGAACGGAAGGCACCAATACCGACAATCAATACGCCGTGGTGGAGGCGAGCTTCGCAAGTGCTGCAATCGCTATAGGTATTCAAGGTTTATCCACGCCCAATTTCGGCCCTACACTGATCGTAGGTCGATTGGAGATTCAGCCAGAACTCGGGCGTGGTGTTCAGATGGCTAGATAATTTCCTCGCCAGAACAGTACTGACGCCTCGCTGCTGCCTCACAAAGTCGCTCACTTTGGCTTCAGACTCGCTCATAGAGCGAGCCAAAGCCTCAGGCGAAATACTCAGTGGCTTCAAAAACTCTTCGCCAAGAATCTCACCAGGATGAATTGGGCGCATCCCGTTCCTCTTCATTCACGCCTCCTGTGGCTGCATTTAGCGAGATCATAAGCATCCACTTTCTCCCGACAAGTCCGTTTACGCTCTTTCACCGATGTCCTTCACCTATCTCGGCACGGTCCTACAAAAAGCGGCTCTGGTGCCTGATTTATAACTCCAACCAGCAACATCCAGTGAAAGTTCGTCCGCGTAATCGCCCCACCAAATCCCTACTCCCCGACTACCCTTCAAGAACCCGCAGGAAGCGGCCCCCGTACAAATCAAGGAACGACCATGTCCCTCTCCATCGTCCACAGCCGTGCCCAGGTTGGCGTGGAAGCACCTGCCGTTACCGTAGAAGTCCACCTCGCCAATGGCTTGCCATCACTGACGATGGTCGGCTTACCCGAGGCTGCAGTGAAGGAAAGCAAGGACAGGGTACGCAGCGCGATCATCAATTCGGGGCTGCAGTTTCCGGCGCGGCGCATCACGCTGAATCTCGCGCCGGCAGATCTGCCCAAAGATGGCGGACGGTTTGATCTGGCGATTGCCTTGGGGATTCTTTCGGCCAGTGTCCAGGTGCCGGCGCTCACACTGGATGACATCGAGTGTCTGGGAGAGTTGGCGCTGTCAGGCGCGGTGCGTGCCGTGAGAGGCGTGCTACCGGCAGCACTGGCTGCGCGCAAGGCCGGTCGTTCGTTGATGGTGCCGCGGGCAAATGCCGAGGAGGCTTGTCTGGCTTCGGGCCTGAAGGTGATTGCGGTGGATCACCTGCTGGAAGCCGTTTCGCATTTCAATGGTCATCTGCCCATTGCCCCTTACGTTTCCGATGGACTGATGCATGCCAGCAGGCCCTACCCGGATTTGAACGAGGTCCAGGGCCAAATGGCGGCCAAGCGTGCCTTGCTGATTGCCGCAGCAGGTGCGCATAACCTGTTGTTCAGCGGCCCCCCGGGGACGGGGAAGACGTTACTCGCGAGCCGACTGCCAGGCTTGCTGCCACCGCTGGCCGAGAGCGAAGCACTGGAAGTCGCGGCCATCAAGTCGGTGGTCAGTTGCGTTCCCTTGAGTCACTGGCCACAGCGCCCGTTCCGGCAGCCCCATCACTCGGCTTCCGGCCCTGCATTGGTCGGCGGAGGCTCGAAACCGCAACCCGGCGAAATTACCCTTGCCCATCACGGCGTACTGTTTCTGGACGAGCTTCCCGAGTTTGATCGCAAAGTATTGGAAGTGCTGAGGGAGCCATTGGAGTCGGGACATATCGTGATCTCCCGGGCCAAAGACCGGGTGCGGTTTCCGGCTCGCTTCCAATTGGTGGCGGCGATGAATCCTTGCCCCTGTGGATATCTTGGCGAGCCCACGGGCCGCTGCTCCTGCACGCCGGACATGATTCAACGCTATCGCAACAAGTTGTCAGGCCCGCTGCTGGATCGTATCGACCTGCACCTGACCGTCGCCCGGGAAGCCACTGCGTTGAATCCCGCGTCCAAACCAGGAGATGACACCGCAACGGCGGCCGCTCTGGTTGCCGAAGCTCGGGAGCGACAGCACAAGCGTCAGGGCTGCGCGAATGCGTTCCTCGATCTGCCGGGTTTGCGCGCCCACTGCACGTTATCCACAGCGGATGAACACTGGCTGGAGTCTGCCTGCGAACGGCTGACATTGTCGCTGCGTTCGGCCCATCGGTTGTTGAAGGTAGCGCGCACATTGGCGGACCTTGAGCAGGTCGATGAGATTACACGGGGGCATTTGGCGGAGGCGTTGCAGTATCGGCCAGCTACGCAGTAAGTCTGGAAAACGAGTCGCGCCCATCGCGAGCAGGCTCGCTCCCACAGGGTATGCGTCGCTCAAGAGCTTTCTGAACGACACAAATCATGTGGGAGCAAGGCTTGCCCGCGATGGCGATCTCAGAAGCAACTCACCGAAACCGGTCAACCTCGGAACGCAACTCCGCCGCCAGGCTTTCCAGCTCTTTGGCCGTCACCGCCAGGTTCGACACCACTTCGCGCTGCTCACTGTTCGCCAACGCAATGCTTTGCAGGTTGCTACTCAGCAACGTTGCCGTGCTGCTCTGCTCCTGGGTCGCCGTGGTGATGGCGGCAAACTGCTGACCCGCCGAGCGGCTCTGCTCATCGATCCGCGCCAGCGCCGTGGCGACATTGGCGTTACGCGACAAGCCTTCCTGCATCAGCACATTGCCCTGTTCCATGGTGCTGATGGCGTTGCCCGTCTCTTGCTGGATGCTTTGAATCATCACCGAGATTTCATCCGTCGCCTGACGCGTACGTGAAGCCAGATTGCGAACCTCATCGGCCACTACCGCAAACCCACGCCCTTGCTCACCGGCACGGGCAGCTTCGATCGCCGCGTTCAGCGCCAGCAGGTTGGTCTGTTCGGCAATCGAAGTAATTACCCCCACGATGCCGCCGATTTCCTGCGAACGCTGACCCAGGGTGTTGATCACGGTCGCGGTACTGTTCAGTGCGCCAGCGATTTGCTCCAGAGACGAGGACGCTTCCTCCATCGATGTACGACCGATCCGCGTTTGTTGTGCGTTCTCTTGAGCCAGGCGCTCGGTGCTGCCCATGTTGTCGGCAATGTTCAACGAGGTCGCACTGAACTCCTCCACAGCACCGGCCATGCTGGTGATTTCGCCCGACTGCTGCTCCATTCCTTCGTACGCGCCGCCAGACAACCCGGATAACGCCTGCGCGCGTCTATTGACCTCTTCCGAGGCTTTGCGGATGTGTTCCACCATGGTCGACAGCGCCTGACTCATCTGATTGAAAGCCCGGGCCAACTGACCGATTTCGTCGTGGCTCGACACGTTCAGGCGCACGCTCAAATCACCTGCACCCAAGGCTTCGGCCTGACGCACCAGATCGCCCAGCGGCGCGAGCTTGCTACGCAACAGCCAGACCGCCGAACCCACCGCAATCAACATGGCCAGCAGGCTGCCAATTGCCAATCGAATCCCGACGCTCCAGGTCACCGCGTTGATTTCAGCTTTCGGCATGCTCGCAACCACCGACCAGGGGCCGCCCTCAAACGGCACCGCCACGCTGTAGAACGCTTCGGACTTGTCGCTCCAGAAATCGCCCGTGCCCGGTGTCTTGGACAGCGCCATGATGGCCGGAACGGCTTGATCCAGCGCTTGCACACCAGCGATCGGCACCAGCCACTTGCCCTGCTCATCCAGCAACGCCAACGATCCCGTTTGACCAATCCGGAAACGCTTGAGGTTGGCAAATTGCGCATTTTGCGCATCGGTGTAATCGAATCCTACAAACAGCACGGCGATGACCTTCCCGCCACTGTCACGTACAGGGGTGTATTGCGTCATGTAGGACCGTTCGAAGAGCAAGGCGCGACCGACGTAGCTTTGCCCCGCCATCAGGCGTGCATAAGCCGGATGCGCGTGATCGAGCAGCGTACCGATGGCCCGCGTGCCGTCCTGTTTGCTCAGGGACGTACTGACGCGGATAAAGTCATCGCCGTTGCGCACGAACAACGTGGCGACGCCGGCGGTCATTTGCTTGAACTCGTCCACTTCGCTGAAGTTGTTGTTCAGCACTTCGCTGCCCAGGTGCAGGCCGGGTGTCTGTACGCCGGCCACCGTCACCGGCTCATCAGGATGCAGACTCAAACCGACGCTGAAACGCTTTTCGAACAACCCGCTGAGGCGCTGGGTGCTTTCGCGCAACGTACCGTGGAAGGTGCTCAACTGATCGGCCAGCAGCCGGGCTTCACTGGCCAGGTGTTCTTCGCGGGTGGCGAGGTTGGCTGTGTCCAGCGAGCGCAACGCGAACAGCGTACTGCCGCTGATGACCACCGCCAGTATCACGGCCAGCGCTAGCCCCAGTTGTGAGGCGATCCGGGCACGAGGTTGAGACATGACTGCTCCTGGCCGAGTGACCGGATCATCCTGATCGCAACGCACACTCAGCAAAATTTCTAATAATGGGAATTCGGTCGAACCTGCACGAAGGTTCCACCTGCAGACTTTCGGCGGCAAAGCTGAATACTTGAGTGATTCACCGGGAGATAGCTCAAAGCCGTCATTGCGACGGCTCTATCGATTCAGCTCAAATGCTCGACATCGGGCAACTCCATTGCCCGAACTTCGCCCTGCAGGAAATCACTGAGTCGGCGCATTCGTTCGCCGCCGGGGCGGGTTTTCGGCCAGACCAGGTAATATTTCTCACCGCTGGCGACAGCCGTCGGCCACGGCAAACTCAGGCGCCCTTGCGCCACATCCTCAGCCACCATCAGCAGATCGCCCATCGACACACCATACCCGCGCGCCGCGGCGATCATGCCCAGCTCCAGCGTATCGAATACCTGCCCACCCTTGAGCGACACCTGATCGGCCATACCCATGCGCTCCAGCCAGTTGCGCCAATCGCGGCGATCCGGCGTCGGGTGCAGCAATTCAGTGTTGGCCAGGCGCGTGACATCCCAGGGTTGTTCGTTCAAAAGGTTCGGCGCGCCGACCGGGATCAATTCTTCAGGAAACAGATAGCTCGCCTCCCAGTCAGGCGGGAAATGCCCGTTGCTCAGCAACACGGCGCAGTCGAAGGGCTCGTCGTTGAAATCCACCGAGTCGACGTCCATCCAGGCGCTGGTCAGCTGCACTTCATTGCCCGGTTGCAGATGACGGAAGCGACTCAGTCGTGCCAACAGCCAGCGCATCGTCAAGGTCGAGGGGGCCTTCATGCGCAAGACGTCGTCTTCCGCGCGCAAGGTATTGCACGCCCGCTCAAGCGCAGTGAAGCCTTCGCGAATCCCCGGTAATAGCAAACGCGCTGATTCGGTCAACTGGAGGTTTCGGCCACTGCGGTGAAACAGTCGACAGGCAAAATGCTCTTCGAGCGTACGAATGTGCCGACTTACAGCGCTTTGAGTGATCGAAAGCTCTTCCGCGGCCCGGGTAAACGAGCTGTGGCGCGCAGCCGCTTCGAAGGCGCGAAGGGCATACAAGGGAGGAAGACGACGGGACATCGGGAACGCTCCTGCAACTGCGCAACATGAACCAGACCAAACTATTCTGCATGAGTTTTAATCATGCGACCCATCCTTTTTATCCCTTTGTGCAATCCCCTGAGAGCGCCGAGAATCGACGGTCTACTGTTCCCTATGAAAATCGAGCGTGATGATCATGAAGCATCCAGCGCGTGTTGAACTCTGGGCCATTCTGCGGCTGGCGGGGCCGTTGATTGCCTCGCAGTTGGCGCACATGCTGATGGTCCTCACCGATACGTTGATGATGGCGCGCCTGAGTCCCGAGGCGCTGGCCGGCGGTGGTCTGGGGGCGGCCGCCTATTCCTTCGTGGCATTTTTCTGCATCGGTGTAATTGCTGCGGTCGGCACCCTGGTGTCTATCCGCAAAGGTGCAGGCGATACCGTTGGGGCGGCGCGACTGACACAGGCCGGTTTGTGGCTGGCGTGGTTGATGGCGCTGGTGGCGGGCTTGCTGTTGTGGAACCTCAAACCGGTGTTGTTGCTGTTCGGTCAGACCGAAACCAACGTCCAGATGGCTGGCCAGTTTCTATTGATCCTGCCGTTCGCCCTGCCCGGTTATCTGAGCTTCATGGCCCTGCGCGGCTTCACCAGTGCGATCGGCCGGGCGACGCCCGTCATGGTCATCAGCCTCGCCGGTACGGTCGCTAACTTCCTGCTCAACTATGCGTTGATCACGGGCATGTTTGGTCTGCCGAAAATGGGCCTGGTGGGGATCGGACTGGTCACGGCCATTGTCGCCAACCTCATGGCAGTGGCACTCGCGCTGCACATTCGCCGGCATCCCGCGTACGACGCTTATCCGTTGCGCGCGGGCCTGTCACGGCCTAATCGTCAGTACCTCAAAGAGCTGTGGCGCCTGGGCCTGCCCATTGGCGGCACCTACGCGGTGGAAGTCGGGCTGTTTGCCTTTGCCGCGCTGTGCATGGGCACGATGGGCAGCACGCAATTGGGGGCGCATCAGATCGCGCTGCAAATCGTTTCAGTGGCGTTCATGATTCCGGCGGGACTCTCCTATGCGATCACCATGCGCATCGGCCAGCATTACGGCGCGGGGCAACTGCTGGATGCACGGTTGGCAGGTAGGGTCGGCCTGGCCTTCGGGGCGATAGCGATGCTGGGTTTCGCGATGGTGTTCTGGCTGCTGCCAAATCAGCTGATAGGTTTGTTTCTGGACCACAACGACCCGGCGTTTCGCCCGGTCATCGAGCTGGCCGTGAGCCTGCTGGCGGTAGCGGCGTGGTTCGAGCTGTTCGACGGCACGCAGACCATTGCGATGGGCTGCATCCGTGGGCTCAAGGACGCCAAGACTACGTTCCTCGTGGGACTGGGTTGCTATTGGCTGATCGGCGCGCCGGCCGCCTGGTGGATGGCCTTCCATTTGAACTGGGGGCCAACGGGGGTCTGGTGGGGATTGGCCCTGGGCCTGGCGTGCGCGGCGGTGAGCCTGACGCTGGCGTTTGAGTGGAAGATGAAGCGGATGATTCGGCGGGAGCCATCCTCACAGCGTTTCGAGGCCATTCAAACCGAATGAGATGCCCGGTGGGAGCTTTTGTGGCGAGGGAGCTTCTCCCTCGCCACAAAAAACGCCCAGTTCAGTCTGGGATCAACTCACGACTTCCAATGCAGACTGCTGGCTCGAACCAAACGTCAAATACTCAACCAGTTCCGCCAACGGCAGCGGCTTGCTGATCAGGTATCCCTGCACCTGATCGCAACCAAACCCGCGCAACAGATCCAGCTGTGCCGCGGTTTCCACCCCTTCGGCAACCACTTCCAGGTTGAGGTTATGCGCGAGGTTGATCATCGCGTGGACCAGTTTGCGATTTTCCTCACGCTCTTCCATGCCGCCGACAAAGCTTTTGTCGACCTTCAGCAAGGCAATCGGCAGGCTGTTGAGGTGCACGAACGACGAAAATCCGGTCCCGAAATCATCGAGTGAGAAGCGTACACCCAGTCGTCCGAGGGCATCCATTGTCTGCTTCACCAGATCGCTGCGGCGCATGACCGCCGTTTCGGTCAACTCGAACTCCAGCCACTGCGCCTCGACGCCGCGCTCGACGATCAAGCGACTCAATGTCGGCAGTAGCTGGCTGTCCTGAAACTGCCGGAATGACAGGTTGATCGCCATGTGCAACGCTGGCAGACCGCGCTCGCGCAGCGCCTGCATGTCACGCAACGCACGGGAAATAACCCAGTAACCCAGCGGCACGATCAAACCGCTTTGCTCGGCCAGCGGGACAAATTCGCTCGGAGGCAACAAGCCACGCTCGGCATGCCGCCAGCGCACCAAGGCTTCGAGGCCGACGATTTGCCCGTCCGCAAGATTCAGCCTGGGTTGGTAATGCAGCTCCAGTTCATCCCGACGCAACGCCCGGCGCAGCTCGCTTTCGAGGTCGGCCATGCTGCGAGCATTGCGGTTAATGCGTTCGTTGAAGATGTGGAAGGTACAGCCCTGCGTGCTCTTGGCCTGCTGCATCGCGATGTGGGCATGCCACATCAGCGGATCGGCACCGGCCTGGGCTCGGGCGTGGGCAATACCCAGGCTGGAACCGATCAACAGGCTTTCGCCGTCGACCCAATAGGGCTCGGCCAGCGCTTCGGTAATTCGTTCGGCCATCCATTCCGCGCGTTGAGGGGCGCGACGGGTGTCGATCAGCAAGGCAAATTCATCGCTGCCCAGCCGCGCCAGCTGATCGCCGGCCTCAAGCTGGCTTTTCAACCGCGCGACGACTTGCAGGATCAACCGGTCGCCAGCCTGATGGCCAAGGGCGTCGTTGGCATGACGGAAGTTGTCGAGGTCCAGGTGACCGAGCGCCAGGCCACGGCCGTCGTTTTCCACCAGCCGTGCCGCTAGCAACGTCTGGAACCCCTGCCGGTTGGCGATGCCCGTCAACGGGTCTTGCTCGGCCAGGCGCTGCAGGGTGTTTTCCAGCAGACCGCGTTCGCGCACATGGCGCAGGCAGCGACGCAACATGCCCGAATCCAGTACGTCGCGCACCAACCAGTCACTCACACCATCGGGTGGTGAAACGGGTTCGTGTTCGAGCAGCAATACAGTCGGCAGAGTGCATTGGCCTGGCAGCGGCGCCAGTGCAGGAATCGTCAACAACACCGCATTGCGGTTGTCATCGAACAGACTGCTGACCGACTCCCAGCTCGGCGCGCTGATCAGCACGGCCGAGCTCCCCATCGGAGCCAGACACTCGCGCAACAACGCTGCCCACGCTGGCTCTTCGGCCAGTAGCAGCAAACGCAAGGGTTCGACAGGCGTAGACAAGCTAGCTCCCTAGACTCTGCAAAGAGGTGGCGACGGGCATTATGCCGCGCCGATAACCAATGACCAAATGACATCAATTATCAAACGAGGCTTTTGTATCAGGAATTACGAACATTAGACGCAAATTAATCATGCATCCTGCGTGAAAGTATCAAAACCGGCAAATAGAGATCGCGTGTTGCGTCACAAGTCGGAGAGAGCAGCACAATTCGCTGAGCCTGTTAAAATGCCGGCCCATTTCGCAAACGACTCCCTGATTCCGTATGTCCCGACTCAATCCCCGGCAGCAAGAAGCCGTGAGCTACGTCGGCGGCCCTCTTTTGGTGCTCGCCGGCGCAGGCTCCGGCAAGACGAGTGTGATCACACGCAAAATTGCGCATTTGATCCAGAACTGCGGCATTCGCGCCCAGTACATCGTCGCAATGACCTTTACCAACAAGGCCGCGCGCGAGATGAAGGAACGGGTCGGCACGCTGCTCAAGGGCGGCGAAGGCCGCGGCCTGACGGTGTGTACCTTCCACAACCTGGGCTTGAACATCATCCGCAAGGAACACGTTCGCCTGGGCTACAAGCCCGGTTTTTCAATCTTTGACGAGACCGACGTCAAAGCCTTGATGACCGACATCATGCAGAAGGAATACTCGGGCGACGACGGCGTCGACGAGATCAAGAACATGATCGGCTCGTGGAAAAACGACCTGATCCTGCCGCCCGAAGCCCTGGAAAACGCGCGCAATCCCAAGGAGCAGACCGCCGCCATCGTCTATACCCACTATCAGCGCACGCTCAAGGCGTTCAACGCGGTGGACTTCGACGACCTGATCCTGCTGCCGGTAAAGCTGTTTCAGGAACACGCCGACATTCTCGAGAAGTGGCAGAACAAGGTCCGCTACCTGCTGGTGGACGAATACCAGGACACCAACGCCAGCCAGTATTTGCTGGTGAAGCTGCTGATCGGCACGCGCAACCAGTTCACCGTGGTGGGCGACGATGACCAGTCGATTTATGCCTGGCGTGGCGCGCGCCCGGAAAACCTGATGCTGCTCAAGGACGATTACCCGTCCCTGAAAGTGGTAATGCTGGAGCAGAACTATCGCTCCACCAGCCGCATCCTGCGTTGCGCGAACGTGCTGATCTCCAATAACCCGCACGAATTCGAAAAGCAGCTGTGGAGCGAGATGGGTCACGGCGATGAAATCCGCGTGATCCGTTGCCGCAACGAAGATGCCGAAGCCGAGCGTGTGGCCGTTGAGCTGTTGACCCTGCACTTGCGCACCGACCGGCCGTACAGCGACTTTGCGATCCTGTACCGCGGTAACTACCAGGCCAAATTGATCGAACTGAAGCTGCAGCACCACCAGATTCCCTATCGTTTATCTGGCGGCAACAGCTTCTTCGGACGTCAGGAAGTGAAAGATCTGATGGCCTACTTCCGCCTGATCGTGAACCCGGACGACGACAACGCCTTCCTGCGGGTGATCAACGTCCCACGCCGGGAAATCGGTTCGACCACGCTGGAGAAGCTGGGTAACTACGCCACCGAGCGAAAGATCTCGATGTACGCCGCCACCGACGAAATCGGCCTGGGCGAGCATCTGGACACCCGTTTCACCGATCGCCTTTCGCGATTCAAGCGCTTCATGGACAAAGTCCGCGAGCAGTGCGCCGGCGAAGACCCGATCTCTGCGCTGCGCAGCATGGTCATGGACATCGACTACGAGAACTGGCTGCGCACCAACAGTTCCAGCGACAAGGCCGCCGATTACCGCATGGGTAACGTCTGGTTCCTGATCGGGGCGTTGAAAAACACCCTCGAGAAGGACGAGGAAGGCGAAATGACCGTCGAAGATGCCATCGGCAAACTGGTGCTGCGCGACATGCTGGAACGGCAGCAGGAAGAGGAAGACGGTGCCGAAGGTGTGCAGATGATGACCTTGCACGCCTCCAAGGGCCTGGAATTTCCCTACGTGTTCATCATGGGCATGGAAGAGGAAATCCTTCCGCACCGCTCCAGTATCGAAGCCGACACCATCGAAGAAGAACGCCGCCTGGCCTACGTCGGCATTACCCGCGCGCGTCAGACCCTGGCTTTTACCTTCGCTGCCAAGCGTAAGCAGTACGGCGAGATCATCGATTGCGCACCGAGTCGCTTCCTTGATGAGTTGCCGCCGGACGACCTGGCCTGGGAAGGCAACGACGACACGCCCGTAGAAGTCAAAGCCGTTCGCGGCAATACCGCATTGGCGGATATACGCGCGATGTTAAAGCGCTAGAATTGAGCACTTTTTAACCGAACACTTTTTACAAGCTAGGCGCATACCGCGTCAGTAGAGGAAAGCTTCATGGAAGCACTGCACAAGAAAATTCGCGAAGAAGGCATCGTGCTTTCCGATCAGGTCCTGAAGGTCGACGCCTTTTTGAACCACCAGATCGACCCGGCCCTGATGAAGCTGATCGGCGACGAGTTCGCCACGCTGTTCAAGGACTCGGGCATCACCAAGATCGTGACCATCGAGGCCTCAGGCATTGCTCCGGCCATCATGACGGGCCTGAACCTTGGCGTGCCGGTGATCTTTGCGCGCAAGCATCAGTCTCTGACCCTGACCGAAAACCTGCTGTCGGCGACCGTTTACTCGTTCACCAAGCAGACTGAAAGCACGGTAGCGATCTCGCCGCGTCACCTGACCAGCAGCGACCGCGTACTGATCATCGATGACTTTTTGGCCAACGGTAAGGCGTCCCAGGCGCTGATCTCGATCATCAAACAGGCCGGCGCGACCGTGGCCGGTTTGGGTATCGTGATCGAGAAGTCGTTCCAGGGTGGGCGTGCCGAGCTGGATGCACAGGGTTACCGCGTTGAATCCCTGGCCCGGGTGCTGTCGTTGAAAGATGGCGTTGTAACGTTCATCGAATAATCCGCCCCTCCGCGTTACCCCTGTGGGAGCCAGCCTGCTGGCGATGACATCGTGTCAGTCACACTCTTCATGACTGACAGACAGTCATCGCCAGCAGGCTGGCTCCCACAGTTGGTTTTGCGCTGGGCGTTATTGCGCGGTGGCTTTAAGGCCGGTGAGCAATAGCCGCTGAAACAGATCCTCTTTCAAACCCTCCGGACTCGTCAGTTGCATCCGTTCCAGATGCGCGGGAAATTCCGACGCTGGCGGCGCATCCAGCGCAGCCTTGCCCAGTTCCAGTATCTCCGTGAGCTTGAACTTGCTCTTCAACCAGTTCAGCGCCCGCAACACATCCCGTTCCTGCGCGGTGAAATCACACCCCAGCGGATACTCGGGAAACAACTGCGGATGTCGGGCCTGAATGTCCTGCAAGCGCTGCGCAGTGTTGTCGGTGAATCGCGGATCCATGCGGAAATCCTTGGGCAATTTTCCGACCTTCTGCGCCTGCTCGATCAAGTCCGACTGAAAACGTGAATCGCTGATGTTCAGCAGCGCTTCGATCACCGCCGCATCGTTTTTGCCGCGCAGATCAGCGATGCCATACTCGGTGACCACGATGTCGCGCAGATGCCGTGGAATGGTGCAATGGCCGTATTCCCAGACGATGTTTGAGCTGACCTCCCCACCCGCCTCCCGCCAGCTGCGCAAAATCAGCACCGAACGCGCCCCTTCCAGCGCATGGCCCTGGGCGACGAAGTTGTATTGCCCGCCCACCCCGCTGAGCACCCGCCCGTCTTCCAGCTGATCGGCTACACCGGCGCCCATCAGGGTCATGGTGAACACGGTGTTGATGAAGCGAGCGTCGAGGCGCTGCAAGCGCTTGAGTTCTTCCTGACCGTAGAGCTCGTTGATGTAGCTGATGCGGGTCATGTTGAATTCGAGCCGTTTGCTTTGCGGCAATTCACGCAAACGCTCGTAGTAGCTGCGCGGCCCGAGGAAAAATCCGCCATGCACCGAGATGCCGTCACTCTGTGCGGCCTCATCCAGGGTGCCGGCATTGGCCTGTAGCTGCGTCGGTACGTCGGGATACACCTTGCGCCGTACAATCCCGGCGTCGGCCAATACCAGCAAGCCGTTCACGAACATTTCACTGCAACCGTACAGCCCTTTGGCGAATGGCTCGACGCCCCCTTCGCGGTCGATGAGTTGCGCCCACTGGCTGAGATTGATATCCGCCAGAAGCGCCTTGTAACCGTCGTTGTCGGCTTGCCGCGCCAGCAGTGCGGCGGTCAGCGCGTCCCCCATGGAACCGATACCAATCTGCAAGGTACCGCCATCGCGCACCAGCGTACTGGCATGCAACCCGATGAAGTGATCCTGAAAACCCACCGGCATGTTGGGCGTCGAGAACAGGGTGGTGCTGTCCTTTGCGTCGATCAAAAAGTCGAACGCATCGATGCCGATTTCTGCGTCACCGGGCATGTAGGGCAAGTCGTTGTGCACCTGGCCCACCATCAGGATCGTCTCTCCCGCTTCTCGGCGCTTGGCGATCATCGGAAACAAGTCGAGGGTGATGTCCGGGTTGCAGCTCAGGCTAAGACGGTCGGGGTGTTCGCTGTGGCTGGCCACCAGCTGCGCGATCAGGTTCAACCCGGCGGCATTGATGTCGCGCGCTGCGTGGCTGTAATTGCTACTGACATAGTCCTGTTGCGCCGATGCACTGTGAAGCAGGCTGCCGGGTTGCATGAAGAATTGCTGGATATGGATGTTGGGCGGCAAGTTGTCTTTTTGCAGGTCCGAGAGAAATGCCAATTCCGGATAGTCTCCGAAAACCCGTTCGATAAAGGGTTCAAGGAAACGCTTCTGCAAGCCGTCGCCCAAAGAAGGCCGCCCCAGGCACAGCGCGGTATAGATCGTCAGCTGGCGCTCAGGCAGTTGCGCGACGCGCCGATACAGCGCGTTTACGAAGTGGTTGGGCTTACCCAACCCCAAAGGCAGGCCCATGTGGATATGTGCCGGCAACCGCGCCAGGACATCATCGACCGCTTGCTCGATAGAACACAGCTGCACCATCTGATCCTCCCTTACATTCCGTGAATTGGGGTTGGACCGAGCTTGCCGCGTCTTTGCTGCAATGAAAAGTAGGAGCTGCCGCAGGCTGCGATCTTTTGATCTTGTTTTTAACAATCCACATCAAAAGATCGCAGCCTGCGGCAGCTCCTACAGGGGAACAGCAGGTACAAAAAAGCCGCTCGAAAGCGGCTTTTTGCTGAAAAATGAGAGCTTATTTCAAGCCGGACATTTTCTCGATGGCGCCTTTGAGATCCGCATCCGAGCAATCAGCGCAGGTGCCTTTTGGCGGCATTGCATTGATCCCGGTGATCGCTTTGGCCAGGATGCCGTCGAGGCCGCCCTGGTGATCAGCACGTTCTTTCCACGCTGCAGTGTCACCAATCTTTGGCGCGCCCAGCAGGCCGGTACCGTGGCAAGCGTTGCAATGCTTTGCAATGATCGAGTCAGGTGTCTTGGCATCACCGCCGCCGGCAGAAACCGCAACGTCCATACCCTTACATTCTTGACCTGTTACACAGACCTGGCCAACTGGCGCAAGGCGCTTGGCAATATCGTCGGAGGTCGCAGCTTGAGCGCTGACAGCCCATAGGGCCAATACAGTTGCTGGTGCAGCCAGCATTTTCATAATTAGATTCACGCGTTCACCCTCAATGGTGGCTAGTCACGCCTACGGCCACGGTTCGCAGGCGGGCGCAAGTATAACGGTAAGCCCGTCACACTGAAACAACCCCAAAGTCGAAGGGGTCTTGTCGCACGGCGTTAAAACAGTTCGGGCACCTCGGCGATGCTGGCAGGGCGCCTCTTCTCTTAAAAGTTCGCGGGTGTCGCTGCGCTGATTAGTCGCGCCGGCGCATCGAACGGATTACGGAATCGGTGCGGCTTGGTACTTTCAAAGTAGTAGCTGTCGCCGGCTTCGAGCACAAAAGTTTCAAGCCCGACCACCAGTTCCAGTCGCCCTTCCAGCAAAATTCCGGTTTCCTCGCCCTCATGGGTGAGCATCTCTTCACCGGTATCGGCGCCCGGTGGATAGATTTCATTGAGGAAGGCGATGGCGCGACTCGGGTGGGCCCGGCCGACGAGTTTCATGGTCACTGCGCCATCGGAAATATCGATCAGCTCGTTGGCTTTGTAAACGATCTGAGTCGGTTTTTCCTGCAGGATTTCTTCGGAAAAGAACTCGACCATGGACATGGGAATTCCGCCCAGTACTTTCCTCAGCGAACTGATCGAGGGGCTGACGCTGTTCTTCTCGATCATCGAAATAGTGCTGTTAGTGACGCCCGCACGTTTGGCGAGCTCACGCTGGGAAAGGCCTTTGAGCTTTCGGATGGATTGCAGTCGTTCACCGACGTCCAAGCTTGCGCCTCCAGAATTCAGGTTGTTGAAATATTGAGCGTTATCATGGCGACAGCGTTCAGTATTTACAACACTTGGTCCTGATTCCGGTTCGACGACGTAATTCCTGGCAGGCCTATTGGCGCTTTAAACCCCGGAATAGAGCTTCGGCACTCGGCGCAGGTTGCAGAAAATCTGGTAAGGGATAGTGTCGGCGGCTGCGGCGACTTCACTGGCGAGGATGTTTTTCCCCCACAACTCGACAGTCGAACCCAGCCCGGCTTGCGGCACATCGGTCAAATCGATGCACAGCATGTCCATCGATACCCTTCCAATCAGTTGGCTGCGCTGCCCGGCAACCATAACCGGCGTGCCGGTTGGCGCCTGACGTGGATAACCATCGGCATAACCCATGGCAACCACGCCCACACGCATCGGTTTCGGCGTGATGAATTTGGCGCCGTAACCAATCGGTTCGCCAGCGGGAAGCTCACGTACGCAGATCACCTTGGATTCGAGCGTCATGACCGGTTGCAAGCGCGAAGCTACGGTGTTGGCTTCTTCGAACGGCGTCGCTCCGTAGAGCATGATGCCCGGGCGCACCCAATCGCTTGGCACCTGAGGCCAACCCATCACCGCTGGCGAGTTACGCAAGCTGACTTCAGCCGACAACCCTTTGCGCGCTGCTTCAAATACAGCAACCTGGTCAGCGCTGCTTTGATCGTGCAACTCATCGGCACGAGCGAAGTGGCTCATCAGGACAATCTTCGCAACCTTGCCACTGGCCAGCAGTCGTTGATACGCCGCTTGATAATCCGCCGGATGCAGGCCGACCCGGTGCATGCCTGAATCAAGCTTGAGCCAGACGGTGATGGGCTTGCCCAGTGCTGCTTTTTCGATGGCTTCGAGCTGCCACAACGAATGCACGACACACCAGAAATCATGCTCGACGATCAACGCCAGCTCATCAGCCTCGAAAAAACCTTCCAGCAGCAACACCGGGGCACGAATACCCGCAGCACGCAGTTCGAGCGCTTCTTCGATACAGGCCACGGCAAACCCGTCCGCCTCGGCCTCCAACGCCTGGGCACAACGCACTGCGCCATGACCGTAGGCATCTGCCTTAATTACGGCAAGGGCCTTGGCCCCGGTGATTTCGCGGGCAATCTGGTAATTGTGACGCAGGGCTTGAAGGTCGATCAGGGCACGGGCAGGTCGCATGGCGGCAGACTTCTGGTCGGTCAATGGAATAAAAAACCGGCGCTGGCTGACGGAGTGAACCGCCAGTAGCACCGGGAGAGGGATCTTGCTTATGGCAGAGCGGCTACAACCGAGAGCTCAACCAGAATTTGCGGATTGCACAACTTCGACTCGACGGTGGCACGGGCCGGCGCAACGCCTTTTGGCAGCCACTTGTCCCACACCGCATTCATGCCCTGGAAGTGCGCATCAATGTCTTTCAGGTAAATCGTCACCGACAGCAGGTGGCTCTTGTCGGTCCCGGCCAGATCCAGCAAACGCTCGATGTTGGCGAGTATTTCACGGGTTTGCTGTTCAATCCCGGCGTTTAAATCGTCGCCGACCTGCCCCGCCAGATACACGGTGCCGTTATGAGCGACGATCTGACTCATGCGCTCATTGGTGAGCTGGCGCTGGATTGCCATGTTTTGCGGACTCCTGAATTTTTTTGCCGTAACGGGAAATATCGAGGCCTTCGGCGCTGATCTGCGGCGTTTTCTTTGCCATCAGGTCGGCCAACAAGCGACCGGAACCACACGCCATGGTCCAGCCAAGCGTACCGTGACCGGTGTTCAAGAACAGATTGCTGAACGGTGTGGCCCCTACGATTGGGGTTCCGTCCGGCGTGGTTGGACGCAGGCCGGTCCAGAAGCTCGCCTGGGTCAGATCACCGCCCTGAGGATAGAGGTCGTTGACGATCATCTCCAGGGTTTCGCGTCGACGCGGGTTCAGCGACAGGTCAAAACCGGCTATCTCAGCCATGCCGCCCACACGGATGCGGTTATCGAAACGGGTGATCGCGACCTTGTAGGTCTCGTCGAGAATGGTCGAGGTCGGGGCCATCGCCGGGTTGGTGATCGGCACGGTCAGGGAGTAACCCTTGAGCGGATACACCGGGGCCTTGATGCCCAGCGGCTTGAGCAGTTGCGGCGAGTAGCTGCCGAGGGCCAGCACATAGCGGTCAGCCGTTTCCAGTTTGCCGTCGATCCACACGCCGTTGATGCGATCACCGGCGTAGTCGAGCTTCTGGATGTCCTGGCCAAAGCGGAATTCCACACCCAGTTTCACGGCCATTTCAGCCAGGCGAGTGGTGAAGATCTGGCAGTCGCCGGTCTGGTCATTTGGCAGGCGCAGTGCACCGGCGAGGATGTCGGTGACGCTGGCCAGGGCCGGTTCAACCCGAGCAATACCGGCGCGGTCGAGCAATTCGAACGGCACGCCGGACTCTTTCAACACGGCGATGTCTTTTGCGGCGCCATCGAGCTGGGCCTGGGTGCGGAACAGTTGGGTCGTACCGAGGCTGCGGCCTTCGTAGGCGATGCCGGTTTCGGCGCGCAATTCGTCGAGGCAGTCACGGCTGTACTCGGACAGGCGGACCATGCGCTCCTTGTTCACCGCGTAACGGCTGGCGGTGCAGTTGCGCAGCATTTGCGCCATCCACAGGTACTGATCGATGTCGGCAGTGGCTTTGATCGCCAGCGGTGCGTGACGCTCCAGCAGCCACTTGATGGCCTTGAGCGGAACGCCCGGTGCGGCCCACGGCGAGGCATAACCTGGCGATACCTGCCCGGCGTTGGCGAAACTGGTCTCCATCGCAGCGGCCGGCTGACGGTCCACCACCACCACTTCAAACCCGGCACGGGCCAGATAATAAGCACTGGCTGTACCGATGACGCCGCTACCCAAGACCATAACGCGCATTTTCATATCCCTCATCGCGGTTTACCGCTGACGTTTGTTGTATTCAGCATTGATGTGCGCAGTGTAAAAAAGTTTAGGCAGTGCATTTCACTATATAAGTGCCTATATTTGGCGACAATTCTCGGCAAAAACCCTTTTCACGGAGGCGCATCCCCTATGCGTACCAACACTCAGACCAAACGTGAGCTGGACAAGATAGACCGCAACATCCTGCGGATCCTGCAAGCGGACGGACGCATCTCGTTTACGGAGCTTGGGGAAAAGGTCGGGCTCTCGACCACGCCCTGTACCGAGCGGGTCCGGCGGCTGGAGCGCGAAGGGATCATCATGGGCTATAACGCCCGGCTCAATCCGCAACACCTCAAGGGGAGTCTTCTGGTGTTCGTCGAGATCAGCCTCGACTACAAATCCGGCGATACTTTCGAAGAGTTCCGGCGTGCGGTGCTGAAGCTGCCCCACGTATTGGAATGCCACCTGGTGTCAGGGGATTTCGACTATCTGGTGAAGGCACGAATTTCCGAAATGGCTTCGTACCGCAAATTGCTGGGCGACATCCTGCTCAAACTGCCGCATGTGCGCGAGTCCAAGAGCTATATCGTGATGGAAGAGGTGAAGGAGAGCTTGAGCTTGCCGATTCCGGACTGAGACGTTGTGGTGTCTGTTCAGACCCCATCGCTAGCAGGCTAGCTCCCACGGTTGATCTGCAGCGGACACACATCCCGGGCATGACACAGATCCAGTGTGGGAGCTAGCCTGCTAGCGATTACAGGCGACTCGGTCTTCCCTCAGACAAGGACCTGCCGGGTCGACGCCATGTATTCATGGATCTGCTTCTCGACCCGCGGATGAATCAGCTCAACTGGCCCGCGTCCATTGGGGCATGGCAAAGTTTTGGTCGTACCAAACAGTCGGCAAATCAACGGACGCTCGTCATACACCGTGCAGCCATTCGGGCCCAGGTGCACACAGTTGAGCTCATCCATCGCGGCATCCTGCTCCGCACGGGTCTTGCGCGGCAGACGGGACATTTCTTCCGGCGAAGTAGTCACCGGACCGCAGCAATCATGGCAGCCGGGCACGCACTCGAAAGAGGGTATCTGCTGTCGCAGGGTGCGGATTTTCTGACTGTTGCAGCTCATCGAAGCGATGACCGATTGCGAAATAGAGCGCAATTCTGACGCAAAAGCCCTGATCCAGACAGCAGCAACCGACCAGTGTTGCCCGTGCTTGAAGGTCCGGCTTATGCTCCGTCAAATTTTCCAAACACAAGAATCAGGAACACGCACATGAATGCCCGTGCCCAGCAACCTGCTCCTGGCCAGCACACGGCCTCTTACTACGCCGCCAGCAGCCTGCCTCAGCCTGATCTACCGATGCTCGAAGGCGAAGTGGTCACCGATGTGTGCGTGGTCGGGGGCGGGTTTTCCGGGTTGAACACCGCGCTGGAACTGGCTGATCGGGGCTTCAGCGTGGTGCTGCTTGAAGCCCGCAAGATTGGCTGGGGTGCCAGCGGACGCAACGGCGGGCAGTTGATTCGCGGCGTCGGCCATGGCCTCGATCAATTCGCCAATGTGATCGGCGCGGACGGCGTGCGCCTGATGAAGCTCATGGGGCTGGAGGCCGTGGAAATCGTCCGTCAACGCGTCGAGCGCTTCCAGATTCCGTGTGACCTGACCTGGGGCTATTGCGATCTGGCGAACAAGCCAGGTGATCTGGAAGGTTTCGCTGAAGACGCCGCAGAACTGCGCAGCCTCGGCTATCGCTACGAAACCCGTCTGCTGCAAGCCAATGAAATGCACTCGGTGGTAGGGTCGGACCGCTACGTCGGCGGCCTGATCGACATGGGCTCCGGGCACTTGCATCCACTCAACCTGGCACTTGGCGAAGCGGCGGCCGCACAGCAACTCGGAGTGAAGCTGTTCGAGCAATCAACGGTGACGCGCATCGACTACGGCACAGAGGTGAAGGTTCATACCGCCCACGGTTCGGTACGCGCCAAAACGCTGGTGCTGGGCTGCAATGCCTACCTCAATGATTTGAATCCCGATCTCAGCGGCAAAGTGCTGCCCGCCGGCAGCTACATCATTGCCACCGAACCCTTGAGCGAAGAACAGGCCCATGCGCTGCTGCCGCAAAACATGGCGGTGTGTGATCAGCGGGTGGCGCTGGATTACTACCGCCTCTCGGCAGACCGACGCTTGCTGTTTGGCGGCGCCTGCCACTATTCAGGACGCGATCCGAACGACATCGCCGCGTACATGCGACCGAAGATGCTCGAGGTGTTTCCACAATTGGGCGGTGTGAAGATCGATTTTCAGTGGGGCGGCATGATCGGCATCGGCGCCAACCGTCTCCCGCAGATCGGCCGGCTCAAGGATCAGCCGAATGTGTATTACGCCCAGGCTTACTCGGGACATGGGGTGAATGCCACGCACCTGGCGGGCAAGTTGTTGGCTGAGGCGATCAGCGGGCAGCAGGGTGGAGGGTTCGATCTGTTTGCCAAAGTGCCGCATATCACGTTCCCGGGCGGCAAGCATTTGCGCTCGCCGTTGTTGGCGTTGGGAATGTTGTGGCATCGACTTAAAGAGTTGGTTTGACCCCCAAATCCAAGGATCAAAGACGCCCAATGTAGGAGCTGCCGCAGGCTGCGATCTTTTGATGTTGCTTTTAAGATCAACATCAAAAGATCGCAGCCTGCGGCAGCTCCTACAGGGGACCGCGTGTCATATCACAGGTGCCAGAACGGCTTAAGCCCCTCCTCCCGCGCCTGCTCCCGACTCAGCCCGACATCCTTCAACTGCTCCGGCGTCAAGTCCAGCAACGCCTTGCGCGTGTGCAGACGATGCCAGAACAAGTTCCAGCGACCCAGGCACGAAGGCGCATTGCGCATCATCGCCTCACGCGTGCCATTCTTTTGCCCTGCCGCCAGTTCCTGACTGTGTAACGTCAGCCGCACATCGCTCAAGCCGTTCATTTTGATTGCTCCTGTTTACTTGGGTAGCCAGAGCTTTCATGATGCGCGGGAGGCAAAAAGCAATACAGATTCAGCAACACTGTATTAACTCCATACAGATTCCACGTATTACCGTCTGAATCCAATATTTTCGACCCATCTGTACTGGTTAACCGAATCACCCACACCGAGACTGCGCCATGACCCTTTACGTCAACCTCGCCGAATTGCTCGGCACGCGTATTGAACAGGGCTTCTATCGCCCCGGTGACCGGCTGCCATCGGTGCGGGCCTTGAGTGTCGAGCACGGCGTGAGCCTGAGCACGGTTCAGCAAGCCTATCGGGTGCTGGAAGACAGCGGATTGGCAATGCCGAAACCCAAATCCGGCTACTTCGTTCCGGTCAGTCGTGATCTGCCTGAGCTGCCGGCGATTGGCCGCCCCGCTCAGCGGCCGGTGGATATTTCTCAGTGGGATCAGGTGCTGGAACTCATTCGCGCAGTACCGCGCAAGGATGTGGTGCAACTGGGCCGGGGCATGCCCGATATCACCACCCCGACCATGAAACCCTTGCTGCGCAGCCTCGCCAGAATCAGCCGTCGGCAGGACATGCCCGGCCTGTACTACGACAACATTCACGGCACCCTCGAATTGCGCGAGCAGATTGCACGCCTGATGCTCGACTCCGGCTGTCAGTTAACTGCCGCCGAGCTGGTTGTGACAACCGGTTGCCACGAAGCCCTGTCCACCAGCATTCGGGCGATTTGCGAGCCGGGTGACATCGTGGCGGTGGATTCGCCGAGCTTTCATGGCGCCATGCAAACCCTCAAAGGGCTGGGCATGAAGGCCCTGGAAATCCCCACGGATCCGCTCACCGGGATCAGCCTCGATGCGCTCGAACTGGCATTGGAACAATGGCCGATCAAGGTCATACAGCTGACCCCCAACTGCAACAACCCGCTGGGCTACATCATGCCGGAGTCACGCAAACGGGCGTTGTTGACGCTCGCACAGCGTTTCGACGTGGCGATTATCGAGGACGATGTGTATGGCGAACTGGCCTACACCTATCCACGACCGCGCACGATCAAATCCTTCGACGAAGACGGCCGCGTCCTGCTGTGCAGTTCGTTTTCCAAAACCCTGGCGCCCGGATTGCGCATCGGCTGGGTGGCGCCGGGCCGTTATCTGGAACGCGTGCTGCACATGAAATACATCAGCACCGGTTCCACGGCTCCGCAGCCGCAGATCGCGATAGCAGAATTCCTCAAGGCAGGACACTTCGAGCCGCATTTGCGGCGGATGCGTACACAATATCAACGCAATCGCGACTTGATGATTGACTGGGTCACACGCTACTTCCCGGCCGGTACTCGCGCCAGTCGGCCCCAGGGCAGCTTCATGCTCTGGGTCGAATTGCCGGAAGGGTTCGACACCCTGAAACTGAATCGCGCGTTGCACGATGAAGGCGTACAGATCGCCGTCGGCAGCATTTTTTCCGCCTCGGGCAAATACCGCAATTGCCTGCGGATGAACTACGCTGCCAAACCGACACCCCTGATCGAAGAAGCTGTTCGCAAGGTGGGCGCGGCGGCCATCAAGCTGCTGGCAGAAACTGACGGCAACAACGACTGACCTTTATCCGGAAACCAGCGTCCATATGCCGACCCCAGCCGCCAAACGGAACGATCCTACGTGAGAGCCAGACAGCCCCTGCTCGCTTTTTTGCTATTCGCCTTGCTCCTGAGCGGCTGTGCCAGCTTCGATGTTCAACGCGAACCGAGCCAGGCGCTACCCGCCAGCGATTCGTCATTTGGTCGTTCAATCCAGGCTCAGGCCGCGCCCTACGAAGGGAAGTCGGGCTTTCGCTTGCTAACCAATAGCAGCGAAGCCTTCATGGCCCGCGCCGAGCTGATCCGCAATGCCCAGAGCAGTCTTGATCTGCAGTACTACATCGTTCATGACGGCATCAGCACCCGCATGCTGGTGGAGGAATTGTTGAAGGCGGCCGACCGTGGCGTGCGGGTGAGAATCCTGCTCGACGACACCACCAGCGATGGTCTGGACTGGACTATAGCCACGTTGGCGGCGCATCCACACATCCAGATCCGCCTGTTCAATCCGCTGCACTTGGGCCGCTCAACGGGTGTTACACGGGCGATGGGCCGACTGCTCAACTTGTCGCAGCAACACCGGCGTATGCACAACAAATTGTGGCTGGCGGACAACAGCGTGGCCATCGTTGGCGGCCGCAATCTGGGGGACGAGTATTTCGACGCCAAGCCCAATCTGAATTTCACCGACATCGACATGCTCAGCGTTGGCCCGGTTGCCGAGCAGCTCGGTCACAGCTTCGATCAATACTGGAACAGCGCGCTGAGCAAACCCATCGACGCATTCCTGTCCAGTAAACCGACGCAAAAAGACCTGCAAGATACCCGGACGCAACTGGAAGCATCGCTGCAAGAGACCCGCAAGCAGAACCATGCGCTGTATCAGCAACTGATGACTTACACCACTCATCCGCGCCTGGATATCTGGCGCCGGGAGCTGATCTGGGCCTGGAACCAGGCATTGTGGGACGCACCGAGCAAGGTCCTGGCCAAGGGGGACCCCGACCCGCATCTGCTGCTGACCACTCAGTTGGCACCCGAGCTCAGGGGTGTGAGCAAAGAGCTGATCATGATTTCGGCTTACTTCGTTCCGGGCCAGCCAGGATTGGTGTACCTGACCGGCCGCGCCGATGCCGGCGTCTCGGTGAGCCTGCTGACCAACTCACTGGAGGCCACTGACGTACCGGCGGTGCATGGCGGTTATGCGCCTTATCGCAAGGCACTGCTGGAGCACGGCGTGAAGCTGTATGAATTGCGCCGCCAACCTGGCGAAGGTGGCGGCAGCGGACCGCATATTTTCTACAGCAAATCCTATCGGGGCTCTGATTCCAGCCTGCACAGCAAGGCGATGATTTTCGATCAGCAGAAATCCTTTATCGGCTCGTTCAACTTCGATCCGCGCTCGGTGCTGTGGAACACCGAAGTCGGCGTGTTGGTGGACAGCCCCGAACTCGCCGCGCATGTACGCAAATCAGCACTGGAAGGGATGGCGCCGCCCCTGAGTTATCAGGTGAAACTGGTCGATGATCGTCTCGTCTGGGTGACAGAAGATGATGGCAAGATGCACGTCCTGACCAAGGAACCGGGCAGTATGTGGCGCCGCTTCAACGCGTGGTTCAGTACGGCAGTCGGCTTGGAACGGATGTTGTAGCAACCGGAGCAGACGCTGATTCCTGTAGCAGCTGGCGAAGCTGTGGCGAGGGGATTTATCCCCGCTGGGTCGCGCAGCGGCCCCGATATCTTTACGACTGCTGCGCAGCCGAACGGGGATAAATCCCCTCGCCACACTGCTACAGGTTCAGGCGGGCTGTACGGCGCCAAATGCACCTTGTCGCAACAGTAGAATCACTAATCCGAACGCCCCCGCCGCCATTAACAACGGCAGCGCGTGGCCGCTGATCCACTGGCTGCCCGCACCCGCGGCCAGTGGCCCGATCAGGCAACCGATCCCCCACAATTGCGCGATATGGGCGTTAGCGCGGACCAGCGCATCATCACGATAGCGTTCACCGATGAGAATCAGCGACAAGGTGAACAGACCGCCCGCACTGGCACCAAACAGTACCCATAACGGCCAGATCAGCAGCGTATCGATCAACAGTGGAATCGCCAGACTGGACACCAACAGAATCACCGCACAACCGGTGAACAACGTGCGCCTCGACAAACGATCCGCCAGCGCGCCAATGGGCAACTGCAACAGGGCATCGCCGACTACCACGGTGCTGACCATCGCCAGGGCGATTTCGGTGGTGAACCCCTGACGCAGGCAATATACCGGCAACAAGGTCAGGATCATCGCTTCGAACGCCGCGAACAGCGAGACCGCCCAGGCGATCGCCGGTAGTCCGCGACAGAAGCCGAGCAAATCCTTGAAGGTCACACTGCACGCTTCGCTGGTGGGCGCCCCGCTACGGCCCAGCAACAAGAACGGTGCTGCCGTCAGCAAGCCGACGCCGACCCAGAAACCATAATCGTGATCAGTCCCCACGGCGCCCAGCAACAACGGTCCTGCCAACTGACTTAACGCGTAGGCGCTGCCATAGAGCGCGACCAGGCGTCCACGCCATTGCTCGACCACGAGCTGGTTGATCCAGCTTTCGCCGAGGATGAACACGAGGGTCAGGATCACCCCGATCATCAGCCGCAGCACCAGCCAGACGGGATAGGTGGGCAATATCGCCAGCAAGCCGATGGATAGCGCACCGGCCCAAAGGCAAATACGCATCAGATTGGCGGTGCCAAGACGCGCCGCCAGATGGCTGGAAATTTTCGCACCCAGCAATACGCCAATCGCTGGCATCGCCGCCATGACACCGATCGCAAACGAGCCGTAACCCCAGCTTTCCAGGCGAAACGACACCAACGGCATACTGACGCCCAAGGCCAGACCAACACTCAAGACAGACGCCAATACGGCGAAATACGTCGCCCAACGCATGCTCCACGCTCCTGTGGATATTATTTCTTCAGACTGCACAAAACACTGTGGGAGCGAGCCTTTGTGGCGAGGGGATTTATCCCCGCCAGGTCGCACAGCGGCCGCAAAACCTGCAACAACGCAGTATCAAACACACCGCGTGCACTGGTCTTGCGACTGCTTTGCAGCCGAACGGGGATAAATCCCCTCACCACAAAAGCTCGCTCCCACAAGGGATCTGTGTCGTTTGGGAGAACTGTTCTTAACAGGCCTCCCTCACTGACTTACAACTTGATCCAGGTCGCCTTCAGCTCGGTGTATTTGTCGAAGGCGTGCAGCGATTTGTCGCGGCCGTTGCCCGACTGCTTGAAGCCACCGAACGGCGCGGTCATGTCGCCGCCATCGTATTGGTTGACCCAGACGCTACCGGCGCGCAGTGCCTTGGCGGTCAGGTGAGCCTTGGAAATATCGGCAGTCCACACTGCAGCGGCCAAACCGTACGGCGTGTCGTTGGCAATCTGGACCGCTTCTTCAGCGCTATCAAAGGTGATAACCGACAGTACCGGGCCGAAAATCTCTTCCTGGGCGATCTTCATCGCATTGCTGACGCCGTCGAAAATCGTCGGTTCAACGTAGGTGCCACCAGTTTCCTGCAGAATGCGCTTGCCACCGGCCACCAGTTTGGCGCCATCGGCATGACCGGATTCGATATAGGACAGCACGGTGTTCATTTGCTGGGTATCCACCAGCGCGCCAACGTTGGTCGCTGGGTCCAGAGGATTGCCCGGCTTCCAGGTTTTCAGTGCCTCGATCACCAGCGGCAGGAATTTATCCTTGATCGAACGCTCGACCAACAGACGGGAACCGGCGGTGCAAACCTCACCCTGGTTGAAGGCGATGGCGCCGGCAGCCGATTCGGCGGCCGCTTGCAGGTCCGGGGCATCGGCAAACACGATGTTCGGGCTCTTGCCGCCGGCTTCCAGCCAGACGCGCTTCATGTTCGATTCGCCGGAGTAGATCAACAGTTGCTTGGCAATCTTGGTCGAACCGGTGAATACCAGCGTGTCGACATCGTTATGCAGGGCCAGGGCCTTGCCGACGGTGTGACCATAGCCCGGCAGGACGTTCAGCACGCCTTTCGGGATACCGGCTTCAACGGCCAGCGCAGCGATGCGGATGGCAGTCAGAGGGGATTTTTCGGACGGTTTGAGGATCACCGAGTTACCGGTGGACAGCGCCGGGCCGAGTTTCCAGCACGCCATCATCAAAGGGAAGTTCCACGGCACGATCGCGCCAACGACACCGACCGGCTCGCGGGTGACCAGACCCAACTGATCATGCGGAGTAGCGGCAACTTCGTCGTAGATTTTGTCGATGGCTTCACCGCTCCAGCTCAGGGCTTGCGCCGCGCCTGGAACGTCGATGTACAGGGAGTCGCTGATGGGCTTGCCCATGTCCAGCGTTTCAAGCAGGGCCAACTCTTCGGCGTGCTGTTTCAACAGGCCGGCAAAACGAATCATGGTGGCTTTGCGTTTGGTCGGCGCCAGGCGCGACCAGACGCCGGAATTGAACGTGGCGCGGGCGTTTTCAACAGCGCGCTGGGCATCGGCGGCTTCACAGCTGGCGATCTTGCCCAGCAGACGTCCATCGACCGGGCTGATGCACTCGAAGGTTTCGGCGGAGACAGCATCGGTGTATTCGCCATTGATGTAGGCGCGGCCTTCGATCTTCAGATCGCGAGCACGTTGTTCCCAATCGGCACGAGTCAGGGTGGTCATACGAGTGTCCTCCTCTTGTTGAATACGAGCGCCCAGCGTTCTTCGCAGACGCTCACAGGAATTCTGCCCGGCCAGCCAGCGTGTTCGGCCAAAGGCAACCGCCACCCTAAACCAGCGACAGGTCAAGTTTCAATATATTTGACATAAGGCCGGCAAACGGCCTTGCGATGTTCATTTTAATAAACATAGACTTTGCGCTTTCCAACGCAATCACTGGGGATTACAACAATGAGCATCCAGGACATCGTCGATTTCAGCCAAGCCAACACTCAGCCTGATCGTTACCGGCCAGACCCGGCAAAAATCCTCAAGGGCGACCCCGAGCAAGCGGTGTATAACCACTACAACAGCCCCTGTGGTCAGCTGAACGCGGGGGTTTGGGAAGGCGCGATCGGCCAGTGGCACGTGAACTTCACCGAACATGAGTACTGCGAAATCGTTCAGGGTGTTTCAGTGTTGCGCGACAACGATGGCAACAGCAAAACGGTGCGTGCGGGTGATCGTTTTGTCATTCCGGCCGGATTCCGCGGCACCTGGGAAGTGCTGGAGCCCTGCCGCAAGATCTATGTGGCGTTTGAACCAAAAGCCTGACACCAGCCCCGCTATCCCGAAAAGCCCGTCCATCGCGACGGGCTTTTTTCGTCAACCTGTCGTGTGAATCCGGACCGGCCTGCGTCGAGTGGCATACATAGTTACTGCACTCGGTTACGGACCATACCGGATGCTGTTTCAGCTACTGGCACCAGTAGTCAGAACCTCATTATTCACAGGGAAGCGAATTAACATGAGCACATTATTCAATACGAGCCTGCTGGCTGGATTCACCTTTGCAGCGAGCCTGACTTCGGTTCAGGCCGATACGTCACCGCAGCAATGCAATACACGGTGGGCGCAAGAAGACCTGGTCGGCCAGTACCTCACTCAGCAAAACAAGGAGAAGGCCCGCGTGGATTCGCGCGCGGCCAGTGTCGTGGTCAATCGTAATACTCCGGAATTCGAGCCCACCCGCTTACGAATTTTCACCGATATCAACGGCATGGTCATCCGGATGTACTGCGGCTGATTCGGCGTAATACCGGAAAACTGGCAACAAAAAAGGCCCGTATCTCGCGATACGGGCCTTTTCCGTAAGAGAGAAAAATCAATTACTTGATTTTGCCTTCTTTGTAGATCACGTGCTTGCGAACAACCGGATCAAATTTCTTGATCTCGATTTTGTCCGGAGTAGTGCGCTTGTTCTTGTCGGTAGTGTAGAAGTGACCAGTACCGGCGCTCGAAATCAAACGAATCAATTCACGCATGATTAGCTCCCTTAGATCTTGCCAGCTTTGCGGATTTCGGCCAGCACGACAGTGATGCCACGCTTGTCGATGATACGCATGCCTTTGGCAGATACGCGCAGACGCACGAAACGTTTCTCTTCTTCAACCCAGAAGCGGTGATGCTGCAGGTTCGGCAGGAAACGACGACGGGTTTTGTTATTTGCGTGGGAAATGTTATTCCCAGTCACCGGACCCTTACCGGTAACTTGACATACTCTCGACATGCCTCAGCCCTCTAAAACCACATGCCCAACCCGGCATGGGTTGGCCGCTTAATCTCTCAGTCATTTGGCGCCAGGCGCCGCGTTTCTTTAGAGGTCTTACCGGCTACACCTCCAGGTGAAGGAACCGGGCCCCTAGAAAAGAGCGCTGCTTTATACCAGAAAGACCACAGAGCAACAACATTCTGTGTGCGTTGAGTTGATAAAAACCCCATTTTTCGGGCGGTGAGCGCTTTGGATAAAGGCTGTGACCGATATCGACCGCTCGTCGCAGAGAATCGGCCAATGGGCCAATTTCAGATTTTCTCGATCTGTGCACACGGAAATCAGTCGCACATAGTCCCCCCAAAATGAAAAAGGGGATAGTCATTTGCAAAAGAGCCATCTAGGGTAAGCCTTTTCCAGACTGCACTTGCAGATGGGCCTTCGATCTGTAAAGGAATCCGACCATGCGCCTCGCTGCCCTACCCCTGTTACTCGCCCCGCTTCTGCTCAGCCCGCAGGCAATGGCCGCAGCCCTGAGCGTCTGCACCGAGGCCAGCCCTGAAGGGTTTGACGTGGTTCAGTACAACTCGCTGACCACCACCAACGCTTCCGCTGATGTGTTGATGAACCGGCTGGTGGACTTCGATACAGCCAGCGGCAAAGTCGTCGCCAGCCTGGCGGACAGCTGGGAAGTCACACCCGACGGTCTGACCTACGTCTTCAAATTGCACCCCAATGTGAAATTCCATCGAACGGACTACTTCACCCCTACCCGCGACCTGACCGCAGAGGACGTGAAGTTCAGCTTCGACCGCATGCTCGACCCGGCCAACCCGTGGCACAAAGTTGCCCAGAGCGGCTTCCCGCATGCTCAGTCGATGCAGCTGCCTGCGCTGATCAAGAAGATCGATGCGCTGGACCCACTGACGGTGCGCTTCACGCTTGACCACCCTGACTCGACCTTTCTGCCGACCTTGAGCATGGGCTTCGCTTCGATCTATCCGGCCGAATACGCCGACAAGCTGATGAAGGCCGGCACCCCGGAAAAGCTCAACAGTCAGCCGGTCGGCACCGGTCCGTTCATTTTCACGCGCTTTCAGAAAGATGCGTCGATTCGCTACAAGGCCAATCCGGACTACTTCGGTGGCAAGCCTGCGGTGGACCCGCTGATCTTCGCCATTACTCCGGATGCCAACGTGCGCCTGCAGAAACTGCGTCGTAACGAATGCCAGATCGCCCTGTCGCCCAAGCCTCTGGACGTGCAGGCCGCGCTGAAAGAGCCGACACTGAAAGTAGAAAAGACTGACGCGTTCATGACCGCGTTCGTGGCCATCAACAGCCAGCACCCCCCGCTGGACAAGCCGGAAGTACGCCAGGCTATCAACCTGGCCTTCGATAAGGCTAACTACATCAAAGCGGTGTTCGAAGACACTGCCGAGCCTGCCAGCGGGCCTTACCCGCCCAACACCTGGAGCTACGCCAAAGGCTTGCCCGGCTACGCTCACGACGCTGAAAAAGCCCGCTCCCTGATGGCCAAGGCAGGTCTCAAGGACGGTTTCCAGACCACGATCTGGACCCGCCCTTCCGGCAGCTTGCTTAACCCGAACCCAAGTCTCGGCGCGCAAATGCTGCAATCCGACCTGGCTCAAATCGGCATTCAGGCCGAGATCCGCGTGATCGAATGGGGTGAAGTGATCCGCCGCGCCAAAGCGGGCGAACATGACCTGCTGTTCATGGGCTGGGCTGGCGACAACGGTGACCCCGATAACTTCCTCACCCCGCAGTTTTCCTGCGCCGCGGTCAAGTCGGGCACCAACTTCGCGCGCTACTGCAACCAGGATCTGGACAAGCTGATCAGCGCCGGCAAGACCACCGGGGAGCAAGGTGTGCGCACCAAGCTCTACGAGCAGGCTCAGGCGCAGATCCAGCAACAAGCGCTATGGCTGCCGCTGGCGCACCCCACCGCATTCGCCCTGATGCGCAAGCAAGTCGAGGGATACGCTGTCAGCCCGTTTGGTCGCCAGGACTACTCGAAGGTCAACCTGAAGTAATCCACTTCGAGATTACCTGTGGGAGAGAGCGCGCTCCCTCCTACAGGAATCTCATTTTCGCCACAGTCACATCCAGCCGTACTCGGCCATGGACAGCGGGTCGCCGTCACCGACGATGAAGTGGTCAAGAACCCGCACATCAACCAGCAGCAATGCCTCTTGCAGGCGTTTGGTCAATCTACGGTCCGCCTGGCTGGGAGTGGCGTTGCCTGAGGGGTGGTTGTGGCAGAGGATCAGTGCCGCGGCATTGTTGGCCAGCGCACGCTTGACCACCTGCCGGGGATGGACGCTGGTGTTGTCGATGGAGCCGTGAAACAGCGCTTCAAAGGTCAGCACCTGATGCCTGGAGTCCAGAAACAGACAACCGAACACCTCATGCTGCTCATGGCGCAGCAAGGCTTTGAGGTAATCACGAACAGCTTGAGGATTCTCCAGCGCCGATTTGTTGCGCAAACGCTCGGCCATGTGCCGTCGACCCATTTCCTGAACCGCTTGCAGCTGTGCGAACTTGGCGGGACCGAGCCCCAACTCCCTGCTGAACGTCGGCTGATCCGCCTCCAGCAACGCACGCAGGCTGCCAAACTTGCTCAGCAAGTGACGCGCAACGTCCACTGCGCTCCTGCCAGACACACCGGTCCGTAGAAAAATTGCCAACAACTCTGCGTCTGAAAGGCTCGCCGAGCCCTGTTCAAGAAGCTTTTCCCGCGGTCGCTCGGCCGCCGGCCAATCGCGAATACTCATAGCACCTCCCTGTCTGTGGGCGCCGCTGTTCCATAGCGGTCGCTGTGATATCTTAGCCCATCTTTTTTGCAGGCGAATTCATCCCTGGGGAGGGGGTTTCGCCATGCAGTCACCAACGAATTGAAAGGCAGACCTATGCAGCGGCTGTATCGGAAACGCATTGTTCTGGGCGTCGGCGGCGGCATCGCTGCCTACAAGAGCGCTGAGCTGGTTCGCCGACTGATCGACCAGGGCGCCGAAGTGCGCGTGGTCATGACCCGTGGTGGCAGCGAATTCATCACGCCGCTGACCATGCAGGCGTTGTCCGGCCACCCGGTCCATCTGGACCTGCTGGACCCGGCAGCCGAAGCCGCAATGGGCCACATCGAGCTGGCGAAATGGGCCGATCTGGTGTTGATCGCCCCCGCTACCGCAGACCTGATCGCCCGCTTGGCACAGGGGATTGCCGACGACCTGCTGACCACGCTGGTGCTGGCCACTGATGCTGTTGTTGCCGTGGCGCCCGCCATGAATCAAGCCATGTGGCGCGACCCGGCAACCCAATCGAACCTGCAGACCCTCGAAAGTCGTGACCTGAAAGTCTTCGGCCCAGCCTCCGGCAGCCAGGCTTGCGGCGATGTCGGCATGGGGCGCATGCTCGAAGCCAACGATCTCGCCCAGTGCGCGGCGGACTGCTTCCAGCGTCAGGCGTTGACCGGCAAGCACGTGCTGATCACGGCCGGTCCAACCCAGGAAAACATTGATCCGGTTCGCTACATCACCAACCACAGCTCGGGAAAAATGGGCTTTGCCCTGGCCGAAGCAGCGGTTGAAGCGGGTGCCCGAGTGACCCTGATTACGGGCCCGGTCCACCTGCCAACGCCGGATCGCGTGACGCGAATCGATGTGGTCAGCGCCCGCGACATGCTCGCTGCCTGCGAAGCCGCAATCCCGTGCGATCTGTTTATTGCCTCCGCCGCAGTTGCCGACTACCGCCCGGAAGTCGTCGCGCCACAGAAACTCAAGAAAGATCCTACGAGCGGCGACGGCTTGTTGCTACAAATGGTGCGTAACCCGGACATCCTGGCCACCATCGCTACCCGTCCCGACCGTCCGTTCAGTGTCGGTTTCGCTGCCGAAACCGAACACCTGCTCGATTACGCCGCACGCAAGCTGAAAGACAAGAATCTCGATTTGATCGTCGCCAACGACGTCGCCAACCCGAGTATTGGCTTCAACAGCGAAGAAAACGCTTGCAGCGTGATCGACCGTGAACTACACGCCACACTTTTCGCCCAGACCAGCAAGAGCAAGATTGCCCGCCAGCTGATCACTTTTATCGCCGAACGTCTGAACCAGGTTTAATTTACATGCACGCTTTGCAAGCCAAGATCCTCGACCCACGCATCGGCAGCGAATTCCCGCTGCCACAGTACGCCACCCCAGGCTCCGCCGGCCTGGACCTGCGCGCCATGCTGGAAAAAGACACCGTCATCAAACCAGGTGAAACGTTGCTGATCCCGACCGGACTGTCGGTGTACATCGGCGATCCTGGCCTCGCCGCATTGATTCTGCCGCGCTCGGGCCTGGGTCATAAGCACGGTATCGTGCTGGGCAACCTGGTTGGCCTGATCGACTCCGACTACCAGGGCCCGTTGATGGTGTCCTGCTGGAACCGCGGCCAGACCGACTTCAATATGGTTGTAGGCGAACGTCTGGCTCAGCTGGTTCTGGTGCCAGTGGTGCAGGCGCATTTCGAGATGGTCGACGAGTTCGTCGAGACCGAGCGCGGCGCGGGTGGTTTCGGGCATTCAGGCAGCCATTGATCTGATAGATGCCTCACCTGTGGCGAGGGGACTTGCGCCTGTTGGATTCAAAGCGCTCACAAAACTTGTGATGACTTACAGGATTTTGGGGCCGCTACGCAGCCCAGCGGGAGCAAGCTCCCTCGCCACCTATTGCAAGAGTGTCATCTGCAGGATTTAACACTGGAAATCAAGGCAATGGACGGCCAAATGCTCAGCAAAACTGGCGTCATGGCCTTTTCGCACCACGAACTCTCCGCGGAAAACGCCGTCATACCCTTCAGTTTGAGACTGCCGGCGAGCTCTTCGCCGGCAAGCCCAATCACTTTCAAGATGGAGCATTTCCAGTAATGAGCAACCCAGCCCAAGTCCCACCCAAGTTCCCCGACAGCATTTTCCGCGCCTATGACATTCGCGGCACCGTCCCGGAATTCTTGAATGCTGAGACCGCTTATTGGCTCGGTCGCGCCATTGGCTCCCAGAGCCTGGCACAGGATGAACCGAATGTTTCCGTCGGCCGTGACGGTCGCCTGTCAGGCCCCGAGCTGGTCGAACAACTGATTAAAGGCCTGGCCGACAGCGGTTGCCACGTCAGCGACGTCGGCCTGGTGCCAACGCCTGCGCTGTACTACGCCGCCAATGTCCTCGCCGGTAAATCCGGTGTAATGCTGACCGGTAGCCATAACCCAGCGAACTACAACGGTTTCAAGATCGTTATCGCTGGCGACACCTTGGCCAACGAACAAATTCAGGCCCTGCACGAACGCCTCAAGACCAATAACTTGAGCCGCGGCAAGGGCAGCATCACCAAGGTCGAGATTCTCGATCGCTACAACACTGAAATCGTTCAGGACGTCAAACTCGCTCGCCGCCTCAAAGTCGTCGTTGACTGTGGCAATGGCGCCGCTGGCGTGATCGCTCCACAACTGATCGAAGCGCTGAACTGCGAAGTCATTCCGCTGTTCTGCGAAGTCGACGGCAACTTCCCGAACCATCACCCGGACCCGGGCAAACCCGAAAACCTTGTCGACCTGATCGCCAAGGTCAAGGAAACTAACGCTGACCTGGGCCTGGCGTTCGACGGTGACGGTGACCGTGTGGGCGTCGTGACCAACACCGGCAGCATCGTCTACCCGGACCGCTTGCTGATGCTCTTCGCCCGCGACGTCGTGGCGCGCAACCCGGATGCAGAAATCATCTTCGACGTTAAGTGCACCCGTCGCCTGACGCCACTGATCAAGGAATATGGCGGTCGCCCGCTGATGTGGAAGACCGGTCACTCGTTGATCAAAAAGAAAATGAAACAAACCGGTGCCCTGTTGGCCGGCGAAATGAGCGGCCATATCTTCTTCAAGGAACGCTGGTTCGGTTTCGACGACGGCATTTACAGCGCCGCGCGGCTGCTGGAGATCCTCAGCAAAGAAAAATCCACCGCGGAAGAGCTGTTTGCGACCTTCCCGGATGATATTTCTACGCCAGAAATCAATATCCATGTGACCGAAGAGAGCAAATTCAGCATCATTGATGCTCTGCACGATGCGACGTGGGGCGAAGGCGCTGACCTGACCACCATTGACGGCGTGCGAGTCGACTACGCCAAAGGCTGGGGCCTGGTTCGCGCGTCCAACACCACACCGGTGCTGGTACTGCGTTTCGAGGCCGATGACGAGGCTGAACTGCAGCGCATCAAGGATGTATTCAAAGTCCAGTTGAAGCGTGTTGCACCTGATCTCCAACTACCGTTTTGATTTAACGAAGCGCCTTTATTGAAGTGCCGGAGCCCTGAATGACCCTCGAACGCGAAGCCGCCGCCAACACCGCCAAGGTCCTGTCCGAAGCGCTGCCTTACATTCGCCGCTATGTCGGCAAGACGCTGGTGATCAAATACGGCGGCAACGCGATGGAAAGCGAGGAGCTGAAAACCGGCTTCGCCCGCGACATCGTCCTGATGAAAGCCGTGGGTATCAACCCGGTGGTGGTTCACGGCGGCGGCCCGCAAATTGGCGACCTGCTCAAGCGACTGTCGATCGAGAGCCACTTCATCGATGGCATGCGTGTCACGGACGCGCAGACCATGGACGTGGTGGAAATGGTCCTGGGTGGCCAGGTGAACAAGGACATCGTCAACCTGATCAACCGTCATGGCGGCAGCGCCATCGGCCTGACCGGTAAAGATGCCGAGTTGATTCGCGCGAAAAAGCTCACCGTCACGCGCCAGACGCCGGAGATGACCCAACCGGAAATCATCGACATCGGCCAGGTCGGCGAAGTGGTCGGGATCAACACCGACCTGCTGAACCTGCTGGTCAAAGGTGATTTCATTCCGGTGATCGCGCCGATTGGCGTCGGCGCCAATGGTGAGTCGTACAACATCAATGCCGACCTGGTAGCCGGCAAAGTTGCCGAAGCATTGAAGGCTGAAAAGCTGATGCTGCTGACCAACATCGCCGGCCTGATGGACAAATCGGGCACCGTCTTGACGGGCCTGACCACTCAGCAGGTCGACGAACTGATCGCCGACGGCACCATTTACGGCGGGATGCTGCCGAAGATCCGTTGCGCGCTGGAAGCGGTACAGGGCGGCGTGGGCAGCTCGTTGATCATTGACGGGCGCGTGCCGAACGCGATTCTGCTGGAAATCTTCACCGATACCGGTGTGGGTACGCTGATCAGCAACCGCAAGCGTCACTAAGCACTGGATGTAAAAAGACCCCGCTCAGCCTGGCTGAGCGGGGTCTTTTTTGCCCGCGATTCCTGCGGAGAACCCATCTATTTGTGGCGAGGGAGCTTGCTCCAGCCAGGCTGCGCAGCAGCCTCAAGATCTTGTGAGCGCTGCGCACTCAAGCGGGAGCAAGCTCCCTCGCCACACAGGCCTCCAAACAAGGGGATCGCGTTTAGACGCCGAACTGGGCGCGGTAGGCTTCAACCGCCGGCAGGTGTTGCTTGAGCTGCGGATCGTCCGCCAGGAACTCGAGCACCTGATTCAGGGAAACAATGCTGATGACCGGGATACCGAAATCACGCTCCACTTCCTGGATCGCCGACAGCTCGCCGTTGCCGCGCTCTTGACGGTTCAGGGCGATCAGCACGCCTGCCGCCTTGGCGCCGTCCTGGGAAGCGATGATCTGCATCACTTCACGGATCGCGGTGCCGGCGGTGATTACGTCGTCGATGATCAACACATCGCCAGTCAATGGCGCGCCGACCAGGCTGCCGCCTTCGCCGTGGGCCTTGGCCTCTTTGCGATTGAAGCACCATGGCAAGTCACGCTCATGGTGCTCAGCCAGGGCTACCGCAGTAGTCGCGGCCAACGGTATGCCTTTGTAGGCCGGGCCGAACAGCACGTCGAAGGAAATACCGCTCTCGACGATGGCTGCCGCATAGAAACGACCCAGTTGCGCCAGCGCCGAACCCGAGTTGAACAAGCCGGCATTGAAGAAGTAAGGACTGGTGCGCCCGGACTTCAGGGTGAACTCACCGAAGCGCAAAACGCCGCGATCGATGGCAAAACGAATGAAATCGCGCTGATACGCTTGCATGAAAAAAACCCCAAATACCACGGATTTAGCTAATTAGGTTGACGCCGTGTATCATACACGCACGCGATTTTTGGGGCCATTTATGCGGATCATCAGTGTGAACGTCAATGGTATTCAGGCTGCAGTGGAGCGAGGTTTGCTCAGTTGGCTGCAAGCACAGAATGCCGACGTCATCTGCCTGCAGGACACCCGCGCCTCCGCCTTTGAACTGGACGATCCAGCCTTCCAACTGGATGGCTACTTCCTTTATGCCTGCGAAGCCGAAGTTCCCGCCCAGGGTGGCGTGGCTTTGTATTCGCGGTTGCAACCGAAGGCTGTCATCAGCGGTCTCGGCTTCGAGACGGCCGACCGCTACGGGCGCTACCTGCAAGCCGATTTCGATAAGGTCAGCATCGCGACCTTGCTGCTTCCTTCGGGGCAGAACGGCGATGAAGACTTGAACCAGAAGTTCAAGCTAATGGACGATTTCGCCCGTTATCTGGATAAACAGCGACGCAAACGTCGCGAGTACATTTACTGTGGCTCGCTGTATGTTGCGCAACAGAAGCTGGATATCAAGAACTGGCGCGACAGCCAGCAGTCTCCGGGTTTCCTGGCACCTGAACGTGCATGGATGGACGAGATTGTCGGCAACATGGGCTATGTTGATGCCTTGCGCGAAGTCAGTCGTGAAGGCGATCAGTACAGCTGGTGGCCGGACAACGAACAGGCTGAAATGCTTAACCTCGGTTGGCGTTTCGACTACCAGTTGCTGACGCCAGGTCTGCGCCGCTTCGTACGCAGCGCACGTTTGCCACGTCAGCCACGGTTCTCGCAACACGCACCGCTGATCGTCGACTATGACTGGACGCTGACTATCTAAGCATCGTTTCGAAGGCAAGAACCGGCGTTACTCAGATTGCGTGAACACTCAGCAACCTGTTTGCCAGACGAAAAAATGCCCGTATCACATGATACGGGCATTTTTTTTAAGCTTTTTTGCGATGGAGGCTCGACCCTTTCAAAACAAGGTCACGTGGCATGAGCCTCAACCCGCGGCAAAAAACGGCAACGCCAAGTACAACTTGATCACGATCACATTAATGATGTCGATGAAGAACGCACCCACCATCGGCACCACCAGGAACGCAATTTGCGAAGGTCCATAGCGCTGTGTCACTGCCTGCATGTTAGCAATGGCCGTTGGCGTCGCGCCCAGCCCAAAACCACAGTGCCCCGCTGCCAGCACGGCCGCATCATAGTTCCTGCCCATTACCCTGAACGTCACGAAAATCGCAAACAGTGCCATGACCAAAGTCTGCGCAGCCAGGATCAGAAAGATCGGCAAAGCCAGTGCGGCCAGATCCCACAGCTTGAGTGACATCAAAGCGATAGCGAGGAAAAGTGACAAGCTGACATTCCCCAGCACAGACACTTCACGCTCAAACACCTGATACAGACCCAGTGCTGAAAGACCATTTCGTAGCAGGACTCCCACGAACAAAACGCAAACGAAGGTCGGCAGTTCAAACGCAGTTCCGTGCAGCAGGCCATTCAAGAGATTACCCGCCAGCAAGCTGACGGCGATCAGAGCAAGGGTCTCGATGAACGAGAAGGGTGTGATCGAGCGCTCTTTGTTGGGCTGCTCAAAGCCTTTTGGACACCGAGGCTTTCCGTGTTCGAGACCAGGTGTTTGAACACGCTTGAGGAGCAGGCGAGCAACCGGACCACCAATCAAACCACCCAGCACCAAACCGAACGTTGCAGAAGCCATCGCCAGCTCAGAGGCAGATGCCAGGCCGTACTTCTCGCTGAAAGTCGAACTCCATGCAGCACCGGTACCGTGCCCACCCGCCAACGTCACTGATCCGGTCAACAGCCCCATCAATGGATCAAGCCCTAACAGGGTGGCGAGCCCGATGCCCATGGCGTTCTGGACCACCAAGAGCCCCGTGACTGCCAGTACGAAAATCCCTACTACACGCCCGCCTTTCTTCAGGCTGGCGAAGTCTGCGCTCAAGCCAATGGTGGCAAAAAACGCCAACATCAAGGGCGTCTGCAGCGATGTATCGAAACGGACCTCAAATTCAATGGTTCGTAGAATCAAGAGAACCAAAGCGACCACCAGCCCGCCGGCTACAGGCTCGGGAATATTGTAGGCGCGTAAAAATCCGACACGAGTAACAAGTCCTCTCCCCAGCAAAAGTACTAAAGAGGCGGCCACAAGTGTTCCGTAAAAATCGAGTTCAATCATTGGGAAATTCTTACATGCACATTCAGAGGCGAACTTTTTACCTGGGCACGCCTGTTGAACTGGTTGAGACGTATCAACACGGGTTGATTTTAGATTCAGGGACCGTCAATGGTGTGAACAAGGCGTAATACCGCTGATAAATATTACGTCGAGCAACTTTATCAATCGCCCAGTCTCATTGCCAAGCCTAAGGGGAGACCTGCGGGCCGTAGTTGTGACTAAAAGTGTAAGAACAACGAAAACAGCTTTAATATGAGGAATTAACGGTAATGCCTTGTAAGACTAATCCGCAAACACTTGCGATAGCCGAATACCGTCAATGGCAATTGCTGCAATTGACTGAGGAATTTTATTTGATTTCAAAAAAACAAATGCCCCGTAAAATCCGGGGCATTCGTTTGAAAAGCTGATGAACCGTGCTTCACCAGTACACGACTTCGTTACTTGATCAATCGCCATGTAAAGGGATAACGATAAGGCACTCCTTCATTGGCTTTGACGCCCGCAATGATCGTCAACACCAATGCGCCAATCGCCACCAGACCCAACATGAAGAACCCGATAATCACCACCATGAGCAGGAAGCAAATGGCTGAAGCAATGGCGACAGTGATCTGAAAGTTCAGCGCTTCCTTGCCCTGTGCATCGACGAACGGGTCCATCTCGCGCTTCATCTGCCAGAGAATCAGCGGGCCGATCAGCGTACCGAATGGAATCCAGATCCCCAGCAGGGCCGAGAGATGACAAAACATCGCCCACTGCCGAACCTCTTTGCTCGGGATGGGAAGTAGCTGTTGCTCGTCACTCATGGCGTTCTCCTTGCTGGAGCGATTGCGATCAGTCGGCCAGTGCAGCCTTTTGTAGTTCGAAGATTTCGTTCATGCCCTTCTTCGCCAACTCAAGCATGGCGTTCAGCTCTTCAGGCTGGAACGGCGAGCCTTCGGCAGTGCCCTGAACCTCAATGAACCCGCCAGTGCTTGTCATCACCACGTTCAGGTCGGTTTCGGCAGCCGAGTCTTCCGGGTAGTCGAGGTCGAGCACAGGTTCGCCCTGATACATGCCAACGGAGACAGCAGCGATCATTTGCTTGAGCGGGTCGCCGCCTTTGAGGCCGCCGCGCTTTTTGATCACTTTCAAGGCATCAACCAGCGCAACCATGGCACCGGTGATGGACGCGGTGCGGGTTCCGCCGTCAGCCTGGATCACGTCGCAGTCGACGTAGAGGGTAACGTCGCCCAGCTTGGACATGTCCAGCGAAGCGCGCAGGGAACGACCGATCAGGCGCTGGATTTCCAGCGTACGCCCGCCTTGTTTGCCACGGCTCGCTTCACGCTGGTTACGCTCACCGGTCGCGCGCGGCAGCATGCCGTATTCGGCAGTCAACCAACCCTGGCCCTGACCTTTGAGGAAACGCGGCACGCCGTTTTCGACACTGACGGTGCAGATGACTTTGGTATCACCGAACTCGACCAGTACAGATCCCTCGGCGTGTTTGGTGTAGTTGCGGGTAATGCGGATCGAGCGGAGCTGATCGGCAGCGCGACCACTTGGACGTTTCATAGGGAATACCTGTACGGAGGACGGAAAACTGCCGAGCATTATAGAGCCGCACGCCCGGACTGGGCACTTCTAAAAAATCCTCCCGACGACTGAGACCGCTAAAAGCCGCTTTACCGACGGCCTGCAGCTCTTTGTCACGCCGTGTGTTTGGGCGCATCCGCCCCACTGAGCTACAATCCTGCGCCTTTGCTGCCTCTGGGCTTAAATTCATAGATAGCGGATTTTGGGTAACGCCTGGATCTGCATTGCGAGGTACCTCCATGGTGCACAGCATGACCGCCTTCGCCCGCGTCGAAAAAGCCGGCACCCAGGGCACCCTGAGCTGGGAACTGCGCTCGGTCAACAGCCGCTACCTCGAGCCTCACCTGCGCCTGCCGGAATCCTTTCGAGATCTCGAAGGCGCGGTCCGCGAAGCGCTGCGCCAGGGCTTGTCCCGGGGTAAGCTCGAATGCACCCTGCGCTTCACCGAAGAAAACACTGACAAGGCCCTGCAAGTCGACCGCGCACGTGCCGCCCAATTGGTCGCCGCCGCCGAGACGATCGCCAGCCTGATCAAAAACCCGGCGGCACTGAACCCGCTGGAAGTCCTGGCCTGGCCGGGTGTACTGGTGGGCGACGCGTCCGACCCACAGGCCTTGAATGCCGAAGCGCTGGCGCTGTTCAACGAGGGCCTGAAAGAACTCAAAGCCGGCCGCGAACGCGAAGGTGCAGAGCTGGCCCGATTGATCAACGATCGCCTGACCTCAATCGAAACAGACGTGGTCACTTTGCGTGAACTGGTTCCGCAGATGCTCGCGACCCAGCGCCAGAAAGTCCTCGACCGTTTTGCCGACATGAAGGCCGAGATGGACCCTCAGCGTCTGGAGCAGGAAATGGTCATGCTCGCCCAAAAGAGCGACGTTGCCGAAGAACTGGATCGCCTGAGCACGCACATCATTGAAGTTCGCCGGGTGCTCAAATCCGGCGGTGCTGCTGGTCGGCGCCTGGACTTCCTGATGCAGGAGCTCAACCGCGAAGCCAACACATTAGGCTCCAAAGCTTTCGATCCGCGCAGCACCCAAGCGGCGGTCAACCTCAAAGTGTTGATCGAGCAGATGCGCGAACAAGTGCAGAATATTGAGTAAGGCAAACCCGACATGACCCACAGCACCGGCACCCTGTACATCATTTCCGCGCCTTCTGGCGCGGGCAAGAGCAGCCTGGTCAAAGCCCTGACCGACGCTGATCCGGAGATCCGCGTCTCCGTCTCACACACGACACGCGCCATGCGCCCCGGCGAATCGAACGGCGTGAATTATCACTTCGTCGAACGCAGCGAGTTCGTGAAGATGATCGAACATGGGGATTTCCTGGAGCGCGCCGAAGTGTTCGGCAACCTCTATGGCACCTCGCAAAGTCATCTGCAGCAGACCCTGGATGAGGGCCACGACCTGATTCTGGAAATCGACTGGCAGGGCGCCGAACAGGTGCGCAAACTGATGCCCCAGGCCCGCTCGATCTTCATTTTACCGCCGTCTTTGCAGGCCCTGCACCAGCGCCTGACCCATCGCGGCCAGGACAGCGACGAGATCATTGATGGCCGCATGCGTGAAGCCGTCAGCGAGATGAGCCACTATGTCGACTACGACTACTTGATCATCAACGACAATTTCGCCCATGCGCTGGCCGATTTGCAGGCGATTTTCCGCGCAAATCAGCTCCAGCAGAAACGCCAGCAGCAACGTAACGGCAAATTGCTGGCTGAATTACTGGGTTGAACAGCTCTTCCCAAAACAGCTGCAAGGGCTTTACATTGGCACTTGCAGCGCGTTGAAGAGCTTGATCAAAAAATCAGCGCTTCCCTAAACGCTGGTGATTTTTTAAACTGTTGAGTCCGCTCGCCCAACCGGGCAGCGCGCATATTGCATTCGCTCCGAGGAATACCATGGCCCGCGTAACCGTTGAAGACTGCCTGAACCACGTGGAAAACCGCTTTGAGCTGGTCATGCTGTCCACCAAGCGTGCCCGTCAACTGGCCACCGGCGGCAAAGAGCCACTGGTCCAGTGGGAAAACGACAAGCCTACCGTTGTAGCCCTGCGTGAAATCGCTGAAGGCCTGATGAGCTACGAGTTCATCGCCAACGCTGAAATCGTCGAAGACGAACCGCTGTTCGCAGCGTTCGAGGACGAGTCCAACGAGGCCGTCTAAGCCTATGCCTGGTCGACGTAGCACGGCGCGGGGTCACAGCGAACGGCAGGAGTCATCATGCCGAGCATAGACGCCCTCGCCGATCGCTTATCGACCTACCTCGGCAAGGACCAGGTGAACCTGGTCCGCCGAGCGTATTTCTACGCCGAACAAGCCCACGACGGCCAGCGCCGCCGCAGTGGTGAGGCGTACGTTACGCACCCACTCGCGGTTGCGAATATTCTTGCCGACATGCATATGGACCATCAGAGCCTGATGGCGGCCATGCTGCATGACGTGATCGAAGACACCGGTATTGCCAAGGAAGCGCTTCAAGCGCAATTCGGCGAAACCGTGGCCGAACTGGTCGATGGGGTCAGCAAACTGACCCAGATGAACTTCGAGACCAAGGCCGAAGCCCAGGCTGAAAACTTTCAGAAAATGGCGATGGCCATGGCGCGCGATATTCGCGTGATCCTGGTGAAACTCGCCGACCGCCTGCACAACATGCGCACCCTGGAAGTCCTGTCCGGCGAAAAACGCCGCCGGATTGCGAAAGAAACCCTCGAGATCTATGCCCCCATCGCCAACCGCCTGGGCATGCACGCCATCCGAATAGAGTTCGAAGACCTGGGTTTCAAAGCGATGCACCCGATGCGTTCCGCGCGGATCTACCAGGCCGTCAAGCGCGCCCGGGGCAACCGCAAGGAAATCGTCAACAAGATCGAAGAGTCCTTGAGCCACTGCCTGGCCATCGACGAGATTCAGGGCGAAGTCAGCGGTCGCCAGAAACACCTCTACGGCATCTACAAGAAAATGCGCGGCAAGCGTCGGGCCTTCAATGAGATCATGGACGTCTATGCGTTCCGGATCATCGTCGACAAGGTCGATACCTGCTATCGCGTGCTAGGCGCTGTGCATAATTTGTACAAACCGTTGCCAGGGCGATTCAAGGATTACATCGCGATCCCCAAGGCCAACGGCTATCAGTCGCTGCACACCACGCTGTTCGGCATGCACGGTGTTCCGATCGAGATTCAGATCCGTACCCGTGAAATGGAAGAGATGGCCAACAACGGCATCGCGGCTCATTGGCTGTACAAATCCAGCGGTGACGAGCAGCCAAAAGGCACTCACGCTCGCGCCCGTCAGTGGGTCAAAGGCGTGCTGGAGATGCAGCAACGGGCCGGCAACTCGCTGGAATTCATCGAAAGCGTCAAGATCGACCTGTTCCCGGACGAAGTCTACGTATTCACGCCAAAAGGCCGGATCATGGAGCTGCCAAAAGGCTCCACGGCGGTCGACTTCGCGTACGCGGTGCACACCGACGTCGGCAACAGCTGTATTGCCTGTCGGATCAACCGTCGCCTCGCGCCGCTGTCCGAACCGCTGCAAAGCGGCTCCACGGTCGAGATCGTCAGTGCCCCTGGCGCACGACCGAATCCGGCATGGCTCAACTTCGTGGTCACCGGCAAGGCCCGTACCCACATTCGTCACGCGCTGAAACTGCAACGTCGCTCAGAATCCATCAGCCTGGGCGAACGCCTGCTGAACAAGGTCCTCAACGGCTTCGACAGTTCGCTGGAAAAAATTCCGGGCGAGCGCGTCAAGGCGATGATGGCCGAGTACCGCCTCGAACTGATCGAAGACCTTCTCGAAGACATCGGCCTGGGCAACCGGATGGCCTACGTGGTCGCGCGCCGCTTGCTCGGCGAAGGCGAACAGCTACCAAGTGCGGAAGGCCCACTGGCCATTCGCGGCACCGAAGGGCTGGTGCTCAGCTACGCCAAGTGCTGCACACCGATCCCGGGCGACCCGATTGTCGGTCACCTGTCCGCGGGCAAGGGTATGGTTGTGCACCTGGACAACTGCCGCAACATCAGCGAAATCCGCCACAACCCGGAAAAATGCATCCAGCTCTCCTGGGCCAAGGATGTCACCGGCGAATTCAACGTCGAGCTGCGCGTCGAGCTGGAACACCAGCGGGGCCTGATTGCTCTGCTCGCCAGCAGCGTCAACGCGGCCGATGGCAATATTGAAAAAATCAGCATGGACGAACGCGACGGTCGTATCAGCGTGGTCCAACTGGTGGTCAGCGTGCACGACCGCGTGCATCTGGCCCGTGTGATCAAGAAACTGCGTGCGTTAACCGGGGTGATTCGCATCACCCGCATGCGCGCATAGCCCACCCATTACAAGGAGTCATTCATGACCAAGACTGTTATCACCAGCGACAAGGCCCCGGCCGCCATCGGCACTTACTCCCAGGCGATCAAGGCTGGCAACACCGTCTACATGTCCGGTCAAATCCCTCTGGACCCAAAAACCATGGAACTGGTGGAAGGCTTCGAGGCCCAGACCGTTCAGGTATTCGAGAACCTGAAGTCCGTGGCTGAAGCAGCCGGCGGTTCCTTCAAGGACATCGTCAAACTGAACATCTTTCTCACCGACCTGAGCCACTTCGCCAAGGTCAACGAGATCATGGGCAAGTACTTTGAACAGCCTTACCCTGCTCGCGCCGCCATCGGTGTGGCCGCCCTGCCAAAGGGTTCGCAGGTTGAAATGGATGCCATTCTGGTCATCGAGTAATGCGTCCGGCGCAGCCCCAAGGGTTGCGCCGTCTTCGTTCTGAAAGGATTTCACAATGCGCCACGCGCTAGCTTTTTCGCTGGTCGCCCTACTCTTGGGCGGATGTGCCAGCAACCCTGCCGACCGTGACGTCAGCGGCACCTGGATCAATCAGGTGGCAATCGACGCTGCCTCCAAAGGCACTCCCCTGCGTGAAGCGCTCCAGGCTTATGGCCCGAACCTGGAATGGGACGTCAATACCAAGGCCCTGCAGGCACGCTACACCAACGGTTTCGAAAACGTCGAAGGCAAGCTGCTGGGCGAAGAGTCCGGCGCCTGGAAAGTCGACTTTTATGGCAGCTCTGCCAGCGAGCTCAAGCGTGATGGCAACCAAATGACCCAGGCCGCCAGCGACAATGAGCCCGAGCAGGTTTTCGACCGCGCAGTGATCCCTGTGCCGGAAGGCGCACCGATGGGCGCCAGCTTCGAACGCGCACTGTATTCGGCCTATATGGGCGGTAGCTGGAAAGTGCTCAGCGGCCCCGGTGAAGGCAATACCGTACAGTTCCAGGCCGATGGCCAGGTGGCCGGCCTGCCCGGCGCTGATCGCTACGCTTTGTGCCTGGCCGGCGATTGCGCCTCGATGAGTGGCGGCAACGACAATATGTGGCTGCAACTGAACGGCCAGGGCAATACCTGGATTTTTGCGCGCAAGGGCAAGGAGCTGGAGATTTTGCAGGCCGCCAATACCGCGCAGGCAGACGAAATGCCGCAGTTCACGCCGGGCGATCGCAAATGGTTGCTGGAAAAGCAGTAACCCGGGTCTAACTGCAAAGCAGGTCCCCATGTGGGAGCGAGCCTGCTCGCGATGGCGGAACAACTCAACGAAGATGTTGAATGTTTGGGCCTCATCGCGAGCAGGCTCGCTCCCACAGTTGTTTCAGGGTGTAAAGGGATTAGCTGCGGCCTTCAAGAATAGCGGCGTAACCTTCGCGATAACTTGGGTACTTCGGCTCCCACCCAAGGGATTTCGCCCGCGCATTACTGCACTGCTTACTGCCAGTGCGACGCACGCTCTCCTCCTCACTCCACTCAGTCACACCCAGATACTCACGCAACCAGCCCACCACTTCCGCCAGCGGTGCAGGCGCATCGTCGACGCCAATGTAAACATCATCCAGCGCCACACCACGGCTCTGCGCGTCCAGCAAATACGCCAGCAACCCCGCCGCATCATCAGCGTGAATCCGATTGCCATACAACGGCGGATCGACTGCCACACGATAACCGCGACGAACCTGAGTCAGCAGCCATTCGCGGCCCGGACCGTAAATGCCGGTCAGACGAACGACGCTGGCGGGGATACCGCTCTGCAGCGCTACTTGCTCTGCTTCCAGCATCAATCGACCTGAATAGCCAGTCGCAATAGTCGGCGAAGTCTCGTCGACCCACTCACCGTCCTGCTGTCCATACACACTGCTGCTGGAAACAAACAGCAGCCGATCAGGCACCTGCCCATAGTCGCTCAGCCACTCCAGCACATGCTGCAAACCCTGCACATAAGCAGCGCGGTAACCGGCTTCATCGTGATCGGTGGCCGCCGCGCAATACACCAGGTAATCCACGGCACCGACCGGCCAGGTTTCAGGGCAGTCTTCATTGAACAAGTCGCCGGCAATACCGATTACACCGTCCGGCAAACGTGAAACGTCCCGACGCAGGCCATGAACCTGCCACCCTTTTGCCAGTAGTTGCTTGGCCAAACGGCTGCCGACATCGCCGCAACCGGCAATCAAAACAGAAGGCGCGGACATCAGAAAACTCCTCTCGCAAAGGCACAGACTAGCGTCGACAAAGGACGAGCGGCTAGCAATGAAGGAAAAAAAGATACTCTATTACTTTTGTTAACAAGAATTACTTGCAATAATGCCCGCCACTTTTGTTCTCGGCCTTGCGAGGCCTGGAAGAACATTTACCGTCTTTTTCTCTCAGGTCCGGCCAGCATGACACGCAATCAATCCCCCGCTTCGCCAACCAAACGACCTCGCGCCTGGAGCGCTGTGGCTGCCCTGCTGCTCAGCTTGATGCTGGCGCCGACCGCCGCACTCGCCGACGCACAGGCACCTGCCACACCGGCCGCTGCTGAAGCTCCAGCACCAGCTGATCACGCTATGCCTGCAGTGACGCCGGTTGCAACGGACCCGGCCCAGGCAGTCGACACCAACGCCGAAGACGTGCCGGAAGTACTCGAAGCCGACAACACCCTGGGCATGGCCCATGACCTGTCGCCTTGGGGCATGTATCAGAACGCCGACATCATCGTGAAAATCGTGATGATCGGTTTGGCCATCGCGTCGATCATCACCTGGACGATCTGGATCGCCAAGGGCTTTGAGCTGATGGGCGCCAAGCGTCGTCTGCGCACTGAAATCGTCCACCTGAAAAAAGCCACCACCCTTAAAGAAGCCAGCGCAACGGCAACCAAGCCAGGCACCCTCGCCAACCTGCTGGTACACGACGCCCTGGAAGAGATGCGCCTCTCGGTCAACAGCCGCGAAAAAGAAGGCATCAAGGAACGCGTTGCCTTCCGCCTTGAGCGTCTGGTTGCAGCCTGCGGTCGCAACATGAGCAGCGGCACCGGCGTTCTCGCAACGATCGGTTCCACCGCGCCGTTCGTGGGTCTGTTCGGTACCGTGTGGGGCATCATGAACAGCTTCATCGGCATCGCCAAAACCCAGACCACCAACCTGGCTGTCGTGGCACCCGGCATCGCCGAAGCTCTACTGGCAACTGCGCTGGGTCTGGTGGCCGCGATCCCGGCCGTTGTGATCTACAACGTCTTTGCCCGCTCCATCGCCGGTTACAAGGCGCAAGTGTCCGATGCCTCGGCCGAAGTCCTGCTGCTGGTCAGCCGTGACCTCGATCACCTGCCGACCACCGAGCGCTCCGCGCAACCCCACGTGGCCAAAGTAGGGTAATCAGCCATGGGCTTGCATTTAAAAGAAGGCGCAGACGACGATCTCGCCGAGAACCACGAAATCAACGTCACGCCGTTCATCGACGTGATGCTGGTACTGTTGATCATCTTCATGGTGGCCGCTCCGTTGGCAACCGTGGACATCAAGGTGGACCTGCCGGCCTCGAGCGCCAAGCCGGCGCCGCGGCCAGAAAAGCCGGTGTTCCTCAGCGTAAAAGCTGATCAGCGTCTGTTCCTTGGTGAAGACGAAGTGAAAGCCGAATCACTCGGCGCCACGCTGGACGCCAAGACCCAAGGCAAGAAAGACACGACGATCTTCTTCCAGGCCGATAAAGGCGTGGACTACGGCGACCTGATGAGCGTGATGGATGCGCTGCGTGCTGCCGGTTACCTGAAGGTTGGCCTGGTCGGACTCGAGACGGCAGCCAAAAAATGATCACGACGCGCCATAAGCTGACGCGTTACAGCGGGAGCCTGGCCGTGGTGCTGGGCGTCCACGCGCTGGCCATTGCGCTGGCGCTGAACTGGACCGCGCGCCCACCGATCGAGTTGCCACCGCAGGCAATGATGGTCGAGTTGGCGCCCGTTCCAGCCCCGCCACCACCGGCACCGCCGAAGGTGATAACGCCGCCACAGCCACCTGCACCGGTGGAAGAACTGCCGTTGCCGAAACTCGCTGAAGCGCCGAAACCCACGATCTCCGTACCGAAACCGGTCAAACCCAAGCCAAAGCCTCAACCGCCCAAGCCTGTGGAGAAAAAACCGGAGCCGCCGAAAGAGAAGCCGTCGGAAGAGAAGCCAAGCGACGCGCAACCGACCCAGGCACCGACGGATAAATCCGCTCAACCGGCACCCGGCCCATCGCCCGCGCAACAAGCGGCGAAAGCCAGCTGGCAAGGCACCCTGCTCGCTCACTTGGCCAAGTACAAAAAGTACCCGGCCAGTGCGCAGGCACGGGGCAAGGAAGGCATGAACCGTCTGCGCTTCGTGGTCGATGCTGAAGGCAACGTGCTGTCGTTCGAACTCGTAGGTGGTTCCGGCAATGCCGACCTGGACCGAGCGACCATGGAAATGATCCGCCGCGCCCAGCCGCTGCCCAAGCCACCGGCCGACATGCTGAACAACGGCTCCATCGAAATCGTTGCACCGTTTGTTTACTCGTTGGAGAAACGCCGGCGTTAAACATTGCCCCTTGTAGCAGCTGGCGCAGCCTGCGTTCGGCTACGAAGTAGTCGTCAAACCTGCAAATGCGGTTTAGCTGAAAAACCGTGACGCTTGATATCACGACTGCTTCGCAACCTAACGCAGGCTGCGCCAGCTGCTACAGGGGATGCGCAAGCCATAAAGGCACCGAAAGGTGCCTTTTGCGTATCCGTCACCCTCAAACCGCATTGCCCTGTGTCACTCAACACTCTCAGTCTGATAACGTGCGTCTATCGATTGCAGCCGTTATGCTTGGCTCGCAACTTCATGGACGCTCGCTATGACTCTCACAGAATTACGCTACATCGTTACCCTCGCCCAAGAGCAGCATTTCGGCCATGCGGCCGAGCGTTGCCACGTCAGTCAGCCGACCCTGTCGGTGGGCGTGAAAAAGCTTGAAGACGAACTCGGTGTGCTGATTTTCGAGCGCAGCAAGAGCGCCGTGCGCCTGACGCCGGTCGGCGAAGGCATTGTTGCCCAGGCACAAAAAGTCCTGGAGCAAGCCCAAGGCATCCGTGAACTGGCCCAGGCCGGCAAGAACCAGCTGACCGCCCCGCTTAAAGTCGGCGCGATCTACACCGTCGGTCCTTACCTGTTTCCGCACCTGATCCCACAACTGCACCGGGTCGCCCCGCAGATGCCGTTGTACATCGAAGAAAACTTCACCCACATCCTGCGCGACAAGCTGCGCAACGGCGAGCTCGACGCAATCATCATCGCCTTGCCGTTCAACGAAGCCGACGTGCTGACGTTGCAGCTCTATGACGAGCCGTTCTACGTGCTGATGCCGGCCCAACACTCGTGGACACAAAAAGAGTCCATCGACGCCAGCTTGCTCAACGACAAAAGCCTGCTGCTGCTCGGCGAAGGTCACTGCTTCCGCGATCAGGTGCTGGAAGCCTGCCCGACCCTGGCCAACGGCAAGGACGGCGCCAAGCACACCACGGTGGAATCCAGTTCGCTGGAAACCATTCGCCACATGGTCGCGTCCGGTCTCGGGATTTCGATCCTGCCGCTGTCGGCCGTGGACAGTCATCACTACGCCCCGGGCGTGCTCGAAGTTCGCCCGCTCACGCCGCCAGTACCCTTCCGCACCGTGGCCATCGCCTGGCGCGCCAGCTTTCCGCGTCCGAAGGCCATTGAAATCCTCGCCGACTCGATCCGCCTGTGCTCGGTGGCCAAGCCGCCAGCGCCGGTGGTTGCCGGTTAAGTTGCGGCCATGACCGAGTTGTCGCAAGTGTCGGTGACGGCACTCAAGGGTGTCGGCGAAGCCATGGCCGAGAAGCTGGCCAAGGTCGGCCTGGAGAATCTCCAGGATGTACTGTTCCACCTGCCGTTGCGTTATCAGGACCGCACACGCGTGGTCCCGATTGGTCATTTGCGACCGGGCCAGGATGCCGTGATCGAAGGCACCGTCAGCGGCGCTGACGTGGTCATGGGCCGCCGCCGCAGCCTCGTCGTGCGCCTGCAGGACGGAACCGGCGGGCTCAGCCTGCGCTTCTACCATTTCAGCAACGCCCAGAAAGAAGGCCTTAAACGCGGCACGCGGATTCGCTGCTACGGCGAAGCGCGGCCCGGCGCGTCGGGTCTTGAGATCTATCACCCGGAATATCGCGCCATTACAGGCGACGAACCGCCGCCGGTGGATGAGACCCTTACCCCGGTATACCCGCTTACCGAAGGCCTGACCCAACAGCGCTTGCGTCAGTTGTGCATGCAAACCCTGACGTTGCTCGGCCCCACCAGCCTGCCCGATTGGCTACCCACCGAACTGGCCCGCGACTATCAACTCGCGCCGCTGGCCGATGCGATCCGTTACCTGCATCACCCGCCAGCCGATGCCGATGTCGATGAACTCGCCCTCGGGCATCACTGGGCGCAGCACCGGCTGGCCTTCGAAGAGCTGTTGACGCATCAACTGTCCCAGCAGCGTCTACGAGAAAGCATGCGTTCCTTGCGCGCGCCGGCGATGCCCAAAGCGACAAAACTACCGGCCAAATACCTGGCCAATCTCGGCTTCGCACCGACCGGCGCCCAGCAACGCGTGGGCAACGAAATCGCCTACGACCTCAGTCAGCGCGAGCCCATGCTGCGGCTGATTCAGGGTGACGTCGGTGCGGGCAAAACCGTCGTCGCAGCCCTCGCTGCGTTACAGGCGCTGGAAGCCGGCTATCAAGTCGCGCTAATGGCGCCCACCGAGATCCTCGCCGAGCAACACTTCATCACCTTCAAGCGCTGGCTCGAACCCTTGGGCATCGAAGTCGCCTGGCTGGCGGGCAAACTAAAGGGCAAAAACCGTGTGGCAGCCCTGGAGCAAATCGCCGGTGGCACACCGATGGTGGTGGGTACGCACGCACTGTTTCAGGAAGAAGTGAAGTTCAAGAACCTGGCGCTGGTGATCATCGACGAACAACACCGTTTTGGTGTGCAGCAGCGTCTGGCATTAAGACAGAAAGGTGTCGGTGGGCGAATGTGTCCGCATCAACTGATCATGACCGCGACCCCCATCCCCCGGACGCTGGCCATGAGCGCCTACGCCGACCTCGACACCTCGATCCTCGACGAGCTGCCGCCTGGTCGTACACCGGTAAACACCGTGTTGATCACCGACACCCGACGCGTCGAAGTCATCGAACGCGTGCGCGGTGCCTGCGCCGAAGGTCGTCAGGCCTATTGGGTGTGCACGCTGATCGAGGAGTCTGAGGAGCTCACCTGCCAGGCCGCCGAGACCACTTATGAAGACCTCACTGCCGCCCTTGGTGAACTGAAGGTCGGGCTGATTCATGGCCGCATGAAGCCTGTCGAGAAAGCGGCGGTAATGGCCGAATTCAAAGCCGGCAACCTGCAATTGCTGGTCGCCACCACCGTGATCGAAGTAGGCGTCGACGTACCGAACGCCAGCCTGATGATCATCGAAAACCCCGAACGCCTGGGACTCGCGCAACTCCATCAATTGCGCGGTCGCGTCGGCCGAGGCAGTGCCGCCAGTCATTGCGTGCTGCTCTACCATCCACCGCTGTCACAGATTGGACGTCAGCGCCTGGGCATCATGCGCGAAACCAACGACGGTTTTGTCATCGCCGAAAAGGATCTCGAGCTGCGCGGCCCCGGCGAAATGCTCGGCACCCGTCAGACCGGCCTGCTGCAGTTCAAGGTCGCCGACCTGATGCGCGATGCCGACTTGTTGCCCGCCGTGCGCGACGCCGCCCAGGCTTTGCTCGAACGCTGGCCGGATCATGTCAGCCCGCTGCTCGACCGCTGGCTTCGCCATGGGCAGCAATACGGCCAAGTGTGAGCACCGTCGCAGTTTCCGGACCACCGTGTTAAACATGATGGTTATACTCCTGCAACTGTTCGAGAACGGATCCAACCCATGACTGACGCTGCCCTCGCCCCGGAAACCACGCCTGCTCCGTCTGCCGTTCGGCTGCTGCTGGACAAGGTGGGTATCGCCTACGATGAAGTCGTCGACCACCACGGTTTAAACGCTGCGCGCAAAGTGCAGGCCGTCCTGGTGGACGATGCCGTCGGGTCACTCATGGTGTTGTTCCCGCAGAGCCAATTGCTGGACCTCAATCGCCTCGCCGAACTGACCGGTCGACGCCTCACGGCCGTGTCGACGGAACGTCTTGAGCGCCTGCTCGGCAAACACAATCTGAGCATGCTGCCGGGTTTGCCATCGCTCACCACCGCACCCTGCCTTTACGAAGAGAGCCTGCTGCGTGAGCCCAAGCTGCTGATCAACTCAGACACGCCTGGGGTGTTGCTGGAAGTTACCCGCGAAGACTTCAAGACCCTGCTGACCAAAGCCAGCGCTGCCAACTTTGGTGAAGCGCTGACCAGTATTCGCCCGAACCTCGACCGCCCCGACGATGACCGCGAGGAAATTACCCAGGCCGTCCAGGCATTCACCGCGCGGCGCATTCAGCAACGTCTGGAAGCGACCATCGAAATTCCACCGCTGGCCGCCACCGCGCAGAAAATCATCAAGCTGCGGGTCGATCCCAACGCCACCATCGATGACATCACCGGCGTCGTCGAAACCGACCCGGCCCTGGCCGCACAAGTCGTCAGCTGGGCGGCCTCGCCGTATTACGCCTCGCCGGGCAAGATTCGTTCAGTGGAAGACGCCATCGTCCGGGTGCTGGGTTTCGATCTGGTCATCAACCTGGCGCTGGGCCTGGCCTTGGGCAAAACCCTGAGCCTGCCCAAGGATCGCCCGCAACACACGACGCCTTACTGGCAGCAGTCGATCTACACTGCCGCCGTCATCGAAGGCCTGACCCGCGCCATGCCCCGCGCACAGCGCCCGGAAGCCGGCCTGACCTACCTCGCCGGCCTGCTGCACAACTTTGGCTATCTGCTGCTAGCCCACGTATTCCCGCCACACTTTTCGTTGATCTGCCGCCACCTGGAGGTCAACCCGCACCTGTGCCACAGCTATATCGAACAACACCTGCTGGGTATCAGTCGCGAGCAAATCGGCTCATGGCTGATGCGCTACTGGGACATGCCCGATGAACTGGCCACGGCCCTGCGCTTCCAGCACGACCCGACCTACGACGGCGATTACGCCGAGTACCCAAACCTTGTGTGTCTGGCAGTGCGCCTGCTGCGCAGCCGCGGTATCGGCTCCGGCCCGATCGAAGACATCCCCGACGCTCTGCTTGAACGCCTGGGCCTGAGCCGGGACAAAGCCAACGACATCGTCAGTAAAGTCCTCGAAGCCGAAGTGCTGCTGCGCGAACTGGCTTCGCAGTTCAGCCAGCACTGAAACAACACGCGGGCGGTGGGAACGGCTTGCCCGCGATGAATACAGCCCGGTCCCCTGTGGCGAGGGAGCTCGCTCCCGCTGGGCTGCGCAGCAGCCGCAATCCAGCCAACACGTTAATCCTGAAAGTCTCCAGTCTTAGGGTTGGGGGCCGCTGCGCAGCCCAGCGGGAGCAAGCTCCCTCGCCACAAATGCCTGCGTCTTCGCACTAGCTTACTGGACCTCAAGCCTTAGGCTTGGCCTTCCTCGGCTTCAAATACTTGGTCAGCCCCTGAAACCAGATCACCAGCGCCGGGTTGCCTTTGATCTGAATCGACTTGTCCTGAATCCCCGTCATGAACGCCAACTGCTTGTTCTTCGCCTGCATTGTGGCGAAGCCATACGCGGCGTCTTTAAAGGCAATCGCAAACGCCGGCTCGGCATACACACCGGACTTACTGGTGATGCGCTGATCTTTCACACGGAAATGCCGTGCCACTTTCCCATCCAGGGTCTGTAGTTGAAACACCAATTCCTTGTCGCCCAACTGCTGCTGAAACGCAGGATTAGTCCGACTGGCCTTACCCATCAACAAACCCAGCATCCACAGAAGAAAACGAAATTTCATGCGCACAGCCTCAAGAGAAAAATGAACGGCCGGCGCAGTGTAGCGGCTTCATCCAGGAACGCCACCATCGCGTAGTGTTAGAGGAAGATGGCGTGGTTTTTGACGCTGATGACTACCAAGTCATTGACGAGACGAGGTCCTCAGAGCTTTCTGTAGGAGCTGCCGCAGGCTGCGATCTTTTGATCTTGATACCCTCAATGTTCTGGGAAATTTCCTGCAACACGCAGTGCCCTCCATGAACTATCCGCATTTCTACTTCTTCATTAACCTCTGACCGTCATCGTGAAATCGGCGACCGGATGTGCAAGTCCGTAATTCGGGAAAACACTTGTCAATCCATGAGGTTTATCACTTTGAAAACATCAGACCCGCGATCCACCGAACAGAAGGTATTCAGGCCTAAAACCCGAAATGGCGAGCCTTTCACTGTCTCCCACGACATCAACACAGAAGCCCTCCTCGCCAACGCCTCCGAAGATCTTCTGTCCATAAGCGCCATCGCCGCCAACCTGGCCGACGATGTCGAAGGCCGAAGCCGCTCGGTCGCCTTGGCCATCAGCAGAATGGCCGACGGGGTATATCTACTCGTGGAACGCGCGCTGGATCACATCGACTCACCGAACTCAGCGGTGCCTCCAGTCAAGGCATAAGAGAGATATCCAACTGTGGGAGCACAGCTTGCTCCCACAGACAGCCCGTGATGTCACGAATGCAACATTCTGAAATATCGGAAGCGTCCCACCTCAGTCAGCGATCCTTCCTACATCTCCCCTTTCAATAGCTTGTTAGCGTCTTCCGGCGATGGACACCGGCGTTTTTGGTGCACTAACGGGCGAAATTGTCAGGGAGACACTCGAATGTTTTTAGGGCGAATCGTGCCCACGTGGCACGAGATAGAAAGCCGTATTGCTGAGCAGATGGGTTACCAGGGCGGTGCCACCTATCGCACGCAATTCAATGAGCGTGCACCTTCCCTTTCTCTCAACATCCGTCGTATCAGCAGCGTCAGGTCTGCGTTCATTCAAGCGGAATGGGAAGCCGGACGGTTACTGAGGCAACGTTTCTCTGACCTCGATATCGCCAGCGTCCTCAACGAATTGATTGAAGTCGTCACGCAGATGGCAATGATCGTTGCCGGTAGCGTCCTGGTCGGTGGCGCCATCGGCGCCGGTACAGGGGCGTTTTTCGGCGGAGTTGGCGCCCTTCCCATGAGTGCCGCCGGCGCGGCAATGGGCTTGCAAGTCAGCACCTGGATACTGGGCATACTCGGCCTGACGTCCATTGCCGAGTTTTCGTCGAGGGTTTGCCGCGCATTGGCGAGTATTACCTGACCGGCATCAACATCGCGTGGGAAGGCGCGCGCGGCGAGGAAGGGTTAAACCCGTTTAGCCAGGACGATCCATTCGCCCAGGACAGGGCCGCCCATCACATCGCGCAGGGGCATGTGGAGGTTGTCGTCCTGCTGCTGGGAGCCATCGTCGCTTATATCACCCGTGGTCGAGGAAACGCAAACGTCCTCGCCCAGGAAATGCGAGCGAGCCCCAAGGGTGCGCAGTTAGCCCAGTGGATGCTCAAGCACGAAGACGCACTGAAAAAACGACCCGACCTACAAACCGCCGGACCGCGCAAAGGTGCATTCGCCCGGCAGGAACCTGAGCCACCCACTAATCGTCCCTCTGGGAAAGACAAGAACACCCCCCGTGACAAACCGAACGCCATGCCGCTTCATAAAGTCGAATGCTTTAAAGCGGACAAGATGCCAGCGTCTAAAATCGGAGAGTTCGAGCGGCAGTTGAAGGGGCAGGAGGACGGGCTGAATCGGCTGACGGTTGATGAGTATCTGGAGAATATTGCGAATCCGGTGAAGCGAAGTCAGGCAGCTGCTAGGCGGGCTAGAAAGGATCTACAAAATAAGTTGCAAGAACGTATTCAAGAAGAGCTTTTGCAGACGATGAGCGCCAAAGCTGCAAGAACAGAGAGCATAAATCAAGCTAAGGAAACCATGTCGAACCTTGCAGGGCTTCATAATCCTGATTTGAGCGCAGGAGGCAGAGATGTCATTGCGGACTTTGGTGATCGACAGGTCAACTCTAGTATCGGCCCTCAATGGCGGTCAAAAATCGCACGATTGAAAGAAAGTGCGGAAACTACACCAGCCTCTTTACGCAAAAGAACATACCTCAATGTCAAACTTCATAAGTGCTAAAGGGAAAAGTAATGGATGAGATATTTTCCATATTCTTGGAGACGTTTGGCAAGCCAATCGACCGACAAGAAGTTCCGATATCCAGCATCGAACGCTACAGAGGAAAGTTACCCAATCAGTTACTTGAATACTGGGAGGAGCATGGTTGGTGCGGTTATGCAGACGGCATTTTTTGGATAGTGAACCCGCAAGAATATGAGGGTGTGGTAGCGTCCTGGCTTGAAGGTACGAAATTTGAGACGTTTGATACTTACCATTTAATTGCACGCAGTGCCTTTGGCGATTTATATCTTTGGGGCGAGCAAACGGGTGCCTCCCTCAAGATAACCAGCATCCTTTCTCGTTTTACAACCCACACGTCTATATATACAGGAGAGCAAATGGATAAAGGACTTCGCTCCTTTATACTGTCTAGGCAAGTGGACTCTAACGATTACGGCGACCTGTTCAAGCCAGCGAAGAAAAAGCTCGGCACCTTGCGCCACGACGAGATGTACGGTTTTGTTCCAGCGTTCATGCTCGGCGGCTCGGACAATCTCGAAAACCTTGAGAAAGTAAAAGCGGTAGAACATCTAACAATCCTGTCGCAAATCGCCGAGCTTCAGCCCTATAGTTTTTCAGACCTATAAACCCATATTCCTGCGTGGAAGCGCATCAGCTTTTAATGCTCATTTGCATAAAGCTCTAAAAACAAAAGGAGCGTCACGTGGATAAAGTATTTGCTAGATTCATAGAAAAATTTGGCGGGCCTATTGATAGACAAGAGGTCCCGCTTTCAAGTATTGAACGATATAGAGGAAAAATTCCTAACCTGTTGTTGGAGTATTGGGCCGATCATGGATGGAGCGGCTACGGTGATGGAATATTTTGGTTGGTCAATCCGCAAGAGTACGAGGAAGTTGTGGAATCATGGATTACAGGGACAAAATTCGAAAAGCTTGACATATACCACTTGATAGCCCGTAGTGCCTTTGGAGATTTATATCTCTGGGGAGAAACAACGGGGTTTTCACTCAAAATAACAAGCATCCTCTCTCGATGTGTTTTCCAGAAATTCGAACTTAATAGTGAAGAGATGGATAGAGAGCTACAAGGCTTTCTGTTATCCAGAGAAGTAGACACCAATAACTACGGCGACCTGTTCAAGCCCGCGAAGAAAAAGCTCGGGACTCTGCGCCACGACGAGATGTACGGTTTTGTTCCAGCGTTCATGCTCGGCGGCCCGGATACCCTCGATCATCTGGAAAAAGTAAAAGCCGTAGAACACCTGACAATTCTGTCGCAAATCGCCGAGCTTCAGCCCTACAGTTTTTCAGACCTTTAACGCCGGGGTGCCCTGAACCAACGCCGCAACTCAAATAACGACCGGCCACCCAGCACCTCCCGCAATTCGGCAGCCGTGACAGTTCGCTGCGACACATCAGACGCCAGCGCTTTACGAAACACCGCCCAACAGCGTCTCGGCAGGTTCCTTGGCGCTCGCAGTTTCACCAGCGGTCGTTCATCACGAGCCTTATCCGAAGGTAAACGCCGAAATGGATGTCTCCCCTCCGCCAATTCATAGATCACGCACGCTACCGCAAAAACATCAGCGCTGGAGGTCATCGGCTCACCCTCCAGCAGCTCCGGTGCAGCATAGGCTGGAGTCCAGGCGTTGAAACGGTTGCGGCTCAGGTGCGGCAGGCCGGGCAGCACGCCTTCCTCGGCTTGCCCCAAGCCAAAATCGAACAAGCGCACGCCGTCATCGCTGAGCATTACATTGCTCGGTTTCAGATCGCCGTGCAGCACACCACGGGAATGGGCGTAAGCCAGTGCGTCGAGGAGTGGCAGCGCGATCTCGCGCAGTTCGTCCCACGGCAGTCCCAAGGGCCGCTCGCAAAGCAGTTTGTCCAACGTCGGTCCACGCATGAGCTCCATGGTGATGAAGGCCCGCTGGCAATTTGTATCCACTTCAAAGGTTTGCAAACGCACGACGTTGTCGTGGCGCAGGCGCCGAGTCAAGGCGAATTCGCTGTAGAGCAGGCTGCTGGCGTCAGGTGATTCACAGAAGGCTTCGCTGAGCATTTTCAACGCGATGCAAGGGTCGGGATCGTCGAACTGTTCGCGCAACAAATCACGTGCCCGGTAGACCGTGCCCATGCCGCCGGCACCGAGCAGTCGCTCGATGCGGTAGCGGCCGGCAAGGACCTCGGGCAACTCACCCATGCCAGCTCGGGAGGATGTCGACGCGGGTGAAAGCTCACTCATTGTCGAATCACTACGGCTGTCAGATTGTCCCGAGCCGGGCTGTCCAGCGCAGCGTTGAACAGCTGCTGCAGCGCGACCTGTGGCGAGACCTGGCTCAGGGCACTGGCCAAGCCGTCAGCGCTCACCTCCTGATAAAGACCATCGCTGCATAACAAAAACGCATCGCCCGAATAGACCTCGAATTCGAGCATGGCCAAGGTCAGGTGTTCGCTCGCACCGACGGCGCGGGTCAGCGCATGGGCACCGGGTTGCGCCCTGGCCTGCTCGATGCTCATGTGCTGCTCATCGATCAATTGCTGTTGCAGTGAATGATCCCTGGACAGCTGGAACAACCGTTGCCCCCTCCACAAGTAGCAGCGGCTATCACCCGCCCAGAGACACGCGGCGCGATTGCCTCCGATCAACAGCGCCACGACCGTGCTGCCCATGACGCTGTCGCGGCACCCGGCGGTGAGGGTCAACTCCTGACCCAATCGACGATTGAGCCAGCGCAGGCAGTTGCGCACCTCATTGACCCGATCGTCGAAACTTTCCTGAGCCGGCAATTCCGCCAGGCTGGCGACGATCAACTGACTGGCGATATCACCTCCCTGATGACCGCCCATGCCGTCCGCGACCACCCATAGCCCTTGTTGTGGGCAGTCAAGGAATGCATCTTCGTTGCGCCTGCGGATCTTCCCCTTATCGGTGCGCGCAGCGCTGCGCCAGGGACTGACCCTCTGCATCAGAGCTGCACCGGCAGGCGGAAGGTTCGCAAAACGCCCATGTCGAACGGGTTCGGCATGCGCTGGCTCATCAGGAGGTAGTTGGTGCGAAGACCGCCCAGGTCCGCTTTCAGCACCATCACGTCACGACCGTCGAGGTACTCGGTCTGCATCAGATCGAACAAACGAAACAGCGACCACGGGCCCGTGTTTTTTTCGATACCGATCGGTCGACCGACCATTTTGTCGAGGACGAGGCTGGTGCGCCCACCCTCGGCATCGGTCGGCCATGTGAAGGAGGCAGGCGTGATTGGGCCGTGACGATATTCCATGGTCTCGTTGCCGAACTTGAATTCGGAACGGCTGACGGACGGGTCGAGGGTGTATGGCTCCAGCCTGAACCGCACTTTAGGCTCGCTCGGATGCTCGGCGAAAAAGCTCTGGCGGATTACGTGAGCGGTGGCCATCTGGTCGAGGTAGACCCTGGACATCGGCAGGCTGCGCCCGTCAATGCTGCGCAGGCGATAGTTGCCTGGACTGCCGCTGACGAAAGGCCTCATGTAGCTTTCAAAAAAACGATCGACAACCCCCTGTGCCATGAAGAACTCACGGAAGTCGTTGAGTGCAACGTCGCTGGTGCTGTGGGCGCTAAACGGATAACGCTTGTTGATCCCTTTGCCGTAGAAGCTGTACAGCACGCCCTGATATCGCTGGTTCAGGTACTGATACGCATCGTTGAGCACAAGCTGCCAACTGTCTTCGGCCAACACGTTGAACCACGCGCTGATCGGGCGCGGCAAGCGGCCCGCTGTCGTGCGCAAGTGGCTCAAGGCATCACGCTGACCGCCCATGCGCGTCTTTGCCATGACAAACGCTGCGTGATCCGGGGTGCTGGAGCGGGCCAGGCTAGACAGTTGCTGTTGAACGTCATTGACCGCCTGCAGCACAGGGGTCAAATCCGCGGTCGGACCGTCGTTTTCATCCAGCAGACGGTGCAATGGTTCGAAGCGACGTTGCAGGGATTGGCGGGCGGTGTCGGGTAGAGTCTTATCCACATTCGCTGCCACGCTGGAGGCCTTGCCCGCCACTGCCGTGGCAAGCTTGCCCAATTTGCCGCCCTTCTCAGCCAGCTCAGCCGCGGCACCTGCCGCGCCATCAAGGATCTCCGGGATTACCGCAAAGCGAGTGTTCTCACGCACTTCCACCAGCAGTTGCAGCAAGGGCGAACTGGCCGAGGTCAAGCCGGCCAATTGTTCGGCGCCGTCGCCGGCGTGAGTGATGGGTTGTAATGCAACCTTCCCGAGCGCTTCGCCCCATAGATGGGTGTAGTCGCGAAAATACAGCTGCTCCAGCTCGACCATGAGGCGACGCAAATCCATGCCGCTGATGCCCGCGCCCTCTCCCAGCACCCAGTTGTCACGCAGGATGTCAGTGACTAGCGTCGCGCCCTGGACCGAAAAGTATTGCTGGTAAGCCTTCTTTGTATAGAACCCCGGAATCACGTAATCGGTACCGACAAACAAAGCGCCCTGCGGTCCCAAATGTTGACTGAAACGGTAGTCAGGCAGATGGCGGGCCTGCTCGCGGAGCGTGCGGTAAACAACGTTGGCCAGCGATTCACTGCGCAGTACCTGACGTGCCTGCGCCACCAGTTGATCGTTGAGCGGGTAAGCAAACGGCTTTTTCAACAACCGCTCAAAGTGGTCGGCCAGAGCGTTCTGCACCACGGTGTTGCCGGTGTAACGCTGGGACCAGTCAGCAGCCACCCAATCCTTTAGCCACTCGACCTCTCGACGATCTTCCATGTTGAGCATCAGGTACGCACGCAGGCTGTTGAGCAGACGTTCGCGATCCTTTATGTTGACGCGGATCTGGCTCTCCAGAAGGGTCGCTATGCTTGGCAGCAAGTGCGTTTGAAGCTCACGCTCGTAGGCCGCCACAATGATCGGTCTGACTTCGGCACCCTGATACAGACCTGCACGCTCGTGGTACGAGACATCCTCCCTTTCAGGGAAGACTCGAGTCGCCGCATAAGCAGTGTCGAGTCGCTTGAGTGCCGCCATCGAATCAGCACCTGCAGTGACTTCAGATCGCTGCTGGGTCCAGGTCTGTGCGAGTGAACGCAGTTGTTCCAAACGCTCGTGGTTAGCCGAGTAACTGGCTGCCCACAACAGGCCGAACACGCCCAATGCAGTCAGTGCGCCGAGGTACAAAGCCCGCTGGCCCCAATGAATGCGTCTGCGCTCGCGCGTGTCCAGACCGGCAAGATCAGCCTCGGGGAAAATCACCCGGCTGATCATCTGGTGAATAAAGCGTGCGCCAATGATGCGACGGTTTGACGAGGCGAACTTGCTCATGTCCCGGAGCGTGTTGCTCAGGTGAGGCGCGCTGGTCAGGTAGAAGCCTCGCAGCTGGCTCACACGTTGATAGCGATTACCGGTGAACGCCTTTTCAACGAACAGACACAGGCCATCGCCGATCAGCCCCAGTTGGTGCGGAAAGTCGAGAATGCGGCCGCGATGCAGAGCGTCACGCTCCTGATGCATGCGCAGGATCACCTGGCTGTTCAGGCGACGCAGCAGCGTTTCGAATTCGCTGCGCACTATGCTCGCGTCCGTATCGCGCAGGTCTTTACCCAAAGTCGCGCCCAGCACCTGGTCGCTGTCTTCACGGGTCAGTTGATCGAAGAATTCGTCGAACCCTGGCAGTTCATCCGCCTTGGTGATCACCAGGTAGACCGGCACATTGACGTGCAGCCGCTGCTGAATTTCCTGCAAGCGGGCACGCACCTGATCGGCCACGCTTTCCAGCATGCCCCGGTCCGCGCCGAACAGCAGGTGTACCGGTAACGTGACCAGTACGCCATTGAGCGGACGGTTGCGACGCCGCTGACGCAGCAGGTCGAGCAGCGTTTTCCAGGTGTTGCCAGCCATACCATCCTGCTGGCTCAGGTAGCGTCCGGCCGTGTCGATCAGGATGCCGTGCTCGGCGAAATACCAGTCACAGTGTTCCGTGCGCAGCACGTCTTGGGTGGATGTGCGGTCAAGCGTGTTGATCGGAAACTCGAGGCCTGAGGACACCAGCAGACTGGTCTTGCCGCTGCTCTGCGGGCCAAGCAAAACGTACCAAGGCAGATCGTCGCGCCAGCGCTCACTGCGACCACGATAGAGGCTTGAGGTTTTCAAGGTTGCTAAAGCGGCTTTGAAACGTCGCCTCAATTCTTTTCGCTCGGTGTGGCTTTGCTCTTCCTGGCCTTTGCGCCTCCAGCCTTCTTCACTGTCTTCTATGGTTTTCTTGCGTATGCCTACTCGCCAGTTGACGTACACCATGCTCAGTCCCCAGAGCAGGCTCAGTACGCTGATTGTCAGCAGCCGTGATGTGGCACTTTCCCAGAATTTATGGTCATCCACTGCCAGCAACGGGCCCAGGCCCCACACCAACAGCGCTATCGAGAAGACCAGCAACAAGCTCCAGACCCAGGTCTGAAGCAAAAATATGCCGGTTTTTTTGAAAAGTTTTTTCATCACGCGCCCCTATTTGACCGCTGCGCCATCGGCGAAACCGGTGCTGGATCAAGCGGTAAAAAAGGTTGCACAACGGTGTCGCGTTGCTCACCCAGCACCCGGTCGAAGCTTGAATACATCACCACCAGACACACCGTCGTAAACAGCGCCACCCACCACCAGGGAACGATGCGCACCAGGCTGCTGCGTTGCTCCTTGAGGCCTTCCCATTGCGGGGATAACTGAAGCGAAACATCACCGCGCAGATGTCGAATCTGCCGGTAAAGCGCGTCGCTGACCTGCTGAAGTTCCAGGGTTCCACGGGGCTGAACCCGGTATTTACCTTCGAACCCGAGAGACAGGCACAGGTACATCAACTCCAGCATCGGCAGGTTCTTGGCCGGGTCTTTCGACAGCCGCTCAAGCAGCAGGAAAAACTTTTCACCGCCCGACGTTTCTTTGTGAAAGCGGCTTAGCAGGCTCGTTTGCGACCACTGGCTTTCCTTGCCCCAAGGCGTCGTTACCACGGCTTCGTCAATCACGGTGCACAGCACATAACGGGCAGAGGAAACCTGGCCATTCTCGATACCGTTATGCAGCGCTACTTTTGCGAAGCTTTCCAACTCTTCACACAGGCGAACGTTAAGGCTTTGCAAATCTTCGCAGACCTCACCGCTTTTCAGCCGGGCCACTTGCGACAGCAGTCGGGACGCCGCTGTCACAAGCGAGTTGAAGCCGATGTTGTACGTTTCAACCGGGCGCTGGGCAGCCGCATAAATCATCCGGTCCTGCAGCTGTTCGATGCGTGGAGGCGTAGTCGAATTCGTCAGCGGGCTCGACGCTGGGTGGCGGCCGTCGTGGTCCACCAGGACGGTTCTATCGTCATGCTGGAGTTCCGTATCCTTACTCATGTCGGTCAGTTCCTGATGGCCCAGAATTTCAATTCAAGCTCGGCAAATTCTCCCGACACGTGGAACGCGAAGCCGCCAGAGCGCTCGAGTTGCGCCTGGTCTTCGGCACTGAAATCAAGAATGAAATAGGTTTTGCTGGCATGAAAGGCAATTTGCCGGGGGGCTACCGGCAGAGGCCTGACCTTGATACCTGGAAGGTGCAGGTTGACCAGTTGGCGAATGCTTTCTACCGGACCGACCTTGAGGTGAGCCGGCAGACGGTGGCGCAATTCCTCCGGGTCGCAGTGGGCGCTGGCGGCCAGTACAAACGACGCTGAGCCTAGTAGTGTGTGGTCGTTTAAAGGCGAGACGATGATGCCATACTGCCGCGCTTGCAGCTCCAGTTCGATCGCATGCTGTTCGAGCACCATCGACAACACCTGACGAATCTCTTCCATCAATTTTCGAAAACTCGAGCCTTGATCGCTGTGCTGATAACGGCTGTCCAGACGTGGACGTTTACTGTCACTGGAAAACGCCGCCAGATCACCGAGCAACATCAGCAGCGCTCGATACAAGGCCTCGGGGTGAACCTGTTCCAGACCGAGGTAGTGACGCAGCAGGAGCTCCGTGCGGTTGATCAGTTGCAACATCATGAAGTCGCCAACTTCCGCGCCCGCGACCTTGCCATTCGAGCGGATCCGCTCTGCCAGGGCGTCGCCCCGATGACCGAGCATGCTGATCACTTCTTTGAGACACGACAGCAGGTAACTGGAGGAATGCGCCTGAATGAAGGTGGGAACGAAGTCCGGGTCGAGGCTGATAATGCCGTCGGGCGTGGTGTCGAGCACTTCGCAAACTTTCAGCTTCACGTACGCCTGATCACTCTGCTGATCGCCTAGCAACAGCCGAAAGTCCGGGCGTGCACAGCTGACCTGACTGGAAGATCCCTCGCCGGCATTGGAGTCTGCCACTGCTGCGTCATACACGGTGTAGCGCGCCAGGACGTCCGACTGCTCGGGTCGACGAGCCTCGATGTGATTGCCGGTGACGAGTGCCAGCGCCAGGTAGGCCGGCGTGTTTGCGGTATTGGGAGGCAGGACGAGTGCCAACGGCTCCGACGTGCTGCCCAACTCGAACAGACTGCCGTCGGGCAAAACTCCGCTGGCATGGCTGATCACCAGCTTGCCCATTTTGAGGAACTGCACATCGATGTCCAGGGTCAGGAAACCCCAGGTATAACCACCTAGCAACTGGGTGCGGGTTTTCATTTGGTGATCGTAGTAGCGGTCGCTGTGCTGGAAGTGTTGCGGGCGCAGCAGCATGCCTTCCTGCCAAATGACTTTATGCGAATTCATGATCAGTCATCCGTCCTGGCGAGCGTTTCTAGGGTGTTGCGAATACCGGTTTGATCGAGGATCAAATCAGTCACGGTGAGGCTCATTGGGGTGATTGGCACGGTGTATCGCCATTGGGTTTGCGCCAGATCACGGTAGGCCGCGAGTACAGCGACGTAGCGGCTATCGGCTTGCAGCGCGAGCTTGAGTTCGATGCGTTCCCCCGGTCGCAATTCAAGCTCCTCAATGACCACCAGATCAGGGGCCAGGCTTTCTTTGCCGCGCTCATACAGACTGAAGAAATCGGCGTTCTCGAAAGCCACGGGATGTTTGAGCTCGAACAATCGAATGACGATCGGTGACGGACGTCCATTGAGATCCGGGTTCAGTTGATCGCTGGCGGTGAGTTTCAGGTCGAGCTTGGTCAGGCGCGAGTACGGCGACAATGACGTACAACCTGACAGCAGGATCAGAATCACCAGCGCAGCCAATGTCTTGAAGTCAACGAAAGAGCAGCGAGACATGCGCGTCATCCCCGTTGGTCAACGTGAAGGGTCGAGATCAGGCGAACCTGTTCTTCGTAGGCTTGAGCAAAGTCACGAGCAAGCAACCGCTCGCTCCACTCATCGTCCTGACGCAGGGCCTGGTGATAACGGCCATAAGCCTTCCACCGGCTGCCAGCAGTCGTGAACAGTGGCTGTTGGTCGCGCTCAAACCGCAGGGTCAGTTGCGAGGGCGAGAAGTGCTCGAGCGCCCCTCGAATCGCAGCACGACTGGCGGCCAACAGCGCCACCTGATGCGTCTGTAAATCACGAAATGCCCGGGAGAGAACCTGTTCGGCCGGATACTGGCCAGGCTTGCTGGTCCGCAACAGAATGCCCAGTGCCTCCCCGGCATCGACGCTGAGTTTCAGCGGATTGTTGTAGATCCCCTGAACGGTGGTCTGGGCCAGGCGCAGCTCATTTTTCAATTCGCTGTGGGTACGCAGGCTTTGCTGCAAGCCATCGACGCTTTGATTGAGCAAGCGAGCAGCGTCCAGCGCGAGGTTTTCGCGCGCATCGTGGTCCAGCTCCTTCAGGTCTATGCCCAATGCGGTACCGAAGCGCTCCCAGAAGTCCTGGCTTAGGCGATCTACAGCGTTCTGTGCCGGAGCTGGCATCGGTTCCGACGGTGCCTCTACCAACTGCGGCACCTTTAGGTTTTCCCTGTCGATACGGGCGTAGTCGGCGCGTGGTTGGGCATCCCCAATCAGCATGCGCGGCGTGATCAATTCATCAATGTCGGTGTTCGCAAGCGCTTGCTGATCAAGGGCCTTCAACGGATCCAGTTCGAGGAAAGCATCGTCCGGAATCACGCTGACCGCAGCGACCTGACTGGCGACTTCATAGGTCGTGGGTACACCGATCAGTCGCGCATGAATTTCGTAACTCCCCAGGAAGTAAACGCTGTCATGTTCAATACGCACCGCTTCGCCTTTATGCAGGTGCGTACCGTTTTCACTCGTCCGGATGCCATTGCGGCTGGTGTCGGTGATAAAAAACGCACCGTCGTGGCAGGTCACCAGCGCATGGCTTTTGGACAAGTGGCGCTTGCGATCCGGAAGCACCCAGTCGCAGTTCTCTGCTCGGCCGATCGTGCCACCCGCCTGTTTGAAGGTCTTGTGCCAAAGCTCCGTGGGCACGAATTCCTTGGCGTTCTGGATGTCGAGAACCAGTTCCATCGTCTTGCTCCTTGTGATCACTTGCCGCGATTGACTGCTTGCGGATCACCCAGAGGGCGATAGGTGTCGTCGTTGAATTTGTAGTTGCCGCTACAGCCGCCGAGGCCACATAGAACAACGAGGGTCAGCAGAACAGCGTGCCGGTGACGAACAGGCATCAGAGGGTCTCCAGGGCGGTGAAAGTGGATGCGAGGCGAAGGGCAAGCCTCCTTGAATGGCAGAAATCGAGCTCAACCATTGATGTCGCACGCGCTGATGTTCAGTCGATCAAGTCGATACAACAGCGTGCGGCGTGGCAGTCCCAGCTCTCGGGCAGAAGCGGTCTGGTTACCGGCGTTCTTGCGCAGGCACTCGACCAGCAGGCTGCGTTCGACCTGCGCCATTCGTTCACGCAGGTGAGCACTGCCGGCATGCGCTATGACATCCGTACGCAGGGAGAAATGCTCAGGCAGCAACTCGCCGCCCTCACAGAGCAGAACCGCCCGCTCAACCAGGCTTTTGAGTTCGCGAACGTTGCCCGGAAAGGCATAAGCTGACAGGTGAGCCAGTGCCGCCTCTGACCAGCGCACGGTATCGCGTTGCAGGAACGCGCAGGCCTTTGCGGCAAAGTGCCGAGCCAGTTCCGGGACGTCTCCAGCGCGGTAACGAAGGGCCGGCAATTCGATCGGGAATTGCGCGAGGCGGTAGTACAGGTCCTCACGAAATTTTCCTTCGCGGACCAAGACCGCCAAGTCGCGGTGAGTCGCGGCAATGATGCGCACATCGACCTTGTGGGTATCGTTGCAACCCAGCGGGCGGATTTCGCCCTCCTGAAGTACGCGTAACAACTTGGCTTGCAGGGACAGCGGCATATCGCCAATTTCGTCCAGCAACAAGGTTCCACCATTTGCGGCATCAAATAGTCCTGGCCGATCGCGGTCAGCGCCCGTGAAAGCACCTTTGCGATAGCCGAAGAGCTCACTTTCCAAAAGACTTTCGGGAAACGCTGCACAGTTCTGCACGATGAAAGATTTCGCACGCCGTGCCCCGCCATCGTGAATCGCTCGCGCGATCACTTCCTTGCCCGTGCCCGTCTCGCCGCGCAGCAGCACGGTGTATGGGCTGTTCAAGACTTTATTGATCAGCGAACACATCTGACGCATGGCCGGGCTTCTACCGATCAATCCGAAATCCCTGGCGCTCGGAATGTTGATCGACATGGGCTGTGACTCAACCGCAGGCCCACGTAAACGTTGCAGCAAGTGCAGTTGACCGAGCACGAACGAACCCAGCTGGGCGAGTGAATCGGCGAAGCCTCGCAGCTCGATGTGTCGAGGACTGGCACACACCAGCAAGCCTTCGACGCTCTGTTGCTGATTGACCAGTGGCACGCACAGAAATGACTGCCAAGGCAGGTTCTGCGGGGGCAGAAAATCGCTTTTGTGCAAGGTGCCACTCAACTCAGTGAGACAGACCACGCGATTGTGACTCAGGGCAAATTGCAGCAATTGCTCAGCGCTGTAATCGGTCGACAGGCTTGTCGCGTCTCTGGGTTGCAGAATGCCGTTCAGGCATTCAGTCGCGATTCCAAGGCAGGTACTGGATGTATCCAGCAGGTACAACTGCGCCAGTTCGCAACCGGTAAGCGTGCCTAACCCGCGCACGAGGTCGCTGAGCAGCGCGGCGCTGTCTGCCGATCGGGAAAGGCTGGAGAACTGGGCCAACAAGGCCTCGGCATACGCCAGCGGCTGTGGCAATTGAGTGAACATGACACCCATCAGACGAACTCACAGGTAACGCAGGAGGTGTCGTCGAGCGTTGCGTGAACACGGCTGAGACTGTCCCCGACCGCCATTGCTGCAATCAAGCGATCAGCCACCAGCGGCAGTACGTGCAGTTCCAGCAAGTGGTCGATCAGACGAGCGCCGCTATCGCTTTGCTGGCAGCGTTCGGCCAGGTGATCGACAAGGCTGCGCGAGTACGTGAATTCCAGTTGACGACTACTCAGCCGTTCGCCCAATCGACCCAGTTTGATTTCAATCAGCTCGCGCAAGACCGGGCCGGCAACCGGGTGGTAAGGCACCACGCGCATACGCGCCAACAACGCCGGTTTGAAGTGTTTGCCGAGAACTGGCCGAATGGTTTCTTCGAGCATTTGCGCAGTGGGCTGCGCACCGTTTTTGCAGAGCTCACCGATGCGTTCGCTGCCAAGGTTCGACGTCATCAGGATCAACGTGTTGCGAAAATTGATCTCGCGCCCTTCCCCATCGTTGGCCACACCTTTGTCGAAGATTTGGTAGAACAGGTTCAGCACGTCCGGGTCGGCTTTTTCGACTTCGTCGAGCAGCACCACCGAATACGGCTTCTGGCGAACGGCCTCGGTGAGCATGCCGCCCTCCCCGTAACCGACGTAGCCCGACGGTGCACCGATGAGGCGCGAAACGGTATGTTTTTCCTGGAACTCGGACATGTTGATCGTGGTGATGAAACGATCGCCGCCGTACAGCAAGTCAGCGAGCGCCAATGCAGTTTCGGTTTTCCCGACACCGCTAGGGCCGACCAGCAGGAACACACCCACTGGCGCGTCGGGGTTGTTGAGGCCGGCCGCCGCCGCACGCATCGAGCGGTCCAACGCTTGAACCGCTTGTTCCTGACCACGGATACGAGTGCCAAGGTCGGTGGCGAAACTGGCGACCCTGGTGTTGTGCTCACGGGCCAGTTGCGCCAGCGGGACGCCGGTCCAGGCACTGATCACTTCGGCCACCAGGCGTGGGCACACTTCAAAACTCACCAGGCGCTCGTTGACTTGCGCAGCGGTCAGGGCACGGTGAGTGTCGTGCAGCGCGGCTTCCAGTCCTTCGACACGTTGAGCCTGCTCCAGGGTTAACTCTTCGAGGGAGCTTTGCCGCGCTTTAGCAAGTTGTTGACGCAGATCCAGAAGGCGTTCTGCCTGTTCTTTCTGCTCAATCCAAAGGGCCTCGATATGCATGACGTCGCTTTGAACGACGGCTAAACGACTCTCCAGTGCGGCCAGCGCCGGATGGTCGATCGGCAATCCTGCTTCGGCATCGCGCCGCAGTGCCAGCCGCTGGCAGCGACCTTCGGCCAGCTCGCCACGCAGGCGTTCAAGGCTAGGCGGAGCAGCTGCAAGGCTGATGCGCACACGGGCGCAAGCGGTGTCCAGAACATCGACGGCCTTGTCCGGCAGCTGACGGCCCGTGAGGTAGCGGGCGGACAATTCGGCGGCCGCGACGACCGCGTCATCGCGAAGATAAATGCCGTGACTTTTTTCGTAGACTTGCGCAAGCCCACGCAGAATCGTCACTGCGTCGCTGACGGTTGGTTCGTGCAGGTGAACCGGTTGGAAACGTCGGGCGAGCGCCGGGTCTTTTTCGAAGTACTTCTTGTATTCCGCCCAGGTCGTGGCGGCGATGGTGCGCAACTCGCCACGCGCCAGGGCCGGCTTGAGCAGGTTGGCCGCGTCGGAGCCGCCCGCATTGCCGCCCGCGCCGATCAGGGTATGGGCTTCATCAATGAATAGAACAATGGGTTTCGGTGAAGCGTTGACCTCATCAATCACGCCTTTGAGGCGGCGCTCGAATTCGCCTTTAACGCTGGCACCGGCCTGCAAGAGTCCCATATCCAAAGACAGGAGTTCGACATCTTTAAGAACGTGCGGCACTTCACCCGCCGCGATGCGCGAGGCCAGCCCTTCGACAATGGCCGTTTTGCCGACACCAGCATCACCCACCACAATCGGGTTGTTTTTGCGGCGACGAGCCAGGATGTCGACCATCTGACGGATCTCGCTATCGCGACACAGCACCGGGTCGATCAGGCCATCGCGAGCTTGTTGGGTCAGGTTGTGGGTGAATCGCGCAAGCAGAGACTCACCCGACACATCCGGTTTTCCGGGGACCACTTGCTCTGTGCAAGACAGGGCATATGCTTTCAGTCGTTCAATGTTCAGCCTGGACAACAACGCCTGATAGCGGCTACCGGCATAACGCATCGGGTTGCGCAGCAACGCGAGAATCAACGCACCTTGTTCGACCTGGATTTGACCCAGCTCAAGGTTGGCCACCAGCAAGGCGTCCTGCAGCCATTGCACCAGTTCCGGGGCGAACACCGGGTTGCGTGAAGCGTTGTGCTCAACGCGTGATTGCAGGGCGCTACTCATTTCCCCTGCGTCGATGTCGGCATCGCGCAGCGCCTTCGCCAAGAGGCCTTGTGGGCGTTCCAGCAAACCCAGCAGCAGGTCTTCGACGAGTATTTTGCTGCCACCACGGGCGACACATCGTTCGGCAGCGCTTTCCAGGTCGCGACGCGTTTCGACGTCCAGTGCCTGAATCAAGAGTTGCAGGTCTACGTTGATCATGTGTCTCACATCCTTAATGAATTTTGCTGTCCAGGGTCACCACGCCGTCCGCCTGTTCGCGGCCCAGCCAACTGGTCCAGCCCAGACGACAGACGTTCGGTTCGCCGATGCGCAGCTCGCGGATTTCGTCCTTGCACAGGACCAGGCGAATGTCGTAATCGAGGGGGTCGCGCAGGGTGAAACGCACCAGCGCGCAGAGCGGTTGGTAGCCAATACCGATCGGCAGGAATTCGTGAAAGCGCTGCCAATCGAGCTCGCGAATGTGAATACGGAATTTGCCGCTGCGATCGCGGACGTGTTCGCCCAGCACCAGATCGTCTCCGAGCACGCTGTTACTGCAACCCAGGCGATTGCGCTGTTCGCCGAGGATCTCCACGCGACGCTCGATGCACTGCTCGATACTCAATTCGGCATGCTTGAAGTAGTAACGCAGCACTGCCTCAATCAAGGCTGCCGAATGCGCTCGCAAGCTGAGCAGACCGAGGTACGGCAACAGGCGTTTCCAGTTCAGTTCCCGAGCCCGGCGCAGCTCTTTGCTGCCGAGCCCGATCAGCGCAAACAATTGCGCGGAAAACGGGTCGAGAGCGCCGCTCTGAAAGCGTGCGCAGTAGCGGTACTTGCGCCAGATCAGCAGCATCAGCCGATGCAGGCGATGATGGAACAGGTCGAGAAAGTCGCGGGTCGTGTTCCCTTCTTCGCTATCGCCTAACGCCTGTTCACTATAGAACGCCGGCAGTGGTGAACCCGACCCCACCAGGCTGACAAGGTTGAAACGCAGGCGCGCACGCAACAGTCCGTGTTCTTCAAAAAACTCCACGCGATCAACGTCACTGCCAGGGAACCCGAAGCCCGGGTTGGCCTGAAATTCCAATTGGTCATACAGATCATCTTCGCTCAAATGCGGGTGTACATCGCGCAGCCGGTCAACCACCAGCAGCACGGCCTGGAACAGCGAATACTCGCGTATTACCTGGGTCAGCCCGCTCAGAGCAGGGGCTGCAGGCCCATGCGGGGTGTCCATTGGTACACGTCTCCTTGTGTGCTGAGTACCCGCAGTTCGTGGTACGAATTAAGACTGGCGTAAAGCGCGAAGAACTCGTTGAGCACAGACCCGAAAACGAAAAGGTCGCCCTCGCCGATATACCCTTGCGGGTCGATAGTCAGCTCGGTGCGCAACCCACGAATCGGTAAACCCCGGTGCAATCGATCGACGTGTTCGTGCCTGATCGACTTGAGTCCACCCAACAATCGTTTGCTGACTTTCTCTGCCTGCTGATCGTAATGACGCGGCAGGTCGTAGGTTTCGAGAATCACCTTCAACGCGTTGACGTCAGCCAGCGAGAGATAGTTGAGCGACATGTTGCTGATCAGCTTCCAGAGGAAGTCACTGTTCAGCGGTGGAGCGAAACTCGACGTGGCCGAGGTGATGTTGCGAAAGCTCAGGAACTCCGGCGTCTTCACACCAGGCTTGCAGATATCACCAAGCTTGAGCTTGCGCGGTAGATTCTGGTTGGTGCATACCAGCTCGATCGACAGGGTTTCCGTCGCATCGGCGTGGCGAATGCCAAAACTGAGATGGGTGTCGAGCCCGTCATGCAGGGAGGATGATCGTTGGCGAACGCTGTAATACGAACGGCTGGTGGGAACATCGAAACTCGAGTCGTGCTCGAAAGACTCGAAGGGGACATAGTCTTGAAATCCAGCATTCCCCGCCTTCCAGCCCTTCACGGTTTCCACCGAGAACACACCGCAGTTTTCCTGGTCGTATTCGGCCGGCAGCAACAGGTATTCATCCTGTTTGCCATCGAGGCGAATGGGCAGTGCATCGTGATTGAACAGGTTGACGATCGGCGTGCAGTAGAGCTTCACATTCTCCAGCGTCGGGCGCAGTCGCTGGATACCACTTTTGCGAATGTCGAAACGCAATTCCAGGCCGCGCATCCGTTTGAGCACGTCCTCAGGCAAGGCATTCAGGAGATCGAGACCATTGACGTCAACGAACAGGAATTTATCCTGAAAGGCGAAATATTCTTGGAGGTAGCGATAGCCGCGAAAGGTATTCAGCGGATACGGAATCAGCGCTTCCTCTTCAGCAAAACCCACCGGTTGCACACGGTCACCCGGAATAGTGAATGCCAGGGGTGTGTCGCTTTCACCATCGACTGGCATACCTGCGCCATCCAGGGGAATCAGCTCGATACCTTGCAGATTGCGCAATACGCCAAGGTATAGCAGCTGGGTAATGTAGCGCTCACCGGCGAAATGCAGACGCAGTCGACTCAGGTCCAACTCGCCAAGGTGACCCTCAGCGCTCATCGCCAACCGCAAGCTCAGCAGCGCTCCGTCGCCCTTGATCGAGTAGTTCAGCGCTACCAGCTCCAGTGGCAGCACCTCAGTGGGATAGCAGGTGCGGAAGCGACAAATCACATCGTCGACTGGCACGCTCTCCACCGGTGTGTCGCGCTCGACCATGACGGCGGGTCCGGAACGTTGCAACGGGTCGAATTGCAACATGCTGAACGCCGGCAGCGGCCGCATGTAGTTGGGCCACAGCAGGTGCATCAATGAATGACTGAGCTCCGGCAATTCGTCATCGAGTTTCTGGCGCAGGCGACCGGTCAGAAATGCAAATCCTTCGAGCAGACGCTCCACATCCGGATCTCGTCCGGCCTGCCCCAAAAACGGTGCCAGTGCAGGACTACGCTCAGCGAATCGACGCCCTGACTGGCGAAGTGCAGTGAGCTCACTTTGGTAGTAGTGGTTAAAGGACATGATGGGTACCTGTGTGTCGTTAGCTGACCTTGACCTGACCGCTACCATCGAGCTTCGCGGCGAAAGCGACCTGCTGCTTTAAGCCTTCGACGTGCAGCAGGGCTTCGATACGGAATGTGAGGCGTAGTTGATCGTCCTCACGCGGCAAAGAGATCACACGAACATCGCGCAGACGCGGTTCATAGGCTTCGATGAAGTGTTCGATGGCCCGGCGCGCCTGACTCAGGGAGTCGTGCAGGCTCAAGCGCATGTCATTCAAATCAGGCAAACCGTAGTCGGACAGTGTCTGCACACTGCCCAATCGGGTGCTGAGCATCTTGGCCAAATGAGCAGCCACCGACGCCACAACGCACATATCGTGGCGTGAGCCGACACGTTTTTGCGCGTCGCCGTTCAGGCGTTCAAACAGGCTGCCATATCCGGTCATGGGTGCTTTTCGCTCAACCTTTATCCAGCTTGCCAACCAGCGACAGGGTGAAATCAGCCCCCATGTACTTGAAGTGCGGGCGCACATTCAGGCTGACGCGATACCAGCCCGGCTCGCCCTCGACATCACCGACGAGGACCTGGGCCGCGCGTAGTGGACGACGCCCACGCACTTCAGCGCTTGGATTTTCCTGGTCGGCCACGTACTGGCGAATCCACTTGTTGAGTTCCAGTTCGAGGTCGGTACGTTCTTTCCAGGAACCAAGTTGCTCGCGCTGCAGCACTTTCAGGTAGTGAGCCAGTCGGTTGACGATCATCATGTACGGCAGTTGCGTACCGAGCTTGTAGTTGAGCTCCGCCGTCCGGCCTTCGTCACTGATGCCAAAGAGTTTGGGTTTTTGTACCGAATTGGCCGAGAAGAACGCGGCGTTGTCGCTGCCTTTGCGCATCGTCAGGGAGATGAAGCCTTCGTCCGCCAACTCGTATTCGCGACGGTCGGACACCAGAACCTCGGTCGGGATCTTGGTTTCGATTTCACCCATGCTTTCGAAGTGATGCAACGGCAGGTCTTCCACCGCACCGCCACTCTGCGGACCGATGATGTTCGGGCACCAACGGAATCTGGCGAAGCTGTCAGTCAGCCGGGTGCCAAATGCATAAGCGGTGTTGCCCCACAGGTAGTGCTCGTGATTGTTGGCGACCGTTTCTTTGTACACGAAGGACTTGATCGGATTTTCTTGCGGGTCATACGGGCTGCGCAGCAGAAAACGCGGCACGGTCAGGGCGACGTAGCGGGCATCTTCTGATTGACGAAAGCTCTGCCATTTGGCGAATTGCGGGCCGTCGAAGTGATCCTTCAGGTCCTTCATGTCCGGCAGACCGGTGAAGCTTTCCAGACCAAAGAAGTTCGGGCCGGCAGCGGCAATGAACGGTGCATGTGACATGCAGGCAACGCTGGACACGTACTGCATCAGCTTCACGTCCGGCGAGCTTGGGGACATGAAGTAATTGGCAATGATCGCACCCACCGGGTTTCCGCCAAATTGACCGTACTCGGCCGTATAGATGTGCTTGTACAGGCCAGCCTGCATCACCTCTGGCGAGTCTTCAAAGTCGTCCAGCAAGTCTTCTTTCGAGACGTTGAGGATTTCAATCTTGATGTTTTCGCGGAAGTTGGTGCGATCGACCAGCAATTTGAGGCCCCGCCACGACGACTCCATGGACTGGAAACCCGCGTGATGCAGGATTTCATCCATTTGAAGACTAAGCTTGGCGTCGATCTCGGCGATCATGCGATCGACCATGGCTTTCTTCACTGGCTCGCCGTTGTTCTGCGGCTTGAGCAACTCTTCAATGAATGCCGATACACCACGCTTGGCGATGTTGTACGCATCGTCGTCCGGGGTCAGCCGGGTTTCGGCAATGATGCTATCGAGAATGCTGTATTCGCTGATCTCGTTGATGTTCTGCTGCGTTGCACTCGTGCTCATAGTTTGGCTTCCTTGGCTGATGGAGACTCAGGCGTTCGAGACGTTGGTGTTCAGGCCTAACTCACCCAATACGCGGCCTCGGGATTCGTCATCGGCCAGCACGTCTTCGATGGCTTTGCGGAAGGCAGGCGCATTACCCAGCGGACCTTTCAGGGCGACCAGCGCATTGCGTAGCTCCATCAGTTTTTTCAGTTCTGGCACTTGCTCGACAAGGCTGGCCGGATTGAAGTCCTTCATGGATTTGACGTGAATCTTCACTGCCAGCTCTTCGGTGGCGTTTTCATCCTGCAGGCGATTCGGAACGCTCAACGTCAGCTGTAGCTCCTGCTTGGCGAGCACTTCGTCGAACGTCGTCCTGTCGATGCTGATCGGCTTGCGATCTTCAACTTTGCGTTCGTCCTTGCGATGGGTGTAGTCGCCGATGACCAGCAATTTCAGCGGCAGCTCAATCTCTTCCTGACTGCCGCCGATGGCAGGTTTGAAGGTGACGTTGATGCGTTCTTTAGGGGCGACAGAGCCTTCTTTGGCCATGGCTATTTTCCTTATGGTGTTGGCCCTGGGGCCTAATCGAGTACCACTTCAAGGTCGAGGTGGCACAACCGGCGATAAATCTCTTCCTTGCGCTCACGCACCTCATGGTTCTGCGGCAACAACTCGCAGCAGCTATGTAGTAGATGCAGCACTTCCAGGACAAGATCGGGCTCCCAGCCACCGAGGCCTGAGTCCTGCAATGTCTGGTCGAGGGTTTCGAGTTGGGTCTTGGCCAGTTCGTATTTCTTGGCCGAGATGCAGAGCCGGGCGAGCGTTAACTGCCAGAAAAACCGCGAGCGACCGCCCTGAGCGCTTTGAAGCCCCTGCTTGAGCTTTTGCACGGCGACCTTGAGCCCATCCTTGCGCAAGATCGGCAGCGCTTCTTCGAGGGCCGACTCCCACTCGGGCTGGTTCTCAGTTGCCTCAATGGGGAGTGGCGTACTGGCGGGTTGCAGATGCGGCATGACATGGCCGGCAATCCACGCACGGGTGGCGGGATCGGCAAAAGGTGCGCCATCTTGGAAGCGCAATTCGATCAGTCCAGGCAGGCGCTCGATCAATTGCGCAAACTGAACCTCCACCTCGCGCATCGCCGACTCGGCGTTCAGACCCTGCAAACATTCCCAGGCCATTCGGTGACCGTCGAACCAGAACGGCGCCTTTGACAGGCTGGCCTCGAGGTCCACCAGAAGATCGGCATACCGCGCCTGGTCGTAACGTTCCTGATAAGTTTTGAGTCGATCAGCCGGGAGCCCGCGTAGCGAAGTGATTTGCTCGCCATTGCGATCCGGCAATGCATCGACGGACAACCACAGCAACATGCGATTGAGTCGCAAGGCCCGCAGATCCGTGGCCTTTTGCTTGAGCCACCAGGCACACAACGGACGGGCACTTTCCTGCTGTGCACGCAGCGCCTTTTGAGCGTCTTTTTCGTTGTCGATGGGCTCGTTGGTGACGAGCAACTGCGCAGCGACTTGTTTGACCTGGGCTATCGCGGTGCCGATGACACCGGGCTCCGGTTGATTGTCCGCAGCGCGCTGCACCAGATTTTTCAAACGTCGGGCGATTGGCAGGAGTAAGGGGGCTTCATTCCCCAAATGCTGGGTGCACGCCGTATCGAGACCTTCCAGATGCTCTACCAGTTGGCGGAACAGTGGCAGTTGCTCTTTGAGCGGAATGTGTTCGTTCAGCACTTGGTCGAGACGGGGTATCAACCAGCTGATGGCAGCGGAACGGGTGCGCGCCTTGCCCGGGTAAATGTCTGGCCAGTGGTGTTCGCACAGGTGGTGCAGCAAACCAAGCCCGGCCAGCAAACCTTGGTACGACTCGCGCTGATACAGCGCCCACGTCAGCCATGCACCGACCCGCAAGTCCTTGGACTGGGTACGTAGCAGGCTTTCACTGTTTTCGCGGATTTTCAGCCAGTCGATGTGACCGCTTTCGTGCATGGATTGGGCTTTGCGAAGCTCACTTTCCAATGCCTCATATTCGTTCGAAAAGCGAACGTCCTCGCCCGCGAAACGCCCATCGATAACCGGGGTTTTGGCGAGTTCAAAATAATAGGCCGATAGCTTGCTGGAGTAAGTCACGAGTACTTACGCCCGGTAGAAAAAAATGTCGTCAGGGTTGTATCTGAATTAGTCCGATCTGGACCTGCATGCTTATTTAACATTTACGCCACCGCAACTAAGTCAGTCCCCGTTCAGGTGGCGAAACTTACTCTACGATGATTTGATTTGTATGTAGGAAGAGTCGCTTTCTGGCGATTTACATTCAACATAAACCTGCAGGACCCGTATTCATTGGTGCTTAGTTACTTGCATAAAAATGATTACACCTATTGAACTGAGCAACTTTTTGCGCAGCGACCGACAACTTCGCCACCTAACATTTTGAAATCACAATTCGTACCATCGAACTAGGTTACGTATAAAACAAAATGTAACGCGCAAAAAAAATGGGTACCCAATTTTAATTGGCGTACCCATTTTTTATCCCGCTCCCGCGCTACGCAGGACGTCGGTCGGTGTTACGGATTAACGCTGTCTTTCAACGATTTGCCTGGTTTGAACGCAACCGTGTTGCTTGCCTTGATTTTCACTGGCTCACCGGTTTGCGGGTTTTTGCCGGTGCGGGCACCGCGGTGGCGTTGCAGGAAGGTACCGAAGCCCACCAGCGTGACGCTGTCCTTGCGGTGCAGAGCGCCGGTGATTTCTTCGAGAACGGCGTTGAGGACGCGGTTGGCCTGCTCTTTGGTGAGATCTGCTTTTTCCGCGATTGCAGCGGCGAGTTCTGGTTTACGCATTAGTGAAGCCCCTTTGACGGTTTTTTGTTGTTATGTCCGTGCTGTTCTCGTTGGAACAGCGCCAAAAGCGCCGCAGGTGCTCTACTCTGCGGCAGACGGGAGTGAGAATGGCACGCAGCGGGGAGCCGCGCCAGTCTCGGCGCGACGTTTGTGGGGGCAAAGGCGGGGTGATTCCGACAGAACGACCAGTATTTACGCCAGCAGCGCAGGAAGCTCTTTGTTCAGTGCCAGTTTCTCCATCACCGCTGCACCGGTCAGGGCGTAACCGAGCAGTTTGCCGTCGGCATCGCGGCACAATGCCTTGATGTCCGGGCCCTGCCCTTCGACGGTCCAGACACCTTCCTGACCGCGTGGCGGAGGGGAAACAACCAACGGGCATACCGGCGTTTTGACGGTAATCGGCATCGCCCCGTAGTTCACTACGGTGGGGTTGCCGGCAAGGGTTTGAGCCAGTGCTCTGGCACAACTCATGAGCGGCATGACGTACAGCAGATTCAACCCGTCGACCTCGGCACAATCTCCCAGCGCGTAGATGTTGGCGTGGGAGGTTTTCAGGTGCCGGTCGACCACGACGCCACGGTTGACCTGAACACCGGCAGCGGCGGCCAGATCGATGCGCGGGCGCAAGCCGATGGCCGATACCACGACGTCACACGCAATGACCTGACCGTCGGACAGATGCGCTTCCAGCCCGTCAGCCACTCGCTGCAAGCGATTGAGCACCGGCCCAAGGTGGAAGCGTGCACCGAGGCTTTCCAGCCCGGCCTGAACCGCTGCGGCAGCTGCCGGGTGCAACAGGGTCGGCATGACTTGTTCGCAAGGTGCAACCAGTTGCACCTCGTAACCACCGAGCATCAGGTCGTTGGCAAATTCGCAGCCGATCAGCCCGGCGCCGAGCAACAACACGCGACGTTTACCGGCCGCTGCTGCGCGAAAGCGCGCGTAGTCTTCCAGATCGTTGATCGGAAACACGCTGTCAGCCGCATCACCTTCGATGGGTACGCGCACGGTTTCGGCACCCCACGCCAGGACCAGATCACGGTAGATCACCGATTCTTCGCCGATCCACAAACGCTTGTGGCCTGGATCAATGCCGCTGATCCGTGTGTGAGTGCGCACTTGAGCCTTCAATTGCTCGGCCATGGCACCGGGCTCGGCCATGCTGAGGCCATCAGCGTCTTTGTTCTTGCCGAAGCCGGTGGACAACATCGGTTTGGAGTAGGAGCGACCATCATCTGCGGTAATCAGCAGCAGCGGGGTTTCGCCATCGAGTTTGCGAAACTCTCGGGCCAGGTTGTAGCCAGCCAGGCCAGTGCCAACGATCACGACAGGTGCGTTCATTCCTTACTCCTCTGTTTGCTTAGTTGATTTCAATCATTTCGAAATCCATCTTGCCGACGCCGCAGTCCGGGCACAGCCAGTCTTCCGGCACGTCCTGCCACAGCGTGCCCGGCGCAATGCCGTCGTCCGGCCAGCCGTCGGCTTCGTTATAAATCAGGCCGCAGACCACACATTGCCACTTTTTCATTCAGATACTTCCTCAGGGTTCAGGCTTTTGCCGGCGCGAACGGTCAATGATTGAAGCGCTGCCGTCCGGCTCAGGGCGTTTTGTACTGATCGGGCCCGGCAGATGCAAGCCTGTTCGACGCAACGCCATGCCGGATCAATCAAAATCGCCGACTGACATGGTAAGCTCGCCGCCTCATTTGCTGCCAATAATGACTCACTGTGCCGCACTCAAAATCCCCCTGCCCGGCCCCGCTCTGGCGTCCTCAAAGCCAACTGACGCCCCTCCCCGACACGTCTACCCTCGACTGGCTGTTCGATGAAGGTTCACTGACCCGACGGTTGATCCGTCTGTCGAATGACGGGTTCAGCGTCTCGCCTTTGTTCGAAGGCTGGCAACCGCTGCGTGACGACGAATGTGTTGCGCTGGACCTCGCTGAAGGCAGCGAGGGCTGGGTGCGCGAGGTGTATTTGCGCGGACACGGCGAGGCCTGGGTATTTGCCCGCAGCGTGGCGGCGCGCAGTGCGTTGCAGGGCGACGGGTTGCACATGGACGAATTGGGCAGCCGCTCTTTAGGTGAACTGCTGTTTTGCGATCACGCCTTCCAGCGCCGCGCCATTGAGGTTTGTCACTATCCAGAGCAATGGTTGCCGGCGGAGTGTCGGTCGCCGGAGCTGTGGGGCCGTCGCTCGCGTTTCGACCGTGGCGCCCTGAGCGTGCTGGTGGCCGAGATCTTCCTGCCGACTTTATGGGCGGCCGCCCGCGCCCATCCGGAGAATTGCTGATGTATCAGAGCCTGCTCAAGTCCCTGAATCGCGTAAACCCTCGGGCGTGGGATTTCATTCAGCTGACCCGCATGGATAAACCGATCGGCATTTATCTGCTGCTCTGGCCGACGCTGTGGGCGCTGTGGATCGCTGGCAAGGGTTCGCCTTCGCTCGCCAACATTGTGATCTTTGTTCTTGGCGTCGTGCTGACCCGTGCCGGTGGTTGCGTGATCAATGACTGGGCAGATCGCAAGGTCGACGGTCATGTGAAACGCACGGAACAGCGTCCTCTGGTCAGCGGCAAGATCAGCTCGAAAGAAGCCTTGGTGTTTTTTGCGGTGCTGATGGGCGTGAGCTTCCTGCTGGTGTTGTGCACCAACGCGGCGACGGTCTGGCTTTCGTTCGGCGGCCTCGCGCTGGCATTCAGTTATCCGTTCATGAAGCGCTACACCTATTACCCGCAAGTGGTGCTCGGTGCGGCGTTTTCCTGGGGGATGCCGATGGCGTTCACCGCCGAAACCGGGGAACTGCCGGCGGCAGCGTGGTTACTGTGGATCGCCAACCTGCTGTGGACGGTGGGTTACGACACCTATTATGCGATGACTGATCGCGACGACGACCTGAAAATCGGCGTGAAATCGACAGCAATTCTGTTTGGTGAAGCGGACCGGGTGATCATTCTGACGCTGCAAGGGCTGGCACTGGGTTGCCTGTTGCTGGCCGGGTCGAAATTCGAACTCGGAGGCTGGTTCCACCTCGGGTTGCTGGCGGCGGCGGGTTGTTTTGCGTGGGAGTTCTGGTACACCCGTGGCAAGGACCGGATGCGTTGCTTCAAGGCGTTTTTGCACAATCACTGGGCAGGGTTGGCGATTTTTGTGGGGATTGTGCTGGATTACGCGTTGCGTTGAAGTCACTACAACCACGTGGCGAGGGAGCTTGCTCCCGCTGGGCCGCGAAGCGGACCCAAAAATCTGCGAGCGCTGCGCACTCGAGCGGGACGGTGCGGCGACCCGACAAGCTCCCTCGCCACAGGAGACACAAGCTACTACTAGGTTACATTTTCGGTCCGCTGTTGGTGATGACATGCCAGACGTCCTTCATTTTGTCGCCTTCCTTATCTCCAGGTTTCTTGTCCTTCATGAAGTAGTACAGCGGTTTGCCCTTGTAGGCCCACTGCATCGTGCCGTCGTCACGCTTGACGATTGTCCAGTCACCTTCAGCCTTGGCACCCGCTTCCGCCTTTAACGGTGGCCAGTTTTCCGCGCACTGACCGGTGCACACAGACTTGCCGCCCGTATCCTTGTCGAAGGTGTACAAGGTCATGCCTTTATGGTCGACCATCATGTCGCCTTCCATCATCGCAGGCTCAGCCGCGAAGGCCATTGATGGCAAAGCCAGGGCGGCTGCCAGCATCAGGGCTTTAAGGGATAGCGTGTATTGAGTCATGGAAACCTTCTTTTGTGGTTGTCAGGGTTCGGACTTAGAGCTTAGTTCAGGTTCATGACAATCGCAGGGCGACTAAAATACTGTCACACGACTGCAATAATTCCGTTATCTAATGCGGCGCAAGACAGTTAAATGACAAGAGGATTAAAGGCATGGTTGGCAGGAGCATTCTGATCGTCGACGACGAAGCGCCCATTCGCGAAATGATCGCCGTTGCGTTGGAAATGGCCGGCTATGACTGCCTGGAGGCTGAGAACTCCCAGCAGGCTCATGCCATTATCGTCGACCGCAAACCGGACCTGATCCTGCTCGACTGGATGTTGCCCGGTACGTCCGGCATCGAACTGGCCCGCCGCCTCAAGCGCGATGAGCTGACCGGGGACATTCCGATCATCATGCTCACGGCAAAGGGCGAGGAAGACAACAAGATCCAGGGTCTTGAAGTCGGCGCCGATGACTACATCACCAAACCCTTTTCTCCCCGCGAGCTGGTGGCGCGCCTCAAGGCCGTGCTGCGGCGTGCAGGGCCGACGGACGGCGAATCGCCGATCGAAGTCGGCGGACTGCTGCTGGACCCGATCAGCCACCGAGTCACCATCGACGGCAAACCTGCTGAGATGGGCCCGACCGAATACCGCTTGCTGCAATTCTTCATGACTCACCAGGAACGCGCCTACACCCGTGGCCAACTACTGGATCAGGTGTGGGGCGGCAATGTTTATGTCGAAGAACGCACGGTCGATGTGCACATCCGTCGTCTGCGCAAAGCCTTGGGTGATGCTTACGAAAATCTGGTACAAACCGTGCGCGGCACCGGCTACCGGTTCTCTACCAAGGCCTGACCCGGACTTTTCCCGCCCGACAAGCTGACAAGGACGCGCTTCAAGTGAACCAAAACTGGCATGGCACCCTGATTCGCCACATGCTGCTACTGGTCACCGCCTGCCTGGTGATCGGCTTGATTACCGGCTATTACGGCTGGAGTCTCGCCGCAGGCCTGGGCCTTTACCTGGCCTGGACTCTCAAGCAATTGCTGCGTCTGCACGAGTGGTTGCGCCTGCACAAACCCGATGAAGCACCGCCAGACGGCTATGGCCTGTGGGGCGAAGTGTTCGACAGCATCTACCACCTGCAACGCCGTGACCAACGTGTCCGTGGACGTCTGCAAGCCGTGATCGACCGGGTTCAGGAGTCCACCGCTGCCCTTAAAGATGCAGTGATCATGCTCGACACCGACGGCAACCTCGAATGGTGGAACCGCGCGGCGGAAACCCTGCTAGGTCTCAAGACACCCCAGGACAGCGGTCAGCCCGTGACCAACCTGGTGCGCCATCCGCGCTTCAAGGAGTACTTCGAGCAGGACAGCTACGCCGAGCCGCTGGAAATCCCCTCGCCGACCAACGATCGCCTGCGCATTCAGCTGTACATCACCCGCTACGGCAACAACGAGCATTTGATGCTGGTGCGCGACGTGACGCGCATCCATCAGCTGGAACAGATGCGCAAAGACTTTATCGCCAACGTTTCCCACGAGTTGCGCACACCGTTGACGGTGATTTGCGGCTACCTGGAAACCCTGCTCGATAACGTCGAGGAAGTGAACCCGCGCTGGACCCGCGCCTTGCAGCAGATGCAGCAACAAGGCGGACGCATGCAGACGTTGCTCAATGATTTGTTGCTACTGGCCAAACTGGAGGCCACCGATTACCCCTCGGACAACCAGCCCGTGGCCATCGACGGCTTGCTGCAGTCGATCAAGAGCGACGCGCAGCAACTGTCCGATCAGAAAAATCATCACATCACCCTCGAAGCCGATCCGACGATCCAGCTCAAGGGCAGCGAAGCCGAATTGCGCAGTGCATTTTCCAACTTGGTGTTCAACGCGGTGAAATACACCCCGGCCGAGGGCAAAATCCGCATCCGCTGGTGGGGCGATGAACAAGGTGCGCACCTGAGCGTGCAGGACTCCGGCATGGGCATCGACAGCAAGCACCTGCCGCGCCTGACCGAACGCTTCTACCGGGTCGACTCCAGCCGCAACTCCAACACCGGCGGCACCGGGCTCGGGCTGGCGATCGTCAAACACGTGCTATTGCGCCACCGCGCACGGATGGAAATCAGCAGCGTACCGGGCCACGGCAGCACGTTCACCTGCCATTTCGCACCCGCCCAAGTCACCAAAACCCTGGTCATCAGTACCACTGACTGATACCGGCCAGCACTCGCCACTAGGCAATCGACCAGTCAGCCGCTACATTGGCTGACTTGTGCCTGCGCTTCAGGTACACATTTCCCCTTTCTTTCGAATACACGGAACCCGCAAAACTCCATCATGGACCCATCCCCTGGCTTGACCCTCGCGACACTCTTCGCCGATTTCGGCATGATTCTTTTTGCTCTGATCCTGGTTTTGCTCAACGGCTTTTTCGTTGCGGCGGAATTCGCCATGGTCAAATTGCGCTCGACCCGGGTTGAAGCCATCGCCGAGAAGAACGGCTGGCGCGGGCACATCCTGCGCACCGTTCACAGTCAGCTCGATGCGTACCTCTCGGCGTGCCAGCTAGGTATCACCCTCGCCTCCCTCGGCCTCGGCTGGGTCGGTGAACCGGCGTTCGCCCACATCCTCGAACCGCTGCTGGAAGCCGTCGGCGTGCAGTCGGCCGAAGTGATCAAAGGCGTGTCGTTCTTCGCTGCCTTCTTCGTCATTTCGTACCTGCACATCGTGGTTGGCGAACTGGCCCCGAAATCCTGGGCCATCCGCAAACCAGAGCTGCTGTCGCTGTGGACCGCCGTGCCGCTGTACCTGTTCTACTGGGCCATGTACCCGGCCATCTACCTGCTCAACGCCAGCGCCAACACGATCCTGCGGATCGCTGGCCAGGGTGAACCCGGCCCGCATCACGAGCACCATTACAGCCGTGAAGAACTGAAGCTGATCCTGCACTCAAGCCGTGGTCAGGACCCTAGTGACCAAGGCATGCGTGTATTGGCTTCGGCGGTGGAAATGGGCGAGCTGGAAGTGGTCGATTGGGCCAACTCCCGGGAAGACCTGGTGACGCTGGAGTTCAACGCGCCGCTGAAGGAAATCCTGGCGATGTTCCGTCGTCACAAGTTCAGCCGTTATCCGGTGTACGACAGCGATAGCCAGGAGTTCGTCGGCCTGCTGCACATCAAGGACCTGTTGCTGGAACTGGCGGCGCTGGACCATATTCCCGAGTCGTTCAACCTCGCCGAACTGACCCGTCCACTGGAACGCGTTTCCCGTCATATGCCGCTCTCGCAACTGTTGGAGCAGTTCCGTAAAGGCGGTTCGCACTTTGCACTGGTTGAAGAAGCCGACGGCAATATCATCGGTTACCTGACCATGGAAGACGTGCTGGAAGTGCTGGTCGGTGATATTCAGGACGAACACCGCAAGGCTGAGCGCGGGATTCTCGCGTATCAACCGGGCAAGCTGCTGGTGCGCGGTGACACTCCTCTGTTCAAGGTCGAACGGCTGCTGGGTATCGATCTGGACCACGTTGAGGCCGAGACCCTCGCCGGGCTGGTTTACGACAGTCTGAAGCGGGTGCCGGAAGAGGAAGAAGTGCTGGAAGTCGAAGGGCTGCGGATCATCATCAAGAAGATGAAAGGGCCGAAGATTGTTCTGGCCAAGGTGTTGATGCTGGACTGATGCGGGCTTGCTCGTCCTGCTGGACCTGCTGGACCTGCCAGTCCTACTGGACCTGCTAGTCCTGCTAGTCCTGCTGGGCTTTTGTGGTGAGGGGATTTATCCCCGTTGGGTTGCGAAGCGACCCCATCAGTTAGAAGCATTGGGGGACGGCTTCGCCGTCCAACGGGGATAAATCCCCTCACCACGGATAAATACCTGCACCTCAGATAAATTCCCCACACACATTAGATTCCTGCCAATTTCATTGTTTGCCCAACGCAAAGTTGGGAAAACCCCCTACCGGCTGACTGAACTGGTACGGAATCGACACCAACCCCAATCCGGTATTGCGCTGCACCACGAAATGCAGGTGCGGCCCGCTGCTGTTGCCGGTATTGCCTGACAGTGCCAGGGCGCTGCCCACTGCCACACGCTGCCCCTCCCGAACGTTCACCGAACCCTGCATAAGGTGCAGGTACACGCCCATCGTCCCGTCATCGTGCAGCACGCGCACAAAATTACCTGACGGATCGGTCCCACGGCCGGTCTGACTGTTCTCGGTTTTCACCACCACCCCGCCCCTGGCCGCAATGATCGGCGTGCCCTCAGGCATGGCGATGTCGATGGCGTAGCGGTTCTTCGGGCCGAAATGGCTGTATTGACCATTGGCACCCTGACTCAGGCGAAACGGGCCACCACGCCACGGCAACGGGTATCGGTAGGCCATGGCAGCGCCTGAGGGGTCGCCCAGGGAGTATTCGAATTTCGGGGTATACGTCAGCGGCCTTCCCGCCTGGGTAGCCGTCAGCAGCGCCAGGCGAATGTTGCTGCGTGCCGGCATCACCCGGCGAATCGGTCGACTTGGCGCGCCGCTGACGTTTTTCAGACCAGCGAAACTCAGCTCGATCTCCACCGGGGCATAGAGGTCATTGCGCACGAAGACGCTGTCGGCGCCCTTTTGCTTCTTGATGTCCAGGTACACCTGTCCCCCAAGGTTCTCGACCATGCGATCGCGAAAAACGAACACTTGTGAGCCCTTCGTGGGGCGGTCGCTGTAGGAGACCACGCCGTTCGCGTCTTTGGATTTGTAGATCGTCATGGCCACAGCCGAGGTGGAGGCCATGAAAAGACCACAGAGAAAAATCAGGCGCACGAGCATAGGCAAGGGTTCTATCGAGGAAGGCCTGGGGAGGAGCCTAGCAGCTGCAATGGACCCGTGGAGGTGGCAGATGTTTCAAGTTCGGCCGTTCAGGGGATAGGTGGTGAATGTGAGCCCCCTTCGCGACCTGTTCGCGAAGAGGTCTATCAGGCAACGAGATACCTACGCGCCCGGAATGAAGTGTTTCTGCACCGTGCCCCGAGCAATCAATCGGGAAATGTAGTCGAGTTTCTGCGCGTCCTGATCCACAAAACGGAAGGTCAGCTGCAACCATTCACTGTCAGGCTTGGGCTCGTAGGCGACGATGGCGTGCAGGTAACCGTTCAGGCGGGCGACTTCGGCATTGTCACCCTGCTCCAGGTCGAGCACGGCACTGTCGAGCACTTGTGGCAACGCATCGGTACGCTTCACCACCAGCAGCGCTTCCTTGAGGCTCAAGGCCTTGATCACGCATTGCTGAGTACCACTCGACAGGCGCAACTGGCCTTGACCACGACCGGACGTGATGGCTGCCCCGGCGCTTACCTTGACTGGCGGGGTGTTCAGCAGACCACGTGACGGTGCCGGCGCGGGCGAGGCAGTGACCACGGTGGCCTGGCCGCCGGTCAAGGCGTTCAGGGAATCGTTACCGAAGGCCGAGTTCACTTTCACCGGGGCGCTGTTCATCAACGCGTCGAGCTTGCCGACCTTGTTCAACGCCTGCTTGACCTTGGTCAGCAGTTGCTCGTTGTTGAAAGGCTTGCTGACGTAGCCGGAAACACCGGCCTGAATCGCCTGGATGACATTCTCTTTGTCGCCGCGACTGGTCACCATGACAAAGGGCATGGTCTTGAGATTGTCCTGCTCGCGGCACCAGGTCAGCAGTTCCAGACCGGACATTTCCGGCATTTCCCAGTCGCACAGCACCAGGTCAAACACTTCTTTTGTCAGCAAGGTCTGCGCTTTCTTGCCGTTGATCGCATCTTCGATCCGAATGCCCGGAAAATAGTTACGCAGGCACTTTCTCACCAGGTCACGAATGAATGAAGCATCGTCCACGACCAACACACTGACCTTACTCATCCATCACCCCTTCAAAACCCCGGCAAGCGTAGCGCATTGCTGATGGCATATTGCCAAAACCCTCAGTCACGCCGGGACTTTTCGTTCACGGGTGCTGTTGTCGAATACATAGGCCACAAACAAAAACGCCCGACCAAAAGGCCGGGCGTTTCTCTTGGGCAAACTTACTTATCGTCAACTTTGCCCGGAACATTAGCGGTTTCACCACTTGTGCCTTCAACTTCTTCCTTCATGCGCTTCAGGCCCAGGTGACGCACATCGGTGCCACGGACCAGGTAAATCACCAACTCGGAAATGTTGCGCGCGTGATCGCCAATCCGCTCCAGCGAGCGCAGTACCCAGATAATGCTCAAGACCCGCGAGATAGAGCGCGGGTCTTCCATCATGTAGGTCGCCAGTTCACGCAGCGCGGTCTTGTATTCGCGATCGATGATCTTGTCGTACTGGGCCACCGACAACGCCAGGTCGGCGTCGAAACGGGCAAAGGCGTCCAGGGCATCGCGAACCATGTTGCGCACCTGGTCGCCGATATGACGCACTTCAACGTAACCGCGTGGTGCTTCGCCTTCTTCGCACAGCTGAATGGCGCGACGAGCGATTTTGGTCGCCTCGTCACCGATGCGCTCCAGGTCGATCACCGACTTGGAGATGCTGATGATCAGCCGCAAGTCGGAGGCCGCCGGCTGACGGCGGGCCAGAATGCGCAGGCATTCTTCGTCGATGTTGCGCTCCATCTGGTTGATCTGGTCGTCGATCTCGCGAACCTGCTGGGCCAGGCCGGAGTCGGCCTCGATCAGCGCGGTGACCGCGTCGTTGACCTGCTTTTCCACCAGGCCGCCCATGGCCAGAAGGTGGCTGCGCACTTCCTCGAGTTCGGCGTTGAACTGGGCGGAAATGTGATGGGTAAGGCCTTCTTTACTAATCATGTTGGCGTCCTTGGAGCGTCCGGTAAGGTGCGGTGGACCGCAGCGTCAGTTCAGTGAGCAACCAGCACCTGCTAGCCGTAACGACCGGTGATGTAATCTTCGGTCTGCTTCTTCGCCGGATTGGTGAACAACGTATCGGTGTCGCCGAATTCCACCAATTTGCCCATGTACATGAACGCCGTGTAGTCGGAAACCCGCGCGGCTTGCTGCATGTTGTGGGTGACGATGACGATAGTGAATTTCGATTTCAGTTCGTAGATCAGCTCTTCGACTTTCAGCGTGGAGATCGGGTCGAGTGCCGAGCACGGTTCATCGAGCAGCAACACTTCCGGCTCTACGGCGATGGTACGGGCGATCACCAGACGTTGCTGCTGACCACCGGACAGGCCGAGTGCCGACTCGTGCAGGCGGTCTTTGACCTCGTCCCACAGCGCCGCGCCTTTCAAGGCCCACTCAACGGCTTCGTCGAGTACACGTTTCTTGTTGATGCCCTGGATGCGCAGGCCGTAAACCACGTTTTCGTAGATGGTTTTCGGGAACGGGTTGGGCTTCTGGAACACCATCCCGACACGACGACGCAGCTCGGCCACGTCTTCGCCCTTGCGGTAGATGTTGTTGCCGTAGAGGTTGATCGCACCTTCCACACGGCAGCCATCGACCAGGTCGTTCATGCGGTTGAACGTGCGCAGCAGCGTGGACTTGCCGCAGCCGGACGGGCCGATGAAAGCGGTCACGCGCTGTTTCGGAATGTTCATGCTGACGTCGAACAGCGCTTGTTTGTCGCCGTAAAAAAGGCTCAGGCCCGGAACTTCGATGGCCACAGTTTCCTGCTCGAGGCTGAGGCTCTGCTTGTCGCGGCCCAGGGCAGACATGTTAATGCCGTGGGTATGTGTTTCGTGCTGCATGGGAGGCTCCCTGTGCTAACAAATTCGGTTCAGTTTTTGTGGGAGCCAGCCTGCTGGCGATTCAGCCAACGCGGTTTGACAGTGAAACCGCGGTGATGCCATCGCGAGCAGGCTCGCTCCCACATAAAAATCAGTGCTGCAAAAATCAGCTATCCAGCGCTTTGTACTTCTCGCGCAGGTGGTTACGGATGTAAACGGCAGACAGGTTCAATGTGGCGATCACCAGTACCAACAACAGCGCTGTGGCGTACACCAGCGGTCGCGCCGCTTCAACGTTCGGGCTCTGGAAGCCGACGTCATAAATATGGAAGCCCAGGTGCATGATCTTCTGGTCAAGGTGAAGGTACGGGTAGTTGCCGTCCAGTGGCAGCGACGGTGCCAGTTTCACCACACCTACCAGCATTAGCGGCGCCACTTCACCGGCGGCGCGAGCCACGGCCAGGATCATGCCGGTCATCATCGCCGGGCTGGCCATCGGCAGCACGATCTTCCACAAGGTTTCGGCCTTGGTCGCGCCGAGGGCCAGCGAGCCTTCGCGCACGGTCCGCGGGATCCGCGCCAGACCTTCTTCCGTGGCCACGATCACCACCGGCACCGCGAGCAGCGCCAGGGTCAAAGAAGCCCAGAGCAGACCCGGCGTACCAAAGGTCGGCGCAGGCAACGCTTCGGGGAAGAACAACCGGTCAACCGAACCGCCCAGTACGTAGACGAAGAAACCCAGACCGAACACGCCGTAAACAATCGCAGGCACACCGGCCAGGTTGTTCACCGCGATGCGGATAATCCGGGTCAAGGCGTTCTGTTTCGCGTACTCACGCAGGTAAACCGCCGCCAGCACGCCGAATGGCGTCACGATCATCGCCATGATCAGGGTCATCATCACGGTGCCGAAAATGGCCGGGAAGATCCCGCCTTCGGTGTTCGCTTCACGCGGGTCGTCGCTCAGGAACTCCCAGACCTTGCTGAAGTAAAAACCGATCTTGGTGAAGGTCCCCATGGCGTTCGGTTGGTAGGCATGCACCACTTTGCCGATGCCGATTTCGATCTCTTTACCGTTGGCGTCGCGGGCCGTCAGGCTGTCGCGATTGAACTGGGCATGCAGATCGGCCAGACGCGCTTCAATGTCCTGATAACGGGCGTTCAGTTCTGCGCGCTCGCCATCCATGTCAGCTTGCGCTGTGGCATCAAGAGTGCCTGCCAGCTCGAGTTTACGACCATGCAGACGGATGCGTTCCAACCCGGCGTTGATTGCGCCGATGTCGGCTTTTTCCAGAGTCTTGAGCTCGGCAGCCAGCTTGTTGACTCGCTCCACACGTGCCTGCAATTCAGGCCACGCCGCCTCGCCTTCGGCGATGACCTTGCCGTCCTGTTTGACGTTGACCAGATAGCCGTAGAAGTTGCCCCACTCGCGACGCTCAATCGCCATCAACTCCGGCGGCGTCTTCTGGTTGGTCAGCCACTCACCCACAATCCAGGTGAAGTCGCTGCCGTTCAGGTCACGGTTGCCGACCTTGATCAGCTCGCGGGTCATGAACTCCGGGCCCTGATCGGGCACCGGCAGGCCAGCGCTTTTGAGGCGCTCACGAGGGACTTCTTCTTTCTGCACCACTTCGCCAATAACCAGGTGATTAGCCTGGCCCGGCACGTCGTAGCTGGCGTGGATCAGGTCTGCCGGCCAGAAATGGCCCAGACCACGCACGGCAATCACTGCCAGCAAGCCAATGGTCATGATGACGGCGATGGACACCGCGCCACCGCTGATCCAGACGCCTGGGGCGCCGCTCTTGAACCATCCGTTCAGGGAGTTCTGTTTCACAGACTTCTACCTTTCTTAAAGCGACGAGTATTTCTTGCGCAGACGCTGACGAATCAGTTCCGCGAGGGTGTTCATGACGAAGGTGAACAACAGCAGCACCAGCGCCGAGAGGAACAGCACGCGGTAGTGGCTGCCGCCGACTTCCGATTCGGGCATTTCCACCGCGACGTTGGCAGCCAGAGTGCGCAGGCCTTCGAACAGGTTCATTTCCATGACCGGGGTGTTACCGGTGGCCATCAGCACGATCATCGTTTCACCGACCGCACGACCCATGCCGATCATCAGCGCCGAGAAAATGCCCGGGCTGGCGGTGAGGATCACCACGCGAGTCATGGTTTGCCAAGGCGTGGCGCCGAGGGCCAGGGAGCCCAGGGTCAAGCCGCGTGGCACGCTGAACACGGCGTCTTCGGCAATGGAGTAGATGTTCGGGATCACCGCGAAACCCATCGCCAGGCCAACTACCAGTGCGTTGCGCTGGTCGTAGGTGATGCCCAGGTCGTGGGAGATCCACATGCGCATGTCGCCGCCGAAAAACCAGGTTTCCATGTACGGGCTCATGTACAACGACAACCAGCCCACAAACAGAATCACCGGGATCAGGATCGCGCTTTCCCAACCGTCCGGCACTTTCAGACGAATCGACTCAGGCAGGCGGCTGAAGGTGAAACCCGCGACCAGGATGCCGATCGGCATCAACAGCAGCAGGCTGAAAATGCCGGGCAGGTGTCCTTCCACATACGGCGCGAGGAACAGGCCCGCGAAGAAGCCGAGGATCACCGTCGGCATCGCTTCCATCAACTCGATCACCGGCTTGACCTTGCGACGCAGGCTCGGTGCCATGAAGTAGGCGGTGTAGATGGCCGCCGCAACAGCCAGTGGCGCAGCCAGCAGCATGGCGTAGAACGCGGCTTTCAAGGTGCCGAACGTCAGTGGCGCCAGGCTCAGTTTGGGTTCGAAATCGGTGTTGGCTGCGGTCGATTGCCAGACGTATTTCGCCTCGTCGTAGTTCTCGTACCAGACTTTGCTCCACAACGCGCTCCACGATACTTCCGGGTGCGGGTTGTCGAGCAACAGCGGTTGCAGCTTGCCGCCGGCTTCCACGATCACGCGGTTGGCCCGTGGCGACAGACCGAAAATGCCTTGGCCTTCGACCACCTGATCCACCAGCAAGGTGCGGTGGGCGGTGCTGTGGAAGACGCCAAGCTTGCCGGAAGCATCGAGCGCAATAAACCCTTTGCGACGCTCTTCGGCAGTGATTTCAACAATTGGCGTGGTGCCCATCTGGAAGGTACGAATCTGCTTCAGACGCTGCTCGCCATCCGGATCGCGGGCCATGAACCACTGGGCCAGACCACCCTTGGAGTCGCCGAGGATCAGCGAGATACCGCCAACCAGTTGCGTACTGGCTGTGATTTGCGCTTCGCCATCATCAAGCAGTTTGTAGCGACCATTGAGGCTCTTGTCCCGCAGGCTGAACACGTCGGCCTGAGCGCGACCGTTGATCACGTATAACCACTGTTGGCGCGGGTCGACGAAGATGTTTTTTACCGTCTCGGTCATCTGCGGCAGATCGATACGTTTCTGCTCGTTGGTGACTTCGCCGGTCATCATGTTTTCTTCGCTGGTGAGCGAAAGAACGTTGAGCTGCGAACCGGTGGAGCCGACCAGCATCAGGGTCGAGTCCGTCGCGTTGAGGCTGACGTGCTCCAGCGCCCCGCCCGCTTCGTTGAGCGCGATCGGGGTTTCGCCGTACGGGTATTCAATGGCTGGCGAGATAGTCTTCTTGCCGTCCGGGTACGAGACTTTATAGGTGTGGCGGAACACCAGGGCCTGGCCATTGGAAAAACCAACCGCGACCAGAGGGGAACCCGGCTGATCTTCGGCGATGGAGGTGACCTGGCTGCCCGCTGGAACCGGCAATTCGACACGCTTGAGTTCTGCGCCACTGTCGATATCAAAGAACAGCGCCTGCCCCTTGTCGGAAACCCGCATGGCGACCTGGTTCTGTTCTTCCAGGGAGATCATCAACGGCTTGCCGGCATCTTGCATCCAGGCAGGCGTGATCGAGTCCTTGACGGTCAGATCGGCTCCCTGGAACAGCGGGGCAACAACGTAGCCGAGGAAGAAGAAAATCAGCGTGATCGCGCCGAGAACAGCGAGGCCGCCAACGAGGACGTACCACCGCGTCAGACGGTCTTTAAGCGCGCGAATACGGCGCTTGCGCTGCAGCTCAGGCGTATTGAAATCAATTCGCTTGGGGGGATTTGTAGTCATTGTGGAATTGGCCAGATCATTCATTCGCACACCCTAGCGATCCTGTATGACAGAAAGATGACAGTGCAGTGACGCGACAAATCCGCCACCAGCAGGGAGCTGGCAGCGGATCTAAAATTTGGGGGTGGCCGCTTAATTCTGTGGCGAGGGGATTTATCCCCGTCGGGCTGCGAAGCAGCCCCATAACTGATGATCACGATCTTTCAGATACATCGCATTCACCGGCCTTGCGACTGCTTCGCAGCCGAACGGGGATAAATCCCCTCACCACACAAGCCAAGCGACCACACAGGTCCGGGGCGTACCCCGGGCCTAGGGTTTTACTTTTTTACGACTTCAGCGCCGCCTTCCTGCAGACCCAGGTCAGCTAGCGCTTTAGCAGCTACTTTGGCTGGCAGTGGGATGTAACCGTCTTTCACTACCACTTCCTGGCCCTGTTTCGACAGAACCAGCTTCACGAACTCGGCTTCCAGCGGAGCCAGAGGCTTGTTCGGGGCTTTGTTGACGTAAACGTAGAGGAAGCGGGACAGCGGATACTTGCCGTTCAGGGCGTTTTCTTCGGTGTCTTCGATGAAGTCAGTGCTGCCTTTCTTGGCCAGTGCAACCGTCTTCACGCTAGCGGTTTTGTAACCGATGCCCGAGTAACCGATGCCGTTCAGCGAGGAGCTGATCGACTGCACGACCGAAGCCGAACCGGGTTGTTCGTTGACGTTTGGCTTGTAGTCGCCTTTGCACAGGGCTTCTTCTTTGAAGTAGCCGTAGGTGCCGGATACCGAGTTACGACCGAACAGTTGAACCGGCTTGTTGGCCAGATCGCCGGTCACGCCCAGGTCACCCCAGGTTTTCACGTCGGCTTTAGCGCCACACAGACGAGTGGACGAGAAGATCGCGTCGACTTGTTCCATGGTCAGGTGCTGGATCGGGTTGTCTTTGTGCACGAACACCGCCAGGGCATCCACGGCAACCGGGATAGCGGTTGGCTTGTAACCGTACTTCTGCTCGAAGGCAGCCAGTTCGGTGTCTTTCATTTTGCGGCTCATCGGGCCCAGGTTAGAGGTGCCTTCAGTCAGCGCAGGTGGCGCAGTGGCGGAGCCAGCGGCCTGAATCTGGATGTTTACGTTCGGGTATTCTTTTTTGTAGTTCTCAGCCCAGAGGGTCATGAGGTTCGCCAGGGTATCGGAGCCGACGCTGGACAGGTTGCCCGACACACCAGTGGTCTTGGTGTAGCTCGGGATAGCAGGGTCAACAGCGGCAACCGCGTTGGCAGTCGCAACGCCAGCAGCGACAAAAGTCATTGCCGCCATCAAACGCTTCAGTTTCATGCCTTACTCCTAGCAGATAGGGTGTGTTAAGTCGGGGCCAAGTATCGGCAGGTCGTATGAACACTCTATGGCTGAAATATGACAATTGGATGAAAGGCCATCATTCGAGGTTTATCGGATAATTCATGCGCCCTGATCGCCAGCAGGCTGGCTCCCACATTGGAATGCATTTCAATGTGGGAGCCAGCCTGCTGGCGATAGGGCCGGTACATCTGCAGACAGTTTCGGGGATCAGCGCCCCTTCTTCCAGAGATACCCACCCACCAAAATCCCGACACCACAAATAATCGCGACGTAATAGGCTGGGCCCATCGGGCTCTCCTTCAGCAGCAGCGTCACCACCATCGGCGTCAAACCACCGAAAATGGCGTAGGCCAGGTTGTAGGAGAACGACAATCCGCTGAAGCGGACCACTGCCGGAAAGGCTTTGACCATCACATACGGCACTGCGCCAATGGTGCCGACCAGCAGACCGGTCAAGGCATACATCGGGAACAGCCAGTCAGGGTGATTGAACAGGCTGTGATAGAAAGTCCACGAGCTGATCAGTAGCGCAGCGCTGCCAAACACAAACACCCGTCCCGCGCCAAAGCGGTCGGCCAGCGCACCTGAAGCGACACAACCCAGGCTCAGGAACACAATGGCCAGACTGTTGGCCTGCAACGCGGTGGTTGGCGCGAAGTGGTAGACGGTCTGCAGCACGGTCGGGGTCATCAGGATGACCACGATGATGCCGGCAGACAGCAACCAGGTCAGCAGCATGGAGATCAGGATCGCCCCTCGGTGGTCACGCAATACAGCCTTCAGCGGCACTTCTTCGGCCAAAGCTTTACGCAATTGCAGCTCGGCAAACACCGGGGTCTCGTGTAACCAGCGGCGCAGGTAAACAGAGAACAGGCCGAACACACCGCCCAGCAGGAACGGGATCCGCCAGGCGTAGTCGGCGACTTCCACCGGGGTATAAATGCTGTTGATGGCCGTGGCGACCAACGAGCCCAGCAGGATACCCGCCGTCAGACCACTGGTCAGTGTGCCGCAGGCATAACCGATATGTCGTTGCGGTACGTGTTCGGAAACGAAGACCCACGCCCCCGGCACTTCACCACCAATCGCAGCGCCCTGAATGACCCGCATCAGCAGCAACAGGATCGGCGCCCACATGCCGATCTGTGCGTAAGTCGGCAACAAACCCATGATCAGGGTCGGTACGGCCATCATGAAAATACTGAGGGTGAACATCTTCTTGCGACCCAGCAGGTCGCCGAAGTGCGCCATCACAATGCCGCCCAACGGGCGAGCCAGGTAGCCCGCGGCGAAAATGCCGAAGGTTTGCATCAGGCGCAGCCACTCAGGCATGTCCGGGGGGAAAAACAGCTTGCCCACCACCGTGGCAAAGAACACGAAAATGATGAAGTCGTAGAACTCCAGCGCACCGCCCAGAGCGGACAGCGATAACGTCTTGTAGTCGTTGCGGGTCAGCGGACGTGCGGATTGTGTGGGCTGCGCGATATTCGAAGGCGCTGTGGTCATGGCAAGGGCTTCTCTTATAGTCGGATCTGCAACCCCAACAACGCTGGCGAGGGCTTGGGCAGGTCCGGCACGATAACAAATTGTTCGAAAAAGCACATAGATGTGCATATTTGACGGTCAAAATGAGAACCGGACGGTCGTCTCGGAGTCTACCGACCGATATACTCGCAATCTTGCAATGGCTGGAAAGGGTTGCTGTGCGAAAACGCCTGCCGGGGTTCATAGGCGATTTCGCAGAGTTTCCCTTTAGGCGCCTTACGAAAAACGTGACGAACGTAGTATGTTCGGGGCTGAATCGTTTTTTCTGAGACGGCTATTCACCTGAAGTACCAATGAAGAGTTACGGGTCAGAGGCACCCCCGGCATGATAGAGCTCGAACAAGAAGATCCAATCCCGCAAGGCGACCTGGCCTTGCAAATCACCGCACTTCCACGCGAAACCAACGGCTTTGGCGATATTTTCGGCGGCTGGCTGGTGGCGCAGATGGATTTGGCTGGCACCGCAATGGCCAGCAAGGTTGCCGGTGGCCGCGTGGCGACCGTTGCAATCGACCGCATGGCGTTTCTGGTACCGGTGGCAGTGGGCGCTCAGCTCTCCTTCTATACCCAGGCCCTGGAAATCGGCCGCAGCTCGATTCAGATGATGGTCGAAGTCTGGAGCGACGACCCGCTGTCCAGCGAGTGGCGTAAAGTGACCGAAGCCGTGTTTGTATTTGTCGCGATCGATGGCAGCGGACGCACGCGTTCGGTTCCGCCAAGAGCCCGCTGACCAACAGCCCCGTTAAACCCGGCGGCTGTTTCGCGGTCCATTGCAGTCATTGTTCCTGATCGAGAGTTGCCCCATGAGTACGCCCAACGTAGAAGCCATGAAACTGGATGAACTGAACTGCTGGCGCATCCGCCACGGTCAGGCGGAATTGCTGGTCGCCCAGCAAGGCGCGCACATCCTCAGTTATCAAGTGGCCGGCCAACCGCCGGTGATCTGGCTCAACGACGAGGCGGTGTTCAAGACCGGTAAGAGCATCCGCGCCGGTGTTCCGGTGTGCTGGCCGTGGTTCGGCAATTTTGCGCGCAACCCTCAGAGCGTTCAGGCGATGCGCGTCAGCAACGAAGAACCCACGGCTCACGGGCTGGTGCGGGCAATGGACTGGGAGTTGGGCGGCATCGAAACCGAGGGCGAAAGCCTGAAGGTCGAATTCCTCCTGCCCTACCCCGAAGGCGGATTGCCGGGCTGGCCGCATCAAGTGGATCTGAAACTGAGCATTCGTCTGGATGAGCAGTTGCACATCAGCCTGACCAGCCAGAACCAGGGAACCGAAACCGTCACCATCAGCCAGGCGTTGCACAGCTATTTCGCGGTGAGCGACGTACGCAATGTGCACGTCGAAGGGCTGGATGGGTTGAGCTATATCGAGACCCTGGACGACTGGAAGACCGTGACTCAATCCGGTGACCTGCGCTTCAGCGGCGAGACCGATCGGATCTACCTCGACACCCCGGCGCAGCTGAGCATCGTCGACCCGACCTGGAAACGGCGTATCGAGTTGACCAGCGTCGGCTCACGCACTGCCGTGATCTGGAACCCCTGGATCGAGCGCGCTGCGGCGTTCAGCGACATGGCTGATGATGGCTGGCAGCGCATGCTGTGCATCGAGACGGCGAATGTGATGGGTGATGTGGTGGCATTGGCGCCAGGGGCCAGCCATACACTCGGCGTCAGCATCGCCAGCAAGCCGCTTTAAGATCAAAAGATCGCAGCCTCGTTTCACTCGACAGCTCCTACTGATATCGGCGTAGGAGCTGTCGAGTGAAACGAGGCTGCGATCTTTTAAGCCAACCTGAATTACAGATCTGATTCCTGCACCACCCGCACCTTCGCCGCATCCAGCGCATACGCCGCGTCGGCCAGGTCATTGTTGACCTTCTCGACCTTCAACGTTCCGGTCACCCACAGCGGCGTGTAGATATCGTCCAGCTTCAAGCCCTTCGGATACCTCACCAGCACCAACTGATTAGGCGGTGGTGGCGGCACGTGAATGCAGGCGCCAGGGTATGGCACGAGGAAGAACAGCGTGCTGCGCCCCTTCGCGTCGCTTTCCAACGGCACCGGGTAACCGCCAATACGGATGTTCTTGTCGTTCATCGACGGTACGGTTTTGGTGGAATACATCACCGCCGGCAACCCCTTGCTCTGCTTCATGCCACCCTTTTGGGTAAAGGTGCCATCGCTTTCGGGGGAGTTGTGATCGATTTCGGGCATGGCCTCGAGGGCTTTCTGGTCCGACTTGGGCATCAGTTCGAGCCAGTCGGTTTCCGGCAACTCGCTGCCGTGGACCAGGCTGGTTCCCAGTAAAAGAAAGGTCAACAGAAGACGGCGCATGAACGTGCTCGGATAAGAAAGGGATAACGAATCGCCGAGCATTTTAGCCCTCCCGGCTTGCGCAGCCGAGAGGACTTTGTCGCCTGGATCAGTTCTTTTTGATCAGGCCGTAGATCACCAGCAACACCACGGCGCCCACCAGCGCACCAATAAAGCCTGCGCCTTCGCCAGCGTGGTAGATGCCCAAAGCCTGGCCGCCATAAGTGGCCGCCAACGAACCGCCAATACCGAGCAGGATGGTCATGATCCAGCCCATGCTGTCGTCACCTGGTTTCAGAAACCGGGCCAGCAGGCCGACGATCAAGCCGATAAAGATGGTTCCAATAATTCCCATGACATTTCCCTCTGAGTAAGTGACTAAAGCCTAGTCAGACTTTTGCATACTGCCATGAGAGAACGGCGGTCCTTGAATGGTTCCGCCGCCGTCAGATGAAACTATTCAGCAATGAGCGCCTGGACCTTGATGATCTGCTGCTCCAGCGTGGCTTTGTCGGCGCAGCGCAGGTTGGCGTGACCGACCTTGCGACCCACCTTGAACGCCTTGCCATAGTGGTGCAGATGGCAATCGGCAATCGCGATCACTTTCTCTACCGGTGGAACGACGCCGATGAAGTTGAGCATCGCGCTCTCGCCGACCTTGGCCGTCGAACCCAGCGGCAGACCGGCAACGGCCCGCAAGTGGTTTTCGAACTGGCTGCACTCGGCGCCTTCGGTGGTCCAGTGTCCGGAGTTGTGGACCCGCGGGGCGATTTCGTTGGCCTTGAGGCCACCGTCGACTTCAAAGAATTCGAATGCCATCACGCCAACGTAGTCCAGCTGCTTGAGCACGCGGCTGGAGTAGTCTTCAGCCAAGGCTTGCAACGGGTGGTCGGTGCTGGCCACGGACAGTTTCAGAATGCCGCTGTCGTGGGTGTTGTGAACCAGCGGATAGAACTTCGTTTCACCATCGCGAGCACGCACGGCGATCAGAGAGACTTCACCGGTGAACGGTACAAAGCCTTCCAGCAGACAGGCAACGCTGCCCAGCTCGGCAAACGTACCGACCACATCTTCAGGTTTGCGCAGCACTTTCTGACCCTTGCCGTCGTAACCCAAGGTGCGGGTTTTCAACACGGCCGGCAGACCGATCGAAGCCACGGCGGCGTCCAGATCGGCTTGCGACTGAATGTCAGCGAACGCCGGGGTTGGAATACCCAGGTCCTTGAACATGCTCTTTTCGAACCAGCGATCGCGGGCGATGCGCAGGGCTTCGGCACTCGGGTACACCGGAACGAATTGCGACAGGAATGCCACGGTTTCGGCCGGCACGCTTTCGAACTCGAAAGTCACCAGATCGACTTCATCGGCCAGCTGACGCAGGTGGTCCTGATCGCCGTAATCGGCCCGCAGGTGTTCGCCCAACGCAGCGGCGCAAGCATCCGGCGCCGGGTCGAGGAAAGCGAAGTTCATGCCCAGCGGAGTACCCGCCAGCGCCAACATGCGACCCAACTGGCCGCCACCGATTACACCGATCTTCATCGTCAACAACCTCAGGCGATGCGTGGGTCTGGATTTTCCAGGACGCTGTCTGTCTGCTCAGCACGGAAAGTTTTCAACACCGCATGGAACTGCGGATGCTTGGCGCCCAGGATACTCGCCGACAGCAATGCGGCGTTGATCGCGCCAGCCTTGCCGATGGCCAGAGTGGCAACCGGAATGCCCGCGGGCATCTGCACAATAGAGAGCAGGGAATCGACGCCCGACAGCATCGACGACTGCACCGGCACGCCGAGCACCGGCAGGTGGGTTTTGGCCGCACACATGCCCGGCAAGTGGGCCGCGCCGCCGGCACCGGCGATAATCACCTCGATGCCACGCGCCTCGGCCTCTTCGGCATACTGGAACAGCAGATCCGGGGTGCGGTGGGCAGAGACCACTTTCACCTCGTATGGAATGCCGAGCTTTTCCAGCATATCGGCGGTGTGGCTAAGGGTGGACCAATCGGACTTGGAGCCCATGATCACGCCAACCAGTGCACTCATCGTCGTGCCTCATCTCTCTGGGCGCCCGCAGGCGCGTCAAAAAACAACAAGCCACGCAGAATGCGTGGCTTGATTGTACGAAAAATGGCCGGTCGTGACCGGCCGAAGGCCGCGCAGTATACCTCAATGGAGCAGATAAACAGCCCCCGTTACGACCATCTGTCATACGGCGCAAAGTGCCGGTTTTACTGACTTTAAGGTCAGCTGAAGAACAACACAAATCCCCTGTGGGAGCGAGCCTGCTCGCGATAGCGGTGGGTCAGTCACTATTGATGGTGAATGTTAGTCCGTCATCGCGAGCAGGCTCGCTCCCACATTGGATCTTTACCGGTTTCAAGAACCGGTTGTGCCTTGCGCGGCGCCACCTTCAAGCTTGCGCCACAACAACCGCACGTTGGCTTTGCGCACCAGTGCACAGCGGTACAACCGGATCTCGAGCGGCACATGCCATTGCGCACCGCCGCAGACCACCAGCTCACCGCGCGCCAGTTCGGCGCGCACGCTGAGTTGCGGAACCCACGCAATGCCCAAACCTTCCAGCGCCATGCTTTTCAGACTGTCCGCCATGGCCGTTTCATAAATGGTGGTGAAGCGCAGCGCGCGCTGGCGCAGCAGCATGTTCACCGAACGACCCAAAAACGCACCGGCGCTGTAGGCCAGCAACGGCACACTCGCCTCGCCTTCGAGATCGAACAGCGGCTTTCCGTCGGCATCCGCCGCGCATACCGGCAGCATTTCGGTATGCCCAAGGTGCAGCGACGGGAAAATCTCGGGATCCATCTGCAGCGCTGCATCCGGATCGTAAAACGCCAGCATCAAGTCGCAGCCACCTTCACGTAATGCATGCACCGCGTCGCCAACGTTGGTCGCCACCAGCCGTGTGGCGATGTTCAGGCCTTCGTTACGCAGCTGAGCAATCCAGCGCGGAAAGAAGCCCAGCGCCAGCGAGTGAGCAGCTGCCACTTGCATCACTTCGCCCTGCCCACCCTCCAGATGATGCAGGTGACGCAACACTTCACCGAGTTGTTCGACCACGGTTCTCGCAGTCACCAGAAACAGCTGCCCCGCCGCAGTCAGTTCGATGGGGGTGCGCGAACGATTGACCAGTTGCAGACCCAACGCCGTTTCAAGGCTGCGGATTCGGCGACTGAACGCCGGCTGCGTCACAAAGCGTCGCTCCGCCGCCTGGGAGAAGCTGCGCGTCGCGGCCAGGGCGCTGAAGTCCTCAAGCCATTTACTTTCCAGATTCATCACGCCCTCCCGGACACGCACCAAATTAGGTCGCACGCTCGCCGCAATCACGGCGTCACACGGGCATTATGCCGAATTTGCATAGGGCAGTGTTTAAAGGCATTGGCCGAAAATTCTCTACAAGCCTAGCATTTGCGGTGTTCCGGCACAGACCGGGTCCATATCGAGATGATTTCTATCATGTCCTCCGCTGCATCTTTCCGCACAGAAAAAGACCTGCTTGGCGTACTCGAAGTACCGGCTCAAGCGTATTACGGCATCCAGACCCTGCGAGCGGTGAACAACTTCCGTCTCTCCGGCGTTCCGATTTCGCACTATCCGAAGCTGGTTGTCGGTCTGGCAATGGTCAAACAGGCCGCCGCTGACGCCAACCGTGAGCTGGGTCACCTGAGCGACGCCAAGCACGCAGCTATCAGCGAAGCCTGTGCACGACTGATCCGCGGCGATTTCCACGAAGAGTTCGTGGTGGACATGATTCAAGGCGGCGCTGGCACTTCAACCAACATGAATGCCAACGAAGTCATCGCCAACATCGCGCTGGAGGCCATGGGTCACCAGAAGGGCGAATACCAGTACCTGCACCCGAACAACGACGTGAACATGGCGCAGTCGACCAACGACGCCTATCCGACCGCGATCCGTCTGGGTCTGCTGTTGGGTCACGACGCCCTGCTCGCCAGCCTCGACAGCCTGATCCAGGCGTTCGCTGCCAAAGGTGAAGAATTCAGCCACGTATTGAAGATGGGCCGTACCCAACTGCAAGACGCTGTGCCGATGACCCTGGGCCAGGAATTCCGTGCGTTCGCCACCACCCTGGGTGAAGACCTGGCACGCCTGAAAACACTGGCGCCAGAGCTTCTGACCGAAGTGAACCTGGGCGGCACCGCCATCGGTACCGGCATCAACGCCGATCCGCGTTACCAGCACCTGGCCGTTCAGCGCCTGGCACTGATCAGCGGTCAACCGCTGGTTCCAGCGGCCGACCTGATCGAAGCCACGTCGGACATGGGCGCCTTCGTACTGTTCTCCGGCATGCTCAAGCGTACCGCCGTCAAACTGTCGAAGATCTGCAATGACCTGCGCCTGCTGTCCAGCGGTCCACGTACCGGCATCAACGAAATCAACCTGCCAGCGCGTCAGCCAGGCAGCTCGATCATGCCAGGCAAGGTCAACCCGGTTATTCCGGAAGCCGTGAACCAGGTAGCGTTCCAGATCATCGGTAACGATTTGGCGCTGACCATCGCAGCCGAAGGCGGCCAGTTGCAACTGAACGTGATGGAGCCGCTGATCGCGTTCAAGATCTTCGACTCGATCCGCCTGCTGCAACGCGCCATGGACATGCTGCGCGAGCACTGCATCGTCGGCATCACCGCCAACGAAGCGCGCTGCCGCGAACTGGTCGAGCACTCGATCGGCCTGGTGACTGCGCTGAACCCGTACATCGGCTATGAAAACGCCACCCGTATCGCCCGCATCGCCCTCGAAAGCGGCCGCGGCGTGCTGGAGCTGGTGCGCGAAGAAGGCTTGCTCGACGACGAAATGCTCGCCGACATCCTGCGTCCGGAAAACATGATTGCTCCGCGTCTGGTGCCTTTAAAGGCTTGACCAAACGCTGTAGTTACCGCTCACCAGGTCGAGGGACTAGACACCTCTCACCTTTTGAGGGCTTGGGGATTTATTCCCCAGGCCCTTTTTTTTAAAAGCAAAAAGATCAAAAGATCGCAGCCTTCGGCAGCTCCTACATTTGAAATGCATTCCCCTGTAGGAGCTGCCGAAGGCTGCGATCTTTTGATCTTGCACCACCTCCGTGCAGACGGGCGCCGCACTCATCGGTATAGTGCCGCCCCTCTTCGCATGAGCGGTCGTCGGTAACGAGGCCACAACCCATGCGAACCCCGAACTAATAACAAACCCGCAATTTGGAACCGGGACGAAACCTTCGCCTCGCCTGTTTTGCCGCGCGCAATCCGGTGTAACGCGATGTTTCCGCTCCGCCCAGCATGTTGCTCTACATAAAAAACAGCGAGGAATACTCCATGCTCGAAGTCATTAACGACTTCCTCTCAGGGAAAGTACTGATCGTGCTCATTGTCGGGCTCGGTAGCTACTTCACGATCCGCTCGCGTTTCGTACAACTGCGTCACTTTTTCCACATGTTCGCGGTGTTCCGCGACAGCCTCAAAAGCAGTGCCGGCCAACTCAGCTCCTTTCAGGCCCTGATGCTCAGCCTGGCGGGTCGTGTCGGTGCAGGCAACATTGCCGGTGTCGGCATCGCCGTTACCCTGGGTGGCCCGGGCGCGGTGTTCTGGATGTGGGTGACCGCGCTGGTCGGCATGTCCAGCAGCTTCTTCGAATGCTCCCTCGGCCAGCTCTACAAGCGCTGCGACTCCGACGGCACCTACCGTGGCGGCCCGTCTTACTACATCCAGCACGGCCTGCAAAAACGCTGGCTGGGCATGATCATGGCGTTCCTGCTGCTGATCACCTTCGGCTTTGCCTTCAACGGCCTGCAGTCCCACGCCGTCACTCACTCGCTAAACAACGCTTTCGGCCTCGACACCACCTACACCGGCATCGGTCTGGCCGTGCTGTTGGGCCTGGTGTTCATCGGTGGCATCAAGCGCATCGCCAAGGTCGCAGACCTGCTGGTACCGGTGAAAACCCTGGTGTACATCGGCGTGACCATCTACGTGATCGTGCTGCAATTCGATCAGGTGCCAGGCATGTTGATGACCATCGTCAAAAGCGCTTTCGGTCTCGATCAGGCCTTCGGCGGCCTGATCGGCAGCGCGATTGTGATGGGCGTGAAGCGCGGCGTGTTCGCCAACGAGGCTGGTCTGGGCAGTGCGCCTAACGTGGCCGCCGTGGCGTCGGTCGAGCACCCGGTGGCGCAAGGCGTGGTTCAGGCATTCAGCGTGTTCCTCGATACCTTCGTGATCTGCACCTGCACCGCATTGCTGATCCTGCTCTCGGGCTTCTATACCCCAGGCTTCGAAGGCGACGGCATTGCCCTGACCCAGAACTCCCTGGCCGCCGTGGTCGGTGACTGGGGCCGCATGTTTATCTCGGTCGCGTTGGCGTTATTCGTGTTCACCTCGATCCTCTACAACTACTACCTGGGCGAGAGCAACCTGCGCTTCCTGATCGGCGAAAACCGTAAGGCGCTGATTGGCTACCGCGCATTGGTCCTGGTGCTGATCTTCTGGGGCGCTATCGAGAACCTTGGCACCGTGTTCGCGTTCGCCGACATCACCATGACCATGCTCGCCTTCGTGAACCTGATCGCGCTGTTTCTGCTGTTCAAGGTCGGTATGCGCATCCTGCGTGACTACGATGACCAGCGTGCTGCCGGCATCAAGACGCCGGTATTTGATTCGAGCAAGTTCCCGGACCTGGACCTGGATCTGAAAGCCTGGCCAGCGCATCCGCCAGCAGCCGCTCTGAAGGCAGAAGCTGAGCCGCAAGGCGTACCCGCAGCGCAACGCTGATCGGTTAAAGTTCTCGATACCCTATGTAGGAGTGAGCCGGCCACTGGTTCGCTCTTACAGGGAAGTCATTGCTCTCGGAGAACCAACATGAATTCCTCGACCTACCCCGCCGCCCAGCACGTCATGGTGCTCTACACCGGTGGCACCATCGGCATGCAAGCGAGTGCACACGGTCTGGCCCCGGCGTCCGGTTTCGAAGCACGGATGCGTGAGTACCTGCACAGCCAGCCTGAATTGGTGGTGCCGCAGTGGCGCTTTCGCGAGATGTCGCCGTTGATCGACAGCGCGAACATGTCACCGGCTTACTGGCAGCAATTGCGCGAAGCGGTGGTCGACGCTGTTGATGTGAAAGGCTGCGACAGCGTGCTGATCCTTCACGGCACGGACACCCTCGCCTACAGCGCCGCGGCCATGAGTTTTCAATTGCTCGGCCTGCACGCTCGCGTCGTTTTCACTGGTTCCATGCTGCCCGCTGGCGTGACGGACAGCGATGCCTGGGAAAACCTGAGCGGCGCGCTGGTGGCCCTTGGGAAAGGTTTGGCACCGGGCGTACACCTGTACTTCCACGGCGAACTGCTGGACCCGACCCGTTGCGCGAAAGTACGCAGTTTTGGGCGCCATCCGTTCAAGTTGCTGGCGCGTCAGGGTGGCGGAACGAAAGCGACCACCCTGCCGCCGCAGCTCAACTACAACCAGCCTAAACAACTGGCCAACGTTGCCGTGCTGCCGTTATTCCCGGGGATTGGCGCCGAGCAGCTGGATGGCTTGCTGAACAGCGGTATCCAGGGTCTGGTGCTGGAGTGCTATGGCAGCGGTACCGGGCCAAGCGACAATCCGGCATTTCTCGCCGCGCTTTCGCGAGCGCGAGACAACGGTGTGGTGGTTGTCGCGGTAACGCAGTGCCATGAAGGCGGCGTTGAGCTGGATCTCTACGAGGCTGGCAGCCGGTTGCGTGGTGTCGGCGTGTTGTCAGGTGGCGGCATGACCCGCGAAGCGGCGTTCGGCAAGATGCATGCACTGATGGGGGCGGGGCTCGAAACCGCTGAAGTGCGGCAATTGATTGAACTGGATCTGTGAGGTGATCTGTATAGAGTCTGAATCGTACTAATTTTAGTGGACTAGCGCTGACAATGTAACTCTCTTTAAAAGAGGGTTACATTGTCAGCGCTAGAACGGATCAATACTGAAAAGCCCATCCGTCAGGTTGACGTACGGACTTTCACTTGGCATCTGAATGCTAAAGCTACCATGCGCCGAATAGCGCTCCTCGTCATAATTAAACGTTAATCTCCCAGTCGCCGACGTATAGGGTACGCCCTCGACAAATAATATCAGCCATGTCGATCCGTTGGGTATGATAACTTCCTTCCCATAATTTTCCGTTGACGTTCTAATCCGGACACCGTTTTTAGAAGGAAGCTCCCCTACTCTATTAAAAATTGCCTCCATCATAGTACCGCTACCACTTATATCGTACGCCGAGTAAACAAACTCCTGATTGTCCATCGTGACTTTAAGTTGTCCTGCAAAAAGCCCTACTTTTTTTCCAATTTTTTGCGAATCCATTTTTCATCATCCCACTGAAAGTAAGAATAAATGTGCGTTGCAATTTCACGCTAGCTCTCGTCTCTCATTGGGTCAAATAAAATACGCATAAAAACCAACACTCTAATAAGCCACAAGTGAGATCTGACCAACGGCAACCAATCACACGAACAACTGACACTTATGACAGTAGATTCATTAATTTAAATACTTCAAAATAAATAGGCGTGGAGCCACATACTACCAACAGGAGCATTTATATAATTAAAAACTTCTCCTTATTAGGTGCTCTTATTAGAGATCAATAAAACGGGCGCAAATGTTGCATAGTTTCAAGCCTGACCAACGCCGGACGACCGAATGCTCCACTCCCACCTCACCACCCTCAATGCTGTTTCTCTGGTGCTCAACGCCTTCAAGGGCCAAGGCCTGTCCAGCGAAGCGCTGCTCGCCGGCAGCGGTATCAGTGCAGCGGACCTGAACCGGGCAGACACGCGCATCACCACCAACCAAGAGATGCAAGTGTGCGCCAACGCTGTGGCGCTCAAGCGCGATATCGGCCTGGAACTGGGGCGTCGGATGCACGTTTCTTCCTACGGCATGCTCGGTTATGCACTGCTCACCAGTGCCACCTTCGGTGACGCGTTACGTCTGGCCATGCGTTATCCGGCGCTGTTGGGAACACTTTTCGAACTGAGCCTGGAAGAAGACGGCGAGCGTATCTGGTTCGTGGCCGCCGATTACCGAGAGAATCCGGCGCTGGCCGTGTTCAACGCCGAGTTTTGCCTGGTGTCGCTGAAAGTCATCTGCGACGACCTGCTCGGGCATTCGCTGCCGTTGCTGGCGACTCGCTTCGAGCATGGTGCGCCAGACTATCAGGCGACTTACGCCGAGCACTTCAACTGCCCACTGCACTTCGACGCCCGGGACAACGCCTTCGCGTTCGACAAACGCTGGCTCGACGAACCCTTACCGCTCGCAGACGTTATCACCCACCAGGCCATGGCCGAACGCTGCCGCAAACAAAACACCGAGTTCACCGGGCGCCAGGCCTGGCTGGGGCGGATTCGTCAGTTGCTGCGCGCGCAGTTGAATGCAGCGCCGGGGCTGGAAGGTCTGGCGCAACAGATGAATTGTTCAGCACGCACCTTGCGCCGGCATCTGAAGGATCTGGGGTGCAGCTATCAGGAATTGCTCGACGAATTGCGCTTTGAGCAAGCCAAGTTGATGCTCTGTGAAGATCAGCTGCCGATCTACCGGATCGCCGAAGCGCTGGGATTCAGCGAGACCGCGAGCTTTCGCCATGCGTTCGTGCGCTGGAGTGGCGTGGCGCCCAGTCAGTTCCGGCCTTGATATGTGGCGAGGGAGCTTGCTCCCGCTGGTCTGCGCAGCAAACCCGAATAAAACGCCGCATTTCTCACTCCAGATAGCAGGGTTACCGGATTACGACTGCTGCGCAGCCGAGCGGGAGCAAGCTCCCTCGCCACAGAGGGGCGAATTTCGGTCAACTATTTTGGCCACATAAATCCCCTTTTGGCCTTTCCTGCCGTTCTCCCAAACGCCTTGCGCCGCAAAACTGTGTTCAACCGAATCAGCCTGCGGAGAACAAGAAATGCTGACGATCTACTCGGATGACCACCATCTGCACCACGGCCGTTGTGAACTGATCGACGGGCAACTCAAACCCTGCTTCGAGATGCCCTCCCGTGCCGACCATGTCCTGCAACGGGTGCAACACCAGCAACTGGGTCCCGTGGAAGCGCCGAAAGATTTTGGCCTCGACCCCATCGCGCGCATCCACAGCCGCGACTACCTCGACTTCTTCAAAAGCGCGTGGGCACGCTGGACTGAATTCAACACCGACGGCGACCTGCTGCCCTACACCTGGCCAGCGCGGACCTTGCGTGCGATCAAACCCACCAGCCTGCACGGCCAACTGGGTTATTACAGCTTCGACGGCGGTGCCCCCATTACCGCCGGTACCTGGCAAGCAGCGTACAGCGCGGCCCAGGTTGCATTGACCGCACAGGCAGAAATCCAGCGCGGCGCCCGCAGTGCATTCGCCCTGTGCCGCCCGCCGGGACACCATGCTGCCAGCGACTTGATGGGCGGTTATTGCTACCTCAACAACGCCGCCATCGCCGCCCAGGCGTTCCTCGATCAAGGCCACAAAAAAGTCGCGATCCTCGACGTCGACTACCACCACGGCAACGGCACACAATCGATTTTCTACGCGCGCAGCGACGTGCTGTTCACCTCGATCCACGGCCACCCGGAAGCTGAATTTCCGTTCTTCCTCGGCTATGAGGACGAGCTCGGCGAAGGCGCGGGTGAAGGCTTCAACTTCAACTACCCTTTGCCGGCGGGCAGTGGTTGGGACAGCTGGAGTGCCGCGCTTGAGCAGGCGTGCAAAGAGATCGAAACCTACGGTGCGGACATCGTCGTCGTGTCCCTGGGCGTCGACACGTTCAAGGACGATCCCATTTCGCAGTTCAAACTCGACAGCCCGGACTATCTGGCCATGGGCGAGCGCATCGCCAAACTGGGCAAGCCGACACTGTTCGTGATGGAAGGTGGTTACGCCGTCGAAGAAATCGGCATCAATGCCGTGAACGTACTCGAAGGTTTTGAAAGCGCTCAATAAGGAATAAAAACAATGAACAGACTCAAGCGCCTTATGGCCCCGATGCTGTGCGCCTCGGTGCTCAGCGGAGCCGTTCACGCTGAAGAGCGAACGTTGCGCGTCTACAACTGGTTCGACTACATCACCCCCAAGGCACTGGAAGATTTCAAGGCCCAGAACACCCAGACCAAGCTGGTCTACGACATCTTCGATACCAACGAAGCCTTGGAAGCCAAGCTGCTGACGGGCAACTCCGGCTATGACGTCGTGGTGCCTTCCAACGTGTTCCTGGCCAAGCAGATTGAAGCCGGAGTGTTCCAGCCGCTGGACCGAAGCAAACTGCCGAACTGGAATCACCTCGATCCCAAGTTGATGAAGCTGATCGAAGCCAACGACCCGGGCAACAAGTTTGCCGTGCCATACATGTACGGCACCATCCTGATCGGGTTCAACCCGGACAAGGTCAAAGCCGCCCTGGGTGATAACGCACCTGTCGACAGTTGGGACCTGATCTTCAAGGAGGAAAACCTCAGCAAGCTCAAGCAGTGCGGCGTCGCCCTGCTCGATTCGCCGTCGGAGATCCTGCCGCTGGCCCTGCAGCATCTCGGCCTGGACCCCAACAGCAAGAAGCCGGCGGATTACGCCAAGGCTGAAGCGTTGCTGATGAAAATCCGTCCGTACATCACTTACTTCCACTCCTCCAAATACATGGCCGACATCGCCAACGGTGACATCTGCGTCGCCGTCGGTTACTCCGGCAGCTTCTCCCAGGCCGCCAACCGCGCCAAGGAAGCCAAGAACGGTGTGGTCGTCGACATGCGCTTGCCGAAGGAGGGTGCGCCGATCTGGTTCGACATGCTCGCGATTCCAAAAGGCGCGAAGAACACTGAGGATGCCTACACCTTCATCAACTACCTGCTGCAACCGCAAGTGATCGCGCCTGTCAGCGATTTCGTTGGCTACCCGAATCCTAACAAGGACGCTACGCAACTGGTCGACCCGGGCATCCGTAACAACCCGAACCTGTACCCGACCGACGCTGCCATGGAAACGCTTTACACCCTGCAACCCTTGCCGCGTGATGCAGAACGCGCGCGGACGCGCGCCTGGACGAAGATCAAATCCGGGACCTGAAACAATCGCGCAAGCAACACCTGGGGCCGCCGCTGCTGCCCTATCGCCTGAAGACCCGCGTATTCGCGGGTTTTTTTTGACTGCTATAAATACCTACCACACCCCTGGATTCACCGCCTTTTACCTTCGATGCCATCGCCAGGATTGACACGTTCGTCCTGATACCAGCACCGAAGGAAACAACATGACAGACAACACCCTCGACAGCCGCAGCACCGACCCTCTGGTGGAAAAAAGCAATCTGATCAACCAGATCAGCCACGGTCCGACGCTCCATGAAGTCGCTTCGACCTTGCTGCGTCAAATGCTCAAAGAACACTACGCCGACCTGGATATCGACCCCGAAAACGCGAAAGTCGGTACCCCGCAGTGGCAAGTGATCGACGACGAGATCCAAGGTGGAACGATCGATTATGAATCGCTGAGCCACGCGGTGGTTCGGCACGCGCTTGGTGGTACAACCGCGGACTACCTCGAAGGCGAACACTTTCTGACCCTGGAGCCGCAGGCTGATGACCCGATCCAGCTCTCGGTTGGCATCGAGGACATCGCTCAAACGATCAATGCGACAGTTGCTCTGTTGTTCATCGAGTTCCAGGAGCGCCAGCTGAACTTCTGGAATGAAAAAGAGCATGAACTTCCACGCTGGCAAAAACTGTCCGACTCGCTGCGAAAAGTGCTGAATGTAAAACAGGTCAAGGGTTGGGACGCAGACGAATGCGCCATGGCACGAGAGGTCTTCACCGACCCGGACAGAACCACGCGCAAAAACGTAACCGCTGGCTTTTCGGCTATTCAGGCCTGCCTGATCGATATCGACGTCGTCGAAAGTGGCATACCCAGGCATCTCCTGGTCGGCGGTGCACTGGTGATCAAGGCAACGTATCTCAAGCGCCAGCTCATCACCCTGTACACGATCGACCGTGGCTACGAATCCTTCAGTTCGCTGGAAGCGCTCGGAAGCTCGCTTCCTGAGCGGATCGAGTCGGTGCCGCAGGGCGTCTCGCTGGAATGGCGATTGTTCGAGCCCGACGGCAACGTACTCGACCATATGGCCTGGTCGTTGGTGTCGTCGCAAATAGACAGCATTGGTGCACTGAAAAATGCCGAGGCGTATACCGAAGTGCCTGACCCAAAAAACGGACTCGATGCTCGCGAGCAATCTCGATTCCAACAACTCGACGCGGCAATCCCGGACTGGTTGCGCAATGCTCCAGCCAACGATATCGATGATTACCGGCGTTATGTCACCGCCTTGGGAAAACTGTATCGAAAACCCAAGTACAAGACCGCCAGAACCGAAATACCTTCCATCAACCAATACGCTCACAAAGCGATGCGTGACGCGATCATTGCCGATAAAAGCGCGACAGGGGCCGCGACGCTGCCTTGGGACGATTTACGTATCGCCTACGTCAATAGCTTTACCGTTGATAATTTCACGCTGCCCAACCCGCACGATCAACACACTGAAACACTGGCCGAGTTCGCGCTGGAAAACGAAGCGCCTTACATGGCAACCCTTTCATTCAAAAATGGTGTGCCGGTTCCGGACTGGCTGACACCGGCATTTCTCACCCGAATGGCGACCAAAGTTGACATTGGCAGTGCCTATCCGGCACACCTGAAGAAAATGTTGATCGACGACCCGGCCACCTCCCAACGCCAGGCGAATTTCTATCGCGATCAATTACGCTGGCTGTTACCGCTCAAGACACTGGAAGGGAAGATCCAACAGGAAGGGGGTATCGACGAGCAAGGCTATAAAACCATCTGCACATGGATGGAATCTGCCCCTGGAAACGCGAACCCCATCGCAGTCTCCCCCCTTACCCTGATGCCGCAACACCGTTTGATCAGCACCAGCGACACCGTGACCAACATGTACATTATCAATCCTCGCAACGCTGCCTACGGTCCCTGCCTGCTCTACCGTCCCCTGCAGGATGTGCCGTTGATACAGTTTCCCTCGCGGCAGAATTTGCTTTATGCCCTGCACCAACCCGGCGAGCTACGCGACTCGATACTGGCGTGGTTGGCAAACACAACGCTGAGCTTCGAGTATTCCCAGTACGTTTTTCCGGTTGGACTGCCGTCTCCTTGGCTGGTGGCTGAACAGTTGGTCAACCCGTTCCTGCGGGCCGATCAGTTCGGTCGGGTAGTCCTGGACACTCAAGCAATGACCGGGGACATCCACACGGCACTGTTCAGAAACAATACGCAGGCGTTGGTCACCCTTGCAGACCGCCAGTCGCAATCGAATGCCGAGCGGCGCTGGACCCTGTTGAAAGAAAGCAGCTGGGCGCTGTTCGGCGTCGCGAGCAACTTTTTCTGTGGTGCCCTCGGCACTGCCGTGTGGGTCTGGCAAGTTATCGAGCAAATTCAACAGGCCCTGGATGCCCATGAAAAAGGCGACAGCTTTAATGAGTGGAAATCCGAGGCGGACATTTTGTTGTCCCTGGGCATTCTTCTCACCCATCACGCAATGATGAGGCGTAAAGCGCTGTCCAGCGAGCCCGGCATTGCCCGCAAAGCGCTGCGAGAGCATGAGGCGCCATCCCCTGCGACCACCGCCGTCACGCTGGACACGGCTTCTCTTTCCGGCGAGCTGCCCTCGGCCCATGTGACTCTGGTAGATCCCGCCGGAACAGTCCCCCGTCGCTCGACATCAGAGCTTGTGGTCTATCTGGATGCACTCAAAGTCACGCTGCCAGACCTGAAAAACTTAGAGGCAAGCGAGGACATCAACACACCACGTTATCTGCATCATCTGGATGATAAAAAGTACGCCAAAGTCGGTGAGCGCTGGTTCTACGTCAGTGTCACCGAGGATGACCAAGTGCGGATCGTCGATCCCGATGACCCGACAAAATTTGGCCCGTTTTTGGCCAGTGACCATGAGGGGCGGTGGGTTCTGGACCAGCGTTTGCGATTGAAAGGCGGCGGGCCGAAAAGGGATCTCAAAAAGCTGAAGGAAGCGAATGAACATCGCAGAAATCAATTGAAAGTAGAGAGGGAGCTGTTCAAGCGCAAAAAGGCCAGGCCGGAGGATCCGGACGTGGAAGGCAGCGAACAACAGAAACAAAATGCTGTCACCAAGGCTCAGACAGAATTTCAAGCAGCCACGGGCGAGGCCCGTGATCGGCTGTTGGTGGTTCTCGTGGAAAAAATCGACGCAATGATCAGTGCTTATCGACGAGCCCTCGAGCAGCTGAGGGAATGGCATGCGCTGGGTGGCGGACCGAGCTACATGTCGGAATCGTTACGCATGCACACTGAGCTGGAGAAGTATCTTTCGCACTGGTTCTTCGTCAAGAAAAGTGAATATGTCCGGTTGACTCGTGATTGGCGCTCTGAAGTCTTGATAGAAGTACCGGCACGGGAAGTCCATGTCGACCAGGTGCAGCGAGCGACAGATTTGAGTCAGGCGATGGCCGAAAAACTGGTGCTTTCGCGAGAAGAACTCGGCACTTTGAACGCGCTCGGAATGCCAGGCCTCGAACGAGCCATTCAACTGCGCAAACTGGCGCCGTCCTTCACCGAATGGGAAATCAGAGCTAACGAAATCGGCATCTCCCAGGAGCTGTGCCTCGAAGAGCAGGCAAGCGCGACGATGACGCAAGCGCGTGATGACGTTGGGGATGTGATTGTCAGGGGAGCCACTGCTGCCCACCGGGTTGCAAAGTATCTGAAGAAAACACCCGACGACATCAGTCCCCAAAAGCAGATCGAAGAACTGAGCCGATTAATCGAAACCCTTGCCGACGTCGATCAGCGGTTTCGGGAATTGCCAGAAACCTACCCAGGCCATTTCAAGCAAGCCAGGCTCGACCATCTGCAGGGTCTCATCGACGGATTCGAAAAAAGCGCTCAAACACTACGCGCGGCCCTGCTGGCAGAAGTGCAACCCGCCAAACCGAAAGCGTCTGCCGGGCCCTCCAGGCAGGCAGCCCCGCCCCCGAAGGGCAAGGTCAAAAAGACCCGACCACGTCAACAGGCCAGCACTGAAACCCCAACGAATGAAGACACGCCCATTGGCGGCATTACATTGGATGCTCGTCATCAAGCGTTATCGGTGCTGAGTGACGCAGACATCATCATCGCCGCTTCCGATCTGTCTGAAGATGCAAACTCTTTTATTGAACGAACAAAAAAAGACGCCAGTCGACCCTCTCGAATACCTGCGGACATGCAGGACATATTCAATCAGCAAGCAAACAAACTTGAACAAAGCGCCACCAACGTTGACCAGGTTCTGTCACGTACCAAGGAATTTCCGGTGGCCAGTTTAGCGCCGGAGTTACGTGCCGCCGCGGTGAAAATGCGCACGTCCGGAAAACACGTGCGCGCCAGCCTCTACAAACTACGCAAGCCCACCCAAAGCATGTTCAGATGGTTGTATGAGAATGATCAGATTGAATTGCGTCGAGACAAAGGCCGAATAAAAACCGAACAGTTGGGCGACTACTTTCAGGAGTATCGAATTCTCGACAAAACAAACAAACAAAAGGAACTGTGGGTGGCTCATTTCCATTACCAGACTTTCAACAGCCCCCTGGACACTCCCACCACTGCTCACCTGAAAATTTCGGAAACCTATCTGAAAACGCTGACGCCAGAGCAGAAGAAAATACTGACCGCTGTCGAGCCCATCGACGGGGTATTTCGCAAGATAGATGACCCGGATCTGCGAAAACTGTTTTTTGATCTTGAACCCAAAGTCGACAACTGACGGGTAATCCTGACGGTGGCGCGAGGCGCCACCCTCTGGGCGCGTTTTGTCACCCCGCTCGTAAGGGCGGCTCCTGTTCCCCGGCGATAACTATCTACCACCTCCCCTCCTTCATGGACCTCTACCTTTCGGCGATAGCGCAGCCCCGCGGTCTGCGTATCTATTGGCAACAAGGAAACGGCCATGCCCGACACGAAATCCGAAGATATTTTGACCCATCTTGTTACCGGTCCCTCTATCAGGGAAGTGGCATCAAACACATTGCGCTCAGAGCTCGCCACCTTATACCCGACCCTGAATATCGATCCGGGGAACGCCATGGTGGTGACGCCCGTCTGGAACGTCATTGATGGTCAGGTCACGTCCGGCAACAGCCGATTCGAGTCGCTCACTGACGCCTTAGTGCGGCTCACCCTGAGCGCAAAAACCGCGACCTACATTGACGGCGAGCATTTTCTGACACTGCAACCGCACGTTAATCCAGCGATCCAGCTCCCGGTCAAAATCGATGCGATCGGCCGAATGATCAACCGCCTGATTCCGCTGCTGTTCGTCGCCTTTCAGGAGCAACAACTGGATTACTGGAACCAGGAAACCGAAGACGCAACACCGCACTGGCATCAACTGTCGAACTCACTGCGCAACCTCTGGAACATCACGCAGGTGTCTGACTGGGATGAAGACCAAAAGGCCATGGCGCTGAGCCTGTTCAACAGCCCGGATTCAACCACCCGACGCGACGACCCGTATAAATCAAAAGCCTGCCTGGTCGACATCGACGAGTCGCAGAAGCATCTGTGGGTGTTGGACGTAGCGGTCCTTGTGGGTACGGTAGGTAAGCGCACACTGGTACTCAGCCATTCGATTACCGAAGGCTTCAAGCAATACGACTCACTGGATTCATTTGGCGAGTCGTTGTCCGGTCGCTTCGATTCCCCGCCTCGCACAGGTCCGTTGCGATGGCGCCTGTACGAACCGACAGGCCATTTTTTCGACCATCAGGCCTGTGCCCTGATCGCACTCGAAATCGAGGCCATCGGCCAACTCAATGACTCGATTTCGGCAGGCGAGCTCACCCCTCGCATGACCGCCGAAAACGAACGCAAGGGCTTTCCCGAAGCGCGCTTCGACAAGATTCAGCGCATGTTGCCTGACTGGCTGAACAATGCCGAACCCGCGGATCTGACCCGCTATAGCCGACACTTGATGGACCTGGCCTTGCTTCGGGAAAAACACGCGGGCAAAACGTATCTGGATGACATTCCAGCGTTGTCGGCGTTCACCCTGAAAACGCTGCGGGACCGGGTGGTGAAAGATCATCCCGAGACCACCGATCCAAAGCTTGAAAACGTCGAGCTGAGCATCACCAGCCTTGAGGTTTACGGCACGTTCATCGTGCCGGGTAAAACCAATACCGTGACGATGTCGTTGACGGACCTGGCCCTGCAAAACCTGATTGCCGTGCCTTTGGGTAACAAAACCGTCCAACGAATTGACGGCGGCGCAGTGGAATCCTGGATGACGCCGGCGTATCTGGAGAAACTGGTCACTGACGTCAACATCGGTGAGGTCTATCCCACATTGATCAAACGCAAACTGCTCGGTGACACGAAGGAAACGCAGCGAAGACAGGAACTGTTCGCCAGCCAGCTGCGCATCCAGCTCCCGCTTCAAGCGCTGCAGCACAAGATTCGTGGCGAGGATGGAGTTGACGACCTGGGATACCAATACGTGGTCGCGGCGATGCAGGAAAAAGCCACCGACCGCTACGTGAGCGACCTGGAAATTGTCATTCGGCCACTCGCTTTCATTCCCGGAGGTCGCACCGACGACAAGGCCGATGAGGTCGCTAACATGTTCGTCATCGGACCAAAAGTCGCCAACAAAGGGCCTTGCCTGCTCTTTCGCCCACTACTCGAACACCCGCTTTTACAGTACCCCAGCGAAGCCAATCTGCTGTATGCGGTCAAACACAGCCCGACGCTTCGCCAGTCGGTGCTGGCCTGGTTGCCGGATGAGGTGCGCTTCAACTATTCCCAATACGTGTTCCCCGGTCGACTGCCGTCTGCCTGGACGTTGTCGCAATGGTTGGTCGACTCGACATCGGCCCTCGGCATGATGGGGGAAGTCAGACTGGCAACGACGCCACTTGCGCAACCCGCCCTGACGACACTGTTCACCGCCAATGCCAACGCGATGATCACGCTTGCGGATCGCCAGTCAGTGTCCAATGCACAGAGCCGTTGGGAGTCGCTCAAGCATGGGGCCTGGGCGCTGTTCAACATCGCACTGCCGTTTCTGGGTCGCACGGCTTCAACAGCGACCTGGATCTGGCAGATCATTGACGATCTGCATGAAGCCAATGAAGCCAGCGAAAAAGGTGACAGCGAACACACATGGGCCGCGCTGACCGACCTGTTTCTGTCTCTAGGCATGGTCCTTGCCCATCACGCCGCGACACGGCACAAACCGGCAGCGCGAGCGCTGAAAAAAGAGACAGCGCCCCTGGAAGAACCCGCTAAAACCATACCGGCGCCGACAATCACCCTGACGCGATCACCCGACGTCGCCGCGCAGCAGTTGCCTGAGGCTCACGCGACCACCTTGTACACCTCTGGCGCCCTCGCACGTACCGGGCTGGGGACGCTACTGGATGAACTGACCATTACAAAACCTGAAGGCCTGCCAAGCCCTGCGACCAAGGCGGGGCCTCACCGTTTTTTGAGCGGGCTCAATCAGAAGTGGTACGCCCAGGCCGGCCAACGCTGGTTCGAAGTGACCGTCAATGACAATGAATATGTGCAGATCATCGACACCCGTCAGTCTCCGCCGAAGTCTGGCCCCCTGCTGACTCATTCTGCAAAAGGAGAATGGTTCGTCGACACACGCCTGAGATTGCGAGGAGGGGGTCGCAAACGCAACGCACTGATACAGGAAAATGCACGACGAAAAGCCGAGTTGAAAGCGCAACTTAACAAGTTCGACACGCACAAACCCGCACTCAAGGCGGCGCTCGAAAAGGCGGAGAAAGAGGCTGTTGAGGTCGCACCGGGTGTCAGTGACACCCATCGTCAAAGACTGATCGAGACGCTGGACAGACAGCTGGTCGTCTACGGCGTCTACATTGATCAGCTCAAGGCTTTCAACGCGCTTGAATCCATTGCCAACTACCGCGAGGTATTAGTCAGCTGTCTGGATCAACAACTGTTGCTCACGAAGAAATGGTGCCAGCAGCAGGATCCCGTTTTTGGTACCTACATGCGCCGCTCATTGGCCCTGCTTGATGACGAGTCAACCGAACACACTCAAACGCCTCGCCAGACTCATCAACAGACCAGTGAACTGACCCAGGGATATATCGAAAAAATCGAGTTTGCCCACGCCCGGATCGAAGAGCTGAAACGGCTCGGCAGAGAAGCCGCCGAAATCGCCAGCGAATACACGGCAACGCTACCCAAATTTGATCTGCACGACCTGAAGCTGTTTCAGATCAGCCTCACACAAGAGCTTGCCCTGAATGACACCGACACCGTCGCGACCGGCGCTGCCCGTCAAACGATGGTAGCCCTTGTCGAAGATGTGGGTCTCACCATTCAGTCGTCATTGGACCTCGCCAAAGAAAATCACACCGCGACGCTGGCTGAACGCATCGAAGGGTTCAGTGATCTGGTGGAGCAGTTTGCAACCATCGATCAACGCGTTATCGACCTGCCCGGCGAGTACCCCGGGCAACTGTTGCAACCTCCATTGGACTTGATGCGTCAGCGTATCGAGGCCTTCAACGAGCGCGCAGTCAATCATCTGGGAAGCCTCCTGCAGGAGCGCAAGGCTCTCGAACCTGTTCCTGGCCCCTCTAGACCAACGAACGCCCCGCATCGACTTATCAAAACGCGGTTCAAAGGAACCGTCGTCGGCACGCCCAGAACGCGAGTGAACACCACTGACACCGATCTGGTCGACGTAACATCTCCACTGACGGGCAAGGTCATCGCCACGTTCCATGAGAAAACGCCGGGTGTCTGGGTTGAACATCTTCCCGACAAACCCTCGGAACCTGCCGCCAAGCGTGCATCGCTGGCTACCCGCCTTCAAGAAGGAGAAGCTTTGCTGACACAGCTGGAGCCGTTTATCCGAGCGACCGAGGCACACTCTAAAAACCTTCGGCGCATTCCCTTGGAAATCGAGGAGATATTCCATCAGCAGGCTGGCCGAATGGAAACGGCAGCCGCTGCCATCGAGCAAGCCCTCACCAATGCGAACGCCACCGAATCCGGTCCGGGCTCAGCGGCCGATGTCACCAAACGGCTGAGTGACGGAGCGACCGGACTGTACGAAAAAGGCAGCGATCTGCGTATCAGCATGACCAAAATACAGCCTCCCACTGCGGGACGTCTTGAGTGGCTGCACGGCAAAGGCCTGGTAAAGATCGAACGCATTGTCAAACCAGGACCGGACCATCAGCGCCTGAAAGGCCAGCGCAAGGACTTTATGGATGAATACGAGATACGCGATCAGGAAACCAACCAGGTACTTTGGTATGCGCATTTCCATTACCCGGCGTCAGATACGCCAAGAACAGCGTTCACTGCCGCGCACCTGAAGACTGTCGATCAGCGCAAGTTGGGCGGTGCACTCGAAAAGCGCGGGGAGCTGAGTGCGCTTCAGTCCATTGCCATTTACCGTGCCGAAATAGACCATCGACTGGCCGGCTCCCTGTTCCTCACATAACGGCTATCGCACATCGTTCATCGGCGCCAGAGTTTCTCCAGGCAGGCGAGCGCTTCGATGATGGCAGCTTCAGGCACCGCCGCAAAACCCAGGACCAGCCCGGCGCGCTGATCCTGCGGTTTACGCGTATCAGGTAGCCAGTAGCTGCTCAGGGGGTTGATCTCGATATCGGCACTCGCAGCTTTGTCGATCAGTTCCTTTTCGCGGGCGAGACTGTCGACTGCCACGGTCAGATGCAGCCCTGCCGCTACGCCTGGCAGGCTGCCAACGCCTTCGATGTCCTTCGGCCAGCCAGCCAGCAGGGTGTTGCGCCGGCTCAACGCCGCGCGGCGCATGCGGCGGATGTGCCGTTGAAAGTGTCCCGCGGCCATGAACTCGGCCATCACCGCTTGAGTACTGACCTCCGAGTGACGCACATCCACGGCGCGGCGCTGGGAGAACGCCTCTACCAACCCGATTGGCAGCACCAGATAACCCAGTCTCAGCGCCGGAAATGCAACCTTGCCGAAGGTCCCGACATACAGCACCCGCCCTTGCCGGTCGAGCGCAGCCAAAGGTGCCAGCGGTGCACCGCTGTAGCGGTATTCACCGTCATAGTCATCCTCGATGATCCAGCCGTCCGTGCGCTCAGCCCATGCCAGCAATTCCAGACGTCTAGCGAGGCTCATGATGACCCCGGTCGGATACTGATGAGACGGGGTGACGTACGCCAATCGGCAATCGCTCAGACCGTTCAGCTCAGCGCAATCAATACCTTCGTTATCCACGGACACCCCGTGCAACTTCGCCCCGGCCACAGCGAACGCATAACCCGCAGCGCGATACCCCGGATTCTCGACCGCGACGCCGTCTCCCGGCTCCACCAGCAGCTGTGCACAAAGGCTAATCGCCTGCTGCGCGCCACTGGTGATCACTATTTGCTCAGCGGAACACTGCATGCCCCGCGAACTGCGCAAATACGCAGCGATCAATCCGCGTAGTCGCTGATCGCCAGCCGGGTCGCCATAACACAGCTGCTGAAAATCCGGTTTGCGCCAGAAAGCCGCGTTGAGCTTGGCCCAGACCTCGAAGGGAAACAGATCGAACGCCGGAACACCGACCCTGAAAGCCCTCGGTGGACCACTGGGAGGCTTGGCTAAATGGTTCTTTTCAACCCGCTCCAAAGCCCCTCTGTGGATAACTTTACTGGATGGAATCACAGGTAAATCCAGCCAATTTGTGGATAAGGCTGTGGATAACCCTATTGAAAACCCTGTGGATAGTTTTGTGGATAGTTTTTTAGCCGGGAGGCTCGATTGTGGTAGCTGAGCGACATAAGTCCCATCACCCACACGTCCTTCGATAAAGCCCTCGGCATACAGCTGATCGTAGGCGCGCACCACGCTGTTGCGCGAAATCGAGAGCGCCGCTGCCAGATCCCGACTGGCCGGCAGACGCGTGCCGCTGGCCAATCGGCCATCCAGCACACGCACTCTCAATGCCTGATAAAGCTGACGGCTCAACCCTTGTCGGCGATCGAGTTCGATACCCGCAGGATTGAAGGACAGGGAAAGCGGCGCGTCCGTCATGACAATGGACCTATAAAATTTGTCGTTAATGGCTCTTACAACAGACCAATAGCCTGCCTAGGATGCAGGCATTCGACAAGGGAAATATCTCCATGTACACGCCACGTGCTTTTGCCATCGACGAGTTGTCCCAACTGCATGAACTGATACTCGCCAGCCGTCTCGCGATTTTGGTGACCCACGGTGAAAGTGGCCTGCAGGCCAGTCATGTACCGGTTCTGCTGCATCGCGAACAAGGCTCGAACGGTACGTTGTACGGACATTTGGCCAAAGCCAATTCACAGTGGAAGGACCTGCGCGACGGCGCCGAAGCCCTGCTGATTTTTGCCGGTCCCGACGCCTACGTCAGCCCTGGCTTCTACCCGAGCAAGGCCGAACACGGCAAAGTCGTGCCAACCTGGAACTACGTTGCGGTACACGCCTATGGCCTAGCCGAAACCTTCAGCGACGGCGGGCGGCTGCTCGACATCGTCAGCACTCTCACCGACCGTCATGAAGCTGGCCGCTCCCAGCCGTGGTCAGTGGCCGACGCCCCCGCCGATTACATCGACGGCATGCTCAAGGCCATCGTCGGTTTCGCCATTCCCATCGACCGTCTCGAAGGCAAACGCAAACTCAGCCAGAACCGCAGTCCCGCCGATATCTCGGGCGTGCGCGAAGGCCTGGCCGCCAGCCCCGACGTCAATGACCAAACCCTCGCTCGATTGATGCGCTAAGGAAATCACCATGAGTCAAGTCGACATTCGCCAAGTCACAGCCGACGATCACGCCGCCTGGCTGCCGTTATGGCAAGCCTACCTGCGCTTTTACAACACCGAGCTGCCGGAGGCGGTCACACAGAGCACCTGGCAGCGCATGCTCGATGCAAGCGAGCCGACTCACTCTGCGCTGGCGTGGGCCGATGGCAAAGCCGTCGGCATGGTGAACTTCATCTACCATCGCTCTAACTGGAGCATCGAAGACTCATGCTACTTGCAAGACTTGCTGGTGGTGCCTGAAACCCGTGGCACGGGCGTCGGCCGGCAATTGATCGAGTTCGTTTACGCCACGGCCAGGCAGGACGGTTGCTGCAAGGTTCACTGGCTCACTCACGAAACCAACGCCACCGCGATCCAGCTCTACGAGCGCATCGCCGAACGGCCCGGTTTTATCCAGTTTCGCAAAGCTATCTAAGGTTCAAGGAGAACAGCATGTCGACTTCACTCGCAAACTGGAAAGGTGCTCCAGCCCCGACGACTCAACTGATCGAAGGGCGTTTTATTCGCCTGGAAAAACTCGACCCGGCGCGTCACGGCGACGATTTGTTCAACGCTTTGCAAGGCCCGGGCGCCGATCCGAAGCTGTGGGATTATTTGCCCTATGGTCCTTTCCCTGAGCGCAGTGTTTTCGACGATTGGTTGAAGAATCACGCAGCCAATAGCGACCCGTATTTTTTCAGCGTGATCGACCGTGCAAGCGGTGAGGTGCAAGGCATCCTGAGCCTGATGTCGATCGTTCCCGCACAAGGCCGCATCGAGATCGGCCACGTGACCTTCGGTGCGCCGATGCAGCGTTCACCGAAAAGTACCGAGGCCGTCTACCTGCTGGCCAAAGAGTCCTTTGCGCTGGGCTATCGCCGCCTGGAATGGAAGTGCAACAACGGTAACGCTCGCTCCAAATACGCCGCCGAACGCCTGGGATTCAGTTTTGAAGGGGTTTTCCGCCAGCACATGGTGGTCAAAGGGCAAAACCGGGATACCGCCTGGTACTCGATTCTGGATTCTGAATGGCCAGCGATTGGGGCGGGTTTTGAGCGCTGGCTTTCTGATGAAAACCAGACGGATTCGGGGCAGGTGAAGACGCTGGCTGAATGCCGGAATTGATGGTTCAAACAGCAAAAGATCGCAGCCTTCGGCAGCTCCTACAGAGGATTAACGTACACCCGTCAGGAGCTGCCGCAGGCTGCGATTTTTTGATCTTGATCTTAGCTGAAATCACGTCGAATCCGCACCACACCCATCTTCAGTCCAAACGGTCTGAACACCGCATTCAACGATTTCAGCGTCTGATTACCCTCCCCGTGCTCGATATGCACGAGCGTGCGCACCGAAATTTTGCACATCTTCGCGAACTGGGTCTGGTGCAGGCCAGTGACTTCCACGCGCAATCGGCGAACGGCTTCACCAATCTCAAGTGTGCCTTGGGCGAGCCCTTCTTGAATGCTTTCGATGAGCTCAGTGCGCTCGGCAACGGTCATGCTCATTTCAAGTCCCACTCCTTCAAGCGCTGCTCCAGATTTTTCAACGCGATTCCCGGGTGATTCATTGTTGCGTCGGGTACACCACTGGCTGTCAAGATGTCAGGGAGCGCCGCCAAGCGTCGGGCATCCTCACGCAAACGCTCAAATGTTTGCGCTGTATCACCCAACTGCGCCAATGGATCATCCGGATCCGATAGGTCAGCCAATGCCCGGCACACACCAAGCCAATTAACCTCTCCCGCCCTCTCCAACCCTTTCGGCCACTTGGTGGTACGTGTCACGCCTTCATCATCCATCACCATCGGTGCCAGATCGTAAATCGGAGCCAGACGAAACGAGTCAGTGCCGCGGATGATGGCGGTATTGCGGCCGTGATTATCTGAGTTGCCGAGGATCTTATTGATCAGGTCTCGTCGCAGATAATCGGCAACGAGGTCCGGGATTTGATCTTCCTGACCCGCGTCACGCCAAAGTCCCGCCAGCAGTCGAATCACTTCGAGGTGGTCCATAGCACTACCGGGTGTTGTGATGTTTGCCAGCGAATAGATCGACTCCACGGCAAAACGCTCTACCCCCTCAGTAGTGACCCGGCGGTCAAAACGCTTCATCCATAAACTGGGTCTGGTTGCCTCTTCCAAGGCGAGCCCCTGCGCCTCCACCGTCTCAATCCCCAGGTTTTGCAGCGCCTTGTAGTAGTGGTACTCGCTTCTAAGGATGTCCTGATCAGTTTTCGTGCCTTTATTGCGGGCAAACTTCACGAACCAATGCTCGGTGACCTCTGCATCGTTCAGTACGGCATCGGGATACAAAAGACCTTTATTATTTTGAGCCAGCAATAGCTTCGGAGCCTCACCACCGGCCCCCGTTGCGCCACCAATGGCAGCACCTTGCTCATAGGCGTACTCAAGAAAACGATTATCGCGAGCGATGACGTCTTGACGCTCAAAACCCATCGACTCGCGCTGGTCTAAGGCCTCGGCAGATTCTTTTATCCGCATATTGCCGATCGGTGCCGGCGTGCTTCTGGCCAGTAGGAAAAGGTCAGCGCTGATGTCCGCGGGCTTGTGGCGTCCGAGGCGAGCCAGAAGAAACCTCTTCGCCGCACCTGCAGGCGCAATGTCATGCACAAATGCTGGCGCATTGGACCGACGTCCATCCCAGTCCAATGGAAATCTGGCACTCACCGCTTTGGCAAAAGGCGTTCCGATGGATTCATAGTTCTCGAAGAGGTAAGCCTGCTCATAGCCAAAGCTGCATCGGCTCTCAAAACCTTTTTCCGGGCTATCGAAGCTCAAGACCATGGCGTCTTGCCAAGTCCCGACCGTGTAAATTTGTACAATGAGGTTGTACATCGTTTCTTCACCTGCATTTAAATGCATTTATCAGCGCTAACCTCGCCCCATACATGCAATATAGTGCATTCATTCATCCAAGCGGATATTTATAAACGCATTAAATTGCAGATTAATGGGAATGTTGCAGCGCAAAAATGCAACAAATTGCAGATACATATACATGGAACCTCAGACATCATTCTGTAAAAACCCCCCGCTATAAAAGACCGCCTCGCTTATAACAAAAGGCCGTCCACCATGCCCTCCTCGCCCCAGCGCCTGGCCCTGATGATCGCTATGTTGATCAGCACCAGCGCCGTACACGCCAAGAACGTGCAGATCGACACCGCGACCACCACCGCTCAAACCCTGGGTGGCAGCGATACCCTGACCCTTTCGGCTCCCGGCAGCATCATCAACAACGGCAAGACGGTGAGCCTGAAAGACAGTACCAACGGTATCGGTGTGGTGATCGACAACTCGGGGCAGATCATTTCCACCGGTGGACGGGCGATCGACAGCAGCGGCGATCTGACCAAGGCGCGCAACTACAGCCTCTACAACCGCAGCGGCGGGCAAATTCTCGGTTTCAATGACGCACTGCGCATCGACAGCAACTTCGCCAGCGGCACGTTGCAGATCGATAACAGCGGCACCATTCGTTCCACGACGGGCCAGGGTCTGGACCTTGATGCCTTGCGCAGTGAGGGTGTCCAAACCACCATCATCAACCGCGCAGGCGGGCTGATTCGGGGCGATGCCAGCGACGGCATGAAGACCGGCGCGAATGCGACGATCACTAACTACGGCGAGATTTCCACCGGCGATTCGCACAATGCCGACGGGAAATACGACGGTATTGATATCGACACGGCCACCGGTGTGAGCATCACCAACTACGGCAGCATTTCTGGCGGCCGTCACGGCATCACGACTGACCTTGGCGCGACACTGGTCAATTATGGGGATATCACTGGCCGCAACGGTTCGGGTTTCGGTTCTGACGGCGACGGCACGGTGATTAACCACGGCACGATCACCGGCGCTTACTCAGGCCTGCAACCCAACGGCGATGGTGACGGTGTGGACATCGACAACATCGCCCACATCGAGAACTACGGCACCCTTCAGGGCGTTGGCGCGGGCGGTGTGGACAAGGGTGGTTTCGCCAATGGCAGTGAAGGCATTGCCTTAGGCGGTGGCTATGTATTGAACGCTAAAAATGCGCTGATCAGCGGCGCCAACAGCGCGATATTGGTAGACGACGGCAGCGGCGGTTCGGGTCAGGCGGCGACGACGCTGGAAAACTTCGGCACGATCCAGGGTCTCGATGGATTTGGTGTGAAGTTCGTCGGCGAATTCGATGACAACGTGATCAACGGCGGCACGATCAGCGCCAGCAACGGCCTGGCGCTGGACCTGGGCGGTGGCAACGACAGCCTGACGCTGCGCAACGGCAGTCGCTTCGTTGGCGTCGTGGATGGCGGCGCCGGTTACGACCGTGTGGTGATGGACGACGTCGCGGGTGGCCGTTTCGGCGAGAGTCGCCACTTTGAATGGCTGGAGGTCAAGCAAGGTGCCTGGACCTTGACCGGCAACGGCGATTTCAGCGACGGCGGCGCGGTCCGTAACGGCGCCACCTTGATCAATCAGGGTGGCATCGCCGGCAACCTGTCCGTCGACGCGGGCGGTGTGTATGCCGGCGGTGGTTCAGTGGGCAGTTTGCAGGTCGACGGGACCCTGCTGACCAACACCCAACTCGGCACCGCGACCATCACTCACGACCTGACGATGAGCAGCGGCGCAACACTGGCCTATGGCGTGAATGCCGATGGCAGCAGCGCGCCGGTGCAGGTCGGCGGCACGGCAAACTTGAATGGCGCAACCCTGGCGATTAATCCGGGCAGCGGCACCTACCCGTGGCAAAGCCAATACACGGTGTTGCAGGCCTCCAACATCAACGGCACCTTTGCCAAGGTCACCAGTGACTACGCATTCCTGACGCCGACGCTTGCCTACACTCCGAGCCAGGTCGATCTGACTTACACGCGCAACGATGTGGCCTTCAACGAATTCGCCGCCTCCGCAAACGGCATTCGCGCGGCCAACAGTCTGGCTTCTATCGGGAAAAACAACACGCTCTACAACGCCTTGCTCAACACCACCAGCACCACGGCCGGAAACGCGATCGAACAACTGGCCGGCACCAGCAACGCCGACCTGACCAGCGCGACGCTGGGCGCCAGCAGCCAGATCGGCACCAGCATGCTCAGTGCGATGCAGCAAATGGGTGGAGGCTCGGCTTTGATGGCGGGCCTGGAAAAACGCAACGCACCGGTGCTCGCGGCCACGGGCGTTCCCTCCGAAGCCCGCAACCTCAACGACCCGAACGCTCAGGGCCGTCTCTGGCTGCAGGCAATCGGCGGCTACGGCAAGCTCGATGGCGAACATGGCAGCAGTGATCTGGAACAACGCACGAAAGGCAGCGTGCTGGGCGCCGACTGGGCGCTTAATCCGCAATGGCGGCTTGGTGTACTGGGTGGCTACTCGAAAACGGACCTGGATGCCACGGGCTTCGATGGCAACGTCGAAAGCTGGCACGCCGGCGTGTACGCCTTGCATCAAAACGGCCCGCTCTCCTTGCGACTTGGCGCGGCGTATAGCGGCCATCAGGGTGAAAGCAAACGCACTGTCGCGTTCAGCGGCTTCAGCGACCGGCCAAAAGGCGATTACGACGCCGACAGCCAGCAAGCCTTTGCCGAGCTGGGTTACGCGATGGGCAGCGGCCGCCTCAGTGCAGAGCCGTTCGCCAGCCTGGGGTATCAGCGTTATCACCGCGACAGCTACACCGAAAAAGGTGGCTCGGCGGCGCTTCAAGTCGATCAACAAACCCAGGACAATTTCAGCAGCACCTTCGGTGTGCGCCTGGCCCACCTCAATAACCTGGAAAACGGCATGAGCCTCACGCCGCACATGACCGCTGGCTGGAAGCACACCTATGGTGATGTCAGCAATTCGACCCAACAGGCATTTGTGGTCGGCGGTACAGGCTTCAGCGTCGACGGCAGTTCGCTGGATCGTGACAGTCTGGTGCTGGAGGCCGGGCTGGATCTGGGCATTTCAGCGCGTCATTCGGTGGGGGTTGGCTACAGCGGGGAGATTGGCAGCAACAGCAGGAATCATGGGTTGATCGGGCAGTGGCAGATGTCGTTCTGATCATTAACTGACCGACACGGTCCTCTGTAGGAGCTGTCGAGTGCAACGAGGCTGCGATCTTTTGATCCTGTTTTTAAAGATCAAAAGATCGCAGCCTGCGGCAACTCCTACAGGGTGCAGGCAAAAAAAAAGGGGAGCACATGCCCCCCCGAGGTTTAAAGCGTTAAATCGAGGCTGTTAAATCAGCCTTCGATCTCGATCAGTATTTCACCCGGATTCACCCGGTCGCCCTTGGCCACGTGGATGGCGGTGACTTTACCGGCGATGGCGGCCTGAACTTCGGTCTCCATCTTCATCGCTTCGGTGATCAGCACAGCCTGGCCGGCTTTCACGGTGTCGCCTTCCTTGACCAACACGTCGACAATGTTGCCCGGCATGGTGGTGCTGACGTGGCCCGGTGCAGTGGCTTGCTTGCGCTTGCTGCTGCCGCCGCTGACGAACTCGTTGAGCGGCTCGAACACCACTTCTTCCGGCATGCCGTCGATGGACAGGTAGAAGTGACGCTTGCCTTCAGCCTTGACGCCGACACCGGTGATGTCGACGCGGTAGGTTTCACCGTGAACGTCGATGACGAATTCGGTCGGCACACCTTCGCCACCGGCCGAGGTCACGCCGCCCGCTTCGGGAATCGGCAGTAGCACTTCTGGAGTCAAGGTGCCGGCAGCGCGTTCTTCGAGGAACTTGCGACCGATGTCCGGGAACATGGCGTAGGTCAGCACGTCTTCTTCAGATTTAGCCACGGCGCCGATTTCGGCACGCAGCTTGGTCATTTCCGGCTTCAGCAAATCAGCTGGGCGGACGTCGATCACTTCTTCGCTGCCGATGGCCTGGCGACGCAGTTTCTCGTTCACGGTGCCCGGCGCTTTGCCGTAGCCGCCTTGCAGGTAGAGCTTCACTTCGTTGGTGATGGTCTTGTAGCGCTCACCGGCCAGCACGTTGAAGAACGCCTGTGTACCGACGATCTGCGAAGTCGGGGTCACCAGCGGCGGGAAGCCGAGGTCTTCACGAACACGCGGGATTTCGGCCAGCACTTCGCTCATGCGGTTCAAAGCGCCCTGCTCTTTCAACTGGTTGGCCAGGTTGGAAATCATCCCGCCCGGTACCTGGTTGACTTGAACGCGAGTGTCGACTGCGGTGAACTCGCTTTCGAACTGGTGGTACTTCTTGCGCACCGCGTAGAAGTACAGACCGATCTCTTGCAGCAGTTCCAGGTTCAGGCCGGTATCGAATTCGGTGCCTTTAAGCGCAGCGACCATTGATTCGGTGCCTGGGTGGCTGGTGCCGGATGCGAAGCTGGAGATCGCGGTGTCGATGTGATCGGCGCCGTTTTCGATAGCCTTGAGTTGGCACATGGTGGCCAAGCCAGCGGTATCGTGCGAGTGGATGAAGACTGGCAGCGACTGCTCGGATTTCAACGCCCGGACCAGTTCGCCCGTAGCGTACGGAGTCAGCAGACCGGCCATGTCCTTGATCGCCACCGAGTCGCAACCCATGGCTTCCATCTGCTTGGCTTGCGCCACGAAAGCGTCGATGGTGTGCACCGGGCTGGTGGTGTAAGCGATGGTGCCCTGGGCGTGTTTGCCGGCGGCTTTTACGGCCTCGATGGCCGTGCGCAGGTTACGCACGTCGTTCATGGCGTCGAAGATGCGGAACACGTCGATGCCATTGACCGCGGCCTTGGCAACGAAGGCTTTGACCACATCGTCGCTGTAGTGGCGGTAGCCCAGCAGGTTCTGGCCACGCAGCAGCATTTGCAGGCGAGTGTTAGGCAGTGCGGCGCGCAGTTGGCGCAGGCGCTCCCACGGGTCTTCTTTAAGGAAGCGCACGCAGGCGTCGAAGGTCGCGCCGCCCCAGCATTCCAGCGACCAGTAGCCGACTTTGTCGAGCTTGTCGCAGATCGGCAGCATGTCTTCGGTGCGCATGCGGGTGGCGAGCAGCGATTGGTGGGCGTCGCGCAGGATGGTGTCGGTTACATGAATCTTCTTGGACATTGTTTTATTCCTCACAGGCCTGCGTGGGCGGCGATGGCAGCAGCGATGGCCAGGGCCAGCTCTTCGGGTTTGCGCTTGATCGAGTAGTTGGTCAGTTCAGGGTGGGCTTCAACGAAGCTGGTGTTGAACTGGCCGCTACGGAATTCCGGGTTACGCAGGATTTCCTGGTAGTACGCGGCGGTGGTCTTGACCCCTTGCAGACGCATGTCGTCAAGGGCGCGCAAGCCACGGTCCATCGCCTCTTCCCAGGTCAGCGCCCAGACCACCAGTTTCAGGCACATGGAGTCGTAGAACGGCGGAATGGTGTAGCCGGTGTAGATCGCCGTATCGGTGCGCACGCCCGGGCCGCCGGGGGCGTAGTAGCGGGTGATCTTGCCGAAGCTCGGCAGGAAATTGTTTTTCGGGTCTTCGGCGTTGATCCGGAATTGCAGCGCGAAACCGCGGTGCTGGATGTCTTCCTGTTTCACCGAAAGCGGCAGGCCGGACGCAATGCGGATCTGCTCACGCACGATGTCGATGCCGGTAATTTCCTCGGTGATGGTGTGTTCTACCTGCACCCGGGTGTTCATCTCCATGAAGTACACCTCGCCCTCGGCGAGCAGGAACTCCACGGTGCCGGCGTTCTCGTAACCCACGGCTTTGGCTGCACGCACCGACAGATCACCAATATAGGCGCGCTGTTCCGGGGTCAGTTGCGGGCTTGGGGCGATTTCAATCAGCTTCTGGTTACGGCGCTGAATCGAGCAGTCACGCTCGAACAGGTGAACCACGTTGCCAAAGCTGTCGCCAAGAATCTGCGCTTCGATGTGCTTTGGATTGACGATGCATTTTTCCAGGAACACTTCCGCCGAACCGAACGCCTTGGTGGCTTCGGAAATAACGCGTGGGAACGCCTGTTCGAGTTCTTCACGGCTGTCGCAGCGACGAATACCACGACCACCACCACCGGACGTCGCCTTAAGCATCACCGGATAACCGATACGGTCACCTTCGATCAAGGCTTCGGCAATGTCGGCAACGTTGCCTTCGGTACCCGGGGTGACGGGTACGCCAGCCTTGATCATGCTGCGACGGGCTTCAGTCTTGTCGCCCATGCGGCGAATCACTTCAGCCGATGGACCGATGAACTTGATGCCACGCTCTGCGCAGATATCGGCCAGCTCGGCGTTTTCCGAGAGGAAGCCATAGCCGGGGTGCAAAGCATCGCAGCCGGTTTCCACGGCCAGATTCACCAGCTTGCGCGCATTCAAGTAACCGGCCAGTGGCTCGGCACCAATGCTGTGGGCCTCATCCGCACGCTTTACATGCAACGCATGGCGGTCGGCATCGGAATAGATCGCAACCGAGCGAATGCCCATTTCGGCGCAGGCACGCACGATTCGTACGGCAATCTCACCACGGTTGGCGATCAGGATTTTTTTTATCACTTGGAGGTTCCCTTGAGCCGGTGGTACCCACGACCTGCTAGACCAGGTCGACGCGTGACCAAATGTTTCAATTTAGTCGCGCCCCCACACTAGCGCTCACAAGGGATTAACAAAAATGAATAATAATTGGGTTAGCCATAAGTAAAGACTTATAGTCGTTGCATCAGCCTGCGGCAGGAGCGTTTCGATAATGCGTAAGTCATTGATGCGTATGACATTGCGTCAATTGCAGATCTTCAATGAAGTCTGTGATTTGAGGTCTTATAGTCGCGCGGCTGAGGAAATGTCTCTCACTCAACCGGCCGTCAGCCTACAGATCCGGCAGCTTGAAGAGCTGATCGGGCAGCCCTTATTCGATTATGTCGGCAAAAAACTCTACATGACGGAGGCCGCCGAAGCACTCCAGCGTGCCAGTCGGGACATTTTTGGACGCCTGGAAAACCTCGATATGCAGCTCTCGGACATGCAGGGATCGCTGCAAGGTCAGCTGAAGCTGGCCGTTGAGTCCAGCGCCAAATATTTCGTACCGCACCTGTTTGCCGCGTTCAAGCGTCAGCACCCGGAAGTGAATCTGCAACTGACGGTGGTCAATCGCGGGCAAGTCATCCGGCGCCTCTCCGACAACCGTGACGATCTGGTGATCATGTCGATGGTGCCGCAGGACATGGGCCTGGAATTCCTGCCGTTTCTGAATAACCCGATCGTGGCCGTGGCGCCGCCGGATCATCCGCTGTGTCACATGGGCCCGCTGCGCTTGCAAGATCTGGAGCCATACACACTGCTGCTGCGCGAAGTCGGTTCAGGGACGCGTCTGGCGTGTGAAGAGTATTTCAAAGAGAAACGCGTGCACTTCAACCAGACGCAGGAAGTCTCGTCAGCCGAAGCTCAGCGCGAGTGTGTGCTGGCGGGTCTGGGCGTGGCGTTGTTGACGCGCCACGCCCTGAACCTTGAGTTGGCGACGGGTGGATTGATCGAGCTGCCCGTCGAGGAGCTGCCGCTGTACCGCAGCTGGTGCCTGGTGCAGGCCAAGGCGAAACGGCTGTCACCGGTGGCGCACGCGTTCCTTGCGTTTGTTCGCAGCGAGCGAGTGCAGATCAGCGCGCTGGTTGAGCGTTTCGCCGCGAAGCTACCGGTGATGCCTGCCAGTAGTTGAGTTCCGGATCGTCAGGAATATCACCAATCTCTGCCAGAAGCTGGCGACGTTCGCAGCGATCTTCGATAGCGCGGCGGAACACCATGCGGCGCTGATCTTCTTGCTGACGGCGGGTTTTGACGGCGCTGTTGCGTTCTTCGTAGGGCTGGGCCATTTCGAGTCTCCCAAGGCGATTACGGGAGCTTCAAGATAGGCGCGAGGGATGACGGTTTGGCGGCGGGAGGGTTACAGGGAGATGAAAATTGAAAAGCAAAGATCGCAGCCTGCGGCAGCACCTACAGGGTAATGCGATCACCTGTAGGAGCTGCCGAAGGCTGCGATCTTTTGATCTTAGTCGTCGAGGGCTTTCACCGACTTGGGCGACAACCGCAAGCTGCGAAGGCTGCGCTTGACGCTCTTGAGGTGGTTCACCAGGCTCGGGCCTCTAGCCATGGCCACGCCCATCGCTAACACGTCGATCACCACCAGGTGGGCGATGCGCGACGTCAGCGGTGTATAGATCTCGGTGTCTTCATGGACGTCGATCGCCAGATTAACGGTCGACAGCTCCGCCAAAGGCGTCTGGCTCGGACACAAGGTGATCAACGAGGCGCCGCTTTCGCGCACCAGGTTCGCGGTGATCAACAGGTCTTTCGAGCGGCCGGACTGGGATATGCAAATCGCCACGTCTGTCGGCTTCAACGTCACCGCCGACATCGCCTGCATATGTGGGTCGGAATAGGCGGCGGCCGTGAGCAGCAAGCGGAAGAACTTATGCTGGGCATCCGCCGCCACCGCGCCGGAAGCACCAAACCCGTAGAACTCGACGCGCTGCGCCTGGGACATGAGCGTCACCGCTCGCTGCAACTCCACCGGATCCAGCCGCTCACGAACTTCCATCAGGGTATGCAGGGTGGTGTCGAAAATTTTCAGGCTGTAGTCAGCGACTGAATCATCTTCGTGAATCGCAAACTGCCCAAAACTCGCGCCAGCCGCGAGGCTTTGCGCAAGCTTGAGCTTCAAATCCTGAAAGCCGGAACAACCGATGGCGCGGCAGAACCGCACGATGGTCGGCTCACTGATGCCCACGCTGTGGGCCAGGTCGGCCATGGAACTGTGCATCACTGCCGCAGGGTCAAGCAGCACGTGGTCGGCGACCTTGAGCTCCGACTTGCGTAAGAGGTGGCGAGACTGGGCGATGTGTTGCAGCAGATTCAAAGGGCTGGACTCTTTGTTATTGGCAGGTGCCGGGGATGTAGCGCGTTTGTAGTTATACTACATGAATCGGCTTTTTGCCTGCCCAATGCGTAACCTGATCCCTCGATTTCAGGCGAGCTCGCTCCATGTAGCGCTCATTCCGGGGGCCGACTGCCTCCACGGAATGTCGAACGAAAGAATCACATCAACAGCTCAGTGACTTGCCAAGAGCCTTTTGTATTTTCAATTAAACTATCCAACCATGGCTCTTATTTATTTTTCCAGACTTACAAATTCACGCAACTGACAACTGTAACTACTGAGTCCATGCCGATATATTTATCTCGCAGGACGCACATTAATTTAATGACAGGAGTTACCGATCATGAGTATTAAAACAACCGGCTGGACCGCACAAATTGATCGCATGCCAGGCGCTCAGTCTTTTCGCACCTTTGGCACTGTAACCGTTGCCAACAGCGGCATTACGCCGAAATTGGTATTCATGCCAATGCAAGACAGGTCCTTTGACCTGCGCCTTGAACTGGTATTGGAAAAAGCGGAAGGCATGTCGCTACAAGTATTAACCGATAAGCACGTTGAATATAAATCGCTGGGGAACTCTAATGTCTCCGGCGTGAGTATTTTCTTTGAAGGCGAACTACTGCACCATATTGATGATGTATTGATTACCCATTAATACGCTCTCATGCATCAACGCTTCCTGTCAGAAGTTTAAAGCCTCTGACGGGAAGTTATTTCAGCATTGCCAGATCCTGATTGCGCAACAACACCGCCAACCCTTCTGCCTCTATCGGCTTGCTGATCAGATACCCCTGCACCTCATCGCAACGCTGCACCTTGAGAAAATCCAGCTGCTCCTGCCGCTCGACCCCCTCAGCCACTACCTTCAACGACAAACCATGTGCCATGGCAATGATCGCTCGGGTAATTTCTGCATCCGCGCTACCCTCGCTTAACCCGCGAATGAACGCCTGATCGATCTTTACATAATCGACAGGGATGCGTTTCAGGTAGCTCAGGGATGAATACCCCGTACCGAAATCATCGATAGCCAGTTTTACCCCGAGGTCGCGCAGTTGCTGGAAGGTAGAAATGATGTGCTCGACGCTGTCGAGCAATTGGCTTTCCGTCAGCTCCAGTTCCAGGCAATGCGGCGCCAGGCCGGTTTCTTCCAGAACCTGACGAACAAGGCTGACAAGCTTGCCTTGGCGCAATTGATGCACCGAAAGGTTGACCGACACCCGAATCGGCTCAAGCCCCTGACGTTGCCACTCGCAAGCTTGCCAGCACGCCTGACGCAACACGAACTCACCGATCGCGCCAATCAATCCGGTTTCTTCGGCAAGCCCGATGAACTCCGCAGGTGGCACCCGCCCCATGCTCGGATGATCCCAGCGAACCAAGGCTTCGGCGGCATTCAATCGACCGGAGGCCAGGCAAAGTTTGGGTTGATAAAACACATTGAGCTGCTTTTCTTCAACCGCTTTGCGCAGTTGGTTTTCGAGCTGCAAACGCTCCAGCGTGCTGGCCTGGAGACTTTCGGTGTAGAACTGGAAATTGTTCCCGCCCAAATGTTTTGCGTGCTGCATGGCAATGTTTGACTGACTGACAAGCGCGGAAATTTCCCGGGCATTGTCCGGGAACATGCTGATGCCCATGGACGCGCTGACCACCAGTTCATGACCCTCAACCGTAATCGGCAATCGCAACTTGGTCGACAACCGCGTCGCCACACGTGCCAGGCTCGACAAATTGCCGTAAGCGTCAAACAGCACGGCAAATTCGTCGCCCGACAAGCGCGCGATGGTGTCGGCCTCGGGTAACGCATTGATCAGCCGGCGGGCCATTTTCTGCAGCAACTGATCGGCCACTTCATGGCCGAGGCTGTCGTTGAGCAACTTGAAGCGGTCCAGATTGATATGCAGCAGCGCCAGACTGCGTCCGCCCTGACGCACACGCTGATGAGCCTCGCGCAAACGCTCGCGGAACAGCGACCGGTTGGCCAGCCCCGTGAGTTCGTCGTAATGGGTCAGGTAACGCATACGCTCTTCGGATTCTCGACGCGCCGAGAGATCAGCGAAGAAGCCGACGATATGGCTGACATGTCCCCGATCATCGCGCACCGCATTCAATTGCAGCCATTGCGGATACAGCTCGCCGTTCTTGCGGGTTTCAACCAGCTCACCCTGCCAACTGCCGTGCTGCTCCAGCCCCTGACGAATGGCCGCGTAATGACGACGTGCATCCCGACTGCACGGCAACTCGACGACGTTGCGCCCAAGCATGTCGTTGATGTCATAGCCGGTTACACGGCTGAACGCCTGATTGACCGCGATCAGGGTGTAATCAGGATCGAAAATCACGATGCCTTCACTGGCCGCTTCAAAAACCGTCGCCGCCAGTTGTCGCTGTGCTTCCTGACCTTTGCTGACACTGATGTCGCGGCGCGTTCCGACCATGCGCAACACCCGGCCACTTTCGCTGCGTTCAACGGCTCGCCCGCGATCCTCGATCCAGACCCAATGGCCATCGCCGTGACGCACGCGATACTCGATCTGATAATCCTCGCTGCGGCCCTTCAAATGCTCCACCAGCGCTCGCTTCAACGACGGCAGGTCTTCGGGATGCAAGCGCGGGTTCAGGTGACTGAGCAATGCCGTCACATACTCCGGAGCAATCCCGAACAGCTCCTCGAGTTGGGTGTGATGGACCTCATCGGTTTGCAGGTTCCAGTCCCACAACCCCAACTCACTCGCCTTCAGGGCCAGCGCAAGGCGCGCCTCGCTTTTGCTGAGTGCCTGATTGGCGGCGTCCAGTTCAAGGCTGCGCTGTGCCACGCGACTTTCCAGTTCGATCTGGATTTCCCGCAGCTCGTCTTCTGCACGGCGTCGTTGCTCAATCTCCTTGGCCAGCGTTTGATTCAGCCGATCGCCGATGCTTTGCGTCTGCTGCAGATGTTCGATCAGTGCCTGGTTCTGGAAACGTCGCAACAAACCGCGATCCATCAGCCGATTGACCTGCCAGGCGACCACGCTTAGGGCGCCGAGCAAAATCAGCCCGAACCAGCCCCAGCCCTGCTCTTGCTCATCGCCCCCCCAGAACAGATAGGCGATGGCCGGCAACAAACAGGGCAAGGTAAAGGAGAGAAACGCCGGCAGGCTCACCGCGTAAGCCACGCTGGCGGACAACGCGGCAGCACCGATCAGGCCGAACACCCAGGCCTGCTGTATGAAGTTGTCCGCCGGTACGAGGGCAATGCCAGCGCCCGCCAGGGTGAGACCGGTGAGGCTCGAACCAAGGAGAAACATGCGTCGCCAGACGGGATGAGCCTGACGATTGGGAATCGCCGAATCGAAGGCCGCGACCTGAATCACCCGCAACGCCACCAGCGACAGCAACCAGACAAGCCAGACGCTGACCAGAAAATATCGTTGAGGACTCCAGAGCAGGCCGGCACAGACCAGGCCATTGATCAGCATGAACAGCGTGGGCAGCAGGGACCCCTGATAAAGCAGGCGCGTGCGCTCCACCGCCATTTCCATGGCGTACTGTTTACGGATAACCCGGGGCTCCACGGTGGGGCCCGACAGGTCGGAGCTGAGGGTCATAGGCAATGTTCTTGTTCTTATAATGATGAGCATGGGCCCGAAACATCGAGGGGAGCATACACAAGCGAGTGCCCGGACCAAACTGCTTCGGATCATGAAAAATCCGAAATCCATCCCCCGATTCGTCTCTTGAAAGCCCCGGAGCGAGCCCCGCCAGCGCTTGCAGCCAGTGACCAACCGGTCGTCATCCATGCTTCTTTCATCGGTAAATGCAAAGCTCGGTTTGCCCGGTGTGACGGCGCACCCTAGAATGCCCCGATGCGCGATGATCTCTCCCTTCTGCTGAACTCCCTCAACGATGCCCAACGCCAGGCCGTAGCTGCCTCCGTGGGTCGTCAGTTGGTCCTGGCCGGTGCTGGTTCCGGTAAAACCCGAGTGCTGGTGCACCGTATCGCCTGGTTGATCCAGGTCGAAAACGCCTCGCCTCACTCGATCCTGTCGGTGACCTTCACCAACAAGGCCGCTGCCGAGATGCGCCATCGCATCGAGCAACTGATGGGGCTCAACCCGGCCGGCATGTGGGTGGGCACTTTCCACGGGCTGGCGCACCGCTTGCTGCGGGCGCACTGGCAGGAAGCCGGCCTGAGCCAGACCTTCCAGATCCTCGACAGTGACGACCAGCAACGGTTGGTCAAGCGGGTGATTCGCGAGCTCGGCCTGGATGAACAACGCTGGCCCGCTCGTCAGGCCCAGTGGTTCATCAACGGCCAGAAAGACGAAGGGCTGCGTCCACAACACATTCAAGCCAGCGGCGATCTGTTCCTGGCGACCATGCGCAGCATTTATGAAGCCTATGAGGCCGCGTGTTTGCGCGCAGGCGTCATCGACTTCTCCGAATTGCTTTTGCGCGCCCTCGACCTGTGGCGCGATCACCCCGGGCTGCTCGCGCATTATCAGAAGCGCTTCCGGCACATTCTGGTGGACGAATTCCAGGACACCAACGCCGTGCAATACGCCTGGTTGCGCCTGCTGGCCAAAGGCGGCGACAGCCTGATGGTGGTTGGCGACGACGATCAGTCCATCTACGGCTGGCGTGGGGCGAAAATCGAGAACATCTACCAGTACTCCGATGATTTCCCGGATGCCGAAACCATTCGTCTGGAGCAGAACTACCGCTCCACCGCCGGCATCCTCAAGGCAGCCAACGCCCTGATCGCCAACAACACCGGGCGCATGGGCAAAGAACTGTGGACCGATGGCGGCGAAGGCGAAGCGATCAACCTATACGCCGCGTTCAACGAACACGATGAAGCCCGTTATGTTGTCGAAACCATCGAAAGCGCGCTGAAAACGGGCTTGGCTCGCAGTGATATCGCGATTCTGTACCGCTCTAACGCCCAGTCGCGCGTTTTGGAAGAAGCCTTGCTCCGCGAGCGCATTCCGTATCGGATTTACGGCGGTCAGCGCTTTTTCGAACGGGCAGAAATCAAGAACGCCATGGCTTACCTGCGTTTGCTGGAAGGCCGGGGCAACGATGCGGCGCTGGAGCGGGTGATCAACGTTCCGGCCCGTGGCATCGGCGAGAAAACCGTCGAAGCGATTCGTGACCATGCGCGCCACAGCGATGTGTCGATGTGGGAAGCCATGCGCCTGCTGGTGGCCAACAAAGGCCTGACCGGTCGGGCTGCGGGTGCGCTGGGGGCGTTTATCGAACTGATCGAGAATCTCGCCGCCAAGTGCATGGAAATGCCTCTGCACTTGATGACTCAGACCGTCATCGAGCAATCCGGGCTTATCGCTTATCACGAAGCCGAAAAAGGTGAGAAAGGCCAGGCCCGGGTAGAAAACCTTGAGGAACTGGTCAGCGCCGCTCGCAACTTCGAGAACGCTGAAGAAGACGAGGACCTGACGCCACTGGCGGCGTTCCTCGGCCACGCGTCGCTGGAGGCAGGTGATACCCAGGCCGACGAGCACGAAGACAGCATTCAGTTGATGACACTGCACAGCGCCAAAGGGCTGGAGTTTCCTTATGTGTTCCTGGTGGGCATGGAGGAAGGTCTGTTCCCGCACAAGATGAGCCTGGAAGAACCCGGTCGTCTTGAGGAAGAGCGTCGCCTGGCCTATGTCGGTATTACCCGGGCCATGCAGAACCTGGTGATGACCTATGCCGAAACGCGGCGCCTGTATGGCAGCGAGACTTACAACAAGGTGTCGCGTTTCGTGCGCGAAGTGCCTAAAGGCCTGATTCAGGAAGTACGGCTGTCCAATAGCGTCAGTCGTCCTTTCGGTGGCGGCCAGCAGCAGAGCTCCAGCAGCCTGTTTGGCGGTAGCGAGATTCCGGATACCGGCTTCAGTCTTGGCCAGGCAGTGCGACATTCGGTGTTTGGGGAGGGTGTGATCCTGAACTTCGAAGGCGCCGGCGCTCAGGCTCGCGTCCAGGTGAATTTCAGCGAAGGCAGTAAATGGCTGATGCTGGGTTATGCGAAGCTGGAAGCGATCTAACCCGAACGTGATTCCATGTGGGAGCAATGTTTGCTCCCACAAAGGCCTATTCCTACCGAACTTATCCACTCCTCCTACAGACCAAAGTTAACAGGCCTTATTGCGCTGACTGAAGCTGAACCCAACCTGTCAGGCAAAAGCCCGAAACACTCTGCCGCTAGCCAGTAACACTTCAGCTGTGCAACATGGCGCGCGTGCCTTCCACAAATGGGAATTCCCTTTATGAAACGTTTTCTTAGCATCGCCATGGCGTTGTGCATCGGCCTGACGATGAGCCTGGACGCCAACGCCAAGCGCTTTGGTGGCGGCAAGAGCTCCGGCGCTGCGCCGACTCACCAGACCAGCCAAATGGCTCCTTCTTCTGCTGCAGGCGGCGCTGCTGCTACTGCGGGCGCAGCCGGTGCCGCTGGCGCTGCTGCAAAAGCCGGTGGCGCTTCGCGCTGGCTCGGCCCTCTGGCCGGTATCGCTGCCGGTGGCCTGCTGGCTTCCATGTTCATGGGCGGTGGCTTCCAGGGCATGCAGATCTTCGACATCCTGATCATGGCTGTCATTGCGTTCCTGATCTTCCGTTTCATTGCCGCTCGTCGTCGCAAGCAGCAAGAGCACATGGCTCCAGCTGGTCATGCACCGATGCAGCGTGAAGTGTTCGAACAAAAGCCTGCTGGCGGTTCGATCTTCGGCGGTTCGGCAGCGCCTGTAGCCGCTCGTCCGGTGATCAATGCACCGGCCTGGTTCAATGAACAGAGCTTCATCGAAGCGGCCCGCAACCACTTCCAGTCCTTGCAGCAGCACTGGGACGCGAACGAAATGGACAAGATTGCCGAGTTCGTGACCCCGCAATTGCTGGAGTTCCTGAAGCGCGAACGTGCCGATCTGGGCGACGCTTTCCAGTCCACCTACATTGATAACCTCAATGTGCAACTGGACGGCGTGGATGATCGTGCGGACAAGACAATCGCGACCCTGACCTTCAGCGGCGTGTCGAAAACTTCGCGCTTCGACCAGGGCGAAGTGTTCAGCGAAAGCTGGAACATGGAACGGCCGCAGGGCGAAAACCAGCCTTGGCTGGTGGCCGGTATCCGCCAGAACGGCTGATCCCTCCTGCGTTAAGCATGTTGTAATGAAAACCCCAGCCTCGGCTGGGGTTTTCTATTTCGCGGTTGCATCTATACCAAGCTACTGTATAAACCGCCCCAACTAAACCGCGCCATCAAGCAAGAGGATCCCGGACGTGGAAGAAATCATCGAACAACTGCGTGAAGCCAACGAACCGGTACCGGTCCCCTTGGAGCTGCCTGACGAAGACCAGTTGGTGGAAATCGAAGAACAACTGTTTATCGACATTCCATTTGTCTTCAGAGAATTTTTGCTGACCGTCAGCGACGTGGTCTACGGCAGCCTGGAACCCGTGACGGTCACCGACCCGCAATCCCACACCTACCTGCCAGACGTTGCCGCTAACGCCTGGGATGCCGGTGTCGATCGCAGCATGATCCCGATCTGTCAGGACGGTGACGACTACTACCTCGTTGAAGAGGATGGCACCGTGGTGCTGTGGCAGGCTGAAGAAGAGTTGATTGCCGAAGAAACCTGGGAATCGGTCTGGCACTGGGCGCGGGACGTCTGGCTGGAAAGCTGATACATCCCCGTGTGATTTTTGTAGTAGCTGGCGCAGGCTGCGCCCGCTGCTAGTCAGACTTCAGTGGCCGGACGCATCCTTGTGGTTGTCCAAGGTTTCCAGCAAAGCCACCTGCATCCGCGTGTGTACGCGGATGAACCAGCGCCAGAGCAGCGCCGCTACGGCCGCCGCCACCACCGCAACCAGCATCAGCAACTTGTTGGTCGGCAGAATACTGGCCGACAAGGCTGCCAGCAGCAGGAAAATCACCAGCAGCGAAAGAATCGGTATGACTTCAGAGATCACCCGACGCACTCGCTGTGTATGACGACCCGCCATCTCCGGCTTCACGCCCATCTCCGCTAACAGCATCGATAGCGCTTTGAGCTTGCGATAGGCCGCAATCAGGAACGGCAGAGACAATATCAACGCCCCGCCCCAGATCAGTGCTTTCTGCCAGCTCGGATCACTGATCCAGTCCGATAGATACGCGGACATGCGCTCGGCAAAAAAAGCGCCCGAGAAGAAAATCGCGATCACCAGCGCCAGATTGACCCCCACCTGCAACAGAATTCGCCGAATCATCGACGCCAGCAGCGCACCTTCGCCCTGTGGCTGGATGCTGCGCAGCCATTCACCGTACATCCCCAGCACCCGGCCGAGTCGCTGCGGCATTACAGCGGCCAGCTTGATCGACAGCGGATCGGCCGCGCGGATCAAATAGGGCGTCAGCAAGGTGGTGATCACCGAGACCGCAACGGCCACGGGATAGAGGAAGTTACTGGTGACCTGCAGCGTCATGCCCAGCGCCGCGATGATGAAGGAGAATTCCCCAATCTGCGAAAGCCCCATCCCGACTCGCAGGGACGTGCGCCCATCATTGCCGGCGATAAACGCGCCGAGTCCGCAAGACAGCATTTTGCCCAGCACCACAGCCACAGTGATCACAGCGATTGGCCAGGCGTATTGCAGCAGGATCAGCGGATCGAGCATCAGCCCGATGGCCACAAAGAAGATTGCACTGAATAAATCGCGCACCGGTTCGATCAAGCGCTCGATCTTCAGCAGTTGCCGGGATTCAGCCATGATCGCGCCGATCAGGAACGCGCCGAGGACCATGCTGTATTCGAGCTTGACCACTAACAGGCAGAAGCCGAAACACAACCCCAATACGGTGATCAACAGCATCTCGTTGCTTTCGAACTTGGCCACATAAGCCAACAGACGCGGGACCAGCAGAATGCCGATCACCAGCGCGACGATCATGAACAGCGACAGTTTGCCGACCGTGGAAAAGACCTCGCCGGAACTCACCGTACCGCTGACAGCGATACTCGACAGCAACGCGATAATGCCAATACCTAGGATGTCCTCCACGATCAGTACACCGAAGATCAGTTGCGCAAAGCGCTCGTTCTTCATCTTCAGATCGTTGAGCGCCTTGACGATGATCGTGGTCGAGGAAATCGCCAGGATCGCGCCGAGGAACAGGGAATCCATGGTGTTCCAGTCGAACCATCGGCCGATTTCGTAGCCGATCCAGATCATCAGCACGATTTCCAGGAATGCGGCGATAAACGCGGTGGCACCGACCTTGAACAGCTTGCGCAGGCTGAATTCCAGGCCCAGGCAAAACATCAGGAATATCACCCCGAGCTCAGCGAGGGTCTTGATGGTTTCCTCATCGTGGATGAGGCCGAACGGCGGTGTATGCGGGCCGATGATGAAACCGGCGACGATATAACCCAGGACTACCGGCTGTTTAAGCCGATGAAACAACACGGTGACCACACCGGCGACCAGCATGATGACTGCCAGATCCTGAATAAAACTGATCGCATGCATGGCGTGGGCTCCTTAAGACAGACTTTCGGAGGTTAACACCGCGACTTCCATCAGAAAGGCGGTGCAATATATGGAAACAGATAGATCGCGCGTGACGGCAGCCATGCGCCCGGCGTCCCGATAACAGTCGGTTTGAAAAAGCTGACCAGGCGCCCGTAGAGGTGCATTCCTTCATCACTGCCTTGAACCGTGAGAACGCTATGGAACCCGGAAACGCCCAACTGTCGATGACGGTATTGATGACCCCCGACATGGCCAACTTCTCTGGCAATGTTCACGGCGGCACACTGCTCAAATACCTGGACGAAGTTGCCTACGCCTGCGCCAGCCGTTATGCCGGTCGCTACGTGGTGACGCTCTCGGTGGATCAGGTAATTTTTCGCGAGCCGATCCACGTCGGCGAACTGGTGACCTTCCTGGCGTCGGTCAACTACACAGGCAACACCTCGATGGAGGTGGGTATCAAGGTCGTGACCGAGAACATTCGTGAGCGCTCGGTACGTCACACCAACAGCTGTTTTTTCACCATGGTCGCCGTGGATGACCAGCGCAAACCGGCCGCCGTTCCGCCACTGCAACCGCAGAACAGTGAGGACAAGCGTCGTTTTATGCAGGCACAGCAACGCCGCCAGATTCGTCAGGAACTGGAAAAGCGTTATCAGGAAATCAAAGGCGACGCTTGAATCAAAGATCGTCCGGACGCGGGCCGCGTTCGGACAATCTTTGCCATTACAGACTTATTGCAGTCGCCTCAAACCGTACTCGCGGATGGGCAATTCGATCCTGGGCCCGTACCAGTTCCAGCTCGTAGCTGGCGCACGCCTGGGTCTCGAGCAACACTTCATGCACCGCCGACGCCGTGAATTCAAATGCAGCCACCAGGCTGTCGCCTAACAGCACGCGCGCCAGGAACAACCCTGAGGTCAAGTCACCAACGCCCACCGGCTGACGCGGGAACGCCAACAGCGGTCGACGCAAATGCCAGCTGTTCTCCGCCGTTACCAGCAACATCTCGAAGACATCTGCCGGTTTGCCCGGGTAGTCCAGATGCTTGACCAACACCGCTTTCGGTCCACGCGCCAGTAGCGTACGCGCCATGGCAAGGCAATCGAATAGCGACTGCGGCTTGCGTCCCGAGAAGCTGTCCAGCTCCAGCTGGTTTGGACACATGAAGTCCGCGACGGCCGCCGCCTCTTGCAGCAGGAAATCGCTGACCTCCGCCGGCACGCTGCACCCCTTCTCCGGGTGCCCCATTACCGGGTCGCATAAGTACAACGCCTTGGGATTCATCGACTTGATTCGCGCCACGCCGGTCAGGATCGCGCGCCCCTGGGCCGCACTGCCAAGGTAACCGGAGAGCACAGCGTCGCAGTTACCCAGCTCACCAATCGCCGCGATCCCTTCGACCAGCTCGGGAATCTGGTGTGGCGCCAACACTTCACCGGCCCACTGGCCGTATTGAGTGTGATTGGAGAACTGCACGGTATTGAGCGGCCATACATTCACCCCGATCCGCTGCATCGGAAATACCGCGGCGCTGTTACCGGCGTGGCCGAACACCACGTGGGACTGGATGGCAAGTAGATGGGGCGTACGTTTCATGCGGTGAGTCTTCCGTACAACGATTGAAATTAGAGCCGCGCAGTATGCGACTAAACGCAGCCTGTACGACAGACCGGCGACGCAGTTAAGCTGGCACTATCTTGTTGGAGCACCCTGTTGATGCTGACCCTCGGAAATATCTTAGTGTTGATGCTGCTGGCCACCGCTGGCGCGTGGCTTTGGCACAACCACGGCCTGCGCGAGCGCGCGCTGGAGCGGGTCAAGCAGCATTGCGGCAAGCTTGGCATCGAGCTGCTGGATGGCAACGTCGCATTGAAAAAAATCGGATTTATCAAAGACGCGAACGGCAAACGGCGTTTGGCCAGGGTATACAACTTCGAATTCACCGTGACGGGTGAAACCCGCCACAACGGCACCATTACCCAGTTCGGCGCCCACAGCGCGCAAATAGAGCTTGCGCCCTACCCGATGCCCTTCGACGACACCGCAGCGGTAGTCGATGTGGTGAAACCACGGGCTGAGGTGATCGAGCTAAGCCAGTGGCGGCAAGAGCACACCAAGTGGCGTCCTTAAGTCAAAAGATCGCAAGCTGCTACAGCTCTAACGGAAAAATGCATTTCACCTGTAGGAGCTGCCGAAGGCTGCGATCTTTTGATCTTTAAATCACCCGACACCCAGCCATACCGCTCTGCAACGAATCCACGTCCTGCGCTTCACTGAAAATCAGCTCAATCCGCGAATCCTGTCGCCATTCACTGGGTCGCCAGTCCAGCACTGAGTTATCCAGTGCATTGCCCGATACCCATCCCTCAACACCGTGTATCACCAGCTTAGCCCGCTGCCAGTCGAGGCTTTCAAGCCATCGAACCACTCGCACAACATCAAATATCTGACCCGGATGCCAACGCCAGCCGATGCTCCAGCCGCCCTCCTGTTGCTGACTCAAACAGATCGGTATCGCAGGATCAGTCCACATAGCCGGCATCTGCGCCAAGCCTTTGGGTGCAATAAAGTTATCCACACCTGCCTCAGCCTTCGCATCAAGACCCGGTAAAGCACTCAAGGGCAGTACACCTTGCTGCGTCCAGTACAACGGCATGGCTGGCAGCCGCATGATGATCCGCGCTCGCTCATCCTCTCCCAGCGCCTCAGACTTGTTCAGCAACAACAGACCAGCGCTGCTCAGGGCCTCTTGTTGCGATTGAGGGAGCGGTTTACCGGCGGCGAGCGCCTGAGCATCCAGCACCAGCAAACACGGCTGAACCGCCAACACACCGAGCCACGGCGCCTCATTCAACTGCCGGAGCAGTTGCGCCGGATGCCCCAACCCCGACGGCTCGATGAACAGCCGATCAGGCCGCGCCTTGCGTAACAAACGTCCAAGCCCGACCTGAAAAGGCGCACCGTTTACGCAACACAAACACCCCCCGGCCACTTCACCCAGTGCGATACCATCGGCGTCCTGGGTCAACAACGCAGCGTCGAGGCCGATCTGGCCGAACTCGTTGATCAGCACCGCCCAGCGCTCTCCGGCAGGCCGTTGAGTCAGCAGGTGCCTGATGAGGCTGGTCTTGCCGGCGCCCAATGGGCCAGCAATGACATGGGTAGGAATGTTCTGCAGCATGGTTGAAGGATTCTAAGGGGGTAAAAATGCGGTTGATTGGATGGTCGTTACTGCTAGCACTGACTTCGGGCGAGGCCCTGGCCCAGGCATGTGTGGTACATAGCACAGGTGTACGGCTCGACGTAAAAGTCTGTCAGCAGAACCGCAACATCCCGCAGAAGCTATTTGCCGACGGGTTCTGCCAGCCGAATCTGCCGGGACAAGCAGTCGACGTGCAGTACGTGGATGCGTGTCCCGCCGGGGCATTTGGCGTCTGCAGCAATGCCCAAGTCGCCAATATGCCTTACCGGCAGGATATTCACTATTACGGTATAGCCACCGATGCGGCCTATTTGAAGCCGTTTTGCGAAGCCCAAAGCCAGGGCAGCTGGCTCAAGCCATGACCCTCAGGCGACCTCCTCGTACCACGGGCCGAACGGGTCCGTCAGCAATCGCCATCCCTCTTTGCCAAGCTTCATTTCGTCGTCAGTCAGCAGGCATTGGTCGAGTTGCGCATTCAGCTCGGTGAAGTCGATGTTCTGGCCGATGAACACCAGTTCCTGACGGCAATCACCTGTGGCGGCCGTCCAGTTCTTCATGATGTCGGCAGTAGTTTCTGCGTCCTGTGGCCACTGGTTTTTCGGTACAAAACGCCACCAGCGCCCAGCATAACCATAGCGCATCAAGCCACCTGCCTGAGACCAACTACCGGCGTCCATGTGCTTGCTTGCCAGCCAGAAAAACCCTTTGGAGCGCAGCAGTTTGCCGTTCTCCCACGATCCGTTGATGAAGTCGAAAAAACGCTGCGGATGAAAGGGCTTTCTCGCCCGATAAGCAGTGGAAGCGATGCCGTACTCCAGTGTTTCCGGTACGTGTGCGCCACGCAGCTCTTGCAACCAGCCGGGCGCCTGGGCGGCCTTCTCGAAATCGAAGCGACCTGTATTGAGGATCCTTTTCAGAGGGATTTCACCCATCACCATCGGGATGATCTGCGCCTGTGCATTAAGCCGCTCAAGAATCGCGATCAGTTCCTCGCGCGCGCTACTGCTGATCAAGTCGATCTTGCTGATGAGGATGACGTCGGCGAACTCGATCTGCTCGATCAACAGATCCGTGATGGATCGTTCGTCTGCTTCGCCCAGGGTTTCACCACGGGACGCGAGGCTTTCAGCAGCCTGGTAGTCGATCAGGAAGTTCACGCCGTCAACGACGGTGACCATGGTATCGAGCCGCGCAATGTCAGCCAGGCTCTGCCCGTCTTCGCCGCGAAAGGTGAAAGTTTCTGCCACCGGCAAGGGCTCTGAGATCCCCGTGGATTCAATCAGCAGGTAATCAAACCGACCCTCCTTGGCGAGTTTGCTTACCTCCTCCAGCAAGTCTTCGCGAAGGGTGCAGCAGATGCAGCCGTTGCTCATTTCCACGAGTTTTTCTTCGGCGCGATTGAGGCTGACGTCGCGTTGTACTTCGCTACCATCAATATTGATCTCGCTCATATCGTTCACGATCACAGCGACTCGCAAGTTCTCGCGGTTGCGCAATACGTAGTTGAGGAGCGTGCTTTTACCGGCGCCGAGAAAACCCGACAAGACGGTGACGGGGAGACGATGGGGCATCAGGCATTCCTCATAAAGGGTACGCGGGTCAGTGGAGCCAGTTCAGGAAAAAGGCGTAGGCGAGTTTAATGTAATAACATAACATGTCAAACCTGCTTCCACGACGGACCTGCTTATGAATGCGCTGACTCTGCCGGATATCGCCAAACAAGCTACACGCCAATCACTGCCACTCGATTGGGTAGGCATGTGTGGCATTGCACTTCCAGTCTTGATTGACAGGCAGCAACTCGCTGCAAAAGTTGACGCAGGCGTGAGTCTCGACAACGAAGAGGCGCGAGGCATTCATATGTCACGTTTGTATCTGGCGCTGGAAATGCTTGAAAACGATCCGCTGACACCTGCGCTGTTGCGCAGAATATTGGAACGGTTTATCGCCACGCATGAGGGGCTTTCCAACAATGCCTCTCTCAATATTCATACGGATTTACTGCTGAAAAGACCGGCGCTGGTCAGCCCGCTGAGCGGGTGGAAAGCCTATCCGGTTAGCATTCGGGCAAGTCTGAAAAATGGATTGTTCCACGTGGAACTATCAATAGACGTGTCTTATTCCTCAACATGCCCCTGCTCGGCAGCGCTGTCACGGCAATTAATCCAGCAACAATTTGCTAATGACTTCGGGGAGAGGTCACTCAATCTCGATGACGTATTGAATTGGCTTGGCTCTACAAACGGCATCGTTGCGACGCCTCACAGCCAACGCAGCACCGCACATTTGCGGCTGCGTTTAAACGATGACTGCAATGCGCTTCCGCTGATCGCGATCATCAATGACGCAGAAATGGCGCTCGGCACTGCGGTTCAAACCGCGGTTAAACGCGCCGACGAACAAGCCTTCGCTTTGGCGAACGGCCAGAACCTGATGTTCTGCGAAGACGCGGCTCGACGCCTGCACACCGCTCTGAAACGCCTTTCAACTATCAATGCTTTCAACCTGCGGGTCATTCACGCAGAAAGTTTGCACGCCCACGATGCCGTTGCAGAGAGCCGCTGGAATTGGGAGGCCGCATGATCCGATTCTGGAGTGCAGCTCCCCCGTTCACATCACCAGTGATCAGGCTCGCGGTTTAACCGTTCCGCAATCCTGACCTAGCCACACGGCACGACTTTCCAGACTGCCCTTTTGCTGGATACCCGTAGCGTTGAACGTACCGTTCACCTTGGTGGTGAACTCACGATCACTGAGGAACGTGGCAACGCCGGCACCTTGGGCTTTCGGACAGCTGAAACGGAATTTCCACTGATTGCCGCTGCGATCAGTGATTTCCTGTTTGCAGCCCGATTGCGGATCGGTAAGCGGAATATTGTCCGTCTTCACCTGCTCCGGTGTGAGGCACGCGCGTATACCTTTGCCACCCATGGTGATCCCCTGCTTTTCCAGCTGAGCGCGCTGTTCAGGGGTCATCTGACCTTGCAACTGACCGAGGATCAATTGCAGATCCGGCAGGTTCTGGTCATCGACCTTCATGTTGCTGGTGGTCAATTCCCACAAACCGGGCTGAAGCATCTGTGCCTGAGCGGCCAGAGGAAGTGCCAAACCCATCGCCATGGCCAAACCCAGCAGACGAATGTTCATCGAGTAACTCCTGATCAGTAGTGGCCGTTAGACGTCAGCCACAGGCTTCGGTTCATGGCCAATTAATTAGCGACATTCTGCACGGAACATGGTCTGTTAAGCACTGAATCTTCAGGAGCAAGGCTGCCCCATGGATTATTTTGGACCACACATTTTCGGCTACATGATCGCACTGCTTCACACGCTTGGCTCGATCGCCGCCATCCACGCCGTGCTGACTGTTCGCACCGCACAGGGATCCATCGCCTGGGCCCTCTCGCTGGTGTTCATTCCCTACTTCACGCTCATCCCCTATCTGGTGTTCGGTCGCAGCACCTTCGATGGCTACATCAAGGCGCGTCGCCAAGCCAACGAAGAAATGCGCAAAGCGATCTCCGAACTGAACTGGCGCCCTTGGGTAGAAGAAGCGCTCACCGCACGCGCTTCGAACGCCTATGCGTCCTTACGTGCAATGCCCAAACTGGGGCGTATGCCGTGCCTGGCCAACAATGAAGTGAGCTTGCTGATCAATGGTCAGGAAACGTTCGACGCAATCTTCGACGCCATCAGCCACGCCAAAGAAGCGGTTCTGATCCAGTTCTTCATCATCCACGACGACCGTCTCGGCCAGCGCCTGCAAAACCTTCTGTTGAAGAAAGCCGCCGAAGGTGTGGCGATTTATTTGTTGTACGACCGAATCGGCAGCCACTCGCTGCCCCACAGCTATGTGCAATCGTTGCGAGATGCAGGCGTCGAGGTTAAAGCCTTCGCTACCCGAAGCGGCTGGCTCAATCGCTTCCAGGTCAACTTTCGTAACCACCGCAAGATCGTCGTGGTCGACGGCGTGCTCGGCTTCGTCGGCGGACACAACGTCGGTGATGAGTACATGGGTGAAAAACCCCCGCTCGCCCCTTGGCGTGACACTCACGTCCAGGTGCGTGGCCCCGTGGTGGCCTGTATGCAGGAATCTTTTGCGGAAGACTGGTTCTGGGCCGCCCGCTCGCTTCCACCCCTGATCTTGCCGGATGTCTATCCGGATGATGGCGTACTCTGCCAATTGCTCGCCAGCGGCCCGGCAGACTCCTACGAGACCTGTTCGTTGTTCTTCGTGGAGGCTATTCACGCCGCGACGGAACGAGTGTGGATCACCAGTCCGTATTTCATTCCTGACGAAGCCGTATTTGCTGCCCTGCGATTGGCGGTGTTGCGCGGGGTGGACGTGCGCTTGCTGCTGCCTTCGCGGCCCGATCACCGTATCGTCTATGCCGCCTCCAGCCTCTACGCCTTCGAAGCGGTACGGGCCGGCGTGAGAGTATTCCGCTACCAGCCAGGTTTCCTGCATCAGAAAGTGGTGCTGATCGACAGCGAAATCAGCGCCATCGGCAGCGCCAATCTGGACAACCGTTCGTTCCGGCTCAACTTCGAAGTGATGCTGCTAACCGTCGACAGTGTGTTCGCCGGCGAAGTGGAACAGATGCTCAACGCCGACTTCGCCCAGGCTCACGAAATCGCCAAAGAAGAAAGCCGGCAGACCCACCGCCTGCAACAGGTCGGCATGCGGGTCGCCCGGCTCATTTCACCGATCCTTTAAGGCGTGTAGATGTCGTCGCGGGTCCATGGCAATTCATGGCTGCCATCGGGATGAGCTTTGACGGCCAGGATCTGGTGGAGATTGATCCAGCCCTTGGCGAACGCGTAAGCGCAGCCAGCCAGGTATAACCGCCAGATCCGCAATGCCTGCTCCGGCACCTGCTTGGCAGCCGCTTCGAGATTATCCTCCAGACGCTCACTCCAATGATCGAGCGTTCGTGCGTAATGCAGGCGCAAGCTTTCGACGTCGACAATTTCCAGACCCGCCTCACTGATTTCCGCAGAAATCATCGACAGGTGCGGAAGCTCGCCGTTAGGGAAGACATACTTCTCAATGAAATCACCGGCGCCACGTCCCACCGGACGGCCATCGGTGTGCTTGGCGGTGATGCCGTGGTTCATCACCAGACCGCCCTCTTTCACCGCGCCGAACAGAGTTCTGCAGTACTCGGCAAGGTTCGCATGACCGACGTGCTCGAACATGCCAACACTGACGACCTTGTCGAAACGACCGTCCTGAGGCAAATCGCGATAGTCGAGCAATTGAAGCTCCACCAGATCATCCAAACCTTCGGCAGTCACTCGCTCCCGGGCAAGGGCCAGTTGCTCTTTGCTCAGCGTGATGCCGAACACCTTGGCACCAAACTCCCGCGCGGCATACCGCGCCAGGCCACCCCAACCACAGCCAACGTCCAGCAGATAGTCGCCGGGTTGCAGGCGCAACTTGCGGCACAGATGGCGGAATTTTGCTTGCTGGGCTTGCTCGAGGGATTCGCTGCCGGTCTCGAAATACGCACATGAATAAGCCATGTCGCTGTCGAGCCATAGTTGATAGAACGCATTGGAAAGGTCGTAGTGGTAGGAGATTGCCTTGGCATCGGTTTCCTTGTCGTGAACCGTGCGAACAGGCTGATTGTCGTCATCCGCGCCCACCAAAGCCTGGCTCCACTCGTCAACGATGCGAATCACATCGCTGATTGAGCCCTCCAGTTCGAGCTTCCCTTCGACAAACGCCGCTCCTAGCGCGTCCAGGGTGGGATGAGTGAACTGGGTAACCATTTGTGGGTCCTTCACCACAATCGTGACGCTGGGCGTCGGCCCCAGATTGTATTCATGGCCATCCCAGAGTCGCAGGCGTAGCGGTAACTGCAGATTCTGTAAGGCCGGTGGAATGTGCGCGAGCATGGAGAATCCCCCTTGTTTCAGACGTCTGATTGAGAGGGTAGACCATCCTTGAAAAATAGCTGGCTATCGAATTAATAGCCGTTTTCTATGATTCACTCCGGCACTAAAACCACCGCCACGAACCCACAAAGTCCTTCGCCCTCACGCAGATGACTGCAAAGTTGGCTTACAGTTCTGAAAATGTTCACTGAGCGCTCATGTCCTCTTTCATTTTCAGCAGAGGTTCCTGAAAGCGCAGCAAACGCCCGGCGTTTCCCAGCACCAGCAACGTACTAAAGTTATGCAGCAAAGCGGCAATCATCGCCCCTGCGGCGCCGAGCCATCCAAACGCGGCGAAGGCGACGATTGCGAGGGTCCAGCCCAGACCAATAATCACGTTGACCTGCAATGTGTGGCGACATTGGCGGCTTAATCGCACACAAGTTCCGAGCCTGCGCAGGTCACTGCCGATCAGCACGATATCGGCCGATGCCAGTGCAATGTCAGCGCCGCCCGCACCCATGGCCACGCCGACTACGCCAGCCTTTAGCGCCAGTGAATCGTTGATCCCGTCGCCGACCACCATCGGCCGGAAGCCGCTGCCGATTTCCTTCAGCACACGATTCAGCTTGTCCTCAGGCAGCGCCTGCGCTTCGACATCTTTGATCCCCACCTCTTCAGCCAGGGTGTGCGCGACACTCTGGCGATCACCCGTCAGCAATAGCTGGCGACCCAAACCCAGTTCACGCAACTCGCTCAAGGCAAAACGCGCTTCGGGTTTGACGGTATCCGCCAGCAACAGCCAGGCGAGGAATTCTCCATCAAGCGCCAGGCCAGCAATCGGTCCGTCGTGTTCAGGAACAGGGCTGGCGGTAATGCCCAGTTGATCGAACAACTCTGGCCGACCCAGCGCGGCTTCCCCCGCCTCGGTCATTGCCACCACTCCAAGCCCCTGACGTTCACGAATGTCCGAGAGCAGCAGGAAATGCTCCTGGTCGACCAGGCCAGCGAGCGCACGGCTGACCGGATGACTGCTGGCGGCCCCAAGGCTGGCAGCCAGATTCAGGACCTGACTACGATCCTCCAGCGGACTGTCGATGGATTGCAGGCGCAAGGTGCCGAAGGTCAGCGTCCCGGTCTTGTCGACCACCAGCGATGTCAGATCGGCCAGCTCTTCCAGAAACGCAGAGCTGCGAATCAGGATGCCGTGTCGAGCCGCAACCGCCACGCCTGCGATTGCCGTAGCCGGCGCTGACAGCACCAGCGCGCAAGGACAAGCCGCCACCAATACCGCGAGCATCGCCTGCGCGTCATTGGTGATGAACCAGGTGACTGCTGCCAATAACAACACCAGCACCATGTAGCTGCCTGCGTAGCGTTCCAGCAAACGAGTAATCGGCGGCTTGGAACGCTCGGCGCTTTGCATCAACGCGATGACTTTACCCAACGTCGATTCATTGCCGGTGCGGGTCACTTCGATGCGCAACAGACCATCAAGGTTGATCGCGCCGCCAAACACCGGCATGCCGACACCGACCTCCATTGGCACCGATTCCCCGGTGATTGACGCCGTGTCGAGGCTCGCCTGACCGGACAGCACACGACCATCGGCCGGCACTCGATCACCGGCTCGCACCTCCACAATGTCGCCAGCTTTGAGCGTGCCATTGTCGACTTCGACGATGCCGCCATCAGCCTGGACCTTACGCGCATGACTACGTGTCAGTTGGCCCAGCGCATGAATGGCTTCCTGCGAACCGATGACACTGCGCTCTTCCAGTACGTGACCAAAGATCATGATGATCGGCAGCAAGGCGGCGGTCAGGAGATCGCCGGTAGCCCAGGCGCCCAGCATCGCCAATGCAATCAGTTGATCGGTGATGCCGTGCAAGCTGGGGTAACGCAGGCTGTACCAGGCCGAACGCATCACCGGTATGGCCACCAGCACGGAAGCAAATCCCAGCAGCAACTGACTGACGCCTGTCTGCTGGGGCGACAACCAGCGCCAGACCAGACCGAGCGTCAGCAGACCCAGAGCGAGCATCGCGAGGATCAGTTGGCGTGCGGCACTGCGTTGTTCAGCCGAGGACAACATGCTCGGTGCCGCGGCGGTTTGCGCAGTCATTGCGCAGCTCCCTGAATGATCAATCGGGAATCGTCTTTCGGGTTGACCGTGGTCACTGAACCGGCCTGACCGAGAATTGTTGGCATCCGTTCACGGTAAATGCGCAGGAGCATTTGTGGGTCGGTTCCTTCCTCCTGCGCTTTCGCCAGGCTTAAAACAGTCGCTGTGTCTGCCGAGGCTTTGGCCAGCCGTTCGCTCGCCTGGGCATGAGCCACTTGCAGCGAACGGTCGGCTTGCTGATTGGCGGTCTGGGTGAGTTTCTCGGCCTCGGTGCGCGCGTTGGCGACCGCTTTGTCGGCTTGCTGACTCGCAGTCAAAACGGCGTTGAACGCGTTGACCGCTGGCCCCGGCAGGCTCGATTGAACGTCGACGCGCGCCACCTCAATACCCATGCCCTGCCCCGTCGCCGTCAGTTCGGCCAAACGCTGGTTGATGCCTTGCACCAGATCACCCCGCAGTCGCTCGCGGCGTTCGGCCGCCTGATTGTCAGCACCGATAAGCTCGGGTCGTGCGACCAGAATGGTGTCCAGATCGCGAGCTGCCGTGAGGACGACGGCGCTGCGTGTCACCAACCGATCGAGCGCCGGCAGTACATGATCGCCTTGCAGGACGAAGGCATACGGGTCGGTGACTTTGTAGAACACCCTGACATCCAGTTGCACCAGTCCCGCATCCCCGGTCAGCAGGTAACCGGAGCCCGCTAGCGCATCGCTGATCGGCGTCGCAAAACTTGCCACTCGATCAGCCTGCAGGGCGACATCGCTGCGCAAGAGATTTTCTACTCGACGCTCGATAACACGGTCAGCCGCTGGCAGCAGGATTACTTGTTCAAACGGTCGCGGCCACGCGAGCAACAACCCCGCATTCTGAATCCGATCCAGCGCACCAAAGTGCAGAACCACCGCGCGGTTCTGCGGATCGATCTGCCGCACATTGGAAAACACCCACGCTAGCGCGGCCAACACCGTCACTGCGTATAACCCCAAAAATGCCAATCGCCCGGCTTGAATCCAGGGGCTGCTCAATTCATTTGTTCCACGTGGAACGCTTTTCATGGCTGCAACCCAGGCTTGTTTTCGAGCGTCGGCGGACCGTCCACCAACACGCGAAATGGCGCTGCATCCGTTCGCAAAATCAGCTTGGTTCCTGGCGTGACGATCGTTCCCAAGGTGTCCAGAGAGCGGAGTAAATTGTAGAGCTGCGGCGATTCCGCGTAAGCGCGACCATAAATCTGTGCAGCTTCAACCCGGGACTGGGCTTCGATGTCAGCTGCTTTGACCGTCGCATCCGCCTGAACGATGCGTGCATCACGTTCTGCGGCTGAGCGTATTTGCGCGGCTTCGCGCTTGCCGATCGCCGTACGTTCGGTCGCGATGGTTTCTCGCTCGGCGCGCATTCGATCGACCGTCGCGGTCAACGTCACCGAGGGCAATGTCAGGCGCTCAATACCCACCTGCAATACGCGCACACCGTAGGTCGCCAGCAACTGCTGATCGATTTGTTTGCGCAGTTGCGTTTCGAAGTCAGCGATATGGACCTGATTGGCGTCGGTGTTCACCAGGTTAGCCAGGTCGAAACTGCTGGCCGTGGTTTCCAGCGCCGAGCCGACAAACGTACGAATCTGCCGGGCCGCTTCATCCGGCTGATTCTGCACCGCGCGCATGAAGCGCTGAACGTTGTCCGGATCACCTTGCACCTGCCACGCGACATAGGCCTGGACGATGATCCGCAGACCGTCCCGGGTGCCGACATCCTGCAACCCGCTCGACGTAGTACGCAGTCGAAGATCGACAGGAATCGCCGCCTCGAACGGTGCCGGCCAGCGCCAGCCAAGACCCGGTTCAAGGAGCACTCGCGACGGGTTACCGAAGCGCGTAATTACCGTGGCCTCCCCGGAACGCACTTGCACCAGACTTGCCGCTGCGATGGCAAACGCTACCAGCAATGCCGCCCAGCCCATGCGTCGCCAAGGGAAAGGGCCCGCTTCCTCGGGAGCACCGTGGTGGTGGTGGTGATGGTGATGTCCATGGTGATGTCCGCCATGACCGTGTTCATGGCCGCTGTGGTCATCGTGATCGTGAGTATGCGACTGGCTCAATGGGCAACTCCTGGCTGAGCGATAGAGCGTGCTGGCACAGGGTCAGCTGGCAAGGTGAATGTACGGAGGTCGATGGTGGGTGCGTTACTACTGCCGCCCAGACGATGGTCGAGGATCAACAATCTGGCGTTGGCGAGACCTTGTGAGAGCTGACTTAAATACTGCTCCAGCACGAAGGCCTGACCGGCACTGGCGAAGGCTTTTTGTTCTGCAGAAAATTTCAGATCGGCAGCCTGTGCAGTCGCGTTGATTTCCAGGGCGTTGGCGGTCGCCTGATCGCGAGCGATGCTGGCCTGCAATTGCGCCTCATGGGTGGCCTGCGCCGCCGCACCACGCTCTCGGGAGATCAATGCTTGCGCGCCGATCTGCGCAGCTTGCACGCCGTGATAGGCATTGGCTGCGCCCGCCGGCGGGTGAATAGCCTCGACCACGGTCGCCAGAATTTCCACGCCACTGTTCAGTTTCGTCAGGTCCGCCTGCACCGACCGACCGATTTCTTCGCCCAGCCCTACCCTGTCATCACCGAGTAACCCATCCAGGGTGCGCGACGCAAAATCGTGAACCAGAATCCGGCTGGCTGTGCTGCGAATCAATGTGGGTATGTCAGCGCTGTTATAGGTCGCGGCCAGCGCCGCCTGATCAGTCAGGCCGATGCGATAGACAAAGCGCACGTCCATGTTAACGATCTGGAAGCTTTGTTTATCCGCGCGGCTACTGGCGATGACCTGGGATTTATCGTTCACATGACTGGCGTCCCACAAGCGATTGGCAGTCGCTGGGGCCGGGCCTTCCGCAGGGTCGGCCAGAACCGGTAACGGGTTGTCGCCGACACTGGTGGCCAACTCGTGAACTACGCCATTTTCAACGCCCAATACCCGACCCAGCGGCCACGGTAATCCGGCATGTAAACCAGGGCCAAAGACCTCCACCGGCTTGCCGAAACGTTCATAGATACCGCGCCCTTGCAGCGGTATTTCATGGATACCCGTCAGTGCCCAGCCAACAATCGACACGAAAACCACCACCGGTACAAACGCCCGGCGCATGAACGTGAAGGCCCAGATTTGCCGCAAGTCGATACCAAAGCGGTTATGCAATTCATGCTGCAGCGCCAGCAAGGGTTGCGGTGGCCAGCGCAGCATTTCAGCGACAAAGCTTCGCGCCAGCAAAGTCGGTTCGAGTTGCTCGCGGCGTGGACTGAACAACGACAGCACCGCGCGTAGCAGCAACTCGATCGCAACCAGTCCTGGCAGCAAACCGATCAGCACCGCCAGTCGCACGGGCCACACTGATGTCTCACCCGCAAACAACAGGCATAAAGCGCTTAGCACCAGGCAGATGATGGAGACGCGCGTCAGCTGTGCCAGCGAACCGGCTTCAGGCCATTGTGCGGTGTTTTCCTGGGCCAGTTGACGTTCGAACACTAACAACCCGAATGCCAGCAACAATGACAGCGCCGCGCCAACATGGGCCGCCAAGCCTAAGGCGGTGGGCGGCAATGCCAGGTTCCAGACCTGGCTCACGCTGAACAGCACCAGCAGAGCCCACCCGCCGAGCCACAGCGTCGGTGTGCCGATCTGCACCAGTGTGCGCAGCCATCGTTCATTGATGCGGTCCAGCAAGCGCTCATACCAGCCCATCGGCACAGGCTCGTCATCCGTAACGATGGCGGGCACCCCTGCTGACGGGTTTAACGCCCTCGCGCGCCATAGCGTCACGAATCGGGCCGATTGCAGGCCGGCAATCAGCACCAAAACTCCGGCGCTCTGATTGACCAGCAAGGCAGGCCAAGATGATTGCGCTGAAAACAGCCTTACAAAGAATGCCAGGAGCAACCCGGCAGCTGCGATTGCGCCCAGACCGATCAGCAGCTGACGCAATCGTCGCCCCTGGAAGACTGCCTGTTGAAAGCGCGGCAGTCCTGCGACTACCACCTCATCTGAATCGAGATCGACTTGCATACCACCTCAGATTGTTTCGCGCGGGGCTCAATTCGTTACGATATAACGAAAGTAGTGAAATATTTGTACTTAATTGCTCTATCAAAAGCGGCGCAAGCTGTCGCTTGGCTGAGGCCTTGACCGAAACCCGCGGCATCGCACATATTACGTTCGTAATTTTATCGACCAACTACTTTTAACCCTTCCCGATCCCTTTCGAGCCAGGAGTACAACATGAGCACTTATGACGTCGTGATTCTCGGCGGTGGCCCCGGTGGCTATAACGCAGCAATCCGCGCCGGCCAATTGGGCCTGAAAGCTGCCTGTGTTGAAGGCCGCGCCACACTCGGCGGTACCTGCCTGAATGTCGGCTGCATGCCCTCCAAGGCGCTACTACATGCCTCTGAACTCTACGAAGCGGCCGTGGGATCGGAATTCGCCAACCTGGGTATCGAGGTCAAACCCGTCCTCAACCTCGCCCAGATGATGAAGCAGAAGGATGAAAGCGTGACCGGGCTGACCAAGGGCATCGAGTTTCTCTTTCGCAAGAACAAAGTCGACTGGATCAAAGGCTGGGGGCATATCGACGGACCGGGCAAGGTCACGGTGACTGACAGCGCCGGAGGCAAAACCGAACTGAGTGCCAAGGACATCATCATTGCCACCGGGTCCGAGCCCACTCCCCTGCCGGGCGTCACCATCGACAATCAACGCATCCTCGATTCCACGGGTGCGTTGTCACTGGCCGAAGTGCCTAAGCATCTGGTGGTGATCGGCGCCGGCGTGATTGGCCTTGAGCTGGGTTCAGTCTGGCGTCGGCTGGGTGCGCAGGTGACGGTCATCGAATTCCTCGATCGCATCTGTCCCGGTGTGGATGCCGAGGCAGGAAAAACACTGCAACGTTCATTGAGCAAACAAGGCATCAGCTTCAAGTTGAGCTCGAAAGTCGTCAGCGCGACTACTTCAGCGAACGGCGTGCAACTCAGCGTTGAACCCTCGGCAGGTGGCACTGCCGAGTTGCTGGAAGCCGATTATGTGTTGGTGTCCATTGGGCGCAGACCCTTCACTGAAGGCCTGGGCCTGGAGAATGTAGGCCTGGCGACCGATAAACGCGGCATGCTCGAGAACAAGGGCCACCGCACGGAAGCCGCCGGGATCTGGGTGATCGGTGACGTGACCTCCGGGCCGATGCTCGCGCACAAGGCCGAGGACGAAGCCATGGCCTGCGTCGAGCAAATCGTCGGCAAGGCTGGCGAAGTCAATTACAACCTGATTCCTAACGTGATCTACACCCGGCCTGAGCTGGCGAGCGTCGGTAAAACCGAAGAGCAATTGAAGGCTGAAGGCCGTGCGTACAAGGTCGGCAAATTTCCTTTCACCGCCAACAGCCGGGCGAAGATCAACCATGAAACCGAAGGCTTCGCCAAAGTGTTGGCTGACGAGCGAACCGACGAAATTCTCGGCGTGCACCTGGTCGGCCCGAGTGTCAGTGAAATGATTGGCGAGTACTGCGTGGCGATGGAGTTCAGCGCGTCGGCGGAGGACATCGCCCTGACCTGTCATCCACACCCGACACGCTCTGAGGCGTTACGGCAGGCGGCAATGAATGTGGAGGGGATGGCGACGCAGATGTGATGGTTTACCGAAAGATATGTGTTGCCTGTTTGGCCCCCATCGCGAGCAGGCTCACTCCTACAGATGGATCTGTGAGAATTTGAGAGTTGCTTGCTCGCGATGGCAGCAACTCGGTCTACAGCGGCAAATGCTCCAATGGCAACGCGCCTGGCGCCTTGACGGTGTGAATCGCAAAGTTGCTGCGAATGTCACTTACACCGGGCAATTTCAACAAGCTCCCCGTCAGGAACCGGTCATAACCTCGCAGATCCGGCACCACGACTTGCAGCAGAAAATCCGATTCCCCCGACACAAGAAACGCCGAAATCACCTCGGGCAGCGCCGTTACAGCCACTCGAAACGCTTCGGCCTGTTCATCATTGTGACGCTCAACCTTGACCCCAACGAACACCGTCAGGCCCAGTCCGACTTCGTCACGGTCCAGATTGGCCTGGTAACCGCGAATGACACCCGCCTCTTCGAGCATCCGCACGCGCCGTAAACACGGCGATGCGGACAACCCGATTTCGTCAGCCAGTTGCACGTTACTCAATCGGCCGTCTCGTTGCAGCGCTGCGAGAATCTTACGGTCGTAGGCATCCAGTTTCATATTTGGCAGATTCCGATGGCTTGAGCGGAAATATGTAGCAGATTATGCCAATACAGAATGCATTAGAAGCAAACATCGCAACCACCTGCCCCACCCTTGCATCCTAGACTGTCCCTACCAAAATCGACGACGAACGGGTGCGACATGGATGGACTCTGGCTGTTTTTCATGGCGTTGGCGGTTGTGTATTTGCTACCGGGGCCGGACATGATTCTGCTTTTGCAAACCGGTGCGCGACAGGGCAGATCTGCTGCACTGGCGACCGCTGTAGGCTTGGGCATCGCCCGAGGTTGCCATGTGGCGCTGGCGGCGTTGGGGCTGGCGGTGCTGTTCAAGGCAGCGCCTTGGACGTTTGATGTAGTGCGACTGGCGGGCGCTGCGTATCTCTTGTGGATTGGTATCCAATGCTTGCGAACCACCCTGCTGCCAAACCTCGACAGCGGCGCAACGGCACCCGCAAAGACGCGGTGGCGTGAGGCGATTCAGCGAGGGTTACTCACTAACCTGCTGAACCCCAAGGCACTGCTGTTTTGCTCGGTACTGTTGCCGCAATTCATCGACCCTCACGCCGGGTCGGTGCTCGCGCAGTTCGCGGTACTCGGCGTGATGCTGGTCAGTGTCGGCTTGTTGTTCGACAGCGCGTACGCGCTGGTAGGCGCTGCGATGGGCCGATGGTTGCAACGCAGTCCTTCGGCTCAACGCTTGCAGCAATGGTTGTTTGGCAGTTTGCTGATTGGCTTCGCGGTGCGACTCACCTTTGTTCAGCAAGCGTGATCAAGCTCGCGCCTTGCGTTTGCGGCGATTGATCAGCACCAGAGCCAGCGCGGTAAACGCGACGACCCCACCCATCTCCAGCCATTTCTTGTAGGGCCGAAGCGTGGCGCGAACCGGACTTAATGCCTGGGTCACGTAACGTCTGTCGGCCTTCTCGAAATCTGGATAAGGGCAACTTTCACCGAAGAACACCGCCCATTGCACATAGGGCCCTTCTTTAACGTAACGTTGATAGAAGGCCTTTTTTTCTTCCGGATCGGAATTCCACCCAGTCGCCGCGCACAGTACCGCCGCGAAGGCCTGGCTCGTATGAGGCAAATGGTCGGCGGCTCGACTGGCCAGCGCATTGGCGACGTAGCGGTAGTGATAGCGCTTATCGGGTTGTGCGACGCTGGCTTGCTGACGGTTCACTTCCTCTTGAGCCACCAACGGGCCAACGTCCAGCTCACTACTTTCAAGGCTGTAATTGCCGCCAAAGGTCGCGTAATCCGGGGACATTTCGTAGCCCAGTAACTCCATGCCGTTATAACGAGCGAGTTGGGCGGCATGAAAATAAGCAAAGGCCCGCTTGGTTGGCCACCACTTCGATTCGGCATCGTTGCGTAACTCTGCGTACCACTTGGCTGGGGCGTACAACTTGATGCTGTCGAAATACGCTGGCGCTTCGTCGTAGCGCCCTTCCCGCAGCAAACGGCGCCCCAGCAGGTTACGCAACTTTGCTGAGACCGACAGAGGCGCGACATCGCTGTCTTCCTGACCGGAAGAGGTCGCCGCATAGTCAATAAGATCCTGCTGACTGAATGCTTTCGGCACCGGGACTTTGGTATCGACGTACTGTTTGAGTTCGTCGACGGTCAACACGCGCTCAGCCACGGTGGCGGCGTCGAGCCAGTAAATATCACCGCTGCGATAGAGCTGATCGAACGCCTGCAGATAATCACCGCGCTGCAAGGCCAGAATCGCGCTTTCACCCTCGACCCGACATTTCGGCTGCAATGTTTCATAGTCGAACTCCGGCGTGCGTCGACCCCCCCAGGATTCGGTTTGCGGGAATGCCTGAGCCGCCTTTGCATACGCTGCGGAGGCAGCGACCTTATCCCCATCGCGCAGTGCCAGTTTCGCCCGTAGCCACCATGCTAATCCTCCGTCCCCTGCGTGCTCGAGAAACGCTTTGGCGCTGGCGTAATCGCCTTGCTGATAATTGACAGCCGCCAGCCGATCAGCGTTTTCCAGGCTGCCTCGCGTGCTGTTTTGCAGCAGTTTGATCAGTTTCAGTTCATTGGGCGGCTGATCACCAAATGACCAACCCAGACGACTGATCAATGACGCGGTCACCAGTTGCTGCACCGGTTTTTCCGTGAGCAACTGCGCTAATGGTCCTTTGGGCATCGCGGCCAGTTCGGCGGTCAGCTGTTTCAATGAGCTGTAGCCCACCGGCGATCCATGAAGACTCTGCGTGGCATACAGCTCGATGGCGCTGTTCCAGTCGCCCGCCGTTCGAGCCACACGAGCTTCTTCGCCGAGGCTGGCAACGCCCAATTCCAGAGGATCGCTGAAGCCGTCGATGCTTAACTGTCGGGCCTGCTGGAACGCCTCACGAGCCTGAGACAGAAGCTCTGAGGCCGCGTCCGTATCGGCGCTCATCGCGAACAGTGCGCGGCCCAACGAGTACGCGGCCCAGGTGCTGCGCAATGCCCTTTGATCCGCTGGAAGCGCCAGCACTTTATGGAAATATTCGGTCGCGAGCGGGAAGTCCCCGGCGTTGAACGCTGCAGCGCCTGCCAGATACAACCTCAGTTCGACCGGTAAGTTCGCACCCTGCATTTCGACCTGATGCGCATCGGTCAGCCCGCGAAGCTGTTTCACCAATGCCTGCTGGTCTTCGGTCAAACCCGCCAGCTCGGCTTGGCTCCGTTGATCTACAAAGTCTGCCCCATCGCCGTAGCCGACATCAGGGGTGATGGTGGCCGCAGTCACGTTCTTGAGCCCGGCAATGGCATGCCCGAGGCGGCTGATCTCGAAGCGGAAATTACCTTCCGGCAGCTCCGCCAACGTCTGGGCACGGTTGTCGAGCAGGCGCATCGGAAAGTCCGGCCCGCAGGCCAGTGCTGAACCCAGCTGTAAGCCAAGACTCAGGCACATGAGATGACGGGGCCAGTTACGGGTGAACATTTGAAGCTCCTTGATCAATCTTTGCGCAACGAGCCCAACCGATGGCGCGTTGTTCGCCAGCGAGTATGCGACCCTCGCTCAGGCGCGTGAAGGTAAGCACATCCGGAGTCTGTTGCAACGCATAACCTGCCAGCGCATCGGCACCTTCACAGTTTTTCACGGCAAGCGTTACACGCGAGGGCCAGGCTCCGTCGAGATTGCCCTGGTTGATCACGCTGATGTCATTGAGACCTTCTTGCGTGGAGAGTTCGATCGTTAGGCGACGTTCTAATGCCTCACCCCGAGCCACGGCGCCCAAGGTCGTCAGGCTCCAGGCACGGCGGTCGTTTGCCAGCGGCAATCGGAACCAGATCAGGCCCGCCAGATGCGCGGGCGGATCTTCACGTAAATCACGAGCGAGCTCGCCGAGCTGTCGAGGATCAGCCATCAACTCTCGGCGCTCCCCGGCTCGCTCAATGGTTACTTCACTTTCCACAATCGGCGCACCCATGGTCTGCGGCAGCAAAGCAACGCCATAGGCGGGAAGTGCGAGATAAAACGGCTTCGACGTCACACGGCTCCATTTCTCGACCCATTTTTTGGTCTGTTCCACGTGGAACAATCCACGTTGCGGGTCGCTCACCGCGTGCACTTGCAACACGCTACTGTCCACAGTCGCCAAGAGGGCCGGCAACTCAGGGCTGTCGAGCCAGGCTGGCAAAGCGGTCATGCTTAGCGGCAAAGATGGAGGCAACGCGCTGCGCAAATCAGTCAGAAATTTACGATAGTCCGGAAGACGAGCGTTGCCCGCATCGTGGTCAATTTCCACGCCGGTGACGGTCAGCCCCTGCCCTTGCCAATCGTTGAGCAACTGCAAAATCTGCGCGTTGATTTCGGTCGGGTCGAGTGACCTGAGTTGACCATCGAGACGAATGACCGCAATCAGCGGTCTGGCGTCCCGTTTGAGCAAAGCAGGATCGATTCGCGCCCGGCTCCAGCCTGCTTGAGGGAATGCCTGCAATGCCAACACGCGCAGGGTGGAAAAATCTGCGCGGCTGTCTCTCAACGCGATTTCTTGTGCCGGTGTCCATTGGCGCTGCCAGACATAGAGTTGCTGATCGAGCGGCGGTGCTTCGGGTTGTTCGCAGCCATTGAGCAACAGCACCGAAAATAAAATTGCCCATGGGCGCACGCGGGAAAACATAAAACACCTTGAGCAAATGTGATTCTGTAGCAGCTGCCGAAGGCTGCGCAGCAGTCGCGAATCTTGATGCTCAGTTTAAAGGGATCTCGCGATACTTGAAATTGACGACTGCTGCGCACTCGAACGCAGCCTTCGGCAGCTGCTACAAGTGATTCATCGCGCATTGAAACGAGCAGGCTGCTACAGGTTTTCTCCCAAGGGCTTACGCGCAATGATCACCTGACTTTTCGCTACTACGGCATCCAGTGCCTGTTTGATCTGCGCACCCCTTGGCGAGGCAAGGATGGCCTGCCAGGTATCGGCCCAGTGATTGAGCAGCGGATGGTCAGCGTTGCTGAAATCAACCTTGGCTTCCCAGAACAACAGCATCCACATTGACCAGTAAAACCCGTACTGGCTGTGGCTGATCACCTCCAGCCCCGCGTCGCTGACCATGGTTTTGAACTGGTCTTCGCTGATGATGCGAATGTGGTTGGGCTTCTGGAAATACTCAGGGGCGGCAATGTCTTTCTGCAGGTCTTCAGAGCTTGGGTGCGGACAGCTGAGCAGGTACAGCGCGCCCGGCTTGCCGACTCGCACCAGCTCTGCGAGGAACTGCGCTGGATCGTCCACATGCTCGATGACCTCAGTCGACACGACGCGCGTGGCGGTTTCGTCAGCGATCCGCAGTGGGTTGCAGTCGGTGACATGGCACTCAACACCCCGGGCGGGCGTATCACTCAGCCGCTGGCGTGTTGCTTCGACCTTGGACGCGTCGATGTCCGCGATGATGATCTTTGCCCCGCGCATTGCGCAGAAGTGCACGTTGCCGCCGTCACCGCAGCCAACGTCCAGCAAGGTGTCCTCGGGCGTCACCGGGAAACCGGTGAACAGCTCGCCGGTTTCCTGATTGAACCAGCCACTGAGCATCGCGTCGTGCAAGCCGAGCATGTACGGATCGACCTTCCCCGGTGCGGGCACGACGGGCGCCACAACCGGTGGCACGGGAGCGGGCGTACCCGCCGTGAGTTTCTTTAAAAGGCTCAGCATGAGGTAGCTCCAGAGGAAGGGACGGCGGTTCGGGACAGGCTCAAGCGCTGCACCAGCGAGGCGCCTCTGTTACGCATGGGCATTTCGACGAATCGATAGTTGAGTTCGCTCAACAGCGCGATCAGGCCGAACGCGATCAGTAACGTCAAAAAGGGATGGCCCGCCGGGCTCGGCAGGTTCGCTTCCTGCAAACGGAAGATCACTTCACGCACCAGCAGGTAAGCCGGAATGTGGATCAGGTAGATCCCGTAAGAGCGGCTACCGACCCACGTCATCAGGTTCTTGAACAGCCCGCGAGGCATCAGGTAATCGCGATTGTAGGAGGCGATCCACACCAGCAGCGCACACAACAGCGCAATCACACCGATGCGATAACTGGTGAAAGTGAAACGGTCGGTGGCCATGAAATTGAGCGCCAGCGACACCCCTATCAACGCCGACAATCCGGCCCACGGACGACGCAGAAATGCCGGTTCCCAGCGCAGGTATGACGGCTGCGAACTCCACATCGCCAACAGCACGCCGAGGGCTAAAGCGTCGGTTCGGACCACCATCAATATTGGCGTGCGCAAGGTGAACAGCTGCACAGCGACCAAGACAAGTAACGCCCAGACCAGATGCTTGCGGCACACCAGAATCAGCAACGGGAACAGCAAGTAGAACTGCTCTTCCAGGGACAGGCTCCAGTACACAAAACTGGTGCCGTATTCGTAGTGGTAGAAGCTGTCGGCGAAACGGAAATTGGCGTACTGCGCGACACCCGCCAACGTCGCCTGCAGGTTCGCCTGCAAAGTGCCGAACGCACCGGAGCGGTTGAGAAAAATACACGCCAGCAACATCAGCGCCAGCCACAGCCACGCCGACGGCAGCAAGCGAAACGCCCGTCGCAGCCAGAAATTACGCGTCTGCTGCCAGTACTCCTGACGGGTGCTGCAACCCTGCAATGCCGGTATCAGGCTGCGCGCGATGACGAAGCCCGAAATAGCGAAAAACAGATCGACGCCCCACCAAGGCTGGGCGTACAGGGTGATGGCTTGCAGCAGCGGTACGCTGGCGGCAAACAGACTGTCCTGCAGGTGATGAAACAACACGCCCAGCACCGCAATACCGCGCAGCAGCTCGATGTCCATGATGCGTCTTTCGCTGCTCATGACGTCCTCCTGGACGAAGTCTGGGTCGCCAGTGGCTTGCGAGCGATGATCACCTGACTCTTGGGCATGAACTCATCGAGCATCTGCTTGATGGCCAGCCCGTTGGGTTGCACCAGGAGGTCTTGCCAGGTCTTCGCCCAGCTCTCCATCAGCGGTGGATACGGCGCCTGAATACGGTCACGCACGGCACCTCCCAAATCACGTCCGGCTGCCCGTTCACTGGCCCAGAAAAAGATCATGCCCATGACCCAGAAAAACCCGGTGGCCTGACGATGCTCGATCACCAGGCCGGCCTCTTCGACCAGGGCAGCGAACCGCTCGGGGGTAAAAATCTGCACATGGTTGGGTGACTGGTAGTAGCTGGCCGGGGCGATGCCCTTTTGCAGATGCTCACCCACCGGCGCCGGCACACTTAGCAAGTACAGCGCACCGGGCCGGCCCATCCGCACCAGTTCCGCCATGAAAGGTTCTGGCTGATCGATGTGCTCAAGCACTTCCATGCACACCACTTTGCTCGCGCAACCGTCGGCCAGCGGCAACGGCAAACTGTTACTGACGAGGCCAAGATTCGGTTTGTCCGATTGCGCCTCCACTTGCCGAGCCAGGTCACGAACCTTGTCGTGTTCACTGTCGGTGAAAATCACCGACGCGCCCTGGCGCACCGCAAACAACGTCGCCACGCCTTCGCCGCAACCGACATCCAGCAAGGTGTCATCGGCGGTAATGGCAAAGCCCTTGAGCAGTTCGCCGTTGTCACCGAGAAACCAGCCATCGAGCATTGCATCGTGCAAACCGACGTCACGGGGCGACACAGGACTGTCGGGAATTGACACGGGCAACGGCGCCGGCGGCGCGGGTCGCCACCTTGCCAGCAGACGCCGAATCATGCGCCGGACACGTCTGAGGTAAGCGATTTGCGATGCTCCAGCAGCTGTTCCAGAAACGCCTTCAGACGCAGTTCTGCACTGGCCTGACTGCAAAAACCCTCCAGCCTTTGGACCGCGTGGGCCGACATCCTTTCATAACGTTCGACGTCGTGTTTGGCGACGTCGTAGCTGACGCGATAGGCCGAACACAGCGAGTCCCAGTCAGTGACGTAACGCAAGGTGCGATACGCCACACGGGGATCGTGAGGCCAGGCGGTCAGCTCGTCGGTGGAGTCGACAATGAACGCATTCTCGCTGTCGACGTAGTCGGCCATGGCAGTGTTCAGAGGGGCGATTGCCGGTTTGCCGCAGGACATGAATTCCATCAGCGGCAAACATTGCCCTTCACCGTAGGAACAATTGACGACATAGCTGGTGGCCTCGACCAGACGTTCGTAATCGACATCTGCCAGATAGCCATGGATCAGCACGATGCGGCACTGATAGGACTGATTTTTGTACACGTGGTGCAGCATGTCGTTCAGCGCGTCGGCGATGTCATGGTGAGTGAGCTTGAGGACCAGAGTGGCATCAGGCGTATCGCGGAACGTGGTGCAGAACGCGCTGATCATGTCCTTCCAGTTCTTGCGCCCGTCATACGGATTGAACACCGAGGTGTAGATCACACCCTCAAGCACCAGTTCATGGTCACACGGCGGTCCGTCGAAAACGATGGGGGTGCCCTCGCGCAAGCGTTCAGGTCCGTAAGGCCGAACGTCTGCGGTGCGACTGTCGATCAGCAACCCGCGCAGGTTCAGACGGATGCTCTGCGCGACCGGGCGCTTTTCCAGTTGCTCGCCCAGCGCTGCGAAGCGGTCCCAGACTGGCGCCGCAATGGCGCTGATCGGGTAGCCAGGTCCCATCGCATTTCGGACAGCGTTGACTGTGTAACTTGAATGGGTGATGGCCATGCCGCTGGACGCCAACACCACTCGCCAGTCATGCCGGGGTTCTCCCTGCCAGCTCTCGGTGGGAATGGTGCTGAACTCCCAGGCGAACACGGGAATCGTCGGGCAGGCATAGTGAGTCGGTGTGCGGTGCGGCGGCGAGAAAGACAAGAACACGCAGTCCTCGCCCCTGCTTTGGCAATCGAAATACAACCGGTCAACCAGCTCGTCCGGGTTGCTGACTTCGATCACCTGGCCCAATCGCTCCAGCACCGGCCGAAACTCCTTGAGGACGAAGTAATAGCTGTATTCGGGCCGGCCCAGGTTCTGCTGAATATTGCTCTTGTTGGTTTCCGAATGAATGATGATCAGCATGATGCAGTCCCCGTTTCGGCAACCGTCGGGGTGATTTCGCTTGCAGTCGGCTTGCTGAAAAACTGCGCCAGACGCTGCTGCACGGGAGCGAAACTACAGTAGTCGCGCATACGTTCATTGGCGGCTTCAGCCATCGCGTGCCAGGCCTCTGGCCGATGCTTGGCCATGGCATAGCTGTCCTCGTAAGCGATTTTCAATGAGCCCCAGTCCGGGCGATGGCGCAAGGTGCGATAGAGGATGCGTGCATCTTCCGGCCAGATCGTTGGCTCCTGGCTGGACTTGACAACGAAGGCCACGCGGTCGTCGATGTAATCGCGCATTGCCGTGTGATTCGGCGCGATCACGGGTCGGGCGCAGGACATGAATTCCATCAATGGCAGGCACAGGCCTTCGCAGCGTGAAGCGTTGACGTAGAAACTCGCCGCGCCATAGAGCCGGGCAAATTCCTCGTCCTGCAGAAACCCGTGCATGACCACCACGCGGCAGGCAAACGGGGACAGCCGCGAAAGCAAGGTCATGAGTTCGACGTAATAGGTCGACAGATCGTTGTGGGTCATTTTCAGCACGAGCGTGGCGTCTTCTGCATCTCGTAGCGCCCAGCAGAATGCAGTGATCAGGTGGTGCCAGTTCTTGCGGCCGTCATCCGGGTTGAACACGCTGACATAGACGACGCCACTGACCTCGATGTCGACCACTTCACTGGCAGCAGGCAACGTCTCTTCCGGCGTTTCGAGCGCCTCGATGATCGGTGCTTCCAAGGGTTCCGGATCAGGCGGTTGCTGCGGTGGTGGCGGCGTCCGAAACCTGGCCAAAACAGGGCGTACGGCATCAGGGACCAGATCGCGAACAGCTTCGCGGTACCACATCAGCAGGTTGTGTTTGAGCAGGTACGGCACCGGGTGCTCACTCTCGGCCGACAGCGCCCGGTAGGCTTCACGCACGTAGTGGCGGGTGATGAACAGACGCCGGCGTACGGTGAGTGGGGGCGGTGCCGGAGGCTCAGGCTCAGGCTCAACTTCTGGTTCTAGTTCTGGCTCCGGCTCCGGCTCTACGATTTCCGGTAGCGGTGCGTCGACAACCGGCGCAATCAGGCCATCGGCGGACAAGCCCATTGAATGGCTATCGAGGATGCAGCCCTTGATTTGCAACGTGGTGCCAGGATTGATCGGCGTACCCGGATACTGCTGACGGATATCGGCGAAGCGTTCCCACAACGGCGTGGGCAACACCAGCACCGGAAAGTCTTCACCCAGGGTTCGGCGGATGGCTTGGGCGGTATGGGTGGACAAGGTGATGACCCGGCCCAGACGCGCCAAGGTCTGGCTCCAGTCGTGGCGCGGATCGTTGTCCCAGTACTCGGCAGGTATGCTGTCGAACTCCCAGGCGACCACGCACACCATCGGGCATTGCAGATCGGTCGGGGTCTTGTGCGGTGGAGAGAACGAAATGAACAGGCTGTCCTGACCGGCCTGTTGCAGCTGTCGGAACAGCGGATCGACATCGGCGGGGGACGACACGACATGAACCTGCCCCAGGCTTTCGAACAGCGGTCGATAGGCCTTGAGCACAAAGTAATAACTGTATTCCGGCCGGCCGAGACTCTGGGTGATGGAGCTGTCGTTGACGTCGGAGTAAAGAATGAAATTCATGGCATCCCACGGTGAAATCGCCATCCCGGCAACCTCACGCTATGACGGTGAAGCCACGGATCGGGCCAGCATTGCTGTCCTCGTCCATCGTCTTCGTGCCCGCCTTCGTTCTTGTTTTAGTGGTCAATTTCTCGCCGTTTCAGAGCGGCGTTACCGAACTCTGGATAATCGTGGCGAGGGGCATTCTAAACACATCCGTTGAGGATTCGTGAACCGCCCGGCGAGAATAAATAGGGCTACGCTAACGAGAACTGACCGGTCACGGATGGACTTGTTGAAATTGCCGCGCAATTGGCACAGATTGGCTACCAAACAACTACAACAAATCATTTCGCCTGTCTTTGGACCAAGGAAGCCACACGGTCCTGCAGACATCTCCGCATAGCCAATGGGGAATGGCCGAAATGTATGACCAAGGGGCTGCTGTTTGAAAAAGCGTCTGTTCGTTACGGGTCTGACTGGATTCGTAGGACAACACATCCGATCGCGTCTGCTGGCGGATACCTCGGATTGGGAGCTTCTGTCCGTCCCTTCCCGATACGATCTCAGCGAGCCCGCAAGCCTCGAAGGCTTGTGGCCACAAATGCCCGATGCGGTTATTCACCTCGCTGGACAGACCTTCGTTCCCGAAGCGTTTCGTGATCCTGCACGCACGCTGAACATCAACCTGCTGGGCACGCTCAACCTGCTCCAGGCTCTCAAGGCCCGAGGCTTCACCGGCACATTTCTGTACGTCAGCTCCGGTGATGTCTATGGTCAGGTCAGTGAAAACCAACTGCCGATCACCGAACTGCAACCACCCTGCCCCCGCAACCCTTATGCCGTGAGCAAACTGTCGGCGGAGTTCCTGAGCCTGCAATGGGGCTTGAGCGAAGGCTGGCCAGTACTGGTCGCCCGCCCGTTCAACCACATCGGGACAGGCCAGAAGGACAGCTTCGTCATCGCCAGCGCCGCACGCCAGATCAACCGGATCAAGCAAGGCTTGCAGGCCCCGCAACTGGAAGTCGGCGACATCGACGTCACCCGCGATTTTCTCGACGTGGGCGATGTGGTGTCGGCCTACCTGGCGCTGCTGGAAAAAGGCACTCCGGGGCAGGTCTACAACATTTGCTCGGGCCGTGAGCAAAGCATCCGCAGCTTGATCGAACAATTGGGCGACCTTGCCCAGGTCGACATTCAACTGATTCAAGACCCTGCACGACTTCGCCGCGCGGATCAGCGTCGGGTGTGCGGCAGCCCTGCCAGGCTCGTCCAGACCACGGGATGGGCGCCTGAAATCACAACACAACAAACCCTGCGGGCGATCCTGTCCGACTGGGAGAAACGGGTAAGACAAGAATGACAAAAAGTGCACTGATCACAGGGATCACCGGCCAGGACGGCGCTTATCTGGCCAGACTGCTGCTGGACAAGGGATATAAAGTCCATGGCCTGGTAGCGCGTCGCAGCAGCGATTCGCGCTGGCGTTTGCGTGAGATGGGGGTCGAGGCCGATATCGTTTACCTGGACGGTGACATGGCCGATGCCTGCTCGGTGCAGCGTGCGGTTATCAAGTCGGCCCCGGACGAGGTGTACAACCTGGCAGCGCAGAGCTTTGTCGCCGCCTCCTGGGATCAACCCGTCACTACCGGCATCGTCGATGGTTTGGGTGTCACCCATCTGCTCGAAGCGATCCGCCAGTTCAGCCCGCACACACGTTTCTATCAAGCCTCCACCAGCGAAATGTTCGGTCTGATCCAGGCAGAACGGCAGGACGAAAACACACCGTTCTACCCTCGCAGCCCTTACGGCGTTGCCAAGCTGTACGGCCACTGGATCACGGTGAACTACCGCGAGAGCTTCAACCTGCACGCCAGCAGCGGCATCCTGTTCAACCACGAGTCGCCCCTGCGCGGCATCGAGTTCGTCACCCGCAAGGTCACCGACGCGGCCGCTCGCATCAAGCAGGGCAAGCAGCAGGAACTGAGCCTGGGCAACATCGACGCCAAGCGCGACTGGGGTTTTGCCGGCGATTACGTCGAAGCCATGTGGCTGATGCTGCAACAGGACAAGCCCGACGACTTCGTGGTCGCCACCGGCGTGACCACCACCGTGCGTGAAATGTGTCGGATCGCCTTCGAGCACGTCGACCTGAACTACCGTGACTTCGTGAAAATCGACCCAGCGTTCTTCCGCCCGGCCGAAGTCGAAGTACTGCTCGGTAACCCGGCCAAAGCCCAGCGTGTGCTTGGCTGGAAACCAAAAACCGACCTGGATACCTTGATCCGCATGATGATGGATGCGGACATGAAGCGCGTCGCCAAGGAGTAGGCCATGCTGATACCCGTGATTCTTTCCGGTGGTGCAGGTACCCGGCTGTGGCCAGTCTCTCGTGAAGGCCACCCCAAGCCCTTCATGACACTGCCCGACGGCCAATCCTTGCTGGGCAAGACCTATCGGCGCGCAGCCAGCCTGCTCGACGGCTGGGGCGATATCGTCACGGTGACCAACCGTGACTATTACTTCCAGACCAAGGATCACTATCAGGATGCACAACTCGGCCGGCATCGCGGGCACTTTCTGCTCGAACCCACAGGCCGCAACACCGCCCCGGCAATCGCCGCGGCCGCCCTCTCCCTGCAGGCGCTGCACGGTGACGAAGCGATCATGCTGGTCATGCCCGCCGACCACCTGATCGTCGATGAAGAAGCCTTCAAGCTCGCCGTCGAACATGCCGTGGCGTTGGCCAGATCCGGGCATCTGGTGACTTTCGGTGTGGTGCCGACCGCACCGGAAACCGGCTTCGGCTACATAGAGACAGGGGCCGTACTGGACGAAAAAGACGCCGCCACCGTGCAACGCTTCGTCGAGAAACCGGACCTGCAAACCGCGACCCATTATCTGGAAAGCGGCAACTTCCTGTGGAACTCCGGGATGTTCTGCTTCTCGGTCGCCACCCTGCTTGCCGAACTCGAGATTCACGCCCCCGCGTTGCTGGAACAGACAAAAACCTGCATGGCCGCCAGCGTGCCGGTGGAAACCAGCTCAAGCCTGCAACAGGAACTGTCGCCTACGTTGTTCGCCGAGATCATGGATATTTCCATCGACTACGCGTTGATGGAGCGCTCCGAGAAAGTGGTCGTGGTGCCCGCCCGTTTCGACTGGAGCGACATTGGCTCCTGGGGCGCCGTCGCTGCGCTGGTGCCGGCAGATGCGCAAAATAACCGCGCCGCCGGCGAAGCCATTTTCATCGACAGCCACCACAACTTCGTCCAGAGCGAAGACCGGTTGGTGGCCGCTGTGGGTGTGGAAAACCTGATCATCATCGACACCGCCGACGCGGTTCTGGTCGCCCACGCCGACCGTGCCCAGGACGTGCGCCGGGTGGCCAAGCAGCTCAAGGATAAAAAGCACGAAGCCTATCGGCTGCACCGCACGGTCAGCCGGCCATGGGGCACTTACACCGTGCTCGAGGAAGGCCCGCGCTTCAAGATCAAGCGGATCGTGGTCAAGCCTGGCGCCAAGCTGTCATTGCAAATGCACCATCACCGCAATGAACACTGGGTGGTGGTCGAAGGGATGGCCAAGGTCACCAACAACGGTACCGGCACCCATCTGGTGGCCAAGAACGAATCGACGTTTATTGCCGCGGGTCACAAGCATCGCCTGGAAAACCCTGGCGTGATCGACCTGGTGATCATCGAAGTGCAAAGCGGCGAATACCTGGGAGAGGACGACATCGTCCGCTTCGAAGATCAATACGGCCGGACGGTATGAATGCTGCGTAATCTTTACCAATCGTTGTGGAGTTACCGGGGATTTATCCTCGGCAGCGTCAAAAGAGAGTTTCAGGCGCGGTATCGCAACTCCCTGTTCGGTGCCTTGTGGACCGTGCTCAACCCGCTGTCGATGATTGTGGTCTACACGGTCATCTTTTCCACCATCATGCGCGCCCGGTTGCCGGGTGTGGATGACGGGTTGGCCTACAGCGTCTACCTGTGCGCCGGCCTGCTGACCTGGGGCCTGTTCGCCGAGATCACCACGCGCAGCCAGAGCATGTTTCTGGAAAACGCCAACCTGTTGAAGAAAATCAGCTTCCCGCGCATCTGCCTGCCGGTGATCGTGTTGATGAATGCGGGGATCAATTTCGCGATCATCCTGGGTCTGTTTCTCGGCTTTCTGCTGATCAGCGGACGCCTGCCCGGCATGGCGTTGCTGGCGCTTGTGCCACTGCTGATTCTGCAGGTGATGTTCGCTGCGGGACTGGGGATGATTCTGGGTGTGCTCAACGTGTTCTTTCGCGATGTCGGGCAGTTCTTCGGCATCTGCCTGCAGTTCTGGTTCTGGCTGACACCGATTGTTTATCCATTGTCGATCCTGCCACCGGGTATCCAGCGCTTGATCGGGTTGAACCCGATGACGGCACTGATGAACAGCTATCAGAACCTGTTCCTCTACAACCAATGGCCAAACTGGAACTCCCTGATCCCGCTGCTGGTCATCGGGCTGTTGTTCTGTGTGATGGGGCTGCGGCTTTTCCGCCAGCGTGTCGGTGAAATGGTGGATGAGCTCTGATGGGACATATACGCGTCAGTGGCCTGGGCAAGGCCTACAAGCAATACCCGAATCGCTGGAGCCGGTTGTTCGAATGGATGGTGCCGTTTTCCCGCACCCGCCATCACTTGCACTGGGTCTTGCAGGGCGTCGATTTTGAGATCCAGCCCGGCGAGGCCGTGGGCATCGTTGGCGTCAACGGCGCGGGCAAAAGTACTTTGCTGAAGATGATCACCGGCACCACCCAGCCGACCTGCGGGGAGATCCAATTGAAAGGTCGGGTCGCGGCGCTGCTGGAGCTGGGCATGGGGTTTCACCCCGACTTTACCGGGCGCCAGAACACCTTCATGGCCGGACAGTTGCTCGGCATGCAGGTAGAAGAAATCGAAGCGCTGATGCCGGAGATCGAAAGCTTTGCCGAGATCGGCGAAGCCATCGATCATCAGGTTCGTACCTACTCCAGCGGCATGCAGATGCGCCTGGCCTTTAGCGTGGCCACGGCACGGCGCCCGGACATCCTGATCGTCGACGAGGCGCTGTCCGTGGGCGACGCCTACTTCCAGCACAAAAGCTTCGATCGCATCCGCAACTTCCGCAAGGCCGGCACCACGTTGCTGATCGTGTCCCACGACCGCTCGGCGATCCAGTCGATCTGCGACACCGCCATCCTCCTGGAAAACGGCCGTATGGCCATGCGCGGCAAACCCGAAGAAGTGATGGATTACTACAACGCCATGCTCGCCCAGCGCGAGGGCCAGACGGTTCGTCAGGAGATGCTCGCCAACGGGCAGGTGCAAACCATTTCGGGCACGGGTGAAGCCGGCATCCTCAGCGTGCGCCTGCTCGACCCGAAGGGCCGCTCGGTAGAAGTGGCAGAAGTCGGTCACGCGATGGTGCTGGAGGTGCAGGTCGAAGTGCGCCAGGACATCGAGCGGCTGATCCTCGGCTTCATGATCAAGGATCGTCTCGGCCAACCCATGTATGGCATCAACACCCATCGTGTGGACAAGGCGCTCACCGACCTGAAGGCGGGCGAGCGTGTGACCTACCGTTTTGCCTTCGACATGCGCTTGGGCAAGGGTAATTACTCGGTGGCCTTGAGCCTGTCGCGTCTGGACTCGCACCTGGACCGCAATTTTGAATGGCGCGACTATGGGCTGGTGTTCCACGTGATCAACAATCGTCAGGAAGACTTTGTCGGCTGCTCGTGGCTGGAAGCGCAGACCAGCGTCACCCTCTCCAGCGACAAGGTCATCGAAAGTGATTCTGAGGTGCTGCAATGACCCGACTGCTGGTGGAGTGCACCTACGTCTTTGAACACCCTGACGCCAACTCGGGCATTCAGCGGGTCGTGCGCAACGTCATTCAGCAACTGCCAGCGGCAGACGCCCGGCGCGAATGCATTCCGGTAGTGATGATCAACGGCTCGCTGTTCGAGGTGAAAAGCCTGGCGCCGTTGAAGTCGCCAAAGATGGACTTGATGGCGCTGCGGGTGAAGCTCGAACAGATGGCCAATCTGTTCTGGCTGCGCCACCGCACCCTCGAAAGACGTCGCCCGTTCAGTGAATCGCATTTTGCCCGTCGGGTGCTTTACGTGGGTTGCCGCCTCGCTGCATTTGCGTGCTTGAGCCTGCCGATACGCCTGCTCAACCGGGCGCTGAAAGGCCAGAAAATCCCTGAGCGCTGCGTGCCGTTGCAGCACCGTGCCGGTGATCAACTGGTGCTGCTGGATTCGTCCTGGCATGCCAATTTTTTCCCCTTGGCCGAGCAGCTCAAGCGCGACGGGGTCGGCATCGTTTCGGTGATCTACGACCTGATTCCCCTGACCCATCCGCAGTTTTGCGATGCCGGGCTGGTGAAGGTGTTCAACGAATGGTTCGACTGGATCGCCCGCACCGCCGATGGCTATGTGGCGATCTCAACCACGATCCGCGATCAGGTGCGCCAGGAAATGGTCCGTCGGGTCGGTACCGCGCAGGTCGAGCAACGCTGGTTTGATTACTTCCACCTCGGCTCCGAACTCGACCTGAGCGACGCCCACGCTGCCGTCGATCAAGGCTTGTTGAATATGTTCAAGACACGCGAGCCGGTGTTTCTGATGGTCAGCACCATCGAGCCGCGTAAAAACCATGCGTACCTGCTGGACGCGTTCGAGCGCGCCTGGGCCGCCGGGTCCAAGGCTCGGCTATGCATCGTCGGGAAGATTGGCTGGAAGTGCGAGGCGCTGGTCGACCGGATTCGCCAGCATCCCGAATTAAACCGCCGCTTGTTCATGTTCAACGGGCTCTCGGACAAGAGCCTGGAGCACGCCTATTCCCACGCGACTTCACTGGTGTTCCCTTCCTACGTCGAAGGATTCGGATTGCCACTGGTGGAGGCCATGCAACGAGGTCTGCCAGCCATGGCCAGCGACATTCCGGTGTTTCGCGAAATCGGCGGCGACTACATGGCGTACTTCGATCTCGCCGACCCGCAGAGCCTCGCAGACCTGGTGGAAGGCATGGAGCGCAGCGGCGAGTTTCCTGCGGCCCTCAGCCTTGAAAACTGGCGGTGGCTGAGCTGGCGTGAGGCGAGCGCACAACTGGTCGAGCGCATCGAACGCAACCTGCACACCGAAACAAAAGTGCCTGAGAGCCAGCATGCGAATTGCCCTTAACGCCCGCATCCTGCAGGCCCCGCGCACCGGTATCGGCCATTACGTCGCCGAGCTGGTGAACGCCCTCGTCCATGAACCGGATATCGAACTGGCGCTGTTTCACGGCTGGGGCTGGAGTTCGGTGTTGCCCGACTCGGCAATGCCGGGTTACTCGCGACTGACGCCGCTGCTGCGACAAATCCCAGGGGCTTACCAGGCGCGACGCTGGCTGGAACAAAGGCGTTTCGACCAGAACCAAACCCAGGGCATCGACCTTTATCACGAGCCGAGTCTGTGGCCGCTGGCCTTCAATGGCCCGACGGTCATCACGCTGCATGACCTGACGCACCTGCATTATCCCGAAACCCAGCCACCGGCACGTCTGCGAGAAATCGAACGACGGCTGACCGATGGCGTACAGCGGGCCAAGCTGATTCTGACGGACTCGCAGTACGTCGCCGACGAAGCGCAGGCCTGTTTCGGCCTGCCGGCAGAACGCTTTGTAGTCGCACCGCTGGGCGTGGCGGCACGGTTTCGGCCAAGAGCGCCCGAGGCCATCAATCAAGTACTCAAGGCCCACGGCGTCGAGGCGCGGGAATACTTTCTGTGCGTTGGTACGCTGGAGCCTCGCAAGAACCTGACACTGGCCCTGCGTGCCCACGCCCGACTTCCGGAAACCGTGCGCCAGCGTTTCCCGTTGCTGATCGCCGGAATGGCCGGCTGGCAACGCGATCAATTCAATGACGAGCTGCGTGCATCCCTCGCCGCAGGCCAGGTGTGCTTGCTCGGCTACTTGCCCGATGAGGATCTGGCGCAGCTGTTGGCCGGCGCCCGGGCATTGGTCTTCCCTTCCCTGTACGAGGGGTTCGGCCTGCCGGTGCTGGAAGCCATGGCCAGCGGCACGCCGGTGATTCTGACGCGCCATTCGGCGATGCCGGAAGTCGCCGCAGACGCCGGCAATTACATAGAACCGGACGACCCGGACACCTTGCGCGATGCCATGACCCGGTTGATCGATGACCCGGCGCATTGGCAAGCCTGTCGCGAGGCGGGTTTGCAAAGAGCGAAGCTTTTTTCCTGGGAGCGTTGCGCGAATGTCACGGCCCGCGCTTACCGCCAGGCTTTGGGAGACTGATATGCGTGTTCTGCACTTTTATAAAACCTACTTGCCCGATTCCATGGGCGGTATCGAACAAGTCATCTTCCAGATGAGCGAAAGTGGCGCTCGCCACGGTGTGGAGAGCACGGTACTAACGTTGAGCAACAACCCGGCGCCGGGCGTTATACAGATCCGCGAGCATCAGGTTCACCAGGCGAAGATGGATTTTCAACTGGCCTCCACCGGTTTCTCCTACAGCGTGTTCAAGCAGTTCCGCGAGTTGGCGGCAGAAGCCGATGTGGTCAACTATCACTTCCCTTGGCCCTTCATGGACCTGGTGCATTTTTTTAGCGCCACCAAAAAGCCCTGTGTGGTGAGTTATCACTCGGACATCATTCGCCAACGCCATCTGCTCACACTCTATCGTCCGTTGATGCGTCGATTCCTGGACAGCGCCGATCGAATTGTCGCGGCCTCCCCCAACTATTTTCACACCAGTGATGTGCTCAAGGACTACCGCGAAAAGACCCGCGTCATCACCTACGGCCTGGACAAGGCAGGTTATCCACAGCCCGATTCCGCGCGCACCGAACGCTGGCGCAAACAATTGGGAGACAAGTTCTTCCTCTTTGTTGGCGTGATGCGCTACTACAAAGGGCTGCACATCCTGCTCGATGCCATGCAGGGCGTGAATTATCCCGTGGTGATCGTGGGCGCAGGCCCTCTGGAAAAAGAACTGCACGCACAGGCCAAAGCGCTGGGCTTGAAGAATCTGCATTTCCTCGGTTTCCTGGGTGATGAAGACAAAGTGGCGCTGCTGGAGTTGAGTTACGCGGTGGTGTTCCCGTCGCACCTGCGATCCGAAGCGTTTGGTATCTCGCTGCTCGAAGGCGCGATGTTCGGCAAGCCGATGATCTCCAGTGAAATCGGCACCGGCACCAGTTACATCAACATCAACAACGAAACCGGGATCGTCGTGCCACCGAGTAATCCACAGGCGTTTCGGGAAGCGATGCGCACGCTTTGGGAAAACCCGACACTGGCCGCGCAAATGGGCGTGAAGGCGCAAGCCCGCTATCGGCAGTTGTTCACGGCCGATGAAATGGGCCGTAAATGGGCGGCGTTGTATGAGGAATTGTTGGCCGAAAAAACACTGGCCTATGCCTGATTTTGATTTTTTTGTCTGTGGAAATTGTGGAACCTGTAGGACCTTTAGGACCTTTAGGACCTTTAGGAGCTGTCGAGTGAAACGAGGCTGCGATCTTTTGATCTTTAATAAACAAAATCAAAAGATCGCAGCCTCGGTTCCCTCGACAGCTCCTACAGGGGGCCTAGGGGGGGTTACAGATCGAGCACCAAGGGTTGCGAACCTTGCGCAGGAACAGCGCAACAAATCAGCACATCGCCGTCATCCGGAAGCTCCGCAGGCACCTGTGGATAATTGACCTGGCCGCTGATCAACCGCGTCTTGCAGGTTCCGCATGAGCCACCGCGGCAACTGAATTCCGGGCGCAACCCGCGGCTTTCCGCCAACTCCAGCAAACTGCCACCGTCAGGATGCCAACGAGCTTCCTTGGCTGAGCGCTCGAAGACCACCGGAACTGAAGTGGTCGCGGCCGGCGGTTGCTCGATGACCAATGCGTCGGGGTCTGGCTGACGGCGCAAGGTGGAGGGCCCGAAAGTTTCGGCATGAATCCTGGCATCGCGAATGTCCATATCGCGCAGGCTGTCGTACAGACCTTGAGTAAAACTGCCCGGACCGCAGAGGACAAAATCCAGCTGATCGTAGTCTTCCACCTCAAGGAGGGTCTTGATCAACGCGGTATCGATTCGTCCCGTCAGGTCAAAATCTTCGCCCTCTTGCACGCCTGCCTCGGGTTGGCTGAGCACACGCAGTACCCGTACCGCATCGCCGGCACCTTCGAGCAACTGATCCAGCTCAGCACGAAAAGGCAGGTCGGCCAAGGTGCGTGAACTCTGGAACAACCACGTAGGGCGAATGTGCCTTGTGCGCAGGCCTTGGTAGACCACCTCACGCAACATCGACAGCAATGGCGTTATGCCTACCCCGGCAGCCAACAGCACCAGCGGTCGACGCTCGTGAGGCGCCACCGTGAAATGCCCCTGCGGTGTGCGAGCCTCCAACAGATCGCCAACGTTCACTTGTTCATGCAGGTGCGACGACACCCGCCCTTCGCGTTTCACACTGATGCGGAAGAAATCATCGGACGGCGCGCTCGAAAGACTGTAGGTGCGGATGTGCACTTGTCCCTCAATGTTGAAGCGCAGCGGCAAATGCTGCCCCGCCTGAAACACCGGAAGCCCGGCACCGTCGGCAGGCTCCAGATAGATCGAGCGGATGTTGTGGCTTTGCGCTTCGATCCGTACCACCCGCATTGGCCGCCAACGATCGCCCAGCGCCTGGGCTTGTAGCCTTGCGGCAGCCTGCTCCCAGGTGCCAGTCATCAAACTGTTGGGTGAAACACCGTCAAAACGCCAGCGCAAAGCCAGCGCGGCGGGCCTGCGCACAACGCGCTCAACCTCGAATGTCCACAGGCGTTCAGCCCCTTGAAACGCCTCGACCTGCGGGCCTTCCAGGATGATTTCGGTGCGACCGCTGAGGTGCAGCAGATCTCCAGAATTGAAGTCGATGAACAGCAAACCGGCTCGCGGATTGAGGAGCAGGTTGCCCAGGGTATTGAAGTGCAGATTGCCGGCGAAATCCGGAATCGTCAGAAGATTGCCTTGTACCTGTACGAAACCAGCCTGGCCACCGCGGTGGGAAACATCCACCGAGCGCTCCCCATCGACGTCGACGTAACTGGCAACGAAGAAGGTGTCGGCGCTGGCGATCATGGCCTTTGCGGCTTCATCCAGACCATTCAAATGTTCAACGGTGAGCGTCGCCGGGTCCGCCAGCGGCACCGATCGAAACTGCCGCAGTTGGATGTACTGCGGGCAATTGCCGAAAGACTGGTCGACCATGACATCAAAGCCGTCGCCCGTCATGGCATCGATACGCCCGTTAATGCGGTTACGGCGTCGGGTGTGCAGTTCAATGCCCAGCAGGCCAATTGCGGCGCCTGGCTCTAACTGCGCAGGGTCATCGGAAGCCGGAACACTGTCGAAATGCAGCGTGCCTGGCGCAGGTGAACGCGCGAAACCTGGCGGCCCTTCAAGGATGCTGGCCCAAGGGTTTCCTTGCGCATCGACTGTCCCGTACAGCATGAACGGCAGTTGCTGATAGAACGTGCGGTGCTGGTCCGGCATCTCACGGCGAATGACCTTACGCCCGAACGCCTCCATGCGCTCGGCGACACCGACGTGAGCCTGCAACTGTCTTTCGCCAGCGTGCCAGGGTGAACGGTCCATATGGGCATCTCCCCTGCATCAGGCAGTGGTTTGCAAACCGGCGATGGTGCGCGGCATAGCGACAAAACCGGGCAAGGCTTCGACTCGGGCCAGCCAGGTGCGCACGTTGGCGTAATCATCGAGGGACACATTGCCTTCAGGCGCATGGGCAATGTAGCTGTAGGCAGCGACGTCGGCGATTGTAGGTTCGCTCCCGGCAAGCCAGGGCGTATCGGCCAGTTCGTGATCCATAACCTTGAGCAGGTCGTGAGCGCGAGTGATGGCTTCTTCCGCGTTGTATGGCGCACCGAACACCGTGATCAATCGAGCCCGGGCGGGACCAAAAGCAATTTGCCCAGCGGCGACCGAGAGCCAGCGCTGAATCTTCGCAGCCTTCACAGGATCGGTTGGCAACCAACGACCGTCCCCGTATTTCGTCGCCAGGTACACCAGAATCGCGTTGGAATCAGCCAGGACCACGCCCTGATCATCCAGTACCGGGACTTGCCCGAAGGGGTTGAGTGCAAGGTATTCCGGCTGCTTGTGCTCGCCCTTGGCCAGATCTACGAAGATCAGCTCCGTCGGCAGCTGCAGCAAGGACAGCATCAATTCGGCGCGGTGAGCATGGCCGGAACGTGGGAAGTTATAGAGCTTGATCGGTTGCATGGTCGTCTCCGAGGGAGAGGCGCCAGTAGAAAATTCAGCGCCGATAGCAGCCATCTTCCTTCAGTCGCCAAAACAACAGAATAACCACCCAATGCAATCCATTATTTCATCCAGTGAAATAAAGGTTTAGTCCTGCAAGGCTGGATCGTCACGCAGTGCCTGTACGGTGAAGTCCACGAAGCTGCGAACCCGTGCGGCGGCTTTACGTCCGCCCTGATAGACCACATGGATGGGCAATGGCGGTAGCTCGTACTGGGCGAGGACAATTTCCAATTCACCAGCCGCCACCTGGCTTGCCACCTGATAGGACAACACCCGGGTAAGCCCCAACCCCAGACAGGCTGCACTGATTGCTGCCTGATTTGCCGTCACGATCAGCCGCGGTTCCAGCCGAACGCTAAGCGAGTTACCCCCGTCGAGAAATGGCCACTGTCGCTGCTGACCCGTTGCAGATGTCGCTATCACCGGTAGCCGGGCAAGATCCTGCGGATGCAGTGGACGGCCGTTAGCTTCGAGGAATGCCGGTGAGGCGCAAATCACCCGGCGAACTTCTCCCACTCGAATCGCATGCTGGTTACTGTCGGCAAGCTCACCAATGCGCACCGCGACATCAACACCCTCTTCGACCATGCTGACGATTCGATCAACCAGCAGGGCATTAACGCTGACCTCTGGAAACCGGTTCAGATACGCCACCATGATTGGCGTGACAAAAAGGTCACCGAACAGCACTGGGGCTGTGATCGTCAATTGCCCACGAGGGTGGGCATGACTGCCTGCCGCCGAATCTTCGGCCTCCTGCACCTCGCTGAGAATTCTCCGACAATCTTCCAGGTAACGCTGGCCCGCTTCGCTCAGATGGACGCTACGAGTGGTGCGCGTGAGCAGCGACGTGCCGATACGCTTCTCCAGCGCGGCTACAGCCCGAGTGACGCTGGCTGCGGACATGCCCAAATGCCGCGCAGCTGCCGAGAAGCCTTGCGCTTGGGCGACGGCGGCGAAGACCTGCATTTCCTGGAAGCGGTCCATTTTTTGATTGACTCCTGAGCGAGATGATCACGCAGCTTATGTTTGACAGGTTGGTTATGTTATCGCCGACGGCAACAGGTTTGCCCAAAATTTGAGCGATTTACGACGGCGATTATGTTGCCCACTTGATATACAAACGACACACCAATAACTAACTTTGTGTAGGTATAAATATGCGCACCGTACCCGCTGCTCCACCATCATCATCATCATTAGTTAATTTTCGGCGAGAAATCGAAACATCGACACTTGCAACCCGTATGACTAAAACAACTCAATCTTCCGATAACTTAAAAAGACTAACGTGCAAAGACGATGGAATGCCCCACAAACGTCTTTCACGAATGAAAAAACTTTTAACCACCCCAATGAAATATCTAAATAAAAGTGACCCACCCGTTATGCACACGATGGAGCATCAGGGGATATTGCAACACGATACAAACTTCAACAACAAACAAAAAGCAAAATCCGAATCGCTGATAGCTGCACATATAATACGTAACCCTGCCTGTTGTGCGCAAACGGTAGAAAAAATCTGTAGCGCGATTTTTGAAATAATTAACAAAATCCATTCTGGGCCAAAGGGCGAGTACGAAAATAAATTCATTAGCCTATTTGAAGCAAAGGCAAGTGAAGAAGGTGCGTTTGGCAGAGTTGAGCATGGCATACCCGAAATGCTGACAGTCCTGAAGTCTGGGATAGATCCCATCTCTTTTACAAAGAAAATGGAAATAATAAGAGCATTTGGTGCGTTTATTTTCGACCATGCAGTCTTAGAGGTTGAAAATTATGGCTTCCTTCCGGTTGGAGAAGAGACGAAAGCCTTGATCACAAAACACTATCCTTCCCATTTACTCGAACACCGCGGACGTTCTGCAATCATCCGCACGGAAGCCAGGGAATACAGGGGAATAGTAGATAAAAACGAGTTTGACCTATTAAGCAAGGAAGACCAGACCAAGCTGACCGTTCCAGTTTTGAACAACACTCGGCCGGTCTTCAGAACCTTTACTCATGAAATCGGCGAAGATGGAAATAGAAATATTGAATCCCGATTCGTTAACCGAACATTTGACAACGATCTGCCATTGATAGCAACAATATCAGGAACCACTGCGTGTATTTTAGTATGCGCATACTCGCTATTTGAGACTTTAACAGAGAGCGAAGAAAAGGAACTGGCCATTGCGGCCGTCGGTAAAATAGTCGGAGGTGGCTATCATTCCATAACGGAAGTTTTAGACATAGCTTATCCTGGACTGGATCTAGTTCAAGCGCTTAATTTATAATCAAGACGGCGTAATATTTAACTAGCACGGCTATTTTTATAAAGGAAAACTTTAATATAATAGCGATCGCAAGAAAGCCCCTGTTATCGGGGCTTAGTTGACTTGTGTCGTTAACGCCTATGGATAACTTATTCCACAGTCACCGACTTCGCCAGGTTGCGTGGCTGATCGACGTCGGTGCCTTTCAACACGGCGACGTAGTACGACAGCAACTGCAACGGGATGGTGTAGAGGATTGGCGACAGGATGTCGTGGATGTGCGGCATGTGCACAACGTGCGTGCCCTCTCCGTTGGTCATGCCGGCCTTCTCGTCTGCGAAGACGATCAGCTCGCCGCCGCGGGCGCGAACTTCCTGAAGGTTGGACTTCAGTTTTTCCAGCAGCTCGTTGTTCGGTGCGACGGTCACCACTGGCATGTCGTTATCCACAAGCGCCAACGGGCCGTGTTTCAGCTCACCGGCCGGGTAGGCTTCTGCGTGGATGTAGGAAATTTCCTTGAGCTTGAGAGCCCCCTCCATCGCTACCGGGAATTGCGCGCCACGACCGAGGAACAGTGTGTGGTTCTTCTCGGCGAACAATTCGGCGATTTTCTCAACGGTGCTGTCCATGGCCAAGGCTTCACCCAGGCGAGTTGGCAGACGACGGAGCTCTTCGACCAAGGTGGCTTCGATGCCTTCGCCCAACGTACCGCGAACCTGGCCCAAAGACAGGGTCAGCAACAGCAGGCCGACCAATTGGGTGGTAAAGGCTTTGGTCGAGGCCACGCCAATTTCGCGACCGGCCTGGGTCAACAGGGTCAGGTCGGACTCTCGCACCAGCGAGCTGATGCCCACGTTGCAGATAGCCAGGCTGGCGAGGAAGCCCAGTTCCTTGGCGTTGCGCAGGGCTGCCAGCGTGTCGGCGGTTTCGCCGGACTGGGAGATGGTGACGAACAGCGTGTCCGGCTGCACAACCACTTTGCGGTAACGGAATTCGCTGGCGACTTCGACCTGGCACGGGATACCGGCCAGCTCTTCCAGCCAGTAACGGGCAACCATGCCGGCGTGGTAACTGGTGCCACAGGCGACGATTTGCACGTTGCGAACTTTGGCGAACAACTCGGCAGCCTGTGGACCGAATGCCTGTACCAGCACACCGTTCGGGCTTAGGCGACCTTCAAGGGTGCGTTGCACCACAGCCGGTTGCTCGTGGATTTCCTTGAGCATGAAGTGGCGGAATTCGCCTTTGTCAGCAGCTTCGGCGCCATCGCGGTACTGGACGCTTTCACGCTCGACAACCTGACCGTTTACATCCCAGATCTGCACGCTATCGCGGCGAATGTCGGCGATATCGCCTTCTTCCAGGTACATGAAGCGGTCGGTGACCTGACGCAGGGCCAATTGGTCGGAGGCGAGGAAGTTCTCGCCCATGCCCAAACCAATGACCAATGGGCTACCACTGCGGGCAGCGACCAGACGATCCGGCTGCTTCGCGCTGATTACGGCCAGGCCATAAGCACCGTGCAGTTCTTTGACAGTGGCTTTCAGCGCAACGGTCAGGTCAGGCAGGTCTTTGAGTTTGTGGTTCAGCAAGTGCGCGATGACTTCGGTGTCAGTGTCCGACGTGAACACGTAGCCCAGCGCTTTGAGTTGTGCACGCAGCGCTTCGTGGTTTTCGATGATGCCGTTGTGCACCACCGCCAGATCGCCAGAGAAATGCGGGTGAGCATTGCGTTCGCACGGAGCGCCGTGAGTTGCCCAACGGGTGTGGGCAATGCCGAGACGACCGACCAGAGGCTCTTCTTCCAAGGCCAGATCAAGCTCGCTGACTTTGCCAGGGCGACGCATACGCTCGAGCTTTTCGTCGTTGGTGTAGACCGCTACACCGGCGCTGTCATATCCACGGTACTCGAGGCGTTTCAGGCCTTCGAGCAAGATGGCGGTGATGTTACGTTCTGCGACTGCGCCGACAATTCCACACATGCTATTTCTCCTGACTGACAGCAGCGCAGATCAAAGTGATTCCGCGCGCCTGAATCTGATCGCGTGCTTCAAGCGGCAGGCGATCATCGGTAATAAGGGTATGGACACTGCCCCATGGCAGTTCCAGGTTTGGAATCTTGCGGCCGATCTTGTCGGCCTCAACCATCACCACGACTTCGCGAGCAACATCAGCCATGACTCGACTGAGTCCCAGCAATTCGTTGAAGGTGGTTGTACCGCGTACCAGGTCGATGCCATCGGCACCGATGAACAACTGATCGAAGTCGTAAGAGCGTAGTACCTGCTCGGCAACCTGCCCTTGAAAGGACTCGGAATGCGGGTCCCAGGTGCCACCGGTCATCAATAGCACCGGTTCATGTTCCAGTTCGCTTAACGCGGTAGCGACATGCAGGGAGTTGGTCATCACGACAAGACCCGGTTGCTGCCCGAGTTCTGGAATCATCGCTGCGGTCGTGCTGCCACTGTCGATGATGATCCGCGCATGTTCGCGGATTCGCGTGACTGCAGCGCGGGCGATGGCCTGTTTGTATTTCGAGATCGGTTGGCCGATGTCGGCGACCAGTTCTTGAGGCATGGTAATCGCACCACCGTATCGGCGAAGCAGCAGACCATTGCTTTCAAGTGCTGCCAGGTCCTTGCGGATCGTAACTTCCGACGTTTCGAAGCGCTTGGCCAACTCATCCACACTGACTTCGCCCTGCTCATTGAGCAAGGCGAGAATGTTATGGCGACGTTGTGGTGTATTGCGCTTCGACATGAGCGGGTAAGTTTCGTTTCGAAAGATAACGGAAGCAATCAAAACCTATTGGCGAAACTTCGTCAAGCGGGAAGCGATGAAAAGAGCGGTGTGGATAACTCCAAAAAAATCGCAGCCTTTAGCAGGCCCTACAGGAAATCTACTTTTACCTGGTAGGAGCTGTCGAAGGCTGCGATCTTTTGAACTGTGGATAACTCAGCTCTTCTTGATTTTTACCGGACGCTTCCAACCGTCGATATTTTTCTGGCGCGCTCTGCCCACAGCCAATTGTGCGTTATCCACATTCTGCGTGATGGTCGAACCGGCTGCAGTTGTTGCGCCGCTGGAGATATCCACAGGCGCCACCAACGAATTGTTGGAGCCAATGAACACGTCTTCACCCAAAACGGTTTTCCACTTATTCACACCATCGTAATTGCAAGTGATGGTGCCAGCACCGATGTTGGTTCGGGCACCGACCTCGGCATCACCGAGATAGGACAGGTGACCGGCTTTAGCGCCTTCGCCCAAATGAGCGTTCTTGAGCTCAACGAAGTTACCCACATGCGCGCGAGCTTCGAGCACGCTACCCGGACGCAAACGAGCGAATGGGCCGGCATCGCTGCCTTCACCCATGATCGCGCCATCAATGTGGCTGTTCGCCTTGATTACTACACCTTTGCGCAGGGTGCTGTCCTTGATCACGCAGTTCGGGCCGATCACCACATCGTCCTCAATGACGACTTTGCCTTCGAGAATCACGTTGATGTCGATAAGCACGTCGCGGCCGACGGTGACTTCACCGCGGACATCAAAACGTGCCGGGTCGCGCAGCGTTACGCCCTGAGCCATCAAACGAAGGCCGGTGCGAAGTTGGTAGTGACGCTCGAGTTCGGACAGCTGTTTGCGATCATTGGCGCCCTGTACTTCCATGGCGTCATGAGCTTGTTCGGTGGCCACGACCAGACCATCGCTGACCGCCATGGCAATCACATCGGTGAGGTAATACTCACCTTGGGCATTGTTGTTGGAGAGCCGACTCATCCAGCCACTCAGTTGCGCAAAAGGCATCGCCAGGATGCCGGTGTTGCCTTCAGTGATTGCACGCTGAGTTTCGTTGGCGTCCTTTTGCTCTACGATGGCTGTCACCCGACCTTGGGCATCGCGAACGATGCGGCCATATCCGGTCGGGTCGTCCAGTTCCACAGTGAGCAAGCCAAGCTGTTTGGCCGCGACTTTCTTCAGCAGACGCTGCAGGGTTTCAACTTCGATCAAAGGGACATCGCCGTACAGAATCAGCACGGTATCGGATTCGATGAAGGGCACCGCTTGAGCAACGGCGTGACCGGTCCCCAGTTGCTTGTCCTGCAGGACAAAATTCAGGTCATCCGCCGCCAGACGCTCACGTACCGCGTCGGCACCATGACCGATCACCACGTGAATGCGTTGTGGGTCCAGCTGCCGTGCAGTGTGGATAACATGGCCAAGCATGGAATTGCCGGCAATCGGGTGCAGTACTTTCGGCAGTGCCGAACGCATGCGAGTGCCTTGGCCTGCGGCGAGGATAACGATTTCTAGAGACATTACTGGCTACCAATCCTGGGTGGTCAGCGGCTGCGACCAGGTGATGAATATCGGAAAAGAAAAAAGGGTAGCCGAGGCTACCCTTTTTAATCAATCGCACAACAAAGTATCGACCTGTTAGTGGCCGAACTTCTTGCGGATTTGCTGAACGGTGCGCAGCTGTGCTGCGGCCTCGGCCAGACGTGCGGCGGCGGAACCGTAATCGAACTCCGCGCCCCGCTCATGCAAGGCCTTCTCGGCAGCCTTAACGGCTTCCTGAGCGGAGGCTTCGTCCAGGTCAGCAGCACGTTGCACAGTATCGGCAAGTACCTTGACCATGTTCGGCTGAACCTCGAGGAAACCACCGGAGATGTAATACACCTCCTCTTCCCCGCCCTGCTTGACCAGGCGGATCGGGCCCGGCTTGAGATTAGTGATCAGCGGCGCGTGACCCAGGGCGATACCAAGATCACCCAGTGCACCGTGCGCAATCACCATCTCGACCAGGCCGGAAAAGATTTCCCCTTCCGCGCTGACGATATCGCAATGGACTGTCATAGCCATCTGATTGCCTCAACCTAAATTAGCGCCCGTTGCCGGGCGCCGGGATTACAGTTTCTTGGCTTTCTCGATCGCTTCTTCGATGCCGCCGACCATGTAGAACGCTTGTTCTGGCAGGTGGTCGTAGTCACCGTTGAGGATGCCTTTGAAGCCAGCAATGGTGTCTTTCAGGGAAACGTATTTACCCGAAGCACCGGTGAAGACTTCAGCCACGAAGAACGGCTGCGACAAGAAACGCTGGATCTTACGAGCACGGTTTACCAACTGCTTGTCGGTTTCCGACAGCTCGTCCATACCCAGGATCGCAATGATGTCCTTCAGTTCTTTGTAACGCTGCAGAACATACTGTACGCCGCGAGCGGTGTCGTAGTGGTCCTGGCCGATTACGTTCGGATCCAGCTGGCGCGAAGTCGAGTCGAGTGGATCGACCGCTGGGTAGATACCCAGGGAAGCGATGTCACGGGACAGAACGACGGTGGCGTCCAAGTGGGCGAAAGTGGTCGCTGGCGACGGGTCAGTCAAGTCATCCGCAGGTACGTATACCGCTTGGATCGAGGTGATCGAACCGTTTTTGGTCGAAGTGATACGCTCTTGCAGAGTACCCATCTCTTCGGCCAGGGTCGGCTGGTAACCTACTGCGGAAGGCATACGGCCCAGCAGTGCGGATACTTCAGTACCGGCCAGGGTGTAACGATAGATGTTGTCGACGAACAGCAGAACGTCGTTACCTTCGTCACGGAACTTCTCGGCCATGGTCAGGCCGGTCAGTGCTACGCGCAGACGGTTACCCGGCGGCTCGTTCATCTGACCGTAAACCAGTGCCACTTTGTCCAGAACGTTGGAATCCTTCATCTCGTGGTAGAAGTCGTTACCCTCACGAGTACGCTCACCCACGCCGGCGAACACGGAATAACCGCTGTGCTCGATGGCGATGTTACGGATCAGTTCCATCATGTTTACGGTTTTGCCTACACCGGCACCACCGAACAGACCTACTTTACCGCCCTTGGCGAACGGGCAAACCAGGTCGATAACCTTGATGCCGGTTTCCAGCAGGTCGTTGCCGCCCGCTTGTTCAGCGAAGGTTGGCGCAGGACGGTGAATGCCCCAGCGCTCTTCGGTGTCGATCGGGCCAGCTTCGTCGATCGGGTTGCCCAGAACGTCCATGATCCGGCCCAGTGTCGCTTTACCGACTGGTACGGAGATGGCTGCGCCGGAGTCGGTGACTTCCAGACCGCGCTTCAAGCCCTCGGTGGAACCCATCGCAATGGTACGTACCACGCCGTCGCCCAGCTGCTGCTGAACTTCCAGGGTGGTGCCTGCATCGCTTTTTACACTCAAAGCGTTGTAGATGCTCGGTACGCTGTCGCGTGGAAATTCCACGTCGATAACGGCGCCGATGATTTGAACGATACGTCCGCTACTCATAGCTGGATCCTCTGAATATTTGAACCGTTAAACCGCGGCAGCGCCGCCGACGATTTCCGAGATCTCTTGGGTGATCGCAGCCTGACGCGCCTTGTTGTAGACCAGCTGCAAATCGCTGATCAAATCACCGGCGTTGTCGGTAGCGTTCTTCATCGCGATCATCCGCGCAGCTTGTTCAGCCGCGTTGTTCTCGACCACCGCCTGGTAGACCTGCGACTCCACGTAACGGACCATCAAGCCGTCAAGCAGCTCTTTGGCGTCCGGTTCGTACAGATAATCCCAGTGGTGCTTGAGTTCCTGTTCCGGGGTTGCCACCAATGGAATCAACTGCTCCACGGTAGGCTGTTGCGTCATGGTGTTGATGAACTTGTTGGACACCACGGACAGGCGGTCAATACGGCCGTCCAGGTAGGCATCCAGCATCACCTTGACGCTGCCGATCAGGTCATTGATCGACGGCTCTTCACCCAGGTGGCTGATAGCTGCTACGACGTTACCGCCGAAGTTGCGGAAGAAAGCCGCACCCTTGCTACCAACTACACACAGATCGATCTCGACGCCGTTTTCGCGGTTTACCGCCATGTCCTTGACCAGAGCCTTGAACAGGTTGGTGTTCAAGCCACCACACAGACCACGGTCACTGCTCACCACAACATAACCGACGCGCTTTACTTCACGGTCGAGCATGAACGGGTGGCGATATTCCGGGTTGGCGTTGGCCAGATGGCCAATAACCTGGCGGATGCGCTCCGCGTAAGGACGGCTAGCAGCCATGCGCATTTGTGCCTTGCGCATTTTACTGACCGCCACTTTTTCCATGGCGCTGGTAATCTTTTGCGTGCTTTTGATGCTCGCAATCTTACTGCGAATCTCTTTTGCGCCTGCCATGTAACACCTATCAGGTTAGCAAGCGGGAGCCTCGCGGCTCCCGCTGCGGCTTACCAGGTTTGGGTGGCCTTGAACTTCTCGATACCGGCTTTCATGCCAGCGTCGATTTCGTCATTGAAGTCACCCTTCACGTTGATCTTCGCCATCAAATCGGCGTGATCGCGGTTGAAGAAAGCAATCAGCGCTTGTTCGAAGCTGCCGATCTTGGCGATTTCAACGTCAGTCAGGAACCCACGCTCAGCGGCATACAGCGACAGCGCCATGTCAGCGATCGACATTGGTGCGTATTGCTTCTGCTTCATCAGCTCGGTAACGCGCTGACCATGCTCAAGTTGCTTACGGGTCGCTTCGTCCAGGTCAGAAGCAAACTGGGCGAATGCCGCCAGTTCACGGTACTGAGCCAGAGCGGTACGGATACCACCGGAGAGCTTCTTGATGATCTTGGTCTGAGCGGCACCACCCACACGGGATACCGAAACACCGGCGTTCACAGCAGGACGGATCCCGGAGTTGAACATGGCCGATTCCAGGAAGATCTGACCGTCGGTGATCGAAATCACGTTGGTCGGAACGAACGCGGAAACGTCGCCAGCCTGGGTTTCAATGATCGGCAGTGCGGTCAGGGAACCGGTTTTGCCGGTCACTGCGCCGTTGGTGAACTTCTCTACGTATTCTTCCGAAACGCGGGATGCGCGCTCCAGCAGACGGGAGTGGAGATAGAACACGTCGCCTGGGTAAGCTTCACGGCCTGGTGGACGGCGCAGCAGCAGGGAAATCTGGCGGTAAGCCACTGCTTGCTTGGACAGATCGTCATAAACGATCAGCGCGTCTTCACCGCGGTCGCGGAAGAATTCACCCATGGTGCAACCGGAGTACGGGGCCAGGAACTGCAGTGCTGCAGATTCCGAAGCGCTCGCGGCAACGACGATGGTGTTAGCCAGTGCGCCGTTTTCTTCCAGCTTGCGAACCACGTTAGCGATGGTCGATTGTTTCTGACCGATAGCTACGTAGACGCAGAAAATGCCGCTGTTTTTCTGGTTGATGATCGCGTCGATCGCCAGAGCGGTTTTACCGATCTGACGGTCACCGATGATCAGCTCACGCTGGCCACGGCCGACAGGAATCATGGCATCGACAGCCTTGTAGCCAGTCTGTACAGGCTGGTCTACCGACTTACGCCAGATCACGCCTGGAGCAACTTTCTCGACCGCGTCGGTCTCGGTGTTGTTCAGCGGACCTTTGCCGTCAACTGGGTTACCCAGTGCGTCGACTACGCGACCCAGCAGTTCCTTACCAACCGGAACTTCGAGGATGCGGCCGGTGCACTTGGCGCTCATGCCTTCAGCCAGAGACTGGTAGGAGCCCAATACTACGGCACCTACGGAGTCTTGCTCCAGGTTGAGAGCCATACCGAAGACGCCGCCCGGAAACTCGATCATCTCGCCGTACATAACGTCGGCCAGACCGTGAATCCGCACGATACCGTCAGATACGCTGACGACAGTGCCTTCGTTACGGGCTTGGGAGGTCACATCGAGCTTGTCGATGCGGCCCTTGATAATTTCACTTATTTCGGAAGGATTGAGTTGCTGCATTGCTCTGCTGCCCCTTCAAACTCAAGATTTCAATGCTTCGGCAAGGCTCGCGAGTTTGCCGCGAACCGAGCCATCGATAACCAGGTCGCCGGCGCGGATGACAATGCCCCCAATAAGGGATTTGTCTTCCTCGACTTGCAGGCGCACTTCCCGGTTGAGTCGTGCACTGAGAACCTTGGCGAGTTTGTCTTGCTGTTCTTGGTTCAATGCAAAAGCACTGGTCACTTCAACGTCTACCGATTTCTCTTGTTCGGCCTTGTACAGGTCGAACAGAGCGGATATCTCCGGCAAAAGCGGGAGACGGTCGTTTTCGGCAACGACGTGAATGAAGTTCTGTGCCTTGGCATCAAACTTGTCGCCGCACACGTCAATAAACGTGGCGGCCTTGTCTGCGCTCGTCAGTCGCGGGGCCTTGAGCACGCGCTGCATGGTGTCGTCTTGCGACACTGCTGCAGCCAGGCCGAGCATGGCTGACCAAGAGGCCAGTTGCTGGTGGGCCTGGGCGTGCTCGAAGGCTGCCTTAGCGTAAGGTCGGGCCAACGTGGTCAATTCTGCCATGATCGCCCTCGCTTAAATTTCAGCAGCCAGTTTGTTTACCAGCTCCGCGTGCGCGTTTTGATCGATTGTGGCACCCAGGATCTTCTCGGCGCCGCCAACGGCCAGTGCACCCAATTGGGCACGCAGCGCGTCTTTGACACTGTTCAGTTCCTGCTCGATCTCGGCCTGAGCCTGAACCTTCACACGGTCAGCGTCGATACGGGCTTTTTCAACAGCCTCTTCAACGATTTGGTTACCGCGTTTCTTGGCTTGCTCAATGATTTCGGCTGCCTGAGCTTTTGCTTCGCGCAGTTGCTGACCCGCTTTATCTTGGGCCAGCTCCAGGTCGCGAGCTGCTCGGGCGGCAGCGTCCAGTCCATCCGCGATCTTCTTCTGACGTTCGTGCAAAGCCGCGATGACCGGAGGCCACACGAACTTCATGCAAAACAGTACAAAAATGAAGAACGCAACGGACTGGCCAATCAGGGTTGCATTAATGTTCACGCCAACACCTCGCTCGTTCGTTGCACATCACACCAATTACTCGAAGGTTCGAGTAATTAGCCAGCGAGTTGACCAACGAATGGGTTCGCGAAAGTGAAGAACAGAGCGATACCAACACCGATCATGGTCACGGCGTCGAGCAGACCGGCGACGATGAACATTTTAACTTGCAGCATTGGAACCATTTCTGGTTGACGCGCTGCGCCTTCCAGGAACTTGCCGCCCAACAGGCCGAAACCAATTGCGGTACCCAGTGCGCCCAGGCCGATCAACAGTGCAACAGCGATAGCGGTTAGACCAACTACAGTTTCCATCTTTCCTCCCGACTTTTACGTCGTATGGTTTAGGTTTTTTAGATTTTAAAGCGGTAAAACAAATCGTTTCATAGCCCTGTTCGGGCACCCACCCGTTTGACCGGGTGGGACATCAGACTAGTCGAGACTGGTCTTAATGGTTCTCTTCGTGCGCCATCGACAGGTAGACGATGGTCAACATCATGAAGATAAACGCCTGCAGGGTGATGATCAGGATGTGGAACACAGCCCACGCCCACTGCAGTACTACGCCCAGGCCGCTAAGCCAGAGCAGACCGCTGCCGAACATCACAGCAATCAGAATGAAGACCAGCTCGCCGGCGTACATGTTGCCGAACAGACGCAGTGCCAGGGAGATAGGCTTGGCGATCAGCGTCACGAACTCCAGCAGGAAGTTCACCGGGATCAGCAGGGCTTGAAGGAAAATATTCTTGCTGCCGAACGGGTGCAGGGTCAGTTCGCCGATGAAGCCGCCGATGCCCTTGACCTTGATGCTGTAGAAAATGATCAACGCGAACACCGACAGGGCCATGCCCAGGGTAGCGTTCGGGTCAGTGGTCGATACGGCACGGAATGGAATGTGCGCATCACCAGTGATCAGGATGGCCAGCTGAGGAATCCAGTCGACCGGGATCAGGTCGACGGCGTTCATCAGGAAGACCCAGACGAAGATGGTCAGTGCCAGCGGTGCAATCACCGGGCTACGGCCATGGAAGCTGTCTTTCACGCTGCCATCGACGAATTCGACCAATACTTCAACGAAGTTTTGCAAAGCACCAGGTTGACCGGATGTCGCTTTCTTTGCCGCCATGCGGAAAAGAAGAACGAAAATCAGACCCAACGCGACCGACCAGCCGAGTGTATCGACGTGGAAAGCCCAGAAGCCCATTTCTTTGGCTTCTGCTGCGGTGTGGGCAAAACCCCACCCGCCAGTTGGGTGCTGACCGAAGGTCAGGTTCTGCAAGTGGTGCTGGATATAGCCCGAAGCGGTTGTCTCTGCCATGGTTGCCTCAAACGCCCTAAGGTCTCGAAAGTCTTGTTCTCATCAGCAGGGGCGCGAACCAGCTGACCAGTTGGGTCAACACGAAGACGCCGAATACAGCTAGCGGCGCCAATGGCTTCACACCTGCGAACGTCAATGCAAAGAGCACTGCCGTCAAAATCAGTTTGCCCGCCTCACCGGCATAAAAAGACCGGACGATGGCTTGGGCTGCTCGGGCGCCGGAAAACCGAAATGCCCTGTGAGCGAAATAAACATTGGGCAGCAAGGCTATCAGGCCTCCGCAAAGTCCTGAGTACCCGGCTACGACTCCATGCCAGTACCAGAGCGCCAAAGCGGCCAGCACCAAAACGACAAATTGAGCCAGTAAGACCGGAAAAACTGCCAGGCGATGGAACGGCAAGCGGTTTGGCGTGCGTCTTTCCATCACTATTGCTCTCCAATGGTCGGCTGCCAGAATTCAATAACTTGGCATAATTTGTGCCGACAAAATGCGCGCAGAGTATAGGGGCGGTTCTGCCCCTATTCAACTGTCAGGTAGTGATTTCCGACTGCACGCTACATGAGGAAATGTTTCAGCGAATGTGTGCGAGCACACCCTGAAGCTCATCGAGGGAGTTGTAACCAATCACCAACTGCCCCTTCCCCTTCTTTCCGTGTCGGATCTGCACCGCAGAGCCTAGGCGCTCGGCCAGGCGCTGCTCGAGTCGGGCGATATCCGGGTCCGGTTTAACCGGTTCGGCAGGCTCTTGTTTGCCACTCAACCACTGGCGAACCAGTGCCTCAGTCTGGCGCACAGTCAGCCCCCGTGCGACAACATGTCGCGCCCCTTCAACCTGTTGATTGTCAGGCAAACCGAGCAAAGCACGTGCGTGACCCATTTCCAGGTCACCGTGCGACAGCATGGTTTTTATAACTTCAGGCAACGCGATCAAGCGTAGCAGGTTGGCCACGGTTACGCGGGACTTGCCCACTGCTTCCGCAACCTGTTGCTGTGTCAGCTGGAATTCGTGCTGCAGTCGCTGCAGAGCGACCGCTTCCTCGATCGGATTGAGATCCTCACGCTGAATGTTCTCGATCAGCGCCATCGCGATAGCGGTTTCGTCCGGCACATCGCGGACCATGGCCGGAATGGTTTCCTGGCCAGCCTGCTGGCTTGCGCGCCAACGGCGTTCACCGGCAATGATTTCGAAGCGGCCACCGCCAATCGGGCGTACCACAATCGGCTGCATGACGCCCTGGGCCTTGATCGACTGCGCCAGTTCTTCCAGCGCTTGAGGGTCCATGTCTCGACGCGGCTGGTACTTCCCGCGCTGGATCAGGTCCAGCGGCAGGTGCTGCAGCTCACGCTGGTCTGCCTGCACCGCCTGCTCTTCCAGCGAACTGACAGTAGGACCACTCAGCAGTGCATCCAGTCCACGTCCGAGACCTCGTTTCTTGACGGCCATGGGAATTCCTTAAGTTGCCTGAGCGGCGGCGGTGCGTGAGTTTTTGCGTTGGCGGCGAACCATCTCGCCCGCCAATGCCAGGTAGGCAATGGCGCCTCGCGAAGACTTGTCGTAAACCAGCGCCGGCATGCCGTAGCTTGGCGCTTCAGCCAGGCGGATGTTGCGCGGAATCACGGTGTCGTAAAGCTGATCGCCGAAGTGTTCCTTGAGCTGCGCAGAAACATCGTTCATCAGGCTCAGTCGCGGATCGTACATAGTCCGCAAGAGGCCTTCGACCTTCAGATTCGGGTTCAGCAGCTCAGCAATACGCTTGATGTTATCCACAAGGTCGCTCAGGCCTTCGAGTGCAAAGTACTCGCACTGCATGGGGATAATGACCCCGTCAGCGGCCACCAGAGCGTTGAGTGTCAGCATCGAGAGCGAAGGAGGGCAATCGATCAGAATGTAATCGTAGTTTTCACGGATCGGCGCCAGCGCACTGCGCAAACGGCTTTCCTTCATCTGCATTTCCAGCAGAACCACTTCTGCGGCGGTCAGGTCACGGTTGGCCGGCAACAGCTGGTAGCCACCGTGCTCGGAGTAATGCATGGCCTGAGCCAGATCGCATTCACCGATCAACAGGTCGTAGACCGAGTTTTCCAGGCCGTGTTTATCCACACCGCTACCCATGGTGGCGTTGCCCTGTGGATCGAGATCGATCAACAGCACCCGGCGCTTGGTAGCAACCAGGGATGCTGCGAGGTTGATGCAGGTGGTGGTTTTACCCACACCACCCTTTTGGTTCGCAATCGCGAATACCTTAGCCATTCTTGCTTTTGTTCCCAATCATGCCGTGCGGCGCAGTATCAGCAGATGGCGTTGGCCTTGGCAACCAGGTACGGCCAGGGCGTGTTCGCTATCGAGGTGGAAGTCTGCCGGCAATGCTACCAGCTCATCGGCCGGATGAACGCCCTTCATTGCCAGCCAACGCGTATCGTTATCGCCGAGGTGACGAGTCCAGTTGGTGAAATTCTCCATGCTGCTGAATGCCCGGGAGATGATCCCGTTGAAGGGCTGTGCAGGCTGGAAGGATTCCACGCGACTGTGGATAACTTGCAAGTTATCCCGTTTGAGTTCGAGTTTGACCTGGGTGAGGAAGCGGGTTTTCTTGCCGTTGCTGTCCAGGCAGGTCACCTGGGATTCCGGGAACAGGATGGCCAACGGAATGCCCGGCATGCCGCCGCCGCTACCCACGTCCAGCCATCGACCGTTTTCGACAAACGACATCACGCTGAGACTGTCGAGCAAGTGCCGGGAGACCATTTCGTCCGGATCGCGGACGGCGGTCAGGTTGTAAGCCTTGTTCCATTTGATCAACAGGGCCAGATAGCCCAGCAACTGAGCGTGCTGGGACTCTGTCAGGGTGACACCGAGCTGGCGAGCACCTGTGGATAACTCTTCGGCGTGTTGCGAGGTGACCAACGAACTCAAGCGCTTTGCTCCAACTGACGGCCCGCGCCGCGTTTTTTCAAATGAATCATCAACAGCGAAATGGCTGCAGGAGTCACACCCGGAATACGCGAAGCCTGACCGAGAGTCTCTGGACGCGTAGCGCCGAGCTTGCTCTGGATCTCTTTCGAGAGGCCGGAAATGTTCGTGTAATCGATATCCACAGGCAATTTCGTGTCTTCACTGGCGCGCAGGCGAGCGATTTCATCCTGTTGACGATCGATATAGCCGGCGTACTTGGTCTTGATTTCGACCTGTTCAGCGACTTGTGGATCTTCTGCGCCTCCACCTGTCACGGCGATCAGACCAGCGTAGTCAATTTCCGGACGGCTCAGCAGATTGAGCAAATTGTATTCGTGGGTCAGCGGCGTTCCGAACTTCACGGAAATCGCATCGCCCTGCTCGGTACCTGGGCGAACCCAGGTACTTTTCAGACGTTGTTCTTCCAGCGTGATGCTTTCACGTTTGGTGCAGAAAGCAGCCCAACGCGCGTCATCGACCAGACCCAGCTCCCGACCTTTTTCGGTCAACCGCAGGTCCGCGTTGTCTTCACGCAGGATCAGGCGGTACTCGGCACGGGAAGTGAACATCCGGTACGGCTCTTGAGTGCCGAGGGTAATCAGGTCGTCAACCAGCACGCCGATGTACGCCTCGTCTCGACGCGGACACCAGGCGTCTTTGCCCTGTGCACGCAGCGCAGCATTGGCTCCGGCCAATAATCCTTGGGCACCGGCTTCTTCGTAACCGGTCGTCCCGTTGATTTGGCCAGCGAAGAACAAACCGCCAATCACCTTGGTTTCCAGGCTGTATTTCAGGTCACGCGGATCGAAATAATCGTACTCGATGGCATAGCCCGGCCGCACGATGTGCGCGTTTTCCATACCGCGGATCGACTGCACGATCTGCAATTGCACGTCGAACGGCAAAGAGGTGGAGATCCCGTTCGGGTACAGCTCGTTGGTCGTAAGTCCTTCCGGCTCGATGAAGACCTGGTGGCTCTCCTTGTCGGCAAAGCGATGGATCTTGTCTTCGATCGACGGGCAGTACCGAGGGCCAATGCCTTCGATCAGCCCTGCATCGGAATACATCGGCGAGCGGTCGAGGTTGGCGGCGATGATCTCGTGTGTACGGGCGTTGGTGTGGGTAATCCAGCAGCTCACCTGTTTGGGGTGTTGCTCCTTGGAGCCCATGAACGACATCACCGGGATAGGCGTATCGCCCGCTTGCTCGGTCATCACCGAGAAATCCACGGAACGACCGTCGATACGCGGTGGTGTACCGGTTTTCAAACGACCGACGCGCAAGGGCAATTCGCGCAAACGGTGAGCCAGAGCGATTGAGGGCGGATCGCCGGCACGGCCGCCGGAAAAATTCTGCATCCCGATGTGGATAAGTCCACCGAGGAACGTGCCGGTGGTCAACACCACTGAATCGGCGAAGAAACGGAGACCCATTTGGGTCACTACGCCGCGCACCTGTTCCTGCTCAACGATCAGGTCGTCGGCAGCTTGCTGAAATATCCACAGGTTGGGCTGATTTTCCAGTGCTTCGCGGACAGCGGCCTTGTAGAGAACCCGATCTGCCTGAGCGCGAGTGGCTCGTACGGCTGGTCCTTTACGGCTGTTCAAGACGCGAAACTGGATGCCGCCTTTATCGGTAGCCATGGCCATCGCGCCGCCCAGGGCATCGATTTCCTTGACCAGATGGCTTTTGCCAATCCCACCAATAGCGGGGTTGCAGCTCATGGCACCGAGGGTTTCCACGTTATGCGTCAGCAACAGGGTTTTAGCCCCCATACGTGCTGAGGCCAGTGCTGCCTCGGTACCGGCATGACCGCCGCCGATGACGATCACTTCAAAACGGGAAGGGAAATCCACCACGCACCTCGTGCCTGCTTCAGTTAGGTAATCAGGAATAGTTTGAGCTCAGGTTTTAGGACCTGGTCGACAAGTATAGGGACTTCGCCCTTCCTAAAGAACCCTTTGCACAAAATTTAACCAGCTGTGGAGAAGTCGGGATAATAGAAATTAAAAAGAGAGAAATTTATTAAATCTTTGTTTTTATGTTTATTTCTACTGAGGCTATTTTCTGTGGATAGATCTCTACAGGCCTTTATTATCAATATGTACAGAGGTTCAAAACCCTGTGTTCATGTGCCAATGAGTGCGTTGGATAACCGGTGTAAGCCTGTGGATTAAAGAGGTGGTTATCCACAGGGGTGGTTATATCCAGTTTTCAGGCCCTGTTATCAACTGCCCTTAGTGATGGTTATTCACAGGGCTTAATCCACAGAAATTGGCCAATCAGCTAAATCTCGGGCACAGAAAATTCGCCCTACGGTGTCATGGCGACTCATAAGCAGTTAATAAAATGGCCATCGAGCAGTCGATGCCTGGTAGCGGGACGCTATTGTGAGAAGGCGAAACAAAAGCTAATAATAGCCATTATCATTAACTCACCTATTCCACTATGCCCTTACCCTTTGATACGGCGGCAGTTCAGCAGATCTACGAGCAGCACCATTCCTGGTTGTATGGGTGGCTCAAGGGAAAGCTGCACGACGCTTGCGATGCTGCAGATGTTGCGCACGACACCTTCGTGCGCATCCTGGGAGCCAGAAATGCCGCACGGATTCGCGAGCCGAGAGACTATTTGGCGACAGTGGCGCGTGGGCTGGTGATCGACCGCTATCGCCGGCGCGCAATTGAAGTGGCGTATCTGGAATCGGTTGCTTCTCGTCCCGATGCCACCGCGATCAGTGAAGAGGATAAAGCCCTTATCATCGAAACCCTGATAGCTGTGGATAAAGCCCTGACAGGCTTGGGCGCAAGAGCGAAACGTATCTTCATGCTTTCACAGATCGACGGCCTGACTTATCAACAGATTGCTCTGGAGTTGGAGGTGTCGCTGACGACGGTAAAGAAACAAATGATTCGCGCTCTCACGGAATGTTCTCTGATTTTGGCGAGCGCATGATGTCAGTCGTCCCCGATCGAAAAATCTTCGAAGCTGCGGCCAGTTGGTACGTGCAGTTTGAAATAGAACCGCCTTCGCAGGCCCAACAGCAGGCCTGGCAGCATTGGGTCGAGAGCAATCCGGCGCATTTGGCAGCCTGGAACCAGATGGAGCAAATGCAACGACATCTGGGCGCCTTGCCTAAAGACCTTACCCGGCGCGCGCTTTCCTCGACCCAACATCGCCGCCAGGTGCTCAAGCTGTTACTTCTACTCGCCGGCACCGGATACGTTGGCTGGAACGTCCAGCGATACACCGCGCTGGGAACTGTATGGGCCGACTACGCCACTAAAGTCGGTCAACGAAAAAAGATAGAGCTCGCCGACGGGACCAGTCTGTACCTCAACACTCATACGGCAGCGGATGTCCTGTTCGATGGCCAGCAACGACTGATTCGTTTGCGCGCGGGAGAGATTCTCGTACGCACGGGCAAATCCGGAGATCCTCGTCCGTTTTTCGTCGAAACCCAGGAAGGCCGCATACAGGCACTGGGAACGCAGTTTTCGGTTCATCAATTGTCGGGGTCGACACGTGTCGGTGTATTGGAGGACCGCGTCAGCATTCAACCGGGTGATCAAACCACGAGTCCACGCATCCTGCGAGCTGGCGAAGGCGTCGATTTCGACAGCGCCAGTATCGGCGTGACTCGCCCATATCGCTTATCGGAAGCGGCCTGGATCAATGGTCAACTGATTGTCCTTAATGCATTTTTGGGCGATGTCATTCGAGAGTTGGGACGCTATCGCCCAGGGATCCTGCAATGTGATCCGCCCTCCTCGAGGTTACGTGTCTCCGGTACCTTTCGACTGGATTCCACGGACGCGGTACTGGCGAACCTACAGGCTTCACTCCCTATTCGCGTGCGTTATTTCACACGCTATTGGGTCTCGATCAGCCATGTCGTTTGATGTGCCCGAAGCCTCAAGAAAATAAATGCATGCCGGGGTTATCTTTTTTTAACCTGACACGGCCCTACAGGTAATCGCGATCAACGCGGCTCTTTGCCACCTTCAGGGCTTGATTTCCCATGCGACTTCCTACGTTTCGAAAGCGCTTTTCCCACCACTGCATTGCCTACAGCTTGTTGATGACCAGCGCGGCGAGTTGCGTGCTGGTCACCAGCAGTGCAGTTGCGGCCAGTGCCATTCAGCGCTACGCGATCGCCGCCGGTCCACTGGACAACGCATTGAGCCAGTTTGCCTCGGCAGCCAATGTGATCCTGTCGTTCTCGCCGCAACAAACAGCTCAATTGCGCACGCAAGGGCTGGTGGGAAGCTATTCCATCGAACAGGGTTTCTCATTTCTGCTGCAGGGCTCAGGATTACAGGCAGTACCCCAAGCTGCGGGCAGTTACATTTTGCAGCCGGTTTCCGACGCTGATTCGCTGGTACTCGGCGCTACAAACATCAATGCCACGCAACCGAATGAAATGAACCTGGATTACGCGGCGGATGTTGGTTACAACGCGAAGAACAGCCGGGTTGGCACCAAAACCAGCACCCCTTTGTCTGAAACTCCGCGTTCCGTCTCGGTGGTGACCAGCCAACGCATCAAGGATCAAAAATCCCAGACACTCACGGATGTACTCGGGTACGTACCGGGGATCTTCGCGCCACCGTTTGCTGCTGGCGATAGCCTTGCCGGAGACCTTTTCTTCATCCGCGGCTTTAATGCAACCGACTATGGCTATGGCCTGTTGCGCGATGGCTTGCGGGTGCAGGGCAATCGGTATGACACCAGTACAGAGCCTTATGGGCTGGAACGGGTCGAGATATTTCGCGGCCCGTCCTCTTTGCTGTATGGCGAAAACGCGCCAGGCGGATTGGTCAATCTCGTGAGCAAACGCCCGACTGCGGCCCCTCAGGGCGAAGTGCAGCTCAGCTACGGCTCCAACAACCGTCGTCAATTAGGCGTCGATGTCTCCGGGCCACTGAACGACAGCGGAAACATCCTCGGGCGAGTCGTGATGCTGGGACGCAACGCCGATACGCAAACCGATCACGTACCGGATGATCGGCTGTATATCGCTCCTTCGCTGACGCTCAACTTTGACGACTTCAATACGCTGACCCTGCTGGCCAATTACCAGAAGGATCACACCAACATGGAGCTCGGCCTGCCAGCAGCCGGGACGTTGCTTACCAACCCGAACGGCAAGTTATCCAAGGACACCATGCTCGGTGACCCGGACTGGAATACGTTCGAGCGGGAAACCTGGAGCACCGGATATGAATTTACCCACAGCTTCAACGACGATTGGCAGTTCCGGCAGAACTCGCGCTATATGCAGTCGCGAATAACCCGCCACGAAACCTGGCCGGGTAACCTGAACAACGCAGGATTTGGCACGCGCCTGAACGTGACGGCCTATGATCGTTTCAATAAGTCGATGGTGTACTCGCTGGATAACCAGTTGGAAGGGAAATTCCAGGTGGGTGAGATGGAGAACACGGTGTTGTTCGGTGGCAGCTTCGACCGTACCTCATTCAATCAGGACTGGAATGCCGGTTTCGTGGGTCCTATCGATATCTACAATCCCGTCTACCTGCGCGATCCTCTGACGCCGATTGCGGTGCAAAACACGTTGCTGGAACAGCAGATGAAAGGTGTTTATGCGCAGATCCAAAGCAAGTACGACCATTGGCTGTTCCTCCTGGGTGGTCGTCAGGATTGGGTCGACAGTGATTTCCGCGACAAAGTCGCCTCGGCCAGCAACATCAGTTCTGAAGACAAGAAATTCACCTACCAGGGTGGCGTGATGTACCAGTTCGACAACGGCTTGACGCCCTATGTGAGCTATTCCACAGCGTTCGTTCCGGTGCAGCAGATTTCCAACTCGGGAGCGCCGCTGGACCCGATCACCAGCAGCCAATATGAAGTGGGCCTGAAGTACGAACCTATCGGTTGGGACACCGCCATCACCGCCTCGGTGTATGACTTGCGTAAAAAGGACGACACCTACTTCGATGCCACTACCTCGACTTATCGCCAAGTGGGCGAGAGCCGTTCCAAAGGTGTGGAACTGGAGCTCAATAGCAATTTGACGCCCAACCTGAACGTGACGGCGGCTTACACCTATACCGATGCGCGAATCACCAAAGACGCGGCCAATTCATTGGTCAAAGATCATCAGATGACGGGTGTACCGCGCAACCAGGCTTCTGTCTGGGCGAAGTACCGCTTCCTCGAAAGCAGCCTCAAAGGACTCTACGTCGGAGGGGGTGTGCGTTATTTCGACAGTGCGTTCGCGTACACCTCGCCTTCACTCTACGGAAAGCTTGATGCGGGTGACGTGACGTTGGTGGATGCCGCGATCGGTTATCAGCTCGATCGCAACTGGACGTTCGACGTGAATGCGAAAAACCTGTTCGACAAGGAATACGTTTCTGGCTGTAACGATGCAGGCCGTTGCTACTGGGGTGAAAGCCGGACGCTATTGGGCTCGGTGTCCTATAACTGGTAACGAAACGTGGGCTGTGGATAAGTTACCAACAGCACCTCCGGAATTTGCCAGCGAAGAGCAATTGTATTCGCCTTCGCTGGCAGGTCTGGTTCCCGTATTGGTTACTTGCCGATACAGAAACTGGAAAAAATCCGGCCCAGCAAATCATCGGAGCTGAAGGCACCGGTGATTTCTCCCAAGGAATGTTGCGCCTGTCGCAAATCTTCCGCCAACAGCTCACCTGCCCCCGCCAGCGTCAACTGTGCGCGCCCGTGTTCAAGCGATGCACTTGCATGGCGCAACGCCTCAAGGTGACGCCGGCGAGCGCTGAAGCTGCTTTCCGAGGTCTGCTCATAGCCCATGCAAGCCTTGAGATGATCGCGCAGCAGTTCCAGCCCTGCACCTGCGGACTTGGCACTCAAGCTAATAGTGACGTGGCCATCTTCGCTGACTTCCAGGGCAATAGGCTCGCCGGTCAGGTCCGCCTTGTTGCGAATCAAGGTGACCTTGGCGGGATCTGGGCGAACTTCCAGAAATTCCGGCCATAACGCGAAAGGATCGAGCGCTTCCGGTGCGGTGGCGTCTACGACCAGCAGCACTCGATCTGCTTCACCAATGGCTTTCAATGCCCGTTCCACACCGATTTTTTCCACATGATCGTCGGTGTCGCGCAAACCTGCAGTGTCGACGACATGCAGCGGCATGCCATCGATGTGGATATGTTCGCGAAGGATATCCCGGGTGGTCCCGGCAATCTCTGTGACGATGGCAGCTTCGCGGCCGGCCAGGGCATTAAGAAGACTGGATTTCCCTGCGTTCGGTCGGCCGGCAATCACAACCGTCATCCCGTCCCGAAGCAACGCACCCTGGCCGGCTTCACGCAGCACTGTGGATAACTCATCCCGTACTTTATCGAGCATGCTGAGGACATGACCATCGGCCAGGAAATCGATTTCCTCTTCTGGGAAGTCGATTGCCGCTTCCACGTAAATCCTTAAGCCGATCAATTGCTCGGTCAAGTTATGCACACGTTCTGAAAATGCGCCTTGCAAGGAACGCAGTGCATTCCGGGCAGCCTGTGCAGAACTGGCCTCGATCAAGTCGGCGATCGCCTCGGCCTGGGCCAGGTCGAGCTTGTCGTTAAGGAATGCACGTTCGCTGAATTCACCCGGTCGAGCCAACCGGCAGCCCAGTTCCAGGCAACGCTTGAGCAGCATGTCCAGAACCACGGGGCCGCCGTGTCCCTGAAGCTCAAGCACATCTTCACCGGTAAATGAGTTTGGACCCGGGAAATACAGCGCAATCCCTTGGTCCAGTACTTCTTCGTCGTTACCCAGAAACGCACCGTAATGGGCGAATCGAGGTTTAAGTTCACGGCCGCTGAAGGCTTTGGCCGCGACACTGGCCAGCGGTCCTGAAATTCGGACGATGCCCACACCACCGCGACCTTGTGCGGTGGCGACAGCAGCGATGGTTTCACGAGGAACGCTCATAAACCGATATCCAGACAAAAGTGACAGATAGCAAAACGCCCCACTAGGGGGCGTTCTGAGTGGTTATCCACAGTGTAAATCAGGCAGCTGCTTTAGTAGCCGCTTCGACTTTACGCGTGATGTACCACTGTTGGGCGATGGACAGGCAGTTGTTCACTACCCAGTACAGCACCAGACCAGCCGGGAACCACAGGAAGAAGAAGGTGAAGATGATTGGCATCAGCTTCATCACCTTGGCCTGCATCGGATCCGGAGGTGTCGGGTTCAACTGCTGCTGGATGAACATGGTTGCGCCCATGATGATCGGCAGAATGAAGAACGGATCCTTGATCGACAGGTCAGTAATCCACAGCATGAACGGCGCTTGGCGCATTTCAACGCTTTCCAGCAGAACCCAGTACAGCGAGAGGAAAACCGGCATCTGCACGAGGATTGGCAAGCAACCACCCAGCGGATTGATCTTCTCTTTCTTGTACAGCTCCATCATGGCTTGCGACATTTTCTGCCGGTCGTCGCCATGTTGCTCTTTCAGCGCGGCCAGTTTCGGTGCCACTGCGCGCATGCGGGCCATGGATTTGTAGCTGGCAGCCGACAACGGGAAGAAGATCCCTTTGATCAGCATGGTCAGGAAAATGATCGACCAACCCCAGTTACCCACCAGCGCGTGGATGTGTTGCAGCAACCAGAAGATAGGTTGGGCAATGAACCACAAGATGCCGTAGTCGACCGTCAGTTCCAGACCTGGGGACAACTCTTTCAGTACAGCCTGGCTTTTCGGGCCGGCATACAGAACGGCACTGGTTTCAGCTTTGGCACCTGGCGCGACGGTAATCGACGGACCGGTGTAGCCAATGATGTAGTTGCCTTTGCTGTCTTTACGGGTCTGGACGATGTTGTTTTCGCCCTTGGCTGGAATCCAAGCAGTCACGAAGTAGTGCTGCAACCAGGCAACCCAACCCCCGCTGACGGTTTCTTTCAGCTGAGCCTTGTCCATGTCCTTCATGGACACTTTCTTGTACGGCTCGTTACTTGTCCACAGGGCTGCACCCAGGTATGTCGCGGTACCGGTGGCCGTTGTGGAAGATGGATCCGCGCTCGCGTCACGTTTCAGCTGAGCGAACATCGCGCCAGACCAAGGCTGAGCGCTTTCGTTGTCGATCAGGTAGGAAACGGTTACGTCGTACAGGCCACGTTTCACAGTGAAACGCTTGATGTAGTTGACGCCGTCCTTGCTGAACTTAAGGTCCACGACCAATTGGTCCTGTCCGTCAGCCAGCTGGTAAACCTTCTTCTCCGAGGAATAAACCGGACGGCCGGCAGGACTTGCGTCCGGGCCGTTGGTGCCGATCAAACCGCTTTGAGCCAGATAAGTACGTTCGTTGCCGTTATCGAACAACTGGAACGGAATTTCCGGATGATCCTGGCGACGGGGATACAGCGGCAGAGTCAGCTGGGCAACATCACCACCTTGTGGATCGATTGCCAGATCAAGTACGTCCGTTTTGATACGGATGAGATCTTTGCTAACAGCTACTGGCGTTTCAGCAGGTGCCGTTGCACTGGCATCGCTTGTGGCGCGTGGAATGTCGTCACTGACAGAAGCATTATTGCCAGTCGCCGTATCCGGTAGGCCCGGTGCGGTAGTACTGGAAGCAACATTCTGAGTCGGCAGGGCAGTTTGACCGTAGTCCTGGTTCCATTTAAGGACCATAACGTAGGCCACGATTGCCAGGGCGACGATCAGGATCGTGCGTTTGATATCCATGATTACTCGGCCATCGAAGAAGAACGGGAGGTAGGGATAGATGGAACCGGGTCATAACCACCGGGATTCCACGGATGACAGCGACCTAAACGACGAAAGGTCAGCCAGCCACCGCGCAGAAGGCCATGATTTTCTATGGCTTCATACGCGTAGCAGGAACAACTGGGGTAGAAACGACAGTGACTGGCCATCAGAGGACTAATGGCATAGCGATAAAACTGGATCGGAACGAGTGCCAGTTTACGCATCGGTACTGTCTACCCCTACAGTTTCGGTTTTGACTGCTGGTACCGGCGTGCTGCGTGCCAGACGCTTCCAGAGTTTGCCGAAATGCTGAATCAATTCGGGGTTTTCTACGTCACCCAAACCTTTGCGCGCGACGATAACTATGTCCCAGCCGACCAGTGAATCCTGGTGCAGACGGAACGATTCGCGCATCAGACGTTTGAGGCGATTGCGCTCGACGGAGAGCTTTACGCTCTTTTTCCCGATAACCAGCCCGAGACGGGGGTGATCAAGATCGTTGTTGCGCGCAAGGAGCAGGAGATTTTTCCCCGGAACCTTGCCGGTAGGGGAGTCAAAGACTGCCTTGAAATGCCGGGGGGTAAGCAGACGCTTTTCCCGACTGAAGTCCTGACTCACCTCCAGTGCCGGCTTATCAAACTGCCAGACGCGCACGACCTTTGGCGCGACGACGCGACAGAACGGCGCGACCGTTTTTGGTAGCCATACGAGCACGGAAGCCGTGAGTACGAGCGCGTTTGATAGTGCTTGGTTGGAAAGTACGTTTCATTGTCGTGTTACCTGGTTCGTCCACAACGGGCCGGAATGGCCCCCGTTTTAAGAGACCGGGGATTCTAGAGAAAGCAAGCCTCTAGGTCAATTTCCAACCAGCGTTTCCTTATAAATAGATCTCAGGACGTTTTGCTGATCACCAGGCCTCGGTAGATATAGAAATAAAGAAGGAAAGTATTTAAAGCTCTTTTGTAAAGCTTATAAAAGCTAGGGGCACCGTTATCTGTGGATAACTGCCACCAGCCCTTTAAATGCCTGATGTACAGAGAATGACAACTACCGTGGTAAACGGTGGTAACCCTGTGCTGCACTGTCGGATAAGCTGTGTGTGAAAGGCGGAGTTATCCACAGGCAGGTTATCCACCGAGTTTCCCCCCTACTTGTACAACGACCTTAGGGGCGGTTATCCACAGAGCTTATGCACAGACCGCTTGTCGCCTTTTTTCCGCATAAAGCGTTGATTGCTATTGGAAGCTGAGCAACCTACGTGTGGATAAGTCGGCGTCTGGCCGCTACAATGGCCGCTTGTTTTTGCCTCACCGGCTTTCAACTTAGGGGATATCC